>NZ_JACOPQ010000035.1 GCF_014287675.1 Lawsonibacter faecis | reverse complement strand
GGGCGGGCGCGGTTTCTCCCTCCGCGGCGAACGCGGACAGGGAGAGCATGGATAAAATCATCGCTGCGCTCAGAATCAGTGCCAGGGGTTTTCTTGCTTTCATCTTTTTCTTCCTCCTTTTCCTGGTGCGAATAAATGTGACGGCTCATCGCCCAGCGCCGTGCTGCCGATACCGGCACGGCGCTGGGCGGCTGTTTTCTCTGCCTCGGGAGCACCACCTCTCTAATAAAGCTTCCATTGTGTCAGCATTTTGCATTTTAATACTCGTTATTTGCTTTTTAACAAGATGCTTTTCCTTAGTATGGCAGAATTTCTGCCAAAAGTCAATGGCAGGATTCCTGCCACATATACTAAACGAGAGGTGTTTATGGAATGGTGTTTCCCATGATTCGCAGCCTCCGGGAGGACCGGGATTGGACCCAGCAATACGTGGCGGACAGGCTTTTTATCCACCGCAGGACTTACTCGGCCTATGAGAACGGCGTCAACGCCATAACTCCCGAGCTGCTTATCCAGATCGCTCAGCTCTACGGCACCAGTGTGGATTATCTGCTGGGTTTGACCGATAGCCCCGATCCTTACCCCAAAAAAGCGCAAAAAAAGAGACAGACTTAAAAGTCTGTCTCTTTTTTGTGTTGGCGTTACCTATCTTCCCAGGCCGTCTCCAGCCAAGTATTGTCGGCGCAGGTGAGCTTAACTGCCGTGTTCGGGATGGGAACGGGTGGACCCTCACCGCAATCAACACCAAC
>NZ_JACOPQ010000034.1 GCF_014287675.1 Lawsonibacter faecis | reverse complement strand
TGAACAGCCCCAGTAAAAACGGACAATGACAAAATGCCCCCTGATGTAGGATAATAGAACTACATCAGGGGGTATTGTTATGAGCAAACGAAGCTATACAAAAATAGGAGCGATGGAGGAGGAACTGTTATCGATGCGGAAAAGCGGGAAGACGAATCGGGAAATCGCCGAGCACTTTAGTCTGGAACACAAACAGGTGAAATGGTGGGTGACCCGGTACAACCGGAAGCAGGCCAAACTGAGAGCTGGAATATTACCACGTCCCAAAGGGCGTCCCCGGAAGGACGGCCAGCCGCCGCATCAGGGAAACCAAACGGAATTAGAACGGCTACGGATGGAAAACAAGCTGCTGCGGGATTTTCTGCAATCCATAGGAAGGAAGTGAGAGCGCGCGTAAAATATCATGTTATCTACCGTCACAGGTTTGAGTATCCGGTAACAGTGATGTGTCAATTCTTTGAGGTATCCCGGAGTGGGTATTACAGCTTTGTAGGGCGGCAGGGACAGCCAGATCGGGACGAGGAATTGGCTGGATACATAGAAGAATGCCAGCGGCATTGCAACAGCACATACGGCTACCGGCGGATGTGGCGGTGGCTCAAGAGGGAGAAACATATCTCGCGCAACCCTAAAACAGTTCTGCGTATTATGAAAAAGTACAGCCTATTGGCAGAAATCCGTCGCCGCAGGAAATGGGTACAGATGGGGCAGCAGATGCACAAGTATGAAAACCTACTTAACAGGGACTTTCACGCCCAGCGTCAGAATCAGAAGTGGGTGACGGATATTACCTACATTTTTACGGGACAAGGCGTGCTCTATTTGTCCATGATACGAGATCTCTTCAACAACAGCATCGTTGCCTACAAGACGGGAACCGCCCAGACGGTAAACCTTGTCCTGGATACCATCCACCTTGCCATGAAGAGAAAGAAGGCCGCTGCGGAGTTACAGCTCCACAGCGACCAGGGGTTCCAGTACACTTCGCAGGCATACTTTGACCTGACTCAAGAATACGGCATTACGCCGTCCATGTCAAGGCGTGGAAACTGCTACGACAACGCTATGGCTGAAAACTTCTTCTCTATTCTCAAAACCGAGTGTATTTACAGGCATAAGCCGGACACCTTTGAAGAGGCCAACCATGCGATTGCCGAGTTTATTCACTTTTATAACTATGAGCGTATCCAAATAAAAACGGGAGAGGCGCCGCTTG
>NZ_JACOPQ010000033.1 GCF_014287675.1 Lawsonibacter faecis | reverse complement strand
AAGGAGGAAGAAAAAGATGAAAGCAAGAAAACCCCTGGCACTGATTCTGAGCGCAGCGATGATTTTATCCATGCTCTCCCTGTCCGCGTTCGCCGCGGAGGGAGAAACCGCGCCCGCCCTTGCGGATGCGGAGTCGAGCTGGGCGGCCGAGTCCATAAACCGCTGGGCCAAGGCCGGCATCGTACAGGGAGACTCCGACGGGAACTTCAATCCCGCCAAGCCCCTCTCCCGTGCCGAGCTGGCCACCATCTTCGTGAAGATGTTCGGCCTCACCGAGAAGGCTGACAACACCTACGCCGACCTGAAGGGCGACGAGTGGTATGCCGACGCCATCCTCAAGTGCACGGCCGCCGGCATCATGCAGGGCGACGGCGCCAGCAGCAGGGCCACCGCGGAGATCTCCCGCGCCGAGACCATGGTCATGTTCGGCCGGGCCATGGGCGTGACCCCCGCCGAGAAGCCCGACATGAGCAAGTTCACCGACGCGGACGAGGTCCCCGCCTGGGCCGCGGGCTACATGGCCCCCCTGGCTGAGATGGGCATCCTCACCGGCACCGGCGCCGGCGCCGCCGCGCCCCTGGCCAACATCGACAAGGCCTCCACCATGGCCCTGCTGGATAAGGCCATCGCGGTCTACGCCAGCGCCCCCGGCGAGTACAGCGTCGACAACGCCAACGGCTTCGTGGTGGTGAACTCCGCCGCCGCCGAGGGCGAGGTGGTCCTCACCGGGACCGCCGCCGGCGTGGTTGTGGCCCCCGGCTCCAGCGCGGGCAAGGTCGTCGCCAAGGACCTGACCGCCGACACCGTGAAGGTGGACGGCGCCGCCGCCGTCTCCATCGAGGGCAAGAGCGATATCGGCGCCGTGGCTGTGAACGCCGCCGCCAGCGTGGAGATTGCCAAGACCGCCAAGGCGGACACCGTGGCGGTGAACGCCGCCGCCGAGGTCACCAACAACGGCGCCGTGAAGAACCTGGAGGTCAACGCCGCCGCCAAGGTGAGCAACACCGGCACCGTCACCAACCTGACCGCCAACGCCCCCGCCGAGGTCTCCAACACCGGCAAGGTGACCACCCTGACCGCCAACGACGCGGTGAAGGTGGACAACAAGGGCACCATCTCCAAGGCCGAGGTCAAGGCCGACGACGTGGTCCTGGACGGCAAGAAGCCCACCACCGTGGACGTGGCCCCCGGCACAAAGAACCCCACCAACTCCGACGGCAAGGAGATTAAGGACAACACCAATTCC
>NZ_JACOPQ010000032.1 GCF_014287675.1 Lawsonibacter faecis | reverse complement strand
TTGCTCTTGCACTCAGCGGCGCGCTTCTGATGACCGCACTGGCCGGCTGCGGCGACAAGCCCGCGGGCGGCAGCCCGTCACCCAGCAAGACGCCGGACGCGTCGCCGTCCGCCAGCACCCCCGCCGAGCCCAGCGCCGGCACCCCCGCCGCCACCGGCTCCGTGTACTACCTGAACTTCAAGCCCGAGCAGGACGAGGCCTGGCAGGCCCTGGCCGCGGCCTACACCGCCGAGACCGGCGTGCCCGTCACCGTGGAGACCGCCGCCCAGGGCGGGTATGAGACCACGCTGATGGCCGAGATTACCAAGAACACCCCGCCCACCCTCTTCCAGGTCAACGGCCCCGTGGGCCTCGCCAACTGGAAGGACTACTGCTACGACCTGAGCGGCTCCCAGATTTACGGCGAGCTCACCAGCGACGCCTTCGCCCTCAAGGACGGGGACACCGTGGACGGCATCGCCTACGTGGTGGAGTCCTACGGCCTCATCGCCAACAAGACCCTTCTGGCCCAGGCCGGCTACTCCCTGGACGACATCAAGTCCTTCGCGGACCTGAAGAAGGTGGCCGAGGACATCACCGCCCGCAAGGACGAGCTGGGCTTCGCGGCCTTCTCCTCCTCCGGCATGGACTCCTCCTCCGACTGGCGCTTCCAGACCCACCTCGCCAACCTCCCCATCTACTTTGAGTACCAGGCCGACGGCATCGGCTCCACCGACGCCATCAAGGGCACCTATCTCCAGAACTACCGGGATATCTGGAACCTTTACATCAACAACTCCACCTGCGACCCCAAGGAGCTCTCCGCCAAGACCGGCGACGACTCCCGCAACGAGTTCCTGGCCGGCCAGGCCGTGTTCTTCCAGAACGGTTCCTGGGAGTACAACAACCTGGTGGGCGAGGGCAAGTTTACCGACGACGACCTGGCCATGATGCCCATCTACATCGGCGTGGGCGACGAGCAGGGTCAGGGCCTGTGCACCGGCACCGAGAACTTCTGGTGCGTGAACAAGAACGCCAAGCCCGAGGACATCCAGGCCACCCTGGACTTCATGTACTGGTGCATCTCCTCCGAGACCGGCACCAAGGCCATGGCTGAGGAGATGGGCTTTGTCATCCCCTTCAAGAACGCCCAGGAGTCCCCCAACCTCTTCGTCAAGCAGGACGCCGAGATGACCGCCGCGGGCAAGACCCCCGTGTCCTGGAACTTCGCCACCATCCCCTCCGAGGAGTGGAAGAAGGGCCTGAGCACCGCCCTCACCATGTACGCCGCCGACCAGAGCGACGCCAACTGGGACGGCGTCAAGTCCGCTTTCGTGGACAACTGGGCTGTCGAGTATCAGCT
>NZ_JACOPQ010000031.1 GCF_014287675.1 Lawsonibacter faecis | reverse complement strand
CGTTGGCAAAGGTACTACGGAAAGCGGAGCTGAACAGCAGCGTGACGCTGCTGGAGGTAGAGGCGGCGAAGATAGCGAAGAAGGCGCTGCCGGGGCAGTTTATCATCCTTCGGATCGACGAGGAGGGGGAGCGGATCCCGCTGACGATTGCGGACTACGACCGTGAGAAGGGGAGCATCACGATCATCTTCCAGAAGGTGGGACTGACGACGATGCTTCTGGGGGATCTGAACGCTGGTGACGAGATTAAGGACTTCGTGGGCCCGCTGGGGTGCCCGACCCATATTGAGGAGGGCGTGAAGCGGATCTGCGTGGTTGGCGGCGGCGTGGGCTGCGCCATCGCGTACCCGCAGGCGAAGTACCTGCACCAGGCAGGGTACGAGGTGGACGTGATAGCGGGGTTCCGGTCCAGGGACATCGTGATACTGGAGGATGAGTTCAAGGCGGCGTGCACGCACTTCTACCTGACGACGGACGACGGGACGTACGGGGAGAAGGGCTTCGTGACCGACAAGCTGAAGGGGCTTATCGAGGCAGGGAACAACTACGACCTGGTCATCGCCATCGGGCCCATCCCGATGATGAAGTTTGTGTGCCGGACCACGGAGCCCTTCGGCATCCACACGCTGGTGAGCCTGAACCCCATCATGGTGGACGGCACGGGGATGTGCGGGGGCTGCCGGGTGACGGTGGGAGGCGAGATGAAGTTCGCCTGCGTGGACGGGCCCGACTTCGACGGGCACAAGGTGGACTTTGACGAGCTGATGAACCGGAACAGCCTGTACCGCGAGCACGAGGCCGCGGCAAAGGAAAACCACGCCTGCCGCCTGGAGACCCTGGGCAAGCAGCTGATTCAGTAAGGGGAGGAAGAAAGAGATGCCTAATATGAATCCGAAGAAGCTGCCGATGCCGGAGCAGGACCCGAAGGAGCGCAACCACAACTTCAAGGAGGTGGCGGAGGGCTACACGGCGGAGATGGCTGTGGAGGAGGCGGGGCGCTGCCTGCAGTGCAAGAACCCCAAGTGCGTGGCCGGGTGCCCTGTGAACATCCACATTCCGGAGTTCATCGGAGCGGTGGCAGAGGGGGATTTTGCCAGGGCCTATGAGATAATCTCCGACACCAACGCCCTGCCGGCGGTGAGCGGCCGTGTGTGCCCGCAGGAGAGCCAGTGCGAGGCGCTGTGCGTGCGGGGCATCAAGGGGGAGCCGGTGGCCATCGGGCGTCTGGAGCGTTTCGTGGCGGACTGGTACCGTGAGAACGTGAACGCGATGCCTAAGAGGCCTGAGAGCAACGGGCACAAGGTGGCGGTGGTGGGCTCGGGCCCTGCGGGGCTGACCTGCGCCAGCGACCTGGCGAAGCAGGGGTACGAGGTGGGCCTCTTCGAGGCGTTCCACGTGGCGGGGGGCGTGCTGGTGTACGGCATCCCGGAGTTCCGTCTTCCGAAGGCGATTGTGGCCAACGAGGTGAAGAAGCTGGAGGCCCTGGGCGTGGACGTGGAGACGGACACGGTGGTGGGCAAGACGTGCTCCATCGACGAGCTGTTCGAGGAGGGGTACGAGGCGGTGTTCATCGGGTCAGGCGCGGGCCTTCCGATGTTCATGGGGATACCGGGCGAGAGCCTGAGCGGCGTGTACTCCGCCAACGAGTACCTGACCCGCATCAACCTGATGAAGGCCTACAAGGCGGGGTACGACACCCCGATTAAGCAGTGCAGGAGCGTGGCGGTCGTTGGCGGGGGCAACGTGGCGATGGACGCCGCTCGCTGCGCGAAGCGGCTTGGCGCGGAGGTGCACGTGGTATACCGCCGGAGCGAGGCGGAGATGCCCGCCCGGGTGGAGGAGGTCCACCACGCGAAGGAGGAGGGCATCCACTTCGACCTTCTGACGAACCCGGTGGAGATACTGGGGGACGGCGGCAAGGTGGTCGGCATGAAGTGCATCCGTATGGAGCTGGGGGAGCCTGACGCCAGCGGGCGCCGCCGTCCCGTGGAGATAGCCGGGAGTGAGTTCGTGCTGGACGTGGACGCGGTGATCATGAGCCTGGGCACCAGCCCGAATCCTCTGATTCGCTCCACAACGCCGGGCCTGGAGGCGACGAAGAAGGGCTGCCTGGTGGTGGAGGACGACGGCGTGACGACGACCCGCGAGGGCGTGTTCGCCGGCGGCGACGCGGTGACCGGCGCGGCCAC
>NZ_JACOPQ010000030.1 GCF_014287675.1 Lawsonibacter faecis | reverse complement strand
TCTGGGGCGCCGTGCCAAAAACCAGCAGGTCGTAGAGGATTTGAAGCGGGAGCGCGCCCTGTACGTCTGGCTGCTGGGAGACGGTGGCGGAGATGATGCCGTCCCGGAGCATCTCCCGCTGGGCGGGTATGAGGTCGTTGGTGATGATGGCCAGGTCCCGCCCCTCGGCGGCCTTCCGGGCCGCCCGGCAGATGTTGAAATCGCCCAGATTGACGATGTACAGCGCCGTCATCAGCGGATTGCGCTCCAGCAGCTCGTCCAGCGGGTCGTAGTTGTCCCCGTGAAAGACCGCCGGAATGCCGCCGTCGGCCAATGTCACGCCGGGGTGCCGGTCGTGGAGCTCTTGAGTGAATCCCCCCATCCGCGCGGTGAAGCTGGGTGAGTTGGGGCCGTCGCAGGTGACGACTCCCACCTCGCCCTCCTCCCCGGTACAAAGGGCGCAAAGCCCCGCCGCCACCCGGCCCGACTGTACATAGTCGCAGCCCACATAGCAAAGGTGGTCGGCAAAATCCTCGTCGATGTTAAAGAACACCGTGGGTGTTTTCCGCGCGTTCAGCCGCTCCATGAACTCCAGAAAGGGCTTAATCCGCAGGGGCAGGGCGGCCACGCCGTCCGGCTCGCTGGCCTCCACCTCCTGGAGCACCCGTTCCAGGTAAGCCCGGTCGAACTGGCGGATGAGGTAGAAATCCACCGTCACCCCCAGCTCCCGCAGCTCAGCGGCCTTGTCCCGGGCGGCGTGGAGGATGTCCAGGAAGAAGACATGCTCCGGCCCGTGGACAATGAGGAACGCGAGGCGCAGCTTCCGCTTCCGGGCGGCCAGCATCTGCCCCGCCGCGTTGGGACGAAAGCCCATATCCTCCATCAGCGTGCGGATGCGCTTCTCGGTCTCCGGGTTCACGCCCGGGCGGCCGTTCACCACCCGGTCCACCGTCCCCCGGGATACCCCCGCCATTTTTGCGATTTCTTTGATGGTCACCATAGTATCACGCCGTTTCTTTTGGTATCAGCCCTGCTCGGCGGCACAGCGCTTCTCCTGCGGCGCTTCCGGGAAGATGATTTTATTGACGAAGAAGAAGATCACCATGGAGATGCCGCCGTTGAGGACGACGGTGCCGATGTTGTAGATGAAGTCGGGCACGAGGAGGCCCGCCACCGCCACCCAAATGCAGTTGACCGAGTTGACGATGCAGTTGATGACCACGAAGGCCACCGCGTACCAGGCAATCTGGTAGGCCAGATTGCCCTTGCTGCGGAAGACGAAGTTGCGCTGGATGGGGAAATTGATGACCTCGCCGATGAGCATGGCGATCATGTAGGCGCAGAAATAGCCCAGACCGCCGTGGGCCACGTCGTAGCCGAAGATGTTCCACTTGAAGGTCTCGCCGAAGAGGGTCAGGGGGATGCCGGGCCAGCCGAAGTCCACGCTGGCGAGGCTCTGGAACGCGTTGGGCAGAAACTGGAGGATGAAGTATTTGAGCACCGTCACCAGATTGCTGACGATGACGAACAGTCCGCCCTCCCGGATCCATTTGGCGGCCTTGGGGTGTTTGCCGGCAAAGCCGCCCCACATGCCCGCGATACCGCCCTTTTCCACTTGTTTTTTCATATCAGATATGCTCCTTTCCTGCCTCCGCCAGCTTTTGACTGCACTGCTTTTCCGCCTTGTTTTTGCGGAAAAAGCCGCCGATGAGATGGCCCGCGCCCTTGAAGAAGTGGCCGTTGAAAATCTCCACCAACGCGGCGGCCATCGCCATATCCATGGCCCCGCCCATCATCTTCGCCACGCCGCGGAAGGGCATATTGTAGATGAAGAGGATGTTCAGGTCCGGGGTGCCCTTCTTCTCCGCCTTGTCCTTCATATGGGTGAGGATGCGCCAGACCAGCCGGCCCACCCATCGCTTGGCGTAAAAGAGCTGTGCGAAGGTGTCGTTGAGGGTGAGCGGAGCGCTGCGGTCCCATCTGGCCGGGGGGATGGGGCGGCCCAGCAGGGTCTGGAATTCCCGGTCCCCCACGTCGCTCACCTCACCGGAGAAATAGCTGGCGAGGATGTTCTTGTCGTAGATTCCCTCGGCGGAGGTCCCCTTCACCTCGATTTCCGTGCTCAGGCGGATGTTCTCGCAGGAGGAGCCCACCTTTACCTCGTAAATGCCGCCTTCCACCTCAAACTTCCCGGTTTTGATATTGAAATACCGGAACGCCTTGTCGTCCAGCGGAATTTTTACAGCTTTGGATTCTCCGGGCTCCAAAAATACCTTGGCAAAGCCTTTCAGCTCCTCATTGGGCCGAAAAACTGCGCTGTTTTTCATCCCCACATAGACCTGCACCACCTCGGCCCCGGCGAGGCTCCCGGTATTGGAGAGTGTAAGGGATACTTCCTTGTCAGTAACCGTCAAGCCGGTATATTCAAAGGTGGTGTAGCTCAGGCCGAAGCCGAAGGGGAAACGGACGGGGACGTTGGCGGTGCGGTAGTAGCGGTACCCGATGTACGGCCCCTCGCGGTACTCCACCGTCCGCTCCTCACCCGGGAAATGCCCGCTGGCCGGGGTGTCCTCATAGCGGAGGGGCCAGGTCTCGTTCAGCCGGCCGGAGGGATTTACCGCTCCGGTCAGTACGGCCGCCATGGCCCCCGCGCCCGCCTGACCGCCCAGGTAGCCGTGGACCAGGGCCTTGCAGCGGTCCAGCCAGGGGGTCTCCACAGGCGCGCCGCCAGAGAAGATGACCACGACGTTGGGATTGGCGGCGCTCACCGCCTCCAGCAGATCGATCTGGTTCCGGCGGATTTTCATGTCCCTGCGGTCCAGGCCCTCCGACTCCAGGATCTCGTCCAGCCCCAGGTACAGCAGCACTGTGTCCGCCAGCTTCGCCAGCTCCACGGCGGCGTTTTTTTTCGGGCCGTCCTCCCCGCCGTGGCGGAGGAAGCCGGGCTCGTACCCCAGAACCTCCAGGCCGCTCTCCCTCAGGCTCTCCAGGGGACTGACCAGCCTGGTGGGGTTCACCACGCTGGACCCCGCGCCCTGGTAGCGGGGCGTCTGGGCAAAGTCGCCGATGACGGCCACCCGGGCGCCCGCCTTGAGGGGCAGGAGACTGTCCTCGTTCTTCAGCAGTACAATGGTGCTCTGCGCAGCCTTCCGTGCAAAGGCGTGGTGGGCTTCCACATCGAAATCGGGGGTGCTTTCGGGAATCACTGTGGCGAAGAGGACCCGCAGATACTCGTCCACCCGCTCGTTGACGATGTCTTCGGAGAGTCTGCCCTCCCGGACCGCCGCTGCCAGCGCCCGGTCGCTGTCGCCGCCGGTGGCGGGCATCTCCAGGTGTGTGCCCGCAATCAGCCCGTCCACCCGGTCATTGCTGCCGCCCCAATCGGTGACGGTGAAGCCCTCGAAGCCCCACTCGTCCACCAGGATGTCCCGCAGAAGCTTCTTGTCCTCACTGGCGTAGACGCCGTTTATCTGGTTGTAGGAGGACATGATGGAGAGGGGCTTCCCCTCCTTCACGGCAATTTCAAACCCGGTGAGGTAAATTTCACGGAAGGTCCGCTCATCCAGCACGCTGTCCGAGTGCATCCGCAGCAGCTCCTGGTTGTTGACCGCAAAGTGCTTGGGACAGGCGGCGACCCCTTTGGACTGGATGCCCCGGATGTACGCCGCCGCCATCTTGCCCGCCAGATAGGGGTCCTCCGAGAAATACTCAAAGTCCCGGCCGCAGAGGGGCGAGCGCTTCATGTTCAGGGCCGGCCCCAGCAGGACGCTGACGCCCTGGGCCGCCGCCTCCTCCCCCAGGAGCTTACCCAGCTCCTCCCCCAGGCGCTCATCCCAGGAGTTGGCCATGGTCGCCGCCGTGGGGAAGCAGGTTGCGGGGAGACTGGCGTTCAGCCCCAGGTGGTCCGCCGCCCCCGCCTGCTTGCGCAGCCC
>NZ_JACOPQ010000029.1 GCF_014287675.1 Lawsonibacter faecis | reverse complement strand
GCGGAGCCGTCGCCCCGGTAGACGGTGGTGGACTGGCTCTCGTAGGTGTTGTTCACCACGCAGAACTTTCCGTTCTCCACAAAGGCGTGGACCTCCACATTGAAGTTGTCGGAGTACCACTTGAGCAGGTTCGCCTCGTCGTGGGCGCTCCACAATATGGAGCGGTACAGCACACGGCTGTTCTCGAAGGAGTACGGAAGCCCGCTGATGTACACGCACCGCCCCCGACCGAAGCCGTGGACCGCCATCTGGACCTCCTTCTCCCGCTGCACGAGAATCTCCGTCCCCTCCAGGGCGTACATGTTTTTCTTCCCCTCCCCGAAGTCCACATCTCCCCCGCAGTCCGCCAGGATGAAGTGGCCGGGGTGCTCCTCCCAGTTGTACTTGTCGTAGTTGAGGGTGAAGCCCGTCTCCTTCTCCACGCCCAGCGCCCCCGCCAGCTGAAGGTAGCGCCCCTGGTACTGGTGCCCGGAGGGCTCGCCCACGCCGATGAAGCCGCCGCCGTTCCAGATGAAGCCGCGGACGGCCGCCGTCACCTCCGCGTCCTCCCACACCGCGCCGCCGGTGTGGGCCGTGTCGCCGTCGCCCACGTTGATAATCACGTCCACGCCATTCAGAATCCCGGGGTCGGCCTTGATGTCGTCAAAGCTGATGAACCTCACGTCGAACGGCGCGCCGGACAGCGCCTCGATGACCCCCGCGTAGGAGTAGTTCTGCTTCTGGTACAGCGCGTGGTGCACCATGTGGCAGCCCCAGGAGCGCATCCTGCCCCAGCAGTTGAGCACCGCCACCCTCTTGATGCAGTACGGCGTCGTCCCCCTGATGTTCTCGTAGAGCTCCCGGAACTCATTGCACACGCTCTCCACGTAGCCGATGAACTCCGGGAATTCGCACGCCAGCTTCAGGTAGCCTCCGTACCCTATCCGGTCGATGGGCTTGCGCAGGATGGCCCGCCGCGCCGTCACCCAGTTCTCCTTGGCCTCCTTCACCGGGTCCCCGCCCTCGTGGAACGTGTCCGGGAAGAAATAGGGCAGGAACCGCCCCTCCGTGTACTTCACCCCCGGTATGTCGCTGATGAGCCGCAGCGTGGACCCGTTCCCCACGCTCCCCACCACAGCGTCCAGTCCGATGCCCTGGAACTCAGGCATGAACGGCTCCGTTCCTATCCAGTGGTCCCCGAGGAACATCATCGCTTCCTTCCCCAGCTCGTGGGTGATGTCCACCATCTCCTTCGCCAGCGCCGCCACCTCCCGCCGCTGGAACGCCTGGAAGTCCTTGAACTCCCGGCTCGGAACCCGGTACTGGTTGTTGTAGTACCCCTGGTCGATGATGTACTCAGGCCGGAATTTGTACCCCGCCTCACGCTCAAACTGCTCCAGGATATAGGGCGACACCGACGCGGAGTACCCGTACCAGTCCACGTACTTCTCCCGCCTCAGCTCGTCGAACATCAGCGTGAACTGGTGGAAGAACGTGGTGTACCGTATCACGTCCACATACGGGTGCTCCGCGATGAATCTGCGCAGGCGCTCCATCGTGTACTTCCGCGTCTTCGGCTGCCGCACGTCGAAGGTTATCTGGTGCTCGAAGTCCTTCCAGTCGTTGGTCACCGCGTTGTACATGTGCACAGGGTCCCAGATGAGGTAGGCCAGGAAGCTCACCGTGTAGTCGTGGTACGCCTGCGCACGATGTATCTCCACGCTCCCCCTTGCCGCGTCGTAGCTCCACGCCTGCGTGTCCACCACACTCCCGGCCGTACGGTCCACCACCTCCCACCAGCGCTTGATGTCGTCCCGCGTGTTGGGCTCCAGAAGCTCCCCGCTGATGCCCTTCATCAGCGGGATGCTCAGCCGCTCCTCCGTCGCGGTGTAGAACGGCGTCATGATGTAGCACTGCTGCACCTCGTCAGGGTTCGCCTTCGCCCAGGCGTTGTCCTTCCGCGTGGTGTAGTACGTGGAGTACACCTTCGCCTCCACGCCCTTCAGCGCCTCCGGGTAGTCCGTCCCGTCGCAGTCCCGGATGGCGTCCGCCCCCCAGCGCTCCAGTATCTCCAGGGTCTCGGGCACCACGTCCACGTCCGTGGGGATGGTCACCCGCCCTCTTCTGCGTTCCTTCTCGCTCATTCCTGTTCTCCTCGCTATTTGGTTTTCTTGGTCCGCGGCTCCTCAAACGGCTTGTTGTACAGCGAAAGGCAGCCCAGCAGAAACCCGATGCCCACCAGCATCACGGCGAACCCCCAAAGCTTCCCCGTCTGCATCCAGCCGTACAGAATCAGACCGACGCCCGCCGCGAACGTGCACAGCATCAGTACCATCCGCAGCGCCGTGTGCTCTTTCCAAAACTTCATGCTCCCTCACCTTACCCTTTCAGTCCGCCGACCGTCATCCCCTGGGTCAGCTTTTTCTGCACACAGATGTACAGGATCAGGGTGGGCAGCATCACCAGCACCAAGCCCGCGTAGAGCTGCCCGAAGTCCGTCTTCGACTGGCTGGTCTGCATCAGGTTCAAAAGCCCCACGGGCAGGGTCTTCGGCCCCTTGGACGAGCTCATCAGCGTCATTGAGATGATGTACTCGTTCCAGAACGAGAGAAAGTTGAAGAGGATGATGGTGATGATGCTCGGCTTGGCCATGGGGAAGATGATGCTCACCATCGTCCTCCCGTAGCCCGCTCCGTCGATATACGCCGCCTCCTCAAAGTCGTGGGGCAGGGTGGCGAAGTACCCCGACAGCAGGTACACCGTAAACGGCAGCGCCGTGGACGCGTACACCAGCGCCAGCACAAACAGGTTGTTGAGCAGAAGCCCGTCCAGCCCAAGGTTCTTCAGCCACGCGTCCCCGTCCTTCAGCATCAGGAAGATGGGCACCACGATATAGTTCACGTTGATGAACAGCCCCGCCATGAAGCAGGTGTTCAGAAGCGCGCGCCCGCGGAAGTGAAACCGGCTCAGGCAGTATGCGCACGGCAGCGCCACCACCAGCAGTATCCCCAGCGCCAGCACCGTCACAATGGCCGAGTTGAGCATATAGCTGCCCATGTTCGCGCTGTTCCACGCGTTGACGAAGTTCTCCCAGTGGAACCCGTTGGGCAGGACCCAGGGGTTCCCGTAGAACTGGGTGTTGTCCTTGATGGACGCCAGAAACACCCACGCCACCGGCACGATAATCAGGATGGCCAGCGTGGCCAGCACCACATAGATGAAGACTTTGTACAGGGTGTCCGCGGAGATGCCCTTCTTATGTTCCTTCATTTCCGCCACCCCCTTAGACTTCCAGCACGTCGCGCCTGGTCACCCTGTTCACCAGCGCAGACAGTATGAACGAGAACAGGAACAGAACCACGCCCGCCGCCATCGAGTACCCGTACAGCCCCGCGTCCTTCTGGTTGTACATGAACGAGAGGCCCACGTCCGCCATGCCCTTCGCCACCATCGCCTTCACAAACAGGAACGCCATGTTGATGGTGGAGATGATGAAGAACGTCAGCGTCGTTCGGATGTTGGTCCATATCAGCGGCAGGGTAATCTGGAAAAACTGCTTCACTCGCCCCGCGCCGTCCAGCGACGAGCTCTCATACAGGCTCTCGCTCACCGCCGACATCGACGCCATGTACATCACCATGTAATACCCAATCGCCTGCCACACCATCGCGATGATGATGCTCACAATGACCATCGGCTGGTCCTTCCACAGTATCATCACCGTCTCACCCGAGACCATCGACAAAATGGAGTTCAGCATCCCGTTCTCAGGCTTGTACACCGCTGAGAAGATGCCAGCGATGACCACCACCGACAGGATGTTCGGGATGTAGAAGATGATGCGGAAGAAGTTCTGCCCCTTTATCTTCTCCCGCGTCAGTATCCCCGCGAACACCAGCGCGAAGAAAAACGTCACTATCGTGACCACCACTATCAAAAGCACCGTGTTCTGCATCGACGTGATGAACTTCGCGTCCCCCAGCAGCGTCGTGAAGTTCCCAAGTCCCACAAACGTCTCCGTCGGCGAGTACGCCCCCCGCTCAAACAGCGACATCCGGAACACATTCAGCGTCGGCACTATCATGAATATGAAAAACAGTACTGTTGCAGGCAGGATGCATAACACCAAAAACCGGTTGCGTCCTTTATGCCTCTCCAT
>NZ_JACOPQ010000028.1 GCF_014287675.1 Lawsonibacter faecis | reverse complement strand
CGAGTGTATTTACAGGCATAAGCCGGACACCTTTGAAGAGGCCAACCATGCGATTGCCGAGTTTATTCACTTTTATAACTATGAGCGTATCCAAATAAAAACGGGAGAGGCGCCGCTTGTGCGCCACCTCTCCTCATAATCTGCTTTGCCTACTCACGGGCCGCTTTTTTGTGCTGTCTGAATAACTTGGGGCTGTTCATAAATCGGTTGGATGGCGCTTTTTTACATATCATTTTGGCGCAAAGGCTTTTTTGGCGGACTGGCCGCCCCAGACGCCCCAATTTTCCATCGTAATGTCATGAACGACCGCCAGCATATGCTCCGCGTCGCCGCCCACGTCGGTCACGGCCCGGGCCGCCAGCTGGAAGAACCGCTCCTTCTGCTCCGCTGACCGGCCGGAGAAGCAGGAGACCTCCACCAGGATGCTGGTCTCCTGGCCCTTGGGGAAGCGCACATACTCGGGCTCGTATACCCGGAGCAGAGTAAAAACGTCGTCAGGGGGGAGGGAGAAGGCCGCCGTCAGGGCCTCCCGGACCCCGTGGAGCAGAGCCTGTCCATCGCCGGTAAACTGACCTTTTTCATAGGAAACTGTGATAATTGGCATACTAAAGACCTCCTGATTTCATTGAGTCATCTTCCTGGATTTTGGGTTTTGCACTCTTTTTACGCGTTACCTTACCCAGCGGGTTGGCCTTTGCGGCCACCCGTAAATCCTCATTGTCCACGTGGGTATAAATCTGCGTGGTGTTCAAATGCTCATGGCCCAGGACCTCCTGGAGCGTCCGCACGTCCACGCCGTTTTGGAGCATCAGCGTGGCCGCCGTGTGCCGCAGCTTGTGTGAGGAGTAGAGGCTCGGGTCCAGCCCGGCGGCCAGCAGCCGTTTTTTGACCATATAGTGGACCGCATCGGTGGTCATCCGGGTGTGCCTGCGGGTGATAAACAGCGCGTTTTTGTCAATGGCGGCCCGAGCTCCGCGGACGGCCAGCCAGTCGGCGACGGCCTGCTGACAGGCGTAGTTGAGGAAGACGATGCGCTCCTTGTTGCCCTTGCCCAGAACCCGAAGCTGGTCAACCCGGACGTCGTTCAGATTCAGGCCCACCAGCTCGGAAATCCGCAGTCCACAGTTCAAAAACAGCGTCAGGATGCAGTAATCCCGCTCTCTGTTGGCGCCGTCGACAGCTTCCAAAAGCCGGATGCTCTCGTCCAAGTCCAGGTAGCGCGGCAGCGCCTTTTTAAGCCGGGGGGAATCCAGATCCTGCATGGGGTTTTCCGCCATCACCTTCGCCTTGGTGGTCAGATATTTATAGAAAGAGCGAATGGTGGCGATTTTTCTGGCCCGGGCCGCCGGGGTCAGCCCATAGCCGGACTCCGGGCTGTTGGCGTGCCTGACCCGGTCCCGGCTGAGGTAGCTCATATAGGCGTACACGTCGGTGAGGCTCACGGAGCGGACCAGGTCTAAATCCACGTCGTCGATTGGAATCTCATCCAACTCGGCGGAGCGCGGAACAAGGCCTTTTTCCATCTTTATATAGCGAAAAAAATTGCGCAGATCCAAATAGTATTCGTCCACGGTTTTCCGGGAGTGTGCCTGAATTGTCTCATGGTAGTTGAGAAAGTCCCGGATAATCTGAGGCGCTTCGGTACGATAGTCCAATTCATTTGCCTGAAAGATACGGCCTGACGGTCTTGATAGAAAAGACTCTGCCGGAGCGCAGAAGCGTCCCGAAAGCCCTTGAGGGTGTTTTTGCCTCCCCTCTACTCAACAAAATTTTTATTTTGTTGAGTTGCGTATCTCTTTCAGGCTCCCTCCCTCCGCCGTTGATTGAAATAGAAATTCCCACTCCCGGGCAGACTATGTTCACATCCATCTCCGCGCCAATCTATCTGCGAGGTGAAATTCAATGAGTCTCATTGCCTGTACCAGCGACTGTGTCTATCAGCAGGACGGCTACTGCGCGCTGGAGCGCGCGGCGTCCTGCGGCCTGCCTGACGACGCCGAGCGCTGCGTGAACTTTGTGCCCCGCTACCGCATGGCCTCCAAGGATGAAATCGTCCTGCCGCCGCCCAACATCATGTAAACCGGCATTGCGGCGGCCACCGATCCACGGCCGCTACAGAATTGCAGCCAGCGCCTCTCTGATATTGCGCACGCGGATGAGCTGCATTCCCTCCGGCTCGGCAACCTTGCCGCTGTTGCGCGCCGGTATCAGGCATTTTGTAAAGCCAATACGCCTTACCTCACTGAGCCGCTGGCCCAGGCCGTTGACCGCCCGGAGCTCGCCGGTGAGCCCTACTTCGCCGATGGCCACCAGGTCGTTGGGCACAGGCTTGTCCCTGAAGCTGGAAGCCAAAGCCATTACCATGGCCAGATCGGCCGCCGGCTCGTCCAGACTCAGGCCGCCGATGACGTTGATATAGGCGTCGCAGGAGTTGACCAGCAGCCCGCCCCGCTTTTCCAGGACGGCCAGGAGCATATTGGCCCGGTTAAAGTCGAAGCCGTTGCTGGTGCGCCGGGGTACATTGAAGCTGGTGGGCGTCAGCAGGGCCTGAACCTCCGCCAGCACGGGCCGGACGCCCTCCATCACACAGGTGACGCAGGTGCCCGGCGTGTCCTCCGGGCGGCCTGAGAGGAGCATCTCCGAGGGATTGGGCACCTCGGAGAGTCCGGTGTCCGCCATCTCGAAGACGCCGATCTCGTTGGTGGCGCCGAAGCGGTTCTTCGCCGCACGCAGGATGCGGTAGGCCAGGTTCTGCTCCCCCTCGAAGTAGAGGACGCAGTCCACCATGTGCTCCAGCACCTTGGGGCCCGCGATGGAGCCCTCCTTATTCACATGGCCGATGACGAAGACGGTAATTCCCTGCCCCTTCGCCAACTGCATCAGGGCCATGGTACAGTCCTTCACCTGCCCGACACTGCCCGGCGCGGTGGTCAGGTCGCCGTTGTAGAGGGTTTGAATGGAGTCCACGATAAGGATGTCGGGCTGAAGCTCGTTCACAGACTCGATTACGTCCTCCAGATTGGTCTCGGACAGGAGGTACAGCCCCTCCCCCCTCACGCTCAGCCGCTCAGCCCGCAGTTTGATCTGCCGCTCCGACTCCTCCCCCGATACATACAAAACCTTGGCGAAGCGGCAGAGATTGTCGCAGATTTGGAGCATCAGCGTGGACTTGCCGATGCCGGGCGCACCGCCCACCAGCACCAGCGAGCCCTTCACCGCCCCGCCGCCCAGCACCCGGTCCAGCTCGCTCATGCCGGTCTCGAACCGCAGCTCGTGGGTGGTTTCCACCTCCGCGATGGATTTGGGGCGGCTGATGCCGGGCCGCCGGGCGCCGGCGGAAGCCGCGGCTCCCCCCTGCTTCTTTTTCGGTTCGGCGGGCTGCTCGGAGATGGTGTTCCACTCCTTGCACATGGGGCATTGGCCGTACCACTTGGGGAATTCATTCCCGCACTGGGTACAAAAATACACTGCTTTCGCCTTCATTGGGCAGTTCTCCTTTGGTATAGAGATCCTGAAATCGCAGATACGCCCCGCAGAGCGCAGTCGCCAGCTTGGTCTGATACCCCTTGGACTGGAGCAGCTGGTCCTCCTCTGGGTTGGAGAGGAAGCCGCACTCCACCAGGATGGCCCGGCAGGAGATGTGGTTCATCAGATAGACGGTGTCAGGTATTTTGGTGGAAACCCGGTTGTTGTCCGGATCCAGCGAGAGCCTAAGCGTCTCCTGCGTGAGCTGTGCCAGGGCCATGGACAGTTCGCCGTTGCTGTAAAACACCTGCGCCCCGTGGTATTTTGCGGTGGGATAGGTATTCTGGTGAATGCTGATCAGGGTGGCGTTCTCAATGGCGTTGATGCGCTCCACCCGGTTATGAATGTCGGAGACCTTCCGCTCCCGCATGGTCGCCGCACCGCTGTCGTGGAGGGAGATGTCTTCCGTCCGCAAAACCTCGGTCCGCACGCCGTACAGGCCGAAGAGCTGGTCCAGCCGCAGCGCAACCGCCAGGTTGATGCCGCTCTCCGGCACGCCGGAGATGGATACCGCCCCGCCGTCCTCTCCGCCGTGGCCCGCGTCAATCACCACCGTCTCCTCCGGAAATCTGGCGGCTGCCAGGGTCTGGACGCCGCCGGCCCGCCCGCTCCACAGGAAATACCCGGTTCCCAGTGCCAGCGCGGCCACCAGGGCCCAGGATAAAATCTTCATCCGCAGATCTTTTTTCAAAACAGACACCCCCTCCCGATACCTTATGAGGGAATCTGCCGCGTTATGTTTGGCAGGCGTCCTGTAAACGCCGGGCCAGAGCGAAAATGTTTGGAACCGCCGGATTTCAGGGTTCCGGCAGAGACCGCGTAAAAAACCGGCCAATCGAAAATAAAACCGCCGCCGGATGCCATTATATCACAAGCCCGTCCCAAAGAGAAGCGGTTTCCCTCCTCCTTCGACTGCATAGGATGAATCAGGGAGGCGGTGGGGCACGCCCGTCGCGTCCCTCCCTCCCCAATCCGACTAAGGAGGAATCGCATTTGTATCCCGATAACGGCACTCCCCTGCCCCCGGCCGCCGGCTGCGGGGACGCCTGCGGCACGCTGCCCGAGTGTGCGCCGCTGGCCGTCCCGTATGTCCCCTTTCAGCAGACCGGATCCAAGCGCTACAACCAGGCCGACGCTCTCAACAACGGCACGCTCTTCCCTGGGCTGAACCTCCCCTTCCACGTCAAGGCGGACGCCCGCAACGTGGTCAGCGGACATCTGGCCGAGCTCCAGGCCCTGGAGTTCGTGCTGGTGGAGCTGGGCCTCTACCTGGACACGCACCAGGGCGACGCCGAGGCCTTCGAGCTCTATAAGCAGTACGCCGCCATGGAGCAGACCGCCCGCGAGCAGTATGAGGCCATGCACGGCCCCCTGTTCCAGAAGTCCACGGCCAACGAGAAGACCTGGGCGTCCTGGCTGAAGGACCCCTGGCCCTGGAATTTTGTTGAGGGAGGTATGAAATAAGATGTTTGTATATGAGAAAAAGCTGCAGTACCCCGTCAAAATTGCCACGCCCAACCCCAAGCTGGCCTCCTTCATTATCAGCCAGTATGGCGGACCTGACGGCGAGCTGGGCGCCTCCCTGCGCTACCTCTCCCAGCGCTACGCCATGCCCTACCCCGAGCTC
Organism: Lawsonibacter faecis; assembly: GCF_014287675.1. Lineage (GTDB taxonomy): Bacteria > Bacillota > Clostridia > Oscillospirales > Oscillospiraceae > Pseudoflavonifractor > Pseudoflavonifractor faecis. Next base: position 582 of record NZ_JACOPQ010000028.1, on the reverse strand, counting down.
AAGGGCCTGCTGACCGACATCGGCACCGAAGAGCTGGGCCATCTGGAGATGATCGGCGCCATCGTCCATCAGCTCACCCGCAACCTGACCGACGAGCAGGTCCGCGTTGCCGGGTTCGACCAGTACTTCGTGGATCACACCACCGGCGTCTACCCCACCGCCGCCTCCGGCTTTCCCTGGAACGCCGCCTCCATCGGCGTCAAGGGCGACGTCATCTGCGACCTCACGGAAGATATGGCGGCGGAGCAGAAAGCGCGCGTTACCTACGACAATATCCTGCGCCTGAGCGACGACCCCGACGTGAACGACGTCATCCGGTTCCTGAGGGAGCGTGAGGTGGTCCACTTCCAGCGCTTTGGCGAGGCGGTGCGCCTTGCCAAAGAGAAGATGGACCAACGCAACGTCTACTTCACCAACCCCGCTTTCGACAAGAAATAAAGTGAAAGAAAGCGCCTGGGCTTTGTGAACAGCCCCAGTAAAAACGGACAATGACAAAATGCCCCCTGATGTAGGATAATAGAACTACATCAGGGGGTATTGTTATGAGCAAACGAAGCTATACAAAAATAGGAGCGATGGAGG
>NZ_JACOPQ010000027.1 GCF_014287675.1 Lawsonibacter faecis | reverse complement strand
GCGCTGAATCATGGAAGCCGGCGGAAAAAGCCGGTGAGAGAAAATGAAAAAAGTGCTTGACAGCGAGAACGAGATATGATATACTAAAGCTCCTGCCGCTGAGAGCGGCGTGCACCTTGTAAATTAAACAACGTGAAGAAAACACGAAGCACCAGAAAAGGACGAGAAGTCCTTTCTAAAACAAGCAATTGTTTGGGAAGGCTCTTGACAAATTTCTTTGAAGCTATGACAAATAGCTCGATGAGATGATTTAAACGGTTTCGGCCGTCTAGATACCATTTTATTGAGAGTTTGATCCTGGCTCAGGATGAACGCTGGCGGCGTGCTTAACACATGCAAGTCGAACGGGGTGCCTATGATAGAGGATTCGTCCAATTGATTAGGCTACCTAGTGGCGGACGGGTGAGTAACGCGTGAGTAACCTGCCTTGGAGTGGGGAATAACAGTCCGAAAGGACTGCTAATACCGCATGATGCAGCGAGGTCGCATGGCCTTGCTGCCAAAGATTTATCGCTCTGAGATGGACTCGCGTCTGATTAGCTGGTTGGCGGGGTAACGGCCCACCAAGGCGACGATCAGTAGCCGGACTGAGAGGTTGGCCGGCCACATTGGGACTGAGACACGGCCCAGACTCCTACGGGAGGCAGCAGTGGGGAATATTGGGCAATGGGCGCAAGCCTGACCCAGCAACGCCGCGTGAAGGAAGAAGGCTCTCGGGTTGTAAACTTCTTTTATCAGGGACGAAAGAAATGACGGTACCTGATGAATAAGCCACGGCTAACTACGTGCCAGCAGCCGCGGTAATACGTAGGTGGCAAGCGTTATCCGGATTTACTGGGTGTAAAGGGCGTGTAGGCGGGAAAGCAAGTCAGGCGTGAAAACTATGGGCTCAACCCATAGCCTGCGTTTGAAACTGTTTTTCTTGAGTGTCGGAGAGGCAATCGGAATTCCGTGTGTAGCGGTGAAATGCGTAGATATACGGAGGAACACCAGTGGCGAAGGCGGATTGCTGGACGATAACTGACGCTGAGGCGCGAAAGCGTGGGGAGCAAACAGGATTAGATACCCTGGTAGTCCACGCCGTAAACGATGGATACTAGGTGTGGGGGGTCTGACCCCCTCCGTGCCGCAGTTAACACAATAAGTATCCCACCTGGGGAGTACGATCGCAAGGTTGAAACTCAAAGGAATTGACGGGGGCCCGCACAAGCGGTGGAGTATGTGGTTTAATTCGAAGCAACGCGAAGAACCTTACCAGGGCTTGACATCGTACTAACGAAGCAGAGATGCATTAGGTGCCCTTCGGGGAAAGTATAGACAGGTGGTGCATGGTTGTCGTCAGCTCGTGTCGTGAGATGTTGGGTTAAGTCCCGCAACGAGCGCAACCCCTATTGTTAGTTGCTACGCAAGAGCACTCTAGCGAGACTGCCGTTGACAAAACGGAGGAAGGTGGGGACGACGTCAAATCATCATGCCCCTTATGTCCTGGGCCACACACGTACTACAATGGCGGTCAACAGAGGGAGGCAATACCGCGAGGTGGAGCAAATCCCTAAAAGCCGTCCCAGTTCGGATTGCAGGCTGAAACCCGCCTGCATGAAGTTGGAATCGCTAGTAATCGCGGATCAGCATGCCGCGGTGAATACGTTCCCGGGCCTTGTACACACCGCCCGTCACACCATGAGAGTCGGGAACACCCGAAGTCCGTAGCCTAACCGCAAGGGGGGCGCGGCCGAAGGTGGGTTCGATAATTGGGGTGAAGTCGTAACAAGGTAGCCGTATCGGAAGGTGCGGCTGGATCACCTCCTTTCTAAGGAGACTTCCAATAAGCGAGTTCTTATTGGTAACGTCCTAAGGTCAGGCTTTTTTGGAAGCGAATGAGTCTTCACGTTGTTTAATTTAGAGGGTACACGCCGAGGCGGTGTGGCGGCGGACTCGAAGAGTCGGGGGTATAGCTCAGCTGGGAGAGCACCTGCTTTGCAAGCAGGGGGTCATCGGTTCGAGCCCGATTATCTCCACCAAGATGGGCCCATAGCTCAGCTGGCTAGAGCGCGCGACTGATAATCGCGAGGTCGGTGGTTCGAGTCCACTTGGGCCCACCAGCTTCTTTCTTTCAAGGAAGAGGGAAGGCAAAGAAAGCTTTAATAGAGAGACTTCCTAAGATATATATTCGAGATTGGATTGAAGCATTCAAGGATGTTGAGTGTTTCAATCTGACCTTGAAAAGGGTTGGAAGGTCTGCACCTTGAAAACTGAACAATGTAGATTGAAAGTATGTAAGCAAGCAACAGAGGGCAATTAAGCAAAAATGTTGTGGAACTATGGGATGCGCAAGCATCTCTTCAATTAGAATGGCGAAAGTCGTTCTGGTTGATGGGTAACAATAACAATGAGCCAAAATTGACAAATCTCTGAGGCCTGCATAATTCATGATATTAATAGAATCAGGTAAGACTGATTCTACTAAGGTCAAGCTAATAAGAGCGCAAGGGGAATGCCTTGGCATCAGGAGCCGAAGAAGGACGTGGCAAGCTGCGATAAGCTTGGGGGAGGCGCAAACAGCCTTTGATCCCGAGATTTCCGAATGGGGAAACCCGGCAGAGCAATACTCTGTCAGCGTGCGTTGAATCAAATAGGCGTACGCGGGGAACCGCCTGAACTGAAACATCTAAGTAGGGCGAGGAAGAGAAATCAACAGAGATTCCGCTAGTAGTGGCGAGCGAACGCGGAAGAGGGCAAACCGGAGGATTTATTCTCCGGGGTTGTGGACTCACACAACGGCAGCATAGTTTAGCCGAATGGTATGGGAAGGCCAACCGTAGCGGGTGATAGTCCCGTAGGCGAAAGGCGATTGCTGTTAGTGAGTATCCAGAGTACCGCTGGACACGTGAAACCCGGTGGGAAACTGGGGGGACCACCCTCCAACCCTAAATACTACCTGATGACCGATAGAGGAGCAGTACCGTGAGGGAAAGGTGAAAAGGACCCCGGGAGGGGAGTGAAATAGAACCTGAAACCTTGTGCTTACAAGCACTCAAAGCCCGTTAAAGGGTGATGAGGTACCTTTTGTAGAATGGTCCGGCGAGTTATTGTAACAAGCAAGCTTAAGGTATTCAGTACCGGAGGCGCAGCGAGAGCGAGTCTTAATAGGGCGTATGAAGTTTGTTGCAATAGACCCGAAACCGGGTGACCTATCCATGAGCAGGTTGAAGGTGAGGTAAAACTCACTGGAGGACCGAACGCACGTTCGTTGCAATGACCGGCGATGACTTGTGGATAGCGGTGAAATTCCAATCGAACCCGGAGATAGCTGGTTCTCCCCGAAATAGCTTTAGGGCTAGCGTTATGTTAGATTACCGGAGGTAAAGCACTGAATGGGCTAGGGGCCGATAAGGTTACTGAACCCTATCAAACTCTGAATGCCGGATAATTGATGCATAGCAGTCAGACTACGTGAGATAAGTCTCGTGGTCAAAAGGGAAACAGCCCAGACCCACAGCTAAGGTCCCAAATACATGCTAAGTGGAAAACGATGTGGAGTTGCGAAAACAACCAGGATGTTGGCTTAGAAGCAGCCACTCATTAAAAGAGTGCGTAATAGCTCACTGGTCGAGTGACTCTGCGCGGAAAATACAACGGGGCTAAGCATGTAACCGAAGCTTGGGCTTGCCAGCAATGGCAGGGGTAGGGGAGCGTCGAATACGGGGTGAAGTCAGAGCGGAAGCACTGGTGGACTGTATTCGAGTGAGAATGCCGGAATGAGTAGCGAGAATTATGTGGGAATCATAATGGCCGAAAATCTAAGGTTTCTTGGGGAAGGTTCGTCCGCCCAAGGTAAGCCGGGAGCTAAGGCGAGGCCGCAAGGCGTAGTCGATGCACATACGGTTGAAATTCCGTAGCCGCCGAACTTTAAGCATGCTGACACATGGAGATAGCGGGACCCAGGCGTTGGTTGACCTGGGCGAAAGGGACCGAAATTAAAGTAGGGAAGTCCGCGATGCTCTGTGGCGAGAAAAGGCATGAGGAATACTAAGGCGCCCGTACCGCAAACCGACACAGGTAGATGAGGAGAGAATCCTAAGGCCAACGGGAGAAGGGTTGTTAAGGAACTCGGCAAAATCACCCCGTAACTTCGGGAGAAGGGGAGCCCCCTAAGGGGGGCCGCAGTGAATAGGCCCAAGCGACTGTTTACCAAAAACACAGGTCTATGCTAAATCGAAAGATGACGTATATGGGCTGACGCCTGCCCGGTGCTGGAAGGTTAAGAGGAGGGCTTAGGAGCAATCCGAAGGTCTGAATTGAAGCCCCAGTAAACGGCGGCCGTAACTATAACGGTCCTAAGGTAGCGAAATTCCTTGTCAGGTAAGTTCTGACCCGCACGAATGGCGTAACGACTTGGGCACTGTCTCAACAGCCCGCCCGGCGAAATTGTTGTACTGGTGAAGAAGCCAGTTACCCGCAACTAGACGGAAAGACCCCATGGAGCTTTACTGTAGCTTAATACTGGAAATCGGTAATTCATGTACAGGATAGGTGGGAGACTTGGAAGCAGAGGCGTCAGCTTTTGTGGAGTCACCCTTGGGATACCACCCTTGGATTGCTGGTTTTCTAACCTGCGGCCGTGAATCCGGTCGGGGGACACTGTTAGGTGGGCAGTTTGACTGGGGCGGTCGCCTCCAAAAAGGTAACGGAGGCGCTCAAAGGTTCGTTCAGCACGGACGGAAATCGTGCATTGAGTGTAAACGCATAAACGAGCCTAACTGCGAGACCGACGGGTCGAGCAGTAACGAAAGTTGGAGTTAGTGATCCGGCGGTATGCAAGTGGAAGTGCCGTCGCTCAACGGATAAAAGCTACCCTGGGGATAACAGGCTGATCTCCCCCAAGCGTCCACAGCGACGGGGAGGTTTGGCACCTCGATGTCGGCTCGTCGCATCCTGGGGCTGTATTCGGTCCCAAGGGTTTGGCTGTTCGCCAATTAAAGCGGCACGCGAGCTGGGTTCAGAACGTCGTGAGACAGTTCGGTCCCTATCTGTTGCGGGCGTAAGAGATTTGAAGGGAGCTGTCCTTAGTACGAGAGGACCGGGATGGACGTACCTCTGGTGCACCAGTTGTCCTGCCAAGGGCATAGCTGGGTAGCTATGTACGGACGAGATAAACGCTGAAGGCATCTAAGCGTGAAACTCCCCCTAAGATGAGATCTCTCACTCTTTATGAGGTAAGGCTCGATGTAGACTACATCGTTGATAGGCCAGAGGTGGAAGCGCAGTAATGTGTGTAGCTGACTGGTACTAATCAGCCGAGGGCTTGACCTTAACATGAAATGCAGGCTTTGCTTGTGAAGTATGGAAAATCTACATTGTTCGGTTTTGAGGGTGCAGGCATAGCACCTTTTTCCGAGTGGGAGAGGATGCGGGGGAGTCTTTATGGAAGCCTTCTCTGCCTACCTTCTTTCTCGAAAGAAAGTATGCGCCTTTAGCTCAGTTGGTAGAGCAACTGACTCTTAATCAGTGGGTCCCCGGTTCGAATCCGTGAAGGCGCACCATACGGCCCGTTGGTCAAGTGGTCAAGACGGCGGCCTCTCACGCCGCAAACGGGAGTTCGACTCTCCCACGGGTCACCACTTACTTTCTCTTGAAAGAGAAAGTAAGCAAAGAGAACTTTAATTAGTTCTTGACAACGTGAGAACAAGTGAATATAATGACTTATCGTGAGAAGAGCGGTAAGGAGAAGAAAGTTCCGGCGGAGGTTCCCCGGAGAACTCTATGGAAGTTTCTTTTGCTTACTTTTCTTTTCTGAGAAAAGTAAGTTGGTGTTGATTGCGGTGAGGGTCCACCCGTTCCCATCCCGAACACGGCAGTTAAGCTCACCTGCGCCGACAATACTTGGCTGGAGACGGCCTGGGAAGATAGGTAACGCCAACACAA
>NZ_JACOPQ010000026.1 GCF_014287675.1 Lawsonibacter faecis | reverse complement strand
CTTGACCGCTAATCTTATCAATAGGTTTTTGCACCTTTTTCTCTCAAGTATAAGGGAGTGCCTTTTTGGTGTCAATACCTACACCTCACTCCCTCTCGCCTTGACCGCTAATCTTATCACTACAGTATTTTACCTTTTTCTTCGTACCGACAAACTGGAATTTACATTATGCTCACAACATTAGTTATTTCTTGCTGTCTGGTTTTCATTTTTCTCCAACTTACAAATCCGTATATATCATTAGCAAAGAACGCAATAAAACATACTACCACCGAAACATATCTAATATCATACAGACTTGCCAATATCCATAATATAATCAAAACAATATCATTGGCAGCGTATGCCAATGCAAAATACGGACTTCTCCTAAAGGTAAGGTATACTGCAAGAAAACTTGTTGTTACCGATATAGTGCTCGGGATGATGTTAGCTGTATTAAAACACTTCAAAATCAAATAGAATAGAAATGTAACAACAAATGTCACAATCCACATACAGACATTTTCTCTTTTTCCAATGCTATTAACTTTAACCTCCGCTTTGTTTCCGTTATACGGATTCTTCAGCCATGATATTAAGGCAAAAATTGCCATCGGCATTGTCATTCCAAGATATGTAATCATCTCCCCATAATACGAAAAGGTATATGAAATAATCCCATACAGCAAACTGAATACAACCATAAGTAATTGTCCAAACGGATTTCCCTTTGCGTTAAATATCAAAGATGTTACTCCTATTAGCGATGCACACAAAGTCATATAATTTATTCTGTCAAAAACACAGAATGAAATTATAATAACCATTACAGAAGAACTCCACAAAACAATTTCACTTTTTGAAAAATAGTCCTTAAACTCTTTCATAATAACCTCCAAAAAAATAAGCATCCGAATATACATCTTCAAAGACCTAACGATGTACAGTCGAATGCTTTACGCATCTACTACCCGGTGGCAGTGCTTATTCTTTATCAACTTTTTTCATTTTAACCAGTTCAATTGCTTCTTTACCAGTCAGGTGTTCAATTGTCATTTCAATGATTGCCATGTTTCTGATAGAAGAATCAATTTCTTTAGGAATTCCATCTTTGTAATCTGCTGAATATTTCATAAAAAGCAAGGTTGCAATACGACGCATTTCATTCATATCTTCTACAAGATGTACTTTACCGAACGCAATGACGCTTCTGAAATATGTAGTATATTTCTCCGGCACAATATGATCTTGATCAATTACGCAAAAAGATGCTTTTTCATGTTTAATAATTGCATCAATTTTGTGTCCGCTTTTAGCAGAATGGAAATACAGTTTTCCATCTATATAAACATAGCTTATAGGAACGGCGTATGGATAATCATTATCTCCGATTAACGCTAAAGTTCCGCTTGTATTTCTGTTCAAAATTTCTATAGCGGTTTCTTGTGGCAATAACTGCTTAAATCTTCTCATTTCTCTAAACATGGTTCTTCTCCTTTTAATGTTATAAAAGAAAAAGCATTTGAATGCACATCTTCAAAGACCTAACGATGTACAAACAAATGCTTTACGCATTCACTACCCGTTGGCAGTTTTTATTCTATATTAACATTATCTATTATAATAAATAACACCTCAAAAAACAATAGAAAATTCTAATTTATCACTCTTTTTTACTTTCCAAACAAGCTATATGCCAGCATAAGAAACACTAAAATATTGCAGACCATACCGCCCCAAAACAGGTACAACTTCAAGCCCTCATATCTGAAAAAGCTGTTCTTACTTTCCTCCAGCTCCCGGATCTTCTGCTTCATCACGCTCGTAAGTGTATCAGACTGCTTCTCAAGAAGCTTTGTAGCCCTCTGTATAGCCTCTATATTCGCCTGTAACGCCTTTCTAACCTCTTGGACGGTGTTTTCCTTAACCTCATCTTTCAAGCTCCCAACCTCGTCCGATATAGCGTCTTGAAGCAACTCGTTGCTGTTCTTCAGCAGCTCTACGCTCTGCTTCAGCTCGCTGATGAGCTTCCTGTTCTGCTCTGCGTCTCTCTGCCTGTTCTGCTCTGCCCTTACTTGTTCTTGATTTGACTGCTTCATCAATTCCTCGCAGTTCTCGCTCGACATCGCCAACGCTTCTTTGAGCAGACTGTTTTCCAGCTCTGTCCGGCTCTGTCGGTTTAACTCTTGAAGCTGCTCTCTTGGACTGCTCTGCTTCTGCTGTTCGTGCATTTCTCTCAAACTCATGCTCCATGCTCTCCTTTCCGAAATCCATATTGTAGTATTTTTCCAGCTTGTTATCTCTGATTTTACAAGCCTTTTCTCCTGCCTGTTCCCTGGCTAAGTCGGTATATGTGATGTACTTATGGCTGTCCTGCCAGTCCACTCCGTACCCTCTTTCATTCATCAGCCGGATAAATGTTTCCCGGCTGGTCGCTGTTTCCTTACAATCCAGCACCGCAAGGGCAATATCCTGCACATAGCTTTTGACCTTTCCCTGCTCTGCCTGTTTCAAAAGCTGGTAGGTGTCTTTGCTCCATGCCACCGTTTCTTCCCGTACTTCTCCAGCAAATGTCTTTCCTTTCTCCGGCACATGCAAGCCCTGTTCCCGGCTCTGCTCATTGCACCGGTCTTTCAAGTTCTGCAGATCCGCTTTGCTCCACTGCAACTTGTGTCCGTCCTCAAAGTTCACACTGTTTACGATAAAGTGAGTGTGTATGTGTCCTCGGTCTATATGGGTGGCAATGAGTACCTCATGCCCTTTCCATGCTTCCGTACCCTTGGCAAGCTCGATTGCGTTCTTATGTGCTTGCTCTGGTGTGATATGCTCGTCCTCATGGTAGCTGTGTACGAAGTGCTTATAAGTTCTGCCCCCAGTCTTGCCCCACAGCTCCTTGGTGGCTTGCATTTCGTCCTTTACTGTATCTGGTTCACAGTGCAGACCGCTGACAAGCTTATCCTCTGTCTTTTCCTCTTTTGTCACATAGTCCAGTGCTTGCCCTATGCCTGCTTTTGAAGATACTGCTTTAATAACTGCCATACTTCTCTCACCTCTTTCATGGTGTTAGGAAGCTCTTGCTTATAGTCCACATATCCATTTTCATTCAGCTTCTTGGCTATCTGGTTCAGATTGTTGCCTTGCCTTTTCAGCTCTGGATATATCTCTTTCAGTCCGTCCAGATTGACAATGTTCGACTGTGTGAGGGCTTCAATGATATATTGCTGTTGGCTCTTTCCAGACTGCTCTACTTTTTCTTTTATCTGTGCAAGTTCTTCCTCTGACACTCTTATAACTATCTGCTTCGGTCTTGTCCTATTCATTGATGAAGTCCTCTCTTTCCTTTACCCACTTCTTAATGAGTTCGATTTCCTCGTCCATGTTCGGCTCTTTCTCTGGCTTCCAGTCCGCTCTCATGTCTTTCAGTTCTTCCAGTGCTTCTTCTAAGTCTGCCTTATAGCTTTCTAAATCTTCTTTTTCGCTTGCTATATATTCATCAACACTATTGTAACAAGGCACACACTCATAGCTTGTTCTATCATCATTGTACTTGTGATACACAATGTCTTTCCATTCATCACTTGGCTCTGCTATGTTCTGTTTAGTGATTTCAATGTCGGATTTTATCGTCTCTACGTTCTCCAACATATCCAGATAATGCTCTGGTTCATAACCAAAATTCAATAAGTGATTCAGCAGTGTAGGCTCTGGGAACATTCCGAACCAACAACGCTCGAACCACTGGTCAGCATAATCTCTTTCATCACTTCCATTGGAGTAAGTACCGCCCACTAAATCTCCGACAAAATTCTCTATCAGTTCTCCGATAGTCAGACCATGCTCCCCACACTTTCTTGCCAGTCGGTCACAATCTGCGTCCGACAATTTCACTGTGATTTTTCTCTCTCTGATTGTTTCAATTTCTTTCTGCTGTTCCTCGCCCCAACTCATGCTTTTACCTCTCTTTCTTCTTGGCTATCACTCAACAATTTACCGCATATCTGCGGTCACTCAAAGGGGGATTGAAGGGGGGCTTTGCCACCCTCACAAGTTCTAAAGTGTAGCCGTTAGGCTATCACTTTAGGGAACTTGCAATATATCCGCTACACATATTATAGCATGATATAAACTCTATATCAAGCGGATATATTCGTGCGTATATTCTGCCAAGAATATAGTGGAGCTTACTTCCTCTTGGGCGACTTTGGAAGTGTAGGAGGAAGACAGTCAAGGGCTTGTTTTTTATCTGCAGTATGAGCTTCGGCTTGCCGATCAGCGAGTACAGCAGATAAAAAATGGTCGCAGACCACCCTTTACTTTCTTCCGCCGGAACGGACAATGAAGCACAGGGGGGGAAGTAAAGGAACGGACGGACAGCCGTTTTCCCCTCCGGCATTATAGCCAACAAAAAAGAGTATCAAGGGTAAACGCTGCGGTCTATGACCGCCCTTGACACTCTTTTCCTTATGGCTTTGATAATAAACAAGGGGAAATGGCTTCTTGTGGCATTTCTGCCACTATGGTATAATGGGCGACGCTACCACCCCTATACAGGTACAGAAAGGGGGTGTGCCACCATGAGTATATTTTCGTCTTTCTTACTCTCTGTCTTGGCAAGTGTAGTCGCCTACTACATCTGCAAATGGCTGGACGGAGATAAATAGGCGGTAGCCAGCCTAAGGCATAAGCCACCTTGCCACAACGGAATAGAAAAGCCCCGGAGGTCGCAACTCCGGGGCTTTTTGCGTGCCACAATGAGCACTTTCGTCTTTCTTGCCTATTGGCATTATAGCATATGCCTTTCGGCATTTCAAGTATGCCCTACTTCCACCACTTATAAACCGTATGCTTTGCAAGTCCTGTCTCTCGAATGCAGTCCGCTTTCTTTCCTGCCGGGTGGCTCTCCTGCCATTCTCTGACTGTCCGCTCTGCTGTTGGTCTGCCCTCTTTTACTACTTCGCCTATAACTTTCATATCCTCTTTTTTTCGCCTTGCAAGATATAAATGAGCCTCTTGTTTTCTGTAATTTCGCTTATTTGCTGGTATCGTAACCTTTGTGTTGTCCTCTATCCATTCCCGGCTTGCTATCGTTGACAACCTTTTTCTGTCCCCTTTCAATGCCCGGAGAGCGTCTTTCACATCTGCCCGGCTGAAATGGTTGTCCTCGTCCTCGGTAAGGCTCTCTAAATGGTCCAAGAACGCATAGGCGTCTCTCCGTATCTTCTGCTCGGATATGCCACACTTCAAGCCATAAGAGCACAACGCCATAATAGAAAAGTAACGCCCTCCGGCTTTCACTTCCTCGGTTATTTTCCGTTTCCACCACTCATATAAAGCTTCGTTACATACCCACGTACCGCCCTGCTTCTTACTTTTCTGCTTCGGCTCTCCCTGCACGATCCGCTTCTCATACCATTCCGGGTACAGCTCCTTTGCTTCTTCCAGCGTAACGGTACTTTTTCTTCTCGGCTTCTCGTACAACGGAGCAAGGTCTACCTTACAGCTCGGTATGCTGGCTTTTATGTCCTCCAGCGTGTAACGGTTCTCTGACAGCTTATAGGCTTTTACTGGGAAATCTGCACCCAGCTTCGACTGACTCCCCACACACCGGAAACCTTGATAAATTCCGGTTATATCCGGGCTGTCCGGACGGATAGAGCTGGTATCATTCCATAGCCGCCGGATAAAGGCTTCTTTCAGCTCCGCAAGCACTTCTTCCCGGTTTCGATACAACTGAACCGGCTCCTGCAAGAAATAGTAAAGATGTACCCCCTTGCCGGAGCTGACAAGATAAGTCGGACGAAGCTGCACACCATTCCCAAACTGCTTCAACAGGTTCTTTAACTGCTGTTTGCCTACATAATCCACATCCACCACCACCGCAAACAGCTCATGAGCGTTCTCTTTCGTGTGTGACTTCCCGTAAAAACTAATAGGCGGTATCAGCCCAAACCTATCTCCTATGACCTTATCCAGCATTTTCAGACTATCATCAATTACCCACTGCCGGGTTCTTCCTTTGCCGGACGGTCTAATCTGTGTCGCTATAATATTACCTTTTCCGTCCCCCGGCTCTTGCTGCAGACTACCAGTCGGAAACAACTCTCGATAGAAATCATGAGGACTTACTTCCGGGTATCCCCTCTCCAGCATAAGAGCTTCTTTCTCCCGATAAGCAGACTTCCACTCATACCCTCTTTTATCTCTCCTTTTGGTGTATTTTGCCATAGTCTTTTACACCTCACTCCCTCTCGCCTTGACCGCTAATCTTATCAATAGGTTTTTGCACCTTTTTCTCTCAAGTATAAGGGAGTGCCTTTTTGGTGTCAATACCTACACCTCACTCCCTCTCGC
>NZ_JACOPQ010000025.1 GCF_014287675.1 Lawsonibacter faecis | reverse complement strand
GGCACTGTGCGGCTCTTAAAGGAGGCTGACAGGGTAAATGCACCCCTGCATGATATTCAGCCGGAAAAGACGCTCACAGGGGCAGTAAAGGGCGTGACGGTGGATCAGGTCGAGCAGCTAAAGAAAATGGCACTGCGCAGCGTGACGGATCGGCACAAGGTACAGGAGCTGACGGAGGAAAACACCCGTCTGCGGTCACAGGTGCCGTCCATGAAGAAGCGGCTGGAAGAAGCGCAGCGGCAGCAGAGGCTTGAACAGGAAAACCGGAGGCTGCGCGATGAAAACTATTATCTGCAATCCGAGCTGCAGGAGGAACGCAGCTTCACCGAGCGTCTGACGGACGGCATCGGTCGGATGCTGGACTTCTTGGAAGAACACTTGCCGGAGCGTCTGCGTCCTCTGCTTGAAAAGGCGAGGGAGCTGCTGCCCGATCCGGAGATTGGACAGCAGCAGGAGCAACAGCAGCACCAGCGAGGAATGGGCGGCATGGAGCTGTAAAAGAAGCCTGTCCGGAGGGCTTGAAAATCTCTTTCGGACAGGCTATAATAACAACTGAAAATAGGGAATTGCTGTATTGATAATCTAAGCCCCCTGTAAGGGTACTCCCAACCTATATTTTTTCTCTCTGAAAGGGAGAAAGTCGGAGGGGAAAAGGGGGGTGAGCGGAGGGGTGTTGGAAGTGTGGTAAACCTCGTTAGAGGTTTTCCAAGCCACTGTGGTAAACCCATCGGGTTTTCCATAGTGGCGGCACTTTCAATGCCCCGCAGCGAGGGGGAAAAGGGGGAGGTGACTTTCTCTTTAAGGCGGCGTAGCCGCCGCTCTTTTGCTCCCCCTTTTCCCCCTTCCCGCCCGCAGGCGATCCCCGCCGCAGCGGATTTTCTTTTTGGTACTTTTTCTTTTGTGAGGTGGTAATATGACCGAGAATTATCGAGGCTGCTACGAGTATTTGAGCGCACAATATCCGGAGGTCGGAGGCTATGAGTTTTATAAAGAGCTGTTTCCGGACAATGAGAACTCCGGAGAACGGCACACGGATTTTTCCCATCCGAACGCTGTGTATCTGTATCGGGACGAACAGAGCGAGGATAAGAAGCTCCGGCGCAGGAAGATGTATAACGACACATGGGAACAGGATTACATGGAGTTTGTCGAGGGGAACAGCCTTACTTTGTGCAGCGGTCTTGCATATCGCAGAAAGGAGAACAGGCTGGAGAACGCCCAGCGGATGTATGCTCTGATCTTCGATCTGGATGGCGTAGGTCTTGCCGAGCTGCGCAACCTCTTTCTGCGCTTTGGCGGCGATCCGGAGCGAGTGCGCCGGTTGCCGATGCCGACTTTCCTTGTTCTGTCGGGGACAGGGCTGCATATCTACTATGTTTTCCAGCAGCCGATTGACCTATACCCGAATATAAAAATTCAGCTTAAAAGTCTGAAATATGACCTCACTTTCCGGCTATGGGAGTATGGCAGCACTTCGCAGGTCAAGGCGATCCAGTATCAATCCATCAATCAGAGCTTCCGCATGGTGGGCAGCATCAATGACAAGCATGGGACGGAGCTGGTCGCTTTCCGTACCGGAGAACGGGTAACGCTGGATTATCTGAACGCCTACGCAAAGCCAGAAAACAGGGTGGATGTCAATAAGCCTTTCAGCCCATCCAAAATGACACGAGCTGAGGCGAGGGAGGCATATCCGGAGTGGTATGAGCGTGTTGTTGTGAGAGGCGAGAAAGGACGCAAGAAGTGGGATATTGCCGGAAAGGTGCATGGTGATGATCCGTATGCGCTCTACCATTGGTGGCTGCGGCAGATCGGAGAGATAAAGGGCGGGCATCGGTATTTCTTTTTGATGTGCCTTGCTATCTATGCTTACAAATGCGGTGTGTCGAAGCAGCAGCTCCGGCAGGATATGAAAGAGGCTTTTGATGATCTGCAGATGGTGAAGCATGAGAACGCATTGACCGAGGAAGATATACGGAGTGCGCTGGAAGCCTACGACAAGGAGTATTACAATTTCACGATTTCCGATATTGAAGCTCTGACCGATGTTCGCATCGAGCGCAACAAGAGGAATGGTAGATCACAGAAAGAGCATTTGAAAAGAGCAAGGGCGGTGCAGGAAGTGGATTATCCTGGCGGCACATGGAGAAGAAAAGGGGCAGAAGAAAAGAAAGCGCAAGTCTATGCGTGGCGGCAGGAGCATCCAGAGGGACGCAAGGCCGATTGTCATAGGGACACCGGACTTGATCCGAAAACGATCCGCAAATGGTGGGACACCGTACCGGAGGGGCATATAACGGTCAAAATACGCCCATCACAGGCTTTGAGCGATCTGTTGGTGGAGGAATTTAAGAAAGGGCTGTAAACGCCCCAGAAACGCCCTACAAGGCGTTTTCGGGGCGGGTAAGGGTTTTTATATTACCCCACCGAAAACGAGGCTTGAAAACCGCGCGAAATAAGGCTTTTTCACCCCCTAAATGTACACGCTGCGGTGTTAGCATATAGAAAGCACTGTTCATAGAAAAGTTGCAAAAAAACATTTGCAATGCACTTGCAAATGTCACGAATATTGAATATAATATTAGTGCAAGCTAAAAATGACGAGGAAAGGAGTGCTATTATGGCTAAAGGAAATATGACGATAAGAATGGAGCCGGAGCTGAAAGCACAGGCGGCAGCTCTCTTTAAGTCCCTCGGAATGGATTTGAGTACGGCAACGGGTATTTTTTATCGACAGGCACTTAGGTGTCATGGACTTCCCTTTGAAGTCAAGGTTGACGAGCCGAATGCTGTTACCTATGCGGCGATGGAGGCGGCAGAAAAGGGAGAGGATATGTATGGTCCGTTTGATAGCGTTGCAGATCTGATGGAGGCGCTGAATGCTTAAGCCGGAGTTTTCGGGGCAGTTCAAACGAGATTACAAGCTTGCGATCAAGAGAGGCTGCGATCCGAAGAAGTTGGAGGAAGTGATCACGCTGTTGTGTAACGAGCAGCCGTTGCCGGAGGCGTATCGAGATCATGCTCTCACTAATTCCAGAAATTATAAGGACATGAGAGAATGTCACATCGAGCCGGACTGGCTGTTGGTCTATAAAGTTGTTCGGCAGACTTTGATTTTGAAATTGATAAGGACGGGATCTCATAGCGATTTGTTTTGAGATTAACTCCGGATGAAAGAGTGGTGATGATATTTGGCGGGTGTAATAACGGAAATTGCAATAGAATGTGGCGTGTCGGAACAGGCAGTTCGTGCATGGTGTAGGCGAAACCATGTTGCGAAAGATGCGAAAGGAAGTTTCGCAATCAGCGAAAGTCAAAAAACCGCCATATATCAGCATTATTTAGGTGTTGAACGAAAGCAAGTTTCGCAACAGGCGAAAGCAAGTTGCGAAACTTGCGAAACCACTTTGATCGCTATGCTGCAGGGAGAATTAGACCGGAAAAGCGAGCAACTTGCTGTAAAGGACAAGCAGATCGAGGAACTGAACGCAAGGTTGGCGGAGGTCAGCTCGGCGTTGGTGACGGCACAGCAGACTGCGGCAGCGGCCCAGGCTCTCCATGCTGGGACAATGCATCAGCAGCTTCTTTCCGGCAAGTCCGGAGCCGATCAGCCGGAGCGTGAGACAGAACCGGTTCAAAAGCGTAGCTGGTTTAGTAGGTTCTTTGGGGACTAAACAGAACGACAAATCGGGAATTTGTGGAGGTAAAATATAGATGAATCAAGGTAGAATTATTGTAATCACAGGTGCGCCGGGGACAGGAAAAACTACAACGGCATCTGTTGTTGCAAAAGAATCAGATTTGGAAAAGTCTGTGCATATGCACACAGATGACTTTTATCATTATTTGAGTAAAGGGGCAATACATGAACAAAAATATAAAATATTCTCAAAACTTTTTAACGAGTGAAAAAGTACTCAACCAAATAATAAAACAATTGAATTTAAAAGAAACCGATACCGTTTACGAAATTGGAACAGGTAAAGGGCATTTAACGACGAAACTGGCTAAAATAAGTAAACAGGTAACGTCTATTGAATTAGACAGTCATCTATTCAACTTATCGTCAGAAAAATTAAAACTGAATACTCGTGTCACTTTAATTCACCAAGATATTCTACAGTTTCAATTCCCTAACAAACAGAGGTATAAAATTGTTGGGAGTATTCCTTACCATTTAAGCACACAAATTATTAAAAAAGTGGTTTTTGAAAGCCATGCGTCTGACATCTATCTGATTGTTGAAGAAGGATTCTACAAGCGTACCTTGGATATTCACCGAACACTAGGGTTGCTCTTGCACACTCAAGTCTCGATTCAGCAATTGCTTAAGCTGCCAGCGGAATGCTTTCATCCTAAACCAAAAGTAAACAGTGTCTTAATAAAACTTACCCGCCATACCACAGATGTTCCAGATAAATATTGGAAGCTATATACGTACTTTGTTTCAAAATGGGTCAATCGAGAATATCGTCAACTGTTTACTAAAAATCAGTTTCATCAAGCAATGAAACACGCCAAAGTAAACAATTTAAGTACCGTTACTTATGAGCAAGTATTGTCTATTTTTAATAGTTATCTATTATTTAACGGGAGGAAATAATTCTATGAGTCGCTTTTGTAAATTTGGAAAGTTACACGTTACTAAAGGGAATGTAGATAAATTATTAGGTATACTACTGACAGCTTCCAAGGAGCTAAAGAGGTCCCTAGCGCCTACGGGGAATTTGTATCGATAAGGGGTACAAATTCCCACTAAGCGCTCGGGACCCCTTGTAGGAAAATGTCCTAAGTGTGGCAACAATATTGTATTAAAAAAATCGTTTTAGTGCAGTATCTTAAAATTTTGTATAATAGGAATTGAAGTTAAATTAGATGCTAAAAATTTGTAATTAAGAAGGAGTGATTACCACCGCATTTGCCAGAATCAAATGAGCAAAATTTGATTGTCATTGAAGCGTTTTTAGAAGCTGCGAAGCGATATGCTCGTGGTGGATATGATGTAATTGTAGATGGCATTGTAGGACCGTGGTTTTTAGAGCCGTGGCTCAACATTGTTCAAGAGCATTATGAAGTACACTAAGGGCAAGTAAAGAAGAAACTATGAAGCGAGCTATCGAACGCTCAAAGTTAGACAGAGAAACAAATATTGAATTAGTTGAAACAATGTGGAATCAATTTTCCAATTTAGGAATCTATGAATTAAATGTTATAGATACAACTACGCATTCAATCAAAGATACTGTTTCAGCAGTAAAAGAAAAAATAGTAAGCGGTACGGCCTTACTATTTTAGACAATTCCAGTTTATCGGTGGGATGAAGGTCGGGGAGCCGTCCGCAGACGGCAGGGGCAGCGCCCCTCCGGAGCTGGCAGAGCAGCAGGCACGAGCCGGCAGTGAAGCAGCTCCGGCAACCCCTCCCCTTTAGGGGCGCAAAGCACTTTCACACCGCTGCACCGATGGGGTGGCGGTGTGAAAGTGCTTTTGCGTTACTTTCTCACCAGAAAGTAACAAAGAGGTTGTTTTTAGCGGAAATTTATGATAAAATAGAGGACGGAAGAATAAGCGGAAAGGGGGCGATTTTATGGGAGTTACGATTTCGGGTATGACAGGTGCAGGGAGCATCCGGCACAACAACCGCAGCTTCTCAGCGGCGAATGTAGACCGGAGCCGGACGGAGCAGAACATTGTTTTCTGCAACGAGGATCTGAAGCAGGTCTATCATATGGTCTTTGATGAAGCTCTCGCAGCCTACAACGCAAAGAAAACCAAAACGAGAGATAAGATACCGGACTACTATGAGCATATCCGGCAGAGTAAACAGGAAAAGCTGTTCCATGAAGCGATCTTCCAGATCGGCAACATGAGCGACTGTGGGTGCGGTACGCCGGACGGAGAACGGGCGGCGGCAGCTCTGAAAGATTTTGCGGAGTCTTTTGCAGAACGCAACCCCCATCTGCGGGTGTTCAATATGGTGCTGCACATGGACGAGGCAACGCCCCATCTCCATGTCGATTTTATCCCTGTGGCAACGGAGCAGTCAAGAGGACTTTCTACAAGGGTATCTATGAAACAGGCATTGAAGCAGCAGGGGTTTGTCGGTGTCGGCAGAAAGCAGACCGAATGGGCGGCGTGGATGGAACGGGAGAAAGAAGCTCTGACGGAGATCGCCCAGCGGCACGATTTTGAAATTATCTCTCTCGGCACGAACAGACCGCACATGGACTTGCCGCAGTTCAAGGAAGCGGCTGCGAGGCTGGAAGCGGTGCAGCAGCAGACAGCGGCAGTAGAGCGGGAGGTTGCTGAGCTGGAACGGCAGCGGGACGCTCTGAAAGGCACTGTGCGGCTCTTAAAGGAGGCTGACAGGGTAAATGCACCCCTGCATGATATTCAGCCGGAAAAGACGCTCACAGGGGCAGTAAAGGGCGTGACGGTGGATCAGGTCGAGCAGCT
>NZ_JACOPQ010000024.1 GCF_014287675.1 Lawsonibacter faecis | reverse complement strand
CCTCCATCGCTCCTATTTTTGTATAGCTTCGTTTGCTCATAACAATACCCCCTGATGTAGTTCTATTATCCTACATCAGGGGGCATTTTGTCATTGTCCGTTTTTACTGGGGCTGTTCAGATTGCGGAAGCGCTTTTCATAAGTCGTATTTTATCCGTCCCTATCCGCCGGATTGGCGGACAGGGCGGAAATGCGGCGCAGAGAAGAAAAATCGGGCCCGGAGCGCCCGGGGCCGCGCCCTGTTCCAGGGCGATTTTAAATGAGACGGAATCAGACTTTAAAAGGAAACCACAAAACCGGCCCGCGGAGCGGGCCCGGCGAGGCGACGGCAGAGGGGCTATACGAATACAAACTGGACCAGAATCATATAGAGGATGGTCCCGCCAAAGATGGAGATGAGATTGTTGCGCTTCCAGAGGTGGAGGGCCACCACCGCGGCCACCGCGATCAGCTGGGGCGCCCAGAGCGCCGGAGCGGTAAAGGAGATCCCTTTCAGGCAGTAGACGATGAGCATGGCGATGATGGCCGGCGGCAGGACGCGGCCCAGGTAGAGCACCACCTTGGGGGGCGCCTCCCCGCGGTCGAAGAGGAGGAAGGGCAGGAAGCGGGTGAGAAAGGTGACGCCGGCCATGATGGCGATGGCCAGCACGGCGTGTACGGTGGGATTCACTGTGCGGCCACCTCCTCCCCCTCCGTGCGGTCCTCCAGGCGGCTGCGCAGCGCCAGCAGGAGCACCACTATCACGCCCAGGGAGACCAGCAGCATCTGCTGCTGACCCAGGCCCCACAGGGCGGGCACGATGATGAGGAAGAGCACGGTGCACCCGGCCCCCAGGAAGGCGGGCAGATGCCGCTTGTAGCTCTGCCACTGCTCCACCGCGATGACTACGAAGAGTGCGGTCATGGCGAAGTCGATGCCGGTAATGTCAATCTTCCCCGCCAGAAGGCCGCCGGCCACGCCGCCGATGACCGAGCCGGCAATCCAGTAGATCTGGTCCAGGACGGCGATGGAGAAATAGTAGTTCTTGGGGTCCACCCCCACAGGGACGGCGGCCCCCGCCAGGAGGGCGTAAGTCTCGTCGGTGAGGGAGAAGATCATGTAGAGCTTCCGCCGGCCCATGCCGCGGAACTTCTCCAGCATGGAGAGGCCGTACACCAGATGCCGGAAGTTGATGAGCAGGATCATCACCGCCACCGTTCCCAGGCTTGCGGCGGTAGCCAAAAGGCTCACGCCCAGGTATTGGCCGGAGCCGGCGTAGATGGTCAGGCTCATGAAAAAGGCCCAGATAAAGTTGAAGCCCGCCTTTTCCAGCATCAGCCCGAAGGCGATGCCGATGGAGAGATACCCCATCAGCACCGGAAGGGTGACCGGAAAGGCGGCGGACAGCGCTTTGCGGTCCATGTCCCGCGCCCCCTTTGGCATATTTACATTAACTTGATAAAGCAACATTGTAGAGCTTTTTATTGGAAAAGGCAAGCAGGTGGCGGCAAATTCTATAAGATGGAAAAAGCGGCGTTGCTTTTTGGGCAAAATCCTGTATAATAACCCCATAATCAGGACCTTAAAACGCACTGAAACCCGGAGGAAATTTGGATACCATGAAAAAGATGCTCTTTATCTTTAATCCCCAGGCGGGAAAGGGCCAGCTCCGGCCAAAGCTGTCCGCCGTGCTGGACGTCTTTACCAAGGCGGGCTGGCTTGTCACCGTCCACCCCACCCAGTTTAAGGGCGACGCCACCAACTTGACCGCAGAGCTGGGCGGCGAGTTTGACCGCATCGTCTGCTGCGGCGGGGACGGCACCCTCCACGAGACTGTCACCGGTCTCATGACCCTGCCCGAGCGGCCGGAGATCGGCTACATCCCGGCGGGGACCACCAACGACTTCTCCCGAAACCTCCGTCTGCCCCGCGGTTACGAGAAGCTGGCCGCCGTGGCGGCTGCGGGCTGCCCCAGGGCGGTGGATATCGGCCGGTTCAACGACCGGTTTTTCGTCTACGTGGCTGCCTTCGGCGCCTTTACAGACGTGGCCTACGACACGCCCCAGCAGTTTAAAAATATGTTCGGCCACCTGGCGTACCTGATGGAGGGCATCGCCCGGCTGGGGAACCTCAAGGGGTACGAGGTCTCGGTGGAGTACGACGGCGGCGTGGTGGAAGGGGAGTATATCTTCGGCATGGCGAGCAACACCGTCTCCGTGGGAGGACTCATCGGCCTGCCCGCCGACACCGTGGCCCTGGACGACGGCCTGCTGGAGGTGGTGCTGGTGCGGATGCCCAAGAGCCCTGCGGAGTTTCAGGCCGCCATCGGCGCCCTGATGAAGCAGACTACCGACGAGGCTGCGGGGGTCGTCGGCTTCCACACATCCAGGCTGAGAGTCACCTGTACCGAGGAGGTCCCCTGGACGCTGGACGGGGAATACGGCGGCAGCCCCAGGACCGCGGATATCGAGAATTGCAGACATGCCGTGACGATTGTATACGGAAACGAAACGAAATGATTGAAAACAGACCGGGAGCGCCGCATTGCGGCGCTCCCAGTCTGTTTTTATAAAGCGGCAGGCGGCGCGACTGCGATAAAGTACAAAAATCCGTGGGAAAAAACAAGAAACCACAATCGCACTCCTTTATACTATTACTGTTCAGGCGCGGTAGGTACGGCGCTTCCCGTCAGAGCGGTCTCAATGCGGGGCAGGGCGCTGTGAAATCAGGAAAAGGCGGTTATTCGACCATGACGGATTTAGAACTGATAGAGTACGCGGAGAAGCAGATTCACAGCGGCAGCCTTCTGAGCAGGGAGCAGATTGTTCAGCTGCTGGGAATTGCGCCGGGAAGCGAGGCGTGGACGGCGCTGGGCCGGGCGGCGCACCGGGCGGCCATGGATCTGACGGGCGGCCGGGCCTACCTCTGGGGCGCCATCGGCGTGGACTTCGCCCCCTGCTCCATGAACTGCGACTTCTGCTCGCTGGGCGAAAAGTGGGGCATTGTCGGGGACAGGCGGGAGTACGACGAGGCGGAGACCGTCCGCCAGGTGCGGGAATACGCGGAGAGCGGTGTACGCTGGATTGTTCTGCGCACCACGGAATTCTACTCCCAGGCCCAGCTGGGCGAGATGATCCGCCATATCCGCGCCCAGGTGCCGGGTCCCTACGAGCTGGGCCTCAACATCGGAGAATTCGGTCTGGAGACAGCCAACTGGCTGGCGGGCTGCGGCGTGGACTTTATCTACCACTCCCTCCGGCTGGGGGAGGGAAAGGACACCCGCTTCGCTCCCCAGAACCGTATCGACACCCTGCGGGCTATCCAGGCGTCGCCCCTGAAGCTGGTGTTCCTGGTGGAACCCATCGGGGTGGAGCATACGGACGAGGAGATTGCGGACATCTGCCTCCTGGCCGCCGACTGCGGGGCCGTCGTCTCGGGGGCGATGGCCCGCATCCCCGTGCCGGGCACCCCGCTGGGCGTGTACCCCCAGCTCAGCGATGAGCGCATGGCCCAGATCATTGCGGTGATTCGTCTGGCCTGCGGGTCCTGTGTGCCGGATATCTGCATCCACCCCGGCACCCGGCTGGCAATGGAGTTTGGCGCCAACGTGACCGTGGTGGAGACAGGGGCCATTCCCAGGGACGCCTGCTGCTGCTCCGGCGGGAAATGGCACCAGTTCGACACCGTACGGGCCGGAGAGCTGTTCGGGCAGGCTGGCTATACCGTCCACCAGACGGCGTAAGCGGATGCTGATATCATTTCAAGGAGGAGCAAGAGATGAACATTCGGAAAACAGGAATTACCCTGCTGCTGGCGGGGGTGCTGCTGACCGGGCTGTGCGCGGGCTGCGGCACTGCCGTGCAGCCGGAGGACGGCGCGTCCCCCGCACCGGTGCAGGCCGCCGTGGGTACCTGGAAGACGGCCCAGACACTGACCCCATACTTTTATCAGGAGGCCCTGGGCGGCGATGCGGCCATCGACGTGAAGCCCTTTACCAACCCCGGCGACCAGAAGACCGCCCTCCTGGCGGGCAGCCTGGATATGACCGGCACCACCATCCCCACCGCCATCACCGCCGCCTCCAAGGGGGAGCCCATCAAGGTGGTGGTCAGTCTGTGCAACAAGTGCTCCGCCCTGGTGGTGGGAGAGGACTCCGATATTGAGACCGAGGCCGACCTGAAGGGGAAGACCATCGCCTATGTCCCCGGCACCATGCACCACGTTCTGCTGCTGGACGTGCTGAAGCGGGCCGGGCTGGACCCGGACGAGGACGTGACCCTGGTGCGCATAGATTTCTTCGACATGGGCCAGGCTCTGTCCGACGGCACCATCGACGCCTTCCTCAGCGGTGAGCCATACCCCTCCCAGGCCGTCCGGGACGGGTATGGCCGCATCCTGAGCTACCCCTATTTTGACGACAGCATCGGCGCCATCAACGCCGGGATGATCGTCACCGAGGACACCATCAAGAACCGCCCCGAGCTGGTCCAGAGCCTGGTAAACGCCCACATCCAGGCCACCGAGCGGATGAACAGCGACCGGGACGCGTGGCTGGACAAGGCGGCCTCCTTCGGCACGGACAAGGCTCTTCTGGAGGTCTCCGCGGAGAATATTGAGCTTTGCTGGGACATTGACGAGCAGTATATCCAAAACACCAAGAATCTGGCCCAGCAGATGCTGGAGCTGGGCATGATCGACTCCATTCCGGATATCGACGCCATGTTTGACCTCTCCTTTCTGGAGCAGGCGAAAGAGGCCCGGGATTGAAACGCCGCCGCATCCGTTTCGACACCGTTGGGCTGATACTCCCCGCGCTGGTGCTGCTGCTCTGGTTCGCCGTGACCGCCTGGGGCGGGATGCCGGAGTATAAGCTGCCCTCCCCACAAAAGCTGCTGTATGTGCTGGCCGACTTCGCCACCGGCCGGTTGGGGATTACGCCCTATTCCGGCACCCTCTGGGGCCATCTGTTCCACAGCCTGCGGCGGGTGGCCGGCGGATTCGCGCTGGCCGCGGCCTGCGGCCTGGCCCTGGGCTTTCTCAGCGGCCGCATCCCACTGGCCCGGCGGCTGGTGGACCCGCTGATCCACCTGGTCCGCACCATCCCCGGCATCGGCTGGCTGCCGGTGG
Organism: Lawsonibacter faecis; assembly: GCF_014287675.1. Taxonomy (GTDB): domain Bacteria; phylum Bacillota; class Clostridia; order Oscillospirales; family Oscillospiraceae; genus Pseudoflavonifractor; species Pseudoflavonifractor faecis. The sequence goes on along the minus strand of NZ_JACOPQ010000024.1, from coordinate 5,290 downwards.
CCATCGTTTGGTTTGGCATCGGCGAGGGGAACACCCTGTTTTTAATTGCCCTGGCCTCCTTCTTTCCCATCTATCTCAACACCGTCCACGGCACATCCCAGGTGCCGGAGGTGACGCTGCGGGCCGGGCAGATGCTGGGCGCCAAGGGCTTCACCCTCTTCCGTACGGTGGTCCTGCCCGCCGCCTTCCCCGATGTGGCGGTGGGGCTGCGCCTGGGGTTGGGGGTGGCCTGGGCCTATCTGGTACTGGGCGAGGTCACCGGCGTGACCGAGGGCCTGGGAGCTGTCATGACCGACGGACGGATGCTGGGCCATGTGGATATCGTCCTGGCGACCATGATTGTGATCGCCTGTGTGGGCAAGCTGACCGACTGGCTGCTGCTGGCGGCCTGCCGGGCGGTTTGTCCCCAGATGCGCAGGGGGAGGGATGTGCCATGAGCGAGCAGGGGCTGAGCGTCAGTGAGGTCTGCCAGACCTTCCGCAACGAGAACGGCACCCACACGGAGGCCCTGGACAACATCTGCCTCACAATCCGACCGGGGGAGATCGTCTCCCTCCTGGGCCCCAGCGGCAGCGGGAAGAGCTCGCTTCTAAACATCATCGCCGGATTCGACGCGCCGGTATCCGGCGAGGTCCGGCTGGACGGGGAGAGGATTACCGGGCCCTCAGCCCAGCGGTGCGTCGTGTTCCAGACCCCGGCCCTCTTCGAGTGGCTGACCGCCCGGGAAAACGTGACCTTCGGGCTGAAGCGCAGCAGAGTACCCCCTGCCCGGCGGCGGGAGGAGGCCGGCGAGATGCTGCGGCTGGTGGGGCTGGACGGCTTTGAGGACAGCTACCCCCACGAGCTTTCCGGCGGGATGCAGCAGCGGGTGGCGCTGGCCCGGGCCTTCGTCCTCCACCCCCGGCTTCTGCTGATGGACGAGCCCTTCGCCGCCCTGGACGCGCAGCTGCGCTACCTGATGCAGAGTCTGCTTCTGAAGCTCTGGAAAAAACGGGGGCAGACCATCCTCTTCGTCACCCACGACGTGGAGGAGGCCATCCGCATCTCCCACCGCGTCGTCATCTTTGAACGCCGGCCCGGTCGTATCCGGGAGGAGCTGACCGTGCCCTTCCCCATGGAGAGGCGCGGGGAGCTGCTGGGGGAGCCTGGGTTTCAGGCCCTGCGGGAGCAGATTCAGCGGTTGATGTTCACGCTGTAAGCCGGAGGCTTCGGGCAGCCGCAATCAGAATACCTGTAAAAGCCGGGCAGGCGGAATCATCCGCCTGCCCGGCTTTTTGCACCGTCGGAGGGTGTGGGGCCGTCCGAGGCAGCAATCAGAGAAAAGAAAGAATAAAACTACCAAAATGAGCGGGAAATTACATGGGAACTATATTAAAAATGTTGTAAGATAAGCCTGTCAAATAAAAGGAAAACTTCTGCTAAAAAGAAATTAATTCTCCAATCAGTAAAATAAATGTATTTATACCCAAACTTATTTCAGGAGGAAGACGTATGAATTCCATGGAGCGCGTTACCCTGGCCCTGCAGCACAAGGAGCCTGACCACGTACCGGTGTATCCGCTGATCAACAGCGTATCGAGGAAGGCCCTGGGCATCTCCTACGAGGAGTGGTCCAAGGACGTCAAAAAATGCGCCGAGGCCATTATCAAGACCACCGAGGAGGTGGGCTGCGACTGTATCAGCACCCTGGTGGACCTCTCCGTGGAGGCGGCGGACTGGGGCCAGGAACTGGAGTACAGCGAGGACGCGGCCGCCCACCCCAACTACCAGAACTGCCTGATTCAGGGCGAGGACGACTATGATATAATCGGCGTGCTGAATCCCCGGGAGACCCCCCGCATGAGCGAGCACATCGAGCTGGCCCGCCTGCTCTACGAGGCCAAGGGCCAGGAGATGCCCATCGTCGGCTTTGTGTTCGGCCCGCTGGGCATCCTGAGCATGATGCGCGGCCAGGACAACCTGTACATCGACCTGCTGGTGTGCCCCGAGAAGCTGAAGGGCGCGCTGAAGAACATTGCCGAGACAGTAAAGGAGCTCTCAATCGCCCTGCTGGACGCCGGCTGCCACGCGGTGATGTACGATACCCTCTTCGCCTCCCGCTCCATCATGAGCCCCGAGATGTGGGATGAATTTGAGGGCGTCTACATGGTGGACATCTGCAATGCCGTCCGGGCGCACGGCGGGATGGTGATGCTCCACAACTGCGGCAACGGGATCTATATTAAGGAGCAGATTGAGCGGATGCACCCCGTGCTCATCTCCCTGCAGCACCTCCCCCCGGACTGTGAGACCATGGACGAGCTGAAGGAGAAGTACGGCAAGGACATTACCATTATGGGCCATGTGGAGCCGGGCTTCATCTACGCCGCCTCCGAGGAGGACGTGCGGCGGGTCTGCCGGGAGCAGATTGACGCCTATAAGAAGGACGGCGGCTTCGTCCTGGCCAGCGGCTGCGAATACCCGGCCGCCCTGGACTTCCGGATGGCGAAGGCGATGGTGGAGGAGGCGCGGACTTACGGCAAGTATGAGCACTGAGCCGGCGGACGCAAGAACGGCCTGCCGGACGCACGTTGACCTGATCTCCGGCTTCCTGGGCGCCGGAAAGACCACCTTTATTCAGAAATACTGCGCCTGGCTGCGGGAAGAGGGGATCTCCTTCGCGGTGGTGGAGAATGAATTCGGCGCGGTGGGGGTTGATGCGGCGGCGCTGAAAGCGTCCTATGCCGACATACACGAGCTGTCGGGCGGATGCATCTGCTGCTCCATGCTCCCCAATTTTACCGTGCTTCTCTTAAAGCTGGCTGGGCGGTATGATCGCATCATCGTGGAGCCGTCAGGCATTTTCGACGCCACGTCCTTTTTCGAGATCATGGAGCTGGTCCGCGCCCGCAGCGGGGCGGAGAGGGGTTTCTGCGCGACGATTGTGGACCCACGCTGTCTGTGCCGCCTGCAGGAGGAGGAGCTTTGCGTGCTCCAGAGCCAGCTTGCCGGATCCAGCAGCGTGATTTACAGCAAGTGCGACCTGCCGGAGCTCCCGGAGCTGGCGGTGTGCGGCGAGTTTCTCCGCGCGCTGGCGGAGGACGGGGCGCTGCAAATTATGGAGACGCCAGCCCACCTGATGCGGCAAAACGACTTTGGGACCCTGCTGGAGCAGCGGGCCGTTCTGCGGCCCGTCGCGCTGAAAAAGCTGAATCATGCGGCGCTGTTCCACTGCCCGTCCTGCAAGCCCGACGTCACTTTTACAAGAGCGCAGCTGGAGTGGTTCCTGACCCGCTTCCTGGAGGGCGGGGCCGCGCGGGACATCCTGCGCATCAAGGGGACGGTCCGGGCGGCTGGCGGGGGCTATTTCGCGGTCAACTGCACGGTCTGCGACTGCATGGTGGAAGAAGCGGAGACCGGGTACGGCATTTTGTATTTTATCATGAGGGGAAGCCCCACAGCGGAGCTTCGCGTCCGTATGGACGCGCTGTTCTCGTCGCTTCCCGCATAGCCCGCGGCGATGCGGACAAAAGGACGGCAGCGAAAGGCTGCCGTCTTTTTGATCGCAAAAATCGTTAAAAAAGCGACAAATGGCAGGGATTTTCCCATGCGAATAGGAAAAAACGGCGGCGGCGGGTATTCGCATATAACAAGAATGGATGCAATTGGATGAAAAAAACGAAGTAAAATGCACAAAAACTTCTTGACATTCCCCTAAGGGGAGGGTTTATGCTTGGTGCGAACAGGGGAAACCGCCGCGGCGAGGGTCCGGCAGAGGATGCTCACCCGTCTGGGATGCCGGCGCTGTGTGTGTGACAGCGCCGGGGCGGGGCGCGGGACAGCCCCTGAATTGACAGCGAAAGGGATGTGTGTATGTGAAAAAGTCAGAGACAAATGCGGCCCCCGAGGTCCAAAGCAGCGACGAATTCAGCAACCAGCGAGTCCCTATGACCGCGCGCAAGGGTTTTTTAAACCTGCTGACGGTCTCCCTGGGCTACGTGTTCGTAGTCACCTCCATGCAGGCGGGCGGCAACATCGGCGCGGGGCTCAACTTTAAGGACACCGTACTCGCCACTCTCCTCAGCAGCGCGATTCTGGCGGTCCTGGCCTGCGCCATGGGCGTGATTGCCTCCAAGAGCGGCCTGAGCCTGGGCCTGCTGAGCAAGTTCTCCTTCGGCAAGGCGGGCACCTATGTGCCCGTGGCCATCGTGGTGGTCACCACCATCGGCTGGTTCTCCATCGACGCGTACCTCATCGGCCAGTCGACCAACACCCTGTTCCCCATTATCCCCATCGTGCCCATCGCCATCCTGGGCGGCGTCGGCATGACCCTCACCGCCATGCGCGGCATGAAGTGGATGACCTACCTGAGCAATCTGGCCGTGCCCCTCATCATCATCTTCGGCGCCATCTCCATGGGCCTGGCCGTGCACAGCGCGGGCGGCGTCTCCGGCATGATGGCGATTCCCCAGGAGAACCCCGTGGACTTCGGCCAGGCAGTGGCCTGGGGCGTGGGCTCCTACGCGGTGGGCGCGGTGATGTTTACCCCCGACATCATGCGCTTCGCCAAGAACGCCAAGACAGCCGTCATCGTCATGATCATCACCATGATGCTGGGCAACACCTTCATGCTTCTCTCCGGCGCCATCGGCTCCGTGGTCACCGGCACCCCCGACGTGGCCATCATGCTCTCCATGCAGGGTCTGCTGGCCCCCGCGTTCCTGGTGCTGGTGCTTAACATCTGGTCCACGGCCCAGGGCTGCGTATACTCCGGCTCCATGTCCCTCAACAGCGTGGTGCCCAAGGTCAAGCGCACCTGGCTGGTCATCGGCTTCGGCGTGATCGGCATTATCTTCGCGCTGGTGGGCTTCTATAACTACTTCGGCACCTATATCGACTTCCTCTCCTCCACCGTGCCGCCTCTCGCCGGTATCTTCCTGGCCGACTTCCTGGTGACCTATAAGCGGGACTACCCCGAGACCGAAAACGTGGAGCTGCCCACCATCAATATCGCCGGCTTCATCGCCTGGATCGTGGGCTTCCTGGCCTCCAAGATCCCCTTCGGCATGTCTGTTATCAACTGCATCATCGTGGCGTTTGTCGTGAAGGCCGTTCTGGGCATGGTGATGGGCAGCGGCGCGAAGAAGAAGGCTTAAAAAACCGCACCTGTCAAGAAAGGATTGGACGTTACTATGAAAGGCTTTGCAGAACATTTTGTGGACGACGGCAAGAACTTTGAGGTAAAGGACGCGGCGCTGGTCATAGTGGATATGCTCAACGACTTCTGCAAGGAGGGCGGGGCGATGGTCCT
>NZ_JACOPQ010000023.1 GCF_014287675.1 Lawsonibacter faecis | reverse complement strand
CAAGGTGCACGCCGCTCTCAGCGGCAGGAGCTTTAGTATATCATATCTCGTTCTCGCTGTCAAGCACTTTTTTCATTTTCTCTCACCGGCTTTTTCCGCCGGCTTCCATGATTCAGCGCTCTCATTCAGCTCATCCGCCGCAACCGTTCCCGCTCGCCGCGAACTTTTATATGATATCACTTCTTGTTCTGCCTGTCAAGCACTTTTTTCACTTTATTTTCGACTGCTTCAGCCGAAAGTCGTGAGCCGCACTTGCCGCGAACTTTTATAGGTTACCACGTCTTCTCTTCATTGTCAAGCACTTTTTCTCAGCCGCAAAGATTTTCTTTGCTTCCTCATCGAAATCAGGCTGTCCTCCGATAGGCGCTCGATTAATATACCAGACCATTCGATGTATGTCAACATCTTTTTTCAGAAATGTGGAGAATTCCGCAGGAAAAGCTGCGCGGCGGACAGTTGTCCGCCGCGCAGCTCTCATTTCGCCCCAGAGATGTCCACCCTCTCTGTCTCCCGGAGGACATCCCCGTCTGGCCTCTCCCCTTTTAAATATGTTGTAAGAGGTATCCTACCATGCCGCGCCGATGATTACAAGAGCTCCTCCAAGGCAATTCTTCTCGTCGGGGACATCTGTCCGCTAAATGTCCTGTTGCGGAAAACCGCCGCGTTCATTATAATAGAGGAGACAAGTCTATCCCCACAGGAGGTACGCCTTATGCCTATTAAGGTACCCGATTCCCTCCCCGCCCGCGCGGTGCTGGAGAGCGAGAACATCTTCGTCATGACGGAATACCGGGCTATGCATCAGGACATCCGTCCTCTGAATGTTCTCATCCTCAATCTGATGCCCACCAAGATCGTCACCGAGACCCAGATCCTCCGCAAGCTGTCCAACACCCCGCTTCAGATTCAGGTGGAGCTGCTGCGCACCTCCAGTTATATCTCCCAGCACACGGACAGCGACCATCTGGAGAGCTTCTACACCACCTTCGACCGGATTCGGGACAAGAAGTATGACGGCATGATCATCACAGGCGCGCCGGTGGAGAATCTGGAGTTCGACCAGGTGGACTACTGGGCGGAGCTCTGCGAGATTATGGAGTGGTCCAAAACCCACACCCACTCTACCCTCCATATCTGCTGGGGCGCCCAGGCCGGGCTCTACTACCACTTCGGCATTGAGAAGCGCTCCCTGCCGCAGAAGCTCTTCGGCGTCTACGAGCATACCGTTCTCAAGCCCAGCTCCCCCCTCTTCCGGGGTTTCGACGACGTGTTCTACGCCCCCAACTCCCGGTACACCGAGGTCTGGAAGTCGGATATCTTAAAGGTCGCCGACCTGGAACTCATCGCCGAGTCCCACGAGGCCGGGGTCTTTGCCGTGAAGAGCCAGGACAGCCGCCAGTTCTTCATCCTCGGCCATCCTGAGTACGACCCGGACACCCTGGCCAGGGAGTACTGGCGGGATGTGGACAAGGGGCTGGACATCGCCGTCCCCGCCCACTACTTCCCCGGCGACGACCCAAAGAAGCCCCCGGTGGTCCGCTGGCGCAGCGCCGGGCAGCTTCTCTATACCAACTGGCTGAATTACTACGTCTATCAGACGACGCCCTACGACCTGACCAGTATCTAAGAAAATAGGGGCCGGGATACCCGTGGGTATCCCGGCCCCTATTTTTCGGTTCATTCGCTTTCTGGCGCATGGATCAGTGGCCGTGGCCGTGCCTGCCGCCCTGGCCGCAGCCAGCGCTGGCGCCGTCCGCCGGAGCGTCGCTCACGCCGGTCCCGCTTTCAGCCGTATGGCAGCGCTCGGTCTGCTCCTCTATCTCCCCGATGCCGCAATGGGCGTACTCGCTGATGTCGATTTCCGGGTCTGCCTCCTGAAGCTCCATCAGAGCCAGATACTTCCCCGCCGTCACGCCGTGGCCGTGGGCGGCCTCCACAACGGACCGGTCCACGCCATGGCACGACACCCGGGTGCCGGCGTCCACCGACGCCCCGGCGGCGTTGTCCACCAGTACCAGCAGCCGCGTCTCTGTGGCCGCGTTCCCCGACTGTACAGTGAGGGTCACGGCGTTCTCCCGCTCCAGGTAGGGCTCCAGATAGCCGCTGCCCAGCAGCGTGGACACCGCAGCGTCCGCCGTCATGCCCTTCACCCCGCCCGCGTCCAGCAGCCCGAGCCCTTCGTCGTTCATGGCCCGGGCGGAGAGCACCCGGTCGAAGCGGTTCAGGGTCAGCTCCACCGAGGGGTTCACGTCCAGGCTCACCAGCGCCGCGGGGGACAGCCACAGCCAGCCGCCCCCGCCCAGCAGGAGCAGCACCAGGCAGGCGGCCAGTCCGGCCCACCGCCCCGGCCGCGTCCGCGCCCCCGGCAGAGATACCACGTCCCCGGCGCGCCACTCAGTCCGGGCGGACACCTCCCGGAAGCCCCCGGAGCCGTCCAGCACCACCGCCCGGCCGTCCTTTAATTCCAAAACCACGCCCGTCCTCACGTCTGCGCCGCCTCCCCCTTGGGCAGGAATGCCCGGATGCCCGGAAAGTCCCCGATGAGGAGGACCGCCAGGGCCGCAATATACTTGCGGTGCTTCTCCACCGTCTTGACCGAGATCTGAAACCGCCGGGCAAGCTCGCCCTGGGGCAGCCGTCCCGTCCGGCGAAAGTCCCCCCGCAGCCCCCCGTCCGCCGCCACGCAGGCCGCCAGCTGTAGGCAAAGCGTCCGGGCCCTCTGCTGGCTGGGGCAGACCCCCGGCAGCTCCCCGAAGGTCACGCCGCACAGGGCGAGGGCCTTGTCAAGCTCCCCTATTTCCTCCGCCAGGGCCTGCCGTTCCAGCGCCTGGGCGCAGGGGTCGGAGACGGCCTGTTCCATGTTGAGGGGCAGAATTTTTTCCGTGCGCCGCAGCTCCCGGCGGCTCTCGTCCAGAAGGCGGTTGCGGATGCAAACCCCGGCAAAGGGCAGGAACGCTCCACGGCTCCCGTCGTACCGCCGGGCCGCGTCGGCGAAGGCCAGCATGGAGAGGCTCAGCCGGTCGTCGTAATCCAGGCCGGGTCCGCCCAGGGCCGCCTGCTTTTTCAGGAAGGGCAGGTAGTCACGCAGGAGTGCGTCCATCGCCCGCCTGTCCCGGCCGGCGGCCTGAACCCGTTTCTCCAGTTCTTCCATGCCCTCACCTTCTCTCTGTTTTTAAGGATACGACACCCTGCACGGTTTTCATAGGGTGTATCGGAATAATTGGCGAAATGTCCGGCGGATTTTAAGGAAACCGGCGCAGTACGGCGAAAAAGCGTGCTTCGGCGGGGGGCAGCTCTCTGGTCCACCCCGCGGTGTATTTATTTTTCCCTCACCCTACGTTTTTCCACCCGGCGGCCGTATCCTGTTAACGACAATACGAAGGGAGACTTTTACATGAACCGAAAGAAAATCCTGACCGGCGGCGTGGCCTGCGCCCTGCTCATCGGCCTGCTGGCGATTCCGGCCTCCGCCCACGGCGGCCGCCACCACAGCGGCGCCGGCGCGGCTGGCTATGCCGTCTGTACCGTGGAGGGCTGCACCGAGTCCGGCCGCCACACCCACGACGGCGTGACCTACTGCGGTTATCATCACGCCGACGGCTACTGCACCGGCTCTTACTGCGGCGCGGGTCACGGCTCCGGCCGGGGCTGTCACGCAGGCCGCTGCTGACCGGAGTTCACGCGGGGGCGGACATTTTGTCCGCCCCCGCGTGCTTTATTCCGCACAGTTTCAGCGGCTGGGGTCAAAACTTCACTCTTTGGGGAATCATAACGGAAACCGCTTCTGCTCCCCCTTGTCCGATGGCCTGGGCGGTTGCAACCCATTGTAAAATGTTTTATGATAGAGGTATGGTGAGACGCATATTATCATATTTGAAGGAGACTGGATACAGCCTATGAGAGTTACCTACGAGGACATCAAGAGCAACCCCGAAATCAGGACCTATATCACCCAGGCGGACGCCTCCCTCATCGCCCTGGGCTTTACCGAGCACTCCTTTGCCCACGTGACCAAGTGCGCCGAGACCGCCAGCTCCCTCCTGCGGGACCTCGGGTATGACGCGCGGGAGATCGAACTCGCCAAAATCGCCGGCTTCATGCACGACATCGGCAACGTCATCAACCGCAACGACCACGCCCAGTCCGGCGCGGTGATGGCCTTCCGCATCCTGGACAAGCTGGGCATGGACCCCGCCGATGTGGCGGTGGTCATCACCGCCATCGGCTACCACGACGACAAGACCGCCTTTCCCGTCAACGCCGTGGCCGCCGCCCTGCTCCTGGCCGACAAGACGGATGTGCGCCGCAGCCGGGTCCGCAACCGTGAGACCATTAACTTTGATATCCACGACCGGGTGAACTACGCTGTGGAGAAGTCGGACCTGGCCCTTGACGCCGCGGCCAGGACCGTCACACTCACGCTCACGATTAATACCGAGGTCTGCGCCGTCATGGACTATTTTGAGATTTTTCTGGACCGGATGCTCCTCTGCCGCAAGGCCGCCGAGTTTTTTTCCCTGAAGTTTACCCTGAATATCAACGGACTTACCCTTCTATGACAAATACTATTTTGACCCGTATGACTGCATAAGCGGCCGAACCCCTGGATGATTATATTAAATTGAGACAGCGGACAGGTATACCTGTCCGCTGTCTTTTGCCGCTATACCAAGCCGGGAATGTCGATTCCGTACCGTTCCACGGCCTCCCGCAGCCCCTCCAGCAGTTCCTGCCGGGTAAAGCCCTGCCGCCCCAGCGTCTCGTCGCTGAGCCGGTTAGCCGTCTGATAGAAGTCCAGCGCCCGAGCCAGCCCGGCGAGGTCCACGCCGTCCAGCCCCGCGAAGAGCAGGTCCTCCGCCTCCCCCAGCCTGTCCTGTTCGATCAGCTCCGCCAGAGCGCGCTCCACGCCGTCCGACCGTGTCTGGCCGTCCTCTTCCTTCAAATCATACTCCACGCCGCCCTTGCCGAACACCAATTGGGCGACAGCCACGGCCAGCACCTCGATCTGCCGCATCAACCAGTCCTGCTTCATAAACATCACTTTGATACTCCTTTTCAATGATGGGAAGGAGTATCCATCTCGACGCTCCCTCCCTGCCGGGGACGGGAGCATCTTATTCCAGCTTCTGCGTCAGCGTCTTTCTCTCTGAGAAGGGCCGGCCGACCCGCACCCGGGACCAGGCCGTCCCCACAGGACAAAGCCGCGGCGGCAAAAGCTGCACAGCCGGGTAACAGAAGACCACCGCCAGAAGCAGCGCCTCAATCACCCGCAGGAACTGCCCGAACAAAACCGTGATTCCCTCCGCCATGCCGCACCTCCTCTCTCCGTAACAGCGCTATCATAGCACACTTCTCCCCCGGGCACAACCGTCCGGCCCGGAATCCTGCCGGTGCGTATCCCTTTGTAACCCCTTTGTCATTGACATTCCGCCGGCCAGGGGCTAAGATAGGATCAAACTTCAACTACATTTGAAGTAGAAAGGAGCCGTCCATGAAACTGCGCCGACTGCCCGATACTGAGCTGGAGGTCCTCAAGGCCCTCTGGGCCGCCGGAGGCGAGACCCCCCGCGCTCAGCTGGAGGACGCCCTGGCCCCCCGCGGCTGGGCCAGCAACACAGTCAACACCTATCTGGCCCGGCTGACCCAGAAGGGCTTTGTCTCCTGCCGCAGGCAGGGCAAAAGCAATTACTATACCCCGCTGGTCACCCGGGAGGAGTACCAGTCCTTCGAGGGAAAGGCCGTGCTGGACCAGCTCTTCGGCAGTTCGCTGAAGGGCTTCGTGGCCTCTCTGACCGGGGACGGTCAGGTGGAGGCGGAGGATCTGGACGAGCTCCAGCGCTATCTGGACGACCTGCGTCGGGAAGATAAGCCCTGATTCCTGTCACATTTCACCCGTCCAACCTCATTTTAATTACAGAAAGGAGGGCTTTTTGTGCGCAGACCCCCCCGCGCCCCCCGCACCGCCTTCTCCACGGAGCTCCGGGGCGGCTCCAGGGCCGTAAAGACCCGGCTGGGCAACCTGTTTTCCGCCGCAAGCTCCCGTGCCCCCCTCCTGGTGGCCGCCGCGCTGGTCCTCACCGTCCTGGCCGGCGGACTGGTGGCCTGCAACCAGTCCGCGCCCTCCCCGGGCGGGACCCCGTCCGCGGTCTTTGAGAGCGTCCCCGCCGAGGCCGTGGACTACGCCCTGGACTTAATCGACGCCCAGGTCCGGCGCGAGCCCGACTTTTTCACCGGCGGCGAACCCCTCTCCCTGATCCACTCCCGATCCTTCGACGACATCCTCACCGGCGCGGTGTTGGAAATTTACGCCCTGGACTACCGCCTGGAGACCCCCAAGACCCGTGCCGACTTTGCTGGCGGGGCCTGGCTGGACGGGGACGGCTGGTACCACGACGGCTGGCAGACCTATCTGATCCTGGAAAATCGCGCCGGGGAGCGCGCGCCCCTGGGCTCCTACGTGGAAATCGACGGCATTTGGCACGACGGCGGCTGGTACGGCGTGCTGGGCGAGCTGCTGGTCTCCCGCGGCGGGGAGCGGGGCGACGCCGCCATGATACAAGACGGCCGGCGGGCCTTCTTCCGGGCGTATCTCGACCGGGCCGGCGCCGCCATGGCCTGTCTTACCGGCGAGGCCCCCTCCCAGGGGGTGCCCTTCACAGACGAGAGCGGCCACACTTGGCTGAAATTTGCAGACTATCAGGACTCCGGCCTCACTCGCCTGGACGACGGCATTTTGCAGGATCTGGCCGTCATCTTCCCCAGAGCGCTGGCGGCCGGGCTCTTCCAGAAATATGTCTATGTGGGCGACCCGGTTATCCGGCAGTTTGAGGACGGCCTCTATTTCCGCGAGGACAGCGCAGAGATGCTGGGCTGGGACTACACCATTGACCTCTCCACCCTCACCGTCACCAAGTGGGACGAAGAAATCCGCCAGGGCTATGCCTAGGGCATCCGCCAGGGCGGAGAATTCCGCTGGTACTTCACCCTGGTCAACGACGGCGGCTGGACGTTCTACCAGTACTACGGCCTGTCCGCCCAGGGCGCGGAGGCCTCCGACTTCTCCTTCTCCATCGACGGGGCGTGGCACGCCATGGGTACGGCGGAGGCCTTCCTCTTCGGCACCCCCTACGCCACCACCGCCACCGACCCGGATGAAAACGGAATTTACTATGCCACCGAGTGGTACGGCAAGGACGGCGGCACCGGCGCCACCTTCTGTTATAATCCCTCCCGGGGCGTCATGGCCCTGCGCAGCGTCGCTGCCAGGGATTTTGAGGGCTTCGCCACCTGGCGGGGCATCCGCCTGGGGGACTCTATGGAGGCTGTCCGGGCCGCCTACCCTGACGGCGCGCCCTACACCGACTCCGCAAACATGGATGAGAAGCCCCACTACCAACTCTTCCTCACCATGTTCGCCGGACCCGACGCCTCGGACTTTGACGACAGTGTCTGGCAGATGTCCCTGACCTTCTATGACTATGATAACGACGCGCTGGTAGACGAAATCGCCATTTCCGACTCCCGGCAGTAGTTCCGGATAAACAGCGGCACAGACGGGCAGCCGCAGGCGTTTCCCCTGTCATTGCCCGCCGGCGTGTGCGCCGGCAGGTCAATTCGACGCACATCAAACTCTTCCCCTATTCAAGGAGGCATTCCCCATGAAAAAACCACCTCGCGCGCCCCACACCGCCTTCTCCACCGAGTTGCGGGGCGGCAGCCGCGCACTGAAAGCCCGCCTGGGCAACCTGTTTTCCGCGGGGAAAGCCCGCGCCCCGCTTCTGGTGGCCGCCGCCCTGCTGGTAACGGTCCTGGCGGGAGGCCTTGTCGCCTGCACCCAGACCCCCGCCCCGGCCCCAACGCCCTCCCCCACGCCGACCGACGGCCACCTCCCAGTCGACACCGTGGGCCAGGCCCGCATCGCCATGGAGCTTCAGTACTACGACACGCTTCAGAATATCTACGAGGTGCCCATACTGGCGGATGCGGAAAGCGACGCGGCCCAGTCCATCAACGCCGAGATACAGGCCCTGGTGACTGCGTGGCGGGCGGACATCGCCACCGCCTATGAGCACGTCAATTCCCAGGTGTTCGCCTTTCCCAGCACCGCAGGGCGTTATCTGAACATTATTCTCCTGGAGGTACCCGGCGGCACCGGCAGCGACGGCTTTATCCACACCTGGGTTTACGACGCGGAGAAGGCCGTCCGGGTGACGGGCGAGGAGGCCCTCTCCCTGGCCGGGGTTTCCCTGGCGGAGCTGGAGCCCCAGGCTGCGGACCTCTTTTTGACGGAGAACCCCGGTACCACGCTGCAGCTCACAGCTCTGGAGCTGGCGGGCTTCCGCATCAGGGGTGACGGCCGGCCGGAGCTCTATCTCTACGGTCAGACCGACGACCCCACCGGCAATATGGACCCCTGGCAGTGCGTCTATCTCTGGGCGGACGGCGCCCTCACCCGCTGCGCCAACCTCGCCTACCCACAGGCAAGCTACAGCCCCTTCCGCCTCCTGGTCCCTCTGGAGGAGGTGGACAAGACTGAGCTTCCCCTCTGGTGTACCTGGGGGCCCTCCGGCGGCGAACCCCAGGGCGGCTTCGTTATCCCGGCCCTGCCCGAGGGGGCCGCCGCCTTTGAATTCCAGCTCCGGGAGACCATCCTGCCCGAGTACGGCGGTCTGGTGGAGGGCGAAGCCTTTGTTCTGGACTACCAGGGTACCCAGCAGACCGAGGGCTGGGACTTCTGGATTTTCGACCTCTACCGCGGAGACTCCGCCACGGGCTTCGGTACCGACGCCTGCCTGGGCCGCTACCTCAAGGATCAGAATACCGGTCAGGTCTTTTTCCAGCAGGGTCCCGACTGGTTCCTCGCCACCATCCCCGGCACATATGCCTTCCCCCAGACCATCGACGTCGCAGCAGAGTGGGACACCGGTCTCTGGAGCGATGTACAGCGCCATGTCTGGCGGCAGGCGCCGGAGACGGGTTTTGAGTACGGCCATGTGAACTTCAGCTACCCCACCCTCACTCTGACCGCCAGCTACCCCGACCTGGGCCTGCCCAACTGGTACGGCGTAGGGGTCTACCACTGTCCCGTCTCGCTCCCTGAGGACCCCGATTGGACCGATTCCACGCCCTACATGGCTTTCATCCCCGTCGCAGGCGGCGGGTACTACTACCTTGGCGACCTGGATGAGGCCGGCGCCAGGTCGAAAGACGCCGTCTCCGCACTGGTGGACGAATGGATGACCGTGGACGCCAAATACCTCAACTTCGTCACCGGCGGCAGCGACGCCTACGACTCCTATTCCGGCTTTTACACCAACGACGCCTACCACTTCACCCTCCAGCTCCCCGAAGAGCTGTATAACGCCATCCTCTTCCGGGACACTGGCCGGGGTGTGGGAATTTACTACCGGCCCGCCTATGAGCGGTATGTGGCCGAGCGAGGCGGCGTGGATGATGGCGGCATCTCAGATCCCCTGGCCTGCGGGCGGCTCTTCGAGATATTGGCCGGGCCGGACCTCAATCAGCGGTACGACGCCAACATACCCGGCTTCTCCTGGCTGCCCATGTGCCAGTCCCCGGATAACGAGGCGGACGGCGTCCCCGCCGCCAACGGCTGGTGCTACGCCGCTCTTACCAGCACCGAGTGGTATCCCGGCAGCGCCTACCATCAGGAGTACGAGCGCCAGCTCCGGCTCGCCCTGAGCAGTATGAGCGTCAATCCCGTCTAACCCTTCCCCTGTCGGCAGGGCACACCGGGGCGCCGCTCTCCCCTCCCTATCATCAGTCCCGCCCCAGACAGAAAGGACACCCACTATGACCCATTTTCTCGCCGCCCTGGCGGAGATTACCCTCACCATGTCCGCCGTTATCCTCCTGCTCCTCCTGCTGGGGCCGCTGCTGTCCAGGCGGTACAAGCTCCGCTGGCGCTACTGGGCCTGGTTGGCGGTGGCGGTGCGCCTGCTCATCCCCATTAACTTCTCCCTGCCCCAGGCGCCGGTCAGGCTGGCGGCCCCTCCGGCGGGCACGGTGGTCTACACTGCCCCCAGCCCACAGTCCGGCTTCGCTCCCGTCCAGCCCGGCGTAAGCGTCCAATCCCCGGCCGCAGACCCCGCCGCGCCGCTCCAGCCCGGCGCCGACGACGGCAAGAGTCAGCTTCCCACAGCTCCGTCCGCCGGTCACCAGGGCGCCGCCTCCGCCCGCACGATCACCCTGGAGCAGATACTCTTCGCCCTCTGGCTGGCAGGGGCAGCCGGAATTATTTCGTGGCATCTGCTGAGCGATCTGCGCTTTCGGCGCTACGTCCGCCGCTGGGCGGAGGAGGTCACGCAGCCGCGTTTTCTCGCCGTCCTGGAGGAACAGCGGCACAGCCTCGGCGTCCGCGCCCAGGTGAAGCTGATGGTCTGTCCCGGCGTGGCCGGTCCTATGCTGGCCGGACTCGTCCGTCCCGCGATCCTTTTGCCAGACGCCTCCGCCGACCTCGCCGATCTGCCCTTCATTCTGCGGCATGAGCTATGCCACTGCCGCCGCCGTGATATTCCATATAAGGCCCTCCTGCTCCTGGCTGCCGCCGCCCACTGGTTCAACCCTCTGGTGTGGCTGATGGTCCGCCAGGGCTGGCGGGATATGGAGCTGTGCTGCGACGATCAGGTGGTGGCGCGGCTGGACAGGGAGGAGCGCGGCCGCTACGGTCAGATTATTCTCTCCTCCCTCCGCCGCGGCAGGGCCCCCTCCAACAGCCTAACCGCGAATCTCAAGCCTTAATTGCAGAAAACCACAATCAGGGGGCGGCATTCCACATGGAATGCCGCCCCCTGACTGTGGTTTTCAAATTGCTCCGCCCCCTCAGCCGCACGCCCCGCCGGCGCCGTGCTCATGTGGGGACCCCATTTTATATCTGCACGGGGCAAATAAATTGCCCCGGCATCAAGGTTTCGGCCCGCGTGGGGGGGCCGAAACGCTTGGCACGCGCCACCCGGCGCGGAATCAGAAGCAGCCCCCATCGGTCTGTACAATGCAAAAGCCTCCAGATACAGCACAACCCCCCGGTCATCCGAACGTGACCGGGGGGCCATTATCCCGCAAAGCCTCAAGGCTTTGCGGGAACCCTTTATTCTTTATCTGCACGGGGCAAATAAATTGCCCCGGCATCAAGGTTTCGGCCCGCGTGGGGGGCCGAAACGCTTGGCACGCGCCACTCGGCGCGGAATCAGAAGCAGCCCCCATCGGTCTGTACAATGCAAAAGCCTCCAGATACAGCACAACCCCCCGGTCATCCGAACGTGACCGGGGGGCTACTTCTGATTCTGGATTTCTACCAAATTGGTTTACCTCTTGCTTTCTACAGTGTGATACGATCAAGAATCCCGGATTCTGGAAGAGATATCTCTGCGCAGTCGCCATTGAAACACCAATTGCACATTCGGTTCCGTCTTTTGCAATATTTTGCTCGAGGTTGCCGTGTGCTGTCTCACATATGTGAGTGCTGTTTGGAACTTGCCCGATACCTGTTTTCCTAAATTTCCTGGAATCTGTCGCTCGCTGGGGTCAAGGACTTTGCCGGGTGGATTCTCTTGCATTGGCGCTTGCCTAGGCTATCAGATTAGACTCGCATGAATTCGGTCCTGCCTTGGTCGGTTACCCTTGCCAAAGAATTGCCATCGCCTGAGTATTTCTCAATTAGCTTACCCGGGAATTCCCTTGTCAGAAAGTTTCCTGAGCCTTTCAGCCCATTGGACTCACTCCTTTCTTTCTGGCTATATTGTACAACACCGCTCTTTGTTTGTCAATACCTTTTGTGGGAAAAATCATTTTTAGCCCCACTTATAATCATTGGGCGGGGAACGTGTTCCCCGCCCAACGTCTCACTTGAACAGCAGCACCCGCACAATTCCATAGAGGATGGACGCGCTGATGCCGAAAACCAGCACCGGCCCGGCGATGGTAAACATCTTGGCCGCCACACCCATCACGAGGCCCTCGCTCTTGAACTCCAGCGCGGGGGACACCATGGCGTTGGCGAAACCGGTGATAGGCACCAGGGTGCCCGCCCCAGCCCGCTTGGCCAGTTTGTCGAAGAGGCCCAGGCCCGTGAAGAGGGCGGCCAGAAAGATCAGTGTCACAGACACGGCGGCCCCGGACGCGGTCTCATTGAGTCCCATGTAGCGGAAGAGATTCAGCAGTCCCTGCCCCGCCGTGCAGATGAGACCGCCCACCACGAACGCCCAGCATAAATTTTTCCAGAGCGGGGACGGCTTGGATTTGGAGTTGACGTATGCGCCGTACTCCTGATTGGTCATATCCATCGAATTGGCCTCCTTTTTTCTGCAGCTAGTATTTCCTTGACAGTTCGGAATATCCATGCTACTATTCAATTTGTAAAATACTAAATTAGTAATTTACTAACATTAAAAGGAGGTGTCTCCTGTGAAGATACCAACCACACTCAAGCACAAGCCCGTCATCGTAGCCGAAGATTATGAGCAGATCGACGGCCGCGCCGCCTACGAAACCGACGCCAAGGGCCTCTCCCTGGGACTCGCCCAGTGGAACGACCGGGGCAAGGTGGACATCTCCGCCAAGGTATGGCGGTACACCGGGGAGAAGTGGTCCCGCCAGTCGGAGGAGCTGCCCCTCCACCGGGTGCTGGATCTGGCCATCCTCACCTGCGAGGCCCAGCGCTACCTCCGGGAGGATGCCTATAAGTACCCCGATTTTTACGATCCCGACCACCCTCAGTTCGGCCGGGTGGGCCTCCAGGGAGATGCCATGACGGTCACGGTCTGTACGGAGAACGAGCACATTCAGGAGGATATCCGCCTCTTTCAGGACGCTCTGGCCCGGGACAGTGAACTGCTGGGCGAGCGTATGGCGGTCCTTGCCCGGATTCTGGGGGAGCTGGGGTATCATGGGTAAGACGCAGCACCAAAAGGATCTGCTGGCCGCCTATAAAGAGCGGACGGTGGTGGGCGGCGTCTGCGCCCTCCGCAGTGCCGTCACCGGGCGGGTATTTCTGATCTCCGCCCCCGACCCCAAGGGCCAGCGCAACCGCTTCCAGTTCTCCGTCTCCGCCGACGCCTGCATGTTCGCCGCCCTTCTGCCCGACTGGAGGGCCCACGGCGGCGCATCCTTCACCTTTGAGGTGCTGGAGGAGCTGGAGAAGAAGCCCGACCAGACCGACAGGCAGTTTCGGGACGACCTGGACGCGCTCACCGCCCTCTGGCGGGAGCGCCTCGCCGCCGAAGGTGCGGAATTTTATTAAGAAGGAGCGGGGCCGCGGCATTGCCGCGGCCCCGC
>NZ_JACOPQ010000022.1 GCF_014287675.1 Lawsonibacter faecis | reverse complement strand
CAAGGTGCACGCCGCTCTCAGCGGCAGGAGCTTTAGTATATCATATCTCGTTCTCGCTGTCAAGCACTTTTTTCATTTTCTCTCACCGGCTTTTTCCGCCGGCTTCCATGATTCAGCGCCCTCATTCAGCTCATCCGCCGCAACCGTTCCCGCTCGCCGCGAACTTTTATATGATATCACTCTTCGCCCGGCTTGTCAAGAGGTTTTTTTATTTCCTTTTCCGCCGAGCCTCACGGCTGGTTTTCAGGAAACTCTTGCCTCTCAATGGTTTGCCCCGTCAGGCGCTCAATTAATATACCAAATACAGCTCCCGGTGTCAACCCTTTTTTTACTTTTTCTTTGCCTATTTTTCATACACCAATATCTGCCCACGCGGCAGGTGTGTCACCACAAGATATCGGACAGGCTATCCAGCATTTACCTGCGTCGGCGCGCCAGCGCGATCAGCAGCAGCACCGCCGGCACGGCAAAGCCCAGCACCAGGTTTCCGATAAAAAGTATGCGGTCGGAAAACCAGTGCAGCGAAAATGCGTCGGGAAAGAGCAGCAGCGCCCCGGTCAGTCCGATCAAAACCACGGGAATTGCGGCGCTGCGCTCCCGCCGCAACCCGAAAAGGGTCCGGGACATGGTGCAGCAGGAAAAGGCCAGTATTCCCAAAAAGACCAGGTCGGACAAAACCCACAGGGCCACTACCACGGACTCTACCCGCTGGAAGGCCCCCTGCACACCGATTCCTTTTACCATCATAAAGAAGGGCGATTCCATCCGCGCCACCAGAGCCGGGCCGAAATTGCCCAGGTTTATAAACTGGAGGACGGTCAGGACCAGGCAGAAGGCGGTCATCCACCACATGGCCCTGGGCCGGTCCCCCTTCCGCCGCCGCACCGTACCGGACAGGAAGGCCCCGTAGACCGTGTACCCCAGGATGGAGAGCACCGGCAGCGCGGCAGCCCCCACGCCGGGGAGGTCTTCCACCCAGATGGGCAGCACATTCTCCGGCTCTACATGAAAAAGGGCGAAGAGAAGCACCGCCGCCAGGGTGATCGACAGAACGAGGTAGAAGATCTCCCCCGCCCGCGCAAAGGCGGCGAACTTCCCCCGGGTCATCCAGAGTACCGCCGCGAGCAGGATCAAAACGAAGAGGGGCAGCTCCACGTTGCGGTAGCCCGTGGCCAGAAAGCGCTGGCCGCACAGCCGCGCGTTGGCGCTGAGGAGGAGCAGACCCCACAGGAGATAGATTAGGGTGAGCAGCTTTCCCCCGAACCTGCCCATGAGCCGCTCCAGGCCGCCGGCCAGGCCCTCCCCCTCGGGCAGGGCCCCCATGATGCGGAAAAGCCCCCAGCACAGCAGCAGCGCCACGGGCAGCGCAGCCAGGCCGGAGAGCCACGCCGCCTCCCCGGCCGCCTGTGCGGTCCGGCTGGGCAGGACCCGTATGGCGGGAGACAGCAGCCCCACAAAAAACAGCACCGACAGCTGTCGCATGGAAATCTTATCTTCAGACAGGAAGACCGCCTCCTTTATTACTTATCACTGCTTCACGTCATAGCTGCGCTGAATGTCCCCTTCCACCCTCAGGCGGATCTCCAGACGTGAGAACCGCCCGGCCCACTGGTCCTTCAGCGCGTCCCAGTGCCAGGGCGCGGAGAGGCCCGCCCACTTTTTAAGGCCCATAAAGTCGGCGTCCAGCGATTGGGAGAGGTCCAGCGCCGCGCGGATGCGGGCCTCCTCCGCCGCCACCAGTGCGGCGTTGAGGCGCCTTCGGACCGTATCGTCGCTCAGGTCCAGCGCCGCCGGGGCCTCGGCCACATTGGCGTCCACCTGGCATGAGACCTCCAGGGCGGCCAGCGTCCCGTCTTGGAAGACCGGGCGCACCTTGGCGGCGCTGCCCACAATCCGCAGCGCCGCCTTGCCGCCTCCGGGCAGATCCAGCTCCAGTACGTCGGCGTCCACCTGGCCCAGAAGCAAATTAATCCCCCGGGCGGCGTCCCCGTCCGCCCAGCCCGCCAGTGCATTATCCTTTATAATCGCAAACCCCGCGGCGGATAAATCGGTTCCCTCCCCCGCGCCGTTTCCGGTCTCCCCCGAGGTCAAGGTGATGGCCGGGGCGAAGGAGGCCCCGTTCTGCGCCTGACCGGCCAGAACATCCTTAACCGTCCGGGTGGCGGAGGTGGCCATCAGCCCGGCGTCGTCCTCAAGCGCCTCCAGCCGATCCGCCGCGGAGGAGGTCCCAGTGGCCGCCGAGGCAATTGCGTCAAAGGCCCCGGCCCCTTTCACTACAAAGAGTTCGGTATCCAGCCGCATCTCAATATCCCGCTCCACATAGTCCAGGGCCTCTGCAAGCCCCCGCTCCGCCAGGGCTTCCCCCACCAGAAGCTGGCCCACATGACCGTAGAAAATATAGGCGGTGCCGTAGGACTGCATGGCGAGGCAGGCGCCGCTGACCGTCCCCGCGTCCCGGTAAAAGACCTGGGGCGGCTCGTCGCCCTTGTCCGCCCCCTTGCTCTGGACGCCGCTGGATACCGTTACCCGGACGCCGTCCGTCTCCGCCGCGTCCACCCCCATGGTCCGCATGAGGGCCATGTTCTCCACCTCCCGGCCGGGTGGGAGTATATCGGCCTTACAGGCCGTCAGCGGGATGCAGAGGGAGAGGAAAAGGGAGGGGAGAAAAAAGGACCTGACGCCGCCCCCGGCCCTTTTTTTATTTTTCTTTCTCAAGTTATGGTTCACTTCTGCCTCCTCCGGTTTCCCGTCTTCAACCCCGCCGTGCGCAGCTTGTCGGCGGGCAGGGGCTGCCGGATGACGGTGCGCCCCTCCACCTGCTCGCCGCCGTTGGCGGCAAAGGGAGTGAGGTACGCCACGCCGAAGCTCTCCAGCCGGGACAGGTGGATGACAAGTGCCGCCGCGCCCATTATCATGCCGAACAGCCCCGCCACACTGGCCAGCACCGCCAGGATAAACCGCCAGATGCGCAGCGCCCCGGCGAACTCCTGAGACGGCATGGTGTACCCGGCGATCCCCGCCGCCGCCACGACAATCAGCACCGCCGGGGAAATGATTTTCGCCTCCACCGCCGCGGTGCCCACCACCAGCCCGCCGATGATGGAGACAGTCTGCCCGATGGAGGGCGGCAGGCGCAGCCCCGCCTCCTGCAGAATCTCAAAGGCAATGAGCATCAATATGACCTCAAATACGGTGGTAAAGGGCACGTCCCGCTTGGCCGCAATGATGGAAAGGGCGAGACGGGTGGGGATCATCTCCTGGTGAAAGGTGACCACCGCGATATAGAACGCGGGCAGCAGCAGTGTGGCGAAGACGCAGAGATACCGCAGGACCGTCAGCACTGAGGCCAGCATCCAGTTGTTGGACTTGTCCTGGGGCGCCCGGAAGAACTGCCCCACCGTCCCCGGGGCCAGGTAGCCCAGGGGGAGGCCCTCCATCAGGATGCCCACCCGTCCACCGGCCAGACCCGCGCAGAAGCGGTCGGGCCGCTCGGTGTGCGCCACCATGGGGAACGCGGTGTGGAGGTCGTCGATGATATACTCCTCCAGATTGCCCGTGGCCAGCAGGGCATCGATGTCAATATTGCGTATGCGCTCCTCCACCTGCCGCACGGTGTCCGGATCGGCGATGCCGTCCAGATAGAGGATATCCACCGGCGTGAGGGACTGCCGCCCCACAATCTGCTCCTTGATTCGCAGCTCCGGGGCGCGGAGGTGACGGCGGACAAGACTGGTGTTGGTACGCAGATTCTCCACAAAGGAGTCCCGGCTTCCCTTGATGGCGGGCTCGTTCTCCGGCGGGCTGATGGACCGCTTCTCCTCCGTGCCCACATTGAAGGAGAGGACGGTCTTCTCCCCCGGGAAGAGAAGCAGCAGATTGCCGGCGATAAGGTCGGACACCGCCTCGTCGGTGGTCTTCCGCTCGTCCACCGTCAGATTGTAGAGCGCGCCTCCCGCCATACGGCGGAAGGCGGTGTGGAGATCGGTCTCCCGCAGGGCTTCGTCCTGGGCTATGGGCCGCAGGATATAGTCGCTGGCCCGCTCCATCTTGACCATGCCGCCCACGAAGACGGCGGCGACCCGCTTATTGAGATCCCCCGCCAGGTCGATCTCCCGGAAGGAGAAGTCCACGCAGTCCTGAAAGACCCGCTTCAGGCTCTCCAGGGTCAGGGGCAGGTCAATGCGCGGCTCCTGCCGCGGGTGGGGCGGGACCTGTTCTTTTTTTCGGCCGAAAAAGCCCATGAAGGCACCTCCTGTATGAGTCTATAACAGTATTGCCCGCCCGAAATTTGGATATACAGAACGTTTTTGTTGCGTTCCCCCCTCAATGTGGATATAATAGGAGGGACTTTTTAGAACGACTGCAAAAGAGAGGCTTTTTTCATGGAATTCAAAGCGAACGAAGGCAAGAGCGTTACCATCGAGGCCATGGGCAAAACCTGGGCCCGTCATGCCATTGAGACCCATTTCGTCCAGGTGGGCGAGAGCTATATCGACCTGATGAACCAGTACGTCCTCCCCCACTACCAGCCCGGCGACATCGTCTCCATGAGCGAGAAGGTTATCGCCATGTGCCAGAAGCGGGTGGTGACCGAGGACGAGGTGAAGCCCGGCTTCTGGGCCAAGGTGCTCAGCCGCTTCGTCCATCAGACCTCTGCGGGCCCCGGTATGGGCCTGCCGGTGAAGATGCAGTTCGCCATCAACGTCTGCGGCCTGGGCAAGGTCCTATGGGCCGCCTTCCGCGCCGCCGTCGACAAGCTGCGGGGCGTCCACGGCACCTTTTATAATATTCTGGGCCAGGAGGTCTCCGGCCTGGACGGGTTCTACGGCCACGAGATCCCCGAATACACCCACATGGGCGTGCGCATCCCCGAGAATCCCGCCGGCGTCTGCGATGAAATTTATGAGAAGACGGGCATCGTCTCCATGATAGTGGACGCCAACGACCTGAACGTGGAGATGCTGGGCCACTGCTCCCAGCTCAAGCAGACCGACGAGGAGCTGCTGGGTCTCATCGCGGACAACCCCGCCGGTCAGGACCGCCAGCTCACCCCCTTTATCCTCATCCGCGAGGCTGCCGCCGAGGAGGCCGTCGCCGCCGACGCCGCTCAGGACAGTGCGGAAAACGTGTAGAGAAAGCAGCAAAACAAGCAGCCGTGAGCAAAACTGCTCACGGCTGCTTATTCTTATTCTGTTGTGCCCCCGGTTTCCAGCCTTATGAAAAATCCTCTTTCCCCCGCATCCGTTTCACCGCCTTGATAAACTCGCACACCACCACCGGAGTGACGGCCAGTCCCAGCACCACGGCCCACTCGGCGGCGTCCATGGGCACAGTGGAGAAAATGACCTGGAGGGGCGGCACGCAGAGCACGGCGAGCTGCATGACCATGCCCACCAGAAAGGCCTTGTTCATGGCCTTGTTGGAGAAAACCCCAATGTGGAACAGGCTCGCGTGCTCGCTGCGCACGTCGAAGGCGTGGAAGAGCTGGCACATGGTCAGGGTGGCGAAGGCCATGGTGTTGGCGGTGGCGCTGGCCATGCCCGGGTCTGAGAGGACGTACTCCCCTAAAAAGTATGCCGTCAGCGTCAGCAGCCCCACCATAATCCCCTGCCAGCACAGCCGCCAGGCGAATCCGTGGGCGAAGAGGCTCTCGTGGGCGTCCCTGGGCTTCTGGCCCATAACGCCGTCCTCCACCGGCTCCACCCCCAGGGCCAGGGCGGGCAGGGAATCCGTCACCAGATTGAGCCAGAGGAGCTGCACCGGGATCAGCGGCATCTGGTGAAAATCAAATACAGTCGCCAAAAAGATGGTTAAGATTTCTCCGATGTTGCAGGAGAGGAGATAGTGGATGGCCTTTTTGATGTTGGCAAAGATGCCCCTCCCCTGCTCCACCGCAGAGACGATGGTGGCAAAATTGTCGTCAGTGAGGATCATGTCGCTGGCGCCCTTGGCCACGTCGGTGCCCGTGATGCCCATCGCGCAGCCGATGTCGGCGGCCTTGAGGGCGGGCGCGTCGTTTACGCCGTCCCCGGTCATGGCCACCACCCTGCCCCGCTTCTGCCAG
This sequence comes from Lawsonibacter faecis, assembly GCF_014287675.1. Taxonomy (GTDB): domain Bacteria; phylum Bacillota; class Clostridia; order Oscillospirales; family Oscillospiraceae; genus Pseudoflavonifractor; species Pseudoflavonifractor faecis. The sequence continues at coordinate 16,270 of NZ_JACOPQ010000022.1, read as the reverse complement.
GCCTTGACGATGCGCATCTTATGCTCCGGGGACACCCGGGCGTAGACGGCGTATTTCTCCACCTCCTGCTCCAGCAGCTCCTGCGGCATGAAGTCCAGGTCCTCGCCGGTGATGGCCAGGTCCCCGTCCCGGAAGATCTCCAGCTCTCTGGCAATGGCCACGGCGGTGAGCTTGTGGTCGCCGGTAATCATGACGGGCCGGATGCCAGCCGCGTAGCACTGGGCCACCGCCTCCTTTACCTCCTGCCGGGGCGGATCGATCATGCCCACCAGTCCCACGAAGGTGAGATTCTGCTCCAGCGTCTCGCTGGACAGCTCCTTGGGGAGCATCTCAAGGTCCTTGTACGCCACGCCCAGCACCCGCAGGGCCCGCTCGGCCATGTTCTCGTTGACCTGCCGGATGTCGCGGCCCCTGCCGCCGGTGAGGGCCTCGCCCCCGCTCAGCCGCCGGCACCGCCGCAAAAGCACGTCGGGAGCGCCCTTGACGCAGACCCGGAAGCCGCCGCCCGCCCTGGGGTGGACGGTGCTCATGAGCTTCCGCTCCGAGTCGAAGGGCAGTTCAAAGCGCCGGGGCGACTCCTGCTCCATCTGATTCTTATCCAGCCCCTCTTTGAGGGCCGCCTCCACCAGGGCTGTCTCCGTGGGGTCCCCCGTCGTGACTCCCGCCCCTTTTTGATAAGTAAGGGTGGTGTCGTTGCACAGGGCGCCGATGGTCAGGGCCAGCGCCCGGTCGCTCTTCTTGGCGGTCCAGAGATCCACCACCGTCATCCTGTTCTGGGTCAGGGTGCCCGTCTTATCCGAACAGATGACGCTGGCGCACCCCAGGGTCTCCACAGCGGGGAGTTTCTTCACGATGGCGTTGCGCCGCACCATCCGGGAGACCCCCAGGGCCAGCACGATGGTGACAATGGCGGGCAGTCCCTCGGGAATGGCGGCCACCGCCAGCGCCACGGCGGTCATGAACATATCCAGCATCTCCTTGTGCTGGAGCAAACCAATACCGAACATAACGGCGCACACGCACAGGCAGGCGAAGGAGAGCACCTTGGAGATCTCCGCCATCTTCCGCTGGAGGGGGGTCTCCACGTCCTTCTCCCCCATGATAAGCCCCGCGATGTGACCCACCTCGGTGTCCATGCCCGTGGCGGTGACCACCGCCCGGGCCCGGCCGTTTGTAATCACCGTGGAGGATATGACCATGTTCCGCCGATCCCCCAGGGGGGTATCCTCGGCCAGTCCCTCCAGCGCCGCCTTGGTGACGGGTACCGACTCGCCGGTCATGGCGCTCTCGTCCGCCTTGAGGCTGCTGCACTCCAGTATCCGTGCATCGGCGGGCACGAGGTCCCCCGCCTCCAGCACAATGAGATCGCCGGGCACTAGGTCCGCTGTCTCCACCCGGCACAGCGCCCCGTCCCTGATGACCTTCGCCAGGGGTGCGGACATCTTCCGCAGGGCCTCCAGCGCCTTTTCCGCGTTATTCTCCTGGGCGATGGAAATGCAGGCGTTGACCACCACAATAACCAGGATAATCACCGCGTCCAGCCAGTCCTGAAAATCGCTGGCCCAGAGGGAGAGCACCGCCGCCGCCAGCAGCACCAGAATCATTGGGTCCTTCATCTGGCCCAGAAAGCGCTTTAAAAGGCCCTCCTTTTTGCTCCCCTCCAGCTCGTTTTTACCGCAGCGTCCGATGCGGCGCTCCGCCTCCTGGGCCGTGAGGCCCCGGTCCCGGCTGGTCTCCAGCTCCCCCAGCACCTCGGACGTCCGCTTGCTGTGCCAAGCGCTCATACACGTCTCTCCTTTTTCCGTTTCTTTCGTGGCCTTGTCCACTCTCTCTATGTGTATGAGCCTGTCCGTGAAATATGAGCGGATCATCTCCTCATTTCATCCGCGAAAATCAATCTCTTCCCCTTCCGCGGGGCGGCCGCCCTCCTCTCGCCCTACGCCAAAAACCGGGCGGGACGCACTCCGCGTCCCGCCCGGTCCCATACCCTGCTATTTCTTTTTTCGAATCTCCTCCGCCAGCGCCCGGAGGAAGCTCCCGTTGTCCGGCGGCTTTTCCCGGTCGGCAAAGCCCAACGTTTTTTCATAAAAGCCCCCGCCGGTCTTGTGGATGTTCTTGATGAGGGTCCTCAGGTTCTTCTCCACCCGGGAATAGGTGGTGCTGAAGGCCTCAGCCGTATCCAGGTAAATCTTCTTCATCTGCATCCCGCCGTCCTCCGCCAGCAGGCCCAGGGCGTATCGGGCGTCCCGGTAGCCCAGGCTCTCCCTGTCCGCCCCCAGGCGCAGCAGCGCCCAGGCGGCCAGTCCCGGGTCCGACTGCTCCGTCTGCTTGGGGAAGAGCGTGTCAATGCGCCCGGCCAGCTCGGTGAGGTTCACGGGCTTCACCAGGTAGTAACTGGCCCCCAGGCGGCAGGCCTGCTGAACGTACTCGTCGGCCACCACACCCGAGAGGACAATCACCTTCGGCCTCTTCCCCGTCTCCCCGGCCGCGGCCCGGAGGAATTCCAGCCCGTCCATGCCGGGCATAATGAGATCCAGCAGCACCAAATCGGGCCGCTTTTCCCGCAGCAGTTCCAGCCCCTCCCAGCCGTCGTGGGCCTCCCCGCAGACCGTAAGGCCGTCCGCCTGGTCGAAGAAGGCACGCATCAGCGCACAGGTGGAGCAATTGTCCTCCACCAGGAGTACCTGGATATCTCTCAAGGAGCATCCCTCCTCAATCCGGTAGATTCTTTCTAATAATTGCAAGGGCGTATTCCAGCACCTCGATGGCCATGTCGCACTGGGCCGGGGGCAGGGCGGTCAAGTGCTCCGCGATGAGCTGAACCCGCTCGTCCACATCCCGCCTGCCATAGAGCAGGAAGTCGGAGGTCACCCGCAGGGCCCGGGCCAGCGGTGCCAGGTTGTAGCTGGTGATCCCTTTCTTGCCCCGCTCCACCTCGGAGAGAAACTGCGCGGTAATCCCGGCCATTTCGGCGGCCTCCTCGCCCTTCAGCCCCGCTGCCCGCCGGGCCTCCTTCACGCGTTTGCCCAGCGCCGTATTGAACAATTCCTTTTCCTTATCCATACTGTCGCCCTCCATTTCGTCAATAGAGATAGTTTTACCAAATCTATCGGCGAAAAGAAGCGACTACAGTAACAGTATACCAAATCTATAGTTTATAATGGTAGCACTTAATCTTTAGACAAACAATTTTTTTAATTATAGCGCTTTCGGCGTAATAAACGGCGGCCCGCTCATTGAGAGCGGGCCGCCGTTGTTGCGTCTGCTTTATTACGCCGCCGGGCTGTTCTCGGGTGCGGCCGTGCCGCTGGGGGCGGGGCTGGCGGAGCCGGTGGGCTCCTCGGTGGGCTCCAGCTCCTCGCGGTAGGCGTTGAGCTTCTCATAGTAGGTCTGGGGCGCAATCGCGTCGTAGTTCTCGTTGGTCTCCACCACGGCGGCCTCCATCCACTCGTTTACCTGGTCGTTCATCTTGTTCTCCAGGTCGGTGGACTGCGCGGCGCTCCAGCTGTCGCGGGCCATCTCGGGGTCCACGGGCAGGCGGAGGATGATGTGGTAGCCGTAGCTGGTCTGGACCAGGTCGCTAATCTCGTTCTCCTTGAGGGCCTTGGCGGCGTCCTCAAACTCCTGGACCATCTCGCCCGCGCCAAAGAAGTACCCGTCGGGCGCGCCCAGGGTGCCGTCCTCATAGCGGCCGTCCTCGGACAGCTCGTTCATCAACTGGTCAAAGAGGGTGTTGGGGTCCTCGGAGGCGCGAAGCTGGGCCAGGGTGTCCTCGGCCTTCTGCTTGGCGGCCGCCTGCTCCTCCTCGGGGAGGGGGGCGTTCTGGTCGTCCACGGTCTTGAAGAGGATGTGCTTCACCAGCATCTTGCCGTTCTCGTCGGCCCAGGCGGTAATCTCCTCGTCGGTGCCCGCGCTCACGGTGCCGAAGAGGGCCTCCTGGAGGTGGGGGTAGAGGTAGTTGTTGGTGGCGGCCATCTGGCGCAGGCCCGCGTCGGTGCGGCCCACCTGCTGGAGGGACTTGGCGTACTCCTCCTCGCCGCCCATGCTTGCAATGGTCTGGGAGATCTGGTCGGCCAGGGCGGCCTCGTCGCTTTCGGACAGGGCGATGCCGTTGTCGGCCGCCTTGTTGCGGATTACTTGATAGAGGGTGGCCATCTCACGGGCGCCCTCCATCAGATAGTCGGTCATAGTCTGGCCGCTCATATCGGCCGACCAGTCCATATTCTCGGGGCCGCCGTACTGATAGTAGGCAATATTCTCAGTCACGTAGCCCAGCCAGTAGAGCACTTCCTCCGCGGAGACGCCCACGCCGTCCACGGTGAGAACGGTGGTGTCGCTGGGATAGCCCATAATTTTCTGGACCACGTCCTCGGTGGCCACCAGAGGCACCGACTCGCCCACGGGCCGGGTGCTGACGCTGGGCGCGGGGGAACTGGTCCCCGTATACTGATTATCACTGCCGCTGGGCGCGGGGGTGTTGTTCCCTCCGGGGTTGCTGGCACAACCGGCCAGGCTGCCGGCCAACAGGACGCCGGAAAGCGCAGCGCCCAGAATACGTTTGGAAATCTTCATTCTGATCCTCCTTATGTTTGGGGAAAAACGCTTTACAAATCATACCACCCTTTTGCCGAAACTACAACGATAAAGTGGCCGGGTTCACTCAATGTTTACAAACTTAAGCTTTTCCGCCGGCAGCGCCGCGGGGGCTGTCGGCCGGTTTTATTCTTCCGGCTGCTCCCCCGTTGCTGCATACTCCTCCACCAGTTTCCGGCCCAGCTTCAGGGCGTCCTCGTGCCCCACGCCCCCAAGGGAGCGCGGGGACCCCGTTCTTTTTTATTTATCGCGGGCGGGAAGTGAATCCCCGCCCCGCTCCGCCGCGTCTGCGGCGGGGCGAGGCCGCACGGTTTTATTCATCCGGCTGCTCCCCCGTTGCTGCATACTCCTCCACCAGTTTCCGGCCCAGCTTCAGGGCGTCCTCGCCCTTCTTGAGCCGTAGGGACAGATACGGCTTCTCCCCGGCGGAGAAGAGCAGCTTTCCCCGGTACTTGTCCATGGCGCAGAGGGCGGAGACCCGCCGCAGGTCAAATTCAGACAGGATAAAGTTGAGGCTCATGCCCTTCTGGGCGATCTCGGCGATGCCGCACCTTGCCGCGTCGGCGCGCATGAGGGCCACGGAGATGAGGTTGTTGACGCTCTTGGGAGGATCGCCGTAGCGGTCGATGAGCTCGTCGGTGAGGTCGTCGGCCTCCTCCTCGCTGCGGATGGCGGCAATCCGCCGGTAGAGGTCCATCCGCTGCTCCGGCGTGGGCACATAGCGGTCGGGGATGGAGGCGGAGACGTTTAAATCCGCGGCGCACTCGGTCCTGAGCTCGGGCTTCTCGCCCCGCTCCTCCAGCACCGCCTCCTCCAGCAGCTTCAGATACATGTCGTAGCCCACGCTCATGAGGAATCCGGACTGCTCGGGGCCCAGCACATTGCCCGCGCCCCGAATCTCCAAGTCCCGCATGGCGATTTTAAATCCGGAACCGAACTCCGCAAACTCCCGGATGGCCCCCAGCCGCTTGGAGGCCACCTCGCTGAGCACCTTCCCCTGGCGGAAGGTCATGTAGGCGAACGCCCGCCGGTTGGACCTCCCCACGCGGCCCCGGATCTGGTGGAGCTGGGCCAGCCCCATCTTGTCCGCGTCCTCAATAATGAGGGTATTGGCGTTGGAGATGTCGATGCCGGTCTCGATGATGGTGGTACAGACCAGCACGTCCACCTCCCCCTCGCTCATCCGGGTCATGACCTCGTTCAGCTCCTCCTGGGTCATCTTCCCGTGGGCGACGGCGACGCTGGCGTCCTCCCCCAGCATCCCCTGAATCCTGGCCGCGGTGCGTGAGATGGTCTCCACACGGTTGTGAAGGTAGTAGACCTGTCCCCCCCGCTCCAGCTCACGGCGCATGGCGTCGGCCAGGACGGACCAGTTGTGCTCCAGCACATAGGTCTGGACCGGCCGCCGGTCGGAGGGCGGCTCCTCCAGGGTGCTCATGTCCCGGATGCCCGAGAGCGCCATGTTCAGCGTGCGCGGGATGGGCGTGGCCGACAGCGTGAGCACGTCCACCTGCTTGGAGAGCTCCTTCAGCTTCTCCTTGTGGGTCACGCCGAAGCGCTGCTCCTCGTCCACCACCAGCAGCCCCAGATCCTTGAACTGCACGTCCTTCTGGAGGAGCCTGTGGGTGCCGATGAGCAGGTCCACGCCCCCCTCCCGTACCCGGCGCAGAGTCTCCTTCATCTGCGCGCTGGTGCGGAAGCGGGACACCACGTCTATCTCCACCGGATATTTGGCAAACCGCTGCTTTGCGGTGAGGAAATGCTGCCGGGCCAGGACGGTGGTGGGCACCAGAATAGCGGCCTGCTTGCCGTCCAGGACGCACTTCATAATGGCCCGGAAGGCCACCTCGGTCTTGCCGTAGCCCACGTCGCCGCAGAGCAGCCGGTCCATGGGCCGGGGCAGTTCCATGTCTTGTTTGATCTCGGCAATGCAGCGCAGCTGGTCGTCGGTCTCGCTGTACTCAAACTGCTCCTCAAACTCCTTCATCCAGGGCGAGTCCGGGGAAAAGGCGAAGCCCGGCTGCCGCTGCCGCTGGGCGTAGAGCTGGATGAGTCCCTTGGCCAGGTCGGCCACCGCCCTGCGGGCCTTGGTCTTGGCCTTCTCCCAGTCGGTCCCTCCCAGCTTGGAGAGCTTCCGCGTCTCGTTTGCATCCTCGCCGCCGCCGATGTACTTGCTCACCAGGTCGAGCTGTGTGGCGGGCACATAGAGGGTGTCCGCCCCGGCATAGGCAATTTTCACGTAGTCCTTCTCGATGCCGTCCACCGGCATCTTCACCATGCCCTCGTACCGGCCGATGCCGTGGTGCTCATGGACCACCAGATCCCCCACGGAGAGGTCCGCGTAGGACCCCAGCTTCTGCCGGTTGGTGACGGCCTTGTGTTTTTTCTTCTTCCCCGCGGAGGCCTGCCCCTCGGTGAGCACGGCAAATTTTCCCCCCGGGTACTCCGCCCCGGAGGAGAGCCCCCCCACCGCGATGACCGCCTTGCCGGGCGCTGGCAGGTCGTGAAGGGTGAAGTCCACCGCCGCGCGGAGCTTCTGCTCCCGCAGCAGGGCCTGCAGGTTCAGCGCCCGCTGCTCGCTGGACACCAGCACCACCGCAGCGAAGCCCTCGTTCATATAGTGACTCAAATCCGAGACCGCCGTCTCCAGGCTGGCGCCGTAGCTGGGGAGCTGCTTTGCCAGGATGTTGATGAGGGTCCTGGGCCGCCGGGGGTAGCTGGACCCCACGAAGGAGTCCAGATAGGCCACCGGCCACGCCTCCAGCACCCCGCAGAGCTCCTCAAAGCTCCTGGCAAAGACAGACAGCTCCCCAGCCAGGGTGCCGCTCTCCATCAGGACCTTGGCGTCCTCTGTGAGCTGCCAGGTGTAATTTTTCGCACGCTCCGCCACCCGGGGACTCTCGGAGAAGAAGATGGCCGCGTCCTCCGGGAGGTAGTCCGCCGCCGTGGCGAGCCGGGGGTAGATGAGGGCCAGGTAGCGGTCCATGGCCGGAAAGGACACGTTCTGCTCCAGCCGCTCCCGGTCCTCCTCCAGGGTCTTGAGGAGCTCGGCGTTGTCCCCCCTGCGCTTTTTTACCCGGGAAATGAGGCCGTCCATCCCTTCCAGCAGGCCGGGAAAGCCCCCGGGCGCAAACTGGGGCAGCACCTCGGCGGCGGGCAGAATCTCCGCCTCCCTGATGTTATCCGTCCGCCGCTGGGTGGACACGTCGAAGAGGCCCATGGAGTCCACCTCGTCGCCGAAAAACTCCACCCGGACGGGCGCGCGCTCCGCGGGGGAGAAGAAGTCCAGAATGCCGCCCCGCAGGGCGAACTGGCCCACACCCTCCACCTGGTCGCACCGGGTGTACCCCGCGGCTGCCAGGGTCTCGGCCAGCTCGTTTAAGTCGTAAGTCTCCCCCAGGCGCAGGCACAGAGACGCCTGGGTCAGCAGCGTCCTGGGCATGGTCCGCTGCATCAGAGCCTCCACCGTGACCACCAGGATGGGGCACTCCCCCGCCGCCAGTGCCCGCAGGACGGAGAGCCGGGCGTGCTCCCACTGTCGCGAGACCACCGCCGCGTTGTGGAAGGTAAACTCACGGGCCGGCAGGGTCCGCACCGCTTCGCCGGTCAGGGCCCCCAGGTCCTTCGCCATGCGCCCGGCCTCGCCCTCGTCGGCGCAGATCACCACAATGGGCCGCTCCTGCTCCTGCCGGACCCCCGCCGCAACATGGGCCCGGTGGACCGGGGACAGCCCGGTAAACGCCGCCGGGCAGGCTGCGCTGTCGATGGCCGCCGTCAGACTGCGGAATTCCTCCAGCGACGTGATAATGGAGACCAGCTGCTTCATGGCTCTTACCTCAAATAGAAAAATTTTACATATATAGACGTGCAAAGTCCCGCCGATCTCAACAAATCAGCGGGGTATGCAGTTGCTTTCTTATTTCTGTCACGCTGTTTTCACGTGTGTCCGTGCGCCGCTCCCGGGGTGTCATCGCCAACCAGTTCGCAAACTGGTGCGGCAATCCGCATCCTTCGTCCTCGGGACGCCCGGGCGCGGCATGTTCGCCCTCCGCGACGACGTCTAAGCCCCTGCGACTGCACAAAAATCCTCCCGGCGGCTTGCGGGGGCCGCCGCCCTGTGGTTTTTCGCTCCGCTCCGGGTCTTATCCGCCTGCTCCCGGGCGTCTCGCGCTTCCCTGTCACGCTCCCCGCCCTCCGCGACGACGTCTAAGCCCCTGCGACTGCGCAAAAATCCTCCCGGCGGCTTGCGGGGGCCGCCGCCCTGTGGTTTTTCGCTCCGCTCCGGGTCTTATCCGCCTGCTCCCGGGCGTCTCGCGCTTCTCAGTTAAACTTTCCCATGGCCTTCTCCGCCCCGTCGCGGATGATGGCCTCCACCGCGTCGGCGGCACGCTTGATTGCTGCGTCGATGGCCTTCTTGTCCTCGCCCGCGAACTTCCCCAGCACCCAGTCGGCCAAGTCGTAGTCCGGGTGGGGCTTCTCCCCCACGCCGATTTTCAGTCTGGGAAACGACTCGCTCCCCAGGTGCGCGATAATGCTCTTCAGCCCGTTGTGCCCCCCGGCGGAGCCCTTCAGCCGGATGCGCAGCTTCCCCACGGGGAGGGACACGTCGTCGGACACCACCAGCACCCGCTCCGCCGGCACCTTGTAGAAATCCGCCGCCTGCCGCACCGCCTCGCCGGAGAGGTTCATATAGGTGATGGGCTTCATCAGGAGGACCTTCGCGCCCCCCAGCTCACAGGTGTTGGTCAGGGCCTTGAATTTGAGCTTTTGGATGGGGATGTGCTCCCGCTCGCCGATCTCGTCGGCCACCATGAAGCCCACGTTATGGCGGGTGCCGTCGTACTTGTCGCCGGGGTTGCCGAGGCAGACCACCAGCCACTCGGCCCCGCCGCCTTTACTGTTTTTTCCAAAAAACATACCAATTCCTCAATAGGGCAACGGGGGCGGAGCAAAGCTCCGCCCCTGTCTATGCCGATTTCAAATTACGCCGTTCAGCCTTCCCCGGGGCAAGAGGCCGCCCGGCGCTTCCCGGCCACGCCCGCTTTGGGCGCATGGCCGGGTCGATAACGGCTCCGCCCCGCTTCATTCGTCTCGCGCTTCTTACTGGAACAGCTTGCTGACAGAGACCTCTTCGTAGATCCGCTCAATGGCCTCGGCGAACATATGGGCCACGGAGAGGTATTTGATCTTATCACATTTGGTCTCGGGCCGCGCGGGAACGGTGTCGAGGAAGAGGACCTCCTTGATGACGCTCTTCTCAATGCGGTCCACGGCAGGGCCGGAGAGCACGCCGTGGGACGCGCAGGCGAAGACCTCGGTGGCTCCGCCCAGCTCCATGAGAGCCTGGGCCGCGCCGCAGAGGGACCCGCCGGTATCCACCATATCGTCGAAGAGGATGACCCGCTTGCCCCGCACGTCGCCGATGATGTTCATGACCTCGGAGGAGTTGGCCTTCTGGCGGCGCTTGTCCACGATGGCCAGGCCCATGCCCAGCTTCTGGGCAAAGGCACGGGCCCGGGCCACGCTGCCAACATCGGGGGACACCACCATGGTGTTGTCCGCGTCCTCGCCGAAGCGCTCGGCAAAGTGGTGGGTGAAGATGGGGTTCCCGAGCAGATTGTCCACAGGGATGTCGAAGAAGCCCTGGATCTGAGAGGCGTGGAGGTCCATGGTCAGCACACGGTCAGCCCCGGCGCGGGTAATAAGGTTGGCCACCAGCTTGGCGGAGATGGGGTCGCGGGGCTTGGTCTTACGGTCCTGACGGGCGTAGCCGAAATAGGGCATCACGGCGGTGATGCGCCCTGCGCTGGCCCGCTTGAAGGCGTCGATCATGATGAGCATTTCCATCAGGTTGTCGTTCACCGGCGCACAGGTAGACTGCACGACAAATACGTCGCTGCCGCGGACAGTCTCATAGATGGAGACGAAGTTCTCCCCGTCGGAGAACGCGCCTACCTCCGCGTTGCCAAGCTCTAGGCCCATTTCGCGGCAGATGGCCTCTGCCAGGGGCCGGTTGGAGTTGCCGGAGAAGATTTTGATGTCCTTGCCATGTGAGATCATGTTCTACATCCTCTCAATCTTTTTTCGTTCTATTTTTACCGCGCCCACGCGCGAACGTTCACATCGTCTCTTACAGGAGCATCATACTCCCGTTTTTGCAGCCCGGATTGTAAAAAGTGACGTCGGCGCGGCCACCCACATGTTCCTGCCCCGCCAAACGTCCGCTCCGCTCCCGTCTCGGTCTCCCCGCTTCCGGTTGCTCAGCGCTTCCTGCGTTTCGCAGCCCACTGCTTCTTGACCACCTGCATACTCCTTGCGATGGCCAGAGAGTCGTCGGGCACGTCCTCGGTGATGGTGCTGCCCGCGGCGGTATAGGCTCCGTCGCCCACCCTGACGGGGGCCACCAGGTTGGTGTTGCAGCCGATGAAAGCCCCGTCGCCGATGGTGGTGCGGAACTTGGTGGTGCCGTCGTAGTTCACCGTGACGGTGCCGCAGCCGAAGTTGACGCCGCTGCCCACATCGGAGTCGCCCACGTAGGTGAGGTGGGAAATTTTCGTCCCCGCGCCGATTCGGGAGTTCTTCAGCTCCACAAAGTCCCCCACCTTGACCCCCTTGCCCACATGGCAGTGGGGCCGGATATAGGCGAAGGGCCCAATTTTCACATCGTCCTCCACCACGCTCTCATTGAGCTGGGAGGCGTTCACGGTCACATTGTCCCCAACCGTACAGTCCCGGATCATGGTGTTGGGACCGATCTCGCAGTTCTCCCCAATCACCGTCTTCCCCCGGAGGACGGTGCCGGGCAGGAGGAGCGTCCCCTTCCCCACTGTGACGGAGTCGTCCAGATAGACCGTCGTGGGGTCCAGCACCTGCACGCCGGCCTCCATCAGCGCCACCACGCGCTCAAGCCGGGCCTGTGCCTCTTCCCGGACGCGCCGCATCAGTTCCTCATTCAAAAGCAGTTCCTCCCTCCGCCCCTGGCGGTCATGCCCGGCCGAGCGGGCGGGCTTCATTTTCCAGGTGCTGGATATTCCGGTCAATTGTCCTGTTAAGCCATTATACCAAAAGCAGTCTGGAAATGCATCGCATTTTTCAAAATTTCAGTTCCTTTTCACCACTATAAACGGTTTGCACAATTTGGCGGCGGATTCCCCCTTCGTTCCCGTCCATCTGACAGCATTCTTCCGACAAAAAACGGTAAAATTGCCGTTTTTCCCTTCACAATCTGCCTGTCTAGCTGCTTTGGGCGTCAAAATATCCCGCAGACCGGCGAAAACAAGTTTTTCGCGCCGCGGCCTTCCGCCCCGGACCGCCCCGGCTCCCCCGTCCTACCGGGGGTTCAGCTGCCGTCCCCTCCCAATCGCGGGGTGCGGCGTCCAGACGCGCCGCCCGCTCTCCGTCCCAAAATGCAGGCCGCAGCCCCGGGCCTATGGCCCGGAGCTGCGGCTGTCCGTTCTATTTCACTTTTCCCACGAACTTGTTGGCCTCGTCCACCGCCCGCTCGACGGCGTTGAGGATATTCTGGTACCCGGTGCAGCGGCACAGGTGGCCGGAGATGAGCTTGCGCAGCTCGTCCCGGGTGTAGGTCTTGCCGCTGCCCACGATCTCCACGGCGGACATAATGATTCCGGGGGTGCAGAATCCGCACTGGACGGCGGCCTCCTCCACAAAAGCACGCTGGATGGGCGATAACTCCCCGTCGTCTCCCCGGAGCCCTTCAACGGTGAGTATTCGCTTTCCGTCGGCCCAGACCGAGAGGTAGATACAGGAGTCGATGGCGGTCCCGTCCACCAGAACGGTGCACGCACCGCACTCCCCCACCTCACAGCCCTTCTTCACGCTGGTGAGGCCCAGCCGCTCCCGCAGGGTGTCCGCCAGGGACTCCCTGGGGTCCACCGCCACCTCCACGGCCTTGCCGTTGACGGTGAGATTCAGAATTTCCATCATACCTGCGCGCCTCCCTTCCGTGCGGCCTCTTGGAGCGCCCGGCCGGAGAGCTCCCTGATGAGCTGGATGCGAAACTCCCTGGAGGCCCGCCAGCTGGTGCGGGGGCTCACGTCGTCCAGGGCGGCGGCGCCGATCTGCTCCGCCGCTTCGCCGATGGGCAGACCCCGGACGGCGGCCTCCGCGCTGTAGGCGCGCATGGGCACCGGCCCGGCCACGCCGAAGGCCAAGCTCACGTCGTCCACGGTCTTTTTATCCCCGGTGAGCTTTACCAGACACGAGACGCCCATGGTGGCGATGTCCATAGCGCTGCGCTGGGCGTATTTGATGTAGTGGCCGGTATACCCCTCGTAGTTGGCCCGGGGGATGACGATTTTCACCAGCAGCTCATAGGGGGCCAGGGCCACCTTGCCCACGCCCTGGTACCACTCGGCGATGGGCACCTCCCGCTCGCCTCTGGGGCCCCTCACCCGGAGCACCGCGTCCAGCGCCACCAGGGTGGAGGCCGTGTCGGCCGAGGTAATGCCGTTGCAGACGTTGCCGCCGATGGTCCCTGCGGCGCGGAGCTGGGGCCCGCCCGCGGAGTCGGCGGCCTCCCCCAGGACGGGGATGGTCCCCCGGATCACCGGCGAGAAGGTCACGTCCCGGAAGGTGGACAGGGGGCCGATCTCCACGTCCCCCGCGTCGCTAAGTTCAATGCCCTTCAGCTCGGGCAGGTCGTGGATGGAGACCAGCCGGCAGCCGGCCAGCTTGCCCTCCCTGACTTTGATGAGCACATCGGTGCCGCCGGCGATGACCAGCGCCTCGCTGTCCCGCTCCAGGGCGGCAATGGCGTCGTCCACGGACTTGGCACGATAGATGGAGCCTATATCATACATCGGTAAACCTCCTCCTTTTTGAGTAAAGAGTGAAAACTGCGAAATGAAAAAGCAGTCCGGCCCTATGGTGGGCAGGGCCGGCGCCAAAGCCCGTCCGCGCGAAAGCCGCTCCGTCTGTGCCGCGCCCGGCCGGCCCATGCCTTTTCACGCCTCCCTTTTCACCTACTCAATCAGCCCCGCTGATTGAAACGCCTCCACCAGCTTCTGGGGGTTCAGCGGCAGGGTATCCACCGCCACGCCGGTGGCGTGGAGCAGGGCATTGCGGATAGCGGGAGCCACGGGGATGGCGGGCGGCTCGCCCAGAGCCTTGTTGCCGAAGGGGCCGGAGGGGTCGTCGGTCTCCACGAAGAGGGCCGTGAGCTCCGGGGTGTCCATGGCGGTGGGCAGCTTGTAGTCCAGGAGGTTGCCGTTGAGGAGGCGGCCGGTCGCGGGGTCGAACTTCATCTCCTCGCTGAGGGCGTACCCCAGGCCCATGCTCATTCCGCCGTGGACCTGGGCCTCGGCCAGCTTGGGGTTGATGAGCTTTCCGGAGTCGTGGACGTTGACGATGCGCAGCACCTTGATTTTGCCCACGGGAATATCCACCTCAATCTCGGCAAAGCAGCAGCCGAAGGCAAAGGTGTTCTCCTTGCAGTGGTTGGTGACCTCGGCGGTGATATGGACCGAGTGCTCTAGGGAGTAGAAGGCCTCCTCGGCCAAATCCGACAGGGAGAGCAGGGCCTCTCCCGTACCCGCGTCCACCACGTCCCGGCCCCGAATGCCGAGGCCGTGGGGGTCCCGCTTCAGGAGCTCGCCGCCGTAGTTCAAAATCTTATCCCGGATCTCCTCGCCCGCCTTCTTGATGGCCTTACCGGTGACGTAGGTCTGCCGGGAGGCATAGGCCCCGGTGTCGAAGGGGGCGGTGTCGGTATCCTGGGTGGAGATGATATGTACGTCCTCGGTGGGGATGCCGATGGCCTGGGCGGCCATCTGGCAGAAAACGGTGTCGCCGCCCTGGCCAATTTCGGTGGCCCCCAGGTGGAGCTGGACGGACCCGTCCTGGTTGAGAATGATGCGGGCGGAGGCGGTCTCCAGGCTGATGGGGTACACGCCGGTCTTGTAGGAGAAAATCGCCATGCCCACGCCCCGGCGGACCGGGCCGGTCTGATTGCGGTACTTCTCCCGCAGCTCCCTCCAGCCGATGAACTCCGCCCCCTTCTCCATGCACTCCCTCAGGCCGGTGGAGTGGCATGTGATGCCGTTGGTGGGATCCACGTAGCCCAGGGGCATCAGGTTCCTCAGCCGGAACTCATAGGGGTCCCAGCCCATCCGGCGGGCCATGTCCTCCATGAAGCACTCTATCGCGAAATCCCCCTGCGGGATGCCGTATCCCCGCATGGCGCCGGGGGCGGGGAGGTTGGTGTAGACGGTGTAGGCCTCGGTATGGTGGGCCAGGGCGTCGGGGTAGAGCTGACGGATGCCGGTGACGGCGTTGGCCACAATCGCGTGGCCGTGGGAGGCGTACCCCCCCTGGTTGGAAACCGCCCGGACCGAGCGGGCCATGACGCGCATATCGTCGGCCACCGCAGCCTCCAGCGCAAAGCGGATGGGGTGGCGGGAGCGGGTGTTCTGAAAGGTCTCCTCCCGGGAGACGTCCAGCTTCACCGCGCGGCCGCCCACCTGGGTGGTGAGCCAGGCATTCAGCGGCTCGTACAATACCTCCTGCTTGTTGCCAAAGCCGCCGCCGATGTAGGGCTTCACGACCCGGATCTTGCCCCAGGGGATGCCCAGGGCCTGGCCGCAGACCCGGCGGACGATGTGGGGGATCTGGGTGGAGGCGACCACGGTAATCCGCCCGTGCTCCATGTAGGCATAGGAGATGGGGTTTTCAATATGGCAGTGCTGGACCTGCTGGGTCTCGTAGCGGCCGGTGAAGTGGTGGTAGCGCGGGTCGTCCAGCACCTCACGGGCGGTCTTCACGTCCGCACCGGCGGTGATGACGTCGAAATTCATGGACTTGAGGATATTGTCGGGGTGCTCCTCGTGGACAGGGACCCCGGGGGCGTTCATAGCCCGCTCCGGGTCGGTAATCACGGGGTACTCCTCGTACTCCACCAGGATTTTCCGCAGGGCCCGCTCGGCGGAAACGGCGTCCTCCGCCACCACGGCGGCGATGTCGTCCCCATAGACCCGGACGCGGTCGGTCAGCAGGCGGCGGTCGCACACGTCCTGGTGGGCGGCCTCCACGCTCCAGGGATGGCCGGGGGTGGGGTACTGAATTGCCGGCGCGTCGAAGCAGGTGAGGATCTTCACCACCCCGGGGACTTTCTCCGCCGCGCTGGTGTCGATGGACTTCACGAGGCCGTTGGCGATGGTGCTGTGGAGAACCTTTGCCACCAGCATGGGGCCCTCGTGAAAGTCGTCGGTGTATTTGGCCCGGCCTGTCACCTTATCGGCGGCGTCCACGCGGATAAGCTCTCTGCCGACTTCCATGCGGCACACCTTCCTTTCTCAATACGGGACTGATTGTAAGGATATTATACAACAACGCGCCTGCAAATAAAAGGATAATTGTCTGATTGGACGGCGCACGCCGCATTTTTGCAATCTTCCGCGGGCCCCGCGATCCCGTCCCCGTTTTTATCATTTTTTGTTCCCGGCGCAGTCTTACAATACCCTGAGACGAAAAGGAGCGAAGGGAAGGGCCGTGTGAATGGCCTCGCCCGGCGGGGCGGAGTTTTCGCGTCCAGGAAAACCGCTTCTGGAAACGCCGAATCAGCCACAAAAAGCGCCTCGGCCTGCCGAACTGCGTCTCGCGGCATACGGCATTGCTGGCGGTTCCCGCCCAGCGGAGAAGCAAAACGTGCCAAAAAGCG
>NZ_JACOPQ010000021.1 GCF_014287675.1 Lawsonibacter faecis | reverse complement strand
CCTCCATCGCTCCTATTTTTGTATAGCTTCGTTTGCTCATAACAATACCCCCTGATGTAGTTCTATTATCCTACATCAGGGGGCATTTTGTCATTGTCCGTTTTTACTGGGGCTGTTCACAACGCCCCGGCGCTTCCCTTTTTCCCTCTGCTGTGCTATCATAAGAGCACCAAGGAAAGGAGGCGCTCCCATGTCCACGATGCTCATTAAAAACGCGCGCTATATCGTCTCCTGCGACGACGCCGACACCCTGCATGAGCGGGTCAACCTCTTTATCCGGGGCGGCGAAATCGAGTACATCGGCCCTGAGCTCCGGCAGGCCGAAAGCGTCATCGACGCCTCCCGGATGGCGGTCTATCCCGGCCTCATCAACACCCACCACCACCTCTACCAGCTCTTCTCCCGGAATCTGCCAGAGGTCCAGCGGATGGAGCTCTTCCCCTGGCTCGTGACTCTCTACGAGGTGTGGAAGGGGCTGAATGAGGAGATTGTGACCTGGTCCACCCTCACCGGCCTGGGCGAGCTGGCCAAGACCGGGTGCACCACCTGCTTCGACCACCACTACGTCTTCCCCGCCCGGGCCGGCGACCTGATTGCCGCCCAGTTCCGCGCCGCGGACCAGATCGGGATGCGGTTTCACGCCTCCAGAGGCTCCATGGACCTCTCCAAGAAGGACGGCGGCCTGCCCCCGGACAGCGTGGTCCAGACCATCGACGAGATTATGAAGGACTCGGAGCGGCTGGTCCGGGTCTGGCACGACGACGCCCGCTTCTCCATGCATCAGGTGGCCCTGGCCCCCTGCTCCCCCTTCTCCGTGACGGGGGATCTGCTCCGGGAGAGCGCCCGCCTGGCCCGTGCCCTGGGCGTGCGGCTGCACACCCATGTGGCCGAGACCAGGGACGAGGAGCAGTTCACCCTGGAGAAGTACGGCCTGCGGCCCGTGGCCTATATGCAGAGCCTGGGCTGGACGGGGAGCGACGTTTGGTACGCCCACGGCATCCATTTCAACGACGACGAGCTGCGCGTCCTGGCCGAGACCGGCACCGGCGTGGCCCACTGCCCCATCTCCAACATGAAGCTGGCCTCCGGGGTGTGCCGGGTGGCCGACATGCTACGGCTGGGGGTGAACGTGGGGCTGGCGGTGGACGGCTCCGCCTCCAACGACGGCTCCAACCTGCTGGAGGAGCTGCGGGTGGCCTATCTGCTCCAGCGCCTCACCTACAGCCAGGAGGCCCCCTCGGGGTACGACATTCTCAAGCTGGCGACCCGGGGCTCCGCCCGGCTCCTGGGCCGGATGGATATCGGCTATCTGGCCCCGGGCATGGCCGCCGACCTCTTTATGATCGACCTGGACCGGGTGGAGCTGGTGGGCGCGCAGTTCGACCCCATGAGCCTGCTGGGCACCGTGGGCTTCAAGGGCGCGGTGGACTACACCGTCATCAACGGCAGGGCGGTGGTGCAGAACGGCCAGCTCGTCACCGTGGATGAACACGAGGTGACGGCCAGGGCCAATGAGGCGGCGCGGCGGTACCTGGGGCGGTAGGAGGGCTTCCGGCCGATATCCTACCGATTGATGCATAAAAAGGGGCGGCTCCAGTTGGAGCCGCCCCTTTTGCGTAAATTTTGTGTAAATCTCCCCCTTGTAAATCCGCTTTATCGTGCTAGAATAGTACTTCGTGACAGGAAGCAACTTTCAGACACAGACAGAAGGAGGCGCGGACATGGAAGCGCAAGTCCAGGCTCTGGACCAGAAGCCGCTCTTTTCCCGGCAGGCCCTGGTGAGACTGATCATCCCGCTTGTCATCGAGCAGTTTCTGCTGATGACGGTGGGCATGGCGGACACGGTCATGGTCACCTCGGCGGGCGAGGCCGCCATCGCCGGCGTCTCACTGGTGGATAATATCAACATACTGCTCATTCAGGTCTTCGCCGCCCTGGCCACCGGCGGCGCGGTGGTGGTGTCCCAGTACCTGGGCCGCCGCGAGGCGGACCATGCCAGGACCGCCGCCAAGCAGCTGCTCTACGCCGTGGCGGTGGTGTCCACGGTGCTGATGGTGCTGGCGCTGGTCTTCCGGCAGCATATGCTCTCGCTGATCTTCGGCCAAATTGAGCCCGACGTGATGGACAGCGCCCTGGCCTACTTCATCGCCACCGCCCTGGCCTACCCCTTCATGTCCATCTACAACGCCGGCGCGGCCCTTTTCCGCTCCATGGGCAACAGCCGGGTGTCCATGTTCAACTCCCTGATCGTAAACATCATCAACATCACGGTCAACGCCATTTTGATCTACGGGTACGGCATGGGCGCGCTGGGCGCGGGCATCGGCACGCTGGTCTCCCGCATTGCGGCGGCGGTGATCATTCTTTTCCTGCTCCAGCGGCCCGACTGCGTACTGCGGATTGACAGGCTCTTCCGCCCCGAGTTCCACTGGATTATGGTCCGGCGCATCCTCACCATCGGCATCCCCAACGGCCTGGAGAACGGCCTATTTCAGGCGGGCAAGCTGATTGTGCTCAGCCTCATCACCACCTTCGGCACCGCCGCCGTGGCCGCCAACGGCATTGCCAACAGCATCGCCAGCGTGGTCAACGTCCCCGGACAGGCAATCGGCCTGGCAATGGTGACGGTCATCGGCCAGTGCGTGGGCGCCCAGTACCTGGACCAGGCGGTCTCCTACGCCAGGAAGCTCATGATCATCTGCTACCTCTCCATGGGCACCATGTGCCTCATTCTGTTCTGCGCGGCGGGGCCGCTGGTGGGGCTTTTTGACCTCTCCCCCGCCGCTGCCGCCATGGCCGCCGAGGTCCTGCGCTGGTGCGCCGTGTTCACGGCGGTCTTCTGGCCCATGTCCTTCACGCTGCCCAACGCCCTGCGGGCGTCGGGCGACGCCATCTTCACCATGAGCATCTCCCTGGCGTCCATGTTCATCTGCCGGGTGGCACTGAGTTATCTCTTCGCCTGCTCCTGGGGCCTGGGCATGGGCCTGCTGGGCGTGTGGCTGGCCATGTTCTGCGACTGGATTGTCCGGGCCGTGGTCTTCCTGGTCCGCTTCTGGCGCGGAAAGTGGAAGCGCATCAAGCTGATTTAATTCTCCCTGAGAGCCTTGGCAATGCCAAGGCTCTTATGATATACTTTTCTGAAAGGGGGGCTATTGAATGGAAATTCTGCGCGACGAGGCGCTGCTCAGGCGCTACCTGGCCTCTTTCGACGGCGAATATCCCTGGCTCTCGCGGTACTCCTGGCAGCTGCTGCGCTACCAGAAGGGGGAGTATCTCTGCCGCTACCGGGAGCCGGTGCCCCAGCTTCTCTTCCTGCTGGAGGGCCGGGTCACGGTCTCCCTCACACCACCCCACGGGCGGACCCACATCATCACCTACTGTCAGTGCGGCTCCCTCATCTGCGGCGACGTGGAGGTGGCCCTGGGGAACACCCACGCCACCGCTGACCTGCGGGCCGACGGCGGGGACGTCCTCTGCGCCGGCGGCTCCATCCCCCGGCAGCGGGAGGCCCTTCTCAGCGATCTGGACTTTCTGCGCTGCTGCGTCCGCCGCCTCTCCCGGGAGATGATCAAGGACTCCATCTACTCCGCCAACAACCTCCTCTTCCCCCTGGATCAGCGGCTGGCCGCCTACATTGTGGGCGCCGCGCGGGAGGGGGTCTTCCAGGCCAACCTGACCCGGACGGCGGAGCTGCTGGGGGTGAGCTACCGGCAGCTCTCCCGGGTCATGGGCCGCTTTGCGGAGCAGGGCCTGCTGGAGAAGACCCCCGCCGGATGGCGCCTGCTGGACAGAAAGCGCCTGGCCGCGCTGGGGGCCGATATTGAGCCGCTGGAGCTGTGAGAATCCCCCTCTTCCCCCGCCCCGCCGCGGCGGAGACGAGGGACCCTCCCGTTCAGGACAAAAGCAGCAGCACCCTTTCGGGTGCTGCTGCTTTTCTACATATGGAATATGACAGATGTCCTATTTGGAGGCTTCGTCCCTCTGGTAAGATAAGCCCAGAAGGACTATCGCTGTCCCTTGTCGTAGGGCACGCCCTCCGCTTTCGGCGCCCGGGACTTCTTGGACGTAAAGGCCAGGATGACCAGGGAGATGATGTAGGGCAGCATATTGTACACGCCGCTGGGAAGGTTCAGCGCCTTGAGGAAATCAAAGCCGGTGTACACATTGCCCAGGGCCCGGAACAGGCCGAAGACCAGGGCCGCGAGCGCGATGCGGGTGGGCTTCCACTGGCCGAAGATCATAACGGCCAGTGCCAGGAAGCCGAAGCCGGCCACGCCGTTTTCAAACTTCCACTCGCTGACGCCGGCGGTGATGTAGACCACGCCGCCCAGTCCGCCCAGGACGCCCGAGATCAGGACGCCCGCGTAGCGCATCTTATAGACGTTGATGCCCACGCTGTCAGCCGCCTGGGGATGCTCGCCGCAGGCGCACAGCCGCAGGCCGAAGCGGGTCTTGTAGAGCGTCACATAGGCCAGGACCAGGGCGGCCAGGGCCAGCACCATGAACCAGTTGAACTCGAAGCCGCCGATATTGACCAGGAAGGCCTTCTTCGCGTCGATATACTGGATGGTGGAGGAGACGTTGCTGGCGTTCTCAGCGGTGTTCATCGCCTTGACGAAGACGGTGGCGGCGGCGGTGCCAAGCAGGTTCATGGCGGTGCCGACCAGGGTCTGGTCCGCCTTGAAGTTAACGGCCGCCACGGCCAGCAGCAGCGAGTAGATGAGGCCCAGGGCCATGGCCGCCAGGACGACCAGCAGCAGCATGACGGGCGCAGAGGTGCCCGCGGGGAGGAATTTCATCATCAGCGCGCCGCCCAGGGCGCCCATGACCATGATGCCCTCCAGACCGATGTTGATAACGCCGGAGTGCTCGGAGAAGCAGCCGCCCAGGGCAACCAGCATCAGAACCGAGGCGAAAATCAGCGTATACTGAATCAGCAGCAACATTACTGATCGCCTCCTTTCCCGTCGTCGGATACTTCTTCCGTCTTAACTTCCTCCGCGGCTTTTGCCGCCTCGGCCGCCTTGGCGGCCACGGACTCCCGCTCCTGCTTCTTGGCGGTGCGCATATCCATAAAATGCTTGAAGAAGAGCACGAAGCCGCACAGGTAGATGATGAGGGAGGAGATGAGATCGGAGATCTGGGCGGAGTACATGGTCTTATCCAGATACGCGCCGCCGTTGGTGATGTGCTGGATGAAATAGGACGAGAAGATGGCGCCGATGGGGTTCAGGCCGCCCAGGAAGGCCGCGGCGATGCCGTTGAAGCCCATGCCGGGGACCGAGGACTGGGTGCACTGCCACTGCTCGAACCCGGTGAGGAAGAACAGCGCCGCGCCCATGCCGGCCAGACCGCCGGCGATGACCATGGTCAGGATGATATTGCGCTTTTCCTTCATACCGCAGTACCTGGCGGCATACTTATTGAAGCCGGTGGCCTTCAGCTCGTAGCCGAACTTGGTCTTCTCCAGCACCACCCAGACCAGGATGGCCATCACGACCACCAGGGGGATGGCGATGGTGACGTACTGGTTATTGCTGAAGAGCTTGCCCAGGCCCAGGCTGGGCAGGATGGCGCCGGGATTGGTGCTGGAGAGGGTCAGCGTATAGGGGCTGGCGACCTCCTTTACGGTGCTGAGCACCATATTGACAGCGTACAGGCTAATCCAGTTGAGCATGATGCAGGAGATAACCTCGTTCACGTTGCAGTAGGCCTTCAGCGCGCCGGAGATGCCGCCCAGAAGGGCGCCGGCGGCCATGGCCGCCAGGAGGCAGACATACCAGGGCATCCCCAGGCCCAGGGCGAAATAGAGGCTGGCGCCCGCGCCGATGACGTACTGCCCGGCGGCGCCGATATTGAAGAGGCCCACCTTGTACGCGAAGAGGATGGACAGGGAGCACATGAGCAGGGGCGCGGTCTTCACCAGGGTGCTGCCCAGGTACTTCATCCGGGCGGCGCCGCTGGGATAGTAGAGGAAGTTCTCCACGATGGTCTTGATGCCTACCCACGCGCCGGTGGGATTGATGACCAGGAGCACGACGAAGCCGATCAGCAGGCCGATGACGATGCACAGCAGCGACGCGACCAGGGACTGTACGCCTTTGCGCTGGAGAAGGGTCGGGGCATTCCTATCCTGTTTCATCTCTTACTTTCCCTCCCTCTTGGCGCCCGCCATGTAGAGGCCCAGCTCCTGCACGGTGGTGGTCTTGGGGTCCAGCTCGCCCACAATCTCCCCCTCGTACATGACGAGGATGCGGTCGGACAGGGCCATGACCTCGTCCAGCTCCAGGCTCACCAGCAGCACCGCCTTGCCGGCGTCCCGCTGGGCCACGATCTGGCTGTGTATGTACTCAATGGCGCCCACGTCCAGGCCGCGGGTGGGCTGGACGGCGATGAGCAGTTCGGGGTTCTTGTCGATCTCGCGGGCCACGATGGCCTTCTGCTGGTTTCCGCCGGACATGCTGCGCGCGGCGGTGATGGGGCCCTGGCCGGAGCGGACGTCGTACTGCTCGATGAGCTTCTCGGCGTAGGCCCGGATGGCCTTGCGCTTGAGGAAGCCCGCCTGGACGAACTCCGGCTCGAAGTACCGCTGGAGCACCATATTGTCCTCCAGGGAGTAGTCCAGCACCAGGCCGTACTTATGCCGGTCCTCGGGGATGTGGCTGACGCCCGAGGTGGAGCGCTTGCGGATACTGGCGTGGGTAACGTCATGCCCCTTGAGGACAATCTTTCCCGCAGCCAGGGGCTCAATGCCGGTAAGGCCGTAGACCAGCTCGCTCTGGCCGTTGCCGTCGATGCCGGCGATGCAGACGATCTCGCCCGCACGGCACTGGAAGGAGACGTCCTTGACGGCGTTGTTCTTGTGGGCCTTGGAGGCCACGGTCACACCCTCCACATCCAAAACCACGTCGCCGGGCTTGGCGGGCTCCTTGTGCACCACGAAATCCACGTCCCGGCCCACCATCATCTTGGACAATTCCTCCTTGCTGGTGCTCGCCACGTCCACGGTGCCGATGTACTTGCCCTTGCGCAGGACGGAGCAGCGGTCGGCCACCGCCTTGATCTCGTTGAGCTTGTGGGTGATGAAGAGGATGCTCTTGCCCTCGGCCCGGAGGCCCCGCATAATATCCATCAGCTCGTCGATCTCCTGGGGGGTGAGGACGGCGGTGGGCTCGTCGAAGATCAGAATCTCATTTTCGCGGTAGAGCATTTTGAGGATCTCGGTACGCTGCTGCATACCGACGGTGATGTTCTCCACCAGGGCGTCCGGGTCCACCATGAGTCCGTACTTCTCGGAGAGGGCCACCACCTTCTTCCGGGCGTCGTCCTTCTGCAGGAAGGGCCCCTTGGTGGGCTCCACGCCCATGATGATGTTGTCCAGGACCGTGAAGACGTCCACCAGCTTGAAGTGCTGGTGCACCATGCCGATTCCCAGCTCGTTGGCGTCGTTGGGATTCTTGATGGAGACCTCCCGGCCATCCTTTTTGATGATGCCCTCCTCGGGCTGGTAGAGTCCGAAGAGCACGCTCATCAGTGTGGACTTGCCGGCGCCGTTTTCGCCCAACAGCGCGTGGATCTCACCCTTTTTCAGCTGCAGCGTGATATTGTCGTTTGCGATAATGCCGGGAAACCTCTTGGTGATGTTCAGCATTTCAATGGCGTATGGTTGTTCCAAGCCAACGACCTCCCCCTTGTTTTCTTTTCGCAGCGCTGAGACTGTAGCTGTTAACTGTACTTATTATACGACATTGAGGCGGCACTTCCAAGGAAAAATGACTATTTTGAATGGAAAAAAGAAAATATTTTTGTGCACCCCGGAACCTGTCTGCGCAAAAAAGAGGACGGGGGCAAGCCCCGTCCTCTTTTGGACCGATGCGGTTTCTTACTTAATGTTGCCGTAGGAGTTCACGGTAGCGGTAGTGGCGTTGGCAGCGGGCTCCACGGTGGTGTCGTTGGACACGGTGACGGTGCCGTCGAGCATCTTGCCCACCAGGGCAACGTAGTCGGCCTCGGTGAAGTTGTCGTTGAACTGAGTGGTGGCTACGGGGAGCTGCACGTAGTTGGACTCAACATCGGTGGCGGAGACAAGGCCCAGGGTCTCGATCTTGCCGCCGTGGTTGGCGAAGTTACCCGCCTCGACCTCAGCCAGCATGGTCTTGACAGTGGCGGCCAGGCCCTTCATGGCGGAGGTAACGGTCATGCCCTCGCCGTAAGCGTCGATGATGCCGGATTGGTCGGTGTCAACGCCGATGACCTTGCCACCGGTCTTGGCAGCGGCCTCGGCAGCGGAGGTGTAAATGCCGCCGCCGCAGGCGAACACGGCCTCAACGCCCAGGTTCTGATACCAGGTGTCCATCACGCCGGTGATGTCGGCGTCGCCGAAGAACTGGTTGCCGTAAACGTACTCGACGGTCACGTCCGTGCCGGTCTCGGCTGCGGCGGCGTCAGCGCCCTGCACGAAGCCGTAGCCATAGCGGACGACGGCGGGAACGGCCATGCCGCCCAGGAAGCCCAGGTGGCTGTAGCCCAGCTTCACAGCGGCGTAGCCGGCCATGTAGCCGCAGAGCTCTTCCTGGTACACGGCGCAGTAGACGTTGCCGGGCAGGCTGGCGGCATAGTCGCCCAGGTCGCCCTCGCCCACGTCCAGAGCGATGAAGATGACGTCGGGATACATCTCGGCGGTCTCCTTGATGGTCTCGGCAAACGCGTAGCCGGGCATCACGATGACGTTATAGCCGTCGACCACGGCGGCGTCCACCATGGCGACGCGCTCAGCGGTGGAGTCGCCGTTGGGCTTGTAGTAGTTGAACTTCACGCCGTTGGCGGTGCAGTACTCGTTGCAGGCCTCATAGGTGGTCTGGTTGAAGGACTGGTCGGTGATATCGCCGTAGTCGGTGATCATGGCGACGGCGTAGTCGCTGGCGGCGGGGGTGTTCTCCGGGGTCTTGCTGGCATCGGGAGTTTCAACGGGGGTGCTGGCGCTGGGGGAGGGGCTGGTGGTGTCGCCGCCACTGGGCGTGTCGTTGTTGGTACAGGCAGCCAGAGCGAAAACCAGGGCAAGAGACAGGACCAGCGCAAGAATCTTACGGGACTTCTTCAATGTAATCTACCTTCCTTTCAAACAAATAACCCCAGTTCGGTACAGACAAAATCTCCGTTCCTCCCTGGGCTTTACGGTGTCATTATAGCGCAGTCTTTACCAAAGAGCAACCGCCATTTGACCATTTGTCACAAATTATTTACAAGTATTTCATAATCGGAGTTACGAATTGCCCACTGAACAGGTGTGTTTTCAAGCTCAGCCGCTTGAGATACGGCGGCCTGAAGGACCCGTTCCGGCTGCGGCCGCGTAAGGAGCGAAGAGGGGGGGGCGGCGGCGCCGGCCCCCCTCTTTCTTATGATTTTACGGTAATCAGCTCATACTGCCGCGTCCCCATGCCGATCTTCTCGGCGTGGGCCAGGCAGGCCTCCCACTCGGAGTTGGGCTCGGTATTCTTGAAATGGTCGTGGTGGTCGCAGAAGCCCTGGGCGTGCATATGCTCGTCCAGCACGGACCCGGGGATGACAGCCTGCCTCTGGCAGGCGTCGGCGCAGGCCTGGTCCAGCGCCACCGCGTCGAAGGAGGCGAACATGCCCACGTCGGGCAGAATGGGCAGATCGTTGCCGCTGTAGCAGTCGCACAGGGGCGAGACGTCGATGACCAGGCTGATATGGAACTGGGGGCGGCCGTCCACCACCGCCTTGGCGTACTCGGCCATCTTGCAGCAAAGCTCCACGTTGGTGGAGTCGTTCGGGTTGAAGATGGCGTCGAAATTGCACGCGCCGATGCAGCGGCCGCAGCCCACGCATCTGTCGTGGTTAATCCGGGCCGTGCCCTCGTTTCCGTCGAAGGCGATGGCGTCCTGGCCGCAGCTTCTGGCGCAGGCGCGGCATTTGCGGCACCGCTCCGTGCGCACCTCCGGCTTGCCGCCGGCGTGCTGCTCCATCTTGCCCGCCCGGCTGCCGCAGCCCATGCCGATATTCTTCAGCGCGCCGCCGAAGCCGGTAGACTCGTGACCCTTGAAGTGGGAGAGGCTCACGAAAATATCCGCGTCCATCACCGCCCGGCCGATCTTGGCCTCCTTCACGTACTCGCCGCCGATGACGCTGACCGCCACGTCGTCCGTGCCCTTGAGTCCGTCCCCGATGATCACCTGGCAGCCGGTGGTGGTGGGGTTGAAGCCGTTCTCCGCCGCGGCGTCCAGATGGTCCAGGGCATTTTTTCTGAGGCCGGGGTAGAGGGTGTTGCAGTCGGTGAGGAAGGGCCGTCCCCCCAGCTCCTTTATCACGTCGGCAACCGCCCTGGCATAGTTAGGCCGCAGAAAGGCCAGATTGCCCGGCTCGCCGAAGTGCATTTTGACGGCCACATACTTCTGCTCGAAATCAATGCTCTCGACCCCCGCCGCCCGCATCAGCTTCTGCAGCTTCAGCAGCAGATTGTTGCCCGGCAGGGCCCGCAGGTCGGTAAAATATACCTTCGCCTTTTCCATCCTTTTGCGCTCCTTTTTGTATCATTTGGTCTCGTCTTTGGCGCGCTCCTCCCGCTGGAGCCGCTCCGCCAGGTCCCCGGCCAGCTCCTCCTCGGCGGACGTACCGCCCTCGGAGAGCTTCTCCGCCAGGCTCTCGGCCAGCTCCGCCGGGGACGCCTCTTCATCCGCCGCGGAATGCTGGTCGGGCAGGAGGTGGTTTACCGCCACCGCCGTCACGATGCCCACCGTGGTCTCAAGAACCCGGAAGAGGGTATATAAGTACCGGTCCGGCCCGTTGTGGTTGAGCATGACCACGCACACCACAATGCAGCTGATGGAGCAGGCCGCCGGCCGCTTGATGAGGTTGCAGATCCACAGCGTCAGAATCACGCCGCCGCCCATCATCAGCCCCGTGACCACGCTCTGGCCGATGAGGTCGTCCAGAAAGAGAATCCCCAGGCCGACCAGCCCGCCGATGCAGGTGCCTATGACCCGGGACACACCCTGCCGCACCGACTGCTTCACGGAGCTCTGCATGCAGATAATGGCGGCGATGCAGGCGTAAAAAGGCCCCACATCCTTAAAGGGGTCATATTCCCCCGCGGGAATGCGCACCCAGAAGGGCAGAAACAGGAAGAAACAGACGACCACCGCTACGGCCGTCTTCACCATCCGCATTCCGATTTTGGGAAACTCCAGTTTCATTTGCCGCCCGCGTCCTCTTCCCTGGAGACGCCCCACACGTCATGGGGCATCTCCATCCCGTAGTTGTGCTTGACAAGCCGGCCCACCACGCGCATCCCGTTGCGCTCGGCCACCCTCTGAGACGGCAGATTGCCGTCCCGTATGATGGAATAAACCGCCTCCAGGCCCAGCACGTCGAAGGCGTACCGCTTACAGCCCGCGGCGGCCTCGGCGGCGTAGCCGTTGTGCCAGAAGCGGCGCTGCAGAAGATAGCCTATCTCGGGCACCCTCCTGCCGTCCCACTCCTGCAGGGTGAGTCCGCACTGGCCGACGAAAGCCCCATCCTCCCTGCGGATGACCGCCCAGAGGCCGAAGCCCTCCCGGCGGTAGCGGTCCATCTGCCGTGCGAGCCACTGATCCACCTCCCGGTCGGAAAATGCGTGTTCATAGGCGTACATGGCCGCCCCGTCCTGCAGAATCCCGCACAGCCCGGGCCGGTCCTCCTCCGTCAGCTCCCGCAGGCGCAGGCGCTTCGTCTCCAATATCATCGTGTGTTCCCTCCCCCCTGCCCCGCCTTGGGCAAACAGGCGGGACCGGGCGTGCGCCCGGTCCCGCCCTGAATTCCATAAGCGCTTTTCCGTTTAGAAGGGCAGTCCCAGCCCGCCGGTGAGCTGCTGCATCCCCTCGGCCATGTCGGCCTCCGCGGCCCGCATGGCCTCGTTTACAGCCGCTACGATCATATCCTGCAAAAGCTCCACATCCTCCGGGTCCACCGCCTCGGGGTCAATTGTCAGGGCGACTACCTCATGACGGCCGGTGACGGTGGCCGAGACCACGCCGCCGCCAGCCTGGGCGGTGTACTCCTTGGCCTCCATCTCCGCCTGCATCTTCTGCATGTTCTCCTGCATCTTCTGGGCCTGCTTAATCATGTTCATATTGATGCCGCCGCCCATACCGCCCATACCCGGACGGCCGAAACCCTTCGCCATTATAATATCTCCTTTCATCTTTGGCTCCCCCGAGGGGGGAGCCGTACCCCCAGCGGCACGCCTCAGCCCGCCGGGGCGCTCGATTCATCGCCGTTTACTGAATAATAATATTATCAAACTGCCCGCCAAAAGCCAGCAGATCGTCCAGCTTGTCGTGCTCCTCCCCGGCGGGAGACGCTGCCGGCGCGGCTTGGGAGACCGGCGGCGCGCTGCCCACCGTCACGGCGACCCGGTGCTGCCCGCCCAGCAGGAGTGCGGCCGCCTGAGAGACCGCGTTGAGAATGCCCGGCTTGTTGATCATGCTGCGGGTGAAGTCGCAGTCGGCATACAGCGTCAGCACACCGCCCTCCGCCCTGCCCTGGACCATGGCGGGGTTTGCGAGGAACGTATACTCCCCCATGGGAATGCGGCCCTTGAGCGAAGCCGCCAGACCGGGCCAGAAATCGCCCGGCGGCGGAGCCGCCGCGGCGTCCGAACGAGGTGCGGGCGCCTCCACCGCCGGCGCGGAGGGCTGTTCCCGGTCCGTCCCGGGCACGACCTGCTCGCCCGGTTCGTCGGGGAGCGGGGGGCGCTCCTCCCAGGGCGGCTTACCCGCCGCCTGCTGTACGGACCTGGCGGGCGCGGGCGTATCCTCCGGCGGGGCCGCGACCGTCTCTGGCGCGTCCGTCGCCGGCGCTTCGGCACGGACGGCAACCACGCCGGACGCCACCGCGTCCTCCAGCCGGGCCAGACGCGCGTTCAGCCCTGCCGGACTTCCGTCCAGCGTCTCGTCGCACAGGCGGATGAGGCAGAGCTCCGCATCGGTACGGCGGTTTCCGCTGCGGGCCAAATCCGCCTGGGTGGCCTGAAGACGGGTCAGAATCTGCGCCAGTCTGGGGGTCTGGAGGAGATTGGACAGGCGGCGCATGGTATTTTCGTCGTAACCCCCGGTCAGGAGGGCGGCGCCCCCCTGGGGCGCGGTCTTGCGGATCAGGAGATCCCGGGCCAGGGAGGAGAGCTCGTTCAGGAGACTCCCCACGTCCTTGCCAGCGCCGTAGAGCCGGGCAAGGGTCTCCAGCGCGGCGGCGGTCCGGCCCCCGGCAATCTGCTCCATCAATGCGGCGGTCTCCAGATTACCCGCCAGCCCCAGGGCGGAGAGGACCTCCTCCTCCCCAATCACGCCGGAGGGATTGGCGCACTGGTCCAGCAGGCTAAGGGCGTCCCGCATACCGCCGTCGGCCAGCCGGGAGAGGAGCACCGCGCCGTCTCCGGTGAGGCCCAGCCCCTCCCGGTCGGAGACGTACTGGAGCCGTCCGGCGATGTCCCCGGGCAGAATCCGCTTAAACGCAAACTGCTGGCACCGGGACTTGATGGTGGCCGGGACCTTGTGCAGCTCCGTGGTGGCGAGAATAAACATCAGATGCTCCGGCGGCTCCTCCAGTATTTTCAGGAGGGCGTTGAAGGCCGCCGTGGAGAGCATGTGGACCTCGTCCACGATATAGACCCGTTTACGGACCGCCGCGGGGGTGTATACCGCCTCGTCCCGCAGGGCGCGGACCTGATCCACGCCGTTGTTGGACGCGGCGTCCAGCTCCAGCACGTCCAGGATGGACCCGTTTTCAATCCCCTGGCAGGAGGGACACTCGTTGCAGGGGTTGCCGTCCACCGGGCGCTCACAGTTCACTGCCCGGGCCAGGATTTTGGCGCAGGAGGTCTTGCCGGTGCCCCGGGTGCCGGTAAACAGGTAGGCATGGGAGAGGCGGTGCGTATCCACCTGCCGCTTGAGGGTGTCGGTGATATGGCTCTGGCCCACAACGTCGTCGAAGGTGCGCGGGCGGTATTTTCGATATAGGGCCTGGTACATCCGATTCACCTCTATTTTCTTTCTCCATCGTCGGACACATACAATCCCCGGGCCTGTAGCTCAGCCGGGAGGGCGTTCGGTTCGCATCCGGGAACAAGCCAAAACAAAAAAGGAGCGTCGATGCGGAAAGCCGCGTCGCATCGCTCCTCTATCTACAGTCTGACGTCACGCCCGCGCATCGGCTCTTGTCGCGCTTTACGCCCTTTGCGGCAGGTTCCCGCCGCGGCCGCAAACGACTGCACTGCGGTTTTGCAAGGGACGACCGCTGTGCAATTTTGCTTCGAGCGTCCTCAGTCCTCTGCTCCCGGTTGTTCAGCGCTTCGGCGCAAGGCAAGACCGCACACCGGCCTTTGAAGCTTCCGCTATGTCCGTAACCCTTACAGCCAGCTCGGAAACGGGAACCCCACGGCACACGGGGCATTCCGTTTAGTGCTGCTCGGTTCCCCGCCTGACACGGTTCGCGGGGCCCCGTTGCGCGGGACCGATTCCTCATCGCCGCTTATAGGGGGCAGACAACACAGCCGAAGTCCGGGGGCCGGGATTCATCCCTGCTGCAGCGGGTTGCAGGTACAGGGCACCGCTAACTCCCCGACTAGTGCGGCCTTGCCTCGGGCCGAACGCGCCGCGCTCAGGTCCGTGGAAAGACTGTAGTTTGTATCATACATCATTTCTCGGAAATTATCAATATCAGTTTTATAGTTTTTTAAAAAAGGGGCTTTACAACCTATTAATTTATGCTATAATAATTAGGCGCTTGTTTGTGGCGCGGTACGTATGGGCCTGTAGCTCAGCTGGGAGAGCGTTCGGTTCGCATCCGAGAGGTCGACGGTTCGATCCCGTTCAGGTCCACCAAAGTAGACAAAACCTGCGTGTAACGATAGTTATACGCAGGTTTTGCATTTTACTGGCGAAATCAGACAAAAACCCGGTCTGACTACTGGGCACAATTACATATCAATGAGACAAATAAGCAGGTTTGAGGAGATAGACGATTCCTAAAACCTGCTTTTATTGATGTTTAAGAAAGTGAGGCAGCTATGAAACTTCCGTATGGCTATGTTTTGATCGAAGGAGAAATCGCAGTACATGAAGAAAAGGCGGATGTGGTCCGCAGCATCTTTGACGCTTATCTCGCCGGAGCCAGCTTAGGAAAAATCGTTGATATGCTCTTCGCAAAAGGCATCCTCTCTCCGATAGGAAAAACAAAATGGACCAGGGCGGCCGTGGATAAACTTCTGACGAACAAAAAATATATCCCATTGGTTGGAGTTAGGGTATATATGGACGCACAGTTTGAGAGGGCCCAGCGCTGCAACATAGATTACGATAAGGCTGGGCATCCACGCAAGGCAGTCAGGTATCGGTCTCCGGCTTTTGAGACAAAATGAGACTATGCAGAACCCATTTCCCTTGTTATACTGGTAAAAAGGAGAATGGGTCATGAACGAGAACGAACTACGTGAGCGCTACATATGCCTGGCATTTCAATATGAGTCTGTCATTGACGCACTTCTGACAAAAGGATTGGTCGACATGGAAGCGGCCAGCGCAGCAAAAGAGAGATTCTATGATACGCTGAATGAGGAAAGGCTACTGGCCACACAAAAAATCAGGGACTATCAAGAATCCATCAGTCTGTATATGAGAACGCTGGCCTATGATGGCATGGTTTCACTGACAGAACTGACAAGGCAGTATTCCGATGAGTCTCCAGGATATGTGATCCAAAGCTGGATGCGCAGCCGGAACACATTAGAGTTTCTCCGCCAGTGGGAATTGGATCAGAATGCCGAATTCGATGACCAGGTCTGCGCGGAGCTGATCCGCCAAGGACATACCACCTCTCTGACCATTACGCCGACTTTGTGGGTACGAAGGACTCATGCAGTTGGACTCTATGTAAAACAAGGAAAAGGCGGAGGAGTGAGCGCTTATCCGGAAATTGCAACGGATTTCCGGTTGTGGCTCGATCCAAAGGAGCGGTTGACGCTGATTCGGTCAGTACGATAGAGACAATCGGATTATCACATGTATCAAAAAATAAAGTAACACGTTAAAATTTAGGACAGCAGTCAAATCGATTGAAGAACTATGACTACATTAGATTTTTCTTATCATGTTCGGAGGAAGGAAAATGTCTGCTCAGGAAAGGCCTTTGACTATAACATTGTAGAGAGAAAAATTATTATATTTGTTGTTTTTTTCTTTAATAGGATTTATACTTGGATAGAATAGCTAGGGTGAAGAAGATAGTGGGAGGTGTCAAATGGAACCATTGATTTCAAAATTGAGCATTTCAATGTTTAGAGGGATTAGAGCGTTAGATCTTGATCACCTCTCACGTATCAACGTGTTAATTGGAGCCAATAACAGTGGGAAAACTAGCATCTTAGAAGCAATTAGGCTTATGTCTCAACCCTATAACATTGGTACTTTAATGCAAGTTGCCTTTCTTCGGACTCCTGTCACAATGCGTAAAACAAAGTCGGTCGAATACTTTTCCTCGATTTTTGTAAAAGAGACAGAAACTGATGGAAAATCCCATTACTCCTTAGCCTTTGAGACGGTGATAGATAATATATCATATAAATATGAGGCGGGTGGAGATATAGGAGAATTAACCGATAGTGCTGGTGGATCGGATAAAATTTTTTCGTTAACAATTAAAGTTATACAAGAAGATAAAAAGCCGGTATATATCAGTCATAATATAAAAAATAGCATTATTGAGAGTTTCGAGTCTTCATCAGAACCATTATTTCATGGCACATACCTTCATTCTGGTGTTTCGTATTATAGGAGTTGTATTAAACTTCTGTCTGATTCTATTATAAATGAGCAGAAAAAAGAAATTTTGGATATCATTCGGTCGTTTGATCCTAATGTAGAAGATATTAGTATTGTTGGTGAAGATATTTATCTCCATAATGCTATTTCTGGCACTTTACCTCTATTTTCTTATGGTGCTGGTCTACAAAAAGCGGTGTTATTAACGGCCTTACTTGCAGGCAATCAAAATGGAATCTTATTGATCGACGAAATTGACAATGCCATTAATATATCGGCTTTTCAAGAGATCTTTTCTTGGTTTATAAATGCGTGTAGGCGTTTTAATATTCAAGCATTTGTAACTACTCACAGTGCCGAAGCCATAGATGCAATATTGGAAAACTGTTGCGTTGAGGCTATGGATGATATACGAATTATTACTCTAAGAAAAGAAGCAAATGAACATAAAACTATGGCTATAGTTCGGACTGGTAAAGAGGCCATCAGAGATCGATCCGAGTTTGAGATGGAGCTACGAGTATGAGATCTATTATACTTTGTGAGGGCAAAGATGATCTTTGGTTTATCGCTTATTTTCTCCATAAAACTGATGGATGGGTAATAGATAAAGACTTTAAGAAAACTTGGCCTTATTATAAAATTAAACCCAAAGATCACACTCAAGATGTTCAGTATATTACTAGTGATGCTAATCACACCCGTGATTATGCTTCTATATGGGCAGTTGGCGGTCAGGATCGAATGCAGGATGCTATAAATGATATTCTCCACATTAACTCCAGTTATCCCCACAGTATGATTGAATCTATCGTAATCATCAAGGATTGTGACGCTCGTAAGCACGATGATGTCGTCAATGAGCTAGCGACTTGGTTTTCCGACACTATCACATTAGAAAATCATAAAATTTGCAAATATACGACATCAGCTAACGGACAGCAGATTGCGATGCAGATTATGCCTATCGTTATTCCTTTTGATAGTGAAGGTGCAATCGAAACTGTATTACTGCATGCTTTAGCAGAACATGGAGCACAAGAAAGCTTTATCGCTGCACAAGCCAGTAAATATGTGCATGATTTGATTGCTTCGGAAAAATTAAGCAACTATTTGACACATAACCGACAAATTACTAAGGCAGAGTATTCAGCGGCTATTGCAATTACTAACCCAGACCACTCTACTGAATTATTTAAAGGTTTAGTCATGGCTTGTCCTTGGGAAGAAACTAAAGCGATCGCTACACATTATGGTTGCATTTCCACGGCAATAGCCTCTTGCCAATAATCATTCATCGTTGAGAATTCATTAATCAAATAACGAATAGGTGTTTGGCTAACTGTACGTATTTTGCTAATCTAAATGCGTCTCTCCTTTTGATGCCTTGCTATATCGTGGAGACACCGGCATCTAAAGTGTTAAGCAAAGACATAAAAATAACCACACCTAATGGTGTGGTTATTTTTATGGAATCCTGGGGAATTTAACATGCTCGGGGCAAATGGTTCTTTCTCTGCCAAGGTTTTCTTCTGCAGCAAAACGCTCGCACTGCGAAAAAGCGCCGCCCTACTGTGCGGGGCCCCGTTCCGGGCTGCATCTTTTTTATCAACACAGGACAAGAAAGGCCGTGAAATCAATGATTTCACGGCCTTTCTGCAATTTTCCGATAAAAACACAAGACTCATATATAGATTATTCCTCGAACGGTGAACGGTTCTTATTCGCCTGGTCGTCGGGTTGATCCCGTAGAAGTCCACCAAATCCCATGAAATCATATGACATATGATTTCATGGGATTTTTCTATGCACCAATGCGCTTACCCAGGTCTCCCACAGTATTCCAGCATCTCTTCTTTCCAATTAGACCCACTCACAAAAATTGTTTCAATTCAAGGGTTCCATATGATCATGTGCAGGATCGCGGCCTCGTTCCCGACGTTTCGATACGAGTGTACGCTGTCAGCTTAAAATCGAATGCTCTCCCCTCTTGTAATGGAAAATCGCTGGCCATCTGCATCAATTTCAATATCCTGGCCGGGTTTGCAGCCGTGATGTCGGTCTGCACCCTGTTCAGCACCACGCTATCTGCCTATCTACCAAAAGTAAAGATTTTTATGCAGTTCGTAGGTGCGGCCTATATGCTTTATCTTGCTTGGAAGGTGTGGAGAAGCTCCGCCGGCGTAGAGGCGGACGACGGGAAAGAGGCCAGCTTTCTTTCCGGCATGATCCTGAATCCGAAGATCTATATTTACGCAATCACCGCCATGACGCTCTACATCTTGCCGGTCTACCGCTCCACCGGGGCGGTGATTGGATTTACCGTCCTCTTGGCGCTGATCGGGGCGTCCGGCTCTTTCGTATGGGCGCTGTTCGGGTCGGCCATCTGTAAGTTCTTTTCAAGGCATACAAAAGCGGTCAACCTTGTGATGGCTCTACTACTTGTCTATTGTGCGGTCGCTTTGTTCCTATAAGATGACCACATCAATCATAGATATGGGACCAGCATTATGTTGAAGTATGAGGCCGGGATGTACCTGGACAAATACTTTGTGCAGAAGGACATCCGGTTCATTACCCCAGGCGACAACATGGACAGTGCCCAGGGCGCCTACAGCCTCACCGTCCCCTCTGAGGACGGGGTCCTATCGTCTGCCATAAATACCTCCTTATTTTTGGGTATAAAAAACGAGCCACAACCGTTTGGCCTGGCTCACACTTGACAAATGCGCCGCACTTGTCCCAATGACGGCGCATTTCGTATCATCCATATTTCTCCATCTGCTGATTTCAATTTCCCAGCCTTGTGTCGGAGGCGGCTTTGCGCTATGATATGGGGGACGGCCTGCGGCGGCTATACACGTGCTCCGCCGTGGCCTTGTCTCCGCCCGTGACCGTTCAGAGCATTTCCACAAAGGGCGGCACATACGCCCCCGACAAAAGGTTACACTTGTCCCGGCATACTTCCCCCGAGGGGCGCAGTATGCCCTGTGCAATTAGCTTTTCTGCCATTTTACCTGCCTTTCCGTGGTGCCCGATTGGTGCCCAGCCGTACAAAAACGCCCCTTGCGGAGATATGACACAATATAGGCTATTCTTGAAAAATGCCCTATTTTCAAGGGTTTACGGGCTTTCCTTATGCCGCCCTATGACCCTTTATGCCGGGTTTTTCCGGCTTTAAGCAATAAAAAAACACCGCTTCTTTCACATTACGGTTTGGATCGCGATCTTGCTCTTGGCTCCGGCTTACACTCGCGCGGAAACTGGCTGATCAAAAGAGGTGATGAATATGCACGCGGCGATTGTGGAGGATGACAATAAGGCGGCGGAGCAGATGGCGGAGCACCTGCGGCGGTACGCTGAGGAGACGGGGGAGTCCATCGTCTCCTCGACCTTTGATACCGCGCTGTCCTTTCTCGACGGGTATCCCGCCATATACGACGTGGTCTTCATGGACATTGAGCTGCCCGACCTGAACGGCATTGAGGCGGCCCGGCGGCTGCGGGAGCTGGACGGCGACGTCTTCCTCATTTTCGTGACGAATATGGCCAAGTACGCCATCAACGGCTATGAAGTCAACGCCCTGGATTATTTTCTCAAGCCCGTGTTCTATTCGGATCTGAAGATGCGGATGGAGCGCATCCGGCAGGCCAAGAGCCGGGACGCTTACTCGTTTGCCCTGCCGGTGCAGGGCGGCGCACACAGGTTTTCCGCCGACAAGGTCGTCTACATCGAGTCCTCAGGACACAACCTGACGTTCCACACCGTCGAGGGGGACTACACCATGCGGGGGCCGAGTATGCGGGAGCTGGAGAAGCAGCTGAACGCCCACGGCTTTGCCCGCTGCAACACCTGCTATATCGTCAACCTGCGCTACTGCAAGGCCGTCGACGGCTTTTTGGTCAACGTCAACGGCGAGGAGCTCCAAATCAGCCGTTCGCGGAAGAAAGAATTTATGAGCGCCCTGACCGGCTCGTTCAGGTGATGAGAGGGATACGGCTATGGATTTTTGGATATGGTACGACAAACTGAACTTCGCCGCCACCCTTTTGGCGGCGGAGCTCGCCGTCTGCGCGCCGCTGCCCAAGCGCAGACACTACGGGGCGCGGATGGCGCTGGGCTGTATCCCCGCGCTGCTGGTCTCGCTCCTCTGGGACGGCAAGGGGCTGGGGATGTGGCTCTCGGCCACGAAATACCTCGTCGTCTTCGCGCTGTCCTTCGTGATGATGGTCGCCGGGTGCAGGGGGGATGTGTGGTCGTACCTGTTCGTGGGCATCTTCGCCTACTGTATGCAGCACATCGCCTACCAGACCCACACCATCGTCAACGCGCTCTTTGGGATGGCCCTGCCCGGGTGGGTGAACCTGCTGGTCCTGCTGGCCCTCTGCGCCCTCCTGTATTCCGGGGCCTGGCTTCTGTTCAAAAAGCGGTTGAGCCGGGACGAGGGAATACGGGTGGACAACAAGCCGCAGCTTTTGCTGTCGGGCGTGGTGCTGCTGGTGACGGTCTACATCTCCTTCTTCGGCGTCGTCTACGCCCTGAACTCGGGGAATCACGGCTCCGTCATCATCATCTGTCTCTTCTCGGACATGGCCTGCCTTCTGAGCCTCGCCCTGGAGCAGTCGTTCGTCAGGCTGAAGAAAAACGAGACGGAGATGGCCGTCATGCGGCATATGCTCTCCGCGGCAAAATATCAGCTCCAGGAGAGCAAGAGCAGCATCGACCTCATCAACGTCAAGTGCCACGACCTGCGCCACCAGCTCACGGCGCTGAGCTTCGCGGACAAGGAGGATCTGCAAAAGCTCGCCGGCGCCATCGAGGTCTACGACACGGACTTCAAAACGGGCAACGAGGCCCTGGACATCGTCCTGATGGAGAAGGGGCTCCTGTGCCAGCGGAAAAAGGTCCGGATGACCTGCCTCGTGAACGGTGCGCACCTGAACGGCATGAAGCAGAGCGACATCTACTCCTTCTTCTGCAACGCGCTGGAAAACGCCATGGAGAGTGTGGAGGCGCTGGACGAGGACAGGAGGGCCATCAGCATCACCGAGCTCTGCCGGGACGATTTCTTCGTCATACGCATCGAGAATTTCTTTTCCGGAAAGATGGAGTTTCAGGACGGACTGCCCGTCACCCGGAAGGACCGCGGCTACCACGGCTTCGGCGTGAAGAGCATGAGGATGATCGCCGACAAGTACGGCGGCGATCTGATCTTCTCCACCAACGGCGATATTTTCCGCGTGGACCTGGTTTTACCGCTGGCCGTTCAGGCGCGGCGGACAACATAAACTGCATTTCACCCGTCGGTTTTCGGCTTTTGCCGCAAAACCGACGGGTTTTGTCATTTCGATTGAAAAATACAGGGCGGACCGTAAACTGGTATCAGATTTTTGGCGCATTCACCAAAACAAAACAGGAGGTTCGGAACATGAAGAAGGCAGGAAACCGGAGAAAGAGCGGGTCGCTGCTGTCGCTGTCGATGGCTGCGGTCTTGCTCCTCTCGCCCCTGGGCGGTCTCGCTTCCACCGCCGGCGCGGAGGGCGCGGCAGGGCAGTACGCCACAGGCTACAGCAGCTGGCAGGCGGTTATCGACGCGGAGGCGCAGCTCAACAGGCAGATCGGCGCGGAGGGCTTCGTGCTCCTGAAGAACGGGGAGGGCGGCCTCCCCTACGGCACCGCCGTCAGGGATATTAGCGTGTTCGGCAAGAACTCGGTCAACCCCGTGTATTCCGGCTCGGGCTCCTCCGGCGGCACGCCGGACAACACGGTGGGCATCCTGGACAGCCTGAAGAGCGCCGGCTTCCGCGTCAACCCGGTGCTGGAGGGTTTTTACAGCGACGAGGAGGCCTCCGGCCCGGCCCGGCCTTCCATGGGTTTCAGCTCCTACAATTACCACTCCTATTTCCCCACGGCTGAGACGCCCCAGGACAAGTACACCGACGCGGTGAAAGCCTCCTACGACGACTATGGCGACGCGGCGGTCATCGTGATCTCCCGCACCGGCGGCGAGGGAACCGACCTCCCCAGGACCTCCTATGTCTCCCAGGAGGACGAGGGCAAGGTCCCCGAGAGCGGAAACGCCCGGGTGTATCCCACCTTCGACGAGGCGGCGGACGGCGGCTACGTCTACTACGGCGGCGAGGGCCGGACCAGCGACCCCCACGAGCACTATCTGGAGCTGGACGACAACGAGGAGGCGCTGATCAATGAGGTCACCGCCCGGTTCGATAAAGTCGTCCTCATTGTGAACAGCTCCAACGCCATGGAGCTTGACCGGGAAATCGTCGTCAACAACGACAAGATTCAGTCCGTCATCTTCGCCCCCGGCGCCGGCCAGAACGGCTTCGACGCCATCGGCAAAATTCTGAGCGGCGCCGTCACCCCCTCCGGCAGACTGACGGACACCTTCGCCGCCGACTTTACCCAGGACCCCACCTGGCAAAATTTCGGCAACAACAACATCGGCGTGTACCTCAGCGATACGGCGGGCAACCAGTACACCCTGGACGACGGGACGCCCTATAAGAACAACTTTGAAAACGGCGTCTTCGGCGTGGAGTACGAGGAGGGCGTATACGTCGGCTATAAGTACTATGAGACCCGGGGCTTCACCGACGGGGACGCCTGGTACGATGCGGCGGTGAACTACCCCTTCGGCTACGGCCTCTCGTACACCGAGTTCGAGTGGATGGTGGGCGAGGCCAGGATGGACACCCCCACTCTGACCCCGGAGACCAAGATCTCGGTGGACGTGACGGTGACCAACACGG
This sequence comes from Lawsonibacter faecis, assembly GCF_014287675.1. Taxonomy (GTDB): domain Bacteria; phylum Bacillota; class Clostridia; order Oscillospirales; family Oscillospiraceae; genus Pseudoflavonifractor; species Pseudoflavonifractor faecis. The sequence continues at coordinate 27,365 of NZ_JACOPQ010000021.1, read as the reverse complement.
GGATGTATGCGGGTAAGGACGTGGTGCAGCTCTACTTCTCCGCCCCCTATGCACCTGGTCAGACCGAGAAGTCCCACGTGGTGCTGGGCGCGTTTGAGAAGACGGCCCTCCTGCGCCCCTCCGAAAGCCAGACCCTCACCCTCTCCTTCGACGCTTTCGACATGGCCTCCTTCGACGCCTACGACAAGGACGGCGACGGCCACAAGGGCTTCGAGCTGGATGCGGGCAGTTACGACCTCTACATCGGCAAAAATGCCCACGACGCCTGGAAAAACGGGGAAAAGCGCACCCTGACGGGCACGGATCAGAACATCGACAACGACCTCGCCACCGGCGCGGAGATCAAGGTCCTGTTCCAGGCCTCCACCGACGAGATGGAGGGGCATGTCCTCTCCCGCAGCGACTGGGAGGGCACCTTCCCCAAGGCCCCCGCCTTTGAGGACCTGGCGAAGGATGAGGCGTGGCTGAAGAACCTGGACATGCCCCTGATCGAGGGCGCCACGCCGGACAACGCGGTCATCAACCCCGGCTATGACGAGGGCTCCCCCTGGTACTCCGCCGCGGCGCCCGCGTTTGCCGCCCAGGCCTATACGCAGGCCGCGCCCATCCAGCTCTCCGACATGACCGGCCTCGACTACGACGATCCCAAGTGGGACGAATTCCTGAGCCAGCTCACCGTGGACCAGGCCTACGGCCTGATGGAGGCCACCCAATTCCAGTTCAACGGCATCCCCGAGCTGGGCATCCCCGTGGCGGGCCACTCCGACGGCTGCGCGGGCCTCACCGGCGCGTGGGTCGGCGGCGGCGACGCCCTCATCAAGCCCTTCGCCAGCGATACCAAGTTCTCCTTCGGCACCGAGACCCTGGTGGGCTGCACCTGGAACAAGGACCTGGCCCACGAGCAGGGCGTCCTGGTGGGCGAATACGGACTCTGGGCCCACATTGTGGGCTGGTACGCCCCCGGCGGAAACATCCACCGCTCTCCCTTCTCCGGCCGTAACTTCGAGTATTACTCCGAGGACGCAACCCTGTCCGCCTATATGCTCTCCGAGGTCGTGGCCGGCGCGCGGAGCAAGGGCATGGTCACCTTTATGAAGCACTACGCGCTCAATGACCAGGAGTCCAACCGCGACACCAACGGCGTGGCCGTGTGGGCCGACGAGCAGACCATGCGCGAGAACTATTTCAAGGTCTTCGAGTGGGCCGTCAAGAAGGGCGGCTCCAACGGCGCGATGAGCGCCTTCAACCGCATCGGCTTCCAGTGGACCGGCGCGAACTACGCCTTTCTGACCCAGCTTACCCGTGAGGAATGGGGCTTCAAGGGCGTGGTCATCACCGACGCCCACGGTGCGGGCGAGGAGTGCATGAACGCCAACCAGATGATCCGCGCGGGCAACGATATGTCCCTGGACAGCCGGGAGGGCACCATCGCCCGGATCGTGAACTCCCCGGAGGCCAACACCCCCACCCAGCTCACCGCCCTCCACAACACTGCCAAGCACATCCTCTACACCCAGGCCAACAGCGCGGCCATGGCCTTTGTCAAGGACGGCTCCGTGACCTATGCCCTGAGCGACCGCGCCGTCACCGAGGCCAGCGTCCGGCCCGGCGAGGCGGTGGACCTCACGGTCTCCGACGGCACGGAGGGAGCCCGGTACATCGTGCTGACGGGCGCGCTGCCCGACGGCCTCGCGGTGACGGACGGAAAGATTACGGGTACGGTGGCCGACACCGCCAAGGCCGGGGCCTACACCGTCGGCATCGCCAAGCTCTACCCCGACGCGGCGGCGGGCCAGCTCTACCGCAACTCCGCGACCGGCGGCTTCGGCCTGGGCAACACCGCCGCCTTCACCGTCACGGTGACGGAGAACGGCGCCAACGCCTTTGCATCCGTGGGCATGGAGGGCATGGAGAAAATCGGCTCCATCGGCAGTGTGGACTACTACGCCTTCGTCCTGAGCGACGGCACGGAGTACTACTACACGGTGTCCAACGGCGGTGCCGGCGGCGCGGTCAGCGGCCAGGGCGTCCAGGGGCCCGAGGGGCCCCGGGGCGAGAAGGGCGACAAGGGCGACCCCGGCGAGGCAGGCGGCGGCATTCTCGTAACCATCGCCGTCTCCCTGATCGTCTCGCTGGCGGTCTTTGCCGCGGCGACGGTTGCAGTGCCCATGCTCAAGGAGAAAAAGAGGGAACGCGCCGTCAAATAAGCGGCGGCAGAAGACATCGGCAGATTCCGGCGCCCGCAGGCACAGTCCTGCGGGTGCGCCGGGCATCTCCAAAAGGAGGCAGTTTTTAATTGAAACCAAAACGAGCGGCGGCACTGGCCGCGGCGTGCCTGATCCTGTGCGCGGCCCTCTCCGGGTGCTCCTCCGTCCTCCCCTTCGAGGGCAGCGACCTGGAGTCCGGCAAGGTGGGTATCGCGTACGAGGCCAGCATTGCCACGGGCACGAAGGACATGTACTATGACTTGGACTATGACAGCGTTCTCCCCGCGGGGCTGATCCTCTACGACGACGGCGCGATCCGGGGCGTCCCCAAGGAGTCGGGCGTCTTTCCCTTTAAGGCCGTGATGATCGACCTGAACGACAGGGAGTATTACGCCGACTTCACTCTGGACATTGCGGCGGGCGAGATATCGTACAGCGGCGGCACGCTGGCGGACGGCACCGCCGGTGAGCCTTACAGCCAGAGCGTGGCCACGGCCACCGGCATGACGGACATTGTCTACACCGTGAAGGAGGGGACGCGCCTCCCCGCGGGCCTCTCTCTGAGCGAGGACGGAGTCCTCTCCGGCATCCCCGCCGAGGCGGGCGCGGCGTCCGTCACCGTGGCGGCCGCCGCCGGGGGCTGCGAGAGCGTGGAGGCCGCCTTTACCTTCACGCTGACCCAGGGCGAACAGCGCACGGAGGATTTGGGCAGAATCGTGTTTGAGGACTTTACCCTCCCCGACGGCCTGGTGGGCCGGGAATACAGCGAGAGCGTCCGCACGGCCTACGGCGTGGCGGGCATCACCTACAGCTTCCGTTTCCCCAGCGGGCAGGGTCTGCCCGCCGGACTGAAGAGCGACAAGGAGCTCGGGCTCGTCTCGGGCACGCCCGCCGACTCCACCACCGGCCCCATCACCTTCAAGGTCACCGCCAGCGCGGAGGGCTGTGAGAGCGTGACGGCCAACGTCACCCTCACCGTCTGCGACCCCGAGGTCAAGACCACCCGGTTCGAGACCGAGTATGTGGACAGCGTCCCCACCCTCTCGGGCGCGGGATACAGCAGCGCGCCCTCGGGCAGGGGCATGATCCAGAGCATGCCCGGCATGAGCAATGGGTATGCCCTGGGCTACCTCAACAAGCCTGAGACCGTCACCTTCCACATCAACTCCGCCGCAGCCGCATCGGCGGCCCTGGTGCTGGGCCTGGGCTCCGAGGTGGGCGACTTCACCTATGACCCCTCTATGTTCTCCATCACGGTCAACGGCAGCGAGGTGGACTACGGCGCCATCAGCGTCAAGCAGACAGGCAGTTCGGAGGGCGATTATGAGAGCCGGGCCTGTACAGTTTCGCCCGCCGTCGATCTCATCGAGGGAGAAAACGTGATCTCGTTCAGCATCAAGGAGTCCCCCAAGGCCACGGGGACCTTCTCGGCGGTGGGGTGCCTGTTCGACTACATCGAGCTGACTGGGGCCGGCTGCGATCTGAGCTGGCGGCCCAGAACCGCCAATATCACGGCATAAGGGGGAGCGGCATGAATGTTTTCAAAAAGATCGGCGGAGGAGTTCGGTTCCTGTGGAAGCGGTGCAGGGCCTTTACCATCACCGGCACCTCGCTGATCGCGCTTCTCCTCGCCGTCAACCTCATCATCCTGCAGGTTCCCCTCATCAGCAACACGTTCAACACCATTTTCGGCGAGGGGGGCCGGGTCCTGCAGTCGGGCGACCCCGGCACGGCGGAGTATTTCACGCCCACCGAGGGGATCGGGACCAAGTCCGACGCTCTGGCCGCGGCCAACGCGGTCAACGAGAGGAGCTGCGCCGAGGGCTTCGTGCTCCTGAAGAATGACGGCGCGCTGCCGCTGGGCAACTACGATAAAATCAGCGTGTTTGGCATGAACTCAGTGGACCTGGTCTACGGCGGCACCGGTTCGGCGGAGAAGGACTCGGGCGACAGCGTGGACCTCTACAAGAGCCTGGCCGACTCGGGCATCGCCTACAACCCGGAGCTGAAGCGGTTTTATGACAATCAGAAGGCCGCCGGCAAGGGCCGCCCCAAGAGTCCCAGCATGGGCGATATCCTGACGGGCTTTGCCACCGGCGAGCTGGCCCTCTCCGAGTATGCGGGCGGGCTGGACGCCTACGTGGGGGACTATACGGACGCGGCGCTGATGGTGGTCTCCCGCATCGGCGGCGAGGCCTACGACCTGCCCACGATGTCCCTTGACACCCCGGGCCGGAACGACGGCACTGAGCACTACCTGGAGCTGGATGACAACGAGGAGGCCCTGCTGGAGGCCCTCTGCGCGGAGGACTCCCAGTTTGACAACGTAATCCTGCTCATCAACTGCGGCACATCCATGGAGCTTGGCTTTCTGCGGGACGACGGGCGCTTCAACGGCAAGCTGAAAGGGGCCCTCTGGGTGGGCACCACCGGCGGCACGGGCATGGAAGCCCTGGGCAGAATCCTCATTGGTGCCGTCAATCCCTCCGGCAGGCTGGTGGACACCTACGCCGCCGACTTTACCCAGACCCCCTCCTATAAGAACTTCGGCACCAACAACGGCCAGGGCAACACCTATTTTGTCAGCGGCACCGAGCAGAACGCCCACTTCGTGGACTACGAGGAGGGCATCTACGTGGGCTACCGCTACTATGAGACCCGGGGGGCCGGGGACGAGAAGTGGTATGACCAAAACGTGGTCTACCCCTTCGGGTACGGCCTGAGCTACACCGACTTCAGCTGGGAAATTGAGGACAGCTCCGGCATCCAAAACGTCTCCGTTTCCAAGGACGGCAAGTACACCATCCGGATCAGGGTCACAAACAACGGCGTCTATCCGGGCAAGGACGTGGTCCAGCTCTACGGCCATGCGCCCTATACCGAGGGCGGCATTGAGAAGTCCGAGGTGGTGCTCCTGGACTTCGCCAAGACGAAGGTCATCCAGGCGGGGGGCGCGGACTACGACGTAGTGGAGCTCACCTTCGACCCCTACTACCTGGCGTCCTACGACTACCAGGGAGTCAAGGCACCCGGCGGCGGTTATGTCCTTGAGGCGGGCCAGGGCTACAAGCTGTACGTGAGCCGCAACGCCCACGACCGCGCAATGGAGATTCCCTTCCGGGTGGATGCGGATATTTTCTTCAACGAGGCCGTGGCGGAGGGCTATGCGGTTGAAAACCGCTTTGACGATGTGAGCGGCCACATCGAGACCTATTTTACCCGGTCCGACTGGAGCGCCACCTTTCCCACCGCGCCCACGGAGGAGGACCGCGCCGTGGGCCAGGAGCTGATCGACTCCATGTCGCTGGAGGCATACATCGGAAGCGGGACGGAGGTAGACCTGGACAAGCCCTGGTACTCCGCCCGGAAGCCCCGGCAGAAGCGGTCGCCGATGGACTACGGCAGCACCGAGTACAAGCTCTACGATCTCATCGGCAAGTCCTACGACGACCCGCTTTGGGATAAGCTGCTCAACCAGCTCACCTACGGGGAGATGCGCTACCTGATCGGCACGGGAAACTTCAACACCGCCGAGCTGAAGGGCATCGGCAAGCCCAAGACCACGGACCCCGACGGTCCCGCGGGCTTCACCAACTTTATGACGGTGATCGACACCACCGCCACCGTGTACGATACCTGCTTCTACGCCAGCGAGTGCGTCATCGCGGCCACCTGGAACGTGGAATTGGCCGAGGAGATGGGCAAAGCCGTGGGCGACGAGGCGCTGGTCGGCAACGAGCGGGGCGATGGAAGGCCGTACAGCGGCTGGTACGCCCCCGCCGTCAACATCCACCGCAACCCATTTGGCGGAAGAAACTGGGAATACTACTCTGAAGACAGCTTTCTCTCGGGCAGGATGGCGGCTCAAGTCATCCAGGGCGCCAAGTCCAGGGGTGTGTATACCTATGTCAAGCACTTTGCCGTCAACGACCAGGAGACCCACCGGGACGCCAACGGCCTGATTACCTGGCTCAGTGAGCAATCCCTGCGGGAAATCTATCTGCGGCCCTTTGAGATGGCGGTCAAAGAGGGCGGCTCCAGCGCCATGATGTCGTCCTTCAACCGGATCGGCACCGTCTGGGCGGGCGGCAGCTACGAGCTGCTGACCGACATTCTGCGCGGCGAGTGGGGCTTCCAGGGGGCGGTGGTCACGGACTACAACACCAACGCCTATATGTACCCGGACCAGATGATCCGCGCGGGCGGAGATATCGATCTGATGCAGGACAAGCAGCCCTCCGCCTCCGGCGAAGTCGTCACCGCCTCCCACCAGACGGCCATCCGAAGAGCGGCTAAGAATATCCTCTTCACCGTTGTAAACAGCAGCGCCATGAACGGCATGGGCGAGGGCATCGTATACCGGGACACCCTGCCGCCCTGGCAGACCTTTATGTATGCCGTGGATGCGGCAGCCGCGGCGGCCCTCATCGCCTGGGGCGCGCTGGCCGTGCGTAAGGGAAGGAAAAAGGAGGCGGCGGAATGCTGCTTTATGTAAACAGAAAAGAGGATATTCAGTCCGCGCGTTCATAATTCCTACGGTTTTCCACCTGCTCGCGGAGTATGTGGATAACCCTTTTCTATCCGCATCACCCACCGCTCAGCGGCGGCGCTTCCAATGAAGTGCCGCCGCTTTTTTTATTGTGGAATAGAACGGTACTGATCACGCATTCCGTGCGCCGGGGACCATGGGTCCGGCGCCCCATTGTCTGACCCGAAGTAAGCACCTGCGGGCCCGTTTGGATAACGTACCGCATTTATAACTCTTTAGAAAATAGAGCGGGAGCCGCCCCCGCGCAATTTCGACAATTTTTTCTGTTATCCCAGATTACTTTTTGTAAATTCTTTTTGCTTTTGGACATTTGGGCTTTGTGTCTTATACAAAACATCTATATAATAACTACATCAGAGTGGCGGATTATTACATATTCACCATAACGCTCCTGCGCACAAGCAGAGCGCACGGAAGAAAGGCGGGGATATGATACCATTGAGCTTCCACTGTAGCTAAGCATCATGAGAAGAAGGGCGCGCCCTTCTTCTCCGTGGGGGTCCCCCACGGAGGCCCAAACTGCTTTACGGAAAGGAAGGTAACCCAATGAAAACACGAGGGAAAAAGCTCCTTGCACTGCTCCTGACCCTGGCAATGTGCCTCTCCCTGCTCCCTATGGGGGCAATGGCGGCAACGGGTGATATTTATACGTTAGTAAGGGATGCGTCCGAGCTAAAAGCAGGAGAGCAGATTATCATTGCCGCGCTTAATGCAAATGATGTTGCAGGAACCTACACTGGAGGAAACAACTGTCAACGCGTTGCAATCACAAAGGACGGAGATACCATTACAATTCCTGCGGGTGTTCAAGAACTCACACTAGAGGCGGGAACGAAACCAGACACTTTCTCTTTTAATACAGGTAGCGGTTATCTATATGCTGCAAGCTCTGGTTCAAATCATTTGAAGGTAGAGACAACGAAATCGGACAATTCCTCTTGGACAATTTCAATCGATAACACTACCGGTGATGCAACTGTATTAGCGCAAGGGACGAACACCCGAAACCATCTGCGATACAATAGTGGAAATAATCCTCCGTTATTTGCTTGTTACGCTAAAAATGCACAGTCCGCTATTGCAATCTATAAGCTCGACGATGGTGGCGCGCCTCCCGTCACCGACAAGGTCGCCACCCCCGTGGCTTCCCCCAAGGGAGGCAGTGTGGCAACGGGTACCACGGTCACTCTGAGCTGTGCCACCGACGGCGCGAAGATTTATTACACGACTGACGGCAGCAAACCCAACACCTCCAGCACCGAGTATGCCTCCACTCCCATCGCCATCACGGCAGCCGCCACCATCAAGGCCATCGCTGTGAAGGAAGGAATGGACCCCAGCGAGGTCATGAGCGAGAGCTATACCATCGCCACGCTTATTCCCATCAGTGAAGCCCGCAAGGCCGCCAGCAGTGATGTCGTAGCCACCAAGGGCACAGTGACCTATATCGATGGTAAGAGCGTCTATATGCAGGACAACGACGCCGGTATTGTGGTTCGCTTTGCTGAAAGCCAGGATGCCTCGCTGATCGGCAAGGAGTTGACCGCCACCGGCACGGTTTCTGCGTTTAACGGACTGCTTCAAATTACTCCCTCCGCTTACTCCGTGGGTGGGGCGGGCACACTGCCCACGCCATCAGCAATAACTGTTGCCGATTTGGCTGACAAGACCAGCAACGCGACCGGCCATGACACTATGCAGGTCAAGCTGACAGGCGTCTATATTGACAGCGTGGATACAAGCTATGCCAATCCCAACGTTGTACTCAAAGACAGTGCTTCCGATAGCAAGAGTGTGATGGTCTATAAGTCAGCCGTTCTGCCCTCTGACATCTACGCGGGCTCCACCGCCGACGTGATTGCAGTGGTAGATAACTACAACGGTTTCCGTCTCCGTGTGGCGAATACCACTGACTACACCCTTGTCTCTGCTCCCACCACAGTCTCTGCTCCAAGGCCCTCCGTCCCCTCCGGCGCCGCGGTCGTGACCGGGACCAAGATCACCTTTACCTGCGCCACAACGGGCGCCGAGATAAAGTATGTCACCGCCGACCCCGCCCAGGGTACCCCCGACTGGAAGCCAGTCCCCCAGGACGGCTTTGCCATCACCGGCGATGTGGGCGACACCGTTCAGCTCTGGGTCAAGGCCACCAAGTCCGGGCTGCAGGACAGCGACGTGGTCGCCCTGACCTATACCATTAAGGAAAATGCTCCTCCCAGTACCGACCCCATTCCTGACAATCAGTTTCCGGCAAACTCCAAAAATATTCAAGATTTTATCGCTCTGGCCGACAGTACTTCGGATACTGTCACCGGGCAGATAGTATATCGCTTCGGCAACTACGACAGCATGACTAGCGCCATCCTTCAGGATGTCATCGGCGGGACCACTTATTCACTTCAGGTTTTCAGTGATTTGTCCGACTTTGAGATAGGCGACGTTGTAACACTTACCGGTGAAAAAACCACTTATGGTGCGGTACCTCAAATTCATAAAATCACCGCCTCCGCCAAAGTTTCTTCCCCCGCAGCCTTTGCGGCGGAGGAATATGCGGGCTTTGACGATCTCCAGGCCGACAAGGAAAACCGGATATCTCGTTTTGTGGTTATCAGGGGTGTGACTCTCGGCGCTTACAGCGCTGACGGCAGCACCACCATTACCGACAGCAAAGGAAAGACTATGCCCATCTACCGGGCACCCTCCTACCCCGTGGGAGTAACTGCGGGCGACGTTGTGGACTTGTACGCCGTCCTCTCCCGCTACAGCTCTACTTGGCAGCTACGGGCAGGCACCCCAGACGCCAACGGCTTCGCTACCTATCGAGTCACGAACGACACTAAAGAGCCCGTCATCACTCTGCCGGACTCCTGGCTGCCCGCCGCTGTGGGTAAAGATTATGCCGTATCCGTCACCATCAACGACTACCTGATGGGCACAGCCTCCATCAAGTACAAGATCAACGCTGGTACGGAGAAATCTGCCAATATGACAGCCAGCGGTACGACCTACACCTATACCATCCCCGCCGCTGAGATCACCGCCGGCGGCGCCATCACCTTTACGATCACGGCCACCGACGCCGCTAACAACACGAGCACCTCCGAGACCCAGACCGTGACCATTGAGGACCTGCCCCAGGTCAGCGCTGAAACTCCGGCCCGGGGCTCGTACACCGGCGCCGACGTGAAGAGGCCGAAAATCTCCGTCACCTTCGCCAACGCGGGAGCAGACCCCACCATCAAGCTGACGCTCACCAAGGACGGCGGCAGCGCGGTGGTTACCGATCAGAGCATGACCGTCACCGGGGACAATGCCGCATGGACTCCCGCTGCCGACCTGGACGATGGCCTTTACACCGCGAAGGTGGTCATTACCCGGGCGGACAACAAGAGCCTTACCTACACCTGGACCTTTACCGTAGGCGAGGCCACATTGAAGCTGTATTTCGGCCAGCTCCACTCCCACACCCAGTACTCCGACGGCGCGGGTTCCCTGGAGGACGCCCTTAAGTACATCAAGAACACCGCCAAAAACAACAACGTGCAGTTTGTCGCCTTTACGGATCACTCCAACTCTCTCGACACCTCCAGCGACCCCAATCCCGCCGAGGCGCTCTACGACATGAGCAAGGCTAGCGCCAACGCCCAGGAGACGTGGAAGAGCTATAAGGACGCCATCGCCGCCTTCAATAACGACCCCGACAGCGGCATGCTGGCCCTGGGCGGTTACGAGATGACCTGGTCCGGCGGTCCCGGCCACATGAACACCTTCAACTCTCCCGGATTCGTCAGCCGCAACAACAAGACCCTGAACGACAAGTCCAACACCGCCAAGGACAAGGGCATGCAGAGCTACTACGACCTGCTGAGCCAGGAGGGCGGCAAGGACACCATCTCTCAGTTTAATCACCCCGGCAAGACCTTCGGCACCTTCACCGACTTCGCCTACTGGAACCCCATCATCGACTCCCGCATTTCCCTCCTGGAGGTGGGCAACGGCGAGGGCCAGATCGGCGCCGGCGGATACTACCCCTCCTATGAACACTACACCACCGCCCTGGATAAGGGCTGGCACGTGGCCCCCACCAACAATCAGGATAACCACAAGGGCAAATGGGGCGACGCCAACGACGCCCGCACCGTCATCATCACCGATGATTTCTCCGAGCAGGGCCTCTACAAGGCCATGCAGGACCGCAATCTCTATGCCACAGAGGATAAGAACCTACAGATCAATTATACCGTTAATGACCAGATCATGGGCTCCATCATCCCCGAGGTGCCCGACGAGCTGAGCATCCACATCGCCATTACCGACCCCGACAGCAGCGTCCCCGGCGACAAGATCAGCACCGTCGAGCTGGTCGTCAACGGCGGCCGCGTGGCCAAGACCTGGGATAAGGTCAACGACCACAGCTTCGTCGGCACCATTAAACTCACTCCCGAGTACAGCTACTACTATCTGCGCGTCACCCAGGCCGACACGAACATTGCCGTCACCGCCCCCGTGTGGGTAGGCAAGGGCACCGTGGTGGGCATCGGCTCCTTCACCAGCGACACTGCCGTCCCCGTCACCGGAGAAGCCGTGAAGCTGACGACCAATATTTTCAACAGCGAGGAGAGTGCCGTCACCCTCAAGACCATCACCTACGCACTGGAGGACGGCACGGTCATAAAGGCCGAGAGCCCCAACACTACCATCGCCCCGATGAGCACCATCGATCATACCATCAACTACACCCCCACCAAGCCCATCGACCAGACCGTAGTGGTCACCGCGGTCGTCTCTGTTGAGGGAAAGGACAACGAGTACACGGCCCGCCTGCTCATGTCCGTACTGGACCCGACCTCCCTGGTCTATGTGGGTATCGACGGCTCACACTATAACGAATACGTGAATGGCAACTATAAGGACAGCATGGGCAACTTCACCACCATGGCCGCCGGGTACGACGTGCGCGTAAACACCCTCAACACCAGCGAGGCGCTCGTGGCCGCCTGCTCCAACCCCAAGTATAAGATGCTGGTCCTCACCGCCCCCAGCCGCCGGGACGGTACCGCCCTGCGCGCAGACTATAAAAACTACACCGACGCCGAAATCACGGCAATCGCCAATTTCGCCAAGGCGGGCGGTACTGTAATCGTCGCCGGCTGGGCCGACTACTATGAGAACTACGCGAAATTCCCCGCGGAGGACCACATGGCCGCCCAGCAGAACAGGCTTTTGGAAGCCATCGGCTCCACCCTGCGCATCTCCGACGACGAGGCTCTGGACGAGGTCCACAACGCCGGCGGCGGAGCCAGCAACTACCCCCGCCTCTACCTCTCCAACTACAACTTCGACAACCCCCTCACCGAGGGCATCGTCTTTGACAAGGACCATATCTTCGACGGACAGGGGAACTACTTCAGCCAGGTCTTCAGCCAGTACGGCGGCGCCACCATCTATGCCGTGGACGCCCAGGGGAACCCCACCTCTACCCTGCCCGCCAGCGTAAGCCCCATTGTCAGCGGCTTTGATACCACAAAGGGCGAGGACAAGGACGGCGACGGTCTGGGCGGAAACGTGCCCAAATACCCCGCCAAGCAGGGCGACGAGACCGTGAACTGCGTCCTGGCGGCCGCATCCGAAACTGTGACCCACGAGGGCGGAAAGACCTCCCAGGTCATCGTCTCCGGCGGCGCGTTCATGTCCAACTTCGAGATCCAAGCCACTCTGGACAACAGCAATGAGCTGACCTACTCCAACTACAACATCCTGGAGAATCTGGTCTCCAGCCTCAACCAGCCCACCGTCACCAAGATCGCGGACCTGCCTCTGGATCAGGAGGGCTACCGCTTCACGATTGAGGGCTTAGTCACCTCCAATACCTCGGGCTACGACAAGGACACCGCCTTCTTCGACTGCACCTACCTCCAGGACGAGACCGGCGGCATCAACGTGTTCCCCGTCTCCGGCAATTATCAGATCGGCCAGAAGCTGCGCGTCAGCGGAAGCATCAGCTCCTACCAGGGCGAGCCTCAGCTGGCAGTGAAGCAGATCAAGGTCCTGAACAGCGTTCCCGAGACTGTCGCACCGGCCGATGTCACCACCAAGCAGGTGGCCGATAACGCCGTGCGGGGCATGCTGGTCCGTGTCGTGGGTGAGATCGTCTCCTTCGAGGTGGCCGAGGGCACCATTCAGACCATTATGGTCAAGGATTCCTCCGGCGTCGAGGCGCGCATCTTTATCGACGGCTACATCACCCCCTCCAAGGACGCCGCCCTGCGGAGTATCCTTGAGGTCGGCAAGCAGATCAGCGCAGTGGGCCTCGCCTCCTACGACAATACCTTTAACAGCTCCGCCGGCGGCCCTTATCCACGCATCCGGGTCCGGGACCGCGCCGACATCATGTCCTACGACTCCGAAGGCAAAATCGTCATCCTCCACACCAACGACGTCCACTGCCAGGTGGATCAGGCCAAGAATACGGACGGCGCCGTGACAAACATCGGCTATGCAGGCGTGGCGGGCTATCGCGACCTCATGGCCGCGAGATACGGCAATGGCAACGTCACTCTGGTGGACGCGGGCGATGCGCTCCAGGGCGGCCCCATCGGCACGCTCTCCAAGGGCGGGTACATTGTGGACATTATGAACCAGGTGGGCTACGACATGGCCGCACCCGGCAACCATGAATTTGATTACGGCATGGAACGGTTCCTGGAGCTGGCCAAGAACGAGGCCGATTACTCCTATGTCTGCTGCAACTTTATTGACCTCAAGACCGGCAGCCCCGTCTTCGATCCCTATAAGATGGTCACCTATGGCGAAATCAAGGTAGCCTATGTGGGCATCGACACGCCTGAGAGCTTTACCAAATCCACTCCCGCCTACTTCCAGGACGCCGAAGGCAACTACATCTACGGCTTCTGTGAGGGCAACGACGGCAAGGACCTCTACGACCAGGTGCAGAAGACGGTGGACGCCGCTCGCGCCGACGGTGCCGACTACGTCGTCGCCATGGGCCATCTGGGCATCGACAACGCCAGCAAGCCCTGGACCTCCAACGAGGTGGTGGCCAACACCACCGGCATCGACGTGATGCTGGACGGCCACTCCCACAGCACCTATGAGAAGACCCTTCCCAATAAGAACGGTGAGAGCGTGGTCATGGCTCAGACCGGTACCAAGCTTGCCAACATCGGCAAGATCGTCATTGATACCAAAACCGGTAAAATCAGCAGCGAGCTGGTGAGCGGCTACGCCGAGGAGCAGACCGAGACCGCCGCCTTTATTAAGGGCATCAACGACGAGTTCAAGGATCTGCTGGCCACGGTGGTCGCCAAAACCGATGTGGAGCTCACGGTCAACGACCCCGACACCGGCAAGCGGGCCATCCGCAGCGCCGAGACAAACCTGGGCGACCTGTGCGCAGACGCCTACCGCGTCATGCTGGGCGCCGATGTGGGCTTTGTCAACGGCGGCGGCATCCGCACCAGCATCAAGGCCGGTGACATCACCTACGGCCAGATCATTGAGGTCCATCCCTTCGGCAACGCGGCCTGCCTGATTGAGACCAGCGGCCAGCACATCCTGGACGCCCTGGAGATGGGCTCCAAGGCCGTGCCCGGCGAGCTGGGCGGTTTCCTCCAGGTCTCCGGCCTCACCTACACCATCAACAAGTCCGTCCCCTCCTCCGTTGTCACCAACGACAAGGGCGAATTCGTGAAAGTGGACGGCGCCTACCGTGTCACCGACGTCAAGATCGGCGGGCAGCCGCTGGACGTGAACAAGACCTATACCCTGGCCGCCCACGACTACATGCTCAAGAACGGCGGCGACGGATTCGTGATGTTCAAGGGCGACAAGCTCATTAAGGACAGCGTCATGCTCGACAACCAGGTCCTCATCGACTACATTGTCGAGAAGCTGGGCGGCGTGGTCGGCAGCGACTATGCCAATCCCCGTGGACAGGGCCGCATCAGCATCGTGGATACGGTCACGCCCGACGTTCCCTCCGGCGGCGGCGGCAGTTCCATTTCCACCGTCAGGCCCGACGCCGTGAAGGAAGGCGACGCCTCCGTCCAGGTGAAACTTCCCTCCGCCAATGCCAAGCTGAATGACGCGGCTAACGAGAAGGTCATCGCCCTCAACGCGGCGAAGCCCGTCATCCTCTCCGGCGGCGGCCTCTATGTCACCATCCCCGCGGGCACCCTCTCCAAGGGCGCAGACGTAAACGCTATGCTGGTGAATCCCAAGGACAAGGGCAATGTGATCCAGGTCACTCTGTCCGACGGCGCCAAGGTCATCCTGCCCTTCTCCGTGGTGGGCGGCGGCAGCGCGTCCTACCTCGCCAAGCTGGTGGGCTCCTACAGGATTATCGACAACGCCAAGACCTTCCCCGACGTGGCCGAGGGCCACTGGGCGGGTGACGCGGTCAGCTTTGCGGCCTCCCATGAACTCTTTAACGGTATGGGCGACGGCACCTTCAACCCCACCGCCCCCATGACCCGCTCCATGCTGGTCACCGTTTTGGCCAGACTGGACAGCTCCGCCGGCGGCGGTACCGCTTCCTTCCGCGATGTCCCCGCCAACGCCTGGTATGCCGAGAGCGTGGCCTGGGCGGCTGAAAACAAGCTCGTGGAGGGCGACGGCGTGGACTTCCGCCCCGACGATCCCATCACCCGTGAGCAGCTCTGCACCATTCTGGCCCGCTATCTGGACTACGCCGGCCTCACCCTGCCCGAGACGAGCACCGCCGGCGGCTTCAGCGATACCGCCAGCGTCAGCCCCTGGGCCTCCGATGCAGTCAGCATGGCCCTGAGAGCCGGCCTGCTCACCGGCAAACCCGGCGGCCTCATCGATCCCCAGGGCCAGGCCAGCCGCGCCGAGATTGCCGTGATGCTCCAGCGCTTTGTGGAGTCCGTGCTCAAGTAAGCGGCGGCAACGGCACATCTTTATTGGTTTCCATGCGGGAGTGGGGCCGCTCGTCCCTCCGGACAGCGGCCCCACTCATTTACATAGGAAAGGCAGTGATCCCGGATGCCGAAAGGCAAAAAAGCAGCCCACTATCAGAGTCCCGCACAGCCCCTGACCGCCCGGCTCAGCCGGCACTTTCTCCTGCGCTGGGGCGCGGCCCTTTTGGGCCTTCTCGTCTTCCTGGGTGCCGTCTGGTATGTGAACCGCCCCGGGCCGGACGACGTGCCCACCAGCGCCAGCCTGCGGGTATTCGTCCCCGCGCGGGTCATCGCGGTTTTGGAGGATAACGCCTCCCCGGACACCTGGACGGAGGGCCGCCGGATCGGCAGACAGACACTGGAACTGGAGCTCCTGGAGGGGGAGTACAAAGGAGCGCGCCTCACCGCCGACAACTTTATCAACGCCTACTTTAACGTGGACGTAAAGGCGGGCGGCCGGGTTATCGTGCGTCTGGACGTGGATGAAAACGACGCCCCCTACGTTCTCTCCATCGTCAACTACGACCGCGGCCTGATTCTGGGCGGCTTCGTCCTCTTCTTTGCGCTTCTCCTTGTCGCAATCGGAGGGAAAAAGGGACTTAAAGCCTTGCTGGGCCTTGCCTTTACGCTGGTCTGTATCTGGTCTCTGCTCATCCCCTTGGTCTTGAGGGGCTTCCCCCCTATTCCGGCAACGGTCCTAATCGTCATCCTTACCACCGCGGTATCCCTGCTGCTGCTCACGGGCCTCTCCCGCAAGACCCTGTGCGCCACGCTGGGCTGCGTGGGCGGCGTCGCGGCGGCGGGCCTTCTGGCCGCACTCGTGGGGGTGCTCACCCCCATCAACGGCTTTAATATGAGTGAGGCGGAGGAACTCATTCTCCGTGCCGGGGACGGGGGCCTGACCATCAGCGGTCTGCTTGTCTGCGGCATCCTCATCTCCTCCCTGGGCGCGGTGATGGACGTGGCCATGTCCATCGCCTCCGCCTCCCATGAGCTCCACACGCTCAACCCCGAGCTCTCTGCCGGGCAGCTCTTTCGCTCCGGCATGAATATTGGCCGGGACGCTATGGGTACCATGGCCAACACCCTCATTCTGGCCTTCGCGGGCTCTTCCATGAACATGCTTCTCCTGTTCCAGATCTATGACTATCCTACCCTTCAGATTATCAACAGCGACATGATGGCAATTGAGATCATCCAAGGCGTGGCCGGCTCCACCGGCATTATCCTGACCGTACCGCTGGTCGCTTTCCTCAGCGCCTACTTTATGTCAATGCCGGTCAAGAAGCGCAAAACAGTGAACGCAAAAGGTTAGAGAAGACTTATATTGGGAGTGATAACGAATGCGAAGTATCTTGAGACGCGGGCAGTCCTGGGTCCTGGTTCTGGCAATGATCATTGTCATGGCGCCGGCGGCACGCGCGGCAAAGCTGCCCAGCGCAAAGAATGATGCCGTTCGGCACGAGGTCTGCGAGTCTCTGAGCACACAGGCCGAGGCCTACTATACCGGTCAATACACCTGGGACACCCTGTCCGCCCTGGAGGGCGACTCCTCCGGAAAGTCTCTGGAGGGCACCAAATCGGAACTTTACAAGACGCTGCAGCAGCTGATGGACGATACGATGACCTATTCTATCACATATAATGGCTCCAACGGTCTGCAGGTGTACTGGCCCTATACCGATACGCAGCGCGGATATGATAACTGCACACTTTTTTACAGCGACGTGGACAGCAAAGATTTTAACCGGGAGCACGTGTGGCCCAAGAGCCGGGGCTCCTTTTACCAGAGTGGGGCCGGGGCGGACCTGCACCATCTGCGCCCCACCAATACCAACGTCAACTCTACACGCGGCAATATGACTATGGGCAATGTTGTCGGTGTCATCAGTAATCCCAAAACCTACGATTATGGCGGTCAAACCGTCCTGTGGTACAGTCCGTCCGATGACCTGGTTGAAATCAGGGACGAGGTCAAGGGCGATGTGGCCCGTATTTTTCTCTATGTATACGTGCGCTGGGGAGAGCCCAATCTGTTTGAAAATGTGGACTCAAAGAATCTGCCGCCTCCGTACGGCGGCAGTGACAGCGGCGGCAACAATGGACTGAAGGTCATGGAGAGCCTCGACACGCTCCTGCAGTGGTGCGAGGAGGACCCGGTGGACCAGTGGGAGATGGCGCGCAACGACCTCACCCAGCAGGTCCAGGGCAACCGAAACGTATTCATCGATTACCCGGAGCTGGCCTGGCTGATGTTCGACCGGGAGGTCCCCGCGGATATGCCCACCCCCTCAGGCGAGGGCGGCGGCTCTGAGACGCCAAGCTTTACCATCACTCCGGCGTCCAGCAACGAAGCCTGGGGCACAGTGACCCTGAGCGGCTCCCGCATCACCGCCGCCCCGTCTGAGGGCTATTACGCCAGCGGTGCTGAGGTGAGTCCTGCAGGCGCGGCCACCGTCACGCAGAGCGGCAATACCTTCACCGTCAAGAATGTGACGGAAAACTGTACCGTCACCGTACAGTTTTCCCAGAAGACGGCGGCCGCCGTCAGCTACGCAGTCCCCGAGGGCGTCAGTGTGACGGACGGACCCACCGCAGGCTATCTGGGCGACGAGATTACCCTTCCCGCCGTCAGCGGAGCACCCACGGACGACAGCCAGAGCTACGCCTTCGCCGGCTGGGTGGATGCCGCCGTCGCCGCGACCACCGATGCCAGCGGCCTGGAGATATACGCTCCGGGCGGCTCCTACCTCTTGGACGAGATACAGACCAAGCTCTACGCGCTGTACACCTACCGGGTGGAAGACGAAACCGGAGACCCCAATACCTTTAAACTGGTCACCGCCAACCAAGCGGACTGGAGCGGCGACTACGTTATGACCGGCGGGAATGAATACGTTCACCTGGCCACCGGAGCAGGCGTCGGCGGGGCGAACGCCGCAGTCGCCCTGTCGGGTACCGGCATCACCAAGACGGATGACACGCTTACCAATGTAAGCGGCAATTATGTCATCTCCATCTCCCGTCTTCCCAGCGGCAACTATGCCATGCGCCTGAAAGGCGCGCCCTCGGACACCTACCTGTCGTACCCCGGCAGCGGCAATACGCTCAGCAGCACAGACAGCTCCGACGGAACGGACGCACAGTGGACGCTCTCCTTTAACGCCGGGGACAGCACCCTGTCTATCGCCAACGTGGGAACAGGCGGAAGATATCTGCGGTTTAACCCCAGCGCCGAAATGTTCCGCTGTTATACTTCCGGCCAGGAGAATGTACGGTTCTACGCCGCCGCCGGCGCCTCCACCACCTATTACCTGACGCTGAGCGGGGGCGACGATCCTCTGCCTCCCGATCCTCCCGCTCCTGCTGCCAGCTCCGCGTCCTTTGCCATTGCGCCTGCGGGCTTTGCCGCCGGTATATCCGGCGCCGAGGACGATGCATTCATGCGCCAGGGCGTAACCCTGACCGGCCCTGATGGCACGGACACCGTAGCCGTCACCGGCACCCTGGCCTATAAAAAGGGCTTTACCGGCTTTGGCAGCCAAAGCGCGGGTAACTTCCTGGGCCTGCGGGTCACTCTGCCTGAAAACACATATGACAGCGCCGTGCTCACCTTCAGCGGCAAGGCCGTCACCCCGCCCGACGGCGGTCTGTACCGTGATATCATCGTGCGCGTCGATCCCGCCAGCCCCAGCTTCACCGTCGCAGTGGATCTGGACGGCGAGGGTAAGGACTACGCCCCCACGACCTACACCTTCGACCTCACACGCCTCAACCTGGCGGAGAAGCCCGATGACGGCGGCGGCAGCGGCGGCGGAAATGGGGGCGGGAGCAGCGGCGGCGGAAGCTCCTCCAGTTCCGTCGTGCGGCCGGACGCCATTAAGGAGAGCGGCACATTTGTTGAGGTAACGCTTCCCTCCGCGGGCGCCAAGCTGAATGACGCGGCCAATGAAAAGGTTATTTCCCTCAACAAGACCAAGCCCATAAAGCTCTCCGGCGGCGGCCTCACCGTCACGATTCCCGCCGGTACGCTCGTCAAGGGCGCCGACGTAAACGCCCTGCTCGTGAATCCCGGCGACAAGGGCAACGCCATTCAGGTCACCCTGGCCGATGGAACGAAAGCCATCCTGCCTCTGGCCGTGGTGGGCGGCGGCAGCGCGGTTTACCGCGCCACCATAGCGGGAACATACCAAATCGTCGACAACAGCAAACGCTTTACCGACATAACCGAAGACCATTGGGCAAAGGAGGCCGTCGGCTTCGCCGCCTCCCATGAGCTCCTAAAGGGGACCGGCGACGGCTCCTTCCAGCCCACGCTGCCCATGACCCGGGCCATGATCGTCACGGTCCTGGCCCGCATTGACGGGGGTGAGGCCAGCGCGGACAGCACCTTCGCCGACGTGTCCTCCAGCGCCTGGTACTCCAAGGATGTCGCCTGGGCCGCCGAAAACAAGATCGTGGAGGGCGACGGTAACTACTTCAATCCCGACGCCCTCATCACCCGCGAGCAGCTCTGTGCCATCCTGGTCCGCTATGCCGAGTACGCCGGTCTGACCCTGCCCGATATGGCGGGCTCCGAGGGTCTCAGTGACGCTGACAGCGTCAGCCCCTGGGCTGTTGACGCAGTCTCCGCGGCCCTGAAGGCGGGCCTCCTCTCCGGCAGCATGATCGCGCCCCGGGAGCAGGTCAGCCGCGCTGAGTTCGCTGTCTTCCTCCAGCGCTTTGTCGAAGCCGTGCTCAAGTAGTTCCGCTCTCAGCCCGCGGACAAAGTCCTGAAGGACTTTGTCCGCGGGCTGAAGCACGAATTAACCGTGGGATATCTCTTGAAAGTAGTTTCCTGCGCGCGAAGGGGCGCCCTGACGGTATTGCCATCCTTTGCTTCCCGGAGGATAGCAGCACCTTGCTGAGTATCCGGTTGCCTCAATCGCAATTCGCTTTGCCGGATTTTCGTCCGTGGAGGCCGCCTGCGGCAGCGGGAAACGGAATGCGAACATCTTTTTGATAGGGTAAAGCAAAGAGGAAGGCACCCCTACAAGGTGTCTTCCTCTTTGCTTCCCGCCGCCCTAGGCGGCCTCAGGAACTCTGTGGGACATCTGCGCGCCCTACTCCCGGGGCCCCGCGGTCTGGTGCATGGCGATGGGTTTGACATTGAAGTTGGAGCGGTACTCGGTCTCGTGCCAGAAGATGTCCTCTGCCACCAGGCACTCGGGGTTGAGCTCCACGCCGTCCAGAATGATCTCCTTGAACTTCTTGTACCCCGCCCGGTCGATGAGGTGCCCGCCGTGGAGGTACTCAGGCTTATAGTCCATGACCCAGGCGGAGAACTTCTGCCAATTTTTCAGCACGCCCAGCACCACCTCCTCGGTGGCCCAGTTGAGGAACATCTTGCCCGTGCGGGGGGTCTGACGGCCGGTGCGGCCGCCCAGGATGACCCGGTAGAACTTGGTCTCCCGGCGGGTCCAGGCGCTGGCGGGGCAGGCCCGGACGCACTCGCCGCAGCCCACGCAGCAGCAGGGGTCCTTGTCGATTTTATACGTGTCCTTATTGAGGGAGAGCACCCGTGTGGCGCCCTTCTCGCAGGCGCGGACGCAGGCTCCGCAGCCCAGGCAGCGCTCTGGGTGGTACACCATCTTGGCCACGCCGATGATGCCGAAATCGCACAGGTGGGCCTTGTTGCAGTCGTTGGGACAGCCGGCGATGTTGATTTTGATGTGGTAGTGGCTGGGGAAGATAATGGGCTCAATCTTCCGCGCCAGCTCAAAGGTGTTGCAGTTGCCGCAGATGCAGTGGTAGTTGCCGATGCAGGCGGTGATGTTCCGCGCGCCGATGGTGGGGTAGCCGCTCTGGGGGTCCCAGTCCCGGGGCTCGTGGGCCACGGTATCCATGTCCACGCCGCACAGCGCGGCGTCCACCTCCTTGATGTAGTCCTCCAGGTAGGCGTTCACCGCCGGGATGTCCTCGTACTTGATGCCGGTGATGTCGAAGGTCTGGCGGGTGCCGAAGTGGAAGTTGCCGTCCCCCCAGGTCTTTGCGATGTGCTCAATGGAAGCGAGGTACTTGGCGTCCACCATGCCGCCGGGCACCCGCATCTGGAGCATGAACTCGCCGGGCACCTTGGACTGGCGGTAGCAATTCAGACGGACCTTTTTGATGTCGATATCCTGATTCATGTCCCGACCCTCCTCAATCCACCAGGTCCCGGGCGACGGTGTAGGGGAACACCGGGCCGTCCAGGCACACATACGTCTCGTCTATGCGGCAGTGGCCGCACTTGCCCACCGCGCAGGACATCTTGCGCTCAAAACTCATCCAGATTTTCTCCGCCTCGGCGCCGCATTTCAAAAGCTCCAGGCCGGTGAACTTCATCATGGGCGGCGGCCCCACGACAACGACGGCGTAACTGCCGCCAAAGGAATTAAAGGGAATCTCCTTCACGAACTCGGTGACGAAGCCGGTGCGCCAGCCCTCCTTCGTGTCGGCGTCCAGGGCGTAGGTCACGTGGAAGCAGTCCTTCCACGCCTCCAGCTCGGAATGGAAGACGATGCCGCCCTCGTTCTTGAAGCCGCAGATCAGGCGCACATCCTCCACATACCCGGGATTCCCGGCGAACATCCGCAGCAGGGAGCGCACAGGGGCCAGGCCGGTGCCGCCGGTGATGACCACCATATGCTTGCCCCGGAACTGCTCGACGGGCCAGCCCTTGCCGTAAGGCCCGCGGAGGAAGAGGGTGTCCCCCCGCTCCTTGGTGAAAATCACGTCGGTCACCTTGCCCACGGAGCGGATGGTGAACTCCAGCCACCCCTCCCCCTGGGCGGACACGGAGATGGGTGCCTCGCCGATCTTGGGGATGGAGAGCTGCATAAACTGGCCGTGCTGCGGCCTGGCGCCGCTCTCCACCCGGAACGTCCACTCATGCTCGCTCTCGTGCTTCACCGAGAGGATGGAGCATGGCTGGGGCTGGACAGGATTATGTAAATTCGTCGTCATGCCGCTCACCTGCCTTCCTGCGCCTGGGAGGCGAGGATGTCCTCCACGGCGCCGCTCATCTTGTTGACCGTGGCCGCGATGGAGATGTGCTCGGGGCACCGGTGGATACACCGGCCGCAGCCCACGCACATATGCCGGTCTCCGAAACGGGCCTTGTAGTCGTGGAATTTATGGAGCACCTTGTAGCGCATCCGGTCGCCGGCGGTGGGACGCAGCTCCCCCTGGAGCGCCATCTGGTCGAAGCCCGCAATCTGGCAGGAGTCGGTGACCCGGCGGCGCTCGCCCACCTCGGGATTGTCCCCGTAGATAACGTCCCGGGTGGTGAAACAGGTGCAGGTGGAACAGGCCACGGTGCAGCTCCCGCAGGAGGTGCACCGTGCGTTGAACTCCTTCCACATGGGGTGGCTCTTCAGGGCCAGCCGCACGGCCTTGTCAGAGAGGTCCGGGGGCGTCACCTCCAGCGCGTTCTTCTCCACGAAGCGGTGGGTATACTCCGCCCTGGGCATCCCCTCAAAGTAGGGGGCGAACGTCTCGTCCTCCACGGTGCACGCCAGGCCGTTCTCGGAGAAGCGCAGCGCAAGGGCGTACCCTTCGGCCCGGTTGGAGCCCATGGAACAGCAGAAGCAGGTGTCGTCCCCGTCGTTGCAGTCCATGACGGCAAACTTCACCGCGTCGCGCATGCGCTGGTAGTAGTAGTCGTCATACCCGCCGTTTCCGGCGTATATTTTGGCCTGAATCTCCTGGGCGTTGATGTCGCAGGGCCGGGCCAGAATGAGGATGGGCTTGTTCGGCCCCTTGCTGGCCCGGTACTCGTCCTCCGTGAAGTAGAAGACGGCCTGCTGGATGGGCGAGAGGACCTCCTTGGCCGGGTAGTCGGACTTGACCTGCCAGACGATGTCCTCAAGCCGCTCCACCTCGGCGTAGCGGACGACGTCGGTGTCCGAATACCTCCCCTGCTTGGGAAAGCGCTTGGGCGCGTAGACGCGGTAGTCCTTCCTGATGGCGTCCAGGACCTGTTGGGCCTGGACCGCGGTGAGTGAGTAGCCCATCCTGCAAACCTCCTGCGATTCAATTTGTGGCTTTGTGATAAATATAGCACACTCTATGTATTAGTAAAACTTAGCATTCCTTATTGTGTGATAAGGTATTATGATGGTTCCTCCCGCAGCGCGCTGAACAGCTCGCGGAACTGCGCTTCAAAGACGCTGTTCTTCCGCCAGAGGAAGGTAAACTCGTGGGCCACGTCAAAATCGGCCAGGGGCACGAGGCGCAGCGTGCTTGCCTCCAGCTCCCGTTCCACCGCCCTGCGGTAGAGAAACGTGACGCCGCAGCCCGCCTTTACCAGCTCTTTGATCACATGCAGGTCGCTGATTTCAACGATATGGCGGAAGTCGGAGAGCTGGAAATTGCGCTCCTCCATCACCCGCAGCAGCACCTCCCGCGAGCCGGACCCGGGGGAGCGGAGAATGAGGTTTTCCTCCAGCATATCCTCCAGCCGCATAGGGCGGCACGGCAGGGGACAGCTTCCGGCGCAGACGCAGACATAGGGCTCCATGGACCACAGGAGGTAGTCATACTCCGCCTTACGGAAGTAGCCCTCCACGATGGCAAAGTCCAGGGACCCGTCGCTGAGCTTGGAGAGCAGCGTCTCGGTGTTGTCCACCAGAAGATGGACGTCCACCTCCGGGTGGCGCTTCATGTAGGCGGCCAGAGGCCGGGGCAGGGCGTACTCTCCGATGGTGAGGGTGGCCCCGAAGCGGATAGACTGCCGCCCAGCCCGCATATCCGCCAGGTCCCGGCGCAGCTTGCGCTCGTCGTGGAGCATGGTCACGGCCGCCCGGCGCAGGGCCTCCCCCTCTGGGGTGAGGGTGAGGCGCTTGTCCCGGTAGTCCAGAAGCCTCGCGCCATAGTGGGCCTGGAGGTACTGGATGTGCTGTGTCACCGCGGGCTGGGTGATGTTCAGCTCCTCCGCCGCCCGGGTATAGTTCAGGTGCCTGCACACCGCCAAAAAAGTCTCCATCCGAAAATCCAGCATGCCAGATTCCTCCCTGCCGTTCTTATTCCTACCACATTATAAGCTCTATTGATACCCGGGACAAGGAGCAGCCGCAGATGAGCAGCCCGACGCGGCGGCAGCGCTTACGTTGACTCTGAACGGCAGCGATTCCTTCTGGGGTCATAATTTCGCAATCCGGCGGCGGTAAGCAAATGAAGCTCCCCGGGCACCAGGAAAAGGCCTCCCGCTGGGGTTGGAGCGAGACATATAATATCGGGGAGCGCACCCTTCATATTGCAGCGTAAATACCGCCGGGCCCATATGTTTCCCACCGCTGTATATTGCGGCTCCGGGACGAGCATCATCTACAGGGCAGAAATATCATAAAGTCGCTCATGAAAGGCCGCAATGCAGTATTGCGTATCAAAACAGATGCCGGCTGGGAAAAGCCAGCCGGCATCTGTTTTACGGGGCGTTCGCGCCCCCAGCGCTTACCCTTTTTTCAGTGGATATTTTGCCCCGTTAGGGGCCAAGGCAGGATTTTGAAGCCGTGAAAAGCGGCCGACACATCGGCGGCACGATAAGATTGTGCAGCCGTTTTCATTCGGTTTGACTACCCTATCAGTCCGTACCTGGCCTTGATGCGGTCCAGCTTCTCCAGCATGGCGGGACCCGCCACCCAGAGAAAGAAGACCGTGGAGGCCGCATGGATGAGGTCCATGGGCACGCCCACCATACAGTAGGTGACGATGGTCCCAAGGGTGATGTTGGCCTGGTCCTGGAAAGCGCTGTAGGTGTTCATAATAACGCCGTAAATGAAGAACACGGAGATGCCGCCGTAGGTACAAAGGGCCGCCCGGCTCCGGCGGAGCACCCCCCTTGCGAAAGAGCACTCCGGCTAGAAAGCCGATGACGCCCATGGCGAACATCTGGAAGGGGGTCCACGGCCCCTGGCTAAGAAAGATGTTGGAGCAGAGCATACTGACAGCCCCCACCAGGAAGCCCGACTCCCCGCCGAAGGCCACGGCGGTGATGACGACCATGGCCGTCACCGGCTTGAACTGGGGCAGGAAGAAGAAGGCCGCCCGGCCCGCCCGGCGATGGCGCAGAGGGTGGCGAGGATCACCAGCTCCCGGGCCTGGGGCCTCCGCTTCTCAAAGAGGAGAAAAAAGGCAGCATGGTCTCCACCACGATAAGCAGGGAGATGAAATAGTACTTCCGGTTTCCAAAATAGAAATGACCCGCATAGAGGGTCAGTGGGATGAGCAGGAGAATCATCGCCGCCGCGATGGTCCGTCCGCTGAGATGACGGTGCGCCCGGTCCACCTGGATGCCCTCTTTGGCGAAAACGGCGGGCGGGGTGATAAGCCAGCTGCCCAGCATGGCGCAGGCAATCATGGACATCATGCTGACGACCAGCTTCCACTGCCACAGGAAGTGCTTCAGTCCGGACTCCAGAAGCCACGCCGGGAGGGCGCGCCCCGGACGACCCATATCATCAGCAGCAGCGCCGCGCAGAGCAGGCCCTTCCGCCATCCTGGCAGCGGCGCCTCCTCCCGCTTCTTCCTGGCCTCCTCCGTCTTCTCCCGATAGAGGAGAGCGGGCTCCACATCTACCTGCGGCACCTCTCCCCCGCAGGCCAGGATGACGTCCTCCGCCGTCACCGCGCCGGGCAGCAGGCTGCGGGCCATGCGGTTTGCCACTGTGGTGTAGAAGCTGTTGCCAGAGAAGAACTCCCGTGGCGGCCCCTGGGTGACCACGCCGCCGTCGAAGAACATGGCGCAGCGGTCGGCGTACCTGGCGCAGAACTCCACGTCGTGGCTCACCATGAGGATGGTGCAGCCCGCGGCCTGGAGGCGCTTCAGGATGTAGGCCAGCTTCTCCTTGAAGTGGCCGTCCAGCCCCTTGGTGGGCTCGTCCAGCAGGAGGATGCGGGGCCTTGGCCAGCGCCGCCCGCTGCTGCTCGCCGCCGGAGAGGTCGTGGGGGTGCTGGCCCAGGAGGGGGCCCAGCTCGCAGAGCTCCGCCGCCTCGGCCACTTTTTTCTCCCGCTCTTTTTTCAGCAGATTCTTGTCAGACAGCATCTCATAGAGGTCCAGCTCCACCGTCTTCTTCACAAAGAGGGCCTGGGGATTCTGGGGCAGAACCCCCAGCAGTCCGCCGAACTTCTCGCTGTCAGGGATAACCCCCAGCTTCTTTCCCTCCAGGCGCACCTCCCCCCGGTAGGGGGCGTTCACCCCGGAGAGCAGGGAGAGGGTGGTGGACTTGCCCGTGCCGTTGCCGCCCACCACGGCAAAAAAGGCCCCGGCGTGAATGGAGAGGCTCAGGCCCCTTCACCACGTCGGGCGCGTCCTTGCCGTAGCGGAACCACACCTCCTCCAGCTCCACGGCGGGAGGGCGCGTCCGGCGTGGTGACCGGCCGGTCCGGCACCGGGGCCAGGGGGTGGCCTGCTCTCATCAGCCTCGTCAAAGGAAGCGGTCATGTTTCGGCAGATACACTCCAGCCCAAGTAACGACCTGGTACTTTACCCTCGCTCTCACCTCCTTCCAACGGGTTGCAGAAGCTCCCGTGAACAGCCCCAGTAAAAACGGACAATGACAAAATGCCCCCTGATGTAGGATAATAGAACTACATCAGGGGGTATTGTTATGAGCAAACGAAGCTATACAAAAATAGGAGCGATGGAGG
>NZ_JACOPQ010000020.1 GCF_014287675.1 Lawsonibacter faecis | reverse complement strand
GGTGCTGGCGGACGGCGACGCGTCCGGCGTCTTGCTGGGTGACGGGCTGCCGCCCGCGGGCTTGTCGCCGCAGCCGGCCAGTGCGGTCATCAGAAGCGCGCCGCTGAGTGCAAGAGCAAAGAGCCTTTTCTTCATTATAAATGCCTCCTGTTCAGATTGAGGGCCTCGGCTGGAAACGTTTCATTGGAAACGTTTCCAGCCCCCTGTGCCATTTATGTTAAACCACTTTCTCCGTATTTTCAAGTGGTTTTTGCGCACTTTACACAATTTCAGCGTTCCGTCAAAAATACGCCGGGGCAAATTGTACAATGCGCCACATTTGGGGCTTGGAAGTGGGGCAAATCCAGGCGGAACCTTCCAGGAGTGGCATGGAACCCCTCTATTGGTACAGCCAATTGAGGGAGATGCCGGGTGAAAAACGGTTTTAAAAAGACGAGGGTCCGCAGGGCCGGGTGGGCGGCGCCCCGCATGAGCATCCCTATGGAAGAGGCGCCGGCCCACCGGTGCTCGGGCGCCTTCTCTTAGGGTTTCACAAATTCACCCTGTTTCTCCCAAAAACGCTGTCCATTATTTCAGCAGGTTATTTCGCCCTTTCGGCAGCATTTACGGTATATGCTGCACTTGGAACGCCTGATTTGACCTTTTGCACAAATTGAGCCGTTAATATTTTCACAGTTTGCCGCGAATTTCTCTTGCATCCGCGCCAAATATGGGGTATGATTGGGTCGATTCAAAATAATATTCTTTGCTAAAAAAAATTTGTGAGGCGATTATGATGGAAAAGAACGCCGCAAAGACCAGCGAGACCGTCTTCTCCTACACAGGCATTCCCCCTGCCGGGCAGCTCGTCCCCCTGGGTCTCCAGCACGTAGTGGCCGCCGTGGTGGGCGTCATCACCCCGGCCATGATTGTGTCCGGCGTATGCAACCTCTCCGGCGAGGAGAAGACCCTGCTCATCCAGGTCTCCCTGATTGTCACGGCATTGGCCACCCTGCTCCAGCTCTTCCCCATTTTTGGCCGCATCGGCTCCCGCCTGCCGGTCATCATGGGCATCAGCTTCGCCTACGTCCCCACCCTCCAGGCCATCGGAATGGATTTCGGCATCGGCGCAATCCTGGGCGCCGAGCTCATCGGCGGCTTTGTGGCAATCCTCTTCGGTATTTTCGTCAAGCCCATCCGCAAGCTCTTCCCCCCGCTGGTCACCGGCACGGTCATCTTTACCATCGGCCTTTCCCTCTACCCCACCGCCGTGCGGTATATGGCCGGCGGCAATGCCTCCAGCGAGTGGTTCGGCGGCGCCCGGAGCTGGATTGTGGCCCTCATCACCTTCGCGGTGGTCATTATCCTCCAGAACTTCACCAAGGGCGTGTGGAAGCTGGGCGCTCTGCTCTTCGGCATGATTGTGGGCTACATCGCGGCCTTTATCGCGGGAATCGTGGACCTCTCCGCCGTGGGCGACGCCGCATGGTTCGCTCTGCCCAAGTTCATGCCCTTCGAAATTCAGTTTGAGCCCGCGGCCATTGTGTCCCTGGCCATTGTATACATCGTCAACTCCGTCCAGACCATCGGCGACCTCTCCTCCACCACCATGGGCGGCATGGACCGTATGCCCACCAACAAGGAGCTCTCCGGCGGCATCGTCGGCCAGGGCGTCATGAGCGTCATCGGCGCCTTCTTCGGCGGCCTGCCCGTGGCCTCCTACAGCCAGAACGTGGGCATCGTCACCGTCAACCGGGTCATCAACCGGGCGGTCTTCGCCCTGGCCTCTGTTATCCTGCTGGTGGCCGGTCTGGTGCCCAAGTTCGCCTCCATTCTCTCCACCATCCCTCAGTGTGTGGTCGGCGGCGCCACCATCTCGGTTTTCGCCATGATCACCATGACCGGCATCCGCATGATCACCTCCGAGGGCAAGTTCACCATGCGCAAGAGCACCGTGGTGGGCCTCTCCGTCGCCCTGGGCGTGGGCATCACCCAGGTCAGCGGCTGCCTGAGCGGCCCCGGCTTCCCCTCCTGGGTCGCCACCGTGTTCGGCTCCTCCTCCGTGGTGGTCGCCACCCTGATGGCCATCCTCCTCAATCTGATCCTCCCCAAGGACCCCGAGGAGAAGGCTGCGGCCAAGGCCGACGCCGCAGTCAGCGAATAAGAGTCGCCTCATCGAAAAGAGCGCGCTTCGGCGCGCTCTTTTCGCGTCCGCCGGGCCGGGACAGGAGGGGGGATACAAAGTCGGAAAAAGCCCGGTCTTCTTTCGCAGGTTCTCCACCACGGCCGGCACAGGCTGCGCCCCAAGCGTCGGCGGCATTTCTCCCCCGCCGTCGGGACCGCTCCATGTCCTCCGTAATTCGGCAGTTTTTGTGCAGTTTGCCATGTCCTTTCGTCGACTTCCCCAGTTTTTGCATTTTACATTGACACCCGTGTATATAGAATGCTATAATTCTTTTAGTAGTTAAGACGTATATACAAGTATATGTTTATACTTATTGGAGGTGGCGTCAGGATGGAACCTGTGGTACGGATGGTGGGAATCACCAAGCGTTTTCCCGCCATCGTGGCCAACGACAGCGTGGACTTCACTCTGGAGGCGGGGCAGATCCACGCGCTGGTGGGGGAGAACGGCGCAGGCAAGACGACGCTGATGCGCGTTCTCTACGGCCAGTACGCACCCGACGAGGGCGAGATCTGGGTGGGTGGGGAGAGGCGCAGCTACAACGTGGCGGGGGCCCTGGCCCTGGGCATAGGCATGGTCCACCAGAATTTCATGCAGATTCCGGAGATGTCCATTGTGGAGAACATCATCCTGGGCCATACACCCAAGAGGCTGGGCTTCGTTAATTACCGGCAGGCCCGGCAGCGGGTGCAGGAGCTGCTGACCCGCTTCGGCATGAAAAACTCGCCCGACGCGCCCATCAGCTCCCTCTGCGTGGGCGAGCGGCAGAAAATTGAGATCATCAAGGTCCTCTACCTGGGTGCCAGGGTGCTCATTCTGGATGAGCCCACGGCGGTGCTCACACCCCAGGAGACCACCGAGCTTTTCGGCATCCTCCGGGAGCTGAAGGCGGAGGGCACGTCGGTAATCTTCATCTCCCACAAGCTGCGGGAGGTCATTGAAATTGCCGACCGCATCACCGTAATGCGCAAGGGCAGGGTGGCGGCGGGCTTTGACGGCGGCGGCGTGGACGAGACCGCCGTCGCCCAGGCCATGATCGGCAAGCAGGACGTGCAGCTGCTCCAAAACGACAAGGCCGCAGACATCGGCGCCGCAGTGCTGGAGGCAAAAAACCTCTGGTGCTTCGACGGAGACGGCGTGCCGAAGCTGCGCAACCTCTCCCTCCAGGTCCGCGCGGGGGAGATCCTGGGCGTGGGCGGCGTGGAGGGCAACGGCCAGTCCCAGCTTATCGACATTCTGGTGGGGATGCTCCAGGCCTCAGGCGGAACTGTGACCCTGGCCGGGGAGGATATCTCCCGCTGCTCCATCCGCGAGCGCCGGGACAGGGGTCTGGGCTATATTCCCGAAGACCGCATGACCACCGGCCTGGCTCTGGAGGGGGACATCGACGAGAATCTGATCTGCGGCTGCGATAACAGAGGGCCCTTCAGCCGTATGGGCCTGCTGATGAGAAAGGCTATTCGGGAGAACACGGGGAGAATGATTGAGAGCTTCGACATCCGGGGCGTCAGCGCCGGAAAGCCCGTCAAATCCCTCTCAGGCGGCAATATGCAGAAGATTGTCCTGGCCCGGGAGATCGCCCGCAATCCCAAGGTACTCATCGCCGCCCAGCCCACCCGGGGACTGGATATCGGCGCCATCAATTTCGTCCGGGAACACCTGCTGGCGCGCAAGCGCGGCGGCACGGCCATCCTGCTGGTGTCCGCGGATTTGGAGGAGCTGATGAGTCTGAGCGACCGGCTCATCATCCTCTACGAGGGTTCCTGCGCCGGTGAGATCACCGATCTGGGCACGGTGAGCGAGGCGGACATCGGCCTGCTGATGGGCGGCGTCACCCGCCGGAAAAAGGAGGGCTAGTCAATATGGGAGCAAAAACGGCGGCCCTGGATCTCCGGGGTCTCAAGCACTGGGCACTGGGTCTTGTGAGCCCGGTGTGCGCCATCCTCATCTCTTTCATCATGGCGGGCATCGTGGTGGTATTCTCCGGCGGGAATCCGCTGGAGGCCTACGGCGCCCTGCTCAGAGGGGCCTTCGGCAGCGCTGCGGGCCTCAGGAACACGGTGCGGTATACTCTGCCCATCATCATGCTGGCCCTCTCCTTCTCCCTGTGCGACCGGTGCGGGTACTTCAATATCGGCCAGGAGGGGCAGATGTTCACCGCCGCCCTGGCGGTGGCCTGGGTGCCTCAGTTCATGGGCGGCGCGCCCGGTTTTCTCCAGATATTGGTCATGGTGCTGCTGGGGGCGCTGGTGGGGGGAGTGATGTCCCTGATCCCGGCCCTCCTGAAATTCCTGCTGGGCATCAACGAAATTGTGATTGGCGTGCTCCTCAACTACATCGCCACACTGCTGAGCAGCTACATGCTCCTCCACGCCTCCTTCGCCGACCCCAATTCCTCCATGCCCATGTCCTACCTCATTGAGGCCGCCCTCCCTGCGGCGGCCATGGTGGGCGGCGTGGTCCTGATTGTGCTGGTCTACGGCCTGGGGATGCAGCGTACGGTGCCGGGCTACGAGCTGCGGATGATCGGTAAAAACCCCCGGTTCTCCAGAGCCTGCGGCCTGCCCACCGTGCGGATTATCCTCATTATGGCCCTCATTGGCGGCGCCTTCTCCGGCCTGGCCGCCGTGGGTGAGGTGGCGGGGGTGTACCACAAGATGTACGAGGGCTTCGCTGCCGGAATGGGCTATAACGGCATGACCGCCGCCCTCATCGGCAAGGGTGGAAGCGTGGGCATGGTCTTCGGCTCCCTCATCCTGGGCGCGCTCCAGAGCGGGTCGGTGACGCTCTCGGTGGAGACCAGCGTGCCCGCCGAGCTGGTGCAGGTGGTGCAGGGCTTCGTCATGTTCTTCGCCACTGTCAACATCCTGCGCTTCGGCTTCCGCCGGAACCGGAAGGGGGGAAATTAAGCCGTGCTGGATTTTCTCAATCTGACGGTGCGCCTGGCCGCGCCGGTGCTGCTGGTGGCCCTGGGCGGACTCTTCTCCCTGCGGGTGAATATCTTCAACATCGCCCTGGAGGGCTTCATGCTCTTCGGCTGCTTCGCCTCGGTGGTGGGGGCCTACCTCACCGGGAGCGTGCTGGGCGGCATCCTCTTCGCCGCAGCGGTGAGCCTTCTCATGACCATGGTCTACGCCCTCTTCGTCTTTGAGCTGGATGTGGACCCGGTCATCTGCGCCATCGCCGTCATCACCATCGCGGGAGGGCTGACCCGGTATCTCCTCATCCCCATCTTCCACACCAGCGGACGGTACATCCTCCCTCCGGAGCTGGCCCTGCCCACGGTAAACCTGCCCTGGCTGGAGGCCATCCCGGTACTGGGGCCCATCCTCAACAACCACTCCATCCTGGTCTATCTCGCCCTGGTCCTCCCCTTCCTGCTGCACATCTTCCTCTATAAGACGGATTTGGGCCTCTCCATGCGCTCGGTGGGGCTGAATGCGGAGGCGGCGGCCTCGGCGGGCATCAGCGTGAAGAAGGTCCGCTACTTCGCCCTGGCGATGAACGGCATCCTCTGCGGGCTGGCGGGGGCCCAGCTGGCCCTCTCCCTGAACCTCTTCAATGTGGGTATGACCAACGGCCGCGGCTTTACAGCTCTGGCCGCCCTGACCCTCACGGGCTTCGAGCCCATCCTCACCCTGCTGGCCTGTCTGCTCTTCGGCGCGTCGGACGCGCTGGTGCTCATGCTCTCCGGCGAGGGCTACCCTGTCCAGATTCTCTCCATGCTCCCCTACGTGCTGGCTCTGGTGGTGGCCATCGTGCCCCCCATCGTCCGCAGGCTTGCCAAAAATGCCAGGCGGCGCAGAGCGGAGCGGACCCTCATGGCACCCGGCCGGGAGTGCCCGGCACAAGAATAAGCATAAAAGGAAAGGCGGCATACACATGAAAAAACAGTTTACCCGGTTCCTCTGCGCGGCGCTCGGCGCGGCTATGCTCCTCGCCCTGGCGGGCTGCGGCCCCAAGGAGGGGAGCGGCGGCGACGGCGACAGGACCAAGGTGGCCTTCGTGTCCTACATGGCGGTGGACCAGGCGGAGTGGCTTCAGAACCTGGACCAGGGTCTGAAGGACTACCAGTCCGCCCACCCCGAGCTGGAGATCAAGCTGGTGGAGGCCACCCAGACCAGTGAGTACGAGCCCAAGGTCCGGGCCCTGGCCGACGCAGGGTACGACATCATTATCACCAGCTACGACAATATGGCGGCAGCCACCGTGGCGGTAGCCAAGGACTTCCCCGACATCAAGTTCGGCAGCATGGACGGCGCGATCCCGGATCTGGAGAACTGCAAAAATATCCAGGAGTTCGGCCTGAGCCGGACCGAGACCGCCTACCTGGCCGGCGTGGCCGCCGGCATGATGACCCAGACGAACAAGGTGGGGATCGTGGGCGGCTCCGACGTGGGGCCCATCAACGAGATCATCGCCGGCTGGCAGCAGGGGATGCGCAGCGTCAACCCCGACATCGAGGACGTGGTGGTCTACGCCAACACCTTTACCGATCCCACCAAGGGCAAGGAGCTGGGGCTGGCCCTCATCGGCAAGGACTGCGACATCATCGGCGGCGCGGCGGGCGGCACCGGCGTGGGCGCGGCCCAGGCCGCGGCGGAGAAATCCTCCTACTATGTGGGCTGGGATGTCCACTACGGCGACGTGGTGGGCGACCTGGAGCTGGGCAGCGCGGTCAACTTCTTTGACAAGATGGTCATCCAGTTCATTGAGGACGCGGTGGGCGGCAAGTACACCCCCGGTGTGCGTACCATCTACGGACTGAAGGAGGGGGCCTGCGACTTCGAGTTCCTGGAGGGCTCCAAGGTATCCGACGAGGCCAAGGCCGCCGTGGAGGAGGCCCGCAAGGCCATCACCGAGGGCAGGGTGGAAATCAGCAGCGAGCCCATCCATAAATAACCATAACATCATTTGGAGGAAATCAGCATGAATCACGAGCAACTGTACGACCGCATCCTGGGCTGTCTGGTGACGGCGGGCATGGGCGACGCCATCGGCGCGCCCTCCGAGGCTATGAGCCGGGCGGAGATTCTGGAGAAATTCGGCGGCCCCATCGACACCTTCCTGGACGGCGGCGAGAACGCCTACGCCTACGGCAACCTGGTCGGCGAGGTAACCGACGATGCCAGCCAGATGTACGAGATGGCCAAGGCGGTGATCGCCTGCGGCGGGAAGCTCACCGTGGAGGCCGCCGCCCAGGCGCTGGTCACCTGGTCGGAGCGCTATCCCAAGTACTTCCCCCGCAACGCAGGCCCCACCACCTCTTACGTCATCAATGAGCTCAAGGCGGGCAAGGACCCCATTGCAACCGGGCTCGTGGGTCATGTCTACGGCCGGGGCACCTCCAACGGCGCGGCCATGCGGGTGGCGGCGGCCGGCCTGTGCAGGCCCGGCGACCTGGACTACGCCGTCCGCACCGCCGTCACCATGACCGCCCCCTCCCACGGCACACAGCACGCCTACGCCGGAGCCTGCTGCATTGCCTCGGGTATCGCCGCCGCCATCGGCGGGGCCGGCCTCTACGGCGTGCTCAAGGCCTGTCTCTACGGCGCCGAGGAGGGCGAGCGCATCGGCCGGGCCGAGGCCCGCACCGCCTCCGGCCCCAGGCTGCAGCCCAAGCTGCTCCAGGCCGTCGAGTGCGCCCTCTCCTCCCGCTCGGTGGAGGAGGCCGGGCAGAAGATTGAGGACCTCATCGGCAACGACGGCTCCATCCAGCCCAGCGTGGCCGCTGCCGTGGGCCTCTTCGCCGCGGCGGAGGGCGACCCTGCCAGGACCATCCTGGGGGGCGCCAATATCGGCGGCGATACCGACACCATCGCCTGCATCGCGGGAATGCTGGCCGGGGCCTACGCCGGCTTCTCCGCCCTGCCCGAGGGCTGGTATGCCACCTTCAAGAACGCCAACCCCACCCTGGACTTTGAGTCCGCAGCGGAGCGTCTGACCGTGATTGCTCAAAACGCCTGAGCCGCAGGCGCAGTTGGGAGGCAGCGCATATGGTAGACTCCGTCTTTCTCACCTTTCCCCTGGTGGATATGACGGTGCCCCTGGACGGGGAGCTCCCTGTCCGGGCGGGCACCACCACACCCATCCGCACCGTCGTCAACGAGCCGGGCGGACCGGCCAACATCCTCATCGCCGCCAGGCGCATGGGCTGCAGCATCCTGCCCGTGGGCCTGGTGGGTGACGACTATTACGGCTCCTTTCTGCTGGACGCCTACCGCCGGGAGGGCATCGACACCTCCCGGCTGAAGGTCCGGCCCGGCCTTGAGACCCGGAAGGTCCTCGTACTGGTGGATCGCAATGGACAGCACGCCTATATCAGCATGCTGGAGGGGGCGTTCGAACCCCTTCCCGACCTGGAGGATCTGATGGCCTCCACCCGCTCCCTCTGTCTCTCGGGCTATATGCTGATGGACCGCGGTACCGGCAGCGAGATTATGCGCGCGGTCCGACTGGCCCGGAAGCTGGGCCGCGCCGTTTTCTTCGACCCCGGTCCCCTCATCCCCCAAATTCCGGCGGACTGGATGGACGAGGTTCTGGCATCCAGCGATGCGGTGATTCTCAACGACGAGGAGGCGCGGCTCCTCTCCGGCCTTGAGGGCGTGGAGGAGGGCGCGCGGGCCATCGGCGCGCGCACGGCTGGCCGGGTGGTGGTAAAGGCCGGGCCCGGGGGCTGCCACATATGGGAGGACGGCGCGGGGTACTGGTATCCCGGCTTCTCCGTCCCGCTGGTGGACACCACCGGCGCGGGGGACTCCTTCCTGGGGGCCTACATCTTCGCCGCCCTCTCGGGCTGGGACCGGGAGACGGTAGCCCTCTTCTCCAACGCCATGGGGGCCGCTATGGTGTCCAAGCGCGGCTCCGGCACCCAGGTGCCCACCTTCGGGGAGCTGGTGAAGGTCCTGGAGGACGGCGGGTGTGCGGTGCCGGCGGAGACCCGCCGGCGGGGCCGCTTCGGGGCGCTCACCCTGCGCCGGGAACTGGACAATATTAGCAAGGCATGATAAAATGATGTCAATTCAAGAGTGGATGTGGTGTTATGCTCATCAGGCAGCCGGGAATTTCGCTGTGCCATCAGATTAAGGAGAGCCTCCGCCGGGAACTGGATTCCATCGGTTACGGCGAGCAGATCCCCTCCGAGCAGCAGCTCTCCGCCCGGTACGGCGTCAGCCGCGGCACGGTGCGCCAGGCCATCACCGAGATGGTAAATGAGGGGCTGCTCTACAAGATACAGGGCAAGGGCACCTTTAAGGGCGGTATCGCCGTAAGCCACTCCCGGTACGCCGGCCTGGTCCACAGCTTCACCGAGCAGCTCCTCCGCGGAAGACTTCAGCCGGGCATCCGTTCCGTGGAGCTGGACGTGACCCCCGCGCCTGAGCGGGTGGCTCACCGCCTCCACCTGGAGGTGGGGACCTCCGTGTGGCGGCTCTCCCGCATCCGCCTGGCCAACAATCAGCCCGTGGCCCTGGCCACGGCCTACATCCTGCGGGAGCTGACGCCCAGCCTGAAGGCCGGGGATCTGGAGATGTCCCTGATGGACATGATGGAAAAATGCTATCAGATCAGCTTCGTTCACTCCGAGACCTACTGTATGGCCGCCCTGGCCGACGCCCATCTCGCCGAGATGCTGGACTGCGCCGAGGGCGCCCCCATCCTCCAGACCGAGTATGTGGGGTATTCCCCCGCCCACTACCCCGCTATGGTGGACATCACCCAGTCCCTGGGGGATAAATACATCCTGCGCATCGACCAGGGGGATACGGCCCCGTCGCCGGCGGAGCAGGACGGCGTATGAGAAAAAAGAGGCGCTCTCTGTGCGGAGAGCGCCTCCTTCATATCTCAGCAATAGTTCAGCCCTTGGCCTCGTCGATATAGCTGTAGAGCGTATACTTGGAGATGCCGAAATACTTGCAGACCTTGTCGCCGGATTTGGTGATGAGGAAGGCCCCGGTGTCGTTGAGGAACTGGATGGCCTTCACCTTGTCCTCCTTGGTCATCAGCGCCACGGGCTTTCCCACCAGCGCCACGCTCTGGTCGATGAGCTCATCCAGCAGGTCGGCCACATTGCGGGAGATCCGCTCCGGCTCCTGCTGGGGCGTGTCTGTCATAGTGAAGGAGCGCAGATTCTCCTCCATGGCCAGCATGAGGGTAATGTCGTAATTGATGCCGAAAATACCGATGGCCGCGCCGTCGTCGTCCCGGATGTAGATGGTGGAGGACTTCAGAATCTTGCCGTCCTTGGTCCGGGTCAGGTAACACAGGTGGTCGTTCAGGTTCTCCCGGCCTCCCCGCAGGGCCTCCAGCACCACGTGGGACGGACCGTCCCCCACCTTGCGGCCGGTGACAGAGCCGTTCTCAATGGCGACGATGGAGCTGTCCTGGTCGTTGGTGGCCAAATCGTGGACCACCACCTCACAGTTGGGCCCAAACTGACGCGACAGGCCCTTGGCAAGCTGGAACAGGAATTGCAGCATGGAAGCGTCCATGAGGTCATCTCCTCTACCTTATATGTGATGCTTGTCTTCATGCGCAAGCAGTCAAACGCCGAATGCCGGCGGCTCAAACCCCGGACATTGCCCCTCAGTGCCCGTGTGCTGAAATAGCAGACGGAAATACTATTATTAATTGTAACATATTTTGTCGATTATTCAACAAAATTCGTTTGAACTAAAAAAATTTTTGATATGCTAAAAAACGGTTGAATTCTCTGTAAAACTATGATAAGATGGCATCGTCAAAAGAAAAACTCTGTACACAATGAACAAAATTTGATAGGTATGAGCTGCAACGAAGTGCTTCGCGCACGGGCTGAATTGGACGTTTTGTGATTCGGCGCGGGCGAAAGGTGCCGGAAACAGCGGAAACAGGGCGTCCATTTCTCATAATGGGCGCTATTTTTGTACATAAAACCGGATGGAACGCAATGAATGGAGGAATTACCATGCTGCTGGTCGGCAACGGAAAGCTCATCACCCGCGACAGTGAAAACCCCTATTTTGAGGACGGCGCCGTGGTCATCGACGGCGAGGCCGTCAAGGCTGTGGGCACACTGGCCGATATGAGGGCCAAGTACCCCGATGCGCAATTCGTGGACGCAAAGGGCCAGGTCATTATGCCCGGCCTCATCAACGCCCACACCCACATCTACTCGGGGCTGGCCCGGGGCCTGGGCATCGAGGGCAACAACCCCACCAACTTTCTGGAGGTCCTGGAGGGGATGTGGTGGAACATCGACCGCCACCTCA
Organism: Lawsonibacter faecis; assembly: GCF_014287675.1. Taxonomy (GTDB): domain Bacteria; phylum Bacillota; class Clostridia; order Oscillospirales; family Oscillospiraceae; genus Pseudoflavonifractor; species Pseudoflavonifractor faecis. Next base: position 43,089 of record NZ_JACOPQ010000020.1, on the reverse strand, counting down.
CCATGGACGGCACCCGCGCCAGCGCCTACGCCACTGTGCTGGACTGCATCCGGGACGGCGTGACCACCATCTTCGACCACCACGCCAGCTTTTGCGAGATCCCCGGCAGCCTCTTCGCCATCAAGGATGTGTGCAGGGAGCTGGGGATGCGCGCCTGCCTGTGCTACGAGGTCTCCGACCGGGACGGCGAGGAGAAGTCCCTCCAATCCATTCAGGAGAACGCCGACTTTGCTAGGTGGGCCAGGGACGCGGACGACGACATGATCAAGGCCATGTTCGGCGGCCACGCCCTCTTCACCATCAGCGACAAGACCTTTGAGCGCATGGTGGAGGCCAACGACGGCATGACCGGCTTCCACATCCATGTGGCCGAGGGCATGAACGACGTGTACGACTCCCTGAGAAACTATGGCTGCCGCCCGGTGAGCCGCCTGCTGAACCACGGAATTCTGGGCGACAAGACCCTTTTGGGCCACTGCATCCATATCAACGGCGCTGAAATGGACATCATCAAGGAGACCGGGACGATGGTGGTCAATAACCCCGAGTCCAACATGGGCAACGCCGTGGGCTGCTCCCCCGTGCTCCAGATGTTCCAGAAGGGGATTCTGGTGGGCATGGGCACCGACGCCTACACCCACGATATGCTGGAGAGTCTCAAGGTCTTCCTCATCATTCAGCGGCACAACGCCTGCCACCCCAACGTGGCCTGGTGCGAGTGCATGGATATGCTCTTCAAGAACAACGCGGCCATCGGCGCCAAGTATTTCAAGAAGCCCCTGGGCGTTCTCAAGCCCGGCGCGGCGGCCGATGTTATCGTTATGGACTATAAGCCCTTCACCCCCTTCGGAGCGGAAAACATCGACGGGCATATGCTCTTCGGCATGATGGGCAAGAACTGCCGCACCACCATCATCAACGGCAAGGTGCTCTATAAGGACCGGGAGTTCGTGGGCATCGACGAAGACGCCATCAACGCCTGGACCATGGAGCAGAGCAAGAAACTTTGGGGCGAATTGAACCACAGGACTTATTGATGCCGCGAAGGGCGTTGACGGCGTCTTCCGCAAGCGTTTTGCCCCAGGCAAAACCTTGATGCCGGGGCAGTTCATCTGCCCTGTGCAGATAAAATAAAACGGGGTCCCCGCACGGCACAGCCGCGTGGGGAGCGCCATCAACGCCTGGACCATGGAGCAGAGCAAGAAACTTTGGGGCCAGCTTAACCACAGCATTTATGAAAGTCTCAGTTTAGACTCCCCCGCACCGACGGCGGCAATTGAGCACGGCAAAAAACGCAGTTATCAGCAAGTCCCGCCGGGTAAGTGTAACGCGCCTGCGAGCGCAGCCTCAAGCGGCATTCAAGAAAAACCGGCTTTCCCCGCGGGAAGCCGCAGAGAATAAAATGGAGGTTATCTCTATGAGCGACATTATGCGCCCCATTCCCTTCCCCCAGCTGATGAGCTGGGTCCTGAACGAGTACAAGGCCCAGGGCAGCATCTTTGGCGTGGACAAAGTTGTAAAGCACGTGAACGGCCAGGCCCTGCCCATCTTCTCCGAGAAGATCGAGTCCCCCTTCGGCCCCGCCGCCGGCCCCCACACCCAGCTGGCCCAGAACATCATCGCGGCCTATGCCGCGGGCTCCCGCTTCTTCGAGCTGAAAACCGTCCAGATCATGGACGGCGAGGAACTCTCCAAGTGCGTGGCGAAGCCCTGCATCACCGCCGGGGACGAGTGTTACAACTGCGAGTGGTCCACCGAGCTGACCGTGCCCCAGGCCTACGACGAGTATGTGAAGGCCTGGTTCGCCTGTAAGCTCATGGCCAGGGAGTTCGGTCTGGGCGACAGCGACGGCTTCGTCTTCAACATGTCCGTGGGATATGATCTGGCGGGCATCAAGAGCGAAAAGATCGACAACTATATCGAGGGCATGAAGAACGCCTCCAAGTCCGCCGTGTGGGCGGAGTGCATGGACTGGACCCTGCAGAACCTGGACGCGTTTCAGAACGTGAGCGAGGGCTTTGTCCGCTCCATCTCCCCGGTGGTTTCAAATTCCATCACTGAGTCCACCCTCCACGGCTGTCCCCCGGACGAAATTGAGCGCATCGCCACCTACCTCATCACCGAGAAGGGCCTGAATACATACGTCAAATGCAACCCCACCCTCCTGGGATACGAGTTCGCCCGGGCGCGGCTGGACAGTCTGGGCTTCGACTACATCGCCTTCGACGACCACCACTTTGTGGAGGACCTCCAGTGGGCCGACGCGGTGCCCATGTTCCGCCGTCTCATCGCCCTCACCCAGGAGCGGGGGCTGGAGTTCGGTGTGAAGCTGACCAACACCTTCCCTGTGGACGTGGCGGCGGGCGAGCTGCCCAGCGCGGAGATGTATATGTCCGGCCGGTCCCTCTACCCTCTCACCATCGCCCTGGCCGCCCGCATTTCCACGGAGTTCGAGGGCAAGCTGCGCATCTCCTACTCCGGCGGTGCAGATCTGCACAATATCAAGAGCCTCTTTGACGCGGGGATTTGGCCCATCACGATGGCAACCACCATCCTCAAGCCCGGCGGGTACGACCGCCTGTCCCAGATCGCCGATGTGCTGATGGAGTGCGGCAGCAAGCCCTTCGCGGGGGTGGACGCGCAGCGTGTAACCGCTCTCTCCGAGGCAGTGCCCGCAGAGGATCTCTACCGCAAGCCCATCAAGCCCCTGCCCGACCGCAAGAACGGCAAAAAGGTCCCCCTCATCGACTGCTTCAACGCCCCCTGCCGCAACGGCTGCCCCATCGAGCAGGACATTCCCGCCTACCTGATGGCCTACAGCCAGGGCAAGTACGAGGAGGCGCTGGAGATTATTACCCGCCGCAACGCCCTGCCCTTTATCACGGGCACCATCTGCCCCCACCACTGCGCCGACAAGTGCATGCGCAACTACTATGAGGAGTCCGTGCGTATCCGGGACGTGAAGCTGGCATGTGCGGAAAACGGCTACGACGCCCTCCTGCCCAAGCTGGAGGCCAAGGCCCCCCAGAGCGGCAAAAGGGTCGCCGTGGTCGGCGGCGGCCCCGCCGGCATCTCCGCCGCCTTCTTCCTGGCCCGGGAGGGCGTGGACGTAACCGTCTTCGAGCGGAAGGAGACCCTGGGCGGCATTGTCCGGCACGTCATCCCCGAATTCCGCATCGCCTCTGAGGCCATTGACAAGGACATCTCCCTCTGCAGGGCCATGGGCGCCAAGTTCCGCACCGGGGTGGAAGTGAAGTCCGCCGCCGATCTGCTGGGCCAGGGGTATACCCACGTCATCTTTGCCACCGGCGCGTGGAAGGCCGGGGACGCCCATCTGGAGTACGGCCAGGCCCTCAACGTCATCACCTTCCTGGAAACCGCCAAGTCCGACCCGGCCAGCCTGAAGCTGGGCGCCGACGTGGCGGTCATCGGCGGCGGCAACACCGCCATGGACGCCGCCCGGGCCGCGAAGCGAATCCCCGGCGTGGAGCGTGTGCGCCTGGTATACCGCCGGGATAAGCGCAACATGCCCGCCGACGAGGAGGAGCTGGCCCTGGCCCTGGAGGACGGCGTGGAGTTCATGGAGCTGCTCTCCCCCATCGGTGTGAAGGACGGGGTTCTCACCTGCCGCGTGATGGAGCTGGGTGAGCGCGATGCGTCCGGCCGCCGCGCCCCCGTGGACACCGGCCGGGAAGTCACCATGCCCGCCAGCGCGGTGATCACCGCCGTGGGCGAGAAGGTGGACAGCGAGCTATTTGCCGCAAACGGCGTGGAACTTGGCAGGAAGGGCCTCCCCGTGGTCGGCGATACCATGGAGAGCTGTGCGGAGAACGTCTTCGTGGTGGGTGACGCCCGGCGTGGCCCCGCCACCGTGGTGGAGGCCATCGCCGACGCTTCCGCCGCCGCCGTGGCCATCGCGGCTATGGACCCCAATGCGGACGTGGAGAAGAACGTCACCGACGACTACTTTAAGCCCAAAGGCAAGCACGGGAACCTCTGCACCGACTGCGACCACTGCTCGGACACCCGCTGCCTGGGCTGCGCCACCGTATGCGAGACCTGCACCGAGGTCTGCCCCAACAGGGCCAATATCCATGTGGCCGTACCCGGCAAGCGGCAGAGGCAGATCGTCCATGTGGACGGGATGTGCAACGAGTGCGGCAACTGCGGCACCTTCTGCCCCTATGACAGCAGGCCCTACAGGGATAAGTTCACCTTGTTCTGGAGCCGCGAGGACTTTGAGGGCAGCGAGAACGAGGGCTGGCTCCCCAAGGGCGACGGCTCCGGCGTGTGCCTGGTCCGCCTGGGCGGACAGGTCAGGGAGTACGACGTGACCGACAGCAGCTGCGGACTCTATGAGGATATCCGCCAGTTAATTCTGGCGGTGAGGAAGGATTACGGCTATCTGGTGAGGTGAGAAGCGTGAGCGTAGGCGCATAGGGGGATAAGACGTCATGAGCTGAAAAACAGGTTGGGCGTCCCCCCTTACTCAGCGCGCTTTCTCAAACTTCGCCCGAAAGTGGAGCGTCTTTTCCGGCGCGGAATGCGCGGGATGGTCCGGCTCCTAAAAAATGGACTCCCCTTACTCTAATCATTCTGTAAGGAGGAAGTACAAATGCAGCATCTGGAACGTATGACGGAGCGGGTCGTCCTCATTACCGGCGGGGGCGGCGGCATCGCCCGGGGCATTGCCCGGGCCTTTGCGGACGAGGGGGCAAAGCTCATCCTCACCGACCTTTTCCCCGGCGGCATGGAGAAGACCAAAGCCATGCTGGAGCAAGATTTCGGCGCGGAGGTCTTCACCTACGTGGCCGACGGCGCCAGGGAGGAGGAGGTCAAGGCGGCCATTGAGGCCGGAGCGGCCCATTTCGGCAAGCTGAACGTGGTCATCAACAACGCCCAGGCCAGCGCCTCGGGTCTCACCCTGGTCCAGCACAGCAGGGAGGATTTCGATATCGCCATCCACTCGGGCATGTACGCCACCTTCTTCTACATGAAGCACGCCTACCCCTACCTGAAGGAGACCCACGGCAGCGTCATCAACTTCGCCTCCGGCGCGGGCATCTCGGGCAAGCCGGGCCAGAGCTCCTACGCCGCCGCCAAGGAGGGCATCCGGGGCATGAGCCGGGTGGCCGCCAACGAGTGGGGCGCGGACGACATCAACGTCAACGTGGTCTGCCCCCTGGTCATGACCGACAAGCTCGCCCAGTGGGGCAAGGAGAATCCCGAGATGTTCCAGAAGAACCTGGACGACATCCCTCTGGGCCGTTACGGCGACGCGGAGAAGGACATTGGCAAGGTCTGCGTCTTCCTCGCCAGCTACGACGCCAAGTATATCACCGGCGACACCATCTTCATCCAGGGCGGGGTCGGTATGAAGCCCTGAGTAAATGCCACTAGGAGGCGGCGGCAATGTCTGCAAAGGCGACGGTAAAGCGGTATCTCACGCGCCTGCGGGAGATACCCCGGATGACCGTGAAACGGTATCTGATGTTCCTGCTGGGGGTTCTGGTCTGCGCCACGGGAATCGCGTTTATCACCCGGGCTGCGCTGGGCACCTCCCCCATCTCCAGCACCCCCTTCGTGCTCAGCCTCATCACGCCCCCGTCCATGGGCGTGTACACCTTCCTCTTCAATATGCTCTTTCTGGTGGGTGAGGCCGTGCTTTTGAAGCGGTTTACCTGGAAGCAGGTCCTCCAGATTGCCGCCACCTTCATCTTCAGCCTCTGCATCGACGGCGCGCTGGCCCTCATCCCCACCCAGCTCCACGGGCCGCTTCCCATGAAGCTGCTCTACCTGGCCATCGGCTGTCCAGTCATGGCCCTGGGTATCTCCCTGGAGATTTTCGGCGGGGTCATCATGCTGCCCGGCGAGGGCTTCGTAAAGGCTCTGGCGGAGAAGCTCAGGGTGGAGTTTGGCAACATGAAGGTCATTTTTGACAGCTCTCTGACCGCAATTGCCGCGGTCATCGCCCTCCTGGCCTTCGGCAGGCTCAACGGCGTGGGCTTCGGCACCCTGGTCTCCGCCCTTTTGGTGGGACAGATCGTGAAGTTCTACACCAGGCGTCTGGGATTCATCAAAAAGGTCTTTGAGGAAAAGCCCCGTCCCAGCAGCGGCGAGCTGAGAGCATAACGGCAGAGAACGCGGCGGTACGAATGTACCGCCGCGTTCTCTGCCGTTATCTGTTTATTTCAGGGCTTCCCTGTCACGCTTCACGTCCGCCGCGACGGGCCCTAAGCCGTACGACTGCGCAAAAATCCTCCATGCGGTTTCCGGGCGCGCCGCCCTGCGGCTTTTCGCTCCGCTCCCGCCTTACTACCCTGCGCCCGGACGCTCAGCGCTTCCGGGTTGCGATACACACCGTCAGCCCTGCCAGGGAGGGGGCAAAGAGTATGACGAAGAACATCATCAGGCCGTCCCGGAGCGCCGCGGCGTGAACTTCCACGGTTCCGGTCTGGGGCAGGCCGCCCAGGGGGACGGCCTCATCCACGATGATAGTCTCGCCTGTGGACTCGTCTGGGGGCACCGGCTCCGGGGGCTGCTCCGGCCGGCCAGGGGAACGTCCTCCTCGGGAATCTCGACCTCCGAACCGGGCGTCTCGGGTATCTCGGCGGGGCTTTCGCCGGGACCGGGCTTGGGTTTCTCAGGTTCCACAGGAGTCAGCGGCGGCCGGTAGGGGGGCACATAGGGCGGCTCCTCTTCGGCCCCGGACGCCTTGGTATAGGTATTGGTAATGCGCAGAACGGCGGCGGCCCTGTCGGCCCCTTCGCCGCCGACTGCAAAGGTGACGGCCAGGTTGTAATCCGCCAGGCCGGCATTCTGCTCGGTAAAGGTATAGGTCCCCAGGGGCAGCTTCTCCAGGGTGCAGGCATACACGCCGTCCGCCTGCACGAAATCGGTCAGGGTCAGGGTCCGCGTCTCAAAGCTCCCGTTTCCGCTCTCCAAGGTGAAGCTCAGCCCCTCGGGCACGGTCGTTGCCGCCCCGGCAAAGACCTTCTCCAGGGTCAGGGTGCCGGCTGCCGTCTCAGGTTTCTCCGGCTCCTCGCCGGGCTTGCCAGCCAGGGTGAAGGACACATCCAGCGCGCCCATCACCGCCTCCATACCAAAGCCAATCATGGTCTGGTAGGGCTTGCCCACCTCGTGGGCGCCGTCGTAGACCACGCCGTAATTGAGAAAGCTGGATAGCTCGCCGCCCACTCTGCGGTAGCTGACGTAGGAGAAGCCCAGGTCGGATACGCTCTGCTCCGCCCCGCTCACAGTGACGGTTACCACGCTGCCGAGGACCAGGGATGCCGAATCGGTCAAGGGAAACTGCGTCCCACTCCAGAGGCCGGGCAGGCTGTAGGTCGCCTCGGCGTTCTCGGGAATCTTCACGGCGGTAATTTCCGCGTACTTGTCGGCGCTCAGGGTGAAATATCCGGTATACTTGTCCCCGGCCTCGTCGTAAGTGAGGACGGCGGGCCCCTCAGGCTGGGCGGCCACCGTAACCGCGTCCACCCGCTCCAGCACCTGGTCGGTGGTGGCGTAGGTGAAGAGGGCCCGGCTGTAGGCATCTTGGTAGGTGGGGACGCTCTTGCCCGCCAGGATGTCCCAGATTACCTGCTGAGTGCTTATTCCCAGCCCCATGCTGTGGGAGAGCATATCGTCGTAATAACGGGAGAGTCCATAGGAGTCCAGCGGGTAGCCGGCCTCCAGGGCGCGGACCAGCCGCGCCGCGTTGGCGCTCACCTCGGCGACGGGCTCGCCGCCGAGATAGCCAACGCCCATGCCGGGATAGGCGAAGCGGGGCCCGCTGCAGTAGGTATAAAAGGTCTCGCCGTTTCCGGTAATGGACCGCCCCCCGGTGCCGAAGCCGTCCCCGGTCACGGTATCCACGCCCGCGGCCAGCACCTCGCTCGGCAGGGCCACAATCGCCTTGTCGTGAGTACTGATGATCTTGTTGTAGCCGACCAGCGCGTCGTACTGCTCGCGGACAACCTCCGGTCCAGCCTGATCCGCATAGGCGGCGGCACAGCCGTAGACGACAGCCTCCAGCCGCTGCACAAAAGCGTCGTACTCCCGGCTGTAGATGCCGGGAGTACCGGGTCTGTCCACGGTGCCGTTGTGGTTGGCCTCGGTCAGAACATGGCTTTTCAGCTTCTCCACCAGCGTGGCGGCGAAAAGCGCGGATGAGACGTCCTCTTTCTCTTCCTCGGCGGCGGTCGGCGCAGGCAGTCCGTTCTGCACGGTATCGGGGCGCGGCGCGCCCTCCTCTTCCCCACCGGTGGGTGTGGGAGTGACCAGCTCCTCCAGTCCCGCCTCTGCGGCGGGCCGGTCGTATTCCTCCCCGGCAAGGGCCGCGATGGAGAACAGGGAGACGCAAAGGCTCAGGGCCAGCAGGACCGAAAGCACACGGTTCAGTCTTTTCAAGTTCATCAGCTCCATATGTTTTTCAGCCGGCTCATTCTATTCTCAAAAGGTCACAAAGCGGCAAAAAAATCCACCGCCCTGGCAAATACACCAGAGCGGCGGACTTTTTTCGGTTTATTTCTTCTTTTTGCTGTAGGGGGTCCCCTCCAGGGGCAGGGCGGTGCGGAAGTTCCCGTCCCGGTTGTAGTAGGCGTTCTGAACGGCTGGGGCGGTGGGGATGGAGCAGATCTCGCCGATGCCCTTGGCACCGCAGGCCAGCTCGGAGTCGTTCTTTTCAATGATGACGGCCTCCACAGGAGGCGTCTGGTTGGCGCGGAAGAGTCCCAGACCGGCGTAAACCGCGGTGGGGCGGCCATCCTTTAGGGGGAAGTCCTCGGTGAGGGCGTAGCCCAGGCTCATGACCACGCCGCCCTCGATCTGACCCTCCACGCTGACGGGGTTCACGGCCCTGCCCACGTCGTGGGCCGCGATCACCCGCTTCACCCTGCCCTCGTCGTCCAACTCCACCAGATGGGTGGCGTAGCCGTAGGCGATGTGGCTGACGGGGTTGGGCCGGTCGGAGCCCAGCTTATCGGTGATGCCGGTATACTCCTGGTGAAAATCCACGCCCTCCACGGCGGTGAGATCCCGTCCCTCCAGGGCCCACCTGAGTTCTGTAGCGGCCCGCCTTGCGGCTTCGCCGGTAAAGAGGGTCTGGCGGGAGGCGGTGGTGTTGCCCGAGTTGGGGGCGATGGAGGTGTCCGGCGCGTCCCACACCACCTGATCGGGCCGGAGGCCGGTGACCTCACAGACAATCTGACAGGCAATGGTGCCGATGCCCTGGCCGATGCAGGCGGCGCTGGTGCGGACGTGGACGACGCCGTCCTCCACATGCAGGGTGACGCGGCCCGTATCGGGGATGCCCACACCCAGGCCCGCGTTCTTCATAGCGCAGGCGATGCCCGCCTTGGGATTGGCCTCATAATAGGGCCGCACGGCGTCCAGAGTCTCCACCAGGGCGGTGCCCGCGTCGGCAACCTGCCCGTTGGGGAGAACCTGGCCGGGGCGGATGGCGTTGCGGTAGCGGATTTCAAAGGCGGAGATGCCCACCAGTTCGGCCAGCTTGTTCAGGTTGCACTCGCTGGCGAAGCAGCTCTGGGTCACGCCGAAGCCCCGGAAAGCGCCGCAGGGCGGGTTGTTGGTGTAGTAGGCCTTGCCGTCGATGATGATGTCCTGGAAGTTGTAGGGGCCGGCGGCGTGGGTACAGGCCCGCTGGAGCACTGGCCCGCCCAGGCTGGCAAATGCGCCGGAGTCGGTGAGAAGGGTGGCCTTCATGGCGGTAATGATGCCGTTCTCGTCGCAGCCGGTGGTGACCTCCATCTCAAACCCGTGGCGCTTGGGGTGGCAGAGCATGGACTCCTTGCGGGTCATGGAGACCTTGACGGGCCGCCCGGTCAGCAGGGCCAGGACGGCCGCGTGGTGCTGAACGGACATATCCTCCTTGCCGCCGAAGCCGCCGCCTACGCTCTTGGCCACCACCCGGACCAGGTCGGGGTTCAATCCGGTGGCGTCGGAGCACTCCCGCTTGGTCTGATAGATGCCCTGGTCGCCGGAGTACACCACCACGCCGTCCCCCTCGGGGGCGGCCACGGCGGTCTCAGTCTCCAGGAAGGCGTGCTCGGTGGGGGGCGTGTGGTACTGGGTGGTGACGACGTACCTGGAGGCCGCCAGCTTGGCCTCCGCGTCGCCCCGGACCAGGTGCTCGTGGGCAAAGCAGTTGCCCCCCTCCTGGAGCTCTGGGGCGTCGGGGGCCATGGCCTCCTCCAGTGTGAGGACGGGCTTTAATACCTCGTACTCAATCTTTACCTTGGCCCGGGCCTCGTTAAGGGCCTCCACGGTCTCGGCGGCGATGAGGACGATGGGGTCGCCGCAGAAATGGACTTCTCCTCCCACGGGGACCAGCACCCACTGGTCCCGCTTCAGGTGGCCCACCTTGAGCTGGCCGGGCAGGGCGGCGGCGGTGATGCACTTCACCACGCCGGGGGTCTGGATGGCCTCGGTCACATCGATGGACTTGACGATGGCCCGGGGGTACTCGGACCGGACCGCGCCGCCGTGGAGCATACCGGGCAGGCGGATGTCGTCAGCGTACTCCGCTGTGCCGACGGCCTTGGCGGGGGCGTCCACCCGGGGCAGGTTCTCGCCCACCCTGCCGGTGAACACCTCGTGGGGGACCTCGCCCCCCTCCCGGAACATCTTCGCCGCCAGCAGGACGGCGTCCTCGATCTTCTTATAGCCTGTACACCTGCATATATTGTTGCGCAGGGCGAAACGGACCTGATCCCGGTCCGGGTCGGGATTCTCATCAATCAGGCCCTTGGCCGAGATGACCATGCCCGGGGTGCAGAACCCGCACTGCACCGCGCCGCAGTGGGTAAACGCCCAGGCGTACACGTCCTTCTCCCGCTCGGTCAGGCCCTCGCAGGTGATCACCCGCTTGCCCTCCATCTTCGAGGTCTTCTGCACGCAGGCTTTGGTGGCCTTGCCGTCAATGAGAATCATACAGGTGCCGCAGGCGCCTTCGGAGCAGCCGTTCTTCACGGAGGTGAGGTTCAGTTCCTCCCGCAGGAAAGTGAGAAGCTTCTCGTCTTTCTCGGTGGAGACGGTTTTCCCGTTCACGACAAAGGTATACATGGCGATATTGCCTCCTCTTATGCTGGCGGGGATCAAAGCCCGCCCAGTACTTGTTACCTGATTCACAATTATAGCTTAGCACCAAACCAGCCCGGTGGCAACCTTAATACATATGGCAAAATAACCAAATATCTAAAAATATTTTTGGCATTACAAAAATTTTTTAGATTGCCTCTTGACTTGTTGAAATCCCGTGATATGATGTGTACAGAAAGCAAAAAATTCGTTTGGTTTTCTCCAGAATTTTTCGGAGGCGAGAGAGACATGAAAGACCCCATCAAGTGGGTAGACAACCACATGCCCAAAAGCGAAGACAAGCAGCTGGAGGTCATGTCCCTGGCCAACGTGGCCAAGGCGCGGTTTTTCCACAGCAGTTTCCCCCAGTACTCCATCACCCCCCTTGCCCGGCTGGACGGCATGGCCAAATATTTGGGCCTCGGGAGCCTCTTCGTCAAGGACGAGAGCTTCCGCTTCGGCCTCAATGCGTTTAAGGTTCTGGGCGGCTCCTTCGCCATGGCGAAGTACATCGCCGCGCAGATGGGCCGTGATGTCTCCGAGATGACCTACGACTACCTGACCAGCGAGGCCTTCCGCAAGGAGTTCGGCCAGGCCACCTTCTTCACCGCCACCGACGGCAATCACGGCCGGGGGGTTGCGTGGGCGGCGGGCAAGCTGGGCCAGAAGGCCGTGGTACATATGCCCAAGGGCTCCAGCAAGCCCCGGTTCGACAATATCCTGAAGGAGGGTGCCCAGGTTACCATTGAGGACGTGAACTACGACGATTGCGTCCGCATGGCGGCTGCCGAGGCCGAGGCCACCAAGAACGGCGTCATCGTGCAGGACACCGCCTGGGACGGCTACGAGGAGATCCCCTCCTGGATTATGCAGGGGTACGGCACCATGGCCAGCGAGGCCAGCGAGCAGCTGCGCCAATGCGGCGTGAACCGCCCCACCCACGTCTTTGTCCAGGCGGGCGTGGGCTCCCTGGCCGGCGCGGTCATCGGCTACTTCACCAACCTCTATCCCAATGACCCGCCCAAGTTCATCGTCATGGAGGCCAGGGCGGCCGACTGCCTCTACCAGGGCGCTCTGGCCGGAGACGGCAGTCCCCGCATCGTGGACGGCGATCTCCAGACCATCATGGCGGGTCTCGCCTGCGGCGAGCCCAACACCATCTCCTGGGACATCCTGCGCAACCATGTCACCGCTTTTGTCTCCTGCCCCGACTGGGTTTCCGCCCGGGGGATGCGGATGCTGGGCGTGCCCGTCAAGGGCGACCCGGTGGTCATCTCCGGCGAGTCCGGCGCGGTGGGCATGGGCCTCATCGCCGCGCTGATGGAGACCGACGAGTACAGGGACCTCCGGGAGGCCATCGGCCTGGACCGCTTCTCTCAGGTGCTGATGTTCTCCACCGAGGGCAACACCGACCCCATGAAGTTCAGGAAGGTGCTGTGGGACGGGGAATATCCCACTGTCTGACCTGGGCAGACAGCGGGGGCACGGGCCGTTTCGCCCGCACAGCCGCCCCCCTTGCGACGCCGCGCTTGCGGCGGGCCCCGGAGGGCGCCAACCTATCGAAGAAGAAATCATTGATTATATGGAGGGCAATCAAATGGACTTTAACCAGATCAAATCCGCCGCCGCGGGCTACAGCGCCGACATGAACCGCTTCCTGCGCGCCATGATCTCCCACCCCAGCGAGAGCTGCGAGGAGAAGGATGTCGTCATGTGCATCAAGGCCGAGATGGAGAAGCTGGGCTACGACAAGGTGGAGATCGACGGCCTGGGCAACGTCATCGGCTGGATGGGCGACGGTGAGAAGATCATCGCCATCGACTCCCACATCGACACCGTGGGCGTGGGCAACCGCGACAACTGGACCCACGACCCCTACGAGGGCTACGAGGACGACGCCGTCATCTACGGCCGCGGCGGCTCCGACCAGGAGGGCGGCATGGCCTCCGCCGTGTACGGCGCCAAGATCATGAAGGATATGGGCCTCATCCCCGCGGGCTACAGGATCATGGTCGTCGGCTCCGTCCAGGAGGAGGACTGCGACGGCATGTGCTGGCAGTACATCGTCAACAAGGCCTACCCCCAGGAGAAGGATAAGATTGAGTTCGTCATCTCCACCGAGCCCACCGACGGCGGCATCTACCGCGGCCACCGGGGCCGTATGGAGATCCGCGTGGATGTGAAGGGCGTCTCCTGCCACGGCTCCGCCCCCGAGCGCGGCGACAACGCCATCTATAAGATGGCCGACATTCTCCAGGACGTCCGCGCCCTCAACGAGAACGACGACGCCGACGGCACCGAGGTCAAGGGCCTGGTGAAGATGCTCAACCCCAAGTACAACCCCGAGCACTACGAGGACGCCCGCTTCCTGGGCCGCGGCACCTGCACCACCTCCCAGATCTTCTTCACCTCCCCCAGCCGCTGCGCCGTGGCCGACTCCTGCTCCATCTCCATCGACCGCCGCATGACCGCCGGCGAGACCTGGGACTCCTGCCTCCAGGAGATCCGGGACCTGCCCAGCGTGAAGAAGTACGGCGACGACGTGAAGGTCTCCATGTATATGTACGACCGTCCCTCCTGGACCGGCGAGGTCTATGAGACCGAGTGCTACTTCCCCACCTGGATCAACAAGGAGAACGCCGCCCACGTCCAGGCTCTGGTGGACGCCCACCACGCCCTCTTCGGAGGGGAGCGCATCGGACCCGACGGCGCCATGCACCTGCGCCACCGCCCCCTCATCGACAAGTGGACCTTCTCCACCAACGGCGTCTCCATCCAGGGGCGGTACGGCATCCCCTGCGTGGGCTTCGGCCCCGGCGCGGAGTCCCAGGCCCACGCCCCCAACGAGATCACCTGGAAGCAGGACCTCGTGACCTGTGCGGCCCTGTACGCCGCCGTCCCCGGCCTCTACAAGGAGGAGAACAAGACCTCCGACGTGTCCCAGTTCCGCGCCACCCTCACCGATAACGACATCCAGTAAAAAACAGCGTGCCGGGCGGACCCTGGGGCTGCCCGCCGAGAATGAATCAGATTGAAGGAGAAATAATGATGGATAAGACTCTTCAGATGTATATTGACAAGCTCAACAAGCTCAACTTCAAGGAGATGTACGAGGGCGACTTTTTCCTGACCTGGGATAAGACCGACGACGAGCTGGAGGCCGTCTTTACCGTGGCCGACGCTCTGCGCTACATGCGCGAGAACAATATCTCCACCAAGATCTTCGAGAGCGGCCTGGGCATCTCCCTCTTCCGTGACAATTCCACCCGGACCCGCTTCTCCTTCGCCAGCGCCTGCAACCTGCTGGGCCTGGAGGTCCAGGATCTGGACGAGGGAAAGAGTCAGATTGCTCACGGCGAGACCGTCCGTGAGACCGCCAACATGATCTCCTTCATGGCCGACGTCATCGGCATCCGGGACGACATGTACATCGGCAAGGGCCACACCTATCAGAAGGAGGTGGTCGAGGCCGTGACCCAGGGCCATGAGGACGGCGTTCTGGAGCAGAAGCCCACTCTGGTGAACCTCCAGTGCGACATCGACCACCCCACCCAGTGCATGGCCGACATGCTGCACATCATTCACGAGTTCGGCGGCGTGGAGAACCTGAAGGGCAAGAAGGTCGCCATGACCTGGGCCTACTCCCCCAGCTACGGCAAGCCCCTCAGCGTTCCCCAGGGCGTGGTGGGCCTGATGACCCGCTTCGGCATGGACGTGGTGCTCGCCCATCCCGAGGGCTATGAGATCATGCCCGAGGTCGAGGAGGTCGCCAGGCAGAACGCCGCCAAGACCGGCGGCACCTTCACCCGCACCAACTCCATGGCAGAGGCCTTTAAGGACGCCGACATCGTGTATCCCAAGAGCTGGGCCCCCTTCGCCGCCATGGAGAAGCGCACTGATCTGTACGGCAAGGGCGACAGCGACGGCATCAAGGCCCTGGAGAAGGAGCTTCTCGCCCAGAACGCCCAGCACAAGGACTGGTGCTGCACCGAGGAGCTGATGAAGACCACCCGCGACGGCAAGGCCCTGTACCTGCACTGCCTGCCCGCAGACATCAACGACGTCTCCTGCGTGGACGGCGAGGTTGAGGCCAGCGTCTTCGACCGCTACCGCACCCCCCTCTACAAGGAGGCCTCCTTCAAGCCCTATGTCATCGCCGCCATGATCTTCCTCGCCAAGGTCAAGGACCCCCAGGCCACCCTCAAGGCCCTGGAGGAGCGCGGCACCTCCAGATGGTTCCAGAAATAAGAAGCGCTGAGCCGCCGAGCAGGGGCGATAAGGACAGAGCGAATGGGGCCAGACCAAGAAAAGAAAGGCGTCCCCCGCACCCCTTTCTGTCTGGACCCGAAGTCGGCGGGCTTATCGCCCCGGCCGCGAGGCGTGCGAAGCGTGACACCCCCGGCAACCCGTTGCCCGTTTTCCCCTGCCGGACCGATTCAGCAGTCGCCGGCCTGATATAGACCGATTCTTCCTTCTTTCTCTTCCCGCGCCGGCCCGTCCGCAGATACGACTGCCTATGTATATGCGGACGGGTCATTATTTTCTGGACGCCTTAACAGGAGGTTATTTATAACCATGGGTAAACGAATTGTAATTGCATTGGGCGGCAACGCCCTTGGAAATAATCTGCCCGAGCAGATGATCGCCGTTCAGCAGACCGCAAAGGCCATCGCCGACCTGATCGAAGAGGGCCACGAGGTCATCATCGCCCACGGCAACGGCCCCCAGGTGGGCATGATTCAGACGGCCATGGCCGAGCTGACCCGCTCCGACCCGGAGAAGTACATTCCCTGCCCCCTCTCGGTCTGCGTGGCCATGAGTCAGGGCTACATCGGCTACGACCTCCAGAACGCCCTGCGGGAGGAGCTGCTGGACCGCGGCATCGACAAGGGCGTCTCCACCGTGCTCACCCAGGTGGAGGTGGATCCCGACGACCCCGCCTTCCAGAAGCCCACCAAGCCCATCGGCGCTTTCATGACCAAGGAGGAGGCCGACAAGCTGGTGTCCGAGCGCGGCTACAACGTGGTGGAGGACGCCGGCCGCGGCTACCGCCGTGTGGTGGCCTCTCCCCAGCCCCAGTCCATCGTGGAAATCGACACCATCCGCGCCCTGGTGGAGTCCGACCATGTGGTCGTGGCCTGCGGCGGCGGCGGCATTCCCGTCTACAAGACCGAGGGCCACCACCTGAAGGGAGCGGCGGCCGTCATCGACAAGGACTTCGCCTCCTGCGTGCTGGCCCAGCAGTTGGACGCCGACTGCCTCATCATCCTCACCGCCGTGGAGAAGGTGGCTATCCACTTCGGCAAGCCCGACGTGCAGTGGCTCTCCTCCCTCACTCCGGCTGAGGCACGCAAGTACATGGACGACGGTGAGTTCGCCCCCGGCTCCATGCTCCCGAAGGTCCAGGCGGCCGTCCGCTTCGCCGAGTCCAAGCCTGGCCGCACCGCCCTTATCACCCTGCTGGAGAAGGCCCGGGACGGCGTCCAGGGCAAGACCGGCACCCACATTCAGGCATAACCTGCAGACAGCACAAAGCGCCCGGACCATTCGGCCGCATACCTTCTAAAGGTACGGCACTTTATGGTCCGGGCGCTTACCTCGTCCGCAGACGACGCAGTCAAATAAAAATTCGTCATTTCTGGGGACATGAGTCTGAGAGATGACACTGCTCATGACGGCTAGGGCGACCTTTTCCAAAGAAATCGAGCCCCAGCCGTCATGCAGCCTTTTGTCAAGGAAGCCCCTTGGGCTTCTTTGACAAGCTGAGAGGACCCAGCCGGGCTGATGCCCGGCTGGGTCCTCCGTTTGCTTTCTTTACTGCGCTGCGGCGGACTTCTCCTCCGCGCGCTCCGCCTTGGCGGGAGCGGGGGCCATGCCGGGCTCCGCGAAGCTCATGCAGTGGGTGGGGCAGCTTGCGACGCAGGTGCCGCAGGCGGTGCACTTGGTGGGGTTCACCTGGGCCAGTGAGTGGTCCATGGTGATGGCTCCCTCGGGGCAGACCTTGCTGCACTTGGTGCAGCCGATGCAGCCCGCCTTGCACACATCCATAACCGCCTTGCCACGGTTGGGGTTGGAGCAGCGGTCAAAGACCTTCTGGCTCATGGGCCGCACGCCGATGACGTGATTGGGGCAGGAGCGCTCGCACAGGCCGCAGCCGATGCAGAGGTCCCGGTTCACCACCGCCACGCCCTTGTCGATGGTAATGGCGTTCTCAGGGCAGACGGCCACGCAGTCGCCGTTGCCCAGGCACCCGAAAGCACAGGCCCCCGCGCCGCCGAAGAGCAGCTTGGCGGCGGCGCAGCTGTGGGCGCCCTGGTAATCCATCCGGGCCTCCGTGCGGGTGCAGTCGCCGCCGCAGAAGACGATGGCGACACGCTTCTCCACGGCGCCGGCCTCCAGGCCCAGCACGCCCGCGAGGGCCTGGGCACAGTCGGCGCCGCCGGGGACGCAGAGGGTGGTGCGCTTGTCGGTGCCAGCGGCCAGGGCCTTGGCGTAGCCGTCGCAGCCGGCATAGCCGCAGGCGCCGCAGTTGGCGCCGGGCAGGCATTCACGCACAGCGGGGAACAGGGGGTCTTCCTTGACGGCCATCACATTCGAGGCGATGACCAGCATGACGGAACAGACCAGGGCGATGACGGCCACCGAGACGATGGCTAGTACAATAATATTCATCCCGCCACCTCCTTAAGCGCCGAACAGCGTCTCCACCACGCCCGCGAATCCACTGAAGGAAGCGGCCAGGATGGCGGCGGCTGTTAGCGTGATGGGCAGTCCCTTGAAGGACTCGGGGGCCTCGCAGTTCTCAGTGCGGGCGCGGATACCGGCGAAGAGCACCATGGCCAGGAAGAAGCCCAGGCCGGAGCCGAAGGAGTTGGCCATGGACTCGCCGAAGGAGTACTTCTCGGTGATGTTGAGCACGGTAACGCCCAGCACGGCGCAGTTGGTGGTAATCAGCGGCAGATAGATGCCCAGTGATTTATAGAGGGCCGGGATGTACCGCTTGAGGACGATCTCAACGAGCTGCACCAGGGCGGCGATGACCAGGATGAAGACGATGGTCTGGAGATAGCCCATGCCGTTGGGGTCCAGCAGAAAGTGCTGGATGGGCCAGGTCACGGCGGTGGCCAGCAGCATGACGAAGACGACGGCGATGGACATGCCGGAGGCCTGGTCCAGCTTCTTGGAGACGCCCAGGAACGGGCAGATGCCCAGGAAGCGCTGCAGCACGTAGTTGTTGACGAAGACAGCGCCCAGGATGATAAAGAGCAGATGCTTGACGTCCATGCCTTACGCCTCCTTTCCGATTTTGCCGCAGGCAGCGGCGCTGGGGCAGTTTGCGCAGCCGGTGGCGCTGTGCTTCACCTTGCCGTGGGTAATCTTGGCCACAGCCGCGATCATCACGCCGAAGACGAAGAAGCCGCCGGCGGGCTGGGTGAGAATGGGGATGTTGAACTCGCTGAAGAAGGGCAGGGAGATTCCGGCAAAAGCGCCCGCGCCGAAGACCTCGCGGATGGTGGACATGACCAGCAGCGTCACGATGAAGCCCAGGCCCATGCCCACGCCGTCCAGCGCGGAGTCCGCCACGGAGTTTTTGCTGGCGAACATCTCAGCCCGGCCGAGGATGATGCAGTTGACGACGATGAGGGGCAGATACACGCCCAGCGCGTCGTACAGCGGGGGGACGAAGGCCTGCACCAGCATCTGGACCACGGACACGAAGCCTGCGATAACCACGATATAGCAGGGGATGCGCACCGAGTCGGGGATGATCTTGCGGAGCAGGGAGATGAAGATGTTGGAGCAGATGAGTACGATGGTGGCCGCGATGCCCATGCCGATGGCGGTGGACACCGAGGTGGTGGTGGCCAGCGTGGGGCAGGTGCCCAGCACCAGGACCAGCACGGGGTTCTCCTTGATGATGCCGCGGGTCAGGGTGGAGAGCTTAGACGGCTGATTTTTCTCAATCATTTAACCCGCCCCCTTTACAGTTTCAAGATTGGCGATGGCATAGTCCACTCCGCCCTTAATCGCGTCGGAGGTGATGGTGGCGCCGGAGACGCCGTCCACCTCGCCGCCGCCGGAGACGCCGGCAAAGGCGTCTGTAAAGCCGTTCTCGCCCAGAGGCTGGCCGTACTCGGGGGTCTCTGCGGAGGTGTCGGCCACCACGGCCAGAATCTGGCCGTCGGCGCCGAAGAGCACCGCCACGGGGACGGGGCCGGTCATGCCGGCCTCGCCGGCGTAGACCACGGTGCCAGCGTCGGACACCTTGCCGCCGGGGACGTCGGTGAAGGACGCGCCGGGGTAGTACTGGGCCAGGACCTCGTCGGTCAGGTTGGCGGGGGCCTCGTAGACCTTGGCCTCCACGGTTCCGCCGGAGAGAATGGTACCCGCATCCAATGCGGCCTGGACGGCATTCTTCATTCCGTTGGAAGACATCGTGGCTCCCGCGATACCCTCAACGCCGTCGACGCTGTCAATGCCGACCAACTGCTGCTGAAAGGCAGATCCATCCTCAACCACCTTAGAGCCTATGCCCTTGGTCTCCTCCTGAACCAACACCTGGGTGCCGGTGACCTTGCCGTCGGAGCCCACACCGACCATAACGGTCATGTTGGCATAGCCCTTGGCGCTGACGGTGATGACATAGCCCGCGCCGTTGCCGGCGGCCTGAACCTCAGTGACGGCCTCAGGCAGGCCCTCCGTGCTCTCTACCAGGGCAAAGTCCGCACCCTGGGGCAGGACGGTCTGCATTGCCTTCTCGGCCGCCTGGCGCTGGGCCTCGGCGATGACGGGAGCGGTGGCCTCGTTGGTAAGGGCCAGGGCGGCGGTGATGACGCCGCCGATGAGCACCAGCACTACGATGGGGGCCAGGAGCGCCCAGGTCTTGTTCTGCTTCTTCATGCCGCGTCACCTCCCAGGGCCTTGTGGGCGGTCAGTTTGTCAATGTGGGGTGTGAGGATATTCATCAGCAGGATGGCATAGCTGACGCCCTCGGGGGTGGCGCCCCAGAGGCGGATCATCATGGTCAGCAGTCCGCAGCCCACGCCGTAGACCAGCTTGCCGGCGTTGGTCATAGGGGAGGTGGCGTAGTCGGTGGCCATGAAGATGGCGCCCAGCAGCAGGCCGCCGCCCATGAGCTGGATGGAGAGGTCCTGCTGCGCGATTAGAGAGACCACCGCCACGGTTCCGATGTATGCCACGGGGATGTGCCAGGAGATGACCTTGCGCACCACCAGGTACGCCCCGCCGATGAGCAGCGTGAGGGCGCAGGTCTCGCCCAGGCTGCCGGCGTGGTTGCCCAGGAACATACCCAGCACGCCGGGGTTGGCCGCGCCCGCGGCCAGGGGGGTGGCGGAGGTCACGCCGTCGATGGCGTAGGTGCTCATGGCCCCGCCGAAGGAGATGAGGAGCACCACCCGGGCGGTGATGGCGGGGTTGGCGAAGTTCTGGCCGATGCCGCCGAAGAGCTGCTTCACCACCACGATGGCGATGACGCTGCCCAGCCCGGCAATCCACAGGGGGATGTCCACGGGCAGGCAGAAGGAGAGCAGCACGCCGGTGACCACGGCGGAGAGGTCATTGATGGTGACGGACTTCTTGACGCCCTTCTCAAAGACGAACTCGGAGAGGACGGCCATGCCCACGCAGACGCCGGTGACCAGCAGGGCCTGGAAGCCGAAGATGACAATGGAGGCCACCAGGGTGGGGGCCAGGGCGATGAGCACGTCCAGCATAATGGAGCGGGTGCTCGCCTTGTCCCGGATATGGGGGGCGGGAGAAACGGTAAGCAGCTTCATTATTTGTTCGCCTCCTTCCTGGCCTCGTCAGCCATGTAGCGCTTGGCCAGCTTGTTGGCGGTGACCATGTCCCGCTTGGCCGGGCAGACATACGCGCAGCAGCCGCACTCGATGCACAGATCCGCCCGGATTTTCTTGAGGGTATCCAGGTCCCTGGCCTCGTAGGCCTTGCCGATCTGGAAGGCCATCAGATTCATGGGGCAGTGATCCACGCAGCGCCCGCACCGGATGCAGGCGGTGGAGTCGGGCACCTTGGCGTCCTTCGCGTCCAGGGCCAGGAAGGAGCCGTTCTGCCACAGCAGGGGGAAATCCAGGTTGGGCAGGCACACGCCCATCATGGGTCCGCCGGCCAGAATCTTGGCGGGCTCGCACTTGAAGCCGCCGGCAGCCTCAAAGATATCGCCCACGGGAGTTCCGATGGGGGCGGTGATGACGCTGGGGGTGTTGACGGCGCTGCCGTCGACGGTGACGGTCCGGCTCACCAGGGGCATGCCGGTGCGGAGGTACCGGGCAAGATAGGCGGCGGTGTTCACATTCAGAACGATGCAGCCCACGTCCTTGGGGAGCTTGCGGCCCGGGATGACCCGGCCGGTGGTCTCCTTGATGAGCATGCGCTCGGCGCCCACGGGGTAGTACTCCTGCAGGTGCTTGATCTCCGCGCCGGGGATGGCCTTAAAGGCCTCCTCAATGCCCTGGGGCGGATGCTTGACGCCGATGATGACCTTGGGGATCTTCCCGTACTCCTTCACCAGGCGCACGCCCTCCACCACATCGGCCGTGAAGTCCCGCAGCGCAATATAGTCGGCGGTACAGTAGGGCTCGCACTCGCTGCCGTTGATGATGAGGTATTCCACCTCGGCGTTCAGCTTCACCCAGGTGGGAAAGCCCGCGCCGCCCAGTCCGACCACGCCGCTCTGCCGGACCGCCTCCAGAAAGCTCTTCAGGTCCTCCACCACGGGGGGCTTGATGCCCTCCCAGGGGGTCTGCCTGCCGTCGGACTCAATCACGACGGCGTCCACAATGGCGCCGCTGGCAAGCCGGACGGTCTCAATACCCGCCACCTTGCCTGAGACGCTGGCGTACACGGGCACGCCGATGCCCTGTCCCTGGGTGGCGACAGGCTGGCCCACGGCCACCTCGTCCCCCTTCTGGACCAAGAACGTACTGGTGTTTGCACCCAGCAGCGCCAGCGGGATCCGTACCTTCGCAGGCACCGGCATCGCTACCGGCTTACAGTCGACGGTGTTTTTATGACCGTTCAGCCGGATCCCATGGTTTCCCATTCCCATAATCCTATACCACTCCTTCTTTTCAAGGCCCGCGGCTCCCGCCGCGTTTTTGACTGCAGCGTTTTGTCAACATACGCAATTCTCTATACCGCATTCCGCGGGTCACTGCTCCTGCAGGGTAAAACGTCCTTCCAGGCCGGAGGTCCAGGTGACAGCGTCGTCCCGGGTGACGAAGACGGCCTCAATACCGTCCAGCCCCTCAATAAAGGCCGTGCCCGCCTCCAGCCCCATGGCGAAGACGGTGGTGGACAGGGCGTCCGCGTCAAAGGCGTCCTCCGCCACGATACTGACTCCCGCCAGCTCGTTCTGAACGGGCCAGCCGGTTTTCGGGTCCAGAATATGGTGGTAGCGCACGCCGTCCACATCGAAGCCCCGCTCGTAGATGCCGCTGGTGACCACGGCCTCGCCCTCCACGGCGACCACGCCCAGAATGCCCTGGCTCTGGGTTCCCTGAGGGTCCTGTACGCCGATGTTCCACGCGGTGCCGTCGGGCTTCCCGCCGATGGTCAGCACATTTCCCCCAAAGTTCAAAAAGCCGTTCTTCACGCCCCGGTCCTTCAAAAAATCCGCAATCCGGTCGGTGATGTACCCCTTGGCGATGGCCCCCAGGTCGATGGTCATCCCGGCGGGGATGCGCACTCCCCCGTCGCTGACGTCCACCTGGGTCCAGTCCACCTTGGCCGCGGCCGCGGCCAGTGCGTCCCCGTCGGGCAGAATGCCCATTGCGTCCCCCGTAAAATCCCACAGGGCCACACAGGGCTCAATGGTGATGTCAAAGCGCCCTTCGGAGAGCCGGGAGTACTCCAGGGCCTTTTCGATGATGTCCCGCGTGTCCTCGCTGACGGCCACCCGCTCGCCATTCGCGTGGTTGATGTTCCACACGTCGGAGCCCACCTTGGTCTTGCTCAGCAGGTCATCGTACCGCTGGCACTCGGCCTGGGCGTCATCCAGCAGCTTCTCGTCATTGGTGTATACCGTCATGGAGATTACGGTGTCGAAGTAAAAGCCCGACCGGCTCTGTTTGGCGGCCGAGGGTGCGCAGCCGCCCAGGGCCAGACCCAGCGTCAGGCTCAGACAAAGCAGGGCGGCGGTCCATTTTCTGCTCATGAATTATGTATCCTCCCCGGGGTCCTTGGTCTTGCTGCTCAGGGGGTCGGGCGCGCCCGGGAGCCTCAGCACCCGGACAATCTGCCTGCCCGCCAGGCCGGTAATGACGCCGGTGACCACGGCGGAGATCAGCAGCGGAAAAATATAGAGCATGAGTCCCGGCGTCCGCACCACAAGGGACGCCACCAGAAGCTGTCCCACGTTATGAAACACGGCGCCCACCACGGAGACGCCCACGATGGAGACCTTGTCGTTTCCGCCCAGCTTCTTCACCAGAAGCATCATGCCCAGGCTCAGGGCGCCGCCGCCCATGCTGTAGAGGAAGGCGGCCGCCAGATTGCCGGACATGAAGCCGGTGAGCACTACCTTTAATATCATCAGTATCACCGAGTAGCCCGGCCCCAGCAGATAGACGGAGTAGAGCAGCACGGTATTGGCCAGGCCCAGCTTGATGCCCGGCGGGAGAAACATAAAGGCGATGATAATACCCTCAAAATACCCCAGTACCACCGCCACCGCCGCCAGCAGGGCCAGGCGGGTCATCTTCTGGGTGGCCAGTCTGGAAGAGTTTCGGCTCATGGCTACTCCTTGTCCTGGGTCTTCAGCTCAATAATGACCTTGTTGGGCAGGCACGCGATGGGCACGGGAAACTTCTCATAGCTCTCGGCGCTCAAATCCCCCTGCTTGACGCACAGCTTGTCGGGGCAGGTGGAGTCCACCATGCGGACAATGCCGTTTTTGATCTGAATGTGGTTGACCACCCCGTCGCCCTGATCAATCTCGATGAGCTTATCCTCATTGAGCGGATCGGCCTCGTAGAGGGCGTCGTTCACGTAGATGTAGACATAATCGGCCCCGCTGGAAAACAGCCGCATCGCAAAAAAACCGGCGGCGGCCACAACCAGCACTGCAACAATAATTATGATGTCGCGTTTCTTCATATAAGCGATATCCTCCGCGCGTATTTTGCCCGGCGCGGGAAAACTCCCCCGCCCCTAAGCGCGCTTTACTAGTATAACGCGCAAACCGATGGGACGCAAGCGTTTTAGGCAATTTTTGTCCGCTTTTCTCTTCCTCTTTTCCCATTTTTCCTATCTTAGACCTTTTTTCAGCATAAAAATCGGAATTCTTTGTTAAATTTTTGGTTATTTCCCCGGAACGGTCTCCTCTTATTTCCTCTTGACATACATATGTTCCAGTGTCATAATAGTGGTACAAATGTTCTAATAACAAGTCAGGAGCGCCGGACCATGGAATTAATGGATAAGTTGACTATATTGGCCGACGCCGCCAAATATGACGCCGCCTGCACCTCCAGCGGTCTGGATCGCACCAGTCGGCCGGGCGGGCTGGGCTCCACCATCATGGCCGGATGCTGCCACTCCTTCTCCGCCGACGGGCGGTGCGTCACCCTGCTCAAGGTGCTCATGACCAACCGCTGCGTCTACGACTGCCAGTACTGCGTCAACCGTCGCTCCAACGACGTGCCCCGGGCGGCCTTTACCCCCCGGGAGCTGTGCGAGCTCACCATCGGCTTCTACCGGCGCAACTATATCGAGGGGCTCTTCCTCTCCTCCGCCGTCTGGGGCAGCCCCGACCGCACCACCGAGCTGATGACCGAGACATTGCGCCTGCTGCGCCGGGAGTACAATTTCTGGGGCTACATCCACGCCAAGGCCATTCCGGGGGCCGACCCGCTCCTGACCCACCGCCTGGGCCTCTTCGCCGACCGGCTGAGCGTGAACATTGAGCTGCCCAGCGAGCAGTCCCTCAAGCTGCTGGCCCCTGATAAAGGCAAGCAGTCCATCCTGGCTCCCATGGGCCAAATCCGGGACGGCATCCGCACGTCCAGGCAGGAGCTTGCGCTCTATAAGCATGCCCCCCGCTTCGCCCCCGCCGGTCAGTCCACCCAGATGATCGTCGGCGCCACCCCGGAGAGCGATCTCCATATCCTCCGCCTCACCGAGAGTCTCTACCAGAAATACCAGCTCAAGCGGGTCTTCTACTCGGCCTATATGCCCGTGTCCGACAGCAAGCTCCTCCCGGCCCGCCGGGACTTCAAGCCGCCCCTGCTGCGCGAGCACCGGCTCTACCAGGCCGACTGGCTCCTGCGCTACTATAAGTTTGAGGCAAGGGAGCTGCTGGACGAGCAAAACCCCAACTTCAACCCCCTGGTGGACCCCAAGTGCTCCTGGGCCCTCAACCATCTGGAGCGCTTCCCGGTGGAGGTGAACACCGCCGACTACGAGACCCTCCTCAGGGTGCCCGGCATCGGCGTGCGCAGCGCTCAGCGCATCCTGTCCGCCCGGCGCTGCGGCGCACTGGACTTCTCCGGCCTCAGAAAGCTGGGAGTGGTCCTTAAGCGGGCACAGTATTTTCTCACCTGCTCGGGCCGGATGGTCGAGGGCCTCCGGGTCAGAGAGGACGGCATCATCCGCCATCTGGTGGCGCAGGAGCGGCCCATGCTGGCCCAGGAGGCGCCGGAACAGCTTTGTCTCTTCGAGAATACCGGCTGAAGCGGTTTAAAACATATGAAGCAAAGGGGCGTGCGATCTCAGCTTCCGCCCCTTCCCCGGACCGTGCGCCCAAATGGAATCTGCCGGCTGCAGATCTCCGGCCTTCTCTTCCGGTTTTACGCACTCCTTTTCACTTTTTATTTTAAAACTGCTGGGGGTGATCCCATGCCCTGGTCCCAGGTGGCGTATTCTTACGACGGCACCTTCAACGGCTTTCTCACCTGCGTGTATGAGAGCTATGTCAACAAGGAGCGGCCCGCCTGCTTTTCCGCACCCGGGGACGTGCAGCTCTCCCTCTACCCGGAGCGGGCCGTGGAGACCGATGCCGCCCACGCCCGGCGGGTCCTGGTCTCCCTGCCCAAGAAGCTCTCCGCCGACGGCCTCCATCTGGTCACCCACGGCTTTCTCACCTGCCTGCCTGAAAAGGAGAAGCACCTCTACGATTTTATTGCCCTGGGCTATGAGCAGGGCCCTTCCGTGGTGCGCAGCCTCACCGACGACCGGGTGGCGGTGCTGGTGAAGGCCGCCACCCATCTTAAGGGGGAAGTCCATCTCCTCCGGGGCTTTATCCGCTTTTCCGAGCAGGAGGGGGTGCTGATCGCCGAGATTGAGCCGAAAAACCGGGTCCTGCCCATCCTGCGCTCCCATTTCTGCGCCCGATATTCGGGGGAGCGCTTTCTCATCTACGACCGCACCCACAAAGAGGCCCTCTTCTACCAGCCCAGCCCCAAGCAGTGGGCCATTGTGCCGCTGGAGGAGTTTCACCCGGCCGCCCCCGGCCAGGAGGAGCGGGATTACCGCGCCCTCTGGCGGCGGTTCTATGATACCATCGCCATTGAGGGGCGCTATAACCCCAAGTGCCGCATGACCCATATGCCCAAGCGCTATTGGCACCTGATGACCGAATTCAATGGGGATGTACCCGCCGACGTGGGGCCGGACGGCCCGGCCCGCAGCCAAAAGGAGCTGTCCACGTGAAAACCGAGCGCTTCGCCCTCCCGGGCCAATACGCCGGCCTGGCTGTACGAATCTCATAAGCGCGGCTTCTGCGGTGCGTCCATGGGGAACAATGATTAAGGAGTGAGCCTGATGAAAAACATACGCATCACCGTTCTCCGCAAGCAGCTCTACAGGGACTTCGCCGGGGAATATCTCACCGACGGCTCCGATGTGGAGTGTGATTTCTATGAGGTGGGCCAGACCTTCCTGTACACCGGCGGGGCCGAGATGCCTGCGGGCTTCTGTCCCTGGGCCTGGATAGACGTCTACCGCTCGGTCTCCGCCCTCTCCTCCGGCGCCACCTATACCCCCTGGCAGAAGCGCGGCGGCATGAGCGTCGTCTGCTGTACCGACGGCATACGCCCCGTCACCTTCCTGCTGGAAGCCGTAGATGACTAGGGCTTGTCCGATAAATGGCAATCTGCCCGGCGGTGCGGGATTTTTTCCTCCGGCAGGCAGTTTTTTCGCAGGAATCCTGTCGGATTTTAAGGAATGACTGCGCCGTCCGGGCGGAATGAGGCCCGGCGGTTGGCCGTGTCGACCTTTTTCATACAAGGCCCGGAGGTCGGGCACCCCCCCAGCTCACGATTGTCCGGTAAGCAGCTTCGCAACGCATTTGCCGCCGTATGACCAAAGCGCCGCGCAGTTTTCTGCGCGGCGCTTTGGTCATACGTTTACTTTCAGGTTCAATAGGATGCCGCGTCCGGTACGGTATGGGTCCTTCCGCTGAAATCCCGGTCAAACCAGTCCGAGAGCGGCCCGCCCTTGGCGGCGGTACGGAAAAAGCCCGTGATTTCCGCCGCCGCGGGGGCCACGGCCCCCTCCAGCAGCTGGTCCAATATCGTGTTGCTCACGGCGCACTCTGCCTGGGGCACCCGGTCCAGCACCACCCCGCGGAAGTCGGGCTTTCCCGCCGTGCGGCGGGACACGGCGTCCACCGCCCGGCGCAGTCCGGTCCCGGCGGCCAGGGTCTGCAGGCGGCTCACCCGGCGGAACATGGCGAGGCCCGCACGGAACTGGTCCGGCGTCAGGCCGGGGTACACCGACGCGATGGTCCCCAGCAGCAAAACGGGCGGCTCGCCGCCGGGCATGGGGGTCTCGCGGAGGGGGTCCACGCCGCTGCGCTCCATAAGCAGGCGGTCGAACTCCGCCTCCATCCCCGAGTGGGTGGCCGGGCCCACTGCCGAGCGCTCCTCTATGTAAGCGTGGCAGGCGCTGTCCAGCGCGAAGTGGCAGAGAAACCCGGCGGCGTACCCCCGGGCCTGGGGCCGGTTCTCCTCCACCGCCAGCAATAGCCGCTCCGCCATGGGCCGAACCGGCTCCTTGTGCATTCCCAGCCCCAGCCGGCGGATGGGGTTGTCCTTTACAGGTCTGTAAAAAAACAGGGGATCGGGACCGTAGCAGCCGATGTCGAAGGCCGTCCGCTCTCCCTCCAGCAACCGGGCGAGGGGTTCGGGCAGGCACCGGAGCACCCGCCCGCCAAACTGCAAATGTGCGTAGTAATTGGGCATGAATTCACACCTGGTTTCCAAATATAGATATTGCGGCATAGAACATTCTACCACACGGGCCGGGTAATAAAAGTGGAAAATTTTTAAATTTCGCTGTCCGGTATCGCCGCAGACCGCATGCTCGCTGAACGTCGGGCCTGTTTCATGGCGCAGGACGGGCCTTTCGGACTCCAGCGTACAGGCACTCAAAATTTATCGGACAAATCCGCGCAAGCGAGAACAGGATTTTATCTGCACAATCCATTATATTAGGTTGTGGGGAGGGTCGGCAATGGAGTCAATACAGCTTATACAGCAGGCAATCTGCTATATGGAGCAGCATCTTCTTGAAGACATTAGCTATGAGGCCGTTGCAAAAAGCGTGTGCATGTCAAGCTATCATTTTCACCGGATATTCAGCTTTACGGCGGGCATGACCGCCAGCGAATACCTCAGAAGCAGGCGGCTTTCGTTGGCGGGGCAGGCGCTTCAGACGACTGATATTTCGGTGATAGACGCCGCTTATCAGTACGGCTACGATACGCCCGAGAGCTTTTCAAAGGCATTCTCGCGTTTTCACGGAGTCACTCCGAGGCAGGCGAAGCGTAAAGGCGCGCAGCTCCATCTGTTCAGCCCCCTTGTCATCAAAATTACAATGGAAGGCGGCAGTGTTATGAACTACAAAATCGAGCGCAGGGAAAGCCAGCGGTTTATCGCATGGGTCAGAGCGTTTCCAAATGAAATCATTAACGACGACGACAACCACAGTATTCCGGATTTTTGGACGGAGTGCCGGGCAAAAAATTTGATTGAGCGCATTACATCCCTGCGCCCCGGGGGCAGGCGTGATCTGTACGGGCTGTGCAGCCCCGCCAAAGAAAATGAAACCCACTTTAACTATGGAATCGGCGTTATTATCGACGGGGAAACCGACGTCTCACATCTGGATGAGATTTTGGGCGGCGGGTGTACCATTTGGGAGACGAAGCCCGCGGATTACGCCGTGTTCCAGTGCTTTGGAAGCGGCGGCGACTGTATCGGCGAGACCTGGAGCAGATTTTTTAAGGAATTTGCCCCGCAGACAGGCTACACGCAGACAGACGGTACCGACTTTGAAATTTACTTTGAAAAGGAAGCTGACGGTCTGTTCTGTGAGCTCTGGGTTCCGGTCAAAAAAGCATGACGGCGCCGGTGCAGAGCGAATGCGCAGCGGCAACAGGAGGTGGAAAGCACTGAGTGCTTTCCACCTCCTGTTGCCGCGCAGGATAAGCCGCCAGGGGCCTGTCACCGTCTATCATTTCGCTTCCTTTGTCCCGTCCGTCAGCCTCCCCGGCTCCACGCCCAGCAGGAGCAGGACCCCCGCCGCAGCCAGATAGCCGGCGGGCGGCAGCCCGGGCGGAAAGGGCAGAACGAACTCCTGCTGCTCCACCACGCCGCCGTCCACATCCACGATCTCCCGCTGGAGCGCCAGGCAGATCTGGTCCCCCTCCAGGCTGGAGAAGGTAAGGGTGTCCCTGGGTGATGTGCCGTAGCTCACCGCGCTGACGCAGCGCAGCCCCCGGGCCAGGGGGCCCGCCGTCCCCGGCAGGAGGAGCACCCGGCAGTCCACAGCGCTCAGCCCCGCCCAGCCGGTGGCCTCCGGCGTGACGCACAGCAGGTCCAGCTTGCCCTCCGCGAAGTCCGCCGGATGCGCGCCCGGCAGCAGCTTCACCCGCGGCCCCCGGTCCCCCAGCGCATTGCGCACCGCCTCGAAGACGTCGCGGTCACGCCCCCAAATGCCAACTCTCGTCAAAACGCAACACCTCGAGAGACAGTTTGTGGAGTTTTCCCCGTCTTATGCACCCCGCAACCCTTGACTTTTCGGGCTTTCCTGCATAAAATAAGTTGCGATACTCAAATACATCTTGTAAAGGATTGAAATAAGGATATGGCACAGGACAAGAAGCAGGTGGAGCAGATCACCGACATGGAGGTGGACTTCGCCAAGTGGTACACCGACGTGTGCAAGAAGGCGGAGCTTATCGACTACTCCAGCATCAAGGGTATGTTCATCTACCGCCCCTACGGCTATGCCATCTGGGAGAACATTCAGCGCATTCTGGACGGGGAGTTCAAGAAGACCGGGCATGAGAACGTCTACCTGCCCATGCTCATTCCCGAGAGCCTGCTCCAGAAGGAGAAGGACCACGTGGAGGGCTTCGCCCCCGAGTGCGCCTGGGTCACCTACGGCGGCGTGGACAAGCTGGAGGAGCGCTACTGCATCCGTCCCACCTCGGAGACCCTGTTCTGTGAGCACTATGCCAATATCATCCACTCCCACCGGGACCTGCCCAAGCTCTACAACCAGTGGACCAGCGTCCTGCGCTGGGAGAAGACCTCCCGCCCCTTCCTCCGCCACAGGGAGTTTCTGTGGCAGGAGGGCCACACCATGCACGCCACCGCCGAGGAGGCCCAGGCCGAGACCGAGCGGATGTTCAACATCTACGCCGATTTCTTTAAGGACGTGCTGGCCATCCCCGTGGTGAAGGGCCGCAAGACTGATAAGGAGAAATTCTCCGGGGCCGAGGCCACCTACACCGTGGAGTGCATGATGCACGACCGCAAGGCCCTCCAGGGCGGCACCAGCCATTATTTCGGCGACGGCTTCGCCAAGGCCTTCGACATCACCTTTACCGGCAGGGACAACCAGCTCCACCACCCCTTCCAGACCTCATGGGGCGTCTCCACCCGTATGATTGCCGGCATCATCATGGTCCACGGCGACAACAACGGCCTGGTTCTGCCCCCCCGCGTGGCCCCCATCCAGGTGGTGGTCATCCCCGTGGCCCAGCACAAGGAGGGCGTAATTGAGGCCAACCGGGCCGTCATGGACCGTCTGTCCGCCGCCGGCCTGCGGGTGAAGATGGACGACTCCGACCAGTCCCCCGGCTGGAAGTTTGCCGAGTACGAGATGAAGGGCGTGCCCCTGCGCCTGGAGCTGGGCCCCAAGGACATTGAGAAGAACCAGTGCGTCCTGGTGCGCCGGGACAGCGGCGAGAAGGCCTTCGTCTCCCTGGATGGCATTGAGGACACCGTCTCCAGAATGCTGGATGAGATTCATAACGGTCTCTACACCAAGGCCCTTAAAAACCTGGAGGAGAACACCTATGCCTGCGCCTCCCTGGAGGAGGTCAAGACCAAAGTGGCCGCACAGGGCGGCTTTGCCAAGACCATGTGGTGCGGCGATCTGGAGTGCGAGCTGAAGATGAAGGAGGAGGCCGGCGTCTCCTCCCGGTGCATTCCCCTGGAACAGGAGCACCTGGGCGACACCTGCGCCATCTGCGGAAAGCCCGCCAGGCATATGGTCTATTGGGGCGTGGCATATTGAGTCATCTGGTTCCGGGGCAGGCTTCTGTCCCGGAACTTTTTAAGGAGAGGGCACAGATGGACGGCGCACTGTACAGCTGGTTCCAGTCCCGTGGGCTGATCGACCGCTTTCGTGCCGATCTGCCGAAATTTTTGGACGCGTACCGCCAGGAGGAGCCTGAAGATTTCTACGAGGTTTTTGGTGCGGACTGCCCCGACGTAAGCCTGAAATACCTCAAATTATCCTATGAGCTCCCTCTGGACTATGTCGAAGACCCCAAGTATTCGATTACCGGAGATATGATTTTTCATGAGCGGGTAATCGGCTGGTTCCGCCAGGCCTGGCTGGGGGACGGCACGTATTTCGACGACTGGTTCGTCATTGAATAGGGCCATATGTCCCGGTCGGTGGAAGTTATCCACCGACCGGGACATTTTTGTGAATATCAGTTCCTTTTTTGACAATCTACCTCTCCGGTGCTACACTGGATCCTAAAGCATTCCGTATCCGGTCAAAGGAGGGTGAACGCGTGAAAATCCGCTTGATTGAACCGGCGAACACGCCGTACCGGCGTTCTCCGCTGAACCTCTTCGTCTACGACAGGCATATCCGCACCCCCTCCCAGGGTCTGCTGACCCTCTCCACCATCGCCAAGCGGATGGTGGAGGATACGCTGATGTACAGCGAGTCCATCTCCAAAATCGTCTGGGGCGACGTGCTGGACGCCGACATCGTCTTCCTGGGCGTCTTCACCTTCAACGCCCAGCGCGGCTATGAGCTGGCGGAGCGGATTCGGCGCAGCGGCAGGGCCCTGGTGGTCATCGGCGGCCTCCACGCCACCCTGAACCCCGAGGAGGCCGCCCGCCACTGCGACTGTGTGCTTCTGGGAGAGGGGGACGAGACCGTCCCCGCCCTCATTAAGGCGGTCCGGGAGGGGCGCCCTCTCGACTTTCCCGGCGTTGCCCGCTATAAGGGGAATCGTTTTTTTACCACAGGCAGGGCCCCCGCGCCCCAGGACATCGACACCGTCCCGGACAGGGACCTGCTCTACCGCTTTCGGAAAATGGCGGGCCACAACACCATCTGGCCCCAGGTCCACGCCTCCCGCGGCTGTCCCCACAACTGCGACTACTGCGCGCTGGTGGCCGCCTTCGGACGGAGCGTCCGCACCCGCTCGCCGGAGGCGGTGGTGCAGGATATCAAAGCGGCCATTGCATTTTTTGACGGCAGGCACCGCCGCATCGCCAGGATGCTGTGGATTACCGACGACAATTTTTTCGCCGACCGCGCCTGGGCCGTCCGGGTGCTCCGTCTCATCATCTCTGAGAACATCCAGTACAACTTTACCATCCAGGCCCGTTACGAGGTGGGCTTTGACGACGAGATGCTGGTCCTGCTGCGGCAGGCCGGTTTTTCCGAGCTGGCCGTTGGCATTGAGTTTTTGGAGGACGAGGCGTTTGAAGCCTACCATAAAAAGAGCACCTACCGGGAGATCTTGTCGGCGGCCGAGAATATCAGGCGTCACGGTCTGCGGGTCCGGGGCCTCTTCATCGTGGGCGCGGACAGCCACACACGGGGTGTGGGCAGGCGCCTGGCCGATTTCGTCATCCGTCATGATATCTGCGGCGTGCTCATTCAGTCCATGTATTTCATCCCCGGCACACCCGTGTATGAGACCCACAAGGGGAGCCTCATTGATGAGAACTGGGCCCGCTGTACCGGCAAGGTGGTCCACAACCCCGAGCACATCTCAGCCTGCGACCTCCAGAAGGAGATTATCCTCGCCAGCAGATCCATTTACTCCCTGCCGCGGCTGATGGATGCGCTCCTCCACAAGCGGGGGATTGAGCGCACCCTGTTCCTGGGCGAATATTTTTGGCAGATGAGCGTCCGCCGGGAGCTGAAGCGGGATCTTGCCTACCTCCGTGCCCACGCTTTGCCCGACCCTCCCGAAAAAACACCTTGCAATTTGCCCCGGTCAAGCGTATAATAACGCGTATTAAACAAAGCCGCAATTTAGGAATGTGAGGTCCCCGTATGAGCGCTACCGCCCTCACAACTTCATCCTTCTCTTTTACCGCCAGCTGGGCTCGATTTACGAGCGCCGGCTATTTTGTGTTGGTAAAATAGAGGGATGGAATCATAGGAGCCCTGCATACATGGGGTTCTCTGTATCTTCGTATTCTTTGCGGGGAGCACATTGATTTCATCAATGTGCTCCCTTTTTATTTTGCTGCGAATGAAGAAAGGATGTTATTTTATGGTCGTCATTATGAAGCCCGGCACGCGGAAAGAGGACATCGACTCGCTGGCCAAGCGCTTTGAGGAGCAGGGCCTCCAGGTGGGGGTCACCAACGGCGTGGGCTGCACCATTCTGGGCCTGGTGGGGGACACCATCAGCCTGGACATCGACAAAATCAGTATGGAGCCCCATGTGGAGCGGGTCATGCGGGTCCAGGAGCCCTATAAGAAGGCCAACCGCAAGTTCCACCCCGAGGACACCATCGTCCGCGCGGGCGAGGCCGTCATCGGCGGCGGCAACTTCTCGGTCATCGCCGGTCCCTGCTCCGTGGAGAGCGAGGAGCAGGTGGTGGGCATCGCCGAGGCCGTGAAGGCCTCCGGCGCGGCCATGCTCCGGGGCGGCGCGTTCAAGCCCCGCACCTCACCCTACTCCTTCCAGGGCATGGGCACCCCCGGCCTCGACCTGCTGCTGGAGGCCAAAAAGGCCACGGGCCTGCCCATCGTCTCCGAAATTATGGCCCCCCGGTATGTGGAGCTTTTTGAAGAGAAGGTGGACGTGGTCCAGATCGGCGCCCGGAATATGCAGAACTTCGACCTTCTGAAGGAGGTGGGCAGGATGTCCAAGCCCATCCTCCTGAAGCGGGGCCTCTCCAACAGCTACGAGGAGTGGATCATGTCCGCCGAGTACATCATGAGCGAGGGCAACGAGAACGTCATCCTCTGCGAGCGGGGTATCCGCACCTTCGAGACCTATACCCGCAACACCCTGGATCTCTCCGCCATTCCGGCGGTGAAAAAGATGAGCCACCTGCCCATCATTGTGGACCCCTCCCACGCGGCGGGCATGGCTTGGATGGTGGAGCCTCTGGCCATGGCGGCCATCGCCGCCGGGGCCGACGGCCTCATCATTGAGGTCCACAACGATCCCCCCCGCGCCAAGTGCGACGGCCAGCAGTCCCTCACGCCCGCTCAGTTTGACATTCTTATGCGGAAGATGGGCGTGCTGGTTGACCTGATGGGTAAGAAATTGATAAAATAAAAAGGAAGCGCGAGCGTAGGCGCATAGGTGCGGATGGACCGGAGCGACGGGGAAAGCCGGAAAAGGCCGTACCCGCGAGGCGTTGTCCGGCTTTCCCCGGAGTCGGCGGGAAGCCGCACCGTATGATGCGCCCAACGCGAACGTGACAAGGAAGCGCGAGCGTAGGCGCATAGGGAGCTAAGACGGCATGGGGCCGAAAAAACAGGTCGGGCGTCTCGCGCAAGCTACCCGCCTCTTAATACTGGAAAGGACTTGCCAATGAACCATCTGGGCACCATCACGCTTGAGACCGACCGACTTCTCCTCCGACGTTTTATCCGCAGCGACGCCCCCGCCATGTTCCGCAACTGGGCCTGCGACAGTGAGGTGACGAAATTCCTCACCTGGCCCGCCCACGCGGACGAGGCGGTCTCCTTAAGCTATATTGAGTCCATGCTGGCCGAGTACGGCGATCCCACCTTTTACAATTGGGCCATCGTCCTCAAATCTCTGGGTGCGCCGATAGGCGCCATCAGCGTGGTGCGCCGGGACGACAGCGCGGAGAGCGTCCACATCGGCTACTGCATCGGCCGCCCCTGGTGGAACCAGGGCATCACCTCCGAGGCGCTGGCCGCGGTCATCCGTTTCTTTTTCGAGCAGGTGGGCGCAGGCCGGATCGACTCCCGCCACGACCCCCGTAACCCCGGCTCCGGCAAGGTGATGGAGAATTGCGGCCTCACCCGCGAGGGCATCCTCCGCCGCTCGGACTGGAACAACCAGGGCGTCTGCGACGCCGTCTGGTACGCCATACTGCGGGAAGATTACTTTGAGAAAAAGGGGGCCACCCTATGAAAACCCTGACCGTCGACCTCCCCGGCCGGGAGTATGACATCCTGATCGAGCGCGGGCTCCTAAACCGCGCCGGTGAGCTGTGCCGGGCCGTCCTCCCCGGCGCCGCCCGGCTGGCCGTGGTTACCGACTCCACCGTAGGTCCCCTCTACGGGGAGCGGCTGTGTGCCTCATTGACTGCCGCCGGCTTCGACGCCCGGCCCATCTCCATCCCCGCCGGTGAGAAGTCCAAGTCCGTACGGATGCTGGAATCCCTGTACGACGCCTTTATGGATATGCAACTGACCCGCACTGACGGCGTGGTGGCCCTGGGCGGCGGCGTGGTAGGGGACCTGGCGGGCTTCGCCGCCGCCACCATTCTCCGTGGCGTTCCCTTCATCCAGATCCCGACCACCCTTCTGGCCCAGGTGGACTCCTCCGTGGGCGGCAAGGTGGCGGTGGATTTGAAGGCGGGCAAGAACCTGGCCGGGGCCTTCTGGCAGCCCCGGCTGGTACTGATGGACCCCGCCGTCCTTGGCACGCTGGACGACGCGGCGTTTGCCGACGGCATGGCCGAGGTTATCAAGTACGGCTGCATCCGGGACGTGTCCTTCCTCTCCTGGCTGGAGCAGCGCCCCTCCCGGCATGAGATCACGCCGGATATTGAACACGTTTTGTATACCTGCTGCGACATTAAACGCTCGGTTGTCGTGGAGGACGAGCGCGATACCGGCTTGCGGATGCTTCTGAACTTCGGCCATACTCTGGGCCATGCCTATGAGCTGGCCGGAAATTACGAGCTCTGGACCCACGGCCAGGCGGTAGCGGCAGGCATGGTGAAGGCCGGGGAGCTGGGCGTAAAACTGGGCATTACGCCCCCGGGCCTCCCGGAGCGCATCGGCACCCTCCTCGCCTGCTTCGGCCTGCCCATTGAGATCCCCTGCACGCCGGAGGACTACTCCGCCGCCATCGGCTTGGACAAGAAGGGCGACGGCGACATGATCTCACTCATCCTTTTGAACGAGCCCGGCCGCGCCATCCCTCTCAGGGTGGAAAAATCCCGTGTTCTGGGGCTTCTGTCCGAACCGGCGGACTGAAACCCACAGGGGGCGCTCTCATTCCACCGCGCAATCCTGTAAGGGCCGCCGAGAGCGGCGGCCCGTCTGGAGGTCACATGGACATTACGATTACTCCGAAAAAGCTCAGCGGCCCAATAACGCCTCCCCCCTCCAAATCCCAGGCCCACCGGCTCATCATCACGGCCTGCCTGGGCGCGGGGGTGAGCCGGATCTCCAATCTGAATTTTTCACAGGACATCCGCGCAACCCTCTTCTGTATGGAGCAGCTCGGGGCCCGCTGGGAACAAACGGACGGGGATACCATTCAAGTCACCGGTATTGGTGCTCGCAAATCCAAATCAGACAGCCGCCTTCCCCGCTTTGACTGCGGCGAATCCGGCTCCACGCTGCGTTTTCTCATTCCCATCGCCCTGGCGGTGGCGGGGGGCGGCGTATTCACCGGCCGGGGGCGGCTGATGGAGCGGCCTCAGCAGCCCTATTTTGATCTCTTCGATGAGAAGGGCATCTTCTATGAACAGCGCGACGGCGTCCTCACGGTCCGGGGCGAGCTGACTCCCGGCGACTACGCCCTGCCCGGCAATGTCTCCAGCCAGTTCTTCACCGGACTGCTCTGCGCCCTCCCACTCCTGGACGGCCCCTCCCGCATCTACCCCACCACCGCTCTGGAGAGCTGGGACTACATCGCCATGACGATGGACGCCCTCATGGGTGCTGGCGTGGTGGTGACCGAGCCGCACGGGGAGAGCGGCTGCTTCCACGTCTCCCCCCAGGCCTACTCCCCCATTGACCGCGCCGTGGAGGCCGATTGGTCCCAGGCCGGGTTTTACTACGCCGCAAACGGCCTTGGAAATAGCGTGAAAATCCTGGGAATGAATGCCGGCTCCGTCCAGGGCGATAAGATTATCTGTCCTTACTATGCCAGACTCTGCGGCGGAGGCCCCGTGGAGCTGGACGTGTCCCAGTGTCCCGATCTGGTGCCCCCCCTGGCCCTCCACGCCGCCCTGCGGGCGGGAGAGAGCACCCGGCTGGTGGGCGCCGCCCGCCTGCGTATCAAGGAGAGCGACCGCCTCGCCACCGTGACCTCCGAGCTGCGCAGGCTGGGCGCGGACATTGAGGAGGGCCCCGATTTTTTGTCCATCCGGGGCATCGCCGCCCTCACCGGCGGCGACACCGACAGCCACAACGACCACCGCATCGCCATGATGCTGGCCATGGCCGCCACCCGGACCTCGGGCAGCGTTACCATCCGCGACGCCGGAGCCGTCGCCAAGTCCTACCCGGACTTCTGGTCCGACTATGCCCGCCTGGGCGGGGTGTTCACCCGGACGGAGTAAACGGCGAAAATGCCTGCAGGTCAAGGGGGCAGGTCTCGCCGTCCCCTATGCCCCACCATAAAGGAAGTGACCCGTATGAAACATATCATTTTCGGCGAGTCCCACGGAAGCGCCATCGGTGTGGTGCTGGAGAATGTCCCCGCCGGGGTGGAACTGGACATGGACTTCATCCGCAGCGAGCTCGCCCGCCGCGCTCCGGGCAGGAACGCCCTCTCCACCGCCCGGAGGGAGGCCGACGAGCCCCGGATTCTCTCCGGCGTGTTTGAGGGGAAGACCACCGGCGCGCCCCTCTGCGCGGTGATTGAGAACACCGACACCCGCTCGAAGGACTACTCCAAGCTGAAGGACCTCCCCCGGCCCGGCCACGCAGACTACGCCGGCTATATCCACTCCGAGGGCTGCGGCGACTACCGGGGCGGCGGGCACTTCTCCGGCCGCCTCACCGCCCCCCTGGTCTTTGCCGGGGCGGTCGCCAAGCTGATTCTGCGGGAGATGGACGTGACCGTCTCCGCCCGCATTTCCAACGTGGCGGGCATCCCCGACCCCACGCCGGAGCAGCTTGAGGAGGCCGTCCTGGGTGCCAAGGCGGACCAGGACAGTGTGGGGGGCTGCATCCGCTGCACGGTGGAGGGCCTCCCCGCCGGCCTGGGGGCCCCCGACTACGGCCGCAATGTGGAGGGTATTTTCTCCCAGCACCTCTTCGCCGTCCCCGCCGTGAAGGCGGTGGGCTTCGGCGCGGGGTTCGGCTTCGCCGCCATGCGGGGCAGCGAGGCCAACGACCCCTTCTGCTGGGAGGGGGGCGAGGTGCGTACCCGCACCAACCATTCCGGCGGCGTGAACGGCGGCATCACCAACGGAATGAGCGTGGAGTTCGAGGTCGCCATCCGCCCCACCCCCTCCATCGCCCGGGAGCAGGACACGGTGAACCTCGCCACGCTGGAAAACGCCAAGCTGACCATCGAGGGCCGGCACGACCCCTGCATCGTCCACCGCGCCGTCCCCGTTATCGAAGCCGCCGCCGCCCTTGCCACCTGCGAGCTGCTGGGCCTCTAGGGTTCGTGACGGCCCTCGAACACGAGCGTTTTGCCTCCGGCAAAACCTTGATGCCGGGACAATTCATTTGGCCCGAGCAGATATCATCATGAGGGGTCCCCGTCATCGAAGCCGCCGCCGCACTTGCCACCTGCGAGCTGCTGGGCCTCTGAGAAAATGGGATGGCGCAGAGGCTGCCGCCGCCGCTTCTCTCCAGGTCAACACAAAAGGAGTTGCTTTCCATGTCCGAACTAGAAGACTACCGCTGCCAGATAGATGAGGTGGACGCCCAACTGGTGGAGCTCTTCCGCCGCCGCATGGACATCACGGGTAAGGTGGGCGAGTACAAGCTGGCGCGTCAAATCCCCGTGCTGGACGCCCAGCGGGAGCGCGAGGTTTTAGCCAAAAAGGCCGCCATGACCGACGACCCCCTGCTGAAGGCCGACGTGGCCACCCTCTTCCAGACCATTATGGCCATCTCCCGTCGCCAGCAGCGCAGGCTGGTCCATGAGGGGGCCGAGGACCCCGGCTACGCCGCCTATCTGGACGCCCTCTCCCGCGCCCGGGAGCCGGTGGCAAGCCCCCGGGTGGTCTACCAGGGCGAGCCCGGCTGCTACAGCGAGGAGGCCGCCGCCGGATTCTTCGGCCCCCAGGTGAATTCCCTGGGCGCGGCCTGGTTTGGCGACGTATTCCTCGCCCTCCAGAACGGCGAGGCGGACTATGCCGTTCTCCCGGTGGAGAACACCTCCACCGGCTCCATCCGTCAGGTCTACGACCTGCTGGCCCAGTACGCCTACGCCATCGTGGGGGAGTGGCAGGTGAAGGTGGAGCACTGCCTGGCCGCCCTCCCCGGCGTGACGATGGACGGGATTCAGACCGTCTACTCCCATGAGCAGGGTCTCCAGCAGTGTGACCGCTTCCTGGACAGCCGCCGGAGCTGGACGAGGGTCCCCACCCTGGACACCGCCGGCTCCGCCAAGCAGGTGGCCGCCTCCGGGGACCGCACCGCCGCCGCCATCTGCTCCAAGCGGGCCGCCCGGCTCTACGGGCTTGAGATTCTGGCGGAGAAGGTGAACCACAACGCAGAGAACACCACCCGCTTTGTGGTGGTCTCCCCGGTAATGGAGCGGAGGGAGGGGCGCGACAAGATCAGCGCACTCTTCACCCTGCCCCACCAGAGCGGCTCCCTACACGAGATTCTGACTCTCTTCACCGTCCAGGGCCTGAACCTGATGAAGCTGGAGTCCCGGCCCATCCCCGGGCGCAACTGGGAATACCTTTTTTTCCTGGACTTTTCCGGCGACCTCTCCGCCCCCGGCATGGACGGCGTGCTCCACGAGCTGAGCCAGCTCGCCTCCGGCATGCGGATTTTGGGCAACTATAAGGCTTACGAGGGCTGATAAATGAATATCGTACTGATTGGAATGCCGGGAAGCGGTAAATCCACCGTGGGCCGCCTCCTCTCCCAGCGGCTCGGGATGCCCCTGGTGGATACTGACGCTCTGGTGGAGGCCGCCGCCAATCGCAGCATACCGGAGCTCTTCGCCGCAGAGGGGGAGGCCGCCTTCCGGGACCGGGAGACCGCCGCCGTACGCGCCGCCTCCGCCCTGGAAGACACGGTGATCGCCACCGGCGGGGGCGTTGTCCTCCGCAGCGAAAATATGCGGGCGCTCTCCGGCACCGGTTTGGTCTTTTTCCGGGACCGGGCGGTGGAGGACATCATGGGCGAGGACCACTCGGGCCGTCCCCTGGTGGGCGGCGACCGTGAGCGCATTCTCCAGCTCTATACCCAGCGGATTGACCTCTACCGTAAATACGCCCGGTATACTATCTCCGGCACCAAAACCGCCGAAGAGGCGGCCGACCGGATCGCTACAATCTACTTAGAGGAGTGCGCGATATGAAATTTCTGATCATCAACGGCCCCAACCTGAACCTGCTGGGCAAGCGGGAGCCGGGGGTTTACGGTGAGAATACCTACGAGGCCCTCTGCGACCGCCTGCGCAGCTTTGCCGCCGCCC
This sequence comes from Lawsonibacter faecis, assembly GCF_014287675.1. Taxonomy (GTDB): domain Bacteria; phylum Bacillota; class Clostridia; order Oscillospirales; family Oscillospiraceae; genus Pseudoflavonifractor; species Pseudoflavonifractor faecis. The sequence continues at coordinate 1,895 of NZ_JACOPQ010000020.1, read as the reverse complement.
ACGGGAGTACCGCCGAGTGCTTCCAGTCCAACCACGAGGGCGCCGTCATCGACGCCATCCACGCCGCCGAGGGCACCTACGACGCCATCGTGATGAATCCAGGGGCCTTTACCCACTACAGCTACGCCATTCTGGACGCACTCAAGGCCGTGTCCGTCCCCTGCGTGGAGGTCCATATCTCCAATGTCCACCAGCGGGAGGAATTCCGCCATAAGAGCGTCACCGCCCCCGCCTGTGTGGGCCAAATCTGCGGTCTGGGGCTCTACGGCTACGAGGCGGCCATGGGGTATTTTCTCTCCGCACCGTCCCTGTCCTGAGGTTTCTACACCGCGCCCGTCCCCCGACCGATAAAACGAGGTGTCCGCCATGCAGGTTGAACTGACCAATGCCACCCGAAAGCTCTGCGTCATCGGGGACCCGGTGCTCCACTCCAAATCCCCCCTGATTCAAAACACCATGCTCCGCGCCCTGGGCCTGAATTATATATACCTGTGCCAGAGCGTCCCCCGCGGCCAGGCCGCCCATTGGCTGGAGTGCGCCCGCTTTTCCGGCTATGCGGGCTTCAACGCCACCATGCCCCATAAGGAGGATCTCCTCCCCCTGATGGATGTGCTGGACGAGGACGCCAGGCTCTACGGTGCTGTGAATACCATCTGTATCAAGAACGGTAAATATTACGGATTCAACACCGACGGCCGGGGCTTTTACCGCGCGCTGGCCGACCTGGACGCAGAGATTCCCGGCAGGCGCGTCACCCTCCTGGGAGCGGGCGGCGCGGCCAAGGCCGTGGCCCTGAAGCTGGTCCAACAGGGAGCCGCCCGCGTCACCGTGTGCAACCGCACCCCGGGCCGTGCCCGGCAGCTGTGCGCGCTCGCCCCGGACAAGATGTCACCCGACGCCTTCGACGCCGGCGCCCTCGCCCGTCGGGCGGCGGAGAGCGACCTTCTCATCAACTGCACCTCTCTGGGCATGACAGGCATCACAGGCCAGTTTGAGGATCTCTCCTTCCTGGACGCCCTGCCCCCCTCCGTCCCGGTCTGCGATCTCATCTACGCCCCTGCCGAGACCGAGCTGCTCCGCCGCGCCCGCCTGGGCGGCCACCCCACTATGAACGGTCTGGGGATGCTGATTTACCAGGCGGTATTTGCCCTGGAGCACTTTACGGATACCGCCGTCGATGCCGCCGCCATGGCCGCGCTGGTCAGGACGGCGCTGTAGGCCGTAAAAAACACTCTGCACGCCGCTCACAGGCGGCGTGCAGAGTGTTTTTGCTGCTTATGTGTGTTCAATCGCCTTTATACTTCTTCCGCGTAGCGATACCGCCGCGGATATGCCGTTCCGCCTTATTCTCGTCCAGGACCCCTTTGACCTGCTCATAGAGGGGCTTGTTGAACGCGGGCAGACGTTCGCTGAGGTCCTTGTGGACGGTGGACTTGGAGATGCCGAATTTCTGGGCGGCAGCGCGCACCGTCGCCTTGTTCTCTATGATGTAAAGCGCCAGCTGGCAGGCGCGCTCCTCGATGTTCCCTTTCAAAAGACAACACTCCCCGCAATTGATTTCCACTGTCGGATGTATATGCGGTGAGTCTTGGAGATATGTAAAAAAGCGGCGGCGCGTCAGGACCGCACCCATCAGGGGGGTGTCCCAAGGTGCGGCGGGAAACCTGCTGCCCGGCGCATCTTCATCCCCATGGGCCCTTGCGGGGCCGCGGAAAATCCCCGGACGACAGCCCGACACAAAAAACCGCATAAAGGAAAGCGCCTGGGCAGTCCTGATGAACAGCCCCAGTAAAAACGGACAATGACAAAATGCCCCCTGATGTAGGATAATAGAACTACATCAGGGGGTATTGTTATGAGCAAACGAAGCTATACAAAAATAGGAGCGATGGAGG
>NZ_JACOPQ010000019.1 GCF_014287675.1 Lawsonibacter faecis | reverse complement strand
CGAGTGTATTTACAGGCATAAGCCGGACACCTTTGAAGAGGCCAACCATGCGATTGCCGAGTTTATTCACTTTTATAACTATGAGCGTATCCAAATAAAAACGGGAGAGGCGCCGCTTGCGCGCCACCTCTCCTCATAATCTGCTTTGCCTACTCACGGGCCGCTTTTTTGTGCTGTCTGAATAACTTGGGGCTGTTCATTGCCCCGGCGCTTTATAATGCGTGCCGCTACGGTTGGACGGTACTTACCGTCCAGTTCCCGTTAACCCACTCATAGGTTCCGGCGCTCAAGCTGCCGTACCCGTTATCGGAAGTGATAACGAGCAGGGATGTGGCGTCGGTTCCTTGAACAGTACCGCTGACAGTGATGCCGTCTGGAATTATGACAGTGGTATTTGCCGGAATGGTGTATTCATCGGGAAGAATGACTGTATCGCCTGACTTGAGAACGTTGTAAATCATTTTACCGCCGGTGACAGGGTCCTGATTATAAGCTTCTCTGCTGTATACCCGCAGATCCAGTACATCTTCCAGATCAATACCGGTGGCGACAAGCTCATCGCCATTGCGCATAACACGAATCAACTGTTTGCCGTCCTGCCCCAAGGTATTCGTGGCATCGTCTATGATAACCTTGTTGCCCATATTCAGGTTTTCCAGGCAGCGGAAGTTAACCACGTTGGGCACAACAGCATTTTCGGTGGTCTGAAGGGTACAACCTGTCAACGTCACAACAGCATTCTTCTCATACGGAGAATAATCATTAAAGCGAATGATATCCTGGTTGGCATCGGCATTACCATTATTAAAGCTATTAGAGAGATAGGTGTCGGTAATTGCGACACGAGCATTCCTAGTACCATTAAATACGAGGGTACTAAAACCATTACCTTCTCCATTGTATCCCCGGCCGATTAGCATGCTGTCACTCACTGTAAGAACGGGGTCAGTAATTTCCGTAGTATTGGAACGGTAGTACACTGCGGCATATCCGGTGAGGTTAGAGTCGTTAATTGTAAGCGTGACATGATTAATATCTTCAGTTTCCAAGCCCGGAACACCGACGAAAATACAGTAGTGAGAAGTATCGATGGTTACATGATCAAGGGTTACGGACTGATTTGACGCTCTGACGCTGATGCCGCAGGCGTTGGACCACTTATTTCCCTCCACTCCATTTTTATTGATAATTGTCGTATTCCTGAGCGTGAGTGCGACGGGGGTGTCGGACTCGTTAAACAGATGGAACACGCCCTGACGATTATTACCGCCGTCCGCTTTTCCGGTAATGGTATATCCGGCACCGTCGACGACAGCATCCTGCGCTATGACGATGGGCGCGGAAACCGTGATATTGTCACCCAGCTTAATGTTTCCACCCGCAGAAAGGACGAATGAGAGGGCATTTGCATCATTGACGATAACTGTGCCACGATTGATGAATGTTCCGTTGACAGTGAGTGCCTTTCCCGCATTGATGGTGAAGGTATAGGAGGCGGGGACCTTAAAAGAAATGTTCGCAGGAATGGTAAGAGCCTGATTCAGCACCGCGTTGTCCGGGGGAGATACGGATGCGTTTTCTACGCTGAGGGCAGTATATCCGCCACCATCCCCCATTCCACCGCAGAGAGAGACCGTCCAGTCTCCATTCTGATTGGCAGCTGTTCCGGTAAAATCAAAACCATCAACATTGCCGCCGGCACAGTAAGTCCAGCCCCCGAGAACGCCGATTGTGCCCTGCGTGCAGTGGACTTCGGCAGAGCTGCTACAGTCGGAGACCGTCACCGCAGCGGGGAGCTGCTGCAAATTGCCCGGAATGGTTCCCGCCTCGGTGATAGAGCCCCATAGTGAGCCTACATTATAATCGCCGGTAATAGCGGTCCCACGAACCTCGCAGTTCTCAAAGGATACGACAGCGTTGCTAACATTCTTATAATTATAAGTACTATAATTATAAATTTGGGCGACAATTCCTCCGGTAGACCAGGAACTCCAATCGTCTGTACCGTTGCCATCATAGTTGAGGCTGCTTTCGTTGTCGTCGCAAGGGTCATGACTGAGAATTGTACCGCCGTCGATCAGAATATTAGAAAAATCAGCCTTTCCGCCGATAACAAAACCCGCAACGGCGGCAGAGCGGTCATCAGAGGAAATGACGCAATTGGAAATGGTTACATTTTTAATCGTCGCGCCGCTAATTACACCAAAAAGTGCAGAGCCATCCAGCATGGAGTCAGTACATGAGGAGCGTGTAGTTACCTCCAGGCCTGAAATAGTCTTGTTATTGCCATCGAAGATGCCGCTAAACGGATGCACGTACCCGACGTAATCTTTCGATATCTCTTCATAGCCCTCGACTACAGCGCCCCAAGCCTTAATATATCGGCCGATGGGAGTCCACTCATGTCCGCCCAGGTCGATATCAATTCCCAGGGTGACCGCCTTCCCGGCAAAATCCTTCCCCTCGTTGACCAGCTTCGCCAGCCCGGCCAGCTCTGCCGCGGTGGACAGGGTAAAGGCGTCGGCGCTCTCGCTGTACCAGCCTGTGTCGGCGCTGGCGCCGTCCCAGGTGGAGACGGTGGGCACATAGCTTCCGCCGCCGGAGGGCTTGTCGGGCTTCTGCGTCTCCGTCTTGGTATCGGTGGTGCCGTCGGGCTTGGTGGTGGTGGTCTCGGTCTTGACGGTGCCGGCCTCGCCCTTGCTGTTGTTGGTGGTCTCGGTTTTGGTGGTGACGGTGTTGCCCTGTGCGTCCACCCTGGTCTCGGTGTGGGTGGTCACGGTGTTGGGGGTGGATACCTTCGCCTCGGCGGTGGTGGAGACGGCGCCCACGCTGCCCTTGCCGGTGACGGTCAGGCCCTCGGCGGCGTTCTCCACGGACGCAATATTCGCGCCGGCCTCAGCCTTCACCTGCGTGTTGGCGGCGCTCTCCGCCACCGCCACGCTGCCCACGGTGCCGGCGACGGTCAGCCTGGCGTCCGCGCCTGTCACCTCCACCGCGTCGGCCTTGGCGGACTTGGCGATCTCCACGCTGGCGGCGGCGCTGACGGCCACGGTGCCGACGGTGCTCCCGCCCTCGACGGAGACGGCGGCGGCGCCGTCCACCTTCACGGTGCCGGCGGACAGGTCCTTCGCCACCACCTTGCCCCCAATGGTGCCCGAGGCCACGACCACGCCAGCCGCGGTGCCGGTGAGGACCACTTCGCCCTCCCCGGCGGCCACGTTCACAACCACAAAGCCGTTGGCGTTGTCCACGGCCACCTCGCCGGGGGCGTTCACATACTCCACCACGGCCTTGTCCAGCAGGGCCATCATGGATGCGCGGTCAATATTGGCCGCGGGGGCTGCGGAGCCGTCGCCAACCCCGGTGAGAATGCCCATCTCGGCCAGGGGGGCCAGATAGCCCGCGGCCCAGTCGGCGACCTCCGCGCCGTCGGTGAAACGGCTCATGTCCGGCTCCCCGGCGGGGACGACGCCCACCGCCCGGCCAAGCATGACCATGGTCTCCTGGCGGCTGATCTGCGCGGTGGCGTTGCAGCTGACGCCGTCGCCCTTCATAATCCCGGCGGCGGTGCACTTGAGAATGGCGTCGGCGTACCACTCGTCGCCCTTCAGGTCGGAATAGGTGTTTTCCGCCTTCTCCGTGAGGCCGAACATCTTCACCAGAATGGTGGCCAGCTCGCTGCGGGAGAGGGGATTGGCGGGGTTAAAGTTCCCGTCGGAGTCGCCCTGCACGATGCCGAGCTGCGCCCAGCGGTCGATGGAGCCGGCGGCCCAACTCCCGGCCGCGTCCGCCATGACAGGCGCGGCCTGGGCGGGGAGGCAGGCAAGTGAGAATGCCATTGCCAGGCTCAGGAACAGCGCGAGTGTCCGTTTTCCTGCTCGATTCATTTCATTCCCTCCAGATTTTAGGGGATTTGTCTTTTGACCCAGGGTCAAAAGCAGCAAAGGGGTACCCCTTTGCTCATCCCTTCTGTTTGCGGAAAACAAAAACGCGCCGCCGATTTCAGAGCGCCGCACGCCTTATTTTCCTGTATTTTACTATACGACACACCCTTGCAAAAATCAAGACAAATGTCACAAAACTTGCTTTTTAAGACAGAATAAATCTTGTTGGTAACAGCAAAAAATATACGTTTACAATACCAGGTAAATCATTGAAATCTGATGTTACCAAGTCCGGAAAATGACACGGGATGACGGCAAAAGGCGCGGCGGGGAACACCCCCGCCGCGCCTTTTGTTCAGCTCAGGAAATGGAAGTTACCTCGTACCCGGCGTCCTCCACGGCCTTTTTGAGGTCCGCGTCCGCCACCTCCTGGGACAGGGTGACGGTGGCGGTCTTGGCCTCCACATCGGCCACGGCGGCGGTCACGCCGGCGACCGCACCGAGGGCCTTCTCGACGTGGGCCTTGCAGTGCGAGCACATCATGCCTTCCACGTTCAATTTCTTTTCCATCTTCTTTTCTCCTTTCAAAATCGGCTTCTGCCGGGGAATACTGTCCGACGCGCGGACTGTCGCGGGGGAGGCCTCCGCGCCCGTCCGGGGCGCGGGCTTGAAGAACTTGAGCCGCAGGGCGTTGCTGACCACGCACACCGACGAGAGGCTCATGGCCGCCGCGGCGAACATGGGGTTGAGCTGCATGTGGAAAATGGGGTAGAACACGCCCGCCGCCAGGGGGATGCCGATGATATTATAGATAAACGCCCAGAAGAGGTTTTCCTTGATGTTGCGGATGGTGGCCTTGCTGAGCCGAACGGCGGTCACCGCATCCAATAGGTCGCTCTTCATCAGGACAATGTCCGCCGACTCGATGGCCACGTCGGTCCCCGCGCCGATGGCGAGGCCCACGTCGGCCCTTGCCAGTGCGGGCGCGTCGTTGATGCCGTCGCCCACCATAGCCACCTTCTTCCCCTCGGCCTGGAGGGCGGCCACATGCCGCTCCTTGTCCTGGGGCAGGACCTCGGCAATCACCGTGTCCACGCCCAGCTCCCCGCCCACCGCCTCGGCGGTGCGCTGGTTGTCGCCGGTCAGCATCACGACCCGGATGCCCTGGGCCTTGAAGCCGGCCACCGCCTCGGCGCTGGTGGGCTTGGCGGTGTCCGCCACCGCCACCACGCCCAGGACGGCCCGGTTCTCCGCGAAGTAGAGGGGGGTCTTGCCCTGCTTGGCCAGCTCCTCCGCAATCATGCCGAAGCCGGCCAGCTCCACGCCGTTTTCCTCCATCATGGCCCGGTTGCCCGCCAGCACGTCCACGCCGTGGAGCGTGCCGGCGACGCCCCGGCCATGGACGGCCCGGAAGCCCTCGATGGGAGCCAGGGGGATGCGCCGCTCCTTCGCCTCGGCCACAATGGCGTCAGCCAGGGGGTGCTCGGAGGGCTTCTCCAGCGAGGCGGCCACGCAGAGAAGCTCCTCCGTGGTGGCGCCCTCGTTGGGGTAGCAGTCGGTGACTACCGGCTTGCCCTGGGTGAGGGTGCCCGTCTTGTCCAGCACCACCGTGTCGATGGTGTGCAGTGTCTCCAGGGCCTCGGCCGACTTGATGAGGATGCCGTTCTCCGCGCCTTTGCCGGTCCCCACCATAATGGCCACAGGGGTGGCCAGCCCCAGGGCGCAGGGACAGGAGATGACCAGCACCGCCACACCCGCCGTCAGCGCGCTGGTGCCGGAGCCGGTGGCGATGAGCCATACCGCGGCCGTCACCAGGGCGATGGCGATGACCACCGGGACGAAGACGCCCGCCACCTTGTCCGCCAGCTTGGCGATGGGGGCCTTGGAGGAGGCGGCCTCGTCCACCAGACGGATCATCTGGGCCAGGGTGGTGTCCTCGCCCACCCGCAGAGCCTTGAAGGTAAAGGAGCCGGACTTGTTGATGGAGGCCGCGGCCACCTTGTCGCCGGGACCCTTCTCCACCGGCAGGCTCTCGCCGGTGAGGGCGCTCTCGTCCACGGCGGAGTAGCCCTCGGCCACCTCGCCGTCCACCGGAATGCGTCCGCCGGGCTTTACCACGATGAGGTCGCCCACCGCCACGTCCTCGACGGGCAGCTCCAGCTCCTTCCCGTCCCGGATCACCGTGGCGGTTTTGGGCGCCAGATCCATCAGCCGGGTGATAGCCTCGCTGGTCTTGCCCTTGGAGCGGGTCTCCAGATACTTGCCCAGAGTGATGAGGGTGAGAATCATGCCCGCCGACTCGAAGTAGAGGTCCATGGACCACTGCTCCACCAGGGCCGTGTCGCCGTGGCCCAGCCCCCAGCCGATGTTGAAGAGGGCCACGATGCCGTACACAAAGGCGGCGGCGGAGCCGATGGCGATGAGGGAGTCCATATTGGGCGCGCCTTTAAAAAGGGTTTTGAAGCCCACCTTATAGTACTTGTCGTTGACGTACATGATGGGCAGCAGCAGCAGGAACTGGAGCAGGGCGAAAATCATGGCGTTGTGGACGCCGTGGAAGAGGGAGGGGAGGGGCCAGCCCATCATGTGCCCCATTGCGATGTAGAACAGGGGGATCAGGAAGCAGAAGGAGACGATAAGCCGCCGCTTCATGCGCTTCAATTCCTCGTCCATGGCCGGGGCCGCCGCCTTTTCAGCGGCCTTTCCGGCGGAGTCCGCGCCGGGGAGATAGGCCCCATAGCCCGCGTCTTGTACCGCCTGGATGACGGCGGCGCTGTCCGTCCTGGCGTCGTCGTAGTTCACCAGCATGGAGTTTCCCAGCAGATTGACGCTGACGCCCTCCACGCCCTCCACCTTGCCCACGGCCTTCTCCACATGGGCGGAGCAGGCCGAGCAGGTCATGCCGGTCACGTTGAATTTCTGCTTCATGGGGACACCACGCTTTCTGATTCGTATGCTCCGCCCATCCGTGCCTTCGGGCGCGTCCCAAGCGTTTCCCACAGGGAAACCTTGATGCCGGGCGAATTCATTTCGCCCCGGCAGATAAAATAAGAGGGGCCCCCGGCGAAAGCGGCGCTTTCGCGGGGAGCGGAGCAGGCCGGGCAGGTCATGGCGGTCACGTTGAATTTCTGCTTCATGGGGACACCGCGCTTTCTGATTCGTATGCTCCGCCCATCCGCGCCTTCGGGCGCGTCCCAAGCGTTTCCCACTGGGAAACCTTGATGCCGGGCGGATTCATTTCGCCCCGGCAGATAAAATAAGAGGGGCCCCCGGCGAAAGCGGCGCTTTCGCGGGGAGCGGAGCAGGCCGGGCAGGTCATGCCGGTCACGTTGAATTTCTGCTTCATGGGGACACCTTCCTTTGCATACGTGAAAAGTGGAGAGGCGGGTTGGATTCCCCGGCGGGAGACGACGCCCGTCCCCCTCGCGGGCGCCGCGCAGGGCGGGGCTTGCGGCCTGGCGGATGCCCCTTTCCCCGGGCGGGGGCGCCCCCGCTCCGGGTCTCGCCGGGCTACTTCAATATTCTTCCCAGAGTATCAGCAAGTTCATCCACCTTTTGCGCCCGCTCCTCGTCGGTCTTGGCCTCCTGGACGCAGTGCTTGAGGTGGGCGGTCAAAATCTCCTTGTTCACCCGGTTCAATATGGCCTCGGTGGCCATAATCTGCTGGGAGATATCAATGCAGTAGCGGTTCTCCTCCACCATTTTGAGAATTCCGTCCAGTTGTCCCCTGGCGGTCTTCAAAAGACGGGTAACTTTCTTTTCGTCGGCCATCATGGGCGTGCCCTCCGTATCACAAGTGTGGATAATACCCCCCGGGGGTGTAGTGTTAGTATAGAACTGCAATTCCCACCTGTCAAGTATTATTTTACTGCACTTGACATCTGCGTGATACAGTGTATTATGATATTAGTACACTGGGCGAGGTGATCACCGTGCGATTTTCCGCCAGCGCTCCCATCTATCTGCAGGTGATGGACCATATTAAGCGCGCCATTGTCTCGGGCGGTTTGAGGCCGGGCGAGCGGGTGGAGTCGGTACGGGCTCTGGCCGCACGGTACGGCATCAACCTCAACACCATGCAGCGCGCCTGCGCGGAGCTGGAGCGGGAGGGGCTTATTGAGACCCGCCGGGGAGTGGGCAGCTTCGTCACCGAGGACGCCGCCCGCCTCGCGGCCCTGCGGGAGCGCCTGGCGGCGGAGCTGACCGAGGAGTTCCTCGCCCGGATGGCGGCCCTGGGCTTCACGCGGGCGGAGACGGCCGCACGGCTGGAAAAGGAGGGGGAGCAGTGAGCGAGCGGCTGGAGGTCAGAGGCGTCTATCAGGACTTCGGCGAGAACCGGGTTCTTGCCGGCTGCGATTTTACCCTGTCGCCGGGACGGATCGTGGGCCTTTTGGGCCACAACGGCGCGGGGAAGAGCACGCTTTTGAAGATTCTCTCCGGCGGTCTGCGGCCCACCGGGGGGACCATCCTCCTGGACGGGCAGCGGATTACAAGGAAGCGCCGCCCCCAAGTGGCCTATATGGCGGACCACATTCTTCTGCCGGGCGAGCTGAAGGTGAAGCGGGGCGTCTCCTATTACGCCGACCTCTTTCCCAACTTTGACCCCGCCCGGGCCGACGCCCTGTGCGAGGAGCTGTCGGTGCCCGGGGAGCAGCGGATCTCCCTGCTCCCCAAGGGGATGGCGGAGCGGCTGGACCTGGCCCTCCTCCTGTCGCGGGACGCCCGGCTCTATCTGCTGGACGAGCCGCTGGGCGGCGTGGACCCGGTGGAGCGCGCCAGGCTCCTGCGCATGGTGCTGGACTTCCCGGACGGGGAGCGGACCATTCTCATGGCCACACATCTGGTCCACGATATTGAGCCCGTTCTGGACGACGTGCTCTTCCTGCGGGAGGGGAAAATCTGTCTTCAGGCCTCCGCCGAGGAGATCCGCGCCCAATACGGCCAATCGGTGGAGGAGCACTATATGGCGGTGTTTGAAGGGGGCGGGGGCGTATGAAGGGCCTGCTGAAGAGCGCCAAGTGGGAGCTGCGGCAGGGAGGCTCGCCCGCGATATTCCTCCTCGGGGGCCTGATAGCCATATGCGGCATGCCGGTGGTGGCCCTTTTGGAAAGTCAGGCCATATTCCGCGTCTGGTGCGGGATGGGCATCCAGGTTATCTTTGTTATGAACTGCGCTGCCAGCTTTATCGGGTGGAGCACCGGCCCGGCCCGCGTGCTGGAGCGGACGGCGGGCCGCCCCGCCTGGCAGAGCCTCGGTGGAAAGGTGCTGGCCTGGGGCGTCCTTTTGGCGGTGGGGGAGGGGATGCGGCAGGGCCTGACGGCGCTCTATGTGGAGCGGAGCCGGGTCATGCTTGCGTTCGCCGAAGAGAACGGACTGGATGTCTTCTCTCCTGACAAGGCCGCGCCCTGGCTGGGCTGGGACGCCTTCGGCCTCTCCCTGCTCCTTGGCCTGACAGTCTGCCTGTGGGTGGCGGCGTTCAGCGCCCTGATGGCGGGCGGGGCGCCGGTATCCAGAACACGGCCGATGGAGATCGGCACAACAGCCGCGCTGGCGGGCGTCGCGCTGGCGGCGTTTTGGTTTGATCAGGCAGAAAAGGGGCGCATCCTCCCGGTGATTCCGTGCTGTGCGGGCATCTCCGTCCTCTGCTTCCTGCTGACCTGCCTCCTGCTGGAGAAGCGGTCGAACTAACAAAAAAGAACGTACTGCCGCGGCAGTACGTTCTTTTTCGCGTGTTTCAGGTCTTTTCGTCCACGGTATCCCGCTCACGGAAGAGCAGGGAGATGCACCAGATGGCGGCCAGTCCCACCAGGGTGTAGATGACCCGGGAGACGGCGCTCTGGGAGCCACCGAATGCGAAGGCCACCAGGTCGAAGCCGAAAATACCGATGCTGCCCCAGTTGAGTCCGCCGATGATGGCCAGAATCAGGGCAATCTTATCCATGATCATGCCAAGAAACCTCCTCTAAATGGATTTCCAGGCATAGCATCGCCCCATTCGCGGCAAATTATACATGATTTTTCAAATTGAAACCATCCGGGGCGGCCCGGCAGGCCGTTACGCCTCCGCCCCGGCCCCGGTCTCCGTCCCGAAGGCGTCCACCGCGCGGCCCAGGGCCCGGCCGGTGACGGCGGTAAGCGCCAGGCTCACCGCCATGCCGAAGGCCACCACCATCCAGACGCCGCTCCCGGCGGCCTCGAAGAGCACGCCGTACATGGCCTGCCCCAGGGGCATGGCGCACACGCAGATGGCGGAGACGAAGGAGGACACCTTTCCCAGCAGAGGGGTGGGGGTCTGCTGCTGGAGGTAGGTCTGGGCGAAGATGCTGAACAGCGCCGAGCAACCCATGCCCACCAGCACGCACACGACGATGATGCCGTAGGTGGCGAGGGGGGCGAGCCCCAGCGCCAGCGCCAGCACGATGGGCAGCATGAGGATGGCGGTCACGCCCACCAGCAGATAGGACTGCCGGAAGGCCATGCGCTTGGCCATGACCACGGAGAGCAGCCCGCCCAGGATGGAGCCCAGGCCCAGCGCGGCCTCCGCGTAGCTGTAGAGCTCGGCGGACAGGCCCAGGAAGGTCTTGATGAGGTAGGGCAGCCCCACGATGAAAAGCGCGGACAAAAAGAGGTTGATCGCCGCCATGATGAAGAGGAAGCCCCAGAGCTGGGGCTTCTCGCGGCGGAGGAAGTGGAGGGCGTCGCCCAGGTCGGACCGAATCTGGGTGACGGCCCCGCCGGTGCGCCCGGGCTTCTCGTAGGGGATGCGGATGAACAGCTCCAGGATGGCGGAGGCGAAGAAGCAGACCGCGCTGGCCGCCAGAATGGGGAAGACACCCACCCGGGCGTAGAGAATGCCGCCCAGGATGGGCCCCAGCAGCGTGGACACCGCCTGCACCTGCATGGCCACGCCGTTGGCGGCCATCAGGTTCTCGTCGGAGGAGAGCAGGGGAATGGCGGACATGACCGAGGGCTGGTAGCAGGCCTGGATGACCGACAGGAGCATCATCATCACCGCCACGGCCGCCACGCCGCCCCCCGCCCCGAAGACCAGGAGGAAAGCCGCCACCAGCGCGGCGGTGGCGAAGTCCAGCACGTACATGATGCGCTGCCGGGGGAAGCGGTCGGCAATCACGCCGCCGATGGGGGAGAGCAGCACGGTGGGAATCATGGACAGGGCCAGGATTCCGCCGAAAATCGCGGCGTTTCCCGTCGCGTCCAGCACGTAGAGGGGCAGGGCGAAGCGGAGGATGGCATTGCCGAAGAGGGAGATAATCTGTCCGATGATCATCATGGTAAAGTTGCGGTTGAATAGTTTGGCCGGTTTCATAGTCGTTCCCCTTTTACTGATAAACTAGTTTCTGCTTTAAAACAGACGCTGAAGATTATTTTTTTCTGAAAAGCGCCCACTCCAAAATTCCGGCGCCGATGACCAGTCCGCCGCTGATTAGGCACACCCTTGCCGCGGTGCGGCTTCCCCGCCCGGCGAGGTGAAATGCGCCGGCGGCCAGCCCCACGCCCGTCAGAAGGCTGACGGACTTGCACACAAGGCGGACCGGCCGGTGGCGGCAGGCGCGCGTTAAGGACCTGTCGAGTTGATCCGCCGCGCCCTCCACGGTCCTCTCCAATGCGTCTCCCATGCGTTCCACCGCAGCGTCGAATTGCTCCTCCGTCATCGCAGCAGCGCCTCCTTTTCAATCTCATTTTAATAATACCGACGGTTGGTATGTATCTTGTCCGAAAAAACCGCCCCATTGCGGGGCGGCGCTTCAGAGGGAAGGGGCGGGCAGGCAGGCCATAATGTCGTCATAGTAGCGCATGGCCACATCGATGAGCTCTTGGTTTAAAATCGGCAGTCCCAGGCTGTCTGTCATGGATTTCAGAAAGGCAATTTTGGCGGTGAAGTCCGCCCGGTCGCCGATGAAGACGCCCACCCACATATTCATGAGCAGCATGAAGGCCTCGGCCGTCTCCCTGGGCTGCGCCACATGGAGGGAGCCGTCGGCATTTCCCTCCCGAATCAGCACCTCGACAACAGGGGCGGCGTCCCGCACGGTGGACTCCAGGGCCAGCAATACCAGCCTTGGGTTGAGCTTGATGCTGACTGACATTTTGTCCAGGTCCAGCTTGGCGGGGTCGGAGAGGAGAAAACCGAACAGACCCCGCATTTTCTCCAGCGCGTTCCGCCCTGGAAATTTGGTGGCGTCCCTCATCCAGTCCTTGGACTCGTAGTACTGGTCGGTAATGCGGTCGTAGACGTCCTCCTTGGACTTAAAGTGGTGGTAAAAGGCGCCCTTGCTCATGCCTGTCGCCGCTACGATATCGGCAATGGTGGTGTGCTCATAGCCGCGCTCGGCAAAAAGACGTCTTGAGACAGACAAAATTTTCTCCACCGTCTCCTCCGGGTGCTTGTTGCGGGCCATTGGGCATATCTCCTTTGTATATATACATACCGTCGGTATGTATATAATAGCGCATGCCGGGGCCGCTGTCAACAGAGAAATTCAAAAGCGGCCCCCTTAAAGGGGCCGCTCTGTTCTCAGTCCCTGCCGGGCGCGGCCCTGCGCAGGGCCAGGAAGAAGAGGACCAGTCCGGCGCCGGTTAGGATGTGGCCGATACCCGCGACGCCGGAGACAGCGGCGTCCATCCCCCGGGAAAGCTCCATACCCAGCACCTGGGGGATGCCCCGGACGAGCAGCATCACCACAGTCAGAGGCACGCCGATATTGTATACCACCAGAAAGCCCCTAAAGAGCCTGGTCTGGCCCAGGGGCAGCCTGGCGGCGAAAAGCGCGGCAAGGAGGAACATGACCATGCCCAGGAGGAAGAGATGGGTATGTACCACGCCCAGGGCGGTCCGGCCGGTAAAGCCGTTGAATTTTGTAAACTCCCGGTAGAACACGCCGCCGGCCATGGCGAGAATGGCATAGAGGAAGCCGATGTTGAGCAGCTTTTTCATTGATAGCACCCCTTTTAAATAATAAGTTTCGTTACTGATATATATGAACAATGTTCATTATAGAGCATCCCATGCCGGCTGTCAAGAGGGGCAGGGGACAAAAAAACAGCGCCGCATTGCCGCAGCGCTGTTTCATACTGAGGGGACGCTCAGCCGCCCTCCTGCTCCAGGTCCTTGGGGCCGAAGCCGTGGGGCATGAGATCGTGGAGGGGCAGGGTGACGAAGTCATGGTCGCCCCGGGCCACCAGCACGGTGAGGCCGGGCGCAAATTCGTAGAGCATCTGGCGGCAGGCGCCGCAGGGCCAGCAGTAGTCCTTAGAGTTGCCCACAACGGCGATCCGGACGAAGTCGTCACGGTGCCCCTCGCTGACCGCCTTGACGAGGGCGGTGCGCTCTGCGCAGATGGAGGAGCCGTAGGCGGCGTTCTCCACGTTGCAGCCGGTAAAGACGGTGCCGTCGGCGCACTCGATGGCCGCCCCCACAGGGAAGCCGGAGTAGGGGACGTAGGAGCGTTCCAGCATGGTAAAGGCGCGTTCGACCAATTCCTTATCTGTCATAGAGACGTCCTCCTTGAGAGTTGGTATCCACAGTATAGCACAGAAAACCATCAGAAATGAAGGACAAATGAGGAAAATATCACAAAAAACAGCCCTGAGCAGCCCGCGGCCCGACGCATCAAAACGGCGCGGCGCGCCCGAACGCTTATTCCCGGAACAATATAAAAGGGAAGGGCGCGTTCGCGCCCTTCCCTATATCATATCTTATTTAAACAGATTGAAATTCACAATCAGGGTCGAGAACACGATGGAGACCGTGGAGCAGAGCTTGATGAGGATGTTGAGGGAGGGGCCGGAGGTGTCCTTGAAGGGGTCGCCCACGGTGTCGCCGATGACGGCGGCCTTGTGGCAGTCGGAACCCTTGCCGCCGTGCTTGCCGCCCTCAATGTACTTCTTGGC
The DNA here is from genome assembly GCF_014287675.1 of Lawsonibacter faecis. Classification (GTDB taxonomy): domain Bacteria; phylum Bacillota; class Clostridia; order Oscillospirales; family Oscillospiraceae; genus Pseudoflavonifractor; species Pseudoflavonifractor faecis. The sequence continues at coordinate 56,352 of NZ_JACOPQ010000019.1, read as the reverse complement.
GTTGTCCCAGGCGCCGCCGGCGTTGGACATGAACACGGCCACCACGAAGCCGGTGACGGTGACGCCGCCCAGCAGGCCCACAACGCCCTCCGCGCCCAGAATCAGGCCGGTGATAATGGGCACGATGACGGCCAGCAGGGAGGGGGCGATCATCTCGTGGAGCGCGCCGCGGGTGCAGAGATCCACGCATGCGGCGTAGTCGGGATCGGTTTTGCCCTCCATGATGCCCTGAATCTCGCGGAACTGGCGGCGGACCTCCACCACGATGGACTGGGCCGCCCGCTGGACGCCGCTCATGGTCATGGCGGCGAACATAAAGGTGAGCATCGCGCCGATAAAGAGGCCCACCAGCACGGCGGGGTTGGTGAGGGAGAGGTCCAGCAGGTGCCCGTCGCCCATCTCGGCCAGCTTGCCGTTGACCACGTCCACGTAGGAGACCAGCAGGGCCAGGGCGGTCAGGGCCGCGGAGCCGATGGCGAAGCCCTTGCCGGTGGCGGCGGTGGTGTTGCCCAGGGAGTCCAGGGCGTCGGTCCGCTCGCGGACCTCCTCGCCCAGGCCGCTCATCTCGGCGATGCCGCCGGCGTTGTCGGCCACGGGGCCGTAGGCGTCGGTGGCCAGGGTGATGCCCAGGGTGGAGAGCATGCCGACGGCGGCGATGCCGATGCCGTAGAGACCCTTGCTGAACAGGGCGGCGTAGTCGGCGCTGTTGGTGGACAGGGAGCCGCCGGCGGACAGGAAGGCCACGATGACGGCGATGGCGATGATGACGATGGGGGCGGCGGTGGACTTCATGCCCAGGGAGATGCCGCCGATGATGGTGGTGGCCGCGCCGGTCTCGGTGGAATCGGCCAGGGTCTGGGTGGGCTTATAAGTATCGGAGGTGTAGTACTCGGTGAAGTAGCCGATGGCGCAGCCCGCCACCAGGCCGGCCAGAATGGCCACGTACACGCCCATGTACTCGCTGCCCAGAATGAACCAGGTCAGAGGGGCGGCCAGTATGGCGGCCAGAGCGGCGGCGGTGTAGGTGCCCTTGCGCAGGGTGGCCAGGAGGCTCTTCTGGGTGGCGTCCTCCTTGGTGCGGATGAGGAAGGTGCCCAGGATGGAGCAGAGCACACCCACCACGGCGATGGCCACGGGCAGGAGCATGGCGTTCCAGCCCTTGCCCAGCGCGCCGTAGGCGCTGGCGCCCAGGGCGAAGGTGGCGAGGATGGAGCCCACGTAGCTCTCGTAGAGGTCCGCGCCCATGCCGGCCACGTCGCCCACGTTGTCGCCCACGTTGTCGGCGATGGTGGCGGGGTTGCGGGGGTCGTCCTCGGGGATGCCCGCCTCCACCTTGCCCACAAGGTCCGCGCCCACGTCGGCGGCCTTGGTGAAGATGCCGCCGCCCACACGGGCGAAGAGGGCCATGGAGGACGCGCCCATGCCGAACATGACCATGGTCTGGGCGATCTCACTGAAGGGCAGGTGGAAGCCGTAGTTGAGGATGATGAACCACACGCTGATGTCCAGAAGGCCCAGGCCCACCACAGTGAAGCCCATGACCGCGCCGGAGGAGAACGCCACGTTGAGGCCCTTGTTCAGGCTCTCGTGGGCGGCGTGGGCAGTGCGGGCGTTGGAGCTGGTGGCGATTTTCATGCCCACGAAGCCCGCCAGAGCGGAGTAGAACCCGCCGGTGACGAAGGCGAAGGGCACGAAGGGGGAGACGAACTTCACCACCGCCAGTATCGCAAGAATGATGACCATGACGATGAAGAACTTGACGACGGTGGTGTACTGGCGCTTGAGATAGGCGTTCGCGCCCTGGCGGATGGAGGCGGCAATCTTTTTCATCAGGTCGGTGCCCTCTGAGAACCTGAGCACCTTCCGGCTTTGGAACAGGGCGAAGAGCAGGGCCAGTACGGCGCCTACCAGGCCGATCCAAAAGAGGTTTTGAGCTTCCAAATTTCCCACTCCTTTTGCAATTAGCGCAGGGGTTCGGCTTAAGTTAACGCGGGTCTTCGCCGGAGCGGACGATGCTTAAGCCTGAACTACACACGCTTGACGATATCTTAATATTACCATAAGAGCGCCGTTTTGCAAGGGAATTCTTTGCCGAAGCAGGGGGAAAAAGACTTGATTTGGAAGGTATTCACAAAATGGTTCGAGCCGTTACGAGCGTTTCCATGCATTTCTGCTAAAGAGCACCAAAATGGGCAAAAGCTCCAGACGACCCACAATCATACACATGGAAAGGACGATTTTGGAGAGGCAGGAGAAGCCCGCGTAGTTGCCCATGGGCCCCACCAGCTCCAGTCCGGGGCCGATGTTGCCGATACAGGCCACTACGGCGGTGAGGGTGGTGCCAAAGGAGAAATTGTCCAGCGCCACCACCAGGGTGGACGCGGCGGTGATGAACATATAGGCGAAGAAGAAGAGCAGGATGGAGCGCAGGGTCTCCTCGGGGACCACCTTGCCGTCCAGCTTGACCACGTTCACCGACCGGGGGTGGACCACCTGCCGGACCTCCCGGCGCACGCATTTGAGGAGCACCAGCACTCTGGAGCACTTGAGGGCGCCGCCGGTGGACCCGGCGCAGGCGCCCACGAACATCAGCAGCACCAGCAGAATCCGGGAGAACTCCGGCCAGAGGTCGAAGTTGGTGCTGGCGAAGCCGGTGGTGGAGATGATGGTTCCCACCTGGAAAGAGGCGTGGCGGACGGTCTCGCCCAGGGTGGCGTAGTATCCGCCGGTCAGCCAGAGGTTCAGGGTGATGAGCAGAATGCTCCCCGCCACGATGAAGAGGAAGAAGCGGAACTCGTCGCTCTGGAAAACCTGCCTGACCTTTCCGCACAGCAGCAGGAAGTAGAGTGCGAAGTTCACCGAGAAGAGCAGCATGAAGATGGTGATGATAATCTCCGCCGCCGGGCTTCCGTAGGCCCCGATGGAGGCGTTTTTGACGGAGAAGCCGCCGGTGCCCGCGGTGGCGAAGGAGTTGACGACGGAGTCGAACCAGGGCATGCCCGTCAGCTTGAGGCAGATGATCTGGATCAGGGTCAGGGCGCAGTAGATCCCGTAGAGAATTTTGGAGGACTGGCTGGTCTTGGGCACCAGCTTGGAGACCACCGGGCCGGGGCTCTCCGCCTTCATCAGGTGGAGGGTGCGGCTGCCCAGAGAGGGGAGCAGGGCGATGGTGAGGATGAGCACCCCCATGCCGCCCAGCCAGTGGGTGAAGGACCGCCAGAAGAGGACGCCCATGGGCAGGCCCTCCACGGCGGGGAGGATGGACGCGCCCGTGGTGGTGAAGCCGCTGGCCGCCTCGAAGAAGCAGTCCACATAGGAGGGGAAGTACCCGGAGAAGAAGAAGGGCAGCGCCCCGAAGGCTGAGACCAGCACCCAGATGAGCCCTACCGAGAAAAAGCCCTCCCTCGCAAAGAAGTGGTCGCTGGCGGGGAGGAAGGAGAGCGCGCCGCCCACCACAAAGATGGCGGCGATGGTATAGAGGAAGGGGGTAGGGTCCTCGCCGTAGAATAAGGTGACCGCCAGGGGCAGCAGGAGGCAGAAGGCCTCCACCAGCAGGGTCTTGCCCGTCACCTTGAAGACCAGTCTGAAGTTCATCCAATCCCTCCCATGGCGGAGGAGAGATCCAGGGCGGACTCGTCGAAGATGTCGTTCACGTCCAGAATGCCCTGGTCCCGGGAGACGATGATAACGGTGTCGCCCTGGCTCATGGAGGAGGAGCCCTCGGGGATGACAATGCGGTTGTGGTGGATGATGACGGCGATGAGAATGCCCTTCTTGAGCTTCAGGTCCTTTAAGGGCTGGCCCAGGTGCCGGGTGGTCTGGTTCACCACGAACTCCATGGCCTCGGCGTTGCCGCTGGCGATTTTGTAGAGCGCGGTCATCACGCTGCCCTTGGAGTTTTCCATGCCGCGCACCACCTGGAGGATCTGGTTGGCGGTGATGAGCTTGGGGGAGATGACGCTGTCCAGCCCCACCGCCCGGGCGATGCCCGCGTAGTTCTGCCGGTTGCTCTTGGCGATGACCTTGCCGATGCCCATCTGCATGGCGTAGAGGGAGATGATGAGGTTGTCCTCGTCCCGGTCGGTGAGGGCGATAAAGGCGTCGGACGCGGACACGCTCTCCGACTCCAGCAGCTCCTGGTCGGTGCCGTCGCCGCAGATCACCATGGTCCTGGGCAGCACCTCGCTGATGTGGCGGCAGCGGTCCATGTTCCGCTCCACCAGCTTCACATGCATGTTCATGCCCTCCAGGATGGCGGTCAGGTAGTGGGCGATGCGCCCGCCGCCCACGATGAACACATCCTTCACCTTGGGGGTGTACCGGCCCAGCAGCTTGAAGAACTGGCTCATGCCGATGGGCTGGCCGATGAGGTAGAGCTTGTCCCCCGCCTGGGGCGCGTACCGCCCGTCGGGGATGATGACCTCATCGCCCCGCTCCGCGGCGCAGAAGAGGATGGGCAGCTCCTTGACCCGGTGATTCAGCTCCGCCAGGGAGTGGCCGCAGATGAAGTCGTCCTCCTGCACCCGAAAGCCGATAAGCTCCACCCGGCCCCGGTAGAAGGTCTCGATATTGGCCGCCGAGGGGAAGCGCAGCAGCCGGGAGATCTCCACCGCCGTGGCGTTCTCGGGGTTGATGACCATGTCGATGCCCAGTTCCTTTTTGAGGACGGAGAGCTCCACCGCGTACTCCACGTTGCGCACCCGGGCGATGGTGTACTTGGCGCCCAGCCGCTTGGCGGTGAGGCAGCAGACCATGTTTACCTCGTCCAGGCTGGTGGCGGCGATGATGATGTCGGCGGTGTCCACACCGGACTCCCGCAGTGCCATAATAGACGCGCCGTTGCCCTTGACGCACAGGACGTCCAGGGACTCCGACGCGCGGCGCAGGGCGTCGTCGTTGGTGTCGATGACGGTGACGTCGTGCTCCTCCCTGGAGAGATGCTCCGCCAGAGTGAAGCCCACCTTGCCGTCGCCCACGATAATGATTTTCAAGTTTATCCCTCTCTTATATCAATGGTGAAAGTTTTAACGCTGATACTGCAACACGCAGCCCTATCTTAACGCAATCTTTGCATAGAAGCAATAGGCGCAGGCGCTTTTGCGGCGGTTTGGGACAGGAAAAGGACACCTGGGGTTGTACCTTGGGAAGGGGGCGGGGTATAATTAGACAAACCAGAGCCAAATTTATTATCTGAGGTGAACGAAATGCACGAACATGAGCTTCAGTTCCACATCAAGTGCAGAGAGGGCGACGTGGGCCGCTACGTCCTTCTGCCCGGCGACCCCGGCCGCTGTGAGTTTATCGCCTCCTTCTTCGACAATCCCGTGAAGGTCCAGTCCAACCGGGAGTACACCACCTATACCGGCACCCTCCTGGGAGAGAAGGTCAGCGTCTGTTCCACCGGCATCGGCGGCCCCTCCGCCGTCATCGCCATGGAGGAGCTGACCAAAATAGGCGCCGATACCTTCGTACGGGTGGGCACCTGCGGCGGCATCAAGCTGGACGTGAAGTCGGGCGACGTGGTTATCGCCACCGGCGCCATCCGGATGGAGGGGGCCAGCCGGGAGTACGCCCCCATCGAGTTCCCCGCCGTGGCCGACTATGAGGTCCTCACCGCCCTGGTGGAGGGGGCCAAGGCCCTGGGCCACACCTGGCACGCCGGCGTGGTGCAGTGCAAGGACTCCTTCTACGGCCAGCACGACCCCGCCCGTATGCCCGTCAGCTATGAGCTGCAGAACAAGTGGGAGGCCTGGAAGCGCCTGGGCACCCTCTCCTCCGAGATGGAGTCCGCCGCCCTCTTCACCTGCGCCGCCGCCCTGGGCGTGCGCTGCGGCTCCGCCTTCCACGTCATCTGGAACCAGGAGCGGGACGCCGCCGGCCTCCCCCAGGACGAGAGCCACGACGTCTCCTCCGCCGTCCGCGTGGGCATTGAGGCCGTCAAGCGCCTCATCGAGAGCGACAGGCAGAAGTAAAACAGACCGATAAGCGCCCGGTGCGGACGGCTGCAGGCCGACACGCACCGGGCGCTTTCACAGACCGGGCCGCCCGCTTAGGCGCTCCATGCAGCAATTTACCCGGAGTGAAACGGCTATCGGCCGTTTCACTCCGGGTAAAATGCTCTGTCCGCAGTTACTTCTTTACTTTCTCCGCCGCTTCCCTGGCCATCTGCCTCACGGCCTCCAGATCAGCCTCGGTGGGGGTGAAGAGCACCCGGTAGCCCGCCCCGGGCACGTCGAACCGGAGCTGGGCCAGGCGGGTGCGCAGCATCTCGGCGGCCTCGCCGCTCCAGCCGTAGGAGCCGAAGACGACGGCGGGCTTTTTGGCGCAGTTTACTGCGTCGATGGAGCAGAGCACGTCCCAGATGGCCTTGGGCGCGTCCCGGTTGATGGTGGGAGCGCCCACCGCCAGCAGGTCGCACCCGTTGGCCAGCTCCGCGCACTCGCGCGGGTCGGAATAGGTCACATCCCGGAGGACCGTCTCCAGCCCGGCCTCCTCCAGCGCTCCGGCGGCGGCTGCTGCCAGAGCGCCTGTGCAGCCGTAGGCGGAGCAGTACAGCACCGCAGCCAGCTTCCTCTCCCGGGGCGCGGGCGTGCTCCATTTCTCATAGAGGGCCTTGATTTCGCCGATGCGCTCCGTGAGGCAGGGGCCGTGGCTGGGGCAGACGATTGCCGGGGAGAGGTCCTTGATTTTCTCAAGTCCCGCCAGCACGTGGGGCTTGAAGGGCCCGAAGATGCAGTCGTAGTAGTTTTTCACCTGACAGAGGTATTCCTGTTCGTAGTGGAGCCCCGTGTCCAGCATGGTGGGCTCGCAGAAGTGGGTGCCCAGGAAGTCGCAGGTGAAGAGGGCCTTGTCACGCCCGCTCCAGGTGAACATGGAATCGGCCCAGTGGAGCATGGGGGAGGGGATGAACTCCAGCGTGCGCTCCCCCAGCTCCAGCTTGTCCCCCGCCTTGACCACCCTGCACGCCAACGTGCGGTTGGTGATGTCCTCCAGGTGCTTTTTGCCCGCGGCGGTGCAGCAGACGGTGAGGTTGGGGCAGTACTCCATCAGCCGGGCCACGCTGCCCGAATGGTCGGGTTCGTTGTGGTTCATAATAAGAAAGTCGATTTTTTCCAGAGGGACAATGGCCTCGATATTGGCGCGGTACTCGTCCCAGTAGTCTGCATGTACGGTCTCCACCAGCACGTTCTTTTCCCCGGTCAGGAGGTAGGCGTTGTAGCTGGTGCCGTAGGGGGAGGTCATCACGATGTCGAACACCCGCAGGGAGGGGTTCAGCACACCGACGCTGTAGAGGTTCTCGCCCAGTTTAATCGTGCTCACGTCCGATTCCATCCTTTCAAGATGCGCGGTTGAATTCCATTTTTTCCAATCTGTTTTTGTCGTAAACAGTATAAATTTTTGGTAAGACTTTGTCAATGGGAAATCCACCTAAAGCAGTAGGGATTGAGGAAGCGCTCTTTTGGCGTTTTGGCGGTGAAAAAGGCCGCCGAATGGACAAAGGTCGTTGAAATGGCGTGCGGGATGGGATAAAATAAAGCCATATCATCGGGAGGGGAGCGCTCGAAGGTGTGCAGCAGAGAGATAGAGATTAAAAACGCCGCCGGGCTTCACGCCCGTCCGGCCTCGGCGTTCGTGCACCTGGCCGGCGGGTTTCAGTCTGAGATTGAGCTGCGCCGGGTGGGGGAGGAGAGCCGCTACAATGCCAAGTCCATCATCATGCTCCTGGCCCTGGGCCTCGGACGGGGCGAGCGGGCGGTCCTCACCGCCCATGGCCCGGACGAGCGGGAGGCGGTGGAGGCCCTTGCCGCCCTGGTGGACGGCTTCTCCGACAATGCGAAGCTCTGAAGACGCCGAAGGGGCCGCGGCAGGCCGCCTTTCCCAACAATCACTTTCCCCAAATAACAGGAGGTAATGCTAGTATGAGCGAAATGAAGAAAAACATCGACCCCGCGTCCCTGGCGTCCTATATCGACCACACCCTGCTCAAGCCCGAGGCCACCGTGGCGGATATCGAGAAGATCTGCGCCGAGGCCCGGGAGCACTGTTTCGCCAGCGTCTGCGTCAACCCCTCCTATATCGCCCTGGTGGCGAAGGAGCTCTCCGGCACCGGCGTGACGCCCTGCTGCGTCGTGGGCTTCCCCTTCGGCACCCACACCCCCGAGGCCAAGGCCGCCGAGACCGCCCAGGCCGTGGCCGAGGGCGCCCGGGAGGTGGATATGGTCCTCAATGTGGGCGCTGCCAAGTCCGGGGACTGGGACCTGGTGGAGCGGGACATCGCCGCCGTGGTGAAGGCCGCCGGCGGCAAAGCGGGGGTTAAGGTCATTCTGGAGACCTGCCTCCTCACCGACGAGGAGAAGGTTAAGGCCTGCCAGCTCAGCAAGAAGGCCGGGGCCGCCTTCGTCAAGACCTCCACCGGCTACTCCTCCGGCGGCGCCACCGCCCACGACGTGGCCCTCATGCGCGCAGCGGTCGGGCCCGACATGGGCGTAAAGGCCTCCGGCGGCGTGCGCACCTATGAGGACGCCGTGGCCATGATCGAGGCCGGCGCCAGCCGCCTGGGCGCCAGCGCGGGCGTCAAAATCATCGCCGGCCCCTCCTGCGGCTGCTGCTGCGAGGGCAAGGGCTACTGAGCATCCTCGCCGCCGGTCGCTGATTTATACCAAATATCGCATAGAATTTACCTTTACAAGAAAGTCGTATCCTGCTATAATACCACCAATGTCATATTGAGCGAACGCGGTGCGGCCTCCCGGCCGCATAATAGGGAAGCCCGGTGAAAATCCGGCGCAGTCTTACCTCTACTGTAAGCGTGGACGAGGACGTAATGCCATTGGCCGTAAGGCTGAGAAGGCGCGTCTGAGGCTGAAGCGCAAGCCAGGAGACCTGCCGCTGTTCCATGGAACGTACTCTGAGGTGGAGAGTAGCGGCACGCGGAACCAGGAACGGGCCCTCCCCTTTGGGGAGGGCTTTTTTACGTCCGGCGGCTCTCAGGGAGAGCCGTCCCCCCTGGGGCAATCCGCCCCCTGTTCCCCATTCCCCACAGAAAGGCAGGTGCCCCATGCCCAAGCTGGACCACTACATCTCCGTCGGCCGCGACCGCCTGCGCTGCGGCTACACCACGGGCACCTGCGCCGCGGCGGCGGCACGGGGCGCGGCGGAAGCACTCCTCCTGGGCCGCGCCCTCCCCGCCGTGCGCATCAATACCCCGGCGGGCGTCTGGGTGGAGGCCGAGCTGCTGGAGCAGACCTCCGGCCCCGGCTGGGCCTCCTGCGCGGTCCGCAAGGACGGCGGGGACGACCCCGACGTGACCGACGGCGCCCTGGTCTTCGCCCGGGTGGAGCAGACGGCCGCGCCCGGCATTGAGATCGACGGCGGCCCCGGCGTGGGCCGGGTCACCCTCCCCGGCCTCGACCAGCCGGTGGGCGCGGCGGCCATCAACCGGGTCCCCCGCAGGATGATATCCGACCAGCTGGCGGACGTGCTCGCCCGGAGCGGTTCCCCCGGCGGCCTGAGAGCCGTCATCTCCATTCCCGCCGGGGAGGCCCTGGCAAAGAAGACCTTCAACCCCCGCCTGGGCATTGCGGGCGGCATCTCGGTCCTGGGTACCAGCGGCATCGTCCGCCCCATGAGCGAGGAGGCGCTGATCTCCTCCGTTCTGCTGGAGCTGGACATGGTCCGCGCCTCCGGCGCGCGGGACGTGCTGGTCACCCCCGGCAATTACGGCGAGGACTTCGCACGGGACGTGCTGGGTCTGGAGCTGAGCCGCTGGGCCCTCTGCTCCAATTACGTGGGGGCGGCCATCGACCACGCCGCGGCCCTGGGCTTTCGCAGCCTTCTTCTGGTGGGCCACTTCGGCAAGCTGGCAAAGGTGGCCGCCGGGACGATGAACACCCACTCCCGCACCGCCGACGGCCGCGCCGAGACTCTGGCCGCCCACACCGCCCTCTGCGGCGGGAGCCGCGCCCTGACAGAGCGGATTTTTGCCTGCGCCGCCACCGACGGTGCCGTGGAGCTGCTGGAGGCGGCCGGACTGCGGGAGAGGGTCATGTCCTCTATCGCCGCCGCCCTGGACCGCCAGCTCAAGCACCGGGCGGGGGAGGGGATGGAGATCGAAGCCCTCTTTTTCTCCAACCGCTTCGGCGTCCTGGGCAAGACCCCCGGCGCAGATCCCCTCCTGGCGCTCCACCGGCCCGCCCCTGAGGGGCGCAGCCCCCGCAGGGCGGAAGAGCCGGGGATTCCTCCGCAGCCCCCATCTCAGCATTCCCACCAACATTAGGAGGTACTCATCATGGTACATTTCATCGGCGCGGGCCCCGGGGCCCCGGACCTCATCACCCTCCGGGGAGCCAGGCTCCTGGGCGAGGCGGACGTGATTATCTACGCGGGCAGCCTCGTGAACCCCGCCCTCCTGGACCACAAAAAGGAATCCTGTACCGTCTACGACAGCGCGGGCATGACCCTGGAGGAGGTCCTCGCCGTCATGGAGCAGACCGAGTCCGCCGGCGGGACTACCGTCCGCCTCCACACCGGCGACCCATCCCTCTACGGGGCCATCCGGGAGCAGATGGACGCCCTGGACGGGATGAACATCGCCTACGACGTGACCCCCGGCGTATCCTCCTTCTCCGGCGCGGCCGCGGCCCTCCAGGCGGAGTACACCCTCCCCGAGGTCTCCCAGTCGGTCATCATCACCCGCATGTCGGGGCGCACCGGCGTGCCCGAGGGGGAGAAGCTCTCCAAAATGGCCTCCCACGGCTGCACCATGGTCCTCTTTTTGTCCACAGGCCTCTTGGAGGATGTGGAAAAGGAGCTGATGGAGGGCGGCTACTCCCCAGACACCCCCGCCGCCATTGTCTATAAGGCCACCTGGCCGGAGGAGAAGGTCTGCCGCTGCACCGTCTCCACCCTGGCCCGGACCGCCCGGGAGAACTGTGTGACCAAGACCGCCCTCATCACCATCGGCGGCTTTTTGGACGCCGAGTACGACCGCTCCAAGCTCTACGATCCCGCCTTTACCCACGGCTGCCGCGAGGCCAGCAAATGACCTGCGCGGTCATCGCCTTCACCCGCCGGGGGGCCCTGTTGGCCCGCCGCCTGGCGGACGGCCTGGGCGGCTCCCTCCACGTCCCGCCCCGCTTTGCCGCGGAGGCGGACGCCCAGCCGTATACCAGCCTGGAGGCATGGACCGCCGGGGCCTGGAGCAGCGCGGACGCCCTCGTTTTCGTCGGGGCCTGCGGCATCGCCGTCCGGGCGATAGCCCCCCATGTCAAGGACAAATTTACCGACCCCGCCGTGGTCAGCGTGGACGAGGCCGGGGCCTGGGCGGTCCCGCTCCTCTCCGGCCATGTGGGCGGCGCCAACGACCTGGCCCGCCGCGTCGCCGCCCTCACCCGCGGCCGGGCCGCGGTGTCCACCGCCACCGACGTCAACGGCGTCTTTGCCGTGGACCAGTGGGCGGCCCGGCAGGGCTGCGCCATTGATGGGCGTGCCGCGGCCAGGCACATCTCCGCCGCACTGCTGGCCGGGGGGACCGTGGGCTTCCGGAGCGACTTCCCCACGGAAGGCCCCCTGCCCATGGGCGTGACCGGGGGCCCTGCCCCCCTGGGCTTCGCAATTACCCTGGATCCGGGCAGCGCGCCCTTTCCCGAGACCCTGCGGGTGATCCCCAAAATCCTCCGCCTGGGCCTGGGCTGCCGCCGGGGCGCTTCTGAGGAGGCCATCGCCGCCGCCGTGGACCGCGTCCTCACGGAGCGCTGCCTCTCCCCCCGGGCGGTCTTAGGCGTCTATACCATCGACATGAAGCGGGACGAGCCGGGCCTGCTGGCCTTCTGCCGCAGCCGCGCCTGGCCCCTGACCTGTTACACTGCGGAGGAGCTCTCCGCCGTGGAGGGGGACTTCACACCGTCCCTGTTCGTCCATTCCGTCACCGGCGTGGACAATGTCTGCGAGCGGGCCGCGGCCCTTGCCGGCGGGGCCCTTCTGGTGAGGAAGCAGGCTCTCAACGGCGTCACCGCCGCCCTGGCCGCCGTCCCCTTTACCGTCCGATTTCCGGGCGCAGCCGCCTCAAAGGGCGCCCCTTGAGGGAGCGGCGTTATCCCGTCCCCATATGAAGGAGGAACCAACATGAAAGTAACCGTTATCGGTCTCGGCCCCGGCGGGGGCGCGGACCTGACCGGCCGCGCCCGGGAGGCGCTGGCCGCCTGCGATCTCATCGTGGGCTATACCGCGTATATTGAGCTCGTGAAGAAGGACTTCCCGGAGAAGGAGGTCCTCTCCACCGGGATGCGCCGGGAGGTGGACCGCTGCCGGGCCGCCGTGGAGGCCGCCCTCACCGGGAGGGACGTGGCCGTGGTCTGTTCCGGGGACTCCGGGGTGTACGGCATGGCGGGCCTGGTGTACGAGGTGGCCCGGGAGTATGACCCCATCGACATCGAGGTGGTCCCCGGCATCACCGCCGCCTGCGGCGGCGCGGCTCTTCTGGGCGCGCCTCTGACCCACGACTTCGCCGTAATCTCCCTCTCCGACCTCCTCACACCCTGGGACCTGATTGAAAGGCGCCTCTCCTGCGCGGCCCAGGCCGACTTCGTCATCTGCCTCTATAACCCCTCCAGCCACAGCCGCCCGGACTACCTCCGGCGGGCCTGCGGCATCCTCCTGCGGGAGAAGTCCCCGGACACGGTCTGCGGCTATGTCCGCAATATCGGCCGGGAGGGGGAGGAGGCCCATACCCTCACCCTCGGCGAGCTGCGGGACACCCAGGTGGATATGTTCACCACCGTCTTTATCGGCAGCAGCAAGACGGGGCTTCTCGGCGGGAAAATGGTCACACCCCGGGGCTACCTTCAGCGCAACGGCTGACAAAGACTTCCCACCTCCCATCCCTCAATAAAGGCAGGCGACAATATGCACATCCTCCTCTTCGGCGGAACCACCGAGGGCCGGGACCTGGCCTCCTGGCTGGCCGGACACGGCCACACCGTTACGCTCTGCGTCGCCACGGGCTATGGCGCGGCCCTGGCCCCGGCCGGCCCTAACATTACCGTCCATACCGGCCGCCTGGACAGCGGCGCCATGGAGGCCCTGATGGCCTCCGCCCCCTTCGAGCGCGTGGTGGACGCCACCCACCCCTACGCGGTGGAGGTGAGCCGCAATATCCGTGCCGCCTCAGAGCATACCCGCCTGCCGTATCACCGCCTCGTCCGGGAGGGCCCTTGCGAGGGGGACGGCTGGCTCCACGCCCCCTCCGCTGCGGATGCGGCGGAGATGCTCGCGGCCCTTCCCGGCAACGTCCTCCTCACCACGGGCAGCAAGGACCTGCGCCACTATGCCGCCCCGGCTCTCCGGGAGCGGATTTATCCCAGGGTCCTGCCCAGCCTGGACTCCCTCTCCCAGTGCCTGGAGCTGGGCTTCCCGAGCGCCCATGTGCTGTGTATGCAGGGCCCCTTTACCACGGAGATGAATCTGGCCCTCATCGGCCAGTATCAAATCAAGACCCTGGTCACCAAGGCCAGCGGCGGCGCGGGCGGCTTCTGGGAGAAGGTGGCCGCCGCGGGTGAGGCGGGCGTGAAGCTCCTGATTATCGACCGTCCCGCCGCCGAGGAAGGCCTCACCTATCAGGAGATGGTATCGTTCCTCACCGCCCTGTAGGGGCGCGGCTGCTCCGCCCCGCGCATCCCCGTCCCCTGCGCCGCAGGACAGAAAAACATCAATTTGGAGGCAATCGTATGAAAGGCCGCGTCTATCTCATCGGCATGGGCATGGGCAACCCGGAAACCCTGACGGCGGAGGCGTCCGCCGCCATTGAGGAGTGCGACCTCCTCCTGGGGGCCACCCGCCTGGTGGAGCCGTATATCCACAGCGGGAAGGAGCTTGCCCCCCTCATTGCGGCGGCGGACATCGCCGCCAAGATTGGGGAGATGCCGGAGGGGACCACCTCGGGCGTGCTCCTCTCCGGGGACGTGGGCTTCTACAGCGGGGCCAGGGGCCTCTATGCCCTCCTCGCCGACTACGAGGTCCTCTCCATTCCCGGAATCAGCTCCCTGTCCTACTTCTGCGCCCGGATCTGCACCGCCTGGCAGGACGTCCACATCGTCAGCGCCCACGGCCGCTCCTGCGACTGCGTGGGGGCGGTCCGGTCCCACGGCAAGACCTTCCTCCTCACCGGCGGCGATAACCGCGCCCAGGACATCTGCGCCGAGCTTGCCGAGCGGGGCATGGGGGAGCTGGCGGTCTGGGTGGGGGAGCGGCTCTCCTACCCCGACGAGGCGGTTTCCTACGGCACCGCCGCCGACCTCGCCCGGAAGGACTTCGACTCCCTGGCCGTCATGCTGGTGGCAAACCCCGCCCCGGTCCGCACGGGCGTGGCCGTCCCCGGCATCTCCGACGACGACTTTCTCCGGGGCGACGCGCCCATGACCAAGGAGGAGGTGCGCACCCTGGCCCTCTCCAAGCTCCATCTCTACTCCCACCACATCCTCTGGGATGTGGGCGCGGGTACCGGGTCGGTATCCATCCAGGGGGCCCTGGCTGTCCCGGACGGCCAGGTCTACGCAGTGGAGCGGGAGCAGGCCGCCCTGGAGCTGATGGCCCAGAACAAGGCCAAATTCGGCGCGGGCAATTTAAAATTGGTGGCGGGGGAGGCACCCGAGGCTCTCCAGCCCCTGCCCGCCCCCGACCGGGTCTTCCTGGGGGGCACCTCCGGCAGTATGGCGGAGATTCTGGGTATCGTCTTCGACAAAAACCCCGCCGCCAGGGTGGTGGTCACCGCCGTGACGCTGGAGACCCTCGCCGAGGCCACCCGCCTCTTTGACGGCATGGGCCTTAAAAACGTGGAGATTGCCCAGGTGTCCGTCACCAAAGCCCGCAGCGTGGGGACCTACCATATGATGACCGCCCAGAACCCGGTCTTTATCATCTCCGGGGAGGGCCAGGGGTGACCGCCCTGCCGAGGCTTCTCCTCTGCGCCGCCGCCAGCGGGGGAGGGAAGACCACCGTCACCTGCGCACTCCTCCAGGCCCTTGTGGACCGGGGGCTGAACCCGGCGGCCTTCAAATGCGGCCCGGACTACATCGACCCCATGTTCCACAGTGAGGTCATCGGCGCCAAGAGCCGCAACCTGGACCTCTTTTTGCTGGGGGAGGAGGAGGCCTGCCGCCTGCTCCGGGAGAACGGCAAAGACTGCGGCGTGTCCATCATCGAGGGTGTCATGGGGTACTATGACGGCGTGGCCCTCTCCAGCGACGCCAGCGCCTACGACCTGGCCCGGGCCGCCGACGTCCCCGCCGTGCTGGTTCTGGACGGCAGGGGCCGCGCACTCTCAGCGGCGGCGGAGGTGAAGGGCTTTGCCTCCTTCCGGCCCGACAGCCACATCCGGGGCGTGATTTTAAACCGCGTCTCCCCCATGCTCTACCCCCGCCTGAAGGCGGCGATAGAGGCGGAGACGGGAATCACGGTCTACGGCTGTCTTCCCAACCTGCCCGACTGCTCCCTGGAGAGCCGCCACTTGGGACTGGTCACCGCCGCCGAGGTGGCGGACCTGAAGGAAAAGCTGCGCCGCCTGTCCCGCCAGGCCGAGCAGACCCTGGATATCGACGGCCTTTTGGCGCTCGCGTCGTCGGGTCAAAGTCCGCTCTTCTCGGAACGCCCTGCGGGGGAGGGCGCTCCTCTCTCCGCTTCCTTGCCCCTCCTCCCCCCCACAAAGCCCCAGGGGCTTTGCGGGGACCCCGGGGGTCAAAGTCCGCTCTTCTCGGAACGCCCTGCGGGGGAGGGCGCTCCTCTCTCCGCTTCCTTGCCCCTCCTCCCCCCCACAAAGCCCCAGGGGCCTTGCGGGGACCCCGGGGGTCAAAGTCCGCTCTTCTCGGAACGCCCTGCGGGAGAGGGCGCTCCTCCCGCCGCTCCCCCCAAGGGGGGAAATGCCGTCGGAGCCGGACGGGGGAGACCCGTCCCCCGTCCCCGCATCGCCGTGGCCCGGGACCGCGCCTTTTGCTTTTACTATGCCGACGGCCTGCGGCTTTTGGAGCAATTGGGCGCGGAGCTGGTGGAGTTCTCCCCCCTGAGCGACGGGGACCTCCCCGCCGGCACCCGGGGCATCTACCTGGGCGGCGGCTACCCGGAGCTCTACGCGAAGGAGCTCTCGTCAAACGCATCCATGCGCGCCAGCCTCCGCGCCGCCATTGAGCGGGGCGTCCCCACCGTGGCCGAGTGCGGCGGCTTTCTCTATCTGCACGCCGAACTGGAGGGGGCCGACGGACAGAATTACCCCATGGCCGGGTATTTCCCCCACCGCGCCTACCGCACCCGCCGCCTCAGCCGCTTCGGGTACGTCTCCCTGAGCGCATCGGCGGACAATCTCCTCTGCGCCAGGGGGGAATCTCTCCCCGCCCACGAGTTCCACTACTGGGAGAGCGAGGACCCCGGCGAGGCGTTCCTCGCCCAAAAGCCCCAGTCCTCCCGCTCCTGGCCCTGCGCCTACGCGACGCCCACCCTCTATGCTGGCTTTCCCCATTTCCACTTCTGCGGCATTCCCGCCGCCGCCCGCCGCTTTGTGGCCGCCTGCGCACAGTACGGCACGCCGCTGTAGAAGCGATTCACAAATTGTCGGCCGTCTTTTCCGCCGCCGCTTCCCCGCGCAAATCAATCAAAAAAGAGGGGTTATTCGTATGCTTACTCTCTCCGAAGTCGTTTCATCCATCACCCCGGCGGACCGCGCCGCCATGTCCGCGGCCAAGACCCACTGGGACGCGGTCGCCCATCCACTGAGCAGTCTGGGCCTTCTTGAGGACGCCGTCATCCGCATCGCGGGCATGACGGGCAGCCCCAGGGTGGATCTGGGCAAGCGGGCGGTCGTGGTTATGTGCGCCGACAACGGCGTGGTGGCCGAGGGAGTCACCCAGACCGGCCAGGAGGTCACCGCCATTGTCACCGAGAATATGTCCACCGGGGACACCAGCGTCTGCTGCATGGCCCGCCGGGCCGGGGCGGAGGTCGTCCCCGTGGATATCGGCGTGGCCGTCCCCGTCAAGGGGGAGAAGATCCTCCAGCGGAACGTCCGCCGGGGCACCGCCAATATGACCCAGGGTCCCGCCATGACCCGGGAGGAGGCCGTCCGGGCCATTGAGGTGGGCATCGACGTGGTCCGCGCCCTCAAGGAGCAGGGGTATACCCTCCTGGGCACCGGCGAGATGGGCATCGGCAATACCACCACCTCCAGCGCCGTCGTCTCCGTGCTCTTACATAAGTCGCCCTCCGAGGTGACGGGCCGGGGCGCGGGCCTCTCCTCCGAGGGCCTGCGCCGCAAGGTGGACGCCATTGAGCGGGCCGTCGCCCTCAACCGGCCCGACAGCGCAGACGGCGTGGACGTCCTCTCCAAGGTGGGCGGCCTGGACTTGTGCGGCCTGGCGGGGGTCTTCCTGGGCGGAGCGTATTTCCACATCCCGGTCCTGGTGGACGGGTTCATCTCCTCCGCCGCGGCCCTGGCCGCCGCGGCCATCTGCCCCGCAGCCAAGGATTATATGCTGGGCAGCCACGCCTCCAACGAGCCCGCGGGAGCCATGGTGGTGGAGGCCCTGGGCCTCACGCCCTTCCTCTTTGCCAATATGTGCCTGGGCGAGGGCACCGGCGCGGCGGCGGTCATGCCCCTTCTCGACATGGGCCTCGCCGTCTACAATGAGATGGCCACCTTCGACGGCATCAATATGGACGCCTACGTCCCCCTGGCCTGACGCCCCCGCCGCCCTCCGGCCCCAAGGGCTGGCGGAGGGGGCTGTCCGAATCCAACCCGTGAGGTGACGCCTATGCTCATCCTGGTCTCCGGCGGCTCCGCCAGCGGCAAATCCGCCTTTTCGGAGAGCCTGATCGTACAAAGCGGCCTCGTAAGCCGCGTCTACCTCGCCACCATGCAGGTGCGGGACAAGGAGAGCGAGGCCCGCGTGGAGCGCCACCGCGCCATGCGGGCGGATAAGGGCTTCACAACGGTGGAGCTCCCCTTCGCGGACAGTCCCCTGACCCTGCCGCCCGCCCCCGCCGTCCTGCTGGAGGACCTGCCCAACCTGGCGGCCAACGAGTTTTTCGGCCCCGCCGGCCCCGGCGGGGCCGAGGGGCGCATCCTCGCCGCGCTGGACCGCCTGATCTGCGCAGCGGAGCTTCTTGTGGTGGTCACCGGCGAAGTCTATTCCGACGGCGTCGCCTATGACGGCGAGACCGCCGCCTACCTCGCCCTCCTGGCCGCACTCTCCCGCGCCCTGGCCCGCCGGGCCGGCGCGGTATACGAGGTGGTCTGCGGCATCCCCGTCCGGCACAAGCCGTAGGGCGCGCCGGACCGGCGCGCCCGAACTTCCATCCCCAAAGGAGGCCCCGCCATGAAAAGCCTGTTCATCGCCCTCGCCATGTACTCCAAGCTCCCCGCGCCGAGCGTGGAGTGGGACAAAAAGAGCCTCTCCTGGGCGCTGTGCTGGTTCCCGGTCATCGGCGTTGTCATCGGGGCGCTGCTGTACGGCTGGTTCCTCCTCTGCGCCGCGCTGGGCATCGGCCCCTTCCTCCGGGGGGCGGTCTCCCTGCTCATCCCCATCGCGGTCTCCGGGGCCATCCATCTGGACGGCTTCTGCGATACCTCGGATGCCCTGGGCTCCCACCAGGACAGGGCGCGCAAGCTGGAGATTTTAAAGGACTCCCACACCGGGGCCTTCGCCATCATCTGCTGCACGGTCTATCTGCTCCTGTTCTTCGCCGCCTGGTGCGAGGTCCTGCCCACGGACAGGGCGGCCCTGGTGCTGGCCCTGGGGCCGGTCCTCTCCCGAGGACTCTCGGGCCTGGCGGCGGTGACCCAGCCCAACGCCCGGGGCTCCGGCCTGCTGGCAACCTTTACCCAGCCCATGGACGCCTCCAGGGCCAGGATAATCCTGGGCCTCTGGCTGGGAGTCTGCGCGGTGCTGATGGTGGCGCTGGACCCCTGGACGGGGACCGCCTCCCTCATCGGGGCCGCGCTGAGCTTCCTCTACTATATCCGTATGTCCCGCCGCCAGTTCGGCGGCATTACCGGGGATTTGGCGGGCTTTTTCCTCCAAATCTGCGAGTGCGCCATAGTCCTGGCCGTGATTCTGGGCCAAAAGGCGGTGGTCTTGCTGTGATTCTCGTTATCGGCGGAGCAAATCAGGGGAAATTGGCCTATATTCTCGAAAAAACCGGCCTCTCCCCGGAGGATGTGGCCCGCGACCCCGGAACAGCCGAACATAAGCCGATTTTTGACGATTTGGAGCGCTGGATGCGCCTCCATCCGGATACCGGCCTGGAGGGCCTCCTGGCGGCCAACCCGGACGTCATTATCGTCTGCGACGAGGTGGGCTGCGGCGTGGTCCCCATCGACAAGGCCGACCGGGCCTGGCGGGAGGCGGTGGGCCGCCTCTGCTGCCATCTGGCCCGGCGGGCGGACCGCGTGGTGCGCGTGTTCTGCGGCCTTCCCAGCCCCCTGAAAGGAGAACTTCCATGGAATTGATACTGATTCGCCACGGGATGACCCCCGGCAACCTGGAGCGCCGCTTCGTGGGCAGCCTGGATCAGCCCCTGGCGCCCCAGGGGGAGGCGCTGGCCAGAGCGGTGGCGCCCACCCTTCCGCCCGTGGAGCACCTCTATGTCAGCCCCCTGACGCGCTGCCAGCAGACCGCCGGCCTCCTCTGGGAGGGCGTGGCGCGGACCACCGTCCCCAACCTGCGGGAGACCGACTTCGGCCCCTACGAGGGCAAGTGCCACGCCGAGCTCCAGGACGACCCGGTATACCGGCGGTGGCTCAGCGGCGAGCTGTCCGTCGGCGAGCCCATTGAGAACTGCAACCGCCGGGCGGCCGCGGCCCTGGAGGAGATCGCGCGGGACTGCGCCGCCAGGGGCTGGAAACGGGCTGGCGTCGTGGCCCACGGGGGCCTCTTTATGAGCATGCTCTCCCAGTTCGGCGTCCCCAGGCGGGCCTATTACGACTGGCTCTTTGAAAACTGCGGGGGCTACCGTGCGGAGCTGACGGCCGCGCCGCTGACGCTGACCGTCACCGGCGCGGTGGGGAAGGTGAGGGAATGACGCTTTCCATGCGGCTGTTTGCCCTGCTGCTGGGCTTCTGCCTGGACCTCATCGTCGGCGACCCACATTGGCTGCCCCACCCGGTCCGGGCCATTGGGGCGCTGATCTCCCTCCTGGAAAAGGGCCTGCGCAAAATCTTTCCCAAGAGTCCGTCCGGGGAGCTGCTGGGCGGGGGTGTGCTGGTGGCGCTGGTGCTGGGCGTCTCCACGCTCTTTACCTGGCTGGTCATCCGGCTGTGCGGGCAGCTCTCCGTCTGGCTGGCTTTTGCCGCCGAGACCCTGATCTGCTACCAGCTCCTGGCCACCAAATCCCTCCGGGACGAGAGCATGAAGGTCTACCGGGCGCTGAAGGACGGCACGCTCCAGGAGGCGCGCCGCGCCGTCTCCATGATTGTGGGCCGGGACACCGATGGGCTGGACGGGACGGGGGTGGCCAAGGCGGCGGTGGAGACCGTGGCGGAGAACGCCTCCGACGGCGTCATCGCGCCGCTGATTTTCCTGGCCCTCGGCGGCGCGCCCCTGGGCATGTTCTACAAGGCGGCCAACACCATGGACTCCATGGTGGGCTACCGGAACGACCGGTACCTGTACTTCGGACGCGCCGCGGCCAGGTGGGACGACGTGCTCAACTTCATCCCCGCCCGGCTGGCGGGGGTGCTGATGTGCTTCGCGTCGGCCTTCGCCGGGTTTGACGGGCGCAATGCCCTGCGGATTATGCGGCGGGACCGGAAGAACCACAAGTCCCCCAACTCGGCCCATACCGAGGCGGCTGCCGCCGGAGCGCTGCACATCCAGCTGGCCGGTCCGGCTGTCTACTTCGGCAGGCGGCTGGAAAAGCCCACCATCGGCGACGGCGACCATCCGGTGGAGCCGCTGGACATCGTCCGGGCCAACCGGCTTCTGTACGCCACGGCTTTCGTGTCCCTGGTGCTCTTCTGCGGAGTACCGCTGATTCTGAGTCTGTTTTAATGGAAAAGAGGCGGTTTCGTTTGGCGGAATATACCCACGGCGGCGATATCCTGTCCGCAAAGGCCCGATACGGGGGCGAGATACTGGACTTCTCTGCCAATCTGAACCCCCTGGGGATGCCCGGGGCCGTACGCGCGGCGGCCAGGGCGGCGGTGGACGGCTGCGTCCACTACCCCGACCCCCTCTGCCGGGAGCTGACCGCCGCCATCGCTGCCCGCGACCGCGTGGAGCCGGGACAGATTCTCTGCGGAAACGGGGCGGCGGACCTCATCTTCCGGCTGGCCATCGCCCTGCGGCCCGCCCGTGCGCTGGTAACCGCCCCCACCTTCTCCGAGTACGCCCAGGCCCTGGGCGCCGTGGGCACGCAGGTGTTCTCCCACCGGCTGTACGCCAAAGAGAATTTTGACCTCACGGAGCGGGTTTTAGAAGAGCTGACCCCCGGTTTGGACGTGTTTTTCCTCTGCAGCCCCAATAACCCCACGGGAAGAAGGGTGAAGGCCCCGCTTATGGAGCAGATTCTGCATCAATGCGGGGAAAACCGCATCCTTCTGGTGGTGGACGAGTGCTTTTTGAGCCTGTCTGACGGCGCGGGGCCGGGGCTGGCCCCCAGGCTGGCGGAAAATCCCCGTCTGCTGCTCCTGCGGGCCTTCACCAAGAGCTACGCCATCCCCGGCCTGCGGCTGGGGTACTGCCTCAGTGCCGACGGGGCCCTTCTGGAGCGGCTGTCCCTCTGCGGCCAGCCCTGGAGCGTCTCCGGCGCGGCCCAGGCGGCGGGGATTGCGGCCATGGGCTGTCCCCGGTGGCCGGAGGAGGCGCGAAAGCTCATTCAGACGGAGCGGAGCTGGCTTCTGGAGCAGATGTGCGCCCTGAACCTCAAAATCTGGCCCGGGGAGGCCAATTATCTGCTCTTTCAGGCCCCCGGCAGGGCCGATTTGAAGGAAAGGCTGCTGGAGCGGGGCATTTTGGTCCGCTCCTGCGCCAACTATGAGGGGCTGGGCCCGGACTTCTACCGGATCGCGGTCAGGCCCCACGGTGAGAACGAGAGATTGATTTCCGCGCTGAAAGAGGTGCTGTAGATGGCAAAGGCGATTATGATTCAGGGCACGGCCTCCAACGCGGGAAAGAGCCTGCTGGCGGCGGGGCTGTGCCGCATCTTCAGGCAGGACGGCTACTCTGTGGCCCCCTTCAAGTCCCAGAACATGGCCCTCAACTCCTTCATTACCGCCGAGGGTCTGGAGATGGGCCGCGCCCAAGTGATGCAGGCAGAGGCGGCGGGGGTGGAGCCCTCCGTGCGGATGAACCCCATCCTCCTCAAGCCCACCAACGACACCGGGAGCCAGGTCATCGTGAACGGCGTGCCCAGAGGGACCATGAAGGCGGCGGACTACTTCGCCTACAAAGCCAGGCTGCTCCCCGACGTTATGGAGGCCTACCGCTCCCTGGCGGCGGAGCACGACATCATCGTCATCGAGGGGGCGGGCAGCCCGGCGGAGATCAATCTGCGAAAAGACGACATTGTCAACATGGGCATGGCCAAGGCGGCGAACGCCCCGGTGCTTCTGGCCGGGGACATCGACCGGGGCGGGGTCTTCGCCGCCCTCTACGGCACGGTGGCCCTGCTGGAGCCGGACGAGCAGGCGCGCATCAAGGGCTTTATCATCAACAAGTTCCGGGGGGACGTGGAGATTCTCCGGCCCGGGCTGGCGCAGCTTGAGAACATCGCCCGCAAGCCGGTGCTGGGCGTGGTGCCCATGCTGGATGTGGACGTGGACGACGAGGACTCCCTGTCCCAGCGGCTGGAGTACCGCCCCGGCGCCAGGGTGGGCCTGGCGGATATCGCGGTCATCCGCCTGCCGCGGCTCTCGAACTTCACGGATTTCAATCCCCTGGAGCGGATGGAGGAGGTCAGTCTCCGCTACGTCCGCTCCGTCAAGGAGCTGGGCAATCCCGACCTCATCCTCCTGCCCGGCACCAAGAACACCATGGACGACCTGCGCTGGCTCCGCCAGAGCGGGCTGGAAAATGCCATCCTGAAGCATGCCGCCAGAGGCGGCGCGGTGGCGGGCATCTGCGGCGGGTATCAGATGCTGGGCCGCACCGTCTCCGACCCCGGGGGGGTGGAGGGGGGCGGCGCCCTGGCCGGGCTGGGGCTGCTGCCCCATGAGACCGTGTTCTTCGGTGAGAAGACCCGGACCCGGGTAACCGGGCGCTTCCGGGCCCCGGCGGGGGTGTTCGCGGACATGGAGGGAGTCCCCTTCGAGGGGTATGAGATCCATATGGGCCGCACCGACCTGGGCGGAAACGCGCCGCTGGTGGATTTTCAGACCCTGGAGGGGGAGGGGCATACCGACGGGCTGGCCTGCGGGAACGTCTGGGGCTGCTATGTCCACGGTATTTTCGACCGCTCCGGGTGCGCCGCCGCGCTGGTCAACTGCCTGCTCAAGGCCAAGGGCCTGGACGGCTCCGCCGGGGCGGTGGACTGGAGGGCCTACAAGGAACTGCAGTACGACAAGCTGGCCGACGGGATGCGCGCCGCGCTGGACATGGAGGCCGTTTACCGCATTCTGGACGGAAGCGAATCAGACCTGAAAAGTAATTAAGCTGAGCCGGCTTCTTCCGGGCCGGGATTGGAGCGTACAATGAAGATTACGTTACAGCGCGTCGCGCCCGCGGAGATTGAGGCGCGGAGCATGGAGATCATCGGGGCCGAGCTGGGGGCGCGGAGCTTTCCCGCGGATCAGCTCCCGGTGGTGAAAAGGGTGATTCACACCAGCGCCGACTTTGACTACGCCGACAATCTGGTGTTTTCAGAGGGGGCGGTGGCGAGGGGAATCGCCGCTGTCAAGGGCGGCTGCACCATCGTCACCGACACCCAGATGGCCTGGTCCGGGGTCAATAAGCGGGTGCTGGAGAAATTCGGCGGCAGGGCGGTCTGCTTCATGTCCGACCCCGACGTGGCCGCCGAGGCCAAGGCCCGGGGAGAGACGCGCGCCACCGTCTCCATGGAGCGGGCGGCGGCGCTGGAGGGAAGCGTGATATTCGCCATCGGCAACGCCCCCACCGCCTTGGTGCGCCTCTGCGAGCTGATGGACGAGGGGAAGGCGGACCCCGCGCTGGTCATCGGCGTGCCGGTGGGGTTTGTGAATGTGGTGGAGAGCAAGGAGTTGCTGCTCACCACCGCCGCGCCCCATATCGTGGCCCGGGGCAGAAAGGGCGGCAGCAATGTGGCGGCGGCCATCTGCAACGCGCTTATCTATCTCGCGTCCGGGAACGCGCGGGAATAGGGCACCGCCGCCGGGCGATAGATGAACATAAAGGGGCCTCGCCGCGCCCATGTCATAAAGCGTCGGCATTCCGCGCGCTATCATCTGCCCCAAAAGCTGATATCCAGAGCCGGCGCGTACCCCGGCGAAGAATTCCACATTCTGACTGAGCGCTGCGGGAAGCGGCGGCAGCGCTGCGCTGCCGGCTAAACCCGTTGTGCATGTCCGGGAAACCTGATAAAAGGAGCTTGAGTATGGATGAGAAAAAGGCCATCCTGGCGGTGTCCTTCGGCACCAGCCACGCGGACACCCTGGCGCGGACCATCGGGGCCATCGAGGCCGAGCTGGCGGCAGCCTTCCCGAAGCGGGCCTTCCGCCGGGCATTTACCAGCGGCATGATCTGCCGGAAGCTGAAGGCGCGGGACGGCCTGGACATCCCCAGTGCGGCCGAGGCCCTGGAGGACCTCCTGCGGGAGGGCTGTACCGACGTGGTGATTCAGCCCACCCACGTCATTAACGGCGAGGAGTACGACAAGCTGCTCGCCCAGGCGGAGCCCTGCCGCAGTCGGTTCGCCCGGTTGAGCGTGGGCGCGCCCCTCCTCACCACCGTGGAGGATTATCACGCCCTGGCGGCGGCGGTGCTGGCCGAGCTGCCGGAGGAGCGGGAGGATACGGCAATGATCTTCATGGGTCACGGTACGGAACATTATGTCAACCCGTCCTACGCCCAGCTGGAGTACGTCTTTCACGACCTGGGGCGCAGGGACGTCCTCATCGGCACCGTGGAGGGCTACCCGGCGCTGGAGCAGGTGCTCCGGCGCATGGCGGAGCGGCCCGAGGTGAAGCGGGCGGTCCTCTGCCCCCTGATGGTGGTGGCGGGGGACCACGCGAAAAACGACCTGGCCGGAGCGGATGAGGACTCCTGGAAAAGCCGCCTGGAGAGTCTGGGCTACGAAGTGTTATGTAACCTAAAAGGGCTGGGGGAATACCGGGGCGTCCGGGAGATGTTCGTGGGCCACGCGCTGGCGGCGGCCGGGGAGGAATGAGCATGAAAAAGGGAATGCTGTACGGTGTGGGCGTGGGTCCCGGCGACCCGGAGCTGGTGACCATGAAGGCCGCGCGCATCCTGCGGGAGGCCGACGTGGTGGCCGTCCCCGACAAGGGGAGCGGCGAGAAGACCGCCCTCAACATCGTGCGGGAGTGGACGGCGGACAGGGAGCTTCTCTACTGCCCCACGCCCATGGTGCGGGACAAGGCGCTGCTGGACGGCTGCTACGGGAAGATTGCGGATGACATCTGCGCCCTGCTGGACGCGGGGAAGAATGTGGCGTTCATCACCCTGGGGGACCCCACGGTCTACTCCACCTACATCTATGTCCATAAGAAGGTGCTCTCCCGGGGCTACCGGGCAGAGCT
The DNA here is from genome assembly GCF_014287675.1 of Lawsonibacter faecis. Taxonomy (GTDB): domain Bacteria; phylum Bacillota; class Clostridia; order Oscillospirales; family Oscillospiraceae; genus Pseudoflavonifractor; species Pseudoflavonifractor faecis. The sequence goes on along the minus strand of NZ_JACOPQ010000019.1, from coordinate 30,644 downwards.
GATTCCCGGCGTGCCCTCCTTCTGCGCCGTGGCCGCCAGGCTCAACACCTCCCTGTGCGAGGGGGCCGAGCGGCTGCTCATCGTCCCCGCGTCCTACGAGGGGGTGGAGGAGTGCATCGATTTCCCCTCCAATAAGGTATTTATGAAGTCGGGCAGGGCCCTGCCCGCCCTGCGGGACAAGCTGGAGGCCCGAGGGCTGCTGGAGGGGGCCGCCATGGTGGCCAACTGCGGCATGGAGGGCGAGCGGGTCTATGAGAGTCTGAAAGAGCTGGAGGCGGGGGAGGGGTACTTCTCCGTGGTCATCGTAAAGGAATGAGACCGGCGGGGGAATGTCCGAAAAGCCCCGGCGGGATGGGATGCGGAACCCGAGAGAACGATACATACAGGAGAGGCTGATTGCCATATGAACATCGCCATGGCCGGGCTGGACTACGCCCTGGCGCCCATTGAGCTGCGGGAGCGGCTCTCCTTTACCAAAAGCCAGGCGGGAGAGCTGGCCGCGCATATCCGGGAGACCCGCGCCGGGGTGCTGGGGTGCGTGCTCATCTCCACCTGCAACCGCACGGAGATTTACCTCTCCTGCGGGGAGGGGGAGGCGCCGGACCCGGCGGCGCTGCTCTGCGCCGCGGCGGGGCAGGAGCACGCGCCCTTCTCCCACGCCTTCGTCACCCGGCGGGGGGAGGACGCGGCCCGGCACCTCTGCGAGGTGGCGGCGGGGCTCAAGTCCCAGATCTGGGGCGAGGACCAGATCGTCTCCCAGGTGAAGACCGCCATCGCCGCGGCGAGGGAGTTCGGCGGGGCGGACAGCGTGCTGGAGACCCTCTTCCGCACCGCCGTGTCGGCGGCCAAGGAGGTCAAGACCAACGTGCGCCTCACGGGGGTCTCCCACTCGGCGGCCCAGCGGGCCGTGGAGGTGCTGGAGCGGGAGCTGGGCCGCCTGGAGGGCAGGACGGCCCTGGTCATCGGCAACGGCGAGATGGGACGGCTGGCCGCCGGCCTTCTGCGGGACGCGGGGTGCGCCGTGACGGTGACCCTGCGGACCTACCACCACGGGGAGACCGTGGTGCCCAGGGGCTGCGCCGTCGCCCCCTATGAGGAGCGCTACGCTGCCATGGAGCGGGCGCAGGTGCTGGTCTCGGCCACCACCAGCCCCCACTTTACCGTGACGGCGGAGGAATTCGCTGCGCTGGCGCGCCGCCCGGCGGTGCTGGTGGACCTGGCCATTCCCCGGGATATCCAGCCCGAGGCCGGGGCGCTGGAGGGCGTGCGGCTTTTCAACGTGGACCAGCTGGGGGAGGGATACCGCCCGGAGATCCCCGCCCGGGTGGGCGAGATCATCGAAAAGCATATGGACCGCCTGCGCCAGTGGGCCGGCTACAGAGAGCGCATCCCGGCCGGGGAGCAGGCGGCGCCCCGGTTCCCGCTGTTCATTGACCTGCGGGGTAGGAAGGTGGTCATGGTGGGCGGCGGCGCCATCGCCTGCCGCCGCATCAGCGTGCTGCAGTCCTTCGGCGCGGAGGTCACGGTGGTGGCGCCCGTGTGGAAGGGCCGGGGAGAGCCGGAGCGGTGGCTGGCGCGGCCCTATGAGAAGGGCGATTTGAACGGGGCCCTTCTGGCTGTGGCCGCCACCGATGACCGGGCCGTCAACCGGCAGGTGGGGGATGACGCCCGGGCCCTGGGCATCCCCGTCAGCGTGGCCGACGCGCAGGAGGAGTGCACCTTCTTCTTTCCGGCGGTGTGCCTGGGGGATGGTCTGGTGGCTGGCGTGGTATCCGACGGCGTGGGGCACAGGCGGACGGCGGAGGCCGCAAAGGCCATCCGCAAAACACTGGAGGAGCTCGCGTGAGACCACGCGGGGCATAAATATTGTTAGAAAACGTCAACACGCCCAATCGGCGGGTCTTTTCCCGCCTGGACGGCGCAGTGTTTCCCTGAAATCCGTCAGGATTCCTGCGAAAAAACGGCTTGCCAGACGAAAAGCTCCCGCGCCGCCGGGCAGACTGCCATTTATCAAACATCAAACAAGGCATAGAAATCGGCGTGCCGCTCGCCGCTGAAGCGGCGGCCGCGGCGTCTGCCGAAACACCTCCGCCCACGGAGGGCTTTCGGCCCGGATTGATGCGGCGGAGCATGGAGGTTTATATGAAGCTGCGTGTTGGAAGCCGGGAGAGCGTCCTGGCGGTCTGGCAGGCCGAGGCGGTGATGGGGGCCATCCGGGCCTGGGATGCGTCCATCGAGCTGGAGCTGGTGACCATGAAGACCACGGGGGACAAGATTCTGGACCGGACCCTGGACAAGGTGGGGGGCAAGGGGCTCTTTGTCAAGGAGCTGGACGCCGCCCTGCTGGAGGGCCGGGTGGATCTGACGGTACATAGCTGCAAGGACCTGCCCATGGAGACCGACCCGCGGCTGCCGCTGGTGGCCTTCTCCCGGCGGGGAGACCCCAGGGACGCCCTGGTGCTGCCCGCGGGGATTGACGCGCTGGACGCAGGAAGGCCCATCGGGTGCGCGTCCCGGCGGCGGGCGCTGCAGCTGAAGCGGCTTTTCCCCGGGGTGGAGTCGGCCCCGGTGCGGGGCAACGTCCAGACCCGGCTGCGAAAGCTGGACGAGGGGCAGTACTCCGCCCTGGTGCTGGCGGCCGCCGGACTCAGGCGGCTGGGGCTGGAGGGGCGGATCAGCCGGTGCTTTACGCCGGAGGAGATGCTCCCCGCCGCGGGGCAGGGCATTCTGGCCGTCCAGGCCCGGGCGGGGACGGATACCCCCTGGCTGGACGGGTTCCGGGACGCCGACGCCACCGACTGCCTCCTGGCGGAGCGGGCCTTCGTCCGGGCGCTGGACGGGGGGTGCTCCTCGCCGGTGGCGGCCTTCGCCACCGTGGAGGGGGAAATTCTCACGCTGACCGGCATGGACGAGTGCGGCCGCCGGGTGCGCGCGGCCGGCCCCAGGGCGGAGGCCGAGCGGCTGGGCGCGGAGCTGGCGGGACAGGTCAGGCGTGAAAACTGAAACGGCATCGATGAAAAGTGATCTGCCGCGGCAATGGATGGCGGCAGGAAAGGAGAACGGGCCTATGGTGGGCAGCGTGATTTTGGTGGGCGCGGGACCGGGCGATCCGGGACTGCTGACCCTGAAGGGCCGCAGAGCTCTGGAGGAGGCCCAGGTGGTGGTGTACGACGCCCTGGTGGGCGCGCCCATCCTGGCCCTCATGCCCGAAGGGGCTGAGAAAATCGACGTGGGCAAGCGGGCGGCCCGCCACACGGTGCCCCAGGAGGGCATCAACCAAATCCTGCTGGACAAGGCCCTGGAGGGCAAGCGGGTGGTGCGCCTCAAGGGGGGCGACCCCTTCCTCTTCGGCCGGGGCGGCGAGGAGCTGGAACTGCTGGAGGAGCGCGGCGTACCCTTCGAGGTGGTGCCCGGCGTGACCTCGGCCATCGCCGTGCCCGCCTATGGCGGCATTCCGGTGACCCACCGGGACTTCACCTCCTCGCTCCACATCATCACCGGCCACGCCCGTGACGGAAAGCCCCTGGACATCGACTTCGAGGCCCTGGTGCGCACCGGGGGGACCCTGGTGTTCCTCATGGGCGTCACGAGCCTGAGCGCCATCTGCGCGGGGCTGGTGGCCGCCGGTATGGACCCGGACACCCCCGCGTCCATTGTGGAGCAGGGCACCACGCCCATGCAGCGGCGCGTGGACGCCACCGCCGCCACCCTGGCGGAGAAGGCGGCGGCCGAGCGGGTGGGCGCGCCCGCCATCAGCGTCTTCGGCAGCGTGTGCGCCCTGGGGGAGCGGTTCGACTGGTTTGACAGGCTGCCCCTGAAGGGCAGGCGTGTGGTGGTCACCCGGCCCAGGGAGCGGGCGGGGACCCTGGCCGGCCGGCTGCGGGACCTGGGAGCCGACGTGGTGGAGTACCCCTGCATCGAGACCGTGCCCATCGTGCCCTGTCCGGACATGGCCCGGGCGATGGAGCGGATCGGAGCGTACGAGTGGCTGGCCCTCACCAGCCCCGCCGGGGTGTCCGCCCTGATGGACGAGCTGGACCGGCAGGGTAAGGACGCCCGGGCCCTGGGGAGCGTAAAGCTGGCGGCCATCGGCGGCGGAACCGCCGGGGAGTTGAAGGCCCACGGCCTGCGGGCGGACTATGTGCCCGAAGTGTACGACGCGGAGCATCTGGGCGCGGGGCTGGCGGAGCGGGCGCGGGGAAGGGTGCTCATCCTCCGGGCTGAGCTGGGCTCCCCGGCCTTGACTGCGGCGCTGGATGGGGGTAAGATTCCCTATGACGACGTCCACACCTACCGGACGGTCTATGAGAATCCCCGGTCGGGGGAGCTGCGGGAGCTGCTGGAGCGGGGAGAGGACCTGCTGGTGACCTTTACCAGCGCGTCCACCGTGAAGGGGTTCGTCGCCTCCGTGGGGGAGGACTTTGATTTCTCCGGGGTGACCGGGGCGTGCATCGGCGTGCAGACCGCCGGGGAGGCCGGAAAGCACGGCATCCGCACCGTGGTGGCGGAGAGGGCCGACATGGACGCGCTGGTGGAGACCGTGATGGGGCTTGGCGCCCCGCCCCGCCCCGCCGGGATATGATATTTGGAGGAGTTATGATGGATATGACCATTCGGCCCCGCAGGCTGCGGGGGTGCGACAGCCTGCGGCATATGGTGCGGGAGACGCGGATGTCCCCCGACAGCCTCATTTACCCCATCTTTGTGGACGAGCAGCTCACGGGCAGGCGGGCCATCGACGCGCTGGAGGGGCAGTACCACTACGGGCTGGACAGCGTCTGCGGTGCGGTGCGGGAGTGCGTGGAGGCCGGGGTGGGCCGGTGCATCCTCTTCGGCCTGCCGGCAAAGAAGGACGCCAGCGGCTCCTCCGCCTGGGACAGGAAGGGCGTGGTCCAGCAGGCCATCCGGGCCATCAAGAAGGAATTTCCCGACTTCTACGTCATTACCGACGTGTGTATGTGCGAGTACACCGACCACGGCCACTGCGGGGCCCTGTGCGGACACGAGGTGGACAACGACAAGACCCTGGAGCTTCTGAGCAGGACCGCCCTCTCCCACGTGGAGGCCGGGGCGGACATGGTGGCCCCCTCCGACATGATGGACGGCCGGGTGGCGGCCATCCGGGCCGTTCTGGACAAGAACGGCCACCAGAACACCCCCATCATGTCCTACTCCGCCAAGTACGCCAGCGCGTTTTACGGCCCCTTCCGGGAGGCGGCGGGCTCCGCGCCCTCCTTCGGGGACCGAAAGGGCTACCAGATGGACCCCCACAACCGCAAGGAGGCCGTGAAGGAGTGCGCCCTGGACGTGGAGGAGGGGGCGGACATCCTCATGGTGAAGCCCGCCCTCAGCTACCTCGACATCATCCGGGAGTGCTCCGACGCTTTTGATCTGCCCATGTGCGCCTACTCCGTCTCCGGGGAGTACGCCATGACCAAGGCTGCGGCGGCGGCGGGGCTCATCGACGAGTACCGCGTCATGTGCGAGAGCGCGGTTTCCATCTTCCGGGCGGGGGCGGACATCCTCATCACCTACTACGCCAAGGAGCTCTCCCAGGCCATGAGGAAGGGGGACATCGGCTGATGGACCGCAGCGAACAGCTCTTTGAGGCGGCGAAAAGGGTGCTGCCCGGCGGGGTCAACTCCCCGGTGCGGGCCTTCCGGGCCGTGGGCATGGCCCCCCGCTTCATCACCAGGGCCGACGGCGCGTATATCCACGACGCGGACGGGAGGAGCTACATCGACTACGTCTGCTCCTGGGGCCCCATGATACTGGGGCACAACCACCCGGCGGTCAGGGAGGCGGTGGAGGAGGCCGTGAAGGACGGACTCTCCTTCGGCGCGCCCACGGAGCGGGAGGTGGAGATCGCCCGGCTCATGGTGGAGCTGGTGCCCAATATTGAGATGGTGCGGATGGTGAACTCCGGCACCGAGGCCGTCATGTCCGCCCTGCGGCTGGCCCGGGGGGCCACCGGGCGGGAGAAGCTCATCAAGTTCGAGGGCTGCTACCACGGCCACTCCGACTGTATGCTCGTCAACGCCGGGTCCTCCGCCCTGGCGGGGGGGCACCCCTCCTCCGCGGGCGTGCCCGTGGGGGCCGCGAAGGACACGCTCACCGCCCAGTTCAACGACCTGCAGAGCGTGGAGGTCCTTCTGAATGAGAACGCGGGAGAGGTGGCGGCCGTCATCGTGGAGCCCGTGGCCGCCAACATGGGCGTGGTGGGTCCCGCCCCCGGCTTCCTGGAGGGCCTGCGCGCCCTCTGCGACAAACACGGGGCCCTGCTCATTTTCGACGAGGTCATCACCGGCTTCCGCCTGGCCCTGGGCGGGGCTCAGGAGTTCTTCGGCGTGCGGGCGGATATCGTCACCTTCGGCAAGATCATCGGCGGCGGGATGCCCGTGGGGGCCTACTGCGCCAGCCGGGCGCTGATGGAGCAGGTGGCTCCCTGCGGGAGCGTCTACCAGGCGGGGACCCTCTCCGGGAATCCCGTGGCCATGGCGGCGGGGCTGGCCCAGCTGCGCTATCTGAAGGCCCATCCGGAGGTCTATTCCGGCATCAACGGCTACGCCGCGCGGCTGGCGGACGGCCTGCGGGAGATCGCGGCGCGGACCGGGACCGGGGTGCGCATCAACCAGGTGGGCTCGGTGCTCTCCCCCTTCTTCACCCCGGACGACGTGAACACCTTTACCGACGCCAAGGGCAGCGACGTGGGAAAGTACGCCCGCTATTTCGCCGGGATGCTGGAGCGGGGGGTCTATCTGGCTCCCGCCCAGTTCGAGGCCATGTTCGTCTCCGCCGCCCACAGCGGGGAGGACCTACGGCGGACGCTGGAGGCCGCCGGGGAAGTGCTGGGGGCGCTGTAAGGCGGCGCTATACAGGGGCGGCTTGGGGCTGGGATGAAATCCTCCGCCCCGGCCGGTTCTCCCCCCTGTCAAGGGAGGAGAAGAGCAAAACAGAAACCCACCCGGCAGTCTGATGAGGCTGCCGGGTGGGTTTCAGCATTTGGCGCGGTAGCGGGCGATGAGCGCGTGAAATTCAGGAGACGTGCGGAGAAAGTCGCAGCCCGGATCGGACTCCAGGTCCGCGAGCAGGGCGGGGAGGAACTGTGCGCCGAAATCCCCGGGACTCTCCCTGAGCGGGAGGTGGCGGTACAGCGGGGAGGAGCGGCAGTCCCAGGGGGCGAGGACGGCCTCCAGCAGCTCGGAGAGCCGGGCCAGGGCGGCTGCGGCGTCCTCCCGGGCCAGGGCGAGCTGGAAGGGCGGGACGGCTGCGGCGTAGGACCACTGGCCGAAGAGGTCCACGGCCTGCCCGGCCATTTCCGCAATCCGGTCGGCGTCGCCGGCCCGGCCCTCCTTCCGGGCGATCTCGGCCAGGGGCAGCAGGAGGGCCTGGAGCTCGTTGAGGGCGGAGAGCAGGCGGGACTCCAGGACCTCGGCGGCCTGGGCCAGCTTCCCCTGTCTGGCCCAGAGATTGGCCTGGAGCAGACGCTTGTCCATGGCGCTGCGCTCGGGGAGGCGGTCCAGCAGGGCCTGGGCGCTGTCGTACTGCCCGGAAGCAATGTGCTTTGAGGCCAGCAGGAAGGTGGAGCTGACGCGGATCTCCCCGTCCCCGCAGTCGGCGGCGCGTTCATAGAGGGTGATGATCCGGGCGGCGTAGGGTTCTCTCTCCTCCGGGGACAGGCCGGACATCATCAGGCCGCCGTCCAGCAGCATGGCGGCGCTGTGGAGCAGGGGGGCGCAGGCGGGGTACGTCCGGAGATGGGTCATGGCGAGGTCGAAGCCCCGTGCGAAGCCGCCCGTCCGCATGGCGGCGCCGATCTCGCTGCAGAGGCGGGCAACCTCCTGCCCGGTGGGGCCCTCGCCGAAGCAGAGCAGCGTGTTGGGGTCCACCCTGAGGAGCCGGGCGAGAGGGGAGAGCAGGGCGATGTCCGGACAGGTGGCCCCCTTCTCCCATTTGTTGACCGCCGGGGCGGTGACCCCCAGATAGTCCGCCACCTGCTCCTGGGTGAGGCCCAGCGCCTTCCGCTGTTCGCGGATGATCTCGTTCATCGGCATTTGCAGCGCTCCTTTCGTTGAGGCTATTGTATCAGGGCGCGGGGGGGAGCGCAATTGAGGGCTTATTAAATTGTGAGATGGAAAATAAACCGGAAGTTAATAGAGCGGCGCGGCCTGCCCCTGCGGGGAGAAATAAAAATTCGGTCTGCCGCGAAGCTTCGCGGCAGACCGAATTATCTGATTCTTAGTTCTTATCTTACAGGGCCAGCAGGTTCAGCTCGGTGGACGGGTCGAAGAGATGGACCAGGTCCTCCGGGAAGGAGAAGTGGACCTCGGTGCCGAAGGGAATGCCGGCCCGGTGCTGGGCGGGCAGGTCGGTGGAGGGGATGCGCAGAACCACGTCCTTCTCGCCGGCGACCACATGGAGATGGACCTCGCTGCCCATCATCTCGGACACGTCCACATGGGCGTTGACGGTGGTGGGGTCGGCGGCCTGCTTGAGGGTCATATGCTCGGGGCGGCAGCCCAGGGTGACGTCCATGGAGTTCACGCCCTTGGCGGCCAGGCCCTTCTGGATGCGGTCGGAGAGCGCCACACGGGTCTCGCCGTAGGTACAGTAATAACCGGCGCCGTCCTTGACCAGCTTGGCGTCGAAGAGGTTCATCTGGGGGGAGCCGATGAAGCCGGCCACGAAGATGTTGGCGGGGTGGTCGAAGACCTGCTGGGGTGTACCGATCTGCTGGATGAAGCCGTCCTTCATAATGACGATGCGGTCGCCCAGGGTCATGGCCTCGGTCTGGTCGTGGGTGACGTAGATGAAGGTGGTGTCGATGCGCTGGCGGAGCTTGATGATCTCGGCGCGCATCTGGTTGCGCAGCTTGGCGTCCAGGTTGGACAGGGGTTCGTCCATCAGGAAGACCTGGGGCTCACGCACGATGGCGCGGCCGATGGCCACACGCTGGCGCTGGCCGCCGGACAGAGCCTTGGGCTTGCGCTCCAGGTAGGTGGTGATATCGAGGATCTCGGCGGCCTCGCGGACCTTTTTGTCGATCTCGGCCTTGGGAGTCTTACGCAGCTTCAGGGCGAAGGCCATATTTTCGTACACGGTCATATGGGGATAGAGGGCGTAGTTCTGGAACACCATTGCGATGTCGCGATCCTTGGGCTCCACGTCGTTCATCCGCTTCTCGCCGATGAAAAGGTCGCCGTCGGAGATGTCCTCCAGGCCCGCGATCATACGCAGGGTGGTGGACTTGCCGCAGCCGGAAGGTCCGACCAGGACGATGAATTCCTTGTCCGCGATCTCCAGGTTGAAATCGTGGACGGCTACGACGTTCTTGTCGTAGATCTTCTTGATGTTCTTCAGACTCAAAGTTGCCATGTACAAGGCCGTGACTGCAAAGCCTCTGCAAATACAGTCTTGCGGGCAGGGAGCGACACCCCGCACGCTTTACGGCAGGTCTCCACACTGCCGCACCGCCGGCCCGGCGGGTTTTGGTCTCCTCCTTTTTTACGGCGAGACGGGCCTATTTCGGGCACGGACGTACCCGTGAATGGAGTAGTCCCGTACCGCCTGTTTGTATGTAGCCGGGGGGACGAAGTCCATCCCGGTCCAAGCATAGTTTAACACAAAAAGCCGCGCTTGACAACCATGACAAAAAAACTAAAACATGGATAGGTAATCTGTGCAAAAAGTACAGTAAAAATATGGAATAGTTACATATTTGGGCAGATAAATGCGCACGAAACAGGATGATATAACTTGTGCTTTTCCTCGTTATGCTGTAGAATATGCTATCAGGAAATGATGCAAAAGAGAGAGTAGGTGGAGCGGTGGGGAGGCTGGCGCGGCTGACGGCCGCGGTTATGACGGTGCTGCTCTGCGTCGCCCTGGCACCGCCGGGCCGGGCGACGGCAGAGTCCGGCGAGACCCTGCGGGTGGGTTTTCCGATTCAGGCGGGGCTCACCGAGGTGGACGGAGATGGAAACCTGTCGGGGTATACCTACGAGTACCTCCGGGAAATCGCCCAGTATACCGGCTGGGAGTATGAATTTGTGCAGATGGACGGCAGCCTCAACGACGTTTTGTCCGAAATGCTGGAGATGCTTGAGCGCGGCGATCTGGACCTGCTGGGCGCCATGAACTACAGCGACGCCCTGGAGGAGATTTACGACTATCCCGGCTACAGCTACGGTACCTCTCACTCCGTTCTGGCCGTGCTGGACGAGAGCGACATCACCGAGAGCAATTACGCCATCGGCAGGGTGCTGCGGGTGGCGGTGATTGAGCGGGCCGTATCCCGCAACGAGCAGCTCGCGCGCTTTTGCGAGAGCAGCCAGATCAGCGTGGAGTACGTCGCCTGCAAGAGCGACAGGGAGCAGCTGGAGAAGCTGCACAGCGGCGAGGCCGACGCGGTGCTCTGGGTGGATGTCGCCCTGGAGGACGATATGCGGCAGATCGTCCGCTTTTCCCCCAACCCGTTCTACTTCGCCACCACCAAGGGGAACAGTCAGGTGACCGCAAGGCTCAGCAGCGCCATTGCGGAGATCAGCAAGGCGGACCCCTATTTCGAGGTGGAGCTATACGAAAAGTATTTTGGACATAAGGACGACAGCCTCCGCCTGGGCGGCGAGGAGCGGACCTATATCAGGGGCGTGGACACCCTGCGGGTGGCGGTGGTGGAGGGGAAGGCCCCGATACAGGACATCGACCCGGACACCGGGGAGTTTGTGGGGGTGGCCCGGGAGGTCTTTGACTATATTGCGCAGCAGACGGGCCTACAGTTCCAGTATGTGACGGCCCACTCCTCGGAGGAGCTGGTGCGGTTTATGGAGGAGGGGACGGTGGACATGGCTGCCTGCGTCCCCTACGACTACGAGAGCGCCGAGTACTACGGCGTCGCCCTGGGACGGCCCTATCTGGAGGCCCAGATTGTGATGGTGCTGGGGGGGAGCATAGACGCGTCCAGCCTGGCGGGCAAGCGGCTGGCCCTGGCCAAGGGGCTCATCTACCGCGGCGAATACATGGGGGACGTCATTTGGTACGACACCGTGCGCGAGTGCATTGAGGCGGTGGACAGCGGCCGGGCGGACTACTCCTACGGGAACGGCTACACCGTACAGTACTACGCCAACCGCGATAAATACCGCAATGTCTCGCTGGTGCCCCAGTCGGGCACCACGCAGGAGCTGTGCATTGGCGTGTCCAAGCCGGTGGATATGACCCTGCTCACCATTCTCAACAAGGCGGTGCTCAGCATTCCCAATGACGAGCTGCAGGCTATGGTCTACCGCAACGCGGTGCCGGAGGAGTCCATCACCCTGGGCGCCTTCGTGAAGGCCAACCCCTGGGTGGTCATGATGGCGGCGGCGGTGCTGGCGTTGGTCATCGCCGGGGCGTTGCTGCTCTATTACCACTCCCGGATGCGCCTGATGCGGCAGGCGGAGCTGGAAAACCGCAGATATGCCCAGCTGTGCGAGCTCTCAAACGAGCATCTTTTCGAATACGACTACCGGAAGGACCGCCTCACTCTGGCGGCCAGGAGCGCCCGGATGCTGGGCGTGCCCGTGGTGCAAGAGCATTTTGGGTTCCGCATCGGGCAGGAGGACTCCGAAAAGGGCGCGGCGGGCCGGGAGCTGTTCCGGATGCTCCAGAGCGGCGGGGAGCAGGGCAGGGATATGCAGCTCTCCCTCTCCGACGGGAGCCGCTGCTGGTTCCGGGTCACCGCCAAGCAGCTCAAGGACGAGGGGGGCAAGCCCCTGGTCACCATCGGCAAGCTGACCAATATCCAGCGGGAAAAAGAGGAGCGGGCGCTGCTGGTGGAGCAGGCCCAGCGGGACAGCCTGACCGGGCTCTACAACTCCGCCACCATCCGCAGCATGGCTGCCGAGGCTATGGACGGCGGCGAGAGGCGGGGCGCGCTGCTCATCATCGACATTGACCACTTCAAGAGCGTCAACGACCAGTATGGGCACTTTACCGGCGACCGCGTGCTCTCCGGACTCTCCGGCGTGCTGGGCAGGGTGTTCCGCCAGGAGGACCTGCTGGGCCGGCTGGGCGGGGACGAGTTTGCAATATTTATGACCAGCGTGAAGGAGCGGACGGTGGTGGAGGACAAGTGCCGCCTGATTCTCAAGCAGGCGCAGGCGCTGGAGACCGGAGAGGCCGGGCTGCGGGTGAGCGTGAGCATCGGCGCGGCCCTGGCCGGCAGCGGCGAGTCCTTCGGTCAGCTCTACCAGCGCGCGGACCGGGCGCTCTACGAGGCTAAAAAGCAGGGCAGAAATGGATTCCGCGTGGACGAGTGACGCGGGGAGGTGAACAGGTGAAGACAGACTGGGACGAGGGTGCGCACGGCTTTCGCGTGTTCATCGCTGGACTGCTGCTGGTGGGTGCGGTGGTGGCGCTGATGTGCTTTATCAGGGTCAGCATTCTTCGTAATTTCATGCACGGGGAGACAGAGCGGTACCTGGGGGAGGTGTCCAACCACATCGCGGATCAGGTGGATCAACGGATGGCGGACGTCTTTGAGGCCATGGACACCGCGGGAGATCTCTGCCTGCGGCTGGAGAAGCCGGGAGAGCGGATGGAGCTGCTGCGGGTGGCCGCCGGGAGCAACCACATGGTACGCATGGGAATTGCGGATATGGACGGCTGGATGGAGACCACCGACGGCCGCAGCCTCTCAGTGAGCGGCAGCCCGGTCATCCTGCGGGCGCTGGGCGGTGAGGCCGCGGTGTCCGACGTGGCCTACTCCCCCACGGAGGAGGCGATGGCGGTGGTGTACGCGGTGCCGCTTTGGCAGGACGGTGCCCAGGTGGGCGTCCTTGCCGGGAGCGCGCTGCTGGACGATATGCGCAGCTATCTGGGCGTGGAGAGCTTCGGCGGGGAGGGATACTCGGTCATCGTGGACCGACAGGGTGACGTGGTCACATCCACCGACAGCAAAAACGCGCCCGACGAGGACCTGAACCTCTTCCTGGACCTGGAGCTGGGGCGTGTGGACCGGGGGTACGACATCGGGCAGGTGCGCAGCGACATGGAGTCGGGCCGCTCGGGCATCCTCTACTACGCGCTGCGCGACGGGATTCACAAGACGATGGTCTACCAGCCGCTGGACTACAACGACTGGTACCTCCTCTCGGTGGTGCCCACCGAGACGGCGGGGAGGACGGTGGACAGGATGATCCTCCTGGCCGTGGTGGTGGACAGCGCCATTGTGCTCCTCTTCCTGGCGCTGATCCTCCTGGTGAAGCGCAGCTTCCGCCGCCAGCGGAAGGAGCTGGAGCAGCTGGCCTTCTGCGACCCGGTGACCGGGGGACGCAGCCGCGCCTACTTCACCAGGGAGGCGGTGAAGCTGCTCCGCGCCGCGCCGCCCGGGACCTATGCGCTGGTCTCCATGGATGTGGAGAAATTCAAGCTCATCAACGACACCTTCGGCAGCGAGATGGGGGACAAGACCCTCAAATTTATCCACGACGTCATAGCCGCCCGGCTGGGCGAGGGCGAGCTGCTGGCCCGGATTTCGGGCGACGTGTTCAAGCTGCTGCTGAAGTGCGGGGACAGGGCGGTGCTGGAGCGGCGCCTGGGGGAGATGGCCGAGGAGATCAACCGCTTCAATGATAAGCTGCAGGAGAAGTATCTGCTCACTATGGCTGAGGGAGTCTGCATCGTGGACGATCCACAGCTGGACATCGTGACCATCCAGGGCCGGGCCAACGAGGCCAGGGAGGCCGCCAAGCGGAGCAAGCCGGGCAGCGTGAACGTCTGCGCCTTCTACACCAATGACGGGCGCAGCCGGATGCTCCGGGAGAAGGAGATTGAAAACCGCATGGAGGCCGCCCTGGCGGCGGGGGAATTTGAGGTCTACCTCCAGCCCAAGGTGGAGCTGCGCTGGAACAGCGTGGCCGGAGCGGAGGCGCTGGTGCGCTGGCGGGACCGGACCCGGGGACTGCTGCCCCCCAGCGAGTTCATCCCCCTCTTTGAGCAGAACGGCTTCATCGTGAAGGTGGACCTCTACGTCTTTGAGCAGGTCTGCAGGCTGCTGCGCAAATGGCTGGACGAGGGGAAAAAACCCATGCCCATCTCGGTGAACCTCTCCCGGGTCCATCTGCGCAGCCTGAATATCCTCGCCCCGTACGACGAGATCCGGGCCAGATACGACGTGCCGCCGGAGCTTTTGGAGTTCGAACTCACCGAGACCGTGGCCTTCGAGAACGCGGAGGCGCTGCGGATGGTGCTGGGGGAGTTCCACCAGCGGGGCTACCGCTGCTCGCTGGACGATTTCGGCAGCGGCTACTCGTCACTGAATATGCTCAAGGATCTGAACATCGACGTCATCAAGCTGGACCGGACCTTCTTCTCCGACGAGGGGGAGAACGACCGGGGGGACTCCGTGGTCCAGAGCGTGCTGGAGCTGGCGCGCAGACTGAGAATCCAGACTGTCTGCGAGGGAGTGGAGCGGCCCCGGCAGGCGGAATTTCTGCGGCGGACCAGCTGCGACATGGTGCAGGGCTTTGTCTTCGCCCGGCCCATGCCGGTGGCGGATTTTGAGGAATTGGCCTATTCCGGGAAGCCTGTCCCCATGGCGCAGACGGAATAGGCGTTAATGTTCATCGTCAGAAATATAACTTATGGGAGTCGGGCGGCCGGTCTATTGACAGGCCGCCCAAACTTTGGTATCCTGAATGTGAGCTATATGACTGACGGAAGTGGAATCACCACATGGAGTATAGCCGCAGGGTCAGATGGAACACAGCCGAAACGCCCCCGGGCCTCTTTCCGCCGATTCTCCCACGGACCCCAGAAAAGGCCGACCGTCTGGGCGCACTACGTACCTGAGTAGTGCGCCCTTTTCAATCGGCAAGACTTTCCAATATTAGGAATTCTAAAGGAGGAGCAGAGCAGATGAAGACCGACATCGAAATTGCCCAGGAGTCCACAATGCTTCCTATTACGGAAATCGCAGCCAAGCTGGGTATCGGGGAAAACGCCCTGGAGCCCTACGGCCGCACCAAGGCCAAACTGGATATCGGCGCGCTCCGGGATTTGCCCCGGAAGGGCAAGCTCATTCTGGTCACCGCCATCAACCCCACCCCTGCCGGCGAGGGTAAGACCACCACCAGCGTGGGGCTGTCCGACGCGCTGAATCTGCTGGGCAAGAAGGTGGTTCTGGCGCTGCGGGAGCCCTCCCTGGGGCCCGTCTTCGGCGTGAAGGGCGGGGCGGCCGGCGGCGGCTACGCCCAGGTGGTGCCCATGGAGGATATCAACCTCCACTTTACCGGCGACTTCCACGCCATCGGCGCGGCCAACAACCTGCTCTCGGCGATGCTGGACAACCACATCCAGCAGGGCAACGCCCTGGACATCGATGTGCGGAAAATCACCTGGAAGCGCTGCCTGGACATGAACGACCGGCAGCTGCGCAGCATTGTCTGCGGGCTAGGCGGCAAGGTCAACGGCGTGCCCCGGGAGGATGGGTTCGACATCACGGTCGCCAGCGAGATTATGGCGGTGCTCTGCCTCTCCTCCGGCCTGATGGATTTGAAGGAGCGGCTGGGCCGGATGGTGGTGGCCTACACCCGCAGCGACAAGCCCGTAACCGCCCGGGATCTGAAGGCCGACGGGGCCATGACCGCCCTCCTGAAGGACGCCATCAAGCCCAACCTGGTCCAGACCCTGGAGCACACCCCTGCCCTCATCCACGGCGGGCCCTTCGCCAACATCGCCCACGGCTGCAACTCCATCTCCGCCACCGACACCGCCCTCAAGCTGGGCGACTATGTGGTGACCGAGGCGGGCTTCGGCGCCGATCTGGGCGCGGAGAAGTTCCTGGACATCAAGTGCCGCTATGGCGGCCTGGTCCCCTCCGCCGTGGTGGTGGTGGCCACCGTACGGGCCCTCAAGCACCACGGGGGCGTGGCCAAGGCGGACCTCAACAGCGAGAATCTGGAGGCCCTGGAGAAGGGCCTGCCCAACCTCCTGCAGCACGTGGGGAACATCCGTGAGGTCTACGGTCTGCCCTGCGTGGTGGCCATCAACGCCTTCCCCACCGACACCGCCGCCGAGCTCAAGCTGGTGGAGGACAAGTGCAGGGAGCTGGGGGTCAACGTGGCCCTCTCCGAGGTGTGGGCCAAGGGCGGCGCGGGCGGCAGGGCCCTGGCCGAGGAGGTCCTGCGCCTCTGCGAGACGCCAAGCGAGTTCCGCTTCAGCTACGACGCGGCGGACAGCATCGAGAACAAGCTGAACGCCATCGCCGCCAAAATCTATCACGCCGACGGCGTGGACCTCACCCCCAATGCGAAAAAGCAGCTCAAACAGCTGGAGGAGCTGGGGTACGGCGGCCTGCCCATCTGCATGGCCAAGACCCAGTACTCCTTCTCCGACGACGCGGCCCTGCTGGGTGCGCCCAAGGGCTTCCGCATTACGGTGCGCAACCTGAAGGTCTCCGCCGGCGCGGGCTTCGTGGTGGCCCTCACGGGCGATATTATGACCATGCCGGGCCTACCCAAGGTCCCTGCCGCGGAGAAAATCGACGTGGATGAAAACGGGGTTATCTCGGGGCTGTTCTGAGTCGGGCATGGTCATGACCGCCGCAAGTGCGGCGCACAAGCGTTTTGGCCCGGGTATGGCTTGCCCGCCGGTATGCGTACCGGCCCGCAACGGCGCTGAGGCGGCCAAAACCTTGAAATCGGTGGAATTCATTTCCACCGATTTGAATGAAATCCGGGGTCCCCGCGCGGCCTTGGCCGGGTGGGGAGCCATGCCGGGCCTACCCAAGGTCCCTGCCGCGGAGAAAATCGACGTGGATGAAAACGGGGTTATCTCGGGGCTGTTCTGAGCAGTACATAACGAGCGTGGACGGCATGTGCCGTCCACGCTCGCTTTTTACGGGGTTACGGAGGCATATTGGGAAGCCCTGGCCCCGCAGCGCAGGGGCCGCAGCTCCTTCCATGAGCGGGGAGGCGGAGACAGAGCAAGACTTCCCCTGCGTGGGAAGCCTTGGTGCGGCGGGGATATCCTAAAGTTTCAGCGGCTGGCAGTGGGGACAGAAGTAGATGTTGCCGCCCAGGTAGGCCTGGCGCTGGATGGCGCCCAGGCAGTAGGGGCAGGGATGCTTCACCGTCTTGGCGGAGAGAAGGGTGCGGTAGCCGCCTGGATTGCCGAAGAGGTCCTTCTCCGTGTCCCGGCCCCCCTTGGCGGCCATGTCGGCCAGGACCGATTTGACGCGGTGGAAGAGGGTATCCAGCTCCCCGTCCGTCAGGGCGGAGAGCTTGGTTTTGGGGTGGATGCGGGCGGTGAAGAGGATGTCCTGCAAAACCCCGTTGCCCAGGCCGGGGATACGCTGCTCAGTGGCGAGGAAGGCCTTGGCGGTGAGGCTGGGGCCGGCGCTGGAGAGGAGAGAGGACCAGTAGTCCGCGTCGAAACCTTCCGAGAGGGGCGTGGGCTTCTCCCTGGTGACCAGATAGTAGAAATTGTCGTTCTCACCGTCGCGGAAGCACTCCAGGCTGCCGTACATCTGGACGGTGCAGACCAGATGGGAGCCGTCGTCCAGGCCCAGGAGAAGCTGGTGCTTCTTCGGCACGGCCGCGCCGGGGGCCAGGTAGCGGAGGTTTGCGCCGTCCCCCAGGGTCAGGCGGTAATCCCCCAGGGCCAGCTCCACCAGACGGGCCAGGGGGTAGGCGGCGTCGATGGTGCGGCCGGTGAGGAGCAGGGGATAGTTGGCGCTGTCCCCGGTGAAGAAGGCGAAGCGGTGGGGAGAGGCCCCGGCCGCAACGGAGATAATTTCCCGGCCCAGGACGGTCTCGCCGAGCTGGCGGGCTATCGTTTGGGCCTCGGGCAGTTCCAGCATGAAAAGCCCTCCTTTCAAATCCATCTGGGGGTATGATACCGCGCAAACCCTGACATCCGGTGTCAGGATTTACGGGAAATTTATGATTAAGGGAGGGACATTCCCGGCGTCAGGGCTGGTAGTACTTGATGAGGCCCTGGGTGCCCAGGTCGCCGAAGCCGGACTCCTCCAGGGAGCGGCACTCGCCCAGGACCTGCTGCAGCACGGGGAGGGTGAGGTCCGCGGCCCTGGCCTCCTCGTCGGCCAGGCCCATATCCTTGATGAAATGCTTCATGATGAAGCCGGGGGCGAAGTCGCCGGCGACCATCTTTGGACCCATGGCGGTCATCTGGAAGGAACCGGCCGCACCGGTGGAGATGGCGGAGAGGAGGGCGGTGGGGTCCAGGCCCTTGGCGCCGGCGTAGGTCAGCGCCTCGCAGACGCCGGAGAGGGCCCCGGCGATGGCGATCTGGTTGGCCATCTTGGCGTGCTGGCCCGCGCCCGCGCCGCCGAAATGGACGATGTTCCTGCCCATGGCCTCGAAGAGGGGCATGCAGGCTTGGAAATCGGCCTCGTCCCCGCCCACCAGGATGGAGAGGGTGCCGGCTCTGGCCCCGGTGTCGCCGCCGGTGACGGGGGCGTCCAGGGGGTGGAGATCCCTCTCCCGGCCCGCGGCCCAGATGCGCGCGGAGAGGGCGGGGCTGGTGGTGGTCATGTCCACCAGATAGGCCCCGGCAGGGGCGTTTTCAATGATGCCGCCCGCGCCGAAATAGACGGCCTCCACGTCGGCGGGGTAGCCCACGATGGTGCAGACGGCGTCGGCGTGCTTTACGCAATCGGCCACGGTGTCCGCCCAGGCCGCCCCCTCGGCGATGACGTCCTCGCACTTGGACCGGGTGCGGCTGTAGATGGTGAGTGAGAAGCCGGCCTTCATGAGATTGCGGACCATCGCCTTGCCCATGATACCCACGCCGATAAAACTGATATGTTTCACTGTGGTCACTCCTTCATAAGTCGTGTTCTCCCCCTATCCTAAGGCCTGGGACGGGAGGCTGTCAAGGAGAAACAGATTTCCGGGGGAAAAACGCCGCAATCTAAGCTGTTTTCACAAAATTGAAACGGATGATTGACCTTACGGCTAAATTCCAGTATAATGAAATCGTAAGGGAAGGCGGTCAGCTCTTCCAGCCTTATCGCCGCCGAAGGGCGGTTTTTTTCATCCTTGTGTGGGGATGAGCGCCGGGGTACGTGCTCCGGCGCGGGGAAATCGCCAATGTATTTTCCACCATACTTTTTGTCGCCGCTATGCGGCAGAAACGGAGGTTTTTATGAAGACTATCGTTACCATCGGCCGGGAGTACGGCTCCGGCGGCCGCATCGTTGCCCAGCGCCTGGCGGAGAAGCTGGGCGTCCCCTTCTACGACAAGGAGGTCATCCAGGGCGTCGCCAAGAAGACCGGCTTTGCGGAGAATTTTGTCCGGGAGGCCGAGCGCCGTCCCACCAACAGCTTTATGTACGACCTGTACTTCTCCACCCACTCCCTGTCCATCCCCGACCAGGTGTTTATCGCCCAGTCCGGGGTCATCAAGGATCTGGCGGACAAGGGCGGCTGCGTCATCGTGGGCCGCTGCGCCGACTACATCCTGCGCGAGCACAAGGAGCTGCTGCGCACCTTTGTCTACGCGCCTCTGGAGCAGCGCGTGCAGCGCGCCCGTGAGGAGTACCACGACAAGGAGGACAACCTGGAGGGCTTCGTCATCCGCCAGGATAAGCAGCGCGCCTCCTACTACAATTATTTCACCAGCATCCGCTGGGGCGATCGCAAGAGCTATGACCTCTGCGTCAGCTCCGCCCTGGGGCTGGACACCGCTGTGGAGATCATCTACCATGCGGCCCTCGCCAGGGAGGCCCAGCTCGGCTGAGCGGACGCAGGGCGGGAAGTGTGAATTGAAAGGAATGTAAAATTTTATATGTCCGAGCGTATCCCAGAGAATAAGATGGGCGTCATGCCCGTGAACAAGCTCCTGCTGTCCATGTCGGTGCCGATGATGCTGTCCATGCTGATTCAGGCCCTCTATAACGTGGTGGACAGCGTATTCGTGGCCCAGATCAGCGAGCGGGCCCTCACTGCCGTCGGTATGGCCTTCCCCATTCAAAACATTATGATCGCCCTGGCCGTGGGCACCGGCGTGGGCGTCAACGCCCTTCTCTCCAAGAGCCTGGGCGAGAAGGATTTCGAGCGGGCCAACAAGACCGCCGACAACGGCGTCTTCCTCACCGCCGTTTCCTGCGTGGTGTTCATGGTGGTCGGCACGCTGCTGGCCCGACCCTTCTACCTGGCTCAGACCGATATCCCCGAAATTGTGGAGTACGGCGTGGACTACATGGTGGTCTGCTGCATCGGCTCCTTCGGCATCTTCATTGAGATCATCTTCGAGCGGCTGCTCCAGTCCACCGGCCGCACGTTCTACACCATGATCACCCAGGGCGTCGGCGCCATATTCAACATCGTCTTCGACCCCATCCTGATCTTCGGCCTGGGGCCCTTCCCCAAGATGGGCGTGACCGGCGCTGCGCTGGCCACCGTCCTGGGCCAGATTGTGGCGGCCATTCTGGCCGTCCTGCTCAACCACTTCAAAAACCCGGAGATCAAGCTCTCCCTGCGGCACTTTCGGCCTGACGGCTGGATTATCAGGAAAATCTACGCCGTGGGTCTCCCCTCCATTATCATGAACTCCATCAGCTCCCTGATGATCTTCGGCATGAACAAAATCCTGCTGGGCTTTACGGACACAGCCGCCGCGGTCCTCACGGTTTACGGCAAGGTGCAGAGCTTCGTCTTCATGCCCATTTTCGGCCTTAACAACGGCATGGTACCCATCATCGCCTACAATTACGGCGCCCGCCGGAAGGACCGGCTGATGAAGACCGTGAAGCTCTCCATGGTCTATGCCGTCGCCATCATGGCGGTGGGGCTTATCATCATGCAGCTCATCCCCGACAAGATTCTCCTGATCTTCAACGCCTCGGACGATATGCTGCGTATCGGCATACCCGCCATGCGGATCATCAGCATCTGTTTCCCACTGGCGGGGTACAACATCATCACCTCCTCCACCTTCCAGGCCCTGGGCCGGGGCATTCAGAGCATGCTGGTGTCCATTATCCGCCAGCTGGTGGTCCTGCTGCCCGCCGCCTGGCTCCTTGCAAAGCTGGGCGAGGTGACCCTGGTCTGGTGGGCCTACCCGATTGCGGAGCTCTCCTCACTGCTGCTGTGCACCCTCTTCTTCCTGGGGGCTTACCGCACCATCATCAAGCCCATGGATCATCCCGGGCTGAAAGAGGCCGAACTAAACAATCCCTGAGAACGCAACTGATGAAGCCGCCTCCCGGCCCGGCCGGGAGGCGGCTCTGCCTTCGCGGGAGCGGCGGGGTGTTTACCGGCAGAACCGGGAAAAACAGCTTGCCAAGCAGGCAAAAATGCGGTATAATATCCAGCGTTACATGCCGGTATGATGGAATTGGTAGACGTGACGGACTCAAAATCCGTTGGTGGCGACATCGTGTCGGTTCGAGTCCGACTACCGGCACCAAAAAAGAAGCACTGGCAAAGCCAGTGCTTCTTTTTTGGGTTCCGCCGCCTTTGGGCGGCTCCACCCGGTTCATTTTATCTGCTCGGGCGGAGTGAATCCGCCCGGCATCAAGATTTTTGCCGAAGGCAAAAATGCTTGGCACGCCGCACTCGCGGCGAATTTTTTTCAGACTTCGGGTTTGACTTTCCTGTCCCTCTTTTTGGGTTCCGCCGCCTTTGGCGGCTCCACCCGGTTTATTTCATCTGCTCGGGCGGAGTAAATCCGCCCGGCATCAAGGTTTTGCCGTTGGCAAAAACGCTTGGGACGCCGCACTCGCGGCAGTATCTCCTCCGGCTTCGATTTAACTCACAGTGCCGGAACAGGGGCAGGCCGGAGGCGGCTAGCAGCAGCGCGACAGTCTGCCCGCCACGCTGCTGCTGGCCGCCGGATAGCTGGCTGGGCAGATGAGTCCTCCGATTTTAGGGTCCAGAAGGTCATTATTTGCTGATGAGGATGGCCGGTATTCCAAGCGGCTCCTGGGCTTCACACCCACGCAGGTAAGAGCTTGTCATACCGGCTGCTATACTATATAATTTTGGATATGAGTTCGCATTTTCATCAATTCCTGGAGGGGGGCAATCTTGATGGATTCAGTTTATATGGCTTTTCTGGTCCTTGCCGGGCTTCCACTGCTGGCCTTCGTCATTTCGGTCCTGTGGGTCATGATGGCGCGGAGGAACCGGGACCTGGCCCGGGACGAGTGGGCGGCCGAAAGGACGGACACCGGGGCGGAGAACGCGCGGATGATAATCGTCCTGGCCTATGGCGGGACAAAGGTCATCTATGGCGTCGTTCAGGCGTTCTACCTGGCCATGCAGAGCGGATGCTTCAGCGGCATGCCGGAAGCTCTGGAGCTGGGACTCAGCCTCCCGGCGTTCTGCGCGCTCTTCGGCGCCGTCAACGCCCTCACCACGCTGGCCGGGGGCGGCGTTGCGGCGGGCGCGGTCAGGAGGGAGGCCCTCACCGATATGGAGGGGTTCCGCCGTACCATCATCAAGCTGTGCCTGGTGGAGTTCGCGGCCATCTGCGGCTTGCTGGCGTCTTTCCTGCTCATCCTCTTCTGAATCAGCCGGCAACTCTATGGGGTGTGGAATCCGCGGCGGGGCTGACGCAAGTCCGGCCCACCTTGACGCGGTACCTTCGCCTGCCGCTTTTACCATCGGCGCTCTCCCGCTCCGCCGCGGGCGGGGGAGCGCCGAAATCGTCAAAGCGGTGGTCAGACAATATTTTTAGAAAACACCAGTATACCTGTCCGCCATCAACGAACCCTATAGAAAAAGCATTTTGAAAGTCAGCGGTTAGAAAAGAAGCGGCGGAAAGAAGACCGTCATTTCAGCTTGAGGGCTGAGGAAAGGGAGGAGCCATGCTGAGCGTATGCCTGCCGGGGACCGGCGGGATGCTGCCGCTGCCCGGGCGGTGGCTGACCTGCTGCTGGATGGAGTATCAGGGCGGCGCCCTGCTCATCGACTGCGGGGAGGGGACCCAGATCGCCCTGCGGGAGGCGGGCTGTAAGCTGAGCCGCCTGGAGACCATCCTCATCACCCACTTCCACGCCGACCATGTGATGGGCCTTCCGGGGCTTCTGCTCTCCTTGGGGAACACCGGGCGCACCGAGCCTTTGCTCATCGCCGGGCCTCCGGGGCTGCGGGAGGTGCTCACCGCTCTTCTGGTGGTGGCGCCGCTGCCGTTTCCGGTCCATGCGGCGGAGCTCCTGCCGGGGGATACGCTGCCCGGCTGGGAGGGCCTCACCATGACCTGCCGGGCGCTGGACCACCGGGTGCCCTGCTACGGCTGGCGGATCGAGGTCGCGCGCAAGCCGGTCTTCAGCCCCGAAAAGGCAGGACTGCTCCGTATTCCGCAGCAGTTCTACCGCGCACTGCACGCCGGGGAGGCGGTCACGCTGGAGGACGGGCGGCTGATCCTGCCGGAGCAGGTGCTCTCCGGCGTGCGGGAGCCCTATGTGGTCAGCTACTCCACCGACACCAGGCCGGTGGAGGCGGTGGCGGAGCTTGGCCGGAACGCCGGGCTCATGATTGCGGAAGGGCTGTACGGGGCGGATGCGGAGAAGGCCCACGAAAAGGGACACATGGTATTCGCCGAGGCTGGGGAGCTGGCCCGGCGGGCCGGGGCGAAGCGCCTCTGGATCACCCACTACAGCCCTGCGCTCACCGCCCCGTGGGAGGCGCTCAGCGCCGCCCGGGCGATTTTTCCTGAATCCGTGGCTGCCTGCGACGGCATCAGAATGGAGCTGAAATAGAGCCGCCTGTCCCGATGGCGGAAAGCAGGCTTTCCGCCCTGCCCGGCTCACGCATTCATGAAGCAGCCGGGCATTGACCCGGCTGCTTCATGAGCGGCGATTTTAATTGCCTGCATGATTGGCCCCAAAGGTTATGGTGAATGCCGAGTCGGCCCCCTTGGGTCGTCACCTCTATCGCTCCGCCATGCCGCGCCGCGACCATCCTGACGACCGCCAGGCCCAGGCCGAAGCCGGGGATCTGCTGGGAGCGGGAGGGATCGGCCCGGTAGAAGGGCTCAAAGATATGGGGCAGGGCGTCCGCCGTCCCATCTGCCTGGGCGGCCTCCGGATTCGCCAGGGTCAGGAGGCCGTCCGCCATCTCTGCCTCCGGAAAGGATACCATGCGCTTTGTTGGAGTTTCGTTAGACCGGGGTTTTCCGCCGCATTCCATCTGGGAAGCGACATCCCAGGCCCGGCATATCGCCGGCGGCGCTGGAGACGCTCTTTCAGCCGGCATGACGGAAAAGAAGGGCCGGCCTTTGCTTTGGATTCCGCTGCCTTTGGGTTTACGCGGCGGGTTCGTCCGAGGGCTCCTGCCGGGAGCCCTCCGCCCGGGGGTCGTGTTCGGGGCCCAAAATCCTGTGGCAGTCCTCTATGGCGCGGGTGAGCCTGGCCTCCAGGCCGGGCTCCGGCGGCTGGGCGCCGCTGAGGGCGGCATGGGCGTCGATGAGCCCGAAGCGCCCGCTGCCGCCCCCGCGGTCCAGCATCAGCAGGGGGACGTAGGTCCAGTCCGTTACGGCTGCCTCCCCGGTGACGTTATCCCTCGTCAGCTCCAGGGTAAGGACCACCGTGGTGTCGGTGAGAGCGTAGTTCTGGGAGGAGATGAAATTGCCCAGGGAATAGCAGACGAAGCCCGTATGCCCGCGCCCGTCCGCGCCCGTCACAGTCCGCTGCTCCATGGGCTGGAGGACGTGGGGGTGGCCGCCCAGGACGAGGTCCGCGCCGTTTTCAATCAGGAGATCCGCAAGGCGCTCCTGATACTCGTTCTGCTCGACGCGGTACTCCACGCCCCAGTGAATCATGACGGCGATGAGGTCGGTCTCCAGCGCCCGGGCGGCCGCCATATCCCGGAGGAGCCGGTCTGTGTCCGGCGTGGAGAGGCTGGTCATATAGTCGGTGTTGAAGAGATTTACGCAGAAGGGCGCGTCGCCGGAGAGCGGGATGCCGTTGGTGCCGTAGGTGTACCCCAGAAAGGCCACCGAGATGCCGCCCACGTCGGCCACCGTGATATCGGACTGGGCCTCCTCCAAAGTCCGGCTGGTGCCCACATGGGCGAGACCCGCCTCGTCCAGCACGTCCAGCGTGCGGGAGAGGCCCTGAAAGCCGGTGTCCATGCAGTGGTTATTGGCGGTGAGGAGCAGATCGAAGCCCAGGGACTTCAAATCATAGGCCAGGGCGTCGGGCGAGTGAAACCGGGGATAGCCCGAGTACCCGGGACCGCCGGCCAGGGTGGTCTCCAGGTTGGCGACGGCGTAGTCGGCGGCGGAGACATAGGGTTCGGCCTCGGCCATAATGGGGGTGTAGTCGTAGACGCCCCGCTCCGCGTCCCAGGCGTCGTTGGTGACGGGCATATGGCTCATGACGTCGCCGCAGACAGCGAGTGTTGCCACTGTGGGGGCGGGCGGCTCCGGGTCCGGGGCGGGCGTGGGCGTGGGCGTCGGGACGGGGGCGGGCGGAGCCGTCTGTGACTCCAGGGGCATATCGGCGGTGTGGACGGGGGGAGCGCCCGCGCAGCCGCCCAGGGAAATCAGCAGGCAGACGGCCGGCAGAAGGGTGAACAATCGTTTCAGCATAGGACCTCCATGTCGTATCGGGACGGATGAGATGCACATCAGGCGAGAACCTCATAAATGTACCGGGTGATATCGCCGCAGACGGCGTAGATACCCCGGTCGTCCCTGGCGGCGCTGGCCCCGGTGGTGAGAACCACCACGCCGTCCCCAGTGTCGGGGTCGTAGGAGATGCAGTTGTAGACGCCGTAAGAGCTGCCGGTGTGGTAGAAGAGGCCGCCGCGGCCGTAGATATCCTCCTGGTAGCGGAGCGGGTGGCATTGGACGAACGGGCAGGACTCCTCCGGGGCGCTGGGGATGCCCAGGGGAGATTCCATCATCTCCACCGACTCGGCGGAGAGCACCCGCAGCCCCTCGCAGACGCCGTCGCCCGCGAGGACGGCCACCAGCTTGGCCAGATCGGCGGCGGAGATGGTGAAGCCGCCCGCGAAGAAGCGGCCCGTGGCCCCGGGGGTGGCGGAGGCGAGTCCCAGGGACTTCTGGGCGCTGACGGAGCGCTCCACCCCGCCGCTGTGGTTGTAGAGGGTGGCGAGAAGGTCGGTGTTGCGGATGCTCCCGGTCTCAAAGGCGGCGTCGATATCCAGGCTGCGGAAGATACGCTGGGTCATAACGTCGTCCATCACCTGGCCCGCCGCCTGCTCCAGGGTCATGCCCAGCACGGCGAAGGCGTAGTTATTATAGCCCCAGGAGCAGATGGAGCCGGGCTGGACGCGGCTGAAGCCGGCGCCGCCGGAGAGCCGGCTCCGGACCTGGGCGTACTCCCGGGACACGCCGTCCCCCGCCAGAAAGATGGAGGAGGTGTGGGAGAGAATGGCCCGCAGGGTGATGGGGGCGTCGGGGTAATCGGGATTTCGCACCCGGCAGCCCCAGTAGGTCCCCAGGTCCTCGTCCAGGTCTATCACGCCCTCCTCCCTAAGGCACATGGCCCCCATGGCCAGCGCCACCTTGGACAGGGAGGCCACCCGCAGCTTGTGGTCTGCCGTCATGGGGTCGCCGTATTCGGATGTGACAAGGGCGCCGCCGGCGTCGTCATAGGTACAGAGCTGGTAGCGGGTGGCCCAGCCCCCGGCATAGGTGTCGGTGACCGCGCCGCCCTCCACCACGGCCACCTGGACGCCGACTGCGCCGTACTCCCGCGCCGCAGCGTCCACGGCGGCCTGGATTTCTTCATGATGGTCCCGGCTGGCGCTGGATACGGTTCTGACGCAGCCGGCGGCGATTTCGCAGGCCACGCTCTCGGCCTCGCCATAGGCCAGAAGACACACCAGGGTCTGGGCGAACTGGCCCCGGGAGACGCTGACGTCGGGGCAGAGGGAGAAGCCCGCAAGGCCGCTGAAAACCCCGGCGCCCACCGCCCAGGACAGGGACGGTTCGGCGGAGTCCGGCGCCAGGGCGGAGTCGTCAAAGGCCTCCAGGCTCCCGGAGAGGGCGGTGTCGTACCCCATCAGGCCGGCGTAGCGGTAGAGCATGGCGGCCAGCTCGGCGCGGGTCACCCGGTCCGCGGGACGGAACAGCCCCCCGGGTGTGCCGGCGTCAACGCCTGTCTCCGCCGCCCATGCCGCGCCGGAGGCGCACCAGTCGCCGGCGGAGACGTCGGAGAAGCGCCCGTCGTAGTCGGCGGTCCGGCCGGACATCCGCTGGAGGACCGTGACCACCGTGGCCCGGTCCACCAGGTCGTCGGGGCGGAAGCGGCCCTCCTCGTCCCCGCGGAGGAAGCCGTGATACAGGGCATAGCTCACCGCGTCGGCATACGGGGCGTCCGCCGGCAGGTCGGCAGGCGCGGAGGCGCGGACGGTCTCCAGCGTCACGGGCCGGGAGGCTGCGGGGAGGACCGGAGGCTCCGCCACGACCGTGGAGGAGGGCGGAGGAGATTCCGCCGCCGGCGGCTCGTCCGAGCAGGCGGCGGTCAGGAGCAGGCAGGCGGACAGGAGGGCGGCGGGAATCCGGCGGCGCATCGCATTCACTCCCTTTTCCCGCCCCGCGGGAAAAATTTTTGCGCCAGGGGCCCCTGGCAGGCAGAAGAGGCGTACGCCTCTTCTGATATACGTTCAATGCAAGAATAGCTGTTTTTTGGGCAAATGTCAACATTTGACGAGCCGCGTCGTCTCCGGACACGGAGATTGGATGTACGGGGCTATCAGTCCAAATTTCAGACAGTTGCCCGGGAGTGTCGGAAATTCCGACACCCGGCGGAGGCTGTCTATGGCGGGCGCAGGCAAAGGGCGGTATCATACAACCATCAAAGAGCTCCCCCGGCAGACAAGGGGCTGCGCCACTATTTCATGGAGGTATGAGTTATGTATTACAGCAACGGTAACTATGAGGCCTTTGCCCGCCCGGAGAAGCCCGCGGGCGTGGACAGGAAATCCGCCTATCTGGTGGGGTCCGGCCTGGCCGCCCTCTCCGCCGCCTGCTTCCTGGTCCGGGACGGCCAGATGAAGGGCGAGCACATCCACATCCTGGAGGAGCTGGACATCGCCGGCGGCGCCTGCGACGGCATCAACGACCCACAGAAGGGCTTTATCATCCGGGGTGGCCGGGAGATGGAGAACCACTTCGAGTGCCTGTGGGATCTCTTCCACTCCATCCCCTCCATCGAGAATCCGGAGCACTCCGTCCTGGACGAGTACTACTGGCTCAACAAGCACGACCCCAACTACTCCCTCCAGAGGGCCACGGTGAACCGGGGCCAGGACGCCCACACCGACGGCAAGTTTGCCCTCTCGGACAAGGCGTCCATGGAGATCGTGAAGCTCTTCCTCACCCGGGATGAGGACCTCTACGACAAAAAAATCACCGACGTGTTCACCGAGGAGTTTTTCCAGTCCAACTTCTGGCTCTACTGGCAGACCATGTTCGCCTTTGAGACCTGGCACTCCGCCCTGGAGATGAAGCTCTACATCCAGCGGTTCATCCACCACATCGGCGGACTGCCCGACTTCTCCGCCCTGAAGTTTACCAAGTACAACCAGTACGAGTCCCTGATTCTGCCCATGATCAAGTACCTGGAGGACCACAACGTCCAGTTCCAGTACAACACCCGGGTGACCAACGTGCGCTTCGAGTTCCGGGACGGCAGAAAGATTGCCCGGCAGATCCTCTGCGTCCACGACGGCAGGGAGGAGGCCATCGACCTCATCGAGGACGACCTGGTCTTCGTCACCAACGGCTCCTGCACCGAGAACTCCACCCTGGGCGACAACGACACCGCGCCCGAGATGAAGACCAGGCCCGGCGAGGGCGGCTGCTGGCAGCTCTGGAAGAACATCGCCGCCCAGGACCCCGCCTTCGGCCGACCCGAGAAGTTCTGCGGCAATATTGAAAAGACCTACTGGGAGAGCGCCACCGTAACCACTCTGGACGACCGCATCCCGCCCTATCTTGAGAAAATCTGCAAGCGTGACCCCTTCGCGGGCAAGGTGACCACCGGCGGCATCGTCACCTGCAAGGACTCCTCCTGGCTCATGAGCTGGACCATCAACCGCCAGCCTCACTTCAAGGAGCAGCCCAAGGGGCAGCTGGTGGTCTGGGTCTACGGCCTTTACGGCGACCGGCCCGGCGATTTCGTCAAGAAGCCCATGCGGGAGTGCACCGGCGCGGAGATAGCGATGGAGTGGCTCTACCATGTGGGCGTGCCTGAGAGCGAGATTGAGGACATGGCCCGCAACAGCGCCCGCACCATCCCCTGCATGATGCCCTACATCACCGCCTTCTTCATGCCCCGCACCGCGGGGGACCGGCCCAAGGTGGTGCCCGAGGGCTGCGTGAACTTCGCCTTCATCGGCCAGTTCGCCGACACTGTGCGGGACACCGTCTTCACCACCGAGTACTCCGTCCGCACCGCCATGGAGGCAGTTTACACCCTGCTGGACGTGGACCGGGGCGTGCCCGAGGTCTGGGGCTCCTGCTATGACATCCGCGTCCTGCTGGACTCCACCAGCAAGATGATGGACGGAAAAAAGCTGGAGGACATCAAGCTGCCCTTCGTGGCCGAGTTCCTGGGCAAGCACGCGCTGAAAAAGGTGGACGGCACCATCATCATGGAGCTGCTGCAGCGGTACGGCCTGGTATAAGCAATCGTAAGCAATGAACAGAGAGGTCCTGCTGCCCCTTTGGGGCCGCAGGACCTCAGACTTTCAAAATTCCCTCCGCAGTAAAAGCCTCGCAGAGCTCCGCCGTCCGCAGTCGGCGGAATCAAACAAATATCCGTCATGCGGCCTGTAGTGAGGCGCAGGAACAAAACAAAGTTCCTGCGCCTCAATTATATGAGGTGAATAATCCAGTTTCGAGATCCGTCTCCAGCGACAGCCAGGTATGGTCCCCATACAGACTTGAATTTATCAGAATGGCGGAGCCGTCCTCCAGGAGTTCCAAGCCTCCGGCCTGCTCCAGCGCCCGGAAGTGGTTTTCGTAAACAGACACGCCGTACCGTCCCAGCCTGCGGAACAGAGCGCGGCTCCGCTCGCCGGCACGCAGGCGCTTTACCAGCCCCCCGCCATCCCCCTCCGGGATATAGACGGTGTGGGTGGGGCTGTCGATGAGATGAAACGCCACCGCCGCCTTGCGGAAGGGGAACGTCTCACCGCTGGCCGTTCAGACGCTCCACAAGACCGAGATACATGGGCACTCCGGCCACTGTATATGCCCTTTTAATATCGCCTCCGTTTCCCAGTATCATTCGTGACGCTGCGTCACGAGCAAAAAATTTTTTCCATTCGGCACTTTCGCGGTGCGGTCGAATGCAATTTACGAACGAAAAACAACCGTTTGCGCAAAGAGGCTTTTCTTTTTTAGGGGATATGCTATACTGCAAATGCTAATGTGTCCGAGCACAATAAGGGGGAATGTGATTTGAAATATACGGAATTAATCTCACAAATGACCTTGGAGGAGAAATGCAGTCTGCTGAGCGGGGGGACCCAGTTTACAACGAAGGCCGTGAAGCGGCTGGGCATCCCGGAGATGTACCTGTCGGACGGCCCCCACGGGCTGCGCAAGCAGGCGGGGGCGGCGGACCACCTGGGGCTGAACGCCAGTCTCCCCGCAACCTGCTTCCCCACGGCGGCGACCATGGCCAACTCCTGGGATGAGCGCCTGGGGGAGGA
>NZ_JACOPQ010000018.1 GCF_014287675.1 Lawsonibacter faecis | reverse complement strand
ATGGGCTGCGTGGGCCTGGCACGCGGGGCTGGACGTCCGTGCCGCACTCATCGGCCCCGGCGTCCACGCCTCCCACGGCATGGAGCTTGATGAGAACAGTCCAGACCGGTCCCTTTTGGCCTGCGGACGCCTCGGACCGTTTTATGTCAATCCGCCTCTCCCTCCGCCGCGCCGAGCAGCCCGTCGGCGGTATAGCTGTTTTTTGCGTTCCACAGTATCCAGTCCGTATACCCCGCGTCATAGACCGCCTGGATCTGCGCCCGAAGCTCCTCGCCGCCATAGGTGATGTGCCCCTGTACCCAGGTGGCGGTGAAGTCCTGGAGCCAGACCCGCACACCGGGCCGGTCCTCCTCCCCGGACATGTCCAGTACCGCCCGGGATTTTTCCAGCGCGCTCAACACGGTCTGATACGGCTCCCGGTCGGGCACCTCCAGACCGAAGGCCCCGCCTGCATAGTGGGAGGGATAGACCATGGGGCAGAGGAAGTCCGCCACCCCGCCCATCCGCGCGTAATCCTGACCGATCAGCTCCCCGTCGGTCCTGCTGGTAATGACGGTGCCGAACACGTCGGCCGCCAGCCACACCCCCCGTCTGTGGAGGGCCTGCCCCGCCTGCTCCAGAAAGGCGAGCACCGCGTCCTCCCGGCTCATCTCCCCGGCGGCCGCCCCATAGTCCGCATCCCGGGCACCCTTCCCGGTGGGGAAGCGGACGTAATCGAACTGCACCTCGTCAAAGCCCGCCTCCGCGGCCCCCAGGGCCACCTCAATCAGGTAATCCCAGACCGCCTGCTCGTAGGGGTTCACCCACGCAAGGCCCCCGCCCTCGTCCACGGCGGAGCCGTCCGCCTTTTTAAGGGCCAGCTCTGGCCGGGCCCCGGCCAGAACCGGGTCCTTAAATGCGGCAATCCGGGCAATCGTGTATACCCCATGCTCCTTCAGCCGCGCCACCAGGCCCGGCAGATCCCGGATGTAGCGCACGCAGGCCCCCATCTCCACCGCCGTACCCCCGTCGGGCCGGTAGGTGAGATTCCCCTCGTCGTTCTTCACATCAATGACCACCGCATTGAGCTCGGTACTGTCAATCAGCTCCAGCAGCGCGTCCATGTACGGGTCCCCTGCCACAGGCCCTGAGATATAGATTCCCCGCAGGCTCTCCGGCGGCTCCGGGAACTCCGGCGCGGACGGCTCCGGCGTAGGCGTGGGCGTGGCCGCCGGAGACGGCCCGCTCGTCAGCACCACCGCCGTCGGCGCGGGTGCCGGCGTACAGAACATGGAGCGGATCAGCCACACCGCCGCGCCCAGGAGCGCCAGGACAAAAACGACACCAAGAATCACGCCGGCCTTCCCCCGCCCGCCGCCGGAGTAGCGGGAGCCGTACCCCCGCCCGCGATAGGAACCGCGCCGCATAAACGCTCACCCCTCCGCCGCCCGTTTTATCGCGCGGCATCTTTTCGTGTTATTTTGATTATACCCCCTCCCATTCGACTCGGCAAGACGCTACCACCCATTTATCTAACCGCCGCCGCAGCGTTATTGCGAGGTCCCCGGCTCACAATAATCTGTTCCCGTTGCCCGTCCCATGCCAAAAAACAGCCGGACCACGACTATGTCGAGGTCCGGCTGTTTTTTTAACTGATAACTGTCGTCAGGTCATGGTAAAGAGCATCTTGGCGACCTCGCCCCGGCGGAGGCTCTCGCCGGGCATGATGCGGTTTTCATAGCCGCCCACCACGCCCTGGCCCACCAGGGTCTTGACGTGCTCCAGCGCCCAGTCGGGCACGCTGGCCGCGTCGGTGAAGGTGAGCTCCACCGCGGTGTACCCCCGCTCCTGGATACGGCCCAGGAGGGTCATGGCCTCGGCCCGGCTGATGGTGGCCGTGGCATTGGCCTTCAGCACCCCGCCGTCCATGGTGCCCTTGAGATACCCCAGGGAGTACATGGCCTTTACCCCGCTCAGCGCCCAGTCGGGAATCTCCGCCGCGTCGGCGAAGGGCAGCTCCACCGCGTCGTACTGACTCAGGTCCACGCCCAGCCACCGGGCGGTCATGGCGAAGAACTCGCCCCGGGTAATAGTCCGGTCGGGTTGGAACTGCAGGGTGCCGTCGGCCTCATTGGGCACGCCGGTGGTAATGCCGTGGTCGTAGAGGTAGACCGCAAAGGTCCCGGCCCAGTGCTCCGCCGTGTCGGTGAAGACCGCCTCCCGCTCAGCCGACGCCGCCACGTTGGCGGCCCCGCGGCCGATGTTGCCCGAAGCGTCTGTCACGTTGACCCCAACCCGGTGCATCCGCCCGTCTCCGGCGGGGAGGGTGGCTTTCATGGTGCTGGCGGCGGCGTCCCAGGTGAAGTCTATGCTCTTGCCGTCGTAGGTCAGCGCCACCTGGCTCTTATCAAATTGCTTGTCGATGTTGTCGGCGGCCACGGCCTGGAGGGCTGTGCCGGTGAGGGACAGGGTTACCACCGGGGCGGTGGTGTCCTGAATGGTCTCATTGGAGGTGGTAATCTGGTCCACCCGGAAGGTACCGGCCCCCTTGCCCTCTGCGCCGCCGTAGATAAGGTTCAGCGAGCGGAGGCTCTCGGCGTTGTCCGGCAGCCTGGCGGTGACGAACTTCCAGCCGGAGCCGTCCAGGCTGGTGAGCACCACTTCGCTGGTGGCCCCGTCCTTGTCGGCGATGGTGGCGGTGAGGCTGTTGCCCGAGCCGTCCCCGTAGACCCAGAGGTTCAGGTACCGCTCTCCGGCGGCGATGGTCAAGGTGGTGGGCAGGCTGGCAGCGCCGGTCCCACCCGCATTGTAGTCCACCCGCAGGCTGTGGGCGCCGTAGCGCACATAGTCCAGATTGCTCTCCCAGGAGGCGGCGGCGCCCTCGGTGGAGGTCACCGAGTCAATGCCGCTCTCGAAGCCGTCCAGGGTCTTCACATGGCCTGCTACGGCCACGCTGATGCTCATACTGGTTCCTCCCGCCGTCACGGTGAGGGTGCCGCTGGCGCTCTTCTCCCCGGCGGTGATGACGCCGTTCTGGTCCACGGTTCCCACCGCGCCGTCCAGGGTCCAGGTATAGCAGGTATCGTCGGAGGTCAGGGCCAGCTTCTTGTAGACCGAGTTGGCCTTCAGGTCCAGCACCTCTCCCGGCTCCAGGTTCAGCGCGGTCACCGCCGCGCCATTGGTCTCATTGGTCAGACTGATGCTGTCCGGCTTCTTCACCACTGTCATGGCGGCGCTGCCATTGGCCTTTCCGGCGCTGGCGGTCACCTGGGTCACGCCGTTCTCACCCCCGGCGGTGAATACCCCGTCGGCGCTCACCATGCCATCCCCGTTCTGGATGGACCAGACCACATTCTCGCTGCTGGTCATGGGGTAGTAGACGGTGTCCAGGGGCGTTGCTGTGAGGGTCACCTTGGTCCCCGAGAGGAGCAGATTGTCGCTCGGCGTGACGTAGAGACTGCCCAGCTCCCCGGTGGCCTTGGTCTCGGTAGCCAGGAAGATCGCCACGCTGTTGGCCCGCTGACTGCCGTCGGAGGGCTTGTTGAGCACCCCCAGGGCGCTGTCGGTGGGGTAGGTGGCGCCGATGGTCGTGGAGCCGCCGCCGTCCAGGCTCACCGCGTCCACGCAGCCCAGCTCCACCATGCGCATGGCCACCTGGGTGAGGGTGGCCCCCACGCTGTAGCCCGGCTGCTTGCCGTCGATGGTGTAGAACACGGCGGTGCCGTCCGCCTTCACGCCGACGGCGGAGTAGGCGGTCCGCTCGGCGGGCAGATTCTTTTCCGCCTGCCCGGCGGTCACCAGCTTGTGCAGGCCGCCCATGGCCTGGTCGGCCTCTGTCCAGGGCTGCTCCGGGGTTGTGATGTCCACGTCGATGGTGTCACCCGCCTGGAGGGCACGCAGCTCGGCGATGAGGTAGGGGTCGCCCTTTCCATTGATGGACAGGACCGCCTTGCCCGCCGGGATGGCAGTTGCCCCGGCGGCCTCAAGGACCTGCTCCACCCGGTATGTGACCCGGCCGCCCACGGTAAGCTCGGCGCTCTGAAGCAGGCTGCCCTTCACCTCGGAGATGGGCTCGGCGCTCTCGGTGGGCGCGGGCGGCTCGGTGAGTCCGTCGGAGCTGACCACGTCCCCGCCGTCCCCGCTCTCAGCCGTGCTCTTGGGCTGGTCCTGCCCCTTCTCCGACACGTCCAAATCCACATTTACCGTCTGGCCCACGTTGTCCACCACGGGAACCAGAATCACGTCCACCCCGGCGCTGGTGTTCTGGGTGGTGGCGTTGAAGTCCTCGGTGTAGAGGGTGTAGCCTCCCAGCTCCGTGCGGACCTTATTCACGCCGCCGCCCACAGAGAACGTGTTGCCCCGGAAGGTGGCGGTAATGGACAGCTCGGGCTTGCCGATAAAGGCGGTGCCGTCCCCGCGGAAGCCCACTCCGTAATAGCCGAAGTCAATATTGCCCGGCGCGGAGCGGACCACCCCGTCGGTGATTACAACGCCCAGGGGCGCGCCGGTGGCCATCACGTAGAGGTCGCCATTCATGCCGCCCACCAGACGCTTGCCCTGCTGCTCCAGAGTCTGGGCCATTGCGGTGAGGGTGGCCCGGCTGGTCACCTTGTCTCCGTACGCCACCACGGGCTGCACGTTCCGGTTGGGGCTGTACGTGAAATACCGCTCGGTGCGCAGGTCCGAGTATGTATCGCTCCAGAAGATCTGCTTGGTGAGGCTTGTCCCCACCGACAGATCCACGCTGGTCCCGTGAATCTCGTGGCCCAGCGCCTCCGAGGCGGACGCCAGAGGGGCGAGCCCCAGTACGACGGCCAGCGCCATTGCCGCCGTTTTTCTCATTTTGTGCTTCATGTGTTCCTCCCAAATACGGAAACGGTCAAAAAGATACTGCTGATTTATTATGTTAACACAAACGGGCCTGTTTGTAAACAGGCCCGGCCCTGTAATCATGCGGTTTTTATCGCCATTTTTCCCTTCTTTTATACCGCCCCGCCCGATGCCTGCACATCGCACGCGGCCCCGTCCTGCGCGAGCGCAGGGCGCGGCTCGCCTACGCTCGCGGAGAAGGCCCATTCTCCTCTGGCCTGCCGCCGCCTCCGAACTCCTCTTTCGCCTTCGGCATCAGCTCGGAGAGGCTGGCCTTCTCCTGGGCCTCGAGCAGGGCGCCGATCAGCTGGTTGGAGAGCAGGAAGCCCTTGGTCGTAAAGTGCCAGCGCCGGTCCTGCCGGGCCACCCAGCCCTGGTGCTCGAACTCGGCCAGCTTCTGCTCAATGGGCTCGAAGTTCATGTAGTACTCCCTGCGGTACTCCCACTCCTCGATGCCTCTGGCGGTGCGCATACGCAGCATGAGGTACTCGCCGCCCCGCTCCCGCTTGGGGATGAGCTCAGACTCCTCCACGATGGCGTCTCCGCTGAGGACCCCGTCGATATAAGCGTCCAAATCCCTTTTGAAGGAGTAGCGCCGCCCGCCGAAGTCGGAGTGGGCCCCCGGCCCCAGGCCGATGTAGGGCTTGCCCATCCAGTACTTCAGATTGTGCCGGGACTGGAAGCCCGACCGGGCGAAATTGGAGATCTCGTACTGCCGGAAGCCCGCCTGCCCAAGCCGCTCTACGGTCCAGAGGTAGCAGTCCGCCTGCGCATCGTCGTCGGGCAGAGACTCCCCCTGGGCCACCCGGGTCCAGAGCGGGGTCCCCTCCTCCACCTTCAGCCCGTAGCACGAGAGGTGCTCCGGCTTCAGGGCCAGGGCCTTTTCTAACGTCTCCCGCCAGGACGCCTCGTCCTGGCCGGGCAGGCCGTAGATAAGATCCAGACTCAGGTTTTTAATCTTCGCCCCCCGGGCCGCGTCCACCGCAGCCCTCACCTGGGCAAAGTTGTGGGGCCGGTGGATGGCGGCAAGCTCCCGGTCACAGGCGGACTGCACCCCCAGGGACAGCCGGTTCACCCCCGCCCGCCGCAGAAGGAGCAGCATCTTCCTGTCCACGCTGTCGGGGTTGGCCTCTACCGTAACCTCCACGTCCCGCGCCACCAGGAACCGCCGGCGCACCGCCGCCAGCAGCTCGGAGAGCCGCTTGGCGCCGTACCAGCTGGGCGTGCCGCCGCCGAAGTAGACCGTGTCCACCTGATACCCCTTGGCGAAGGGCGCGGTCTCCTTGATGTGTGCGAGCAGGGCCTTCTGGTACTGGTCCATCCGGTCCTCCCGTCCCGCCAGGGAGTAGAAGTCGCAGTAATCGCACTTGCTGCGGCAGAAGGGAATGTGGATGTAAATACCAAGCTTTTCGATCATAAGGGGTCCCCCGATTTCTATAAGGAATCTCTAAACTAAGTTATTATAATATGTCCGCCCTCAACACTCAAGGCCGTATCTGTGAATTTTTAGCTTTTCCGCACTCCGTGCTTGACAACTATGTAAAGTATGCTATACTTATTGCTGTAAAGCGCGCTTTACAGCAACCGGCCATACCATGGCCGGCCGGAAAGGAGGTCTGCGTGTGAGAAGCCGCATCGCCGAGCTGCGAAAAGCAGGGCGGATCACCCAGGAGGAGCTGGCCGACGCGGTGGGCGTCACCCGGCAGACCATCATCTCACTGGAAAACGGGCGGTATAACGCCTCCCTTCTGCTGGCCCACAAGCTGGCCCGGTATTTCGGTATGTGCATTGAGGACATATTCCTGTTCGACGAGGAGGACGCGCTATGAAAGACCGCAGCTGCAAGCCCAATCCCGCGCTGGGCGCGGGGCTGCTGCTCTCCGCGGCGGCACAGCTCAACCACCGCTCCGGGTTTCTGCCCGGCTTTCTGTCCTGTTTCCTGACGGGCCTCTCCATCGTCCTTATTCTGCTGGGCATCATCAGCGCGGACGAGCGCCGGGCCGCACGCCTGCGTGCCTGGAAGCATCGGCTTTTTAAGGGGGGACATTCATGCTAATCAAGCTCTTTTCCGCCGGTCACGGCGACTATAAAAAGGTCCTTCAGCGCCGAAGCATCCTCTTTATCCTGCTGGCAGTCCTGGGCGGGTGCACCATGGGCGCCTCTTTTGTTCTGGCGTGGCTGGACGTGGCCCTGCCCTCCTTCGTCCTGGGGTTTTACGGCGGGGTGGGCCTGGGTGTGGCGGGCTTCAGCGTCGTGGGTCTCATCGGCACCCGGCGGCTTTTGAGGGATGAGAAAAAGATGCGTGCCGAGGAGATTAAGGAGACCGACGAGCGCGGCAGGGAGGTCACGCTCCGGGCCGCCTCCGCCACGGTCCTCATCCTCATGGTGCTGGCCTACGTGGCGCTGATGATCGCCGTGGCGGTCAGTCAGGCCGTCTTCTTTACCCTGCTGGCCGCCATTGCGGCGTTCTTCGTGGTGTTCCTCTCCGCCACGGCCTACTACAATAAAAAGCTGTGAGCGCCCAGCCGCCCCGCCGCCTGGCCCTCACCGTCACACCGGAGCAGGCGGGCCGGAAGATCGATACCCTCATGCGCACCGGCCTGGGCCTCTCGGGCACGGTAATCCGCCGGGTGAAGTGGCTGAGCGACGGGATTCTGCTTGACGGCGTCCGGGTCCATACCGACGTCCGCCCCCGTGCGGGCCAGGTCCTCTCCGTCCTGGTGGCCGACGGCGTGCGCCGCAGCGGTATTGTCCCAGCCGCCGGAGCGCTGGATATCGTGTATGAGGATGCCGATATCCTGATCCTCAACAAGGCCCCCGGCGTACCCGTCCATCCGGGTCCCGGCCACTTTTCCGATACAATCGGTAATTTTCTGCTGGATTATTACGATAAAGAGGGTATTCAGGCCGATTTCCACCCGGTCCACCGGCTGGACAAGGGTACCAGCGGCCTGCTGGTGGTCGCCAAGCACCCTCACGCCCAGGAGGCGCTGAAAAACGCTCTGCACACCCCGGACTTCCGCCGCTTCTACCTGGCGGTGTGTGAGGGGGTTCCCCAGCCGCCCGCCGGGCTTATCGACGCCCCCATCGGCTCCGTGCCCGGCTCCCTCATCGCCCGGCGGGTGGCTGCCGACGGCCAGCCCTCCCGCACCCGGTACGAGACGCTCCGAACCGCCCATGACCGCGCCCTCCTCCGCCTGGAGCTGGAGACCGGCCGTACCCACCAGATCCGGGTCCATATGGCCCACCTGGGCCATCCACTCACCGGGGATTTCCTCTACGGCACGGAGGACCCCGCCCTGATCTCCCGCCCCGCCCTTCACTCTGCGCAGCTGCGCCTCCTCCATCCCGTCACTGGAAAGCCGATGACCTTTACGCTTCCTCTGCCCGCCGATATGGCACGGCTTGTGGAGTAGATGGGAGGCCCTTATGAGACGTTCGCATTTCCTGCTTCTGATCCCGCTGCTTTTGGGCGCTGCCTGTATCGTGGTCAATCTCCTTCTCGTCCCCCTGCCCGACCCGCTGGTCCGCGCGGCGGGCGCGGTGCTGCTTCTCTCCCTCTTTTTGTTCGTCTTCACCCTCGTCCGCGCCCGCAGGCCTGACTGAGGCGCAACCGCGCAGAAAAGCCCGGCGCCATCCGTTTTGGATGGCGCCGGGCTTTTTCCCCGTACACCGAAACGCGCGGGGAAGGCTCCCACAGCCGGCTGTCGGCGGCAGCACCCTGGACAAGGTGTCCGGGCGTCCCTTGCCTCTTTTAAAAAAGGACGTGGGGCGGTTTAGGCCGGTTCAATCCAACCGGCTTTTCCATTTTTCCCTTCTTCACTTTACCGCCGCCGTCTCCAGTCCGCACATCCGTCTCCACTTCCCGCTTCTCCACCGCACGGTGCAGAGGATGCCCCGCAGGACCAGGTCGGCGCTCATGGCAATCCACACCGCCTCCAGCCCCATGCGGAACACGAACACCAGGATGGGCGCCAGCACGATGCGCACTCCCCACATACAGATGAGGCTGGCCGCCATGGGGAAGCGCACGTCCTGTCCGCCCCGCAGGGCCCCGGTGAAGACGATGGACAGCGCGAAAAAGGGCTCCGCCACCGAGACAATCCGCAGCACCAGCGCCGCCTGATCCACCACCGCCGGGTCGGAGTTAAAGAGGGTGGCCAGAGGACGTGCCAGCAGGAAGAGGAGGGCGCCGGTGCCCAGGCACAGGAAGAAGCCCAGCCTGCCCGACAGCGTGCCGTACCCCTCCGCGTCCTCCCGGTTCTGGGCCCCCACCGACTGTCCCACCAGAGCGGTGGCTGCGTAAGAGATGCCGTAGGCCGGCATGTAGCAAAGCCCCTCCGCCGTGGTGGCGATCTGGTTGGCCGCCAGGGCCACCGTGCCCAGGGAGGCCACCAGGGCGGTCATGGCGATCTGGCCCAGGTTAACCGCCGCCCGCTCCGCCGCCGAGGGGAGGCCCAGCCGCACCGCCTGCCGTAAAATGGCCCGGTCGGGCCGCAGCCCTTCCGCGCGGAGGGAGACCCGGAAGCGGTCCCCCTGCCGCAGGGCGCACCAAAATATTGCCGCACCTGAGACCGTCAGGGCGATGGCCGAGGCGATGGCCGCCCCCGTGGCACCCATACCCGCGCCGGGGATGGCGAAGCGCATGCCCAGGAAATCCCC
This sequence comes from Lawsonibacter faecis, assembly GCF_014287675.1. Lineage (GTDB taxonomy): Bacteria > Bacillota > Clostridia > Oscillospirales > Oscillospiraceae > Pseudoflavonifractor > Pseudoflavonifractor faecis. Next base: position 55,421 of record NZ_JACOPQ010000018.1, on the reverse strand, counting down.
CCGCCGCGTGGGATAGATAAAGAAGAAATTGAGGATGATGTTCAGCACGTTTGCCATGGTGTTGAAGAGCAGGGGCGCCTTGCTGTTGCCCATGCACCGCAGTACGGCGGAGAAGATGAGTCCCGCGGCGGTGAAGGGCATGGCCGCAGTATAGCACCGCAGATAGGCCACCGCCTGGGGGTAGACGTCCGGCTCCGCACCCAGCCAGAGGGGAATAAACCCGGCCAGAAGCTGGTAGAGGAGCAGGGCGGCGCAGCCGCAGACCAGGGTGCCCAGCACCGCCTGGCGGATGACAGCCCTGGCTCTGCTGTCGTCCCCCGCGCCGATGGCGTGGGACACCAGCACCGAGAAGCCCACCCCTACCCCCGAGAGCACGCCGTTGATGAGCCAGAGGGACGCCGCGTTGACCGACACGGCGGCGGTGGCGGCCGCCCCCAGAGCACCCACCATGGCGGTGTCCACATAGCTGACCATTGTGGCCAGCACCTGTTCTATGATCGCGGGCCAGGAGAGGCGCCACATGGTCCCCATGCGCCCTCTCCCCACCCGTTGATTCCCTTCCATGGAAACATCCTCTCCAAACAAATTCAATCAGTGCATCCCCCTGGCGGGTGCTGCCGCCGCAGGCGGCCCAGAGGCGGCGTTCCGCCGCCTCTATACACCCGTGAGGTCAAAATTGGGGATAAACCCCTCGGTGGCGGACAGCAGCTCCTGGGTAAACCCGTCCAGCCCGGTGGCGGCGAAATACGTCTCCGCCGCACGGATCTCCGAGGGCCTGACCCGGCGGTTGATCTCGGGGAACGCCGCCGCCCGGCCCAGGGGGACGTACTGGCTCATGAGGGAGAAGAGCACCGTGTGGGGCGGAAAGGATTCCGCCGCCCAGTCCATTACGGCCTTGGCCTCCCTCACCCGCCCGGGGAGAATCAGGTGCCGGATGAGCACGCCCCGCTTGAGCAGGCCTTCCTCCAGCACATACGGTCCAGTCTGGCGCACCATCTCCCGGATGGCCGCGGCGGCAATTTCCGGGTAATCCTCCGCCCCGGAGTACCGCGCCGCGCCGGCGGCGTCCAGGTATTTGAGGTCGGGCAGATAGACCTGCACCTTTCCCTCCAGTCCCCCCAGGGTTTCCACGCTGTCGTACCCGCCGGAATTCCATACCACCGGGACCTCCGGCGGCTCTCTCAGCGCCGCCAGAATTGCGTGGGCGAAGTGGGTGGGGTTCACCAAGTTGATGTTGTGCGCCCCCTGGGCGGTCAGCTCCTGAAAAATCTCCCGCAGACGGGCCGCGGATACGGTCCTGCCGAAGTTCCCGTGGCTGATACCCTCGTTCTGGCAGAAGACGCACCCCAGCGCGCAGCCGGAGAAGAAGACCGTCCCGGACCCCCGGGTCCCCGAGATGGGCGGCTCCTCCCAGGGGTGGAGGCCAGCCCGGGCGAGCACAGGCAGGGCGGGCATCCCGCAGACGCCCGCCCCAGCCGTATCCGTTCTTTCCGCCCCGCATCTGCGCGGGCAGAGCCTGCAAATCATGCCCTGTGCTCCCTTCCGTGTTTATCCGGCGGGCCGCCGTGTCCCCGCCCTTACCGGTTGACCTCGCACTTTTCCGTGCGGCCCATGAGCCAGCCCACGGAGACTTTGTAATAATCCGCGATTTTCAGCAGATTATCATAATTCGGCTGAACGCCGCCATCCCGTCTATCAGGTCTCTGCGCCCAGGAGCGCTTTGCCCGGGGTCTCCGTCTGGGCTATGGAACGCCCTCTGACGGCCCGCGGTCCCATCCTGTCTTATTTTTACTTGCCCGGCCCCAGATTGCCTTCCTTCCAGTGCTTCCTGCACAGGCCGATATACCGGTCGTTGGCCCCCAGCACCACCTGCTCGCCCTCCTTGAGGACCTTACCGTTCTCGTCGAAGCGGGCGTTGCAGATGGCCTTCTTGCCGCACCAGCAGATGGTTTTGATCTCCTCGATGATATCCGCGCTGGCCAGCAGCTCCTGGGAGCCGGGGAACAGCTCCCCCTTGAAGTCGGCCCGCAGGCCGTAGCAGATGACGGGCACGTTCAGCTCATCCACCAGGTAGGTGAGGTACTGCACCTCCTCCCGGCTCAGGAACTGGGCCTCGTCCACAATGACACAGGCGTAGGGCTTCAGCTCCTCCCCCGTCATCTCCCGCAGCTCGGAAAAATAGATGCAGGGGTGGCTCAGCCCCGCCCGGGAGGCCACGAACCGCGCCCCGTCCCGCTGGTCCACCGAGGGCTTCACCAGCAGGGAGTCCTGCCCCCGCTCCTCGTAATTATAGCGCACCATCAGCGCGTTGGCTGTCTTGCTGGAGCCCATGACCCCGTAGCGGAAATACAGCTTTGCCATCCGTTCCATCCTCCATTTTAAAAAGCTCCCCCTGGCGTCTGCCCCCCAGTAAAAAGGGCCGCCGTCCCCGGCGGACAGGGGCGCTTCACATCAGCTTTTTCAGCAGCCCCAGGCCCTTCCCGCCGTAGGGCGGGTAGCGCACGGGCAGATCCAAAGCGCCCCGGCGCACCACCGTGCGGTAGTGGGTAAAGGTGTCAAACCCGGCCTTCCCGTGGCAGGCCCCCATGCCGCTGGCCCCCACGCCGCCGAAGGGCACGTTGGGGTTTGCGAGATGCACCACCGTGTCATTGACGCACACGCCGCCCGAGGGCACCATGCGCAGGATCCGCTCCTCCGCCCGCCGGTCCCGGGTAAAGAGATAGAGCGCCAGGGGCCGGGGCTTTTGCTGCTGCCGTGCGAGCAGCTCCTCCAGATCGGTGTAGGTCAGGATGGGCAGCACCGGCCCGAAAATCTCATCTCCCATCACCGCGTCCGTCTCGGTAACGTCCACCAGCACCGTGGGCTCAATGCGCCGGGTCACAGGGTCGCTTTTCCCGCCGATGGCCGTCTTCTCCCGCTGAATCAGCCCGTTTACCCGATTAAAATGCTTCTCGTTGACGATTTTGGGCAGATCGGGGCTCTCCAGCGGGTTTTCTCCGTATAACGCACGGATTTGCTTTCCCAGCTCCTCCACCAGCGCGTCCCGCATCCCCTCCGGCACCCAGACGTGGTCCGGGGCCACGCAGGTCTGCCCCGCGTTGAGGAACTTGCCCCACGCCAGCCGCCGGGCGGCCAGCTTCAGGTCCGCGTCCTCCCCGATGATGACCGGGGACTTGCCCCCCAACTCCAGGGTCACGGGGGTCAGAAACTCTGCCGCCGCCCTCATGACGGTCCTGCCCACCTCGGTGGACCCGGTGAAGAAGATATAATCGAAGCGCTCCTCCAGCAGGGCGGAATTTTCCGCCCTGCCCCCCTCCACCACGGCGGCGTACTCCCGGGGGAAAATATCCGAGATCAGGGCCTTCAGCACCGCCGAGCAGGCTGGGGCATAGGCCGAGGGCTTTACCACCGCGCAGTTCCCCGCCGCCAGGGCGGAGATGAGGGGCACCAGGGTGAGCTGGACCGGGTAGTTCCACGGCGACATGATAAGCGCCACCCCATAGGGGTCGGCCACCACCCGGCTTTTCGCCGGGAACAGGGCCATGGGCGACGGGCGGCCCTTGGGCGCGGCCCAGCGGGTCAGATGGCTCTTGGCGCAGCGCAGCTCCGCCAGAGTCATCCCCACCTCGCAGGCGTAGGACTCGTAGGGGGCCTTGCCCAGGTCCTCCCGCAGGGCGGAGAGCAGCTCCCGCTCGCGGCTTACCACGGCCCGCTCCAGTTTCTCCAGCATGTCCCGCCGGAAGCCGACGCTGCGTGTCGCACCGCTGTTCCAGTACCGCCGCTGGGCGGAGACCAATTCTTTCAAGTCCATAAGCCCCTCCTTATTTTAGAGCCGCTCCTCCACCAGATGCGCAAAGCTCTGGAAGGCATTGGGCACCGCGTAGTCCCGCCGCAGGGCGGCCCGGTCCGCCCAAATCCACCCCTTTGGCAGGTCGTTTTCCTCTATATAGACGATCTGGGCGGTCATATGCCATTCAATATGGGTAAAAATATGCTTTCCCACGCCGCCATACTGCGTGCCGACCGGGTGAACACCCCAGGTCTCCAGCGGATGATCCACCGCTTTCAGCTCATTGGGGTACTCCCATAGCCCGGCCAGCAGGCCTCTGGCCGGGCGGCGGCGCAGGGCCACCCGTTTTTCCCCATTCTGCGTAAAAATGAGGAAAACCCGGCGTTCCTCGGTCCGCCTCGCGCGTTTAGGCGCCTTTACCGGCAGCTGCGCTGTTTTTTCCTGCAAGAACGCGGCGCAGAAGGATTTTGCGGGGCAATTATCGCAGTTTGGCGCGCCGTTGGGCACACAGACCGTAGCCCCCAGCTCCATCATGGCCTGATTAAAGTCCCCCGGCGCGTCCCTGGGGATGATTTGCAGCAGGGCCTCCCGCATGCGGACTTTCGTCTCGGGCCTGGAGATGTCGCTGTCGTCCCCCGTGATGCGGGAGACCACCCGGAGAACGTTGCCGTCCACCGCCGGGACGCTGACGCCGAAGGCGATGGAGGCGATGGCCCCCGCTGTGTACTCCCCCACCCCGGCCAGGGACAAAAGCGTCTCATAGGTCCGGGGGAACTCCCCTGCGAAGCCGTCCACGATCTGCCTGGCGGCCTTTTGGAGGTTCCGGGCCCGGTTATAGTACCCCAGGCCCTGCCAGAGCTTCATCAGGACGTCCTCCTCCACCCGGGCCAGGGCCTCCACGGTGGGCAGGGCGTCCATAAAGCGTTGGTAGTACCCCAGGACCGCGGCCACCCGGGTCTGCTGGAGCATGATCTCGGACACCCAGACGTGGTAGGGCGTGGGGGCGCTCCGCCAGGGGAGGGTGCGGGCGTTCTCCCGGTACCAGGAGAGCAGGGGGATGGGCAGTTGTTCCAGTATGTTCAAATGGGCGCCTCCAAGAAAACAGGGCGGCACGGAGGCCGTCCCCTACAATTTATGCTATTATATAATGCGTGAAAATAAATTTCAATGGCGGCGATCAAAACAGGCTCCCCGATTATCTAATGGGTGAACAGGGACCTGATTCCATACTTCGTGCGGCGCGTCTGAGCCGGGACCGTCTCAGGGCACGCCGCAAGGGAGGGACCACATTGGAGCAAAATGAATACGCCCTTCGGGCGGACGGCCTGAAGGAGCGGCTCTACCGCACGGCCTGCCTCTACCTGCGCAGCAAGTCCCAGGCGCTGGACGCGGTGGACGAGGCGGTCTATAAGGGCCTGCGCGCCTGCCACAAGCTCCGGGAGCCGGAGTATTTCACCACCTGGCTCACCCGTATTCTCATCAATGTATGCAATGCAGAGCTGCGGCGGCATAAGCGGGAGCTTGCGGTGGAGGAGCTGCCCGAGACGGCGGCGGAGGAATTCGACGCCCTCCCCCTCCGGGATGCGGTGGACCGGCTGCCGGAGGCGTTGCGGGCGGTGGTCATCCTGCGGTACTTCACGGGCCTCACCCTGGCAGAGACCTCCGCCGCCCTGGAGATCCCCCAGGGCACGGTATCCACCCGGGCCAGGAAGGCCCTGTCCCTCCTGAAGCTGGAGCTGAACGACGAGGAGGCGCGGTAAATGGACCGAATGAACGAATATCAGGCGCTTTTGCAGGCGCTGAGCGAGACCCCGCCCGCGCTGGAGGGGTCCGTGGCCCGGGCAAAGGCCAAGGACCGCAGGCGCAGGGCGGGCCGCTGGTGCGGCATCCCCATGGCCAGCCTGGGCGGGCTGGCGGCGGCCTTCGTGCTGCTGGTGAACTTCTCCCTGCCCTTTGCAAGGGCCTGCGGCAATATCCCCTTTTTGAAGGACCTGGCGGCGGCCGTGGCCTTCTCCCCCAGCCTGAAGGCCGCGGTGGAGCACGACTATGTACAGCCCATCGGCCAGAGCCAGACGGTGAACGACGTCACAATGACGGTGGAGTACCTGATAGTGGACCAGAAGCAGGTGAACATCTTCTTCTCCCTCAAGAGCGACGCCTATACCGCCCTCTGGGGCGACCCGGAGGTGCTCGAGCCGGACGGAGAGACCGGGGGCCGCTCCGTGGGTTGGCGCTCCCCCGAGGACGGGAGCGGCCTCCAGCAGGTGGTGGTGAACTATCTGGAAGGCGACACCCCCGACGCGCTGACGCTGAGGTTTAAGGTAATGGGGGATCGGGAGCGCGCCCCCGACGAGCCCATCCCAGCCCCCGACGCTCTCAGCAGGATCGGCGGAGAAGCGCTACCGGAGCGGGAGTACGTGGCCGAGTTCACCTTCGACCTGGGCTTCAACCCCGCCTTCACCGAGACGGGAGAGACTATCTCACTGGGCACGCCCTTCACCCTGGACGGTCAGGATTTTACCGCCGATTCGGTGGAGATCTACCCCACCCACGTGCGGCTTAACCTCTCCGCCGACCCGGCCAACACCGCCTGGCTCAAAGGGCTGGACTTCTACCTCACCGACGAGAACGGGAACCGGTATGACAAGGTCTCCAACGGTATCAGTGCCACCGGCACTGGGCATGCGGGGGGCATGACCTCCTTCCGTCTGGAGAGCAGCTATTTCGGCAGGGCGGAGCACCTGACCGTCCACATCGCCGGGTGCACCTGGCTGGATAGGGACCGGGAGTACGTCACGCTGGATCTGGCCCAGGGGAAGGCCCTCTCCCCCCCTGCCCGACGGCGTGACGCTGGGGGCGATTACACGTCGGGGGTCCATGGCCAATATCATCCTTTTCGGTAAGGCGCCGGAGGGGAATGACGAAACCCACCTTATCTCCTATCAGATTGCCGCGAGCAGTTACCGGACCCCCGACGGAGAGGAGCACGCGATCAACGCCTTCAGCTCCAGCCACAGCGGCGAGGTTATGCCGGCGGACGGCTCTGTTCTGAACGTACCCGAGGGGTGCTTTGCGGAGCAGTTTCAGCTCGTCGGCTGCACAGCGGACACGGTGGAGCTGAAGATGGTCTTCTCCCGGATGAGCACATTTGAGACGCCGGTGGAGATTCCTGTAAAATAAGATCGACAGGGCCCCCGGGCGTATGCCCGGGGGCCGCAGGCTGTCTGTACGGATGGCGCCGGGACGGCGGAGCGGCACAGAGACCGCCCCGCCCGCGTTCGTCTGTTTTCGGCAAGAGCGCAGCAGGAGGCCGCACATTGCCCCACGGTCACGGACGCAGAAATTGCGGCTGGTCAAATATCCTACGGCTCTTACAGCTTGACGGAGACGCTGCTGGAGGAGATGCGGACGCTGTTCACCATGGCTGTCAGCAGGGCGTCGTCGTCGGAGAGCAGCGCGATCATCTCCATGGAGTCTCCGGTGATATAGAAATAGGACACGCACTTCAGGCTGATGCCGTTATCGGCCGTCAGGGTGCCGGTGGTGCGGTAGGCCGCGATGGCGCCGAAGTTCACTGCGGTGGACGCGCTGTCGCTAAATGTCAAGCCGGAATTCTTGTAGATTTCCGTCAGCAGGCTGTTGAGCGTTTCGGAGGGCAGTGCTGTGACGGAGATGCCTCGGTAGGCGTCGTCCTGCACGGAGCTGAGGATTGCCATACCCGCGTTGAAAAATACGCCCATCCCATCCTCACCGGCCTGCGCGTCCTGGGGCAGCGCCAGCACCACATTGTCGCTCCATTCCCAGTCCTCCAGCAGGGTGACGCTCTTGCGGGAACCGGCGATGGCCACCCGGGCGATGATGGCGGCGGACTCGGCCCGGGTAATGGTGGCATCCGGCTTGCAGGTGCCGTAAATGTCGCTGCCGGACAGAATGCCTGCCTCGTAAAGCGCAAAAATTTCGGCGGCGTGGGGCGTCGTCTCGTCCACATCGGGCAGGGCAAGAACGTTGTTGATGGCCGGCAGGGCCGAGGCGGGGAGCGCGTTATAGAAGATGTAGGCCATCTCCGCCCGTGTGACCTTGGCGGTGTAGTCGGTAAAGTCGCCCCCAGCGATGATGCCCTGGGCCACGGCATAATCCACGTAGGGCTGATACCAGGGGGAGCCGTTGGTGAGCGTGCTCCCGCCGGTGGTGAACACCTCGTGGACCCGATCGGCCATCACCAGCGCCTCGGCTACGCTCAGAACCCCGTCGGGGTTAAAGGTGGTGGCGGTGGCGCCCTTCATCAGGCCGTATTCAAAGCAGGTCTTGACCGACGGCGCCGCCCAGTACGACTCGGGCACATCGGTGAAGCCGCCGGTATATTCGGCGGTCTTCTGAAAATTATCCAGGCTGTTTTGCGCGGCGGAAGCGGGCACGGACAGGCTCAATACCAGGCAGATGGCCAGGGCGGCGGACAGCAGCTTTTTCATACATTCACGGTTCCTTTCTCTTTTTACTGTGATTATCATATTATATCATATTTTCCAGCCGCCGCATAGGCGTCAAATGTAAATTTCGGGTGCGGCTGACGGTCAGGGCCGTTCAGTCCCCCGCGCCGTAAAGAACCCGGTCTCCCAGCCACCCATCCCGGATGCGCCAACGGGCGGAGCGGGCGCAAACCCAGCTGAACTGCTGTCCATAGGGGGGATGCCCGGGGTCGAAGCCGATGGCGTCGGACCACCAGAGCATCCCCTCACGCCAGTAAAACTCCGCCCGGATAATGGAGCAGTCGTACTCCTCCCCGGCGGGTTCCAGGTGGAAGCACTCCACGCCGTCAAAGGCCAGCTCAATGGCCGCGGGCCCCTCCTCCTGCCGCTGGAGGAGGAGAATCAGGGTCCTTTTGTCATTGTAAGGCCACATGGCCAGCTCCTCGTCCACATAGGCGCCGCTGACGTAGCGCACCTCTTTCACGCAGCTGTCCTTAAAGTCACCAAAGAGGTTCACCAGGCCGCTGCCCCCGTCCTGTACGATCTCGTTCCAGTCGCCCATCATTGGAAATCCCTCCCTTACGATATAAGGCCAGTGTACCACGCAGCCGGCCCAAACCGCAACGGCCCGGCTGAAAAAAGCACTCATCCGGGGTATCCCGGATGAGTGCTTTTTTCAGCGCTCTCTCAGCGCCTCTTCCACCAGCTCCACGGCCTCTATCACCATACGGTCGCAGTGACACTTGCGGTCCTCGCCGCACTCCACGGCCTTTTTCAGCAGGCCGGCGCACTCCAGACAGCCGTTCTTGTCCCGGAAGGCCTTCATAAAGGCCTTGGCCGTGCTTTCGTCCTTCCCGGCCATGCCCAGAACCATCAGCGCCCCGGTCACAGCGCCGCAGGTGCCCCCGTGGCGCATTCCGCCGCCGAAATGTGCGCCCAGCGCCCCGGCCTTCCCTCGGTCCAGACCGCACTCGGGCGCAAAGGGGATCAGCACGGTCTGGCAGCAGTTATAGTGGACGTCCGGGTCGCCTCGCAGGGCGTGTACTTGTTGAATTTTATCCATATCGCTCTTCTTTCCTTCCTGTTCCCGGGGAGCGTCTCCCCTCATCCGCCGGCAGAGCCGGCGCCCTTCCCTGGTGGGGAAAAGGCTTAGTCTGTATTATCGGTCAAGCACCATCTGCCCGTATTGCAGAAAACGGAACCCCAGGCGCTCATAGAGCCGGATGGCCCCCTTGTTGGCGTCAGTGACCTCCAGGCGGATACGTCCGCAGTCAGGGTATTCCGCCATTACATACTGGAAGACCCGGGTGCCGTACCCCTTGCCCCGGCAGGACTCCTTGAAGTAGAGCTCCTCAAACATGAGGCAGTGTGCCCCCACCTCGGCTGAGTAGTAGCGGGTCACGTAGGCGTACCCCACCGCCGCGCCGTCCTCCAGGAGGAGCAGGCCCCGGAGCATGGGCTCGGCAGGATCGGCGGCGGCGCGGAGGGAGCGCTCCAGAATGGCGGAGTCCACGTCGTGCTCCACGGCGCTGCTGTGGTAGAACTCCTGCACCATGGGCAGGACGGTATCGTAGTCGCTGATGGCGATATCTCGTATTTCAAACATAATCTAATTCTCCTTATATACAGTAATTCACTAACTGCGGGCCGCCGGAGGGCGGGAGTCCGGGAACACGGGGGCGGCTGAGCCCCGCCCTGGGGAGGAAGGCGCGGCGATATTATGCCCTGTTTACTCTAATTGAAGATATCCGGGTTGTCTGCGAAGAGCTTTTTCACCCGCTCCAGCAGGGCGGCGTGGCCGGGGCTCCGGAGGCCCGGGTCGGCGGCCAGGAGCGCCTCGGCAGCGGTCTGCGCCTCCTTCAAAAGCCGCATGTCTCCCGCCAGATCCGCAATGTGGAGCTGGGGCAGACCGTGCTGCCGGGCGCCGAAGAAGTCGCCCGGGCCGCGGATTCGCAGGTCCTCCTCGGAGATCTTAAAGCCGTCTGTGGTGTCCGCGAGGACCTTAAGCCGCCTGCGGCTCTCTTCGCTGCGGGTGGACGTGACCATCACGCAGTAGGACTGGTGCCCGCCCCGGCCCACCCGCCCCCGGAGCTGGTGGAGCTGGGAGAGGCCGAAGCGCTCGGCGTTCTCCACCACCATGAGGGCGGCGTTGGGCACGTCCACGCCCACCTCAATGACCGTCGTCGAGACCAGAACGTCCACATTCCCGGCGGCGAAGGCGGACATCACCGCGTCCTTCTCCTTCGCCTTCATCCTGCCGTGGACGAAAGCCACCCGCAGGTCGGGAAAGATTTTGGTCTTCAGCTCCTGCGCATAGGCGGTGACGGCCTTGAGATCCGGGTGGGGAGCTTCTCCAGCCGCTTCGCCCCAGCCCCCTTCATAAGTGGGACCGGGGACCTCGGCCGGCTCGCTCTCCTCCACGGCGGGGCAGACGATATAGGCCTGACGGCCCTCGCCCACCAGCTTGCGGACGAAATTGTACATCCGCTGCCGCTTGTCCTCACCCACGATAAAGGTGTCCACCGGGGTGCGGCCCGGGGGCAGCTCGTCGATCACCGAGAGGTCCAGGTCTCCGTAGATGATGAGGGCCAGGGTCCGGGGGATGGGGGTGGCGGACATGACCAGGACATGGGGGGTGATCTGCCCGGCTTTCGCAGATAAGGCGGCCCGCTGGGCCACGCCGAAGCGGTGCTGCTCGTCGGTAATGACCAGACCCAGGCGGGCGAAGGCAACCCCCTCCGAGAGGAGGGCATGGGTGCCCACCACCAGGTCAATTTCGCCCGTCTTCAGGGCGGCGTAAACCTGTTTCTTCTCGGCGGCCTTCATGCTGCCGGTGAGGAGCCCCACCGTCATGCCGGTATCCGCCAGCAGGGCGGAGAGGGAGCGTCTGTGCTGCTCCGCCAAAATCTCCGTGGGGGCCATCATGGCGCACTGCCAGCCGCTCTGATAGGCCATCCAGGCGCAGGCGGCGGCCACCGCCGTCTTGCCCGATCCCACGTCCCCCTGGACCAGCCGGTTCATGGGGCGGGGGGCGCCCAGGTCCGCCGCCGCCTCGCCGATGACCCGGCGCTGGGCATTCGTGAGGGCGAAGGGCAGGCGGCTGCAGAACCACCCCGGGTCGGTGTACTCAAACACGGGGCCCCTCCCCCGGTCCCGGCCCGATTTGAGGAGCGCCATGCCGCAGGTGAGGTAGAAGAACTCCTCAAAGATCAGGCGGCGGCGGGCCAGCTCCAGACTCTCCCAGGAGTCGGGGAAGTGGATGTTCCGGTAGGAGAACTCCGATTGGGCCAGGGCGTGGACGCGGCGGACCTCCGCCGGGAGCAGTTCGGGTATCTCCCCGGCGCACGCGTCCACACAGCGGCGGGTGAGGCCTGCCAGCAGATTGTTGGAGACGCCCGCCGTCAGCGGGTAGACCGGCATGATGCAGCCGGTGAACCGGGCGCGGCCCTCCCGCTCGAAGATCGGGTTGGTCATCTGCCGTGCCCGGCCCATCAGCTCGATTTTCCCGTAAAAGACATAGGTCTCGCCGGGGCGGAGGGCGTCCTTTACATAGGTCTGGTTGAAGAAGGTCACCGTCATGGCGGCTGTCTCGTCCACCGCCTTTACCTTGACGAGCTCCAGGCCCTTCCGGATACGGGAGAGCCGGGGGGCCTCCGCCACCAGGGCGGCGATGCACACGCTCTCACCGGGGGGCGCGCCGGCAATCGAGACGATTTTGGTGCGGTCCTCATAACTGCGGGGGAAATAGGCCAGCAGATCCCCCACGGTGCCCAGGTTCAGCTTCTCCAGGCACTTGGCGCGGGCCTCCCCCACGCCGGGCAGCGCCCGGACGCCGGTGGCTGCGGTCAGCGGCATGATATTTCCCCCTCTCTTCCATATTATGAGATATTGTAGCACATTGGGGTGATTCAGGCAAGGTTGGGCACACGCGGGCGCCCGGCGGACGCCTATGCCGGGCGCCCGCGCATTGGCCAAGTACTAAACGGCGGGGCATTTTCATTTGATGTAAACCACTTTTTGCACGATAGGCTTAGGCTTGATTCATTTTTCATGCAAACACGCCAGTATTTGTGCAGGATTTTTATTTTCTGCAATTACGTCAAAAATTAGTTGCAAAACATTAAGCCAGCGCTTATAATATTTTTAATATAGTTAATCATGCGCTTAATAGAAAGGACTGATGCGCAAGTGGCAGAGCATGGATTCAGAAAGGTTCTGGTGGCCAACCGGGGTGAGATTGCCATCCGGGTCTTCCGGGCGTGCTACGACCTGGAGCTGCACACGGTTGCCATGTACTCCAACGAGGACATCAACGCACTCTTCCGCACCAAGGCGGACGAGGCCTATCTCATCGGTGAGAACAAATCCCCCCTGGGGGCGTACTTAGACATCCCCGGCATTATCGACCTTGCCAAGCGCCGCCAGGTGGACGCCATTCACCCGGGGTACGGCTTCCTCAGCGAGAACGCTGAGTTTGCCCGGGCCTGCGAGGAAAACGGCATTCAATTCATCGGCCCCTCCTCCCGGGTGCTGGCCCAGATGGGCGACAAGCTGGCGGCCAAGGCCACCGCCGTGGCCTGCGGCGTGCCTACCATCCCCGGCTCCAAGGAGCCGCTGAAGGACGGCGACGAGGCCCTGGAACGGGCCATATCCTACGGCTTCCCCATTATCCTTAAGGCCGCCGCCGGCGGCGGCGGCCGCGGAATGCGCCGCTGCGACACGCCGGAGGAGGTAAAGCCCGCCTTCGACCTGGTGCGCAGCGAGGCCAAAAAGGCCTTCGGCAGCGAGGACATCTTCATTGAGAAGTACCTGGTGGAGCCCAAGCATATCGAGGTGCAGATTCTGGCCGACCAGTACGGCAGCGTGATGCACCTGGGCGAGCGGGACTGCTCCCTCCAGCGGCGCTATCAGAAGGTGGTGGAGTACGCCCCTGCCTGGAGCGTCAGCGAGCAGGTGCGCCGCCGCCTCCACGAGGATGCGGTGAAGGTGGCCCGCCACGTGGGGTACGTCAACGCGGGCACGGTGGAGTTCCTGGTGGATAAGCAGGGCAACCACTACTTTATCGAGATGAACCCGCGGATTCAGGTGGAGCATACCGTGACCGAGATGGTCACCGGCGTGGACCTGGTCCGGGCTCAGATTCTCATCGCAGAGGGCGCGCCCCTGAGCCACCCCTATATCGGCCTTCGGACTCAGGACGATCTGCACGTCAACGGCTTCGCCATCCAGTGCCGGGTGACCACCGAGGACCCGGTAAACAACTTTGCCCCCGATACGGGAAAAATCACCGCCTACCGCTCCGGCGGCGGGTACGGCGTCCGGCTGGACGGCGGCAACGCCTACACGGGGGCCGCCATCTCCCCGTACTACGACAGCCTCCTGGTCAAGGTCACCTCCTGGGACAACACCTTTGAGGGGGCCTGCCGCCGGGCAACCCGCGCCATCCGGGAGGAGCACGTCCGGGGCGTGAAGACGAATATTCCCTTCGTCACCAACATCCTCACCCACCCGGCCTTCCATGCCGGGGCCTGCCACACCAAGTTCATCGACGAGACACCCGAGCTCTTCGAGATTGTGGACAGCCGGGACCGGGCCACCAAGGTCCTGCGGTACATCGCCCAAATCCAGGTGGATAACCCCTCCGCGGAGCGCAAGCAGTACGATATCCCCCGCTTCCCGCCCCTTACGGGCAACCGGCCCGACGGCCTCAAACAGCTTCTGGACGCCAGGGGACCCGAGGCGGTGCGGGACTGGGTGCTGGGGCAGAAGAAGCTGCTCGTCACCGACACTACCATGCGGGACGCCCACCAGTCCCTCCTCTCCACCCGGGTGCGCACCCGGGACATGAAGAAAATCGCGGACGGTACGGCGGAGATCCTCTCCGACTGCTTCTCCCTGGAGATGTGGGGCGGCGCCACCTTTGACGTGGCCTACCGCTTCCTCCACGAGTCACCCTGGGAGCGGCTGGACATTCTGCGCAAAAAAATCCCCAACATCCCCTTCCAGATGCTCCTGCGGGGGGCCAACGCCGTGGGGTACACCAACTACCCGGACAATCTCATCCGGGAATTTGTGAAGGAGGCCGCCCGGAGCGGCATCGACGTGTTCCGCATCTTCGACTCCCTCAACTGGGTCCCCGGCATGGAGGTCGCCATGGAGGAGGTGCTTAAGGAGAACAAGCTCTGCGAGGCCACCATCTGCTACACCGGCGACATTCTGGACGAGAAGCGGGATAAGTACACGCTTGAGTATTATGTGAACCTTGCCAAGGAGCTGGAGCGGCGGGGCGCCCATCTTCTCTGCATCAAGGACATGTCCGGCCTCCTGAAGCCCTACGCCGCCCGGAAGCTGGTCACGGCCCTCAAGAACGAGATCGGCCTGCCCATCCACCTGCACACCCACGACACCACTGCCAACCAGGTGGCCACCTACCTGATGGCCGCCGAGGCGGGGGTGGACATTGTGGACTGCGCCATTGCGTCCATGTCCAGTCTCACCAGCCAGCCCTCCATGAACGCCGTGGTGGCCGCCCTCCAGGGCCAGGAGCGGGATACCGGGCTGGACCTCCAGCGCCTCCAGAAGCTGGACGACTACTGGGCCGACGTGCGCCTGCGGTACGAGAGCTTCGACCACGGCCTGGGGAGCCCCACCACCGACATCTACCGCTACGAGATCCCCGGCGGGCAGTACACAAACCTCTATCCCCAGGTGGTCAGTCTGGGCCTGGGCCACCGCTTCGACGAGGTCAAGGAGATGTACAAGACCGTCAACGACATGCTGGGGGATATTGTGAAGGTGACCCCCTCCTCCAAAATGGTGGGAGATCTGGCCATCTTCATGGTACAGAACGAGCTGACGCCCCAGACAATCGTGGAGCGGGGCGAGGCCCTCACCTTCCCCGACAGCGTGGTGAGTTACTTTAAGGGCATGATGGGCCAGCCAGCCTGGGGCTTCCCGGAGGATCTGCAGAAGGTGGTCCTCAAGGGCGAGGCGCCAATCACCTGCCGCCCCGGCGAGCTGCTGCCGAGCGTGGATTTCGACGCCGTCCGGGAGGAGATGCGCGCCTTCATGGGCAGCGACGAAATCAATATGCGTGCCACGCTCTCCTACTGCCTCTACCCCAAGGTGTACGAGGAGTACCGGGAGCACCGCAAGGAGTACGGCTATATCACCCGCATGGGCAGCCATGTCTTCTTCAACGGCATGGCCCTGGGCGAGACCAACAAAATTAACATTGAGGACGGCAAGACCCTGGTCATCAAGTATCTGGGTTTGGGCGACCTCAACGACGACGGCACCCGGAACGTGATGTTCGAGCTGAACGGTCAGCGCCGGGAGGTCTCCGTGCCCGATAGGAACGCCGAGGTCAAGGGCGCGGCCGTGGTCATGGCCGACCCTGAGGACAAGAGCCAGGTGGGGGCCTCCATCCCCGGCATGGTGTCCAAGGTGGGCGTCAAAACCGGCGACCGCGTGGAGGAAAATCAGGTACTGGCCGTCATCGAGGCCATGAAGATGGAGACCAGCGTGGTGGCCCGTATGGCCGGCACCGTGGACCAGGTTTTCATCAAAGAGGGCGGAAGCGTCAAGGCCGGTGAGCTGCTGATTACCATCAAGCTGTAGCAGCGCTCATTTTGAGAGGGCCCGCTGACTCCGATACGGAGCCTGCGGGCCCTCTTTCATCCAGTGGGCACAGCAGACATCTCTTCCCGGCGCGGCGAAAAGTCCCGGCGGAACCCTTTTCCTCGATCCGGCCCTATCTTTTTTATCTTTTCCGCCTTTTCCTGTTTTACTTTTTACCCGCCAGGTATACAATCATTTCAAATGCACCACAAGGAGGCTCACTATGGAGACCGTTCTCAACCTGCTCCCACTTACCGACGGGGAGCGCCGGGCATTCCAGACCGCCGCGCCCGGCGCGGAGCACCTCTTCTATCCCGTACGCAATACCCGACGCAGCGCAGAGGATGTTCCGGCGGAGGCCTACGCCAAGGCCACCGTCATCCTGGGCTGCCCGCCCGCCGATGTCCTGGGCGCCGCCAAACATCTCAAATGGCTCCACGCCTGGAGCGCCGGGGTGGACGGCTACCTCCGTCCCGGCGTTCTGCCCGAGGGTGTCGCCCTCACCTCCTCCGTCGGAGCCTACGGACAGGCGGTCTCCGAGCATATGCTGGCCATGCTGCTCGCACTGCTCAAGCGGCTGCCTCAGTACCGGGACGTACAGAACCGCCGCGGCAGCGAGGATCTGGGTGAAATCCGCTCCCTCCGGGGCGCTACGGTGCTGCTGCTGGGTACCGGGGACATCGGCTCCGCCTTTGCGCGGCAGTGCAGGGCCCTGGGTGCGGCAAGGATACTGGGTGTGCGCCGGAACAGCGCCAAGCCCGCCGACGGCGTGGATGAGATGTACGCCATAGCGGAGCTGGACAGCCTCCTCTCCCTGGCCGATGTGGTTGCCATGGTCCTGCCCCGATCCGCCGAGACCGACGGCCTGATGGACCGCCGCCGCCTGCTCATGATGAAGGCGGACGCCGTTCTCCTCAACGCGGGCAGGGGCACTGCCGTAGACTGCGCCGCCCTGGCCGAGGTGCTGAGCGCCGGCCACCTCTGGGCCGCCGGACTGGACGTGACCGATCCGGAGCCCCTGCCCCCGGACCACCCCCTCTGGGCCGTGCCCAACGCCCTGCTCACCCCCCATGTAGCCGGGGGCACCAATCTGGAGGCGACGGTGCGCAATATCGCCGCCATCGCGCTGGACAACCTGGAGCGCTACCTGGCCGGGGAGCCGCTGCGCAACCGGTTCCGGTAGCGGCGACGCCCGGCTTATCTCCCTCTCCCGCCATATGCAGGCCGGGGTAAGCGCTCTGCCCTTGCCCTGCGGCCCGCCGCAGGGCCGTTTTCCGGGCCTCCGCCGCTCTCCGTCTCCCTGCTCCGCCCCGTTTGCCGGGCGCAGGGAGGAGCGCCGTACATCGGCAGGAGAAGCCGCTCCGGTGTGCCCCGCGGACGCGGTCTCCCTTGACATACCTCGGCTATCTAGGTATAATATACCTAGATAGCCGAGGTATGTTTTTTTGAAAGGAGGTCCGCCATGAAGGCCGACAAGAATCTGCTCTCAGGCAGCACCACCCTGCTGGTCCTCTCCCTGCTCGCCGCCGGCGACAAGTACGGCTACGAGATGATCGCCGAACTGGAGGCCAAAAGCGACGACACGTTCACCCTGAAGGAGGGCACCCTCTACCCCATTCTCCACGGCCTGGAGAATGACGGCGCGGTGAATTCCTACGAAAAGGAGGCCCCCAGCGGCCGCACGCGGAAGTACTACCACATTACCAAAAAGGGCTTTCGTCTCCTGGACGATAAGAAGGCCGAGTGGAAGGTATTCTCCGAGAAGGTAAACGCCATCGTCGCCGGGGCATCGCCCGCCACGGCCTGACCGTGCGGAGAGGAGAGGTCCCATGAGCGCCAATCCCGCCTTTGTGGATTTCTGCACCAGGGTGTGCGCCTGCGTCCGCTTCCGACCCGACCACCCGTCCATCCAGCGGGAGCTGATGGGACACCTGGAGGACCGGTACGACGCCATTTTGGAGCAGGAGAAGGGCATCCTCCTGGCGGATGCCCAGGCCAGGACGGTCGCGGCCATGGGCGACCCGGAGTCGCTGGGCCGGTATCTGGATCAAATGCACAGTCCCTTCTGGGGCTGGCTGCAGATCTGGCTGCGGCGGGCGGTCTGGCTTCTCGCCGCCGTCACCATTGTGCTGGCGCTGCTCCGGCTGGAGCCCCTCCGGGCCTGTCTGACAGCGCCCGTCCAGCACGGTTATGTTATGGAATATCGGATTGAAAACAATGGAAGCTATGAAATTTTGGCGGACTGGCGGCCCCCCTCCACGCTCCGCGCGGAGGACTATACATTCTCCATAGAGCGGGCGATTCTGGCCCGCTACCGGCGGACGGTGGGGGCGGACGGCGAAGCGGGGGACGTTTTGAGCCTGGCCCTTACCCTCAAGGCCGCCAACATCAACCCCTGGCTGCGGGGGCCCGATCTCAGCTGGCTCTATGCCCGGGACGATCTGGGGAACCGCTATTACGCGTCGGAAGAAATTTTCACCACCTCGCTTCCCAACTATGTGCGGAAGACCGGGTCCGCCGCCACCGTCACTTACCCCTTTTCCAGCTATTATGACGTTTCCGTCAGCGGCATAGACCCCGCCGCCGCCGAAGTGACTCTGATTTTCGACCGGTACGGGGAGAATACCGTCTTCCTCACCATCCCGCTGAAGGGAGGCGCCGGGCATGGTTAGACACCCTCTGAGAAAACGCACCCGGAAGCAGAAACTGATTTGCGACGCCGTCATCCTGCTCTTGTGTGTCCCGCTTCTAATCGCCGTCCTAGACTTTCCCATTCCGACGGCGGAGCTGGCGTTCCGCTCCGCCGAGGCCCGGCATTTCTTCGGCCGGGGCGAAATTGTTCTGGACGTCAATCCCGACGCGCTGGGGAAGGACGCTCAGGAGCTCTATCTCAATCGGGCCTTCGTCAGCCGCAGGGGAAACTGGTTCGCCTACGCCGAGGTGCGGCGGGAGCTTCTGTTCTGGCAGCCGTCCGGCGGCCTCACCGCGCTTGAGCACGACCCGTCCAAGCCGCTGGAGCTCCTTGCCGCCAAGCTGTGGGCGGGGCGATGGCTGCTGGTGGCCTGCGATCTCCCGGAGGCGGTTTCGGCGGAGGTGACTTACCCCGCCAACGACGGGGGCTGGCATCTGAATACGCGGCGGGAGACCGCCGCCGGCCAGGGCTGCTTCTTCTTTGCCCTCGACGAGGTCTGGCAGAACCGGTACGGACCGGAGGAGGTCCGGCTGCGCTGCTACGACGCCGCCGGGAATCTCATCTATGAGACGCCCACCCCCGCCGTCTGGAGCGGGGAATACGGCATCTCCCAATAGCCCAACGAGAGGAGGCGCGCCATGGGCTTTAACCCCATATCCACCTACTGCGACGCGGTGTGCGCTATGATCCGCCAAAAGCGGGTCCACGGTGCCGTCACCGCCGAGCTCACCGGCCATATGGAGGACCACGCGGACTATCTGGTCGAGACCAAAGGCACCTCCCTCCGAGAGGCCCGGGAGGAGGCTGTCCGCTCTATGGGCGACCCCTACGAGCTGGGCAAGGCACTGGACAGGCTGCACAATCCCTGGTATCCCCGGCTCTCCCGGGCGTTTCTCCTGCTGGGGCTGCTCTTCATCCTCATCTCAGTGGTCCTGGGCATGGGTGGGGGGACCTTCAGCAGCATCCGCTACACCCCCTTCGCCGACCCCGCCCAGCTTGCCGCGGGGCAGGCCGACGCTTCGCGGGGGGAGCAGATTGTGGCCGCCGGAACCGCCCAAGGCGGGGGGAGGCTGGGGTTCTACCACTTCTCCGAAACGGGGGCCGCCGTCCTCATCCGGGAGACCCGGGACTACAACGGCGACCCCATCGAGGAGTACCGGCTGGAGGTGGTCTTCTCCTCCCTCCGCTGGCCTATCTGGCTGGGGCCGCTGGTCAGCGGCTACCTCCCCAATGATCTCCGCACCAACGGGGGGGGAGACCCCTATCTCTCCGTCTACCCCCTCCCGGAGCGGGGCCTTTTCCGCCACTTCTACTCGGCCGCCGTCTACCGCGCGGACCCCGCCGCGACCACCTATACGCTGGAGTTCGGCGAGGAGCACGCGGTGGTCTACTCCGTTGCGCTGAAGGAGGTGGACGCGCCGTGAAAAAGCATCTGCGTCTGCCCACCCAGCGGACCCGGCTGAAGCTCAGTGCGGGTTTCTTCGTACTGGCCCTGATTTTCCTCTGGCTGACCGCGGGCGCGCCTATGCCCCTGCCCATCCTCGCCCACTACAAGGCCGCCGCCGAGTACGGCATGGATGCCGGCGCGGTGGTCGCGGGCGGGACGGTCCGCTTCCAGTCCGGCGCGGCCAACACCAAGGGCGGGGACCAGGGTCTGCGCTGGCGGGTCAGCGCCTGCGCAGACGGCTATTTCGTCACCACTCACAGCCGGGTGGGAGGGATTTTCTGGAGTGACGAGCATGCCTATCCTGTCTGGCCGTTTGAGGAAACTCCTATACCTGTCGTTACGCTGGCCTGGGGCTCCGATTATATCTGGGAGGAAACCCATGCGGATGGAGAATGGCAGTATGAGGCGGTCAATCTCGTCTATGTCAAATTACCTGACGTGGCGCGGGTGGAGCTGATTATGGGCATGTATCCCAGAGATGGAAACGATGACCTCAGCCAGTACGACTGGCTTCTGGCCCACGGCGTCTCTGCCGACTGCATCGAAGCCGCCCCCGGAACCGGCCTATGGTTGGGGCAACAGATTTTTCCCTCTCCCAAGGGCGGCGGCGGTTCCGCCACCCTGGTCCGGGCGTATGACGCCGACGGCACGCTGCTCTATGAATCCCCGGTTCCCGGCGCCCCCGGATTCGACGGATAAATATTCCAAGATATGGTATTCTTTTTTTACGGCCTGTCCAGAGCAGGCCCCGGGAGGATACCGTATGAAAAAGCTGCTTATCTCGGTCCTGTGTCTCACACTGCTGTTCGCCCCCGCACTGGCGGCGGACGACGCGACGGTGACCAGGGGCCAATTTGTCGCAGGGATTTGGGAGCTCTGGGGCGGTGTCCCCTATGAGGACACCCGCGTCTTTTCCGACGTGGACCATGACCGCAGCGATACCACAGCCATCTGCTGGGCGTATGACCTGGGACTGGTACAGGGCACCGGCGGCGGCCTTTTCGCCCCCGACCGCCCCATCACCCGGGAGGAGGCCGCCGTCCTCCTCCGCCGGGCGGCGGACTACCTGGGCCGGGAGACCGCCACTTCCTCCAATCTGGCCGAGTGCAACGACTACGACGGCATCTCCCCCTGGGCGGACGACTCCCTCTACTGGGCTACGGAGATCCGCCTTATCGACTGGGCACCCGGCGGCCTGATGGCCCCGGGGGAGACCATCTCCCCCGCGGAATTCTCCGGGATTCTGGAGCGGTTTGTCTGAACGGCGCAAGCCGCCCACTGCGGCGTCCCTATTCCGCACCTGTTTCTCTCAAATATCAAAAAGCTGCGTTTCTGGAAACAGGAACGCAGCTTTTTGATCCCCAAATACACGATCCCCCCTTTTCCTCCAAGGCCTCCGTGACATTTTTGAGAGAGGCTGGGCAAGTCCAAACCGTCAATTTTATCAAGCTCCCCTCGCCCAAAAAGGTCACCCCCACCACGTCGTTCACCTGGCTCGCCGCAATGAATTCCAATTTTTTGTAAAGCTGTCCCGCTCCCCCCCACCCGTCCTCGCTCTCCCTGCCCATTGACGCCCCGGCTGCCTAAGCGTGTTTTTCAGCCATGTCTACCAATTGTCTACCACCAGTCCCGGCAACCCCGCCAGATGGCGGACATCTCGTGCCCCTGCCACGGCGGTCGTCTACCGGATGTCTACCAGCGCAACCAAAACCCTAAAAACTTAGGGCAATAGATAAAAAAACTTTCGTTTTTAATATTTATTATATCTTGTAAGAATTGTCATACGACCCTGTGGGTCCGTATTTCGCCCAAAAAGCCCAATATTAGAAGGAGGAATTCCAAATGAGAAACCTCAAGCGGGTCCTCAGCCTGGCTCTGGCTTCTGTTATGCTCCTGGGCATGATGGTCGTCGGCGCTTCCGCTGCGGACAAAACTTACGCTGATCTCACTGACTCTGAGAAGATCAGCAACAAGGAGGCTGTCAGCCTTCTGGTCGACCTCGGCATCATCGAGGGCAAGACTGACGGTTCCTATGATCCTTCCGCCACCGTGGACCGCGCCACCATGGCCAAGCTCATCACCATGATGCTGATGGGCGACGTGGATCAGGCGTCCTTCCAGGGCACCAAGACCGACCTGACCGACATCGACAGCTCCTGGGCCGAGGGGTACATCAAGTTCTGCTACTCCAACGGCATCATCACCGGCGACGGCAAGGGCCACTTTTTCCCCACCGAGCCCGTGACCGTCGTCCAGGCCGCCAAGATGCTGCTGGTCGCCGTGGGCTACGACGCCGCTGACCGCGGCTACGTGGGCGACAACTGGTCCGTCAACATCATGCGCGACGCCCAGTCCGCCACCGAGTGGAGCCGCACCGAGTCTGCTGACGGCAAGACCGTCTCCTACAGCACCGGTTCCGTCCGCTCCCTGACCAAGGGCATCAGCGTAAAGGCCAGCGATTCTCTCACCCGCGACAACGCCGCTCAGATGATCTTCAACACGCTGTTCGTCACCAACAAGAAGCCCGTCTACGCCTTCGATATGGGCAAGCAATACATCAGCAGCTACTCCGACGTCTCCAGCCTGGCCGCCACCACCTACAACGGCCTCTACCAGGTCAAGGGCGTGCTGGAGAGCGTTGACCCCAGCGATAAGACCGCTGTGATCAGCGGCAAGCCCGAGAAGCTCTCCGCCGAGACCGGCGACATCGGTTCCACTGTTGCCTATTATCGCGATGTCAACGGTCTGGTCTCCAGCGCCGCCGTCGCCACCACTGCCGACGTCCTGGCCACCAGCACCGACGGCACCGCCTTCGCCAATCTGGTCACCAAGGGCAAGAGCGGCTATATCGGCTACAGTATGGACGAGTCTGTTTCCGTCTATGTCAACGGCGACAAGAAGGACACCGTGACCACCCTCGACGCTCTGAAGAATGCCCTTAAAACGGCTTATGACGTCATCGGCACTACCATTGAATTCCTCGATGCCGACAGCAACGGCAAGTACGACGTCGTCAAGGTCACCGAGTACACCCTGAGCACCATCACCAAGACCACCGCTGAGAAGTCCGACGGCACTGAGGCCACCGTCTCCATCAAGGGCGTCTCCAAGGCCATTGACGAGTCCCTGGTGGTGGGCGATTTCGCCTCCCTCTCCAAGGACGACGTGGTGCTGTACGCCAAGATCGGCGATATGTACTACGTGTATGAGCCCGAGACCGTCACCGGCACCATGACCCGCTACAATACCAGCAAGCACACCATGCTCATCGACGGCACCACCTACACCGCCGCCGGCATTAAGAACGCCACCTCCATGACCGACGCGCAGGCCTTCACCGGCAACGATGAGTCCGTCTTCTATCTGGACGCCAACGGCTATGTCGTGGCCGTGGACGGCGTTGAGGGCGAGACCAACTACGCCATTATTGACGCCATCGCCTATGTCCCCGGCTCCGGCGCCAAGCCCGAGGGTTACTTCGAGGCTCTGCTCGTCTTCACCGACGGCACCAGCGAGACCGTGAACGTCGACAAGCTCGGCGGCAAGAGCATCAAGGGCACAACTGGTACCTCTGAGGGCAGCTACGACGCGGTGAACGGTTCCACCGTCAACGCGTCTGCCGCCAAGAACAATGCCCTTGACGGTATCTACACCTACTCTGTGAACTCCGATGGCAACTACGAGCTGACTCAGGTCAATGCCGTCGACAAGGCCAACATTGTCAAGGGTACCGCTACTATCGCTGGCGTTGCCACTGCCAACAACGACACCATCTATGTCTATAAAACCCTGAACAGCAGCAGCAAGTCCGTGTTCACTGTCTACACCGGCTATCAGAACGCCCCCACCAGCAAGGGTGCGAATACACTGATTGCCGCAGCCACCAAGGGCGGCTACGCCAAGGTCGTCTTCGTGGACGCCACCGGCGCCGGCTCTTCCGTGGGCGACAAGTCCAGCAACATGATCGTCTTCCTGGCCAACGAGGGCGTGGAGTACATTGGGTCCACCAAGTACTACTGCTACAAGGCCTCCCTGAACGGCGATGTCGATACCTATATGTCCAAGAGCGATCTGGAGCTCGCTAAGAGCGATTATAATGTCCTCATGACCATCGATGTGGACAACGACAAGTACATCAGCAACCCCGGTGCCGCCACCGGCGCGAATTACTATCCCGTCGTCGCGTCTGCCGATGCCAGCGCCGGTGCGCTGAAGACCAAGGGCGACATCCACTCCGGCGATGAGAAGCTCACCAACGCCACCCTGACCTTTGACGGCAGCGAAGACGTGTACGTCATCGGTGGTAAGGACGTTGTCGAGGGCGATGCGGCTGATATTGTTGCCGGCACCTTCCTGTGGGTCAAGACCGTCGACGAGACCACCGCCGCCGGCAAGGTCGCCATGAAGACCGTCTATGTCCTGAATCCCGACGACGATACCCCCACTCCCGCTCCCCAGACCGTGAAGGCCAACGGGACCGCTCTGAGCGCTGACAAGGCTACCGAGGTCAAGGCTGCTGCCGGCGAGACCATCGCCATTGAGGTCAGCGCTAAATCCGCCAACACCTACACCTCTGTCAGTTTTGACGGCGCCGGCAAGACCAATTCCGACGGCGCTTACGTTGTCGACAAGGACGATGTGGGCAAGACCGTGATCGTCACTGTCGTCACCTCCGAGGCCGGCAAGGGCATCACCTCTACCTCCTACACCATCTCTGTCGTCGCAGAACTCTCCGAGGCTGAGTAAAAATCATTCCAGCAACTTAAAAACCGGCTCCCGCGCTTTCTGGCGCGGGGGCCGGTTTTCTCCACCTTCCCAATCGGAATCGCTTCGTCTCGCACCTCAAGCACCAAAAAAGAGCTCCCACGCCTTTAGGGCCGTACCCATAAGGCGTGAGAGCTCTTTTTATATCAGCTTACCCCTTCAGGTTCTCCGCCCATGCGGCGTATTTCTCCACCTTCCCGCCGCATTCCGCGTGGCTGGCGCCCTGGGCCAGGATGTAGACCTTCACCTTCGGCTCGGTGCCGGAGGGCCGCACCACAAGGTCGGTGCCGTCTGCGAGCTTGTACTTGAGCACGTTGGAACCTTTGAGTTCCATCTCCGTCACCCTCCCGCTCGACACGTCGGTCTCGGTGCCGTCGGCGAAGTCCTTGCGGGAAACGACCTCTACCCCGGCGATTTCGGTGAGGGGATTGGCCCGCAGGTCGTCCATCAGCTTCTTCATTTTGGCCAGGCCGTCCAGCCCGGGCATCACCAGGTTGAGGGTCTTCTCGCCGTAGTAGCCGTACTTTTCAAAGAGGGCCTCCAGCGCGTCGTAGAGGGTCATGCCCTGTCCGGCGTACCAGGCCGCCATCTCGGTGAGCATCAGCGCGGCGGTGACGGCGTCCTTGTCCCGGACATAGTCGCCCAGCATATACCCGTAGCTCTCCTCGTAGGAGAAGATGACCTTTCCCTCGCCGGCCTGCTCCAGCTTGTTCTTCTTCTCCGCCATAAACTTAAAGCCGGTAAAGGTGTCATAGCAGGTCACGCCGTTCACCTCGGCCACCTTCCGGGCCATCTCAGTGGTGACGATGGTCTTGAGGGCCACGGCGTTTTCCGGCAGGCTGCCCGCCCGCTTCCTTGCCCCGATGAGGTAGTCCAGCAGCAGCACGCCGGTCTGGTTGCCCGAGATGGTGACGTACTCGCCCTTGTCGTTGCGCACCATGATGCCCACCCGGTCGGCGTCGGGGTCGCTGCCCAGGATGAAGTCGGCCCCGTTCGCCTTGGCCAGATCCACCGCCAGACAGAAGCCCTCGGGGTTCTCCGGGTTGGGGGAGACCACAGTGGGGAAGTCCCCGTCAATCACCATCTGCTCCGGTACGCAGATGACGTGCTTCATCCCCAGCCGCTTTAAAACCTCGGGAATAAGCTTGTAGCCCGTGCCGTGGAATGGGGTGTAGACCATTTTGAAGGTGTCCGCCACCTTCTCCACGGCGGCTGCGTCGTTGACCTGACTCATCACGTTGGACAGGAACTTCTCGTCGGTCTCCGTCCCCATGACGGCGATCATCCCGGCCTCCACGGCCGCATCGTAGTCCATGCGCCGGATGGAGTCGAAGAGGTCGAGCTCCTCCATCTTCGCCGCGATGGCGGCGGCGTGATGGGGGGGCAGCTGTGCGCCGTCCTCCCAATAGACCTTGTAGCCGTTGTACTCCTTGGGGTTATGGCTGGCGGTGACGTTGATGCCCGCGATGCAGCCGTACTCCCGCACGGCGAAGGAGAGCTCGGGGGTGGGCCGCAGGGTGTCGAAAATACGCACCTTGATGCCGTTGCCCGCCATGACGGCCGCCGCCTCCCGGGCGAACTCGTCGGAGTGGTGGCGGCAGTCGAAGCAGATTGCGATGCCCCGCTGCGCGGCGTCGCCGCCCTCGGCCAAAATGACCTCGGCGAAAGCCTGCGTGGCGTGGCGGATGACATGGATGTTCATCTGGTGCAGGCCCACGCACATGGTGCCCCGCAGGCCGGCGGTGCCGAATTCCAGGGGGGCGAAGAAGCGGCTCTCAATCTCTTTCTCGTCATTTGCAATGGAGCGCAGCTCCTCCTTCTCCGCCTCACTGAGAGCGCTGCTGCCGAGCCACTTCTGGTAAACCTCTTTGTACGTCATGCTTCATCCTCCTGTTCAGTATGGAAATTTCACGCTGTCAATAACCCCTGCCGGGCGCAGCCAGGCCGCCGACCATCTCCTCGGCCTCCTCATAGCGGCTTTTCGGCACGTAGATGTATACCCCGTACCCCGAAAAGCCCAGTACGACCTTACCCAGTCCCCCGCCCTCGGGATAGCGGTAAAACGCCGGGATTCCCGCGGCCTCCAGCCGGGACAGGATGAGCCCTCTCGAGGACTCGAAGTCCTGCGCCAGTGCCAGCATTCCCGGCTCCTCCGGCTCGCCGTCCGGCCCCTTGGGCCAGCGGTCCAGCAGGCGTCCCGTCTCTCTGCCCCACTCGGGGTGGGCCTGCTCCAGGTCCTCGGGGGTAATCTCCTGAAGCAGCTCTCCGCCGCAGACCGGGCACACAGTTCCTTCCCGCTCCGTCTCACAGTGTTCGCACCAGCCCATGTCCATCCCGCCTTTCCGTCCTGTTCTGCACCTTATCGCTGCATTCGGGTGCTCTGCCCTTATCACTTATGATAGCTGGACCCCTCCATGATTTTAAATCCCCGGTAAATCTGTTCCAGCAGCATGACCCTGGCCAGATGGTGGGGAAACGTCATAGGCGACATGGAGAGCTTCAGGTCCGCCCGCTCCTTGACAGAGGTATGCAGCCCATAGGAGGAGCCGATGAGAAAAGTCAGCTGGCTCTTCCCCTGCCCGGCCCAATCCGCCATGCGCCCGGACAGCGCCTCGCTGGAGAGGCTCTTCCCCTCCACGCACATGGCGATGACCGCGCCGCCCTTGGGCAGCCGCTGCAGAATGGCCGCCCCCTCTCTGGCGAGGCCGCTTTCAATCTGGGCCTGCGACGGCTTCTCCGGCAGCCGCTCCTCAGGGAGCTCCGCGAGCTGGAATCTGCAGTACCCGCTCAGCCGCTTGGCGTATTCCGCCGAGGCCTCTATGTAGAATTTTTCCTTCAGCCTGCCCACGCAGATAATATGGATGCTCAGCAAAAACCCACGCTCCCAGTCCTACACCGTGTATCTCCGCCCCGTCTCCACCCGGGGGGCCACCTCCAGCTGAATGTCCCGCTCCACGTCCACGCCCCCCAGTTCCAGGCAGGTGCGCACGGTCCCATAGGCCCTGGCGGGAGTGTTGTTTTCGGCGGACAGATGAGCCAGCACCACCGTATGTGCCCCCTGTTCCACAGCACTGCGGGCCAGTGCGCCCCCCGCCTCGTTGCTGAGGTGCCCATGGTCCCCCAGAATGCGGGATTTTAGGAAGTAGGGATAGGGTCCGGACTTCACCCACTCCACATCGTGATTGGCCTCCGCCACCAGCAGGTGCGCCCCCTTCACCCCGGCGGCCACCGCCTCGGTGACCTCGCCCAGGTCGGTGACCACCGCAGCTTTCCTGCCGCAGCCGGTCACGGCGTAGCCCACGCTCTCCACGGTGTCGTGGGGGGTGGGGAAGGTCTCCACACCCAGCTCCCCCACCTCAAAGCTCTCTCCCGGCCGGAAGGTACGCAGGCAGGACTCCAGGAACGCAATCCGGTAGCAAAGCTGCATCCCCGTGCCCCTGCTGGCATAGACGGGCAGGGAGAACTGCTTTGTTAGGGTGGTCAGGCCCGAGATGTGGTCTGAATGCTCATGGGTAATCAGCACTCCGGCCAGCTCACCGGGCTCAATGCCCAGCTCCCGCAGGCTTTTGGTAATGCGCCGGGCCGAGATGCCCGCGTCAATCAGAACATGGGTCCGCCCGTCGGACACCAGCAGGCTGTTCCCACTGGACCCGCTCGCGAGGGTGCAAAGCTGCAACAAAAGGGAGCCCTCCCAAATATGTAATCAATTTCTCCCCACACAGGGGCGATTAGGCGCGGTATTGACAGGGGCGGCGGCCGCGAACCGCCGCTTCCCCACATGCTTTGGCGTGTGGGGAAACCCCTGTTATTCTTATGTATTGCCTGCCCGGAGTGAATCCGCCCAGGCTCCGGCGCACCCGCGCCGTCCGCATCCGCGGAATCACAAGGGGCGGCGGCCACGAGCCGCCGCCCCTTGTGATTTCTAAAGGCCAGTAACGTATCCAAACGTCCGTACCTTTTTCCGCAAGACACCGCCGGACTCCCGTGCTGTAAACCCATGGCGCCTTCGGAAAACCGGCCGGGATGATGAAAAACGATGTCTATTTGCTTGCGCCGCTGCTCTGAACGGCCTAGCCTATCTGCGCCTGCTTCTCTTCGTCGGGCGTCACCACGACGCGGATATCCGCCCCCACCCCGGAGAGCTTGCGGACGATGTCCTCATAGCCCCGCTCAATATGGTGGATACAGTCGATCTCCGTGGTACCCTGGGCCGCCAGACCGGCGATGACCAGGGCCGCGCCGGCCCGCAGGTCACAGGCCCGGACAGGCGCGCCGGTGAGGTGATCCACACCCTCAATGACGGCCACCTTGCCGTCCACCTGAATCTGCGCCCCCATGCGGCGGAACTCGTCCACGTAGCGGTAGCGGTTATCCCATACGCCCTCGGTGAGGACGCTGGTCCCCTCCGCCAGGCAGAGGACGGCGGCAACCTGGGGCTGCATATCTGTGGGGAAGCCCGGATAGGGCAGCGTCTTCACATTGGTCCGGGTGAGGGGGCCGGCCCTGCGCACGACAACGGCGTCGTCCCGCTCCTCCACGTCCACGCCCATCTCCTCCAGCTTGGCGGTGATGCACTCCAGGTGCTTGGGGATGACGTTTTTGATCAAAACCTCGCCGCCGGTTGCGGCGGCGGCGGCCATATAGGTGCCCGCCTCAATCTGGTCGGGGATGATGGAGTAGGAGCCGCCGGTTAGCCGCTCCACGCCCTTGATTTTAATCACATCGGTGCCCGCGCCCATGATGTCCGCACCCATGGAGTTGAGGAAGTTGGCCACATCCACCACATGGGGCTCCTTCGCGGCGTTTTCGATGATGGTCATGCCCTCCGCCAGCGTGGCGGCCAGCATAATGTTCATGGTGGCGCCCACGGAGACCATGTCCATGTAGATCTGGGTGCCCACCAGCTTGTCCCCTTTGGCCCGAGCCTGAATATAGCCGCCGCGGACGTCCACCTCGGCCCCCATGGCCACAAAGCCCTTGATGTGCTGGTCGATGGGCCGCCCGCCGAAGTCGCAGCCGCCCGGAGGGGGCACCTGGGCGCTGCCGAAGCGGCCCAGAAGCGCGCCGATGAGATAATAGGAGGCGCGGATTTTCCGCGCCAGCTCGTGGGGCACTTTTCCGTTGCGGATATGGGAGCAGTCCACGTCCACCGTGGTCCGGTTCACCGTGCGCACGTCGGCGCCCAGCTCCTGCAGGATGGTCAGAATCAAGGTCACATCGCTGATCTGGGGAATATTTTCAATACGGCAGACGCCGTCCACCAAAAGCGCGGCCGGGATAATAGCCACCGCCGCGTTTTTTGCTCCGCTGATTTCAATTTCACCGTGAAGCGGCTTCCCACCGCGGATCACATACTTTGTCAATCCGGCACCCTCTATTCCTTCCGCCGGAGCCGTACAGCGCTCCGCGGTATCCAGGGCGGGGCTCTTCGGCTTCCGCCCGATATGTTTGTTCTTAACCATGCCGCGCCAGCGGGCGGCCATGGGAGGCTCACCGCCCAGGCGGGAGCACTTCATACGGTGCTATTATAGCATAGTATGATGTAAAATCAAAGTAATTTTGCGCCGCAGGCATAAAAAACGCGTTTAGCTCCGCATCCTGCTCATTTTCTTCCAGCTTTTGCAACCGAAATCCCCCAAAAGTCTCTTTTTTAACACTATAAGACCGCGTCTTGCTGCTTTCACTATGCCCGCAAATCCGCTTTTTTATTCCAGCCGTTCCGCCTTATATTTTCCTGTATTTTTCAGAGCACGTCTACCAGATGTCTACCGAAAGCACCCCCAAAACGTTGCAATTACACCGTTTCTGTCGCACTTTTCTCCCAGCGGCCTACCAAATGTCTACCTTACTCACTATTTTATAAAAAAGGGGCGGTTTTATTAATAAAACCGCCCCTCTCTCGCCCTTTATTTTCTTGGAAAGAATTGTCATACGACCCTGTTGGTCCGTATTTCGCCCGAAAAGCCCAATATTAGAAGGAGGAATTCCAAATGAGAAACCTCAAGCGGGTCCTCAGCCTGGCTCTGGCTTCTATCATGCTCCTGGGCATGATGGTCGTCGGCGCTTCCGCTGCGGACGTCACCTCTTCCGACCTCAAGGACATGAATGAGGTCACCAACAAGGAGGCCGTCGCTCTGATGGTCGACCTCGGCATCATCGTCGGCAAACCTGACGGCACCTTCGCCCCCACCGAGGGCGTGGATCGCGCCACCATGGCGAAGCTTATCTGCTATGTGCTGATGGGCGATACCGATCCCGCGCTGTTCGAGGGTACCAAGACCGACCTGACCGACATTGACAGCTCCTGGGCCAAGGGGTACATCAAGTACTGCTATGCCAACAACATCATCTCCGGTGACGGCATCGGCCACTTCTTCCCCACCAACGGCGTGTCCGTTGTTGAGGCTGCCAAGATGCTGCTGGTTGCACTCGGCTATGATGCCGCTGCTCAGGGCTACACTGGTAACTCTTGGTCGATCAACATCATGCGGGACGCGAAGACAGCCGGTCTGCTGGAGAACCTCTCCGCCAAGACCAACGACAAGCTGACCCGTGACGACGCTGCGCTGATGATCTTCAACGCACTGCTCGCCAAGACTGTGAAGTACGACACCCAGTATGATCAGGGCGTCGCTCACAAGACCGATCTGCGCACCACTGACACCATTCTGGGCGACCTGCAGTACAGCCTGGTCAAGCACACCGGCGTCGTGGTTGCCAACGAGTACGCCTACATCAGAATGAGCTCCAACACCACTGATGCCGGCAAAACAGCCGTCATCGTGTCCGACAAGGACGGAAAGTACGCCAGCATGACCGCCGCCCCCACCGTCATCAACTCCTCCAGCACCCTGGAGCAGCTGGGCCAGGAGGTCGTGTACTACACCTTCAACACCGGTGATAAGGTCTCCTCCGCCGTTGTCAATTCCGGCAAGACCAAGACCTACACCAAGTCCGACTCCGCCGGTGCCACCAGCGACAGCAAGTTCCTGACCAACAACGGTCTCACCGTTGCCGATACCGCCGTGTTCGCCGTGAACTATGCCAGCCTGACCAACACCCAGCCCGTCCTGCAGGGCTACACCCTGATCGACGCCGATGCCAACGGCACCGTCGATTTTGGCCTGAAGACCACCTACACCTTCTCCGAGGTCACCAAGAAAACCTCCAGTAACATTACCATCTCCGGCACTGGCACCAAGAAGGCCGCCGACGTGGTGGGCTTTGACAATGTTGCTGAGAAGGACTATGTCAACTACACCACCGTGGGTAACCGCGTGTTCGTGAGCAAGGCTGAGTCCATCACCGGCACCGTCACCGCCTTCAACGGCACTAAGAAGACCGCTGTCGTGGACGGCACCACCTACGACGTTACCGGCAAGGGCAATGCCTCTTCCAGCACCAACGTCAAGGACGCCCTGACCTATCTGAGCGGCCTGACCACGCTGAAGGACGCCACCGAGCAGACCTACTACCTCGACCACGACGGTGCTCTGGCCATCGCTGTGGGCGAGACCTCTGCCAGCACCCAGTATGCCTACCTGACCACCGCAACCGTCTCCAAGGACGCCTGGGGCAACTCCACTGCCGAGGTCGGCGCGGTTCTGGCTGACGGCACAGCCGAGATTTACACCCTGGCCGACGACAACGGCAAATCCGATAGCTCCAGCCTGCTGGAGAATCTCAAAGGCGGTTATAACGACCTGAACGGCGTCTATGGCTATTACTTGAATGCCGACGGCGATATGGTCGTTAAGGCCGCTGCTACCTCCAAGGTCACCACTACCGTCTCTGCTGCCTTCACCTCCGGAAAGCCCACCGTTGGCACCGGCGTTCTCGCCAACGACAGCACTGTCGCCCTCTTCTACAAGGACGGCAAGGCTTACTCCTACACCGGCGTGAAGAGCATTCCCTCCTTCACCGGCACCGCCACCTATGTCAATGCCAAGAACAGCGCCTATGCCACCTTTATCTTCATCGGCGCCACTCCCTCTATTGAGACCGACGCCAACTACGCCTACTCTCTGGGCGGCGATGTGCTGACCGTCGTGGGCGGCTACGCGCACAGCTTCTCCGTGGACGGCGAGATTGTCTCCCTTACCACCACCACCGCCACCCCCTACCCCGTCGGCGCCGTGTACAAGTACAGCACCAACGATAAGGGTATCTCCTCCATGGGCGCCCCCCTCTCCGGCGACAGCATCATGAGCGGAGTGGTCGCCGGTACTGACGGCGAGAGCTATATCCTGGTTGATGGCAATGTCATCTACTTCGCCAGCAACATCACTGTCGACGTACTGACCAGTGCCGATGAGAAGGGCAACATTACTCCCTACACCGGTGTCATCTCCAAGGACGACACCGTGGTCTATGTCCTCAACAGCGAGAAGAAGATTGCCAAGGCTTATGTTGTCGGCACTGGCAGCGTCTCCAACACCGGCAGCGACACCCTGGTGGAGGAGATTGGCTCGAGCAACCTGCCTGATACCGTCCACATCAACGAGGGCGCCGCCATTGTCTACAACGGCAATGATATCACCGTCACCAAAGCTCCCACTCTGAGCACCGGCTTCACTTGGTTCAATGGAAGCGTTGAGGCTGAGCAGTCCGGCCATTTCGTCGCCCTGACCTTCAAGGCCCCTGCCGGCGCTACCAGTGAGTATGACGTCAAGATCGACAACTATACCACCAATCCTGACGGCGCTGATAAGACCCTGAGCGACCAGTCCGGTGATTTCACCCTGATCCTTCGTCTGGAGGGCAAGACCTTTGTCGATGTGACTTTCCAGTGGACCGAGAACTATTCCACTACCTATACCATCGACTGTAGTGGCTTGGGGCTGTAAAAAATAGCTCTGGTCATTTAATGTAAAAGCGGACCCGGCGCACATTGTGCGCCGGGTCCGCTTTTGCGTCGGGAATACTCCCGTTCTTTAGTTACTCAGCAGGAGTGGGGGCAACATACTCGGACAGGTCGGAGGTATCAATGGTGTAAGTCTCAGTGTAGAGAGAGTTCCACTGAATCTCAACCGTAATGGTCTCAGTGCCGGTGGTAAACACGTGAGTGAGTTCCACAGAGGTCTTGCCGTCAGCAAGATCAGCGGACACAGTCGCATTGTTAACCTTGACAACAGCGCCGTTGGCAGAGATGCCGGCGGGAGCAGTGTACTTCAGGACCAGCTTGTTGCCAGCCTCGGTAAAGGTACCGGTGGCGGTGACATTGTAGCCGTCCACGGCCAGCAGAACGCCCTTGTTCTCACCGTCAACACCAGCGACCTTGCCGTCGTTGATGACATAGGCCTTGACCAGCTTGGAGTTAGAGGTGACGTAGACAATCTTGCTGTCGGCAATCAGGTCGCCGGTGCCGGGGATGATGGCGTTCTTGTTGTCGGTGGAGGTCAGGTCGTCCACGCTGTAGTCGCTGGCCAGCTCAACCACCTCACCACCCTTGAGGGTAATGTACTTATCAGTGACAGAGGTAATGACGCCAGTGTCGATGTTGGTGGTCACCTTGGTCAGGGTCGCGATATCGTCCTTGTCCAGACCGTAGGTATAGATGTCGCCAATGTGCATGCCAGACACTTCGTTCGCGGTGGTCAGGGTGACCTTCTCACCGTTGACGACCATGCTGTACTCGTAGCCGTCGGCGGTCTGAGCAGTGAAACCGTTGCCAAGCGCGTAAGCGTACTCGGCGGTCTCGACCTCGCCCACAGCGTTGCTCACCAAGATGAAGGAGGCAAAGGTCTTGTCGGCAGCCTTCACATAGGTAACAGTGGTGTTATCCGCGATACCGGGGACATTGTTAACGCCCTTGTAGGAGGAGATGATTTCCTTGCTGCCGTCCTTCTTATAGAAGAGGACCACAGTGTTGGAGTCCAGCAGGATGTCAGTGCTGTCAAGCTCCATCTTGGGGTTGCCGGCAGTATACTTGCCATCGGTGGCGCTGATGGTGTCAACCTTCTTACCGGCCAGCATCTCACCGTCCTTGTTCAGGGTGTAGGGATACACACC
Organism: Lawsonibacter faecis; assembly: GCF_014287675.1. Classification (GTDB taxonomy): domain Bacteria; phylum Bacillota; class Clostridia; order Oscillospirales; family Oscillospiraceae; genus Pseudoflavonifractor; species Pseudoflavonifractor faecis. The sequence goes on along the minus strand of NZ_JACOPQ010000018.1, from coordinate 20,631 downwards.
GACAAGAGCGTTTTTCAGAGAAGTCGTATTTGCAGCAATAGCCATGTCGTACAGGCCATCGGTGTTCTTGTCGCTGTCGTCGACAACAACCATCGTCTCCTGAGTGCCATCAGCCAGGACAACCTTCGCCTCGACGGAATAATCACCGAAGTAGCTGGAGACCTGGGTGCCAGTCACATAAGCGTAGAGGGTGGTGGAATCAGCGGCGTCCTCAGTGGGGAGGTAGACGGCGATCTCACCGGCGTGGTTGAGGTAGAAGATACCGGCCACAGCCTTGGAAATGGTCAAGTTGTTGATGTAGGTCTTGGCGACCTGAGCGGGATCCTTCACGCTGGCCTTGCCGGCATCGGCGGCCACGTTGTAGGTCTCGCCGTCAATCACGGCCTTGGTCTTGTTGCTCTTCAGAGCGGTGACGGTGCCGGTGATCTCCTCGGCCTTCTCAGCAACAGCCTTGCCGCTGGTGCCGACGTTGGCGTAGTTGACATAGTCGTCCTTCTCCAGGTCGGCGGAGCCGGACACATCGGCGATCTTGCGGGTGCCGAGGCCGGAAATGGTGATGTTGGTGCTGTCAACCTTGGTAACCTTGCTGAAGGTATAGTTGGTCTTCAGGACAAAGTCGACCTTGCCGTCGTTGTTGCTGTCCACGAAGCGGGCAGCATCGGCAGCCTTGGGAGTGTAAGCAGCTTCATCCACGTAGTTGGTGGAGAACTCGGTGTACTTATCGCCGTCAACAGTGATGCTGTTGTTGCTCAGGAACTTGGCGTAAGTGATATCATTGTCGTTATAGGTGTAGGTCTTGGTCTTGTCGGTAGCAGAGACGAAGGAGGACACAGTGCCCTTGGAGCCGTGGGTGTAGTAGTTGACCTCCTGGCCCAGCATGGCAACGCCGGTGGCGACCTTGATGGACTTGGAGTCGGTGTTTACAACCACGCCGTCCTTGTTATAGGTGTAGATCAGGGTCTTGCCGGTGTCCTGAACAGCGCCCATCAGAGCGGCGAAGTCGTTGGCGACCACGACGCCGGTGTGCTTCTCCAGGGAGTAGGTCTGATAGCCCAGGGTGGTGTCGTCGTCAACATACTCGGAGACGTACTTCTCGCCCATGTCGCGGTCATACTTGGCGGTGACGGTCTTGGCGAGCAGGGTGTTGAAGATCATCTGAGCAGCGTTGTCGCGGGTCAGGGGATCGTTCGCCTTGGCGTCGAAGCCCTCAATCAGGCCCTTGGTCTTGGCGTCCTTCATGATGTTGACAGACCAGGAGGCGTCGTTCTGATAGCCGCGGTCCTCGGCATCATAACCCAGCGCGACCAGCAGCATCTTGGCAGCCTGGACAACAGTCACACCCTGAGTGGGGAAGAAGTTGCCCTTACCGTCGCCGGTGATGTACTTGTTGGCGTAGCAGTAGTTGATGTAGCCCTTGGCCCAGGAACTGTCAATGTCCTTCAGGTCAGTCTTGGTGCCGTCGAAAATGGAAGCGTCCACATCGCCCATCATGATATAGGTGATGAGCTTCGCCATGGTGGCGCGATCCACGCCCTCAGTGGGAGCGTAGGAGCCGTCGGGCTTGCCGACGATGATGCCAAGGTCGACCATCAGGGAGACGGCCTCCTTGTTGGTGACCTTGTCCATATCGGTCAGGTCAGCCGCAGTCTTGTCCGCAGCGGAAGCGCCGACGACCATCATGCCCAGGAGCATGATAGAAGCCAGAGCCAGGCTGAGGACCCGCTTGAGGTTTCTCATTTGGAATTCCTCCTTCTAATATTGGGCTTTTCGGGGCATACTAGCTGGTTCAGCCAAGTATGACTCCCCTTGCCTCTGCGAGAATCATAATCCAACCCCGCAGAATCGTCAAGCGTTTACAGCCATTCGTAACATAACTGTAAAACAACGGCCAAGCCCTGGAATGCCGTTATTTTTCTTTAGACGATATGCCTTAAAAAAAGGTTCCCGGCCTGTTTTGAAAATTTTTTAGAACATTTCAATCACCTGCAACATTTCCGGTTTTCCAAGACATATAAGGTAAAGAGGTCTCGCGCAGGCGCCCCGCGGCTGTGCGCTTTATTATATATATGTATCGCCGGCCCCCGGGCGTTGCACCCCCCGCACACAAAATTTTTTCAGCCGGGTAACTTTTCCCGTTTTTCTCCGTCTAATTAGACGGTCCCAAAAAATCTTAAGCAATGCTTAAGAACTTGTCATTCATTTGTAGTTGCCATCTCTCAGCACTGTGTTAAAATAATTTGTGAAGCAATCGCAATCGTAGGAGGAAACGAAAATGACTGAACAACACACCCCCGTCATGGAGCCGTCGGCCGCACCGGCCGCGCCTCAGCCGCCCCAGAAGGCGCCTGAAAAGAAAAAAAAGAAAAAGAAAGTTGCGAAAAACGTGGTTGTCGCCATCATTGTGGTGGCGCTGATCGCCGCTGCGGCCTGGGCCATCTGGTACTTCGTCTTCCGCGAGAAGCCCAAGGAGGGCCTGGGCGAGCCTATTTACGATACCGCTATGATGGGGTCCATCGTCAGCAATGTCTCCGGATACGGTACGGCCAACGCCAAGGACTCAGCCACCATCACCCTCTCTCAGGGCGGTGTGGTGGATCAGGTCTTTGTCACTCAGGGGCAGCCCGTAGTGAAGGGCGACCCGCTCTATGTCATCACCTCCGCCGCCGCTGAGGAGGCCCTGGCCGCCGCCAAGGAGGCTCTTGTGAATCAGCAGGAGACCATGGACAAGCTGAATGAGGAGATGACCAACCTCCAGAAGAGCCGCGGCGACCTGACCATCTCGGCCCCCCACGCGGGAAAGCTGACAGAGGTCGCCGAGATCAAAGTGGGCGATCCCATGACCAGCGGCACGAAGATTGCCCAGATCGTGGACGATACCAAGCTCAAGCTCTCCTTATATTATAGCTACGCCTACGAAAACGACATCTCCGTGGGCCAGTCCGCCCAGATCTCCATCCCCGCCACCATGACCACCCGCAATGCCACGGTGGAGAAGATCAACAAGGTGGAGCATATCACCAAGGAGGGCGGCGTCACCTTTGAAGTTGTCTTCGTTATGGACAATCCCGGCACCCTCACCGCCGGTATGTCCGCTTCCGCCGAGTTGACCGACGCCTCCGGCGCGCCCATCTACCCCTATGAGAACGGCGAGCTGGCCTACTACCAGACCACCACCATCGCCACCAAGGCCCAGGGCCCTGTGGAACAGGTCATCGATCTGCTGAATTACGCCAATGTCACTGCCGGCCAGGTCCTCCTGGTCCAGGGAACCAACGACGTCGATGAGCTGATCCGCAGCAAACAGGAGCAGATTGATACCGCCAAGAAGAGCTATGACGACGCCGTCAAGAAGGTGGAGGACGAGCAGAAGAACCTGGAGAACTTCTCCGCCGTGGCTCCCATTACCGGCACGGTTGTGACCCTCAGCCTTACCGAGGGGCAGGAGGTGGCCTCCGGCGCTACCGCCATCGTCATCGCCGACAACAGCGTCATGACGGTCAACATCAGTGTGGATGACCGCAACCGCCAGTACATAGAGACCGGGATGGAGCTTATGCTCAACGACTGGAACGGCAACTCCTATATGGGTATTGTGGACTCCATTGCCGTCATCGGCGAGAACCAGAACGGCGTCACGGTCTACCCCGGCACAGTCCGGGTGGAGAACCCCAATGGCACCCTGATGGGAGGCTATCCCCTGGACTACCAGTTCACAGCCGCTCAGAGCCAGGACTGCATCGTCATACCCATCCAGGATGTGCGGTACTACAGTCCCGAGGGGGCTGAGGAGCCTCAGGCTGTGGTCTTTATCCAGACCGCCGAGGCGCCTGAGAACGCCATCGACAAGACCCTCCTCCCCGCCGATATGCAGGCGGAGATCCCCAAGGACTGTTATGTCATCCCTGTAGAGACCGGGCTCTCCGATGAGACAATGGTGGAAATCAAATCCGGCCTGAACGACGGAGACAAGGTCTATAACAACACACCCAAGGAGAATTACTACGGCCGCAAGGCCAGCACCTCCACCAAGGCGGGCTGACGCATCCCGCGTAAATCGCCCGTTTCGGATTAGGAGATGATGCAATGCTCATTGATATTAAGGACGTCTACAAGATTTATAACGAGGGAGAGGAGCGGGAGGTCCGGGCGCTTAACGGCGTCTCCCTGAACATCGATCGGGGAGAGTTCGTCGCCGTGGTGGGCCAGTCCGGTTCCGGCAAATCAACCCTGATGAACATTCTGGGCTGTCTGGATATCCCCACCTACGGGGATTATCACCTGGACGGCCAGGATGTGACCGATCTGACGGATAAGCAGCTCTCCCATGTACGCAACAAGCAGATCGGATTTATCTTTCAGGGCTTTAACCTGATACCTGCGTTGTCCGCCTATGAGAACGTAGAGCTCCCCCTCATCTATCAGGGGGTGAAGGCCTCCATCCGCCGGGAGCGGGTTCAGGACGCGCTGGAGCGCGTCTCCCTTTGGGACCGGCGGGAGCATAAGCCCACGGAGATGTCGGGCGGCCAGCAGCAGCGGGTGGCCATCGCCCGGGCTATCGCCACCCATCCGCCCATCATACTGGCCGATGAGCCCACCGGCGCTTTGGACTCCAAAACCGGCAAGCATGTGCTGGACATCCTGCGCCGGCTCTATAAGGAGGGGACTACCGTTATCCTCATCACCCACGACAACTCTATCGCCGCAACCGCACCCCGGGTCATCCGGATTTCGGACGGCCAGATTATGGCCGACGCGCCCCAGGAGGTGGATTGGCTATGAACCTGAAACAAACCATCAAGCTGGCCGCTAAATCCATCGGCGCCCGGAAGGGCCGCACCTTTCTGACCATGCTGGGCGTCATCATCGGTCTGGCCGCCGTCATCATTCTGGTGACATATGCATCCGGCACCACCAAGCAGATGATGGAGCTCATGCAGTCCATGGGCACCAATCAAATCCAGGTCTCCGCCTACAAGTGGAGCAGCCGGCAGGATGATGACTCTGTCTTCAACGCGCTCTATAACTACTGCCGCCAGATGGACGACCTTGTGGTTGGCGTCACGCCCAGTCAATCCTGCTGGGCCACCATCCAGTATGGGGCCAAATCCAGCCGTACCATGGACTACTCCGACTACGACCACTACCCGCCCGAGGTCTACCTCGGCAGCGATCAGTGGGCTGCCTGCAACAATGCCAAGATTGCCAAGGGCCGCGATCTCACGTACCTGGATGTGCAGGGCAACAATCAGGTCTGCGTCCTGGGTTCCCGGGCCGCCAAGCTCTTCTTTAACTACGCCGACCCCATCGGAGAGACGATGACCTTTGACGGCGTGCCCTTCACCGTCATCGGCGTCTACGACGAGCGGGTGGACGAATCCACCCTGACGGAGGATAATCAGTGGTACAAACAGCAGAACAATTTCATTCTTCTGCCCTATACCGCCATCCGTGCCCTGAAGGTGGGCGGCTCCTCCAGTGTCTCCTCCTATAGTACGGATTTCGTTGTCAAAGCCAAAAATTCTGCCGCCAGCCAGGAGATCCAGGCCCGTCTGGAGGGCTTCCTCAAAACCCTGGTGGGGGACGCCAAGACCGGCAGCAGCTACGGCAGCTACAATATTTACAGCCAGGACTCCTATATTGACTCCACCAAGGAGGCCTCCCAGGCCCAGCAGGCCCTTCTGGGCGGCATCGCCGCCATCTCCCTCATCGTGGGCGGCATCGGCATTATGAACATCATGCTGGTCACCGTCACCGAGCGCACCCGTGAGATCGGTATCCGCAAGGCCATCGGCGCCGAGCGGAAAAATATTATCATCCAGTTTCTCATTGAGGCATGTATGATATGCGGCATCGGCGGCATCCTGGGCATTCTCGTCGGGTACGCGGGTACGCTCATCGTATGTAAACAGACGTTGGGGATTATACTGCTGCCCAGCTACGGCATCACCGTCGGTTCCTTCGTCATCTCTGTGGGCTTGGGCATCGTCTTCGGCCTCTACCCCGCCATCAAGGCGTCCGGTCTCCAGCCTGTGGAGGCCCTGCGGGCGGAGTAGCGCCCATCTCCAGACCCGTATGCAACTGTAAAGAGGAGAGAAACATATGAAACTCAAACGACTTATCGCAAGCCTTCTGGTGGTGGCGACGCTGTGCGGACTGACTGCCGTCGTGCCCGCGTCTGCCGCCTCCGGCCGGGCTTCCGCCTTTACCGACATCTCCGATCCCCAGGTGGCCGGGGCCGCCGAAATTCTCCGTCTGCTGGGCGTGGTCAACGGCACCGGCGGCAGCTCCTTCAATCCCTCGGGGACCCTGACCCGGGCCGAATTCTGCAAGATGGCCGTGGAGGTCATGGGCAAGGGCAATGAGGCCGCCGCCCAGGCCAACCGCACCATCTTTAAGGACGTAAAGGGCGGCAACTGGGCCAGCGGCTACATCAATCTGGCTGCCTCAACCCCCATTGGCGCCGCCGGTGAGGAGGGCGGCAGCAGCGATATGCTGATGATGGGCAAGGGGGACGCCACCTTCGGCCCCGGCGACGTCATCACCTTTGCCCAGGCGGTGACCGTCATGATGCGAATTCTGGGCTATGGCGCCAAGGATATCGCAACCGGCTCCAGCTGGTACGGCGGCTACCTGGCCACCGCCAATACCATCGGTCTCACCGAGGGCGTCTCACTGTCCTGGGATTCCCCCATCACCCGGGGGCAGACCGCCATTCTTTTTGAGAATATGCTCTACACCAAGCCCAACGGCGGCAAGGACCCCTATCTCACTACCCTGGGCGGCAAGATTCTGGACGAGGCCATCATCCTCTCTGTGGACGCCACCACCGCCGACAACACCACTGGCGCGATCCAGACCATCGCCGGCGAGACGGTCTCCGTATACAAGACCGACCATGTCCCCTTCGACGCCTCTCTGTGCGGCGTCCGGGCCAAGCTGGTTCTCGATAAGGAGGAGAAGGTCATCGCCATCACCCCCTCCACCTCCGGCTCTCAGCGCACGGTGACCGTGGTGGCACCCGAGATCAACTACCTCACCGTCTCCGGTGGCGAGAAGCTGGATGTGCCCACCGAGACCCCGGTGTATCAGGATGGGGTAATGAAGCTCTATAAGGATATCTACATCAACCTGAAGGCCGGCGTCCAGGTGAATTTCCACTACAGCGCTACCGGCAAGCTGGAGTACCTCTTCATCCCCACCGCCGACACGGCGGAGACCGCAGCGGTCGCCAAGGCCACCGGCTCCGGCAACCCCTTCTCCTCTCTGGTGGGCGGCGACACCGGCTACCGCATCGTGAAAAACGGCGTTACCGCCAGCATCGCAGATATCCGCCAGTACGACGTGGCCACCTATGACAAGACAACCAAGACCCTGCATGTCTCCGATCTGCGCCTCACCGGCGTGTATGAGAATGTCTCCCCCAGCCCTGCCACCCCCCTCAGCGTCACGGTGCTGGGCGCTACTCTCCCGGTCCTCTCCAGCGCCTACGAGGATCTCGCCAAATTTAAAATCGGCGACATCGTTACCCTGCTGCTGACCGCCGACGGCCAGGTGGCCGGCGTGGTCTCCTCCAGCGAGGCGAAATCCACCACTGTAGGTACTGTTACTTCTATTGATAAGGATACTGGATATGCTGAAATCAAGCCCTTATTAGAACTGAAAGATACAGCAGGGAAGTTGATTACGCTTCAGGGAACCAGCAGCTATAAAGGTGACTCAGCAGCTAAAATGACAGGTCAATTGGTCACAGTCTCTTCTTCCAAAGTCAAGCAAGTTACCCTGAGCCGTCTCTCCGGCAGCGGCGCATCGGGTACGCTGGACGTGAACAAGCGCACGCTTGGCGGTGAAGCGCTGGCCGACAATGTCTATCTCTATGAGCGCGTGGGCAACGGCGCCCCTGCCTCGATTACCTTCAGCCAGCTGACCCGCGCCACCGTTCCGAGCTCCAAAATCTCTTATGTGGGTAAGGACTACGCAGGCCGCATAAACATCATTGTGTTTGACGACGTGACCGGCGATCAGTATACCTATGGAATTGCAGAGACCGATCAAATCGAAGGCACGTTTAATAGTGAAAAATTTTATAACTCTACTATTGCTGTGGAAAATAATAATGGTAAGAGCGCCGACTTGGTTTCCGGTGCCGCTATTAAAGCCGGCAGCTATATCGGCATTACTGCATCCCTGGATACCGTGAATAGTAGTAACAATAGGCTTGCCAACTGGGTTGAACTCAAATCCGTGTCCGGCGTCTCCCGCGCAGATTTTGAGCTCAACGGCGTCACTCCCGGCAAGGATAACCCCACCACTCCTATCGGCACCATCACCACCTCCAATATGATAATCCCTATCGCCGGGAATGTGGCCTGCTATAATAGGACTACAAAGAAGTGGTTTGCTTCTCTGGATGAGGCCCGTGCCTATTCCAACAGCCTCACCATCTACTATGATCGCACCCCTGAGGAGGGCGGAAAGGTCCGTCTTGTCGTGGTAGAGTAACTGAATCGGTCTTAGAGCGGTCGGGCATATATGTCCGACCGCTCTTTTTGTGTCTTGGGGTATGTCTACCAAATGTCTACCGAAATTGCCGTCAAAAGCCTGCGAATACGCCGTTTTTGACTTGGTCTTGTATAAAAAGCCTACCAGATGTCTACCATGCTCACTAATTTACAAGAAAGGGGCGGTTTTATTAATAAAACCGCCCCTTTCTTGTAAATTATTTGCCTGGAAAGAATTGTCATACGACCCTGTGGGTCCGTATTTCGCCCAAAAAGCCCAATATTAGAAGGAGGAATTCCAAATGAGAAACCTCAAGCGGGTCCTCAGCCTGGCTCTGGCTTCTGTTATGCTCCTGGGCATGATGGTCGTCGGCGCTTCCGCTGCGGACAAGACCTACGCTGATCTTACCGATTCCGATAAGATCACCAATCAGGAGGCTGTCAGCGTTCTCGTTGATATCGGTATCATCGAGGGCAAGACCGACGGCTCCTATGACCCCTCCGCCACCGTGGACCGCGCCACCATGGCCAAGCTCATCACCATGATGCTGATGGGCAACGTCGACCAGAGCGCCTTCCAGGGCACCGTCACCGACCTGAAGGATATCGACAGTTCCTGGGCCGAGGGCTACATCAAGTACTGCTATGCCAACGGCATCATCGAGGGCGACGGCAAGGGCAACTTTTTCCCCACCGAGCCTGTGACTGTTGTCCAGGCCGCCAAGATGCTGCTGGTCGCCATCGGCTACAACGCTGAGAACCGCGGCTACTCCAACGATGCCAATTGGTCCACCAACATCATGCGCGACGCGCAGACCACTCTCTTCTATGGCAGCACCTACACCACCACCATCCGCTCCCTGACCAAGGGTCTGTCCGTCAAGGCCACAGACGCTCTGACCCGCGACAATGCCGCCCAGATGATCTTCAACGCCCTGTTCGTACAGAACTATGACCCCGAGTATCAGTATGACGGCGGCGTGCGCTACATCTCCAAGTACACCGCCCTTCCCAGCCTGGCCGCCACCACCTACAACGGCCTGAATCGCAATGTCGGTGTTCTCACCGCTGTGAACGATGACGGCTATGCCACCGTTACCGGCGGCGACATCGTACCCACCAAGAAGATTAACGGCGATGTCACCCTGATGGGTAAGGCTGTTGCCTACTACAAGGATGCTTCCGGCCTCGTCTCCAGCGCAGTTGTTGAGGATAAGGACAATACAGCCGTTACCGTTCCCGGCGACCTGGTGAACAATTCTGCCAAGTCTAAGGACGTGACCAAGTGGCTGACCAACAACGGTCTGGAGCTGTCCGCCACCAACGCCTACATCGTGACCAACTATGTGGCTACCAACACCAGAGCTATTACTGCCGCCGACCTGGCCGGCATTGGCAACTATGCTGTGGCTTATGTCATCGACAGCAACGGTGACGGCGTAGTCGACGCGCTCGTGAAGACCACCAAGACCGTCTCCGAGGTGACCGGCGCTGTAAAGACCAAGACCGATTCCGACGGCAAGGTTACTGTTTCCATCCCCGGCGTCACCGCCGGCTACGTCAGTGCTGTTGGCTATGAGGACCTGTCCAAGGGCGACCTGGTGATGCACATCACCTACGCCGGTACCACCTACATCACTGAGTGTGAGTCTGTTACCGGGAAAATCACCGGCTATAAGGGTACCAGCGCCATCTACATTGACGGCACCTCCTATACCCGCTCTGACGGCGCCTACGGCGGTCAGACCGTGACTCAGATGAAGGACCTGGACACCTCCGCCAAGAAGGACGTCACCCTGTTCCTGGACGAGAACGGCAACGCGCTCTACGCCAAGCTGGTTGATGCCACCTCCACCTACAATGTGGCCGTGGTTCTGGGCTACGATACCGTGGGCTCTTCCGTTGAGGACTCCATTACCGCCACCGCCCGTCTGCTCTTCGCCGACGGCACCGTCGATGTGGTCAATGTCTCCGGCGGCAACGGCACTTCTATCGCCCCCGGCTCTACTCTGACCAGCAGCGCTCAGACCGCTGGCACTAACTACTACCTGGTGGCCTATACCATCGACTCCGATGGCAACTACGAACTGACCAAGCTGACCACCTCCGATGTGGACTTCGGCGGCAAGGACATTAAGTACACCACCATCAGCAACGCCTCCATCGCTCCGGGCAAGGCCGTGTTTACCGACGGTTTCATCGGAAACTCCAGCACCGCTTTCCTGGTTGCCAACTACAGCTCCAGCAACAATAAGTTCTCCACTGCCGCTACCACCACCGGTATTGCCAATGCCCCCAAGTACACCGGCACCGCTGACGGCGTGGTCATCACTGTGGACGGCACCGCCGCTCTTGTCTTCGTGACCGACGGCACCCTGCAGGATGCTTCCGCTACCAGCAACTACATTTACATTCCCTCCTCTGTCACTCCCAGCTACAGCAGTGCCGACAAGCTCTATACCTATTCCAAGGGCTATGTGAACGGCGAGGAGCAGGACATCATCTCCAAGATCGCCCTCACCACCGGTGCCGTTATGAAGGTCAGTCTGAATGACGATGACGTGGTTATCTCCGAGTCCGCGCACGGCGGCGTTGCCTATAAGGGCGTGTCCTTCGGCAACGACGTGCTGACAGTCGATACCGCTACCACTCCCCTGGTTGGCAAGGCTTACTACACCCTGGCCGACGATGCGAAAGTCTTTGAGATCGACTCTGACGGCAAGATCACCGAGATCGCCGCTTCCGGCATCACCGCTGACAAGACCGACGGCGTTATCGTTCTTGGCGCGTCCGACATGAGCAGCACCATGAAGGCTCAGTATGTCTACATCACCAAGGCTGACTCCTCCGCTACTACCGCAACTGTCTCTGTCAATAATAATCCTGTTGCTTCTGCCAACACTGCGGATACTGCCGCTTCCTGCGGCACCCCCACTAAGAACACCACTGTAACGGTTTCTGTTACCGGTGTTGCCGACGGCGCTACTGTCAGCGTCACTCTTGACAGAGAGTACAGCACTTCTTTCGTTGCCAATGCTACCCTCTCCAGCGATGGCGCCGGCGCTTATACCTTCACCTGCAGCAATCCTGCTTCCGGCTCCGTGGTCGATATGGTCTGCGTCACTGTTACCGCTGAGGACGGCACTGTTGCCACCTACTATGGTTCCATGACCATCAACGCCTAATCGTAACTGTACAAACAAAGGGAATCCCCCTGGCGATGCCAGGGGGATTCCCTTTTGTTTTACGCCTGCTTTACCTCGCCGGTGACACCGTCCACCTGGAAGGGACCGGCGTCGGTCATGACCTGCCAAACCAGGGACAGCCGGGCCTGGCCGCTGGTCTCCGGCGTGACCTCGTAGCCCGCCGTGAGGCTCAGCACCTCCCGGCATACATGGCCGCCGTCCCGCACGCCGCTGAGGAAACGCAGGAGCACGGCGGCCACGTTCAGGGTATCCGCCCCGCCGGCGGCTACAGGCGTGCCGATGAGGCGGGTACCCTCGTCGATGGATACCAGCTCCCCATTCCGGTAGAGCAGCCGGGCGGTACAGTTAAAGAGCGGGGTATCCTCCCAGGTCTGACGCACCCTGACATAGGTTGTCCCGATCTCCTCATCCGCCGCGCCGGTCTCCACCACCTCACAGAGGTAGCCCGCGCCGCTCAGGAGGGCCTGGGCGTGCTTGGCCGGGTCAGTCCCGTCCAGCGGGTACGCCCCCGCCGCGAAGGTAAAGCCGAAGCTGCCGTCCAGCCGGAACCAGGCGCTCCCCTTCTCCCCTTCATAGGTGTCCCGGCCCCGGTCCCCGGTCTTGACCGCGTTGGTAAGCAGCGCCCCGGCCAGAGCCGCCTCCCCCTCCCTGTCCCGCTCGGCGGTCATGGGGAGGAGCCCGGTCTCCGGCGGCAGGCTTTTCTCATCCATCTCAATGCGGTTGCTGCGCAGCACCTCCACCGCTCCCAGCCGCGCCTCCTCCTGATACTGGGCGGACTTCCACTCCCGGTCCGCCACCGAGATAAGCAGGAAGGCGTTGACGGTGAGCAGGATGATAATGATGATATTTTTAATTTTGGACCATTCCATAGCATCACCATCCTTTGGGTGGAATGGGCGTCCGGAGGCGGGACGGCACTAGCTCCCTGCGGGGATACTGTTTACTGCGCAATCCAACGCGCCTGAAGCCGCTCGGTCCCGCCGGGGTCCTCATAGGTGAGCGTCAGCTCCTTGCCGCCGGCATCCAGCGCGCCCATGGCGGCCGCGGCCTGGATATCGGGCAGCACCGACGAGGACTCTCCGGTATCCGCGTAGCTGCGCATGTGCAGGGTAAAGGCGCTGATTTGCCCGTCCTCAATGATAAAGCGTGCGGCATACCCCTCGGCCCCGGTCTGGACCGTGATCCCGTTCAGGCTGTAGCCGTAGTCCACCTGCCACACGCCCTCGGCCGTCTCCGTGACGCCCATCAGGTAGATCCCGGCCTCTCCCCGCCAGGCCTGGGCCCCCACGGACTGCTCCACTAGGGCCTGGGTGGCCTCCACCAGCTCCAACCCGGTCGGGGGCTTTCCAGGCGTACCCACGGCGTACTTCGGCTCATCTGCGGCGGTGGTCTCGTAGTAGATTGTGCCGTTATCCAGAATATTCAGGGTATAGGGCCACTCGTTGACCACCAGCCGGTCCCCCCGGCGGTAACTGTTGTTGGACTGGGAGTGGAAGCCCAGGGCCTCCAGCAGGTCCTCCCGGCCCGCGCTCATCTCCGCCACCGGATTGGCGGCGGTATAGATTTCCGGACGGGACTGGCTGCCCGGCATGGCCGCCGTGGATTGGCTGATGAGTACATAGGGGTCCAGGCCGGGATACTCCCCCTCGTAGGCGAAGAGGGCGCCGTTGACGCTGTAGGACATCACGATTTCCTGGAGATGTCCCTGCAGCGCCTGGGTTGTCTCGCAGGCATAATACATGCCGTCTGTTTCATTACTATAATACAGGACCGCATCGCCGCTCCCGTTCTCCGCCAGCAGCAGCCGGCGCACACCCACGTCCGGCAGGGCGGGATTGCTCCCCCCGCCCAGGGCTGCGAGGACCGACATGGGCTGCGTCCCCTGGAAATCAAAATAGACTCCGCTCAGGTTGGAGAGGGCCTCCCTCCACCGGTCCTCGCCAATCTGCCTGGGCGCCTGGGCGCCGTCCAGCGCCTCCAGCAGGGTGCTGAACACCCGGGTGAAAATCTCGTCCGTCCGCTCCTGGTCGTACTGGACGGCATACCGTCCCACGCCCTGGACGTTGACGGCCATACGCATGGGGCGTACCTCCAGCCGGTGGGCGCTCTCATTTCCGCCCGGGGGCAGCAGGCCGGGCCCCCTGTCGAAAAAGTCCAGCACCGCCCCCAGCCAGCCGGTGGCCTGGTGGCCGGTAAAGTCCGCGTACATCTGGGTGCGCAGGGCGAGGTAAGCGGCGGACAGTGTCAGGAGCACGATGAGAAGGCTCTTCACCGCCTCGGCGGCTCTTCTGTGCTTCTTACGCTCCATGGTCAGGTCCCTCAATTTTCAGCTCCAGCCGGATGGTGAGCCCCGGCTCCCGCCGGTCCACCAGGCGGATGACGCCCTCATGCCGTTCCACAATCTCCTTGGCGATGGAGAGGCCCAGCCCCGTGCCCCCGGACTCCCGTGAGCGGGCCTTGTCCACCCGGTAGAAGCGCTCGAAGATACGGGGGCGGTCCTCCTTGGGAATGCCGATGCCGTTGTCCTGAACCTCCATCCACACCCGGCCCCGCTCCCGCCCGGCGGAGATTTTAATTCGGCCGCCGTCCGGTGTGTATTTAATGGCGTTGGCGACCACGTTCATCATCACCTGGAGGATGCGCTCCCGATCCCCCAGAATCTCGGGCAGGCCCTTCTCCAGATCCAACATCACGGTATGCCCGTGGCGCTGAGCCTCCAGGGCCACGGCGTTGTACACATCCCGGATGGCCCCCTCGAAAGAGAATCGGGCCAGCTTGAGTTCGCTGTGGCCGGAGTCGAACCGCGAGAGGGTCAGCAAGTCCTGAACAATGTGGGTCATGCGGTCGGATTCGTTGAGGATGACCCCCAGGAAGTCCTTTTCCATCTGGGTGGGCAGCTCTCCGGCGCTGTCCACCAGGGTCTCGGCGTAGGAGCGGATGTTGGTGAGGGGGGTGCGCAGCTCGTGGGAGACGTTGGCCACAAACTCCCGGCGCATCTCCTCGGTCTTGCGCTGCTCGGTCACATCGTGGATGACCGCCATGACGCCCGCCGCCCCCTCCCGGTCAAAGGGGGCCAGCAGGACCTCCAGGGTGGCCGTGTCGGCCTCGCGGGTGCCGTCCAGATAGCCGGGCTGCTCCACCGCCAGCACCGAGGGGAGGGCCGCGATATCACCGAAGAGCGTGTCGTAGGTCTCCTCGCCGCCCACGGCGATGGTCCGGCCCAGCATCCGCTCGGCGGCGGGGTTTGATTGGATGACGCTCCCGTCCCGGGAGAACGCCACCACGCCGTCGGTCATATGGAGGAAGAGGGTGCCCAGCTTGTTGCGCTCGTTCTCCACCTCCTGGATGGTGCTGCGCAGCTGCCGGGCCATGTCGTTGAAGGTGCCCGTCAGGATGCCGATCTCGTCCCGGGAGGCCACCTCAATCTTGTGGGAGAAATCTCCCCGGGCCACCCGCTCCGCGCCGGCGGTGAGCCGCTCGATGGGGGTGATCATGGTCTTGGAGAGGAGGAAGGAGAGTAGCACCGAGATCACCAGTCCGAAGACCAGAGCCTCCAGAATCAGCTGGAAGAGCTGATTGTTCAGGTTCTGGACGGTTAAGCGGTTATCCAGAATATAGATGATATACCAGTTGTCCTCCCCACGCTGAACAGGGACCGCCATATCCATATAGCTGGCGGAGACGTCGCTCTTGTCCCCCGCCTCCTGATGCTGGAGGGCGGTGGTGATATTGGGCGTGCCGATGTTCAGCTCCGCCGCCTGTTTGTCGTCAGACCCGGCCAGAAGCTTGCCGGTCTCGCCGTCCAGGATAAAGTAGTTGCGGTTGCGGTTGTCCACGCCCAAGGCGCCGATGTAGGTCTTCATCACGTCCTGGATGACGTCCACATCACTCTGCCCCTCCTCCGCCGGGGCTTTCAGGTCCTCATAGAGCGACGGGTTCTTCGCCGCATCGAAGACGTCGTACATCTGGACATAGAAGTCGTTGAGATAGAAGGCCGAGACGGAGTTAATCAGGAAGGCGCCCACCACCGTCATCAGCGATACGATGAGCAGTACCATGATAAGCACCAGCTTCATATGCAGGCTGCGGAACATGGATGCGCCTCCTTTCTTTCTGCGTTTTTCGTCCGCCGCGGCCGCAGGGGCGGACGCACGAATCATCCACGGGAGAGCGGCCTCCACTCCGACATGGGGCCCGCGTGAAGGGCCGGAACGCTTGGCACGCGCCGCCCGGCGCGCCCCATTCCACGGGGTCCCGTGGAGGCCGCCCCGCCCGCCGGTCCTGCTTTTTCTAAGCGTTGAACAGATACCCCAGCCCTCTCCTGGTGACGATAAACTGCGGCTGGCGGGGTCGTCCCCTTCCCATGGGTTGTGCCCCATGGGAGCCCTGGCTTCTTTAATCTGCGCGGGGCAAGTAAATTGCCCCGGCATCAAGGTTCCGGCCCGCGTGAAGGGCCGGAACGCTTGGCACGCGCCGCCCGGCGCGCCCCATTCCACGGGGCCCCGTGGAGGCCGCCCCGCCCGCCGGTCCTGCTTTTTCTAAGCGTTGAACAGATACCCCAGCCCTCTCCTGGTGACGATAAACTGCGGCTGGGCGGGGTCGTCCTCCACTTTTTCGCGCAGGCGGCGGACGGCGACGTCCACGGCGCGGACGTCGCCCACGTATCCCTCATAGTTCCAGACGTTTTCCATCAGGGCCTCCCGAGAGAAGACCTTTCCCGGCTGGGCGCCCAGAAAGCGCAGCAGCTCGTACTCCCGCTGGGTAAGGTCCAGGCTCCGCCCGTCCTTGTAGGCTACCAGCAGGTCCTGGTCCACGACGATGCGCCCCAACTCCAGCTTGTTCCCCCCTACGCCCGCCGTGCCCGCGCTCTCGGCCATGCCGTGGCGGCGGATGTTGGCCTTTACCCTGGCCAGCAGCTCCCGCATGGAGAAGGGTTTGGTGATATAGTCGTCGGCCCCCAGCTCCAGACCCAGGACTTTGTCGTTCTCCTCCTCCCGGGCGGTGAGCATGATAATCGGGGTGCTCCGCCCGGCGCTGCGCACCTGGCGGCACACGTCAAAGCCGTTCATTCTGGGCAGCATCAAATCCAGCAGGATAAGGTCCGGGTCCTGCTCCAGGGCGAGCTGGAGTCCCGCCTCCCCGTCGTAGGCCTCCAGGGTGTCGTACCCCTCACGTCCCAGGTTGAAGCTCAGGATATCCACAATGTTCTTCTCGTCTTCCACGATGAGAATGCGCTTATTCATGTCTGTTCCTCCATGTACTTGGCGCCCCGGCAGGAGCGTCGGGGCGGCGGGAGCATCCCCTATCTCCCCAGCAGCGTCTTCGCCTTCAGCACCGCGGCCACGGTCTTCCCGTCCGCCACGCCGCACTTCATCACCTGCTCCACCAGCTCGTCAAAGGGCACGCGCACCAGCTCCAGGAACTCGTCCTCGTCGGGCTGGCACGCCCCCTGGTGGAGGCCCTTGGCCAGATAGAGATGGATAATCTCCCCGGAGAAGCCGGGCGAGGAGTAGAGCGCGCCCAGATAGATAAGCTCGTCAGGGGTCATGCCCACCTCCTCCTTCAGCTCCCGCAGAGCGCAGAGGCGGTGGCCCTCTCCGGCGTCCAGCTTGCCGGCGGGCAGCTCGCAGATAACCTGGTGGAAGGGATAGCGAAACTGCTTCACCAGCGTCACCATGTCCTCGTTGTCCAGGGGCAGGATACACACGCCGCCGGGATGCTCCACCACCTCCCGGGTCGTGACGTGCCCGTTGGGAAGCTCTACCCGATCCACATGTAGGCGGACGATACGCCCCTCGAATATTGTCTCCGTTCCGACCGTTTTTTCGATTAACTCCATACGTCATTCCCCCTGTGCCGGCGATTCTTCAAATTGGGTATAGTATAGCACATTTCCCGTCCCCGCGCCACCTTGAACTTTTCCAGTCCTCCCAATCATTACAGCTATTCAAAGCGGCCATTCATCCGTATAATGAACTACGATTCCAGGAGGAGGCGTTCTTTATGACCATCCAGCCCATCGGCGCCGCCAGCGCCGCGTTGTACATCACTCCGGCCGACTTAAAAGAGCACGGCCTCACCCCCGCCCAGCTCACCCTGGAGCGGGCGCTGGAGCTGACCCAGTCCGCCTTCAGCGAGGCGGGCATCGCCCTGGACGGCGCCATTGAAATCGAGGCCTATCCGGATGCCTGCGGCGTGCTGGTGTTCGCCCGGGTCCGGCCGCCCGAGCGGCTCTGGCTCTCCTTCGCGGGGCTGGAGGACCTTCTCTCCGCCGCCCGTGCCCTCCCGTCCCCCTGCCCGGACGCCTCCCTGCGCTGGTTCGACGGCCGGTACTGGCTCTCCCTCCCCGGCGCGGAAACCCAGCTTGCCGCCTATCTCTCCGAGTTCGGCTGTCCGGAGCGGGATCTCCCCCATCTGGACGCCCGCCTTGCCGAGCACGGCCAGGTTATTCTGGAGCGGGACGCCCTGGGCGCCCTTCTGCATTTTTTTCCCGCAGTCTGAAAATTTTTGGTCTCAAAGCTTGACAACTATGCTATAATAGATACCTACCTCTCATCAGAAAGGAGGTATCCCAATGGGCCAAATGAGCGTCAAGGTCATCTCCAAGAACCCCAAGGCCTACCACGATTATTTTATTGAGGATAAGTTTGAGACCGGAATTGAACTCTGCGGCACTGAGGTCAAATCCATCCGCCAGGGCAACGTGAACCTGAAGGACGCCTACTGCATCATCAAGGACGGCGAAATTGCGGTCCACGGGATGCACATCTCCCCCTATGAGCAGGGCAATATCTTCAATAAGGACCCCCGCCGCCCCCGCCGCCTGCTCATGCACAAGCGGGAGATTCTGCGGCTCTATCTGAAGATGAAGCAGGACGGCTACGCGCTGGTCCCCCTCTCACTCTACCTCAAGGGGCCGCGGGTCAAGCTTGAGATCGGCCTGGCCAAGGGCAAGAAGCTCTATGACAAGCGGGACGCCGCCGCCGCCAAGGACGCCAAGCGGGAGATGGACCGCACCATGAAGGACCGTTCGCGGTACTGATTTTAAGAAAATGTCAGACGCCTCGCGGCTGGCGCCGGGCGGAAATCGCGTTTCTTGCATATGGCCATGGCAAACGCTCCGTCCCGCGCCGAGGTCTTACCTAAACGCCACTCGCCTTGGATGGCTGCTCTCGCGCCGCACCGGCGTGTGGAGTCCTGTTTGACGCTTGTTCCCTATGTTACTTTTTGAAAGGATGTGTCTCCCATGTCCCAGAATCCCATCGTCACTTTTGAGATGGAGGACGGCGGCAAGATGGTCGCTGAGCTCTACCCCGAGGTAGCCCCCATCTCGGTGAACAATTTTATCAGCCTGGTGAAGCGGGGTTTTTATAATGGCCTCACCTTCCACCGGGTCATCCCCGGCTTCATGATCCAGGGCGGCTGCCCTCAGGGTACCGGCACCGGCGGCCCAGGGTACACCATCAAGGGCGAGTTCTCCGGCAACGGTGTGAAGAACGGCCTGAAGCACGACCGCGGTGTCCTCTCCATGGCACGGGCCATGCATCCCAACTCCGCCGGCAGCCAGTTTTTTGTCATGGTTGAGAAGGCCCCCCATCTGGACGGGCAGTACGCCGCCTTTGGCAAGGTAATTGAGGGCATGGACGTGGCTGACGCCATCGTGTCCGTGAAGGCCGACTTCAACGATAAGCCCCTCAAGGAGCAGCGGATGAAGTCCGTCACCGTGGAGACCTTCGGCGTGGACTACCCCGAGCCGGAGAAGACCTAAATCTTTGATTTCACGTTGGCGGGGCATACCGCCCTGCCAGATGGAAGATACTATCTCTGCAATCCCCGCAGAGATGAACCATCCCCCGGCTCCGCTTTTCCCGCAATTCCTGGTGCAGCACAGCAAGAATTGCGGGAGAGGCGGATTGAATGAGCTTTCGCTCTTCGGCGATAGCGAACGATACGGAGATTGCTCCGGCGATACGGGGGCGTACTGGTTTCGACGGGGACGTAGAGGCGGGAATAGCGGGCGGATGCGCCTAACATCCTTAAAATGGGCAACTTTATAAATTAAAGAACAACGATAACGTAGTTCTCGCTGCGGCTTAACGCAGCCGTCCAACCCGGAAGGACCACGAGCCGGGATTGGGCGTCGTTTAGTGGTGCACGTGTGTGCGCAAAGCTTTGAGCGCACCATGAACAATGAAGCTACCAAGCCCCTGAGTGTGACGGCCCACGCCTGGGTAAGGGAATGTAAATAACCGTCTGCGCCCGGAGAAGTTCCCGTTGAAGCGTTTTCGGACAGGGGTTCGACTCCCCTCGCCTCCACCATAATGCGAAGATACGAACACCTATTTGTGGTGAAAAATGTTTTCGCAATTACTGTAAAGATAGAGGACCGCTAACTTTAGCGGTCCTCTATCTTTTTTCGCCCACAAGCGGGCGAACGATGAGCATAATAAAAAGGGGGCGTTCTCCGCCGCTTGTTTCTCTGATATGCTACTTCCTCACTGCCTCTTTTTCTTGTTCTGGCAGTACATTAACTCAATACTTTGGACCGCTACTTCATACTGATCCGGCGTCAGCGACCTCAGCTTTGTAATAAGTTCGGCTTCAGCCGTCGTGAGGTCCTGTTCAGTCGCCGGCAGCGGGCTATTATTCAGCAGGGTCCAGGGAGACACGCCCAGAGCATCAGCGAGCTTATAGGCCATTTCAACAGATATGGCGGCCTTGTCCGTCGTGTAGGCGCTGATATTCGCGCGGGTCACGCCGACCTGATCCGCAATCTGCTGTTGAGTTTTACCGCTCCAGTCAATAAGCTCCGCCAGCTTCTCATTTATTTTCACACTAG
The DNA here is from genome assembly GCF_014287675.1 of Lawsonibacter faecis. Taxonomy (GTDB): domain Bacteria; phylum Bacillota; class Clostridia; order Oscillospirales; family Oscillospiraceae; genus Pseudoflavonifractor; species Pseudoflavonifractor faecis. Next base: position 88 of record NZ_JACOPQ010000018.1, on the reverse strand, counting down.
AGAGGCCCATATGGGTGCCGGTGTCGCCGTCGGGCACGGGGAAGACGTTCAGCTCGTTGATGTGCTGCTTCTGTATATTGATGGAGGC
>NZ_JACOPQ010000017.1 GCF_014287675.1 Lawsonibacter faecis | reverse complement strand
GAAGCGGGCAACGGATTATCCGTTCCCCGCTTCTCGCATTTTATCCGGTCTTCTCGCCCTTGTCTGCCTGGGACCGCATTGCCTCCAGCATATTCTTCAAAAACCCCGGCAGGGGCATACCCATCAGCCCCAGGTTCTCCAATACGCTCAAGGTCTCGTTGGCAGCGAAGAACAGGCACACCGCCGTCCGCACGTAGGCGGCCCCAGCAGCTTGTCAAGCCACACGGAGGCCAGGACCAGCATCAGGATACCCCCCTTGCGCAAGAGGCCCTTAAAGCCCGCCCTGCTCTCCAGGGCGCCGCCCTCGCTTTTCGGCGAGCGCTTGAAGACTCCGGCCACCACCAGCCCGGTTATGTAGTCCGCCGGCTCACCCTGCGCAGCGCGCCTTCATACTATGGGAGTGAAGAAAGGGGCGACCATATGGCGGTCATCAATAAGCTCGACAACGCCGCGAGCATTACCTATGGCGGAAACACCATCACCAGCAACACGGCAACCACCCTGCTTCTGCTCGCGCCCACCATCGCAAAGGCGGTCGATAAACCGACGGCCGGCATCGGCGATACTCTGACGTACACACTCACCATCACCAACCTGGCGCTGAGCGCCCTCACCAATCTGCCTCTGACCGACACCATCCCCCAGGGTGCCGCCTATCAGACCGACTCGTTCAAGGTAAACGGGACGGCGGCCGCGCCCACTGTCACAGGCAATACGCTGACCTATACAATTCCCACCGTTCCAGCGGCGGGGACCGCGGTCGTCACCTTTCAGGTGTTGGTTAAGGGCGGGTCAACTTAACTGTATAAACAGGCAGGTTTACAACTGTTCCGCCGCCCCGGCGGGCTGGGTCTCAGCCCCCTATACGGCCTATCTGCGCAGCCGCGCCCAAATTTTCTGCCTCGGCAGGACCATTTTGAGCAATACGGTCATCGTGGGGCCGGACACGGAGGTCTGGTTCTGCATGTGACCGAACACGCTATGGGCGTATAAGCCCATAGCAGTTTTTTCATTAACCGCGCCGTTTTTAACAACGGCCACATGCCATCTTTGACGGGAGGTCGTGGGTATTTTGTCTTCTTATCCGCGCTGTGGAGCCGGAGTGCGGAGAATACGCATCTGCCGGGCCTGCCTGCGCTCAGCCCTGTCCAGGATTCATCTGGTGGACCGATGCCTGATTCTCTTTATGCTTGTGCTCCTGGGGCAGTCGGCCTACAGCCTGTTCTTCCATGGCGGCACGCAGGCGGGCGCGGGGGACATCGATATCATCGTGCGCACCTCCTCGGCGGCCATTTTCGGCTATTTTCTCAGTGCCAACTTCATCCGGCATACCCCGCCCGACGCAGCGCCGCGGCAGGACGCAGGGACAGCCGGCAGGCCCGTGGCGGAGGCGGGGAACAACAATACCGTCCGACCTAACGGCCTGCGCAGTCAAATCGGGTTCTTTTCACCATCGGATGCTCCGCAGCGGTTGCCGCCGCCCGATGCCGACAGTGCGGATCCACAGTCGTCCGCGCAGAAGAACAGTTCCTGCAACCGCCTGCAGATCATTGTGGCGGCCTCAATCGGCCTCTTTTGCCTGGTGACACTGCTTCTGATTCGCAACGTGGACCCGCGGGGCGGCAGCCCGGCCGGGTCCGCTGCCACCGTCGCGACGGTGGCACAGTTTCGTGATTTTGTGTCCGGCTGCGTCGGATTTCTGATCGGCTCCCCCACCCACTACAGCGGCCAGGAGGAGTCTTGATATATGGGTGCCGATTAGTTCACATAATGTTCACGAACCCTTTATAATTTGTCCAACTATTCCAGTCCAACCCGTGGTATCTTATAAGCACAGCAAGGGAGAACGGAGCGCTCCCGAGCTGACTCCTCATTTTTCATTCTTTCCCCCTCTCTTTCTCTTCAACACACACGGGAACTTCGGACCTGTCGAAAGGCAGGTCCGTTTTCCTGTCCATTTACAAAGGTCCCGGTTCCGACGATGTGGCGGAAACGGGACCTTTGTAAATGGTTCTGCGGTACAGATTTTAACAGCATGGACGCTACATAATTGTACTGCAATTACATATGCTGAACTCATACTCTATGATAAAAACGGGGGGATATCATGTCACATTCCAACCGCATCCGCAGCGCTGTGCGGGCGCTGACAGCGCTCTGTCTGGTGTTTGCGGCGCTGTTTGCGCTGTACACCGGGGACGGGTCAGTCTCCACCGCCGCACCGGCCGACGTGCCGGCCGCCGCCGACAACTGGGGACTCTCCTTCCCCACGGAGGGCGAATCCCCGGTGGGAAACGCCGACCCGGCCTATCTTGCCCAGTATAACGCCTATTATCTGGGCGATACCTCAAAAAAGGTGATTTACCTCACCTTCGACTGCGGCTATGAGAACGGGTATACCGCCAGCATTCTGGACACGCTGAAAAAACACAATGCGCCGGCGGCCTTCTTTGTGGTGGGCAACATGGTGCAGACTGCGCCGGAGCTCGTACAGCGCATGGCGGCGGAGGGACATATCGTGGGCAATCATACCTTCCACCACCCCGATATGTCCAGCATCTCCGAGCAGTCGGCCTTCCAGAAGGAGCTGGACGACCTTTCCGCACTTTACCGGGAGACCACCGGGCAGGAGCTCTCAAAATTCTACCGGCCGCCCCAGGGCAAGTATAGCGAGGAAAACCTGAAGCAGGCAAATGCCATGGGCTACAAGACCGTGTTCTGGAGCCTCGCCTATGTAGACTGGTATGTGGACGACCAGCCCACCCACGATCAGGCCTACTCCAAGCTCCTTCCCCGCATTCATGACGGTGCGATTGTGCTGCTCCACTCCACCTCCAGAACCAACGCGGAGATTCTGGACGATCTGCTCACCAAATGGGAGGGCATGGGCTATACGTTTGCCTCGCTGAACGAGCTGCCAGCGCTCTGAGCATACCGCACAGGATAAAAAAACCCCGGAACCACATGGTTCCGGGGTTTTTTATGGTTGCGGGGACAGGATTTGAACCTGTGACCTCCGGGTTATGAGCCCGACGAGCTACCAAGCTGCTCTACCCCGCGATATTGGTGCCGGAGACCGGGGTCGAACCGGCACGGGATCGCTCCCACGGGATTTTAAGTCCCGGGCGTCTGCCAATTCCGCCACTCCGGCATTTGCCGTTCCAGTCATCCGTGCTTTTTGGTGCTCAATTAGAATACCACAGCAGCCACGGATTGTCAACCCCTAACATGGAAAAACCCTTCTCCTTTCTCCGACAGCCTTCGCTGGAGGTCCCTCGCATCTTTTTGCAGCCCCAGCATATACTGATATGTGCATAGTAAAAAAAGAGAGGAGGAACTGCCTATGCCTGAGAAGAATTCCAGCGAGAGCGCCGACCGGCAAGAGCCCCTCAGCGACGTGGACGACCTCATTTTTTGCATGGACCCGGACTGGTTTGTCAGCGACCGCTAAAGGCAGCTCCGTTTGGCGGAGCTGCCTTTCACTTACGCCTCCCGGCGTGCGGGCAGGTGCTCCTGGGCGGGGCCGTCCAGGAGTTGCCCCCGATAGTCGAAACGGGAGCCGTGGCAGGGGCAGTCCCAGGTCTTCTCGTCAGGGTTCCACTCCAGCTGGCAGCCCAGGTGGGGGCACCGGACCGAAACCACGAACAGCTCCCCCGCCTCGTCGCGGTAGACGCCCGCCTTCTCCCCGTCCCACTCCACAACGCCGCCCCGGCCCGGCGCCAGCGCCTCCAGTTCCGCCCTGGGCGGGGTGAGCAGCGAGCGCGCAAGGCCCCTCACGGCCTGCCTGCCGTCCTCCAGCAGGTTTTTAGCCGATGCGGGCAGGTCAAAGCGCTTGGGGGAAAAAACCGCGCTGTCGGCCGCCTCTCCGCCTGTCACCAGCTCTGAGATGCGCAGGGCCGCCGCCATAGAGCTGGTCATGCCCCACTTCCCAAAGCCGGTGGCCACATACCAGTCCGGCGTGGAGCCGGAGAAGCGGCCGATATAGGGAATGCCGTCCAGGGGCATACAGTCCTGCGCGGACCAGTGGGCGCTCTCGCGGCTCTCCGGCCAGAACCGCTGGGCGGACTGGCGCAGCAGCTCATACTTCCCACCGGCGGTGTTCTCCCCCGTTCTGTGGTTTCCGCCGCCCAGGAGGAGAAGCTCCCCGCTCCGGCGGAAGGACAAGCCGTCGGCGTCGGTCCCCAGATACATCCCGCTGAGCTTCTGCGCCCCCTCCAGAGCCAGTACATAGCTGCGCTCCTGGTGCATTCGCAGGAAGTAGTATCCCGGCGCGTTGACGAAGGGGAAGTGGCAGGCGAAGACGATATGCTTGGCCCGGACGGTGCCCCGCGCGGTTCTCACCTCGCCGCCCTCCACGGTCTCCACCCGGGTCTTCTCATAGATGGTCAGGTCCCGGGCTATGGCCTTAAGGAAGTGCAGCGGGTGGAACCGGGCCTGGCCGTCAAGCCGCACCGCGCCCTTTACTTGGAAGGGCAGTTCGGTCTCAGCGGTGAAAGCGGCGCTCAGCCCCAGGCGGCGGGCCGCCTCAGCCTCCATGCGCATGGGCTCGGCGGCCTTGGAGGAATAGAGATAGGCCGGACAGTCCGTCCAGTCGCAGTCGATGCCCTTCTCCCGCACCAGTCGGCGGTACTCCTCCACCGCCCGCTGGTTGGCGGCGGCGTACTGCCGCGCCTTCTCCTCCCCCGCCGTGCGGAGGAGCTTGTCGTACACCAGACCGTGCTGGGCCGTGATCTTGGCTGTGGTGTTTTGCGTCTGCCCGCTGCCGATGCGCGCGGCCTCCAGGACAACGGACTCAATGCCCCGCTCCTTCAGATAGTATGCCGTCAGGATACCCGCCATACCGCCGCCGATGACCACCGCCTCCGCCTCCAGATCGCCGGACAGGGCTGGGCGCGGCTCCAGACAGGTCGTATCGCTCCAGATGGACCCCATGTTATCACCTCTGGCTTAGCCTTTGCAGCCGGGGCCCAAAATATTACATGCCGCGCCATTCCATCAATCAAAAGACCCCCGTGGGCTTTCCCGCAAATGCGGGAAAGCCCACGGGGGTCTTTATTCATTACACCAGCTGGACGATAGCCATCTCGGCGGCGTCGCCGCGGCGAGGCCCGATCTTCACCACGCGGGTGTAGCCGCCCTCGCGGGTCTGATACTTCAGGTTCAGCTCGGAGAACAGCTTCTTGGCCACGTCCTCCTTGGTGATGAAGGACAGCGCCTGACGGTAGGAGGCCAGATCGTTCTTCTTGGCCAGGGTAATCATCTTCTCGGCCAGGGGGGCGACCTCCTTGGCACGGGTAACGGTGGTCTTAATCTGGCCGTTCTCCAACAGGTATGTGACCATGGCGCGCAGCATAGCCATACGCTGATCGGTAGGCTTGCCGAGTTTACGATGTGCGGGCATTTCAAACACTCCTAAACAGGTTTCACGCACTCAGACGCGAAATCCTTTCAAAATTCGTCCTGAAGGGAGCGGTCTCCCTCTGGAAAGCGCCCACGAGGCGCGGGGACTGCCCGCAGCCGTGAGGGAACGTTACTTGCCCACGGCCGCCTTCCGGGTCATTCACGCCACGGGGCGCGAAACCAGGGGGTAATCAATACCCCCTGGAACGGGTTTAGTTCTCGTCGCTGGCCAGGCTCAGGCCCATCATCGCCAGCTTGTTGATGACCTCTTCCAGGGACTTGCGGCCCAGATTGCGCACCTTCATCATTTCGTCCTCGGTCTTGGAGATCAGGTCCTCCACGGTGTTGATGTTGGCGCGCTTGAGGCAGTTAAAGGAACGGACGGAGAGGTCCAGCTCCTCGATGGTCAGCTCCAGGACCTTATCCCGCTGGGCCTCGGCCTTCTCCACCACCGTGGACTTGTTGCCCATGGTCTCGGAGAGGTCGGTAAACAGCAGGAAGTGGTCGCAGAGGATGCGGGCGCCCAGACTCACGGCATCCCGGGCGGTAATGGTACCGTTGGTCCACACCTCCAGAGTCAGCTTGTCAAAGTCGGTGAGGTCCCGGACACGGGTGTTCTCCACTGTGTAGTTGACTTTGCGCACAGGGGTATACACACTGTCCACGGGGATGACTCCGATGATGTTCTGAGCGGCCTTGTTCCGGTCGGCGGTCACGTAACCGCGGCCGTGGGACAGCGTCAGCTCCATATTGAGGGAGGCATCGGGGCCCAGGGTGGCGATGTGGAGATCGGGGTTGAGAACCTCGACCTCGCCGTCGGCCTTAATATCGCCGGCGGTGACTTCGCATTCGCCGCTGGCCTCAATATAGACCGTCTTCACGCCCTCGCTGTGCAGCTTGGCGATGATGCCCTTCACATTGAGGACAATTTCCGTCACATCCTCCTTCACACCGGGGATGGTGGAGAACTCGTGCTGGACGCCGGCGATCTTGATGGAGGTGACCGCCGTGCCGGGCAGGGAGGAGAGAAGGATGCGGCGCAGGGAGTTGCCCAAGGTGGTGCCGTAGCCGCGCTCCAGGGGCTCAACCACGTATTTGCCGTAGGAGCCGTCACCCGGATTTTCCACACATTCAATGCGCGGCTTTTCGATTTCTACCATATGTTACCCTCCTTTTCGCCGCGGCGGATTGGGTTATACCCGCCGCGTGGTAGTGGTAGTTCAGCTCACCAATAATCGAGGGTAGTCTCTATCTAAGAGCCACACCGCGCTCATGCAGCCGCTAAGCTGCATGAGCGTACGGCATTTCTTACTTGGAGTACAGCTCGACGATGAGGTGCTCCTCGATAGGCAGGTCGATATCCTCCCGGACGGGGAGGGCCACTACCTTGGCCGTGAGGGTGTTCTTATCGAAGTCCAGCCACTTGGGGGCGGGACGGGAGCCGTTGGCCTCCAGATTGGCCTTAAACTTGTCAAGGCTGCGGCTGGAGTCCTTCAGGGTGATGGTCTGTCCGGGCTTCACCAGATAGGAGGCAATGTCAACCTTTTTGCCGTCCACCAGGAAGTGGCCGTGGCCCACCAGCTGGCGGGCCTCGGGACGGCTCATGGCGAAGCCGAGACGGTAGACCACGTTGTCCAGGCGGCTCTCCAGAATGCTCAGGAGGTTCTCGCCGGTCACGCCCTTGCGCTTGGTGGCCATCTCGTAGTACTTGTGGAACTGGCTCTCCAGAACGCCGTAGTAGCGGCGGGCCTTCTGCTTCTCACGCAGCTGCATGCCGTACTCGGAGAGCTTCTTGTTGCGGCCCTGGCCGTGCTGGCCGGGGGCGAAGGGGCGGCGGTCCACGCCGCACTTGTCGGTATAGCAGCGGTCGCCCTTCAGGAAGAGCTTCTGGCCCTCCCGGCGGCACTGGCGGCAGACCGCATCGGTATATCTTGCCATAAATGTTTCTCCTCCTTCTGTTAGACGCGGCGGCGCTTCGGGGGCCGGCAGCCGTTGTGGGGCACGGGAGTCACGTCCTTGATGAGGGTGACTTCCAGGCCCACCGCCTGCAGGGCGCGGATGGCGGCCTCACGGCCGGCGCCGGGGCCCTTCACGTAGACCTCGACGGTCTTCAGTCCGTGCTCCATGGCAGCCTTGGCGGCGGTCTCGGCGGCAGTCTGAGCGGCGAAGGGGGTGGACTTGCGGGAACCGCGGAAGCCGAGGCCGCCGGAGGAGGCCCAGGAGAGGGCGTTGCCATTGGCGTCGGTCACAGTGACCATGGTGTTGTTGAAAGAGGAGCGGATATGCACGGCGCCCTTCTCAATGTTCTTCTTTTCGCGGCGCTTGCGCACCACTTTCTTGCCCTTGGTATTTGCAGCCATGTGTATCCCTCCTTACTTCTTCTTGTTGGCGACGGTACGCTTGGGACCCTTGCGGGTACGAGCGTTGGTCTTGCTGCGCTGGCCGCGGACGGGCAGGCCCCTGCGGTGACGCATACCGCGGTAGCAGCCAATCTCGGTCAGGCGCTTGATGTCCATCGCCACGTCGCGGCGCAGGTCGCCCTCAACGGTGTAGCCGTTGCCGATGACTTCGCGCAGCTTCGCCTCGTCGGCGTCGGTCAGGTCCTTCACACGGGTGTCAGGGTTAATCCCGGCCTCAGCCAGGATCTTATTGGCGCTGGTGCGCCCAATGCCGTAGATATAGGTGAGGCCGATTTCGACTCTCTTATCCTTCGGCAGGTCAATGCCGGCAATTCTTGCCATATTCTTCAGCGCCTCCTTTTAACCTTGTCTCTGCTTGTGCTTGGGGTTCTCACAAATGACCATGACTTTGCCCTTGCGCTTGATGATCTTGCACTTCTCGCACATGGGCTTCACGGACGGTCTTACCTTCATATCAGTTAACCTCCTGAATGCCTGAATGGCCCCGTCGTCAAAGCAAGCTCCGCATCATTCGCTTTCCCGCGGGGTGATGACTCAAAGGGCAAGGCCTTTGAGGGAGTCTTTGACGCGGTCGTTAATACTTACTTGGAACGCCAGGTAATTCTGCCGCGGGTCAAATCGTACGGAGACATCTGCACCGTTACCTTGTCGCCCGGCAGGATTCGGATAAAATTCATTCTGAGCTTGCCTGAGATATGTGCCAAAATGATGTGCTGCTTCCCGTTGGTCCCGATGTCCACATGGAATGTGGTATTGGGCAGGGATTCCACAACGACACCCTCCAGCTCAATCATATCGTCTTTTGCCAAGCGTGATTACCTCCTTGACCGCTGCATGACGGCGGAATTCCCGCCGCCCTCGCCATCGGACTGGTCCCGGAACGCCGCCAGAGCGCGCCGGAGTTCACTGTCGAACACCGGCTGTCCGCCGCGGAGCTTTTCCAGGGCCGGATGGCCGAACGTACCTGCATCTGCCACTTCTACGTGGCTGCGCTTTTTGCGCTTGGGCGCCGCCGCTTTCCGCGTCTTTCCGTCCGCCAGGAGGAGAAAGTCCTCCGCCTCGCCGACCACGCACAGCAGCGTCCCCTTGTCGTGTCCCGCCTTGGAGCGGACAATCCAGCCGCTGCAATCGGACATTACAGCGCTCCATCCAGCCGGGTGAGAATCTCGGGGACCTCGCCGTCGGTAATGAGAATGGAGTTTTCGTAGTGGGCAGAGAGCGAGCCGTCGGCGGTCTTCACCGTCCAGCCGTCCTTCATCAGGCGGATCTCCGCCCGCCCGGCGTTCACCATGGGCTCCACCGCAATGGTCATGCCCGGCTGAAGCCGGACGCCGTGGCCGGCGCTTCCGTAGTTGGGAACCTCCGGGGGCTCATGGAGCTTGGCGCCCACACCATGGCCCACGTACTCGCGGACCACGGTGCACCCGTTGGCCTCCACATACTGCTGAACAGCGTGGGAGATGTCGGACACCCGGCAGCCCGGACGGGCAAATTTCATGCCCTCCCAGAAGCTCTGCTGCGTGACCGCAATGAGCCTTTCCGCCTCCGGGCTTACCTCCCCGCAGGGGAAGGTGCCCGCGCAGTCGCCGTGGAAGCCGTCGATGAAGGCACCCACGTCGATGCTGACGATATCGCCCTCGCGGAGCTTCCGGTGACCCGGAATCCCGTGAATGATCTCGTCGTTCACCGAGATGCAGGCGGAGCCGGGGAAGCCGTTGTAGTTGAGAAATGACGGCCGGGCCCCCTGGCCCTCGATGAACTTGCGCACTGCGGTGTCGATCTCCAGGGTCGTCACGCCGGGGCGCACCAGCTTGCCCGCCAGCTCGCGGGCCTGCGCGGTAATCCGGCCGGCGCGGCGCATATGCTCAACTTCCCGGGGGGATTTCAGAGAGATGATATCCACTGCTTCACATCCCCAGTACTTCCAGGACCACCTTGGTGGTTGCCTCGATGGTGGGCTGGTTCTCCACCATCTTCAGGATGCCGCGCGCCTCGTAGAAACCCTTGAGGGGCTCGGTCTGAACATGGTAGACCTCCAAGCGATGGCGGACGGTCTCCACGGAATCGTCGTCCCGCTGGATCAGCTCGCCGCCGCACTTGTCGCACACGCCCTCGGTCCTGGGCGGGTTGTTCACCACATGATAGGTGGCGCCGCACTTGAGGCACGTGCGCCGGCCCGTCATGCGTTTTTCGATCTCGGCGTCGGAGATTTCAAAGGAGAGGACCGCGTCGAACTTCACACCGTCGTTCTCCAGAAACTCCGCCTGGGCGATGGTGCGGGGCACGCCGTCGAGGATATAGCCGCCCGCGCAGTCCGGCTTGGCCAGCCGCTCCTCGACGATGCCGAGAATGACATCATCGGGGACCAGCTTGCCCGCGTCCATAAATGCTTTTGCCTTGCGGCCCACCGGCGTCCCCTCGCTCACTGCGGCGCGGAGAATGTTTCCGGTGGAGATGGTCGGGATACCTAACTTCTTACTGAGGATTTCGCCCTGAGTGCCCTTACCGGCGCCAGGCGCGCCCAACATAATCAGTTTCATTTCCCGCTCACCGGCCTTACTCAAGGAAGCCCTTGTAGTGCCGCATGAGCATCTGAGCCTCCATCGCCTTCACGGTCTCCAGGGCCACGCCCACCACGATGATGATGGAGGTGCCGCCGATGGACAGGCTGCGTCCCATCGCGGAATGGCTCACGCCGTTGATGATGTTGGAGGTGATAATGGGCAGCAGCGCAATAATCGCCAGATAGATGGCGCCGAACAGGGTGATCTTGTTGAGCACCTTGTGGATGAAGTCGGCGGTGGGCTTGCCGGGCCGGAAGCCGGGCACAAAGCCGCCGTTCTTCTTCAGGTTGTTGGCCACCTCAATGGGGTTAAACTGCATGGTGGCGTAGAAGTAGCTGAAGCCCAGGATCAGCAGGAAGTAGACCACCGCATAGACGATGCCGTTGGAGTCGAACACCTTCATGAAGCCGGACTCGCTGCCGCCGGGGATGAAGGCCGCGATGGTGGCGGGCAGGGAGGCGATGGCCTGGGCGAAGATGATGGGCATGACGCCGCTCATGTTCACCTTCATGGGGATGTGGCTGGACTGGCCGCCGTACATTTTCCGGCCAACCACGCGCTTGGCGTACTGGACGGGAATGCGGCGCTCGGAGTCGTTGATGAAGACGATGAACACCACCAGGGCCAGCATGCCGATGACCACCACGGGGATGATCGCGGGATGCACGATGCTGTTCTCAAAAGCCTTGCGGCTGGTCTCGCCCATGGCGGCGAGATCGCTCTCGCCCAGGTGCATGGACCAGCGCTGCACGCCGGTGATCAGGCCCTCAAGCATGGAGGGGAAGCGGGAGACAATGCCGGCGAACAGGATGATGGAGATGCCGTTGCCGATGCCGAACTCGGTGATCTGCTCGCCCAGCCACATGATGAAGGCGGAGCCGGCGGTGAAACTGAGCACGATGATGAAGCCAGCCAGCACGGTGTTGATATCGCCGGAGATGAGGCCGTTGGCGTTGATGAGGGAGAAGTAGCCGAAGCCCTGCAGGAGGGCGATCGCCACGGTGGTGTACCGGGTGATCGCGGCCAGCTTCTTGCGGCCCTCTTCGCCGCCCTCCTTCTGCATCCGCTCCAGGGCCGGGATGGCCACGGTGAGGAGTTGGATGATGATGGAGCTGTTGATATAGGGCTGTACGCCAAGCGCAAACACCGTCGCCATGGAGAACGCATTGCCGCTCATGGCGTTAATAAGGCCGAAGATGCTGCCGCTCATGGACTCCAGGTACTGGCCCAGAGCCGCGGTCTCAATCCAGGGCACGGGGACGGAGGAACCCAGGCGGAAGATGAGCAGCGCAAAGATGGTGAAGAGAATCTTCTTGCGCAGCTCGGGGATGGCCCAGGCGTTACGGATGGTTTTGATCACTTAGACCACCTCGTACTTTCCACCTGCCGCAACGATCTTCTCCTTGGCGGAGGCGGAAAAAGCAGAGGCACGGACGGTGAGCTTCTTGGTGATCTCGCCGTTGCCGAGCACCTTGACGCCGTACTCACACTTGGAGAGGATACCCTTTTCCAGCAGGTCGCAAACGTTAACGGTGGCTCCATCCTCGAACTTGTTCAGAGCGGAGAGATTCACAATCTCCAGGGGCTTGGCGAAGATATTGTTAAAGCCGCGCTTGGGCAGACGGCGGGCCAGAGGCATCTGGCCGCCTTCGAAGCCGGCGCGGACGCCGCCGCCGCTGCGGGCCCACTGGCCCTTATGGCCGCGGCCGGCGGTCTTGCCGTTGCCGCTGCCGGCACCCCGGCCCTTGCGCTTGCCCACGTGAGTGGAGCCCTCGGCGGGGGAGAGTTCATGCAGATTCATTGACGCGCACCTCCTTACTTTTGCTCGGTGACCTGGAGCAGGTAGCCGATGTGGGCGATCTTGCCCCGGGTAGCCGCGTTATCGGGCTGCACGGTGGTGTCGCCAATCTTGCGGAGGCCCAGGGCCTCGGCGGTCGCCTTGTGCTTGGCAATGCGGCCGTTCAGGCTCTTGACCAGCTTGATGTTCAGGTTAGCCATTGTATAGCCCTCCCTTATCCTACGATTTCTTCCACGCTCTTGCCGCGGATACGGGCCACTTCCTCAGGACCACGGAGGGACTTGAGACCCACCATGGTGGCGGCGACCACGTTCTGGGGATTGTTAGAGCGCAGGCACTTGGTGTAGATGTCCTTGATGCCGACTGTCTCCAGCACGGCACGGACAGCACCGCCGGCGATAACGCCGGTACCGGGCTTAGCGGGCTTGAGCAGCACGCGGCCGGCGCCGAACTCGCCGATGACCTCGTGGGGGATGGTGGTCCCGGAGAGGGTCACATTGCACATATTCTTCTTGGCGTCCTCAATGCCCTTACGGATGGCCTCGGGCACCTCGGCGGCCTTGCCCAGGCCGAAGCCCACGCGGCCCTTCTCGTCGCCCACGACCATGAGCGCGGCGAACTTGAAGATACGGCCGCCCTTGACGGTCTTGGAAACGCGGTTCAGAGAAACGAGCTTCTCGGTGAACTCGCTGGGTTCTCTTTCAAATCTAGCCATGTTCGTTTTCTCCTCCCCTTAAAATTCCAGGCCGCCCTCGCGGGCGCCCTCGGCCAGCGCAGCGACGCGGCCGTGGTAGACGTAGCCGCCGCGGTCGAAGACCACGGTGGTGATGCCGGCGGCCTTGGCGCGCTCGGCGACCATCGCGCCGACCTTCTTGGCAGCCTCGCAGTTGGAGCCGGTGCCCTCAAAGCCCTTCTCCAGGGAGGAAGCGGCGGCCAGGGTTTTGCCCACGGAATCGTCGATGATCTGGGCATAGATGTTGGTGCCGCTGCGGAACACGTTCAGGCGGGGACGCTCGGGCGTGCCGGCGATCTTGCCGCGCACTCTCTTGTGGCGCTTAAGCCGCTGAGCCTTGGTATTGGGACGATTGATCATTGTGGCACACCTCCTTATTTCTTCTTGACGCCGGTCTTGCCTTCCTTGCGGCGGATGACCTCGTCAGTGTATTTGATGCCCTTGCCCTTGTAAGGCTCAGGCGGACGTTTCTCTCTCACTTCGGCGGCGAACTGGCCGACCTTCTGCTTGTCGGCGCCGCTGATGATGATCTTGTTGGGGGTGGGGACGTCGATGGTGATGCCCTCGACCTCCTCCATGATGACCTGGTGGGAGAAGCCGATGTTCATCACCAGCCTCGTGCCCTCCTTGGCAACACGGTAGCCGACGCCGTTCACGTCCAGCTCCTTCTTAAAGCCTTCGCTCACGCCCACCACCATGTTCTGGAGCAGGGTGCGGGTCAGGCCGTGGAGAGAGCGGTTCTCCTTGGCGTCGTTGGGGCGCTTCACGGTAATGACGCTGCCCTCCTGATTAAAGCTCATCGCGGGGTGGAGCTGCTGAGTCAGGGTGCCCTTGGGACCCTTGACGGTGACGAGGTTGCCCTCGCCGATCTTCACTTCCACGCCGGCGGGGAGCTCGATCGGCATTCTTCCGATTCTAGACATTTCTGAGACTCCTCCTTACCAAACGAATGCAAGGACTTCGCCGCCGACATGGGCCTCGCGGGCCTTCTTGTCGGTCATGACGCCCTTGGAAGTGGACACGATGGCGATGCCCAGACCCTTGAGGACCCGGGGCAGCTCGTCGGCGCCCGCGTACACGCGCAGGCCGGGCTTGCTGACACGGCGCAGGCCGGTGATGGCCTTCTCCTTGCCGGGCTGCAGGTACTTCAGGGTGATGCGGATCACGCCCTGGGTGCCGTCGTCGATGAGCTGGAAGTTCTTGATATAGCCCTCATCCAGAAGGATCTGGGCGATGGACTTCTTCATGTTGGACGCAGGTACGTCCACGGTGTCATGCTTGGCGCTGCTGGCATTACGGATGCGGGTGAGCATATCCGCAACGGGATCGGTAATGTGCATGAGTGTTACCTCCTATTAGAGTTACGGGCGGCAGCCCGTATCAGCGGAAGGTATCGGAGTTTGCGGCTCCGACCTGTTACCGCCGGCGGGGAAAAAATTCAATCTGTAGGGCGGGGCGGCGCGGAGGCCGCCCCCTACAGGATTTGAATACCTTACCAGGACGCCTTCTTCACGCCGGGAATCTGGCCCTTGTAGGCGAGCTCCCGGAAGCAGATACGGCAGATGCCGTAGTCGCGCAGATAGGCGTGGGGCCGGCCGCAGATCTTGCAGCGGTTGTAGCGGCGGGTGGAGAACTTCGGCTCGGCCTGCTGCTTGAGGATCATAGATTTCTTAGCCATAATTCATTCTCCTCCTTATTTGCCGGTGAAGGGAGCGCCGATCAGGGACAGGAGCTCCTTGGCCTCTTCGTCGGTGTTGGCGGTGGTGCAGATGACCACATCCAGGCCGCGGATCTTGTCGATCTTATCGTACTCGATTTCGGGGAAAATGAGCTGCTCCTTCAGGCCCAGGGCGTAGTTGCCGCGGCCGTCGAAGGCGTTGGGGTTGATGCCGCGGAAGTCGCGCACACGGGGCAGGGCCACATTCAGCAGGCGGTCCAGGAACTCCCACATCTTGTCGCCGCGGAGAGTGACCTTCGCGCCGATGGGCATTCCCTCACGGAGCTTGAAGTTGGCCACGGACTTCTTGGCCTTGGTGATGATGGCCTTCTGGCCGGTAATCTTGGTCATATCGCTGACGACGGCCTCGAGGACCTTCGCGTTGTCGCGGGCCTCGCCGCAGCCGCAGTTGACGACGATTTTGTCAATCTTGGGAATCTGCATGACGCTCTTGTAGCCGAACTTCTGCATGAGAGCAGGAGCGACCTCGGCCTGGTACTTGCTCTTCAGGTTGGGCATCTTCTTATCAGCCATTGTAGTTCACTCCTCCTCTCTTAGATTTCTGCGCCGCACTTCTTGCAGACGCAGACCTTCTTGCCGTCGGCCAGCACCTTGTGGGCGGGCCGGGTGGGCTTGTCGCATTTGGGGCAGACGCGCTGCACCTTGCAGGCGTAGAGCGGGGCTTCCTTCTTCAGGATGCCGCCCTGGTCGCCCTGCTGGCGGGGCTTGGTGTGACGGGAGACCATGTTGACCTTCTCCACCACGACCTTGCTCTCCTTGGGCATGACCTTGAGGACCTTGCCCTTCTTGCCCTTGTCCTTGCCGGACAGGACCACGACGGTATCGCCCGTCTTGATGCTCATCTTATTCATGTCTTCTCCTACCCCCTTACAGCACTTCGGGAGCCAGGGACAGGATCTTCATGTAATCCTTGTCGCGCAGCTCGCGGGCCACGGGCCCAAAGATACGGGTCCCGCGGGGATTCTTGTCGTCCTTGATGAGGACGGCGGCGTTCTCGTCGAAGCGGACATAGCTGCCGTCGGCGCGGCGAACGCCAAACGCGGTGCGGACGATAACGGCCTTGACGACCTCGCCCTTCTTCACCGTGCCGCCGGGCTGAGCCTTGCGGACAGAGGCCACAACGACGTCGCCGATGTTGCCGTACTTCCGCTTGGAGCCGCCCAGGACGCGGATGGTCTTAATTTCCTTGGCGCCGGTATTATCGGCCACCTTCAGGTAAGTTTCCTGCTGAATCATTCCGGCACCTCCTTACTTCGCTTTTTCAATGATTTCAACCACGCGCCAGCGCTTGTCCTTGGACAGGGGGCGGGTCTCCATCACTTTCACACGGTCGCCGATGCCGCACTCGTTGAGCTCGTCGTGGGCCTTGAGCTTGTAGGTGCGCTTGACGATCTTCTTATACAGGGGATGGGCCACACGGTCGGCGATGGCCACCACAACGGTCTTGTCCATCTTGTCAGAGACCACCATGCCGACTCTGGTCTTACGGGAAGAAGTTCTGTTATCCATGTTCTATTTCCTCCTTCTTATCGGCTGGTGAGCTGCTGCTCACGGATCATGGTCTTGACGCGCGCGATGTCCTTCTTGACTTCGGCGATCTTGATGGGGTTCTCAAGCTGATTGGTGGCGTGCTGAAGACGGAGCTGGAAGAGATCCTTCTTCAGGTCGCCCAGCTTGGTCTCCAGCTCGGCGGCGGAGAGCTTACGGATTTCATTCGCTTTCATCTTCATTCACCACCATTCTCGGTCTCGGCGGTCTCTTTCTTCACAATCTTGCACTTCACAGGCAGCTTGTGGGAGGCGAGACGCAGTGCCTCGCGGGCGGTCTCCTCAGAGACGCCGGCGATCTCGAACATGACGCGGCCGGGCTTGACCACGGCCACCCAGTACTCGGGGGAGCCCTTACCGGAACCCATGCGGGTCTCGGCGGGCTTCTCGGTGACGGGCTTGTCGGGGAAGATCTTAATCCACACCTGACCGCCGCGCTTGGTGTGACGGGTCATGGCGATACGGGCGGCCTCGATCTGGTTGCTGGTGATCCAGCAGGGCTCGGTGGCCTGGAGGCCGAACTCACCGTAAGTGACAGTGTTGCCACGGGTGGCCTTGCCCTTCATACGGCCGCGGTGAACGCGGCGATATTTGACTCTCTTAGGCAGCAGCATTAGTTGGCGCCTCCTTCCTTCGGAGCAGTGGGAGCGGCGGGGCGGGGGGCGGCGGGACGGCTTTGATTGTAGCCGCCCTGGGGACGCTGACCGCCGAAGCCCTGGCCGGCGGGACGCTGGCCGTAGCCGCCCTGACCCTGGCCGGCGGGACGCTGACCGTAGCCGCCCTGACCGGCGGGACGCTGGCCGTAGCCGCCCTGGCGCTGGCCGCCGAAACCGCCCTTGCGGTCGCCGTCCCGACGGTTGTCCCGGCGGGGGGGACGCTCCTTAAAGTTCTTGGTGTCCAGGGTGCGGGGGGTGGTGCGCAGGGTCTGAGTCAGAACCTCGCCCTTGTAGACCCACACCTTGACGCCGATGCGGCCATAAGTGGTGGCAGCCTCGGCGAAGCCGTAGTCGATATCGGCACGGAGGGTCTGCAGGGGAATCGTGCCGTCGTGATAGTGCTCCACGCGGGCGATCTCGGCGCCGCCGAGACGGCCGGAGACCTGGGTCTTGATGCCGCGGGCGCCCATACGCATCGCGCGGCCCATGGCGTTCTTCATGGCGCGGCGGAAACCGATGCGCTTCTCCAGCTGCTGGGCGATGTTCTCCGCCACCAGCTGGGCGTTCATGTCGATGTTCTTGACCTCGACGATGTTCAGCGCCACGCTCTTGCCGATCATCTTCTCCAGGTTCAGGCGCAGCTTCTCGATGTCCGCTCCGCCCTTGCCGATGACCACGCCGGGACGGGCGCAGTGCAGATACACGCGCACCTTGGCGTTGTCACGCTCGATCTCAATCTTGGGGATGCCCGCGCCGTACTGAGTCTTCTTCAGATACTCGCGGATCTTGTGGTCTTCCACGAGGAGGTCGCCCACTTTTTCATTGCGGGCATACCAACGGGAGTCCCAATCCTTGATCACACCCACGCGAAGGCCGTGGGGATTGACTTTCTGTCCCATATTTTTCCTCCTCCCTTAGCGCTCAGCCACAGCGATGGTGATGTGAGAAGTGCGCTTGTTGATCCGGAACGCCCGGCCCTGAGCCCGGGGCCGCATCCGCTTGATGATGGGGCCGGGGTTGGCATAGGTGGCGGACACGTACAGCTTCTCAGGGTCCATCTGGTGGTTGTTCTCCGCGTTGGCCGCGGCGCTCTTGAGGATCTTCAGCATGAGCTCGCTGGCGGCCTTGGGAGTGGACATCAGAATTGCGGTGGCCTGGGGAACACTCTTGCCCCGGATCAGATCGCACACGATCTGCACCTTGCGGGGAGAGATGCGGGCATATCTCAGAGTTGCTTTGGCTTCCATGTTATCTCTCCTCCTTACTTACCGGACTTGGCGCCGGCGTGGCCGCGGAAGGTGCGGGTGGGAGCAAATTCACCCAGCTTGTGGCCGACCATGTCCTCGGTGACATAGACGGGCACGTGCTTCCGGCCGTCGTGCACGGCGAAGGTATGACCCACGAAGGAGGGGAAGATGGTGGAGGCGCGGCTCCAGGTCTTCAGGACCTTCTTCTCGTTGGTCTTATTCATTTCGTCGACCCGCTTCAGCAGCTCAGGAGCGCAAAAGGGGCCTTTCTTAATGCTTCTGGACATCTTTTACTCTCCTCCTTACTTCGCGTTACGATGCTTGACGATAAACTGCTCGGTCTTGTTCTTCTTGGCGCGGGTCTTGTAACCCATGGCCGGCTTGCCCCAGGGGGTAACAGGCCCGGGACGGCCCACAGGGCTCTTGCCCTCGCCGCCGCCGTGGGGGTGGTCGCAGGGGTTCATGACGCTGCCGCGCACGGTGGGCCGCCAGCCCATGTGGCGCTTACGGCCGGCCTTGCCGATCTGGATGTTGCCGTGGTCGGTGTTGCCGACCTGGCCGATGCAGGCCTTGCACTCCTCGCGCACGTAACGGACCTCGCCGGAGGGGAGGCGGACCTGAGCCATGCCGTTCTCCTTGG
This sequence comes from Lawsonibacter faecis, assembly GCF_014287675.1. GTDB lineage: Bacteria > Bacillota > Clostridia > Oscillospirales > Oscillospiraceae > Pseudoflavonifractor > Pseudoflavonifractor faecis. The sequence goes on along the minus strand of NZ_JACOPQ010000017.1, from coordinate 12,894 downwards.
CCATGAGCTGGGCAGCGGTGCCGGCGGACCGGACCAGCTGGGCGCCCTTGCCGGGGTACAGCTCGATGTTGTGGATGGTCTCGCCCACGGGGATGTTGGCGATGGGCAGGCAGTTGCCGGGCAGAATGTCGGCCTCGGGGCCGGAGACAATCTTGTGGCCGGCCTTCAGGCCCACAGGCGCCAGGATATAGCTCTTGGTGCCGTCCTCATACTGGATGAGGGCGATGTTGGCGGTACGGTTGGGATCGTACTCAAGCCGGAGCACAGTGGCGACCTCGCCGTCCTTCTGACGCTTGAAGTCGATGATACGGTACTTCTTCTTGCTGCCGCCGCCGCGGTGGCGGACGGTGATGCGGCCGTAGCTGTTGCGGCCGGAATGCTTCTTCAGATTCTCAAGCAGGCTGCGCTCGGGCTTGGCCTTCTTGTCAATCCCCTCGAAGGCGCTCACGGTCATGTGGCGGCGGGAGGGGGTTGTGGGCTTATAAGTCTTGATAGCCATTTCTTACTTCCTCCTTACACCATGCCTTCGAAGAGCTCGATGGACTTGGAATCCTCGGTGAGGGTGACCATCGCTTTCTTCCAACTGGGCCGGCGGCCCTTGGGATACGCGCCGGTGCGCTTCTCCTTGCCCTGCATATTCAGGGTGTTGACCTTGGAGACCTTCACGCCGAAAATCTCCTCGACAGCCTTGGCGATCTCAATTTTGTTGGCGCTCTTGGCCACCTCAAAGGTGTAGCGCTTCATCTCGGTCTGCTCCATGGACTGCTCGGTCACGATGGGGCGCTTAATGATGTCATAAGCGTTGGTAGCCATTACGCAAACACCTCCTCGATGACGGCCAGGGCGGCCTTGTCGACGATGAACTGCTTGGCGTTCACGATGTCGTAAACGGAGAGCAGCTTGGCGGTGGTGGTGACCACGCCGGGAATGTTCCGGGCGGACAGCACCACATTCTCGTTGACCTCGCTGGTCACGAGGACGGCCTTGCCGGCCTCGACGGCGGTCAGGAAACCGGCCATGGCCTTGGTCTTGATCTCGCCCAGGTTCAGACCGTCGACAACAATGACGTTGCCCTCGGCGGCTTTGGCGGAGAGTGCGGACTTCAGAGCCAGGCGGCGGACCTTCTTATTGATGGTGTAGCTGTAGTCCCGGGGCTTGGGGGCGAACACGATGCCGCCGTGGGTCCACTGGGGGGCGCGGGTGGAACCCTGGCGGGCGCGGCCGGTGCCCTTCTGGCGCCAGGGCTTGATGCCGCCGCCGGAAACCTCGGCGCGGGTGAGGGCGCTCTGGGTGCCCTGACGGCAGTTGGCCAGGTGGTTCTTGACGGCCTCGTGGACAACGGCCTGGTTGGGCTCGATGCCGAAGATGGCGTCGGAGAGCTCCACTTCGCCGACCTTCTTGCCGGTCATATCAACAACAGTTGCTTTAGGCATTTGGTATCTCTCCTCTCTTACTTGTTACGCGCAGAGGCCTTCTGCGGGTTGGCACGGCCGGAAGCCTTCTGCGGGTTGTTGGAGATGCCCGCCGCGGCGCCCTTGGCCTTGACGTTGATGACGCTGTTGCGCAGGTACACGATGCCGCCCTTGGGGCCGGGAATGGCGCCGCGCACGGCGATCAGATTGTACTCGGGGTCGACCTTGACCACGTCCAGGTTGAGGACTGTGATCTGCTCGTGACCCATGTGGCCGGCGCCAATCTTGCCCTTAAAAATCCGGCTGGGATCGGTACCGGAGCCCATGGAGCCCGCGTGACGGTGAACGGGGCCGCCGCCGTGGCTCATGGGGGTGCGCCGGGCGCCCCAGCGCTTGATAACGCCCTGGTAGCCCTTGCCCTTGCTGACGCCGGTGACGTCCACGCGGTCGCCCTCGGCAAAGCTGTCGGCCTTGACCTCATCGCCGACGTTGAGGGACTCGGCATTGTTGAGGTCGAACTCCTTGAGGACCTTCTTGGGCGCCACGCCAGCCTTCTTCAGGTGGCCCAGCTCGGGCTTGGAGAGCTTGCGCTCGGCGACGTCCTGGAAGCCCAGCTGAACGGCGCTGTAGCCGTCCTTCTCCACGGTCTTCTTCTGCACCACGGCGCAGGGGCCCGCCTCAATGACGGTGACCGGGATGACGTGGCCAGCTTCGTCGAAGATCTGCGTCATGCCGACCTTCTTGCCGATAATGGCCTTTTCCATGTGTTTTCCTCCTTATAAAGGTTATTGGTTGAAAAACGTGGGGCATCGGGCTCCCCATTGGTTTTTCAACTTGACCCGTCCATCTCAAAACGCGATGGACTGCGGTACTGACTTCGTCACAAAGTCCGCTTCGTTCCGCTTTCCTCACGTGGGGGAAGGCTTCACTGCGCTACCTTACTCCTTCTCTCCAAATCAAACCCGCTGCGCTGGGCTTTGATTTGGGATTCGGGAGAAATGCGGGGGGCTTACAGCTTGATTTCGATCTCCACGCCGGCGGGGAGCTCCAGCGCCATCAGGGCCTCCACGGTCTTGGGGGAGGGCTTGAGGATGTCGATGAGGCGCTTATGGGTGCGGCGCTCGAACTGCTCGCGGGAGTCCTTGTACTTGTGGACGGCGCGCAGGATGGTCACGACCTCTTTCTTGGTGGGCAGGGGGATGGGACCGGAGACGGAGGCGCCGGTGCGCTTGGCGGTCTCCACAATCTTCTCGGCACTCTGGTCAATGAGCTGGTGGTCGTAGGCCTTGAGCCGGATGCGGATCATTTCTTTCTGAGCTGCCATGGTGTTTCCTCCTTAAAACATACGAAGTGGTTGGGTTGGAAGCTGCCGCTCCGTACGGTGAGAGATTTCTTATCCACGGCTTCGTGCGTATCACTCCGTGGCATGAAGAAAACCGGCGCTAAGCAGGCCGGTTTTATCCATGCGCCGGCGATATACGCCCGTGCATAGATCCCTCAGCCGCCCGATAAACGGACATACTCCGCGGAAGTTACCGGTTTTCACCGCAATCTCCCGCATCATCGCAGACTGCGCCCAAACAGGCGCTTTGATATAATATCGCAATTATACACTTATGTCAAGGCTTTCAGCCGTATTTTTTCATGTTTTTTCAAGGCTTTCCGGGCTTTTGCCCACCTTTGGACATAGTGCCCAAAGCCGCCCCGCCGACCCACGTCTCCTCTTGGCCCCCTTACCAAGGGGGCTGTCCGGCTTTACCGGACCGGGGGAATCTCCCGCGACCGCCGCACCTCTGCCAGGGGCGGCCAATATCCGCCCGTGTTCCCCCGCCCACGGGCGTAAAAACGCCCGGACCGAGGCATCGGTCCGGGCGCCGGGTTCGCGGGAAACGGAAGCTGCGTCAAATCTTGATGATTACGCTGGCCTTAAAGTTCCCGTCCTTGTACTCCCCGTAGATATCCAGGCTGTCCCCGTTCTGCAGCTTGCTCAGGGAGATGGTCCCGCTCCCCACGGTCTGGATAGAGAGGCCGGCGGGTACGTCCACGGTGACGATTTTCTCATCGGAGGTGCGGAAGAGGATGGTCTTCTCCTTGGTCTCCACCGTTATGACGGTGCCGCTGATCTTTGTGGCGTTGCTGCCGGCGGCCCGGTCCACGTCAATGGACAGCACCTCGTCGCCCTCGGTGATCATGGCCACATGGTAGTCCACGGCCAGCTCACTCACGTCGATGATCTTGTCATCCCGGGTGACAGAGATGCTGCCGTTGAGCTCATAGGTCTTGGTGCCGCCGCCGTTGTCCAGCTCCACGTCGATGGTGTAGCTGGTCTTGGTCTCGCTCTTGCCGACAATGGTGCCCGAGACGTTGGCGCTCCGGGGCACCGAATCAATGAGGGTCACCTCGTTGTAGCGGCTGGTCACGGTGACCGAGTCGCCGGTGCGGAGCTTGCTCAGGCTGGCCGATTTCCCGCTGCGCTGAACAGAGGGGGGATCGGAGAGGTTCAGATCGAAGGTGACGACGGCGCCCTGGGCCGTGGAGACGGAGAGCACCATTTTGGCGGTATCGCTGCTGGGATAGTCGATGCCGGCGATGGTCCCCTCGGTCACCTTGGAGCCCGGGTAGCCGTAGAGTGCGGTAATCTCTCCGCCAGTGACGCGGACGGTGACGAACCAGTCCTTCTGAATCGCGCCCAGGCCGACCGCCTTGCCGCTGTAGTATATCTCGGCCGTCTCGGCCAGATTGTAAGTGGTGGCCTTGTTGGTGCTCAGGTCGCTGACGGTCACATTATCCACGCCGCCGGCGCTGCCGGTGCTTCTCACCGCGCCCTGGACATAGCGGGTCACCCGGTCCATGGCCGCGGAGGAGACGGTGCCGTCGTCGTTGGAGACCCGCAGGTCCACATAGTTGCCCACGTGGCTGGCGTCGAGGCTGGAGAGAGACAGGCCGTTTGCGGTGATGGTCGTCCCGGCGGGCACGGTCAGGCGCTGGAGCTGACCGTCCAGGCCGGAGATCACCAGCACGGCGCCGCCGCTGGCCTGGGTCTCCACGCTCTTGATGACGCCCTCCTCCCGGCGGGTGCCCCCGGTGAGCTGCACGGCCACCAGATGGCCCAGCTGGTCGATGCGGCAGACGGCGTCGGTATAGCCCGCCTCCGCGTCGATGAGGCTGCGGTCCCCGGTCTTGCCGCCCACCTGGACTTCAGTGAAGCGGTCGTAATTCACGCTCTGCGTCGTGCCGTTGACGTTCAGAAGCAGCGTGCTGTCGGACACGCCCACCACGGACCCGGCAACCGTCTCCACGCTGCCGGAGAGACGGATGGCCATGGGGGTGCCGTCCTGGTCGAAGCAGACCCGGGCGTAGGTCCCGCTCACCAGGAGCTTGCTCTCCACCAGCATGCTGTTTTCGTAGATGGGGGTGGCGGCGGGGATGGAGATGGTCTTGTCGCCGGAGATGTCGCTCTTGAGGACCAGGTTAATCTTGTCCTTGGCGCCCGCGGCGGCGCTGACGATGATACCGGCCTCCCAGTTGTAGTCGGTATACTCGGGCAGCTCCACGCTGGTGCCCGACTCGTCCATAAAGTCGATGGCGCGGGATAGCATGGTGGCCGCCACCGCGCGGGTGACGGTGCTCTTGGGGGCGAACGCCTTGTTCTCATTGCCGGTGACAATTCCGTATGTATTTAAAAGATAGACATAGGGCTCCATGCCGGCGGTAATATCCTTCTTGTCCGTAAAATCCAGCGTATAGGTGGACAGGTTCTCCGCCATGGGCGCAAGCTGCATGGACCGGACCAGATAGAGGGCAAAGTCCTCCTTGGCAATGGGCTTGCTGATCTCCCCGGACTGCCACAGCTCCTTGAGCTCCGCGTAGGAGAGGATGCCCGCCTCGATGCAGGTGGCAAACTCGTCCCTGGCCCAGTAGGCGGCGTCCCCGGTCAGGCCCGCAATCTGGTCCGCCCGGTCCCTGCCGATCTCCTGGCGGAGGGCGGTCTCCACGCTGATGCGGGCGCAGAGGGCGAGCGCCTCCACGGCGGTCATCGGCTTGTCGGGCTTGAAGAGAATCTGCCCTCCCTCCGAAATGCCGGTAAAGATGCCCTTCTGGGTCATGTCATTTACATATTCGGCGGCCCAATTATCGGCAGGAACGTCTGGATAAGCGGCCATGGCGGGCACAACGGTCAGGGAGAGGACCATTGCGGCCGCCAGGACGCAGGCCAAAAGGCGATTTCGTTTCATAGCGCACCTCCATGCAGGTCCGGGGGGTTCCCGGTCTTCCGCCCACCGGCGGACGGGTGATTGATAGATATACTTGACATAATTATAGCGGCTTGTCCCGAAAAAAGCAACGGTAGAACCGTCGATTTCTCCCCGCCCCCACCAATTGCCAGCAATGGAACAGACGCCGTCAGCGGAAAAAAGTTCCGCGGGCCGCGCAACGACGCCCCGGCCCGCCCGGATGCCATCCCCCTGCGCCGTCTCCATCCCCCGCCCTCCCCGGGCCCTCACACCGCAGGGAAAACGGCCCCCGGATTTTTCCGGGGGCCGCGTCTGTGCAGTCAATACCGATTGGATCAGCCCACCGGCTCCGCATCTGCCGCCGCGTCGGGCAGGACAATCTCGGCGGCGGAGTTGAAGTTGGCGCAGGTCATGCTGACCACGGCCCGGGTCATCGTCCGGCCGCTCTTTTCAATGTGCCCGCCCAGGGTCTTGGAGATGCTGTCCGTCATGTCCTCCAGGATAGCCGTCAGGTCCATCTCATACCGGACGGGATAGCCCGTGGCCTCATCCACCCAAATATGTACGGTCAGCCCCTTCAGGTTCTTTCCCAGATCGGAGCGGATTTTACTCTGCTGGTCCTCGCTCATGGAGCTGATGCTGTCCAGAAGCTGTACGTTGTCCAGCGCCTCCACCAGCTGCGCGCCCTTGAGGGTGTTCTCGTACTTGACGGCGTCTCCGCCCTCCAGGGTCTCCGTGCCCACCTTTCGGAAGGCAGCGCCCTCAGCTAGGAAAAGCTGAATGCTGTCGGTGGGAGTCATCTCCTCCATATCGGAGCTCGCCACCGTGCCCTTGGCCCATCTGCTGCCGTCGGTGATGTACTGGCTGTAGCCCTCGCCCTCCTTCAGCATGTAAATGGTCATATTTTGGCTCATATGCTCCTCTCCGGAGGTCAGCTCGGTAGTGGTGTCCGCCATGAGCCGGGGCTCGGGCGCGGTGATGAGGGTCACCTTCATCTGGTTGGTCACGGAGACGGAGACCGCCTCGCCGTCGGCGTCGGCCATGGAGTAGTCCATCTCGGTGCGGTAGACCGACTCAAAGCTGGTGGCTGCGTCCAGCTTCGCCTGGGCCGCCTCCACCTCCGCGGTCTGATCGCCTCCGCCGCTGCAGGCGGCCAGGCTCAGGGTCAGAAGGGCCGCGAGGGCCGTGGCCCCGGCCCGCTTCATCCGATTCATCTGGTTCTTCCTTTCTGTGTGGGAAATGAAACGTCGGTGCTTTGTCATATCGCAAACACGCGGCGTCTCATGGTATACGGCGTCGGCGGCGGTCCTCCGCGCAGCGCAGGCGCCGACCGGGCCAATTATACCATATTGTCCGGCCGCTGTCACGCCTCTTTCCGCTCGGCCCGCTTTTTCTTGCAATAGGGAATATTATGTCATAGAATGGGATTATCCGAAACCGGCCGCACCCGCCACGCTCCCGAAAGGAGGACAGCGATGATTTGCAGACATTGCGGCGCACAGGCCGACGAGGGCGACCTCTTCTGCGCCGGCTGCGGCGCGCCTCTGGTTGACGCCGCGCCCGGGGACGCCGTCTCTCCCCTCTTCTCCCCCGGCGGCGGTCCCTCGCCGGAGGAACCGTCTTCCCCAGCCCGGGCTCAACAAGCGCCGGGCCGCCGCCGGCTGCTCCTCGCCGGCCTGGGCGCGCTGGTCCTGCTGGCCGCCGTCGCCGCCGTCCTGTTGTGCCGCCCGGGAGGGACAGTGACCGACGTTACCCGGCTGGAGCCGGACTGCCTCTATCTTATCAACTCCGGAGAGAACTATGAGAAAATCGCTGTCTATTCCGGAACCGCCCTGGTGGCCCGGGCGGACGCCTCTTACAGCTTCGACCTGTCCATGGACCGCAAGGTCTTCTCCTATGTCGATACCGACGGCACGCTCTGGCGCGTCACCGCCGCCGGAGCGACGGCAATCACATCCGGCGTGGAGCGCGCCATCCTTTCCGACGGCGGCGACGCTGCGGCCTTTCAGACTGCGGAGGGGGGCGTTTATCTTCTGGCGGACACCGGCGGCGCGCCCGTTCTGCTCTCCGACGACTGCGCGCTGGAGAACGTCACCCTCTCCCCGGACGGCAGCGCCGCGGCCTTCACCACGGGAGTATCCTCCTCTGCACCGGCCGGGCTGATGCTCTTTCTCCCGGGCAAAGACCCGGTGAGGGTCTGCGGCCAGGGCGTCCCCCTGGCGCTCAGCGACGACGGCCTGCTCTACTACTACCAGATGTCCAGCGTCTACAATAACCGCGGAGACCTCTACGCCTATCGGGACGGCGTCTCCACCCTGCTGGCGGAGCGTATGCTCACAGAGCTCTCCATGGCCGTCAGCCGGAACCGCCGGGAGCTGATCTTCACCAGCCTCGGGAAGTGCTATCTGGCCCGGGACGGCGCGGAGCTGATATTGCTGTCGGAGGCGGTGCAGTTCTTCCCCGGCACGCCGAACGGCGCCGCAAGCCGTCTTTTGAGCCTGTCCAAGTATCTTACCGTCTCCCCCGCCGACTCCTTCGTGGACTGTGTCCTCTATTCGCAGGACGGTCTCTATTATTTGGATGAGAACTACTCCTGCAGCAAGCTCACCGACCAGGTATACGCCTTCACGCTCTCCGCCGACCGCAGCCGGATGCTCTACCAGACCAGGGAGGGGGACTTTTACCTCCTGCCCGACCTCCGCGGCGGAGAGCCGGCCCGCCTGCTGCTCCATCTCAGCGGCTGCCGCGCCTATGACACGGCCCCCGACCTCTCCATCACCTATTACCAGGAGTCCTTTGAGGAGGGCGGGCCCATCTACTCCCTGGATCTGTCGGGCAACACCGCCCTGGTGACGGAGAGGGCGGAAGCCTCCCTGCTGAGCGGATATACCGACGTCTTTTATTTCCTCACCGACGGGCGGCTCCACTATATCCTCCCCGGCGAGAGCGAGATTCATGTGGCGGCGTCCGATACCGCCGTCCTCAGCCTGTTTCCCGCAGGCCCGCGGGCCCTCTGCTATTTTACCGACGGGCAGGGGGGCTGGCGGCCCTACTGCGAGGAGTCCCCCGGTGTCTTTGTCCCCCTGGAAACCGCAGCCTGAAACGGCCCCCCATTGGAGGTGGATTTATGACCTGCCCATACTGCGGCGGCAAGAACGCCGCCGGCGACCAGTTCTGCCGCACCTGCGGCCGCACCCTGTTGGACGGCCCCATCCCGTTTACCGACCCCGAGCCCGCCTTCCCGCCGCCGGACGTCGAAAACGAGGCCGCGGCCCCCGTTGTCCTGACTCTGGAACCTCCCTCGCCCTCCGCCGGAGAGGAGGCCGCCTTCTCCACCCGGCCCCCGCCTTTGACGGAGGAGGCTGCCGCGCCGGATCTCCCCCCGGTCGAGGAGCCGCCCGTGCCCGACAACCCGCCGGGTCCTGACCTGCCCCCCTTCCCCCCTCCGCCCCCCGCGTCGACGGAGGACTGGCCGGACGAGGAGTACGGCGCGGACGAGGACGGAGCCCCGCTCCCCCTCTACCCGCCCCGCTGGCCCAGGGCGGTTCTGCTCCCCCTTCTGCTCTCACTGGCCCTTTTCCTGGCGACCACAGCCGCCGGGCTGTCCACCGCTCTGACCCTGGGCGGCGGCGGCGGGGCTCTCCGGGCGGCGGCGCCGGGTCTCCCCCTATCCCTGCTCTCCCCGCTGCGGCTGATGGCCGGCCTCAGCAGCCCTGCCGCCGCCGCGGGCTTTTGGCTCCTGGCCGCGGGGCTGGCCCTTGCCCTCTTCCGCCTGGCCTCCCGGCCTCTGGCCGCCTGGCGCTGGCTGGGACCCGCCCTCGCTCTAGGCGGCCTTCTTCTGCTGCTTGCGGGCATCCGCTTTTCGGCCTTCACGTCGCTGCTGCCGGGGAGCTGGGCCCCCCTTCTCTCGGCACTGGAGAGAGACAACGGCCTCTCCTGGAGAATTTTCGTCGCCGGCGTGTCCCTTCTGGCCGCCGGGCTTGTCGTGCTGCTCTCCGCTTGCGCCGTCCGGCGGGGGCCGGCGGAGCGGCGGGGCCTCTCCCTGGCCCTGCTGACCCTGTGTGCGCTTCTGCTCTTCTCCTCCGCCTCGGCGACCCTGTCTGGGGCCTATACCGCCACCGCCGGGACCCTGACCCGTTCCGTCCTTCTCACCCCCCCGGAGGACCCCGCCCTGCATAAGGCCCGCGCCGCCGACCGCGAAGGCGACCATCAGAAGGTGCTGGAGCTGCTCTCCGGCCTTCCCTCCGACGCCACCGCGGAGATCCCCCTCCTGCTGGCCCGGAGCCATATGGCCCTGAACGATCCGGATAACGCCCTGGCCGTCCTCCGCCAGGGTCTGGAGCAGTTCCCCCGCGACGCGGCGCTGAGCGCCGCCATGGCCGACGCCCTGACTGCGCTTGGCAACCGGGCGGCGGTAGCCGCCGCCTCCGACCGGGCGCGGATTGACAAGGCCATCTCCTATTATCAGGAGGCCCAGCGCTACGCCCCGGAGAACACCACCCTGAGCCTCGCCATCCTGGCCCTCAACGAAATGGCCGCGCAGTACCAGCCCGCCCCCTGACCGGCAAAGTCCGCACCCCTTACAATAAGTGGGCATTCCAGGCCTTGCTCCCCTGTCGTTTCTCATATGGGGATAGCTTTGGTCAATGACAGAAAAGGCGCTGCCGTTTGAAACGGCAGCGCCTTTTTTAACACTACTGATGAATCTGCGCGCCGGGTCCGGCCACCTGGATGCCGCGGGTGCGCATCTCCGCAAGGAAGCTCTCCTGGCCGGTAAAGAGAAACTCCACACCGACGCTGTGCCCGTCCCGGAAGGCGAATACCATGCGCTTGCCGCCCCGGATGCACACCCGCTCCAGCTCGCCCATGGGGAAGCGGCGGGCGGCCAGATATCCGTCGCAGTAGTAGAGCTCCTCGTCGTCCTCCAGCCTGATTCGCGCCCGCCAGGGCCGCAGAAGGGAGAGGACGCCCAGCACCAGAATCACGATGGCCGCCACCCGGTAGAGAGTGCGGGTGGGGTCCCCCAGGGGGCGGTTCCACCCCCCTGCCAGCCACAGCCATACTGTCACGCCCACGAAGACCAGCCCCGCCGCCGTATACATACACCGCAGGGATTTACTCATACGGTATTCCATTAAAAAGACCTCGATTCAGATTGCCTTGACGCTCCCGCGTCCCCGTGGTAGAGTTATTTTAAGAAAGGCCCGCCCTTTCCATCAGGGGTCTTACTATACGCCCGGGAGCGCCGCTTGTCAAGAGCGCCGTTCCGGTCCCTGCCGCCCCGTCTTCAGAGAAATCAGGAGAGGATGAAAACGATGAGCGATACCGATTTAACCCCCGGCGGCGCCCCGGCCGAAGAGGGTCAGCCGCTGACCGAGTGGCCCCTGCCCTCCGGCGGCGTTGATCCTGATCCGGATATTCCGCCCACCCCGGAGTCCGACCCCACCGCAGAGACCGTCCCCCCAACAGAGGGATGTCCCGGCGCTGAGTCGTCCCCCAACCCCGAGACCGCCCCGGTGGGCTTCTATGGCGGCAGCGTCACACCGCCCGAGCCGCCCAAGCGGGACAAAAAGAAGCTCAAGCGCGGCGTCGCCATCGCGGCCGCCGTCCTCCTGGTGGTCGCCGCCGCAGCCGTCTTCGCCTTCCCGGCCATTCTCAAGGCGGTAAATCCCAAGGCCTATGTGGCAGGCTGTATGGCCAAGACCATGGCGAGCTACGCGCCCGGTGACGCCGCCGCCGTCACCGCCGCGCTGAAAGACAAGCCCACCCGGCAGACGCTATCCTTCCACCTGGGCGAGCTCTCCGAGGACACGGCGAGGGAGTTTGCCGGCTCCCTCGGCATCAGTCCCGCCGATGTGCCCGGCACGGGCATTGAGTACATCATCGAGCTGGACCGCGAAAATCGCCAGGCCGCGCTGGAGATACCCGTCTATCTGGGCCGCAGCCCCCTCGCCTCCCTTGTGGTTATGCTGGAGGATGATAAGCTCTCCTTCGGCAGCGACCAGCTCACCGCCGGGGACTACTACTTTATCCACACAGAGACGCTGGGCGCCGACGTACTCGCCTCCCCGCTCTTCGGGCCGGACAGCCCCATGGACCCTGCGTTCGGCTTCAATTTCTTTGAGCTGAGCGACACCACCCAGACCGCCTCCGCGCTGAGCGGCGAGACCGTTGCCGAGCTGGCGCGGCTCTCCGCCGAACTCAATGAGACGATTACCGTCGCCAACGCCGGCTCCGCCACAGTCCAGTCCGTGGCCAGGGAGTACTCCGCCACCCGGTATACCATGACCGTACCCGTCGGCGCCCTGCGTGTTTTCCTCTCCGACGCTATGCGCGTCCTCATCCAGGATGAGTTCTTCTCCTATGTCACCGATGACAGCTACTTCGATTTGGACGAGTATATGGACAGCTTTGACAGGAGCTTAGCCTTCCTGACGAAGGATGTTCTTATCGACTTCTATATCGCCGGTAACCGGGTCGTCCTTCTCGAGGCGCTCCTGCCCACGGAGGACCGCGGCCGGCCTGCGGAGATTCGTCTTAAACTGGAGTGCGACAGCGGAAAAGCCCTGGTCGCCACGCTGACCTGTGCCGAAAGCGGCGGCGTCCCCTTTGGCCTGGTCTGCTCCTACACACTGGACGGCGACCGCTTCGGCCTGAATGTCGTCTCTACGGGCGGCGACGGAGCAGGTCCCCAGTTTTACGCCTCCGGCACCTTTACCGCGGACAGATCCGCCAAGCGGGTCGCTCTGGACTTCTCCGAGCTTACCATCCAGACGGTGGAGGAGAAGCTCTCCCTCTCCGGCGGATACTCCATTGAGTCCCTGGTCGGTTTCACCCGTCCCTTCCCCCAGGAGTCCATACCGTTTCTGGAGATGGACAGTGAGGGGTACTACGAATTGATTGCAAAGATTAACGCCGGTGTGAACTCCATTGCCCAGTCCATCGGTACTGCGGGCACGGCAGGCGGCGTTTACTACTAAGCTCCGTTTGAAAACAGCGCCGCCGCTCGTTCCACTCAGACGGCACTCCGTCTCAGACCAAAAGCAGCCGCATCCTTGAAGGATGCGGCTGCTTTTTTATTCAATTTCGTACCAGACGATCTGATTTGGTTCAAGGCAAAGGGTGAACGCGGAGCCGTCGCCCCGGTAGACGGTGGTGGACTGGCTCTCGTAGGTGTTGTTCACCACGCAGAACTTTCCGTTCTCCACAAAGGCGTGGACCTCCACATTGAAGTTGTCGGAGTACCA
>NZ_JACOPQ010000016.1 GCF_014287675.1 Lawsonibacter faecis | reverse complement strand
GACGACGCAATCAAAGGACTATCCGTCATTATTTGGGATTTTTCCCCTTCCCCATTCATTCAGTTTGCCGCCTGCTCCACTTCCTTCAGCCCCGGCATGGCGGGGATACCGCCCCGGCGTCCCACGCAGAGGGAGGCCGCGGCGTTGGCGAAGCGGGCGAAGTCCGCCGCCTCGTCCAGGCTCAGCGCCTCAGGACGTTTCCCGCTCCGGGTGAGGCGGTAGAGGAATGCGCCCCAGAAGGCGTCTCCCGCGCCGGTGGTATCCACCGCCTCCACGGGGAAAGCGGGCACCGCACGCACGCCCTGGCGGGTGGCGACCAACGCGCCCTCACCGCCCAGGGTCACCGCCACACAGGCGGGACCGGCGCGGAGCAGGCTCTCCGCCGCCCTTACCGGGTCCCCCTCACCGGTGAGGAGCACAGTCTCCTCGTCGGAGAGCTTCATCACGTCGCAGCGGGGGATGAGGCTGCGCATCTGCGCCCGGGCGCTCTCCGCGTCCGGCCATAGGGACGCGCGGTAATTGGGGTCGTAGGACACCGCCGCGCCCAGCCGCCGGGCGGCCTCCACCGCGCGGAGGGTGGCGGAGCGGGCGGGCTCGTCGGTCAGGGAGAGGGAGCCCACATGGAACACCCGGCTCTCCCCCAGGAGGGCCTCCGGCACCTCGTCGGGACGCAGGCAGGTGTCCGCCCCCGGCCTGCGGGCAAAGCTGAAGCTCCGCTCCCCGCTCCGCCCCAGGGCCACAAAGGCCAGGGTGGTGAACACGCCGCCGTCCGAAACCATGCCGGACACGTCCACCCCCTCCCCCGCCAGGGTGTCCCGGAGGAAGCCGCCGTGCATGTCCTCCCCCACCTTTCCGATAAAGGCGGCGCGGCCGCCCAGGCGGGATACGGCGCAGAGCACATTGGCCGGCGCGCCGCCGGGATTCTGCTCGAAGAGCCGCGCCCCGGCGGGAGACCGGCCGCACTCGGTAAAGTCGATGAGGGCCTCTCCCAGCGCGGTCACATCAAAGCGTTTTTCCATGGCGCTCACTCCTTGGCGGCGGGATATTCGTTACACAGCAGATAGAGCGGCGGCTCGTCCTCCTCGATGGTGGGGAAGCGGCCCTGGGTCTCGTAGAAGCGGTTGTCCGTATTGTCGTCGTTGACCATGGAAACCTCGCCGATCAGAACACTGCCGTGGCCCCGCTCAGCCCAGAAGGCGTGGTACTGCCGCTGGGGCAGGGTGATGCTCATGCCCGGGGTGAGGCGCAGGACGGTCCCGGCGGGGACGGTCTGCTCCACACCGTCCAGGTGGACGGTGACCGGAGTGTCGGCCAGTTCCTCGCCGGGCGTGGCGTTCCACACCTGGACCATCAGGTTGCCGCCGCCGCGGTTGATGATGTCCTCCATCTTGCTCCAGTGGAAATGGTTGGGGGAGAGCTGGTCCTCCCGGGAGATGAGGAGCTTCTCCGCGTAGGGCTTGGCGTACTTTGGGTTTTTCAGGCTGCCGTTGCGGATGGTGAAGAGGGCCAGGCCGATCTCCCTGAATTTTCCGTGGCCGTAGTCGGTGATGTCCCAGCCCAGCATATTGTCCCGAATCTCGTCGTACTCATGGCCCGCCTTGGCCCAGTCCTCCGCAGTCCAGTAGGCCCAGGGCGGCAGGCAGAAGTTCATGCGCCGGCAGAAGTCCGCCGCGTCGCGCAGGATGGCGTTGATTTCAGAGCGTTTCATGTCTATGCACTCCTTTTCCAATCAGTATATACGGGAACCGGCGGCGGGGCAAGTCCCCCTGCCGGTTCCCGTCGTCTTCGGCAGACTGCGGCGGGGCAAAGCCCCGCCGCAGTCCCTGTGGTTATCAGCCCACCAGGGCTTTGATGTACTGATACAGCGTGAGCGCCAGTTCCCCTCGGGAGACGGCCTCGCCCGCCTCGGCGCCTGCGCCGACGCCGTGTTCGGCGCACCAGGCGAGGGCCGCCTCGATCTCGCCGCCCTCCACGGTCTCGGCGGCGCCGGTAAGCGCCGCGTACCGGTAGAGCATGACGGACACCTGCTGCCAGGTGAGGACCATGCCGGGGGCGAAGTTTCCGCCGCCCACGCCCAGGGTCACGCCGGACTCGCCTGCCCAGGCCACGCCCGCGGCATACCAGGCGTTCTCCGGCACATCCGCAAAGCCCGGAGCGGACTCAGCCGGAGTGCCGCCGTCGATGCGGTGGAGGAGGGTGACGATGGTCGCCCGGTCCACGCTCAGCGCGGGGGAGAAGGTATCTGCGCCGGTACCCTGGAACACGCCCCGGGCTGCCAGGGCCGCGGCGGCCTCCGCCACGGCGCCCTCGGTGTCGGTAAAGCCGGCCTTGCGCTCCTCGACGCGCAGCCGGGCGGAACCGTCCAGAAGGACTCTGGCCCGGCCGTTCTCCACGGTGAAGAGGGTGAGCGCCCGCTCGGTGCCGTCCTCGTTCACCAGGATTACCACGTTGCCGCTCCCGGCGGGAATCTCAACGGTGGTGCGCTCCACCGCGTCCGGCAGGGTGACGGAGGCGGTCACGCCGCCGTCCCTGTCAATTTTGCTGTCGGCACGCACGCCGTCGGGCCGGGTCAGGATCTCGGTGCCGCTGCCGTTCTTCCTGGTGACGGCCACGGTCTTTGTCCCGTCGGGCGAGAGAGTGGTCACGGTGACGGTGCCGGTGGCCCGGTCGGTCCTGGTGGTGACCTTCGTTCCGTCGGGCAGGGTCTCGCTCTTGGTGGTGACGGAGGACGCGGGCGGGACATACACGCTGTCCGCCGGGGCGGTGGCGTGGACAATGTTGGCGTGGAGGCGCTTGCCGCCCTCGTAGAACATGTGCCATCCGCCGTCGTCGTCCTGAATGAAGCTGGGCGCGCCCGCGCGGCCGTAGTCCGGCCAGGCGCCGTCGTGGTCGGGGTCGTCCGGGTCGGGGGAGTCGACGGAGTCGTAGACCACGCCCCAGGGGATGCACTCGTCCAGGCGCTCGCCCACCTCAAAGGCGTACATATTGCCGGAGGAGGCGTGGCAGATGACGAAGTACCGCAGCTCCCCGTCCACCTCTCTGGGCATGAACCACGGGCCGGAGAAGTTGCCCTTGTACTCGCTGTCCATGGTGGGGTCCAGCAGGGCGTTCTGGACAGCCGTCCAGGTCTTGCCGTCCTCCGAGTGGGCCCAGTAGATATTGCGGTGTCCGCCCGTAGCGGTGCCGGTGACCATCAGCAGCATAATGTACTTGTTGCCCAGGCCCGGCACCTCGTGCTCGAAGACCTTGGCGTAGCTGGCCTCGTTCAGGCCGCCGCCGGTGGGGGAGAAATCGTTGGCCGTGACGCACACGCCGCCGTAGGTCCAGCTCAGC
Organism: Lawsonibacter faecis; assembly: GCF_014287675.1. GTDB lineage: Bacteria > Bacillota > Clostridia > Oscillospirales > Oscillospiraceae > Pseudoflavonifractor > Pseudoflavonifractor faecis. The sequence goes on along the minus strand of NZ_JACOPQ010000016.1, from coordinate 101,702 downwards.
AGATCGTCGGAGGTGGCGTAGCGGGTAATGTTGTTCTCACCGTGGAAATACATGAAGTAGCAGTCGTACACGTCGTTCCACATGACGAAGGGGGAGGAGACGTGGGAGACGCTGTAGTTTTCATCCCACTCCTTGGAGACCACAGGGTTGCTGCCATACTCCACCCAGGGGCCGTCCAGGGAATTGGAGACCGCCACGCAGTTGCCTGCGGGGGCGTCGTGGGGTGCGTAGAACAGGTAGTAGCGGTAGTCTCCCAGGGCGTTCTCCACCGGGTGGTCCTTGGTGTCCACAATGGTGGGGAAGTTGAACTCCTGGGTGGGATTGTACTTATAATCCTCCAGCTCAATGGTGTACCCGTCGGGCGTAAACTGGGGGAAGCTGGGGGCGGGGCGGTCGGCTTCCACCGTATAGGCGGCGGAGTAGCGCACCCGGCCGTTGGCCTGCGCCTTCACATAGTAGGTGGTGGCGGAGAGGCCCGCAGGGATGGACAGGGCGGCGGCGGCGGTGTTGTCGGTAAAGACCGCCCCGGCGCTCACGCCGGCAACCGTGTTGTCGTTCCGGTCCACCAGGGTGATCTCCACCTGCGCGCCGTCCGCAAAGTCCCGGCCGGTGACGGTCACAGTCACGGATTTGACCTCGTTCTCCTTCTGGCTCTGGGCGGAGAGGGACACGCCGGTCACCCGGGCGGGGGACACCCCCTCGGGCAGGACCTCGCCGGAGCCCAGGCGGACGGTCTGCACATCCAGGTTGCAGCGGCCGCCGTTGTCGGCGCCCAGCCGGATGAGATCGCCGCCCTTATAGGTGGCCAGGGGCGCGTTCTCAAAGGCAAGAGCGTCGTCCACATAGAGGTCGAAGAAGTAGGCGCCGTTCTCCTGCCGGACCACGAGGGAGTAGTCGTGCCAGACCGTGGTGTCCAGCTTCATGACATACCGGCCCGTGCCGGTGGCGGAGCTGCTGACAAAGCCGTCCTTCCCATAGCCCAGGAAGATGGAGGCGAGCTGGCCGTTTGTATCCTCCGAATTAAGGCCCATGCGCACGCCGATCTCATTGGCCGCATTGTCCACCTCGCCGGCGGCCCTGGCCCTTACCTGGAGGGTAAAGCCGTCCCGGGGCAGGCGCAGCGTGGCCGGGGAGCAGGCCCAGTGGTAGAGCTTTTCACTGCCGATGCCGCTCCCGTTGGGCTTTTGGATGTTCACGTAGTCCGCATTCTGGTTGAAGGACCCTGTCTTGGAGGAAGATCTCCAGCCGTCGGCCTTCCAGTCGGGGCCCATTGCGTGGTCCATCAGGTCCCAGCGCTCCTCCTCCGGCGGGTCGACCACCGGCGGCTTGTCGCCGTCAACCAGGACCGGATCGGTGGTGTTCTCCAGCGGAAGGGCCAGGGCGGTGTTGTCCTTGACCACAATGGCGTCCTTCTGCAGATCGCTCGTTTTGGGGTTGCCGGACACATCGGTATCGGGATACGGATTGAGGCCGTAGAGGTAGCGCACCTGGCCGCTGCCGGCCACGGCGCTCTCCAGTGTGAGGCGCACGGTGGTCGCGTTCAGCCGGACCGCGGAGGCAACCGCCACCTCATTGGCATTGTCCAGCACGGAGAAGCCGGGAATATTGCCGGCGGCGGGGGTAATGTCTGTGCCGCCGCGGTGGGTGATCCTCACGTCGATGACCTTGCGGGAATCGTCGGCATACGACGCGCCGGAGATATAGGGGCCGCGGTAGTAGTCGCTCTCGCCGTAGTAGAAGAGCACGCTGTTGGCCACCCGCCTGCCGATCTCGTCCATGCCGGCCTTCCGGTAGTGGGCGGTGTCCTTCCGGGCAAACTCCATCTCCGTGGCGGCCAGGAAGAAGTTCTCTCCGTCGTCCAGGTCGTGCTGAGCGCTGCGGATGGCGGTATAGGCCGCGTCATCGGAGATGTTCGGATTGTGGGTGCCGATCTGGCAGAGGAAGATGGGCAGCTCCGGGTTGTCCAGGTCCTTGCGCAGACGGCTGAGGAGGGTCTTCATATCGCTCTCATAGGTCTCCTTGGCCACCGAGATGGCGCCGTCGGTCTCGCCCTGGTTCCAGACCGCCAGCTCCACGCCGCCCGCCGCCTTGGCGCGGGTGACGGCCTTGCCGTAGAGCGTGGCGGTGTCGTCGGGCGTGGTGTAGTACATCCAGTAGCGGGTGGGGCCGTGGGGAGGATTGGTGTAGGGGTTTGGCGCATGAAGCCCGGAGCCGGAGTCGGCCGCGGGGATGAAGCCCACGGGGATGCCCAGCTCCGCCACCAGGGCGTTGCCCATGGAGGGAACCAGGGAACCGCCCGCGCCGTCATAGGGGTCTGTCAGGTGGGTCCAATTGCACGAGCGGGTATAGTTGGCCACCAGGTCGTCGGCCGCGGTGCAGGGCCGCTCAGGCGCCTGGCCGACCATGTTGGACTGGCCGATGCACAGGATGTTGATGCCGACGCCCCACTTGTGGGCGCCCTCGGCCTCGCCGAGCACCTTGCCCTCGCCGTCCAGGGCCCGGGCCCTGAGCCTGTACCAGCCGCCCTGAGGCAGGGTGATGCTGCCGGACCAGGCCGCGCCGGCGGCGGCGTTTTCCGCCACTGTGGTCCAGTCCTTCACGACCTCGCCGCCCTCAAATTCGGTGACGCAGACCTCCACCTTGGCGGCGTCCACGCCCACCGTACCGCTGACGGCCACGACGGCGCTCCCGGTCTCGACGTCGCGCTGGATAATCTGGTGATCGCCGAAGTCCTTCACCGCGATGGGGCCTGCGGGCTGGGGCTCGCCGGAGACGGTGCGGACCACCACATCGTCGAATTTGGCCGTCGTGGTATAGGTCACAAGGCCGATCCGGCCGGCAGAGTAGGTGTCGTCCGTGGCTTCCAGCTCCTTCACGCCGTTGATCCACAGCTCGATCTGAGCGCCCCGGAAGACCATCTTCATGGTATAGGTCTTCCCGGCCTCCATTGTGTACGGCGCACTGACCAAGGCCTTCCCGTCCTTGTCTTTGCCGTTAATACGGCAGCTGATAGACAGGGTACCGTTGTTATAGGACCCGATGTAACGGTTGTTGACATCCGTGGCGCGGCCATTCAGCATGACCGACAGCTTTTGGTGGACCGCAAGCGGCGTCACCTTGACCTCCAGCTCATAATCGGTCCAGGACATATCGCCCGCAAAGGTCTGATAGCCGTTCATATCGAGCTTGCTCTGAACATAGGCTCCGTCCACAACGGACCATTCGCCGGAGACGGGCTCCCAGCCGTCGGCGCTGCCGTCGTTGAAGTCGTCCCGGAAGAGAACGCCCTGCGCGTCGCCCATGCTGCGGCAGACGAGCACCGATGCGTCCGCCGCATTCTTTGCCTTATTGGAGCGGGCAGTATAGTACATATAGAGCACCCCGCCCTCCTCCAGGAACGCGGCGTCGGCCGCGCGGCCCCGGTCCGGCTCGCCGTTGTCAATGGAATTGTAGTATCTCCCCGCCCGGGTAAAGGTGGAGAAGTCGGCGCTGAGCTTGGACCAGCCGATGTTGCCGTTGGAGTTGTGGTACACCACATAGGGCTCACCGTCCTTGACGAGGAGCCGCGGGGAGGCAATGTTCCCCTTGTCGCCTGAGTCGGGATAAACCAGCACCTTGTCATCCGGCGTCCACGTCAGGCCGTCTACGGACCATGCGCAGAAGATCTGTTTGCCGTTGGTGGTGACGTCCGTCTCCTTGAATCCGTTGCCGGTATAGAGCATGAGATACTTGTTGTTCTTACCGGGAATGGTGTACTCATAGACGCTCTGCTGGTAGGCCTGATTGCCCGCGGGGGCGTTCTTCGCCTCAAATACCGTTTTCGGATTGGTGAAGGTGACGCCGTCGGTGGACTCGGCCACCCCGATGGCGCCGGTACCCATGCTGTAGTACATCAGCATCCTGCCGTTTTCTTTGTCCCAGATGGGCCAGGGGGCGTTGACGGTTCCCGATACGCCCAGGCTCTCCTTGGTCATGACGGGCGTGCCGTTTTGGTATACCGTCCAGGGACCCTCGGGCGCGGGCGCGGTGGCCAGCGCAATGCTCTTCGTACCGCCCGCCTCGTCGGTATAGCTGAAGTAGAGATAGTAATTATCGATAGGCTTATCCAGAACGCCCTCCGCCTTAAAAACGGCAGGCAGCTCCAGATTCAGGGCCGTCTTATTGGGCGTGTCGGCATTGGTGATGATGACCTCCTTGGATGGGGCCGCCACGGTGACCGCCGCCTTGGAGCTTGCAACCTCCACATCACCCAGCTTGGCGACAACCCAGGCGGTGGCTTTCCCCTCTTTCAGGGCGGTAATTACGCCGTTTTCGTATTGAATGACGCTCTCATCGCTCACGTGATAGGTAAGGTTCAGGCCCTCGGTATTCGCCGGCACCACGCCGTTGCTCTTATCAAAGAGGTGCAGCACGGGCCGGGCGGTTCCATCCGCCAGGAGCGTGGTGTTCTCCAGCTCCAGGCCCGCCCGGGCCAGCTCGCTCTCCTCGCCGTCCTTCACCTCCACCGCGTGGACAATGTTGGTGTTCAGCCGCTTGCCCGCCTCATAGAACATATGCCAGCGGCCCTCGTCGTCCTGGATGAAGAAGGGCGCGCCGGAGCGGCCGTAGTCGGGGTAGCACTCGGGGTTAGCGTCGTCCACATTCCGCACGCCCTGGGAGTTATAGACCTCGCCCCACTCGATGCACTGGTCCAGCTTCTCCCCGACCTCGAAGGCGTACATCTCGCCGGAGGAGGCGTGGCAGATGACGAAGTAGCGCAGCTCGCCGTCCACCTCCCAGGGCATGAAGAACGGGCCGGAGAAATTGCTCTTGTACACGGGGTTGATGTCGGGATTGAGCAGGGGCTCCTGGACCGGCGTCCATTCGATGCCGTCCTTGGAGTGGGCCCAGTAGATGTTGCGGTGCATATTGTTGCCGCTGCCGGTAATCATCAGCAGCATGATGTACTTGTTGTCCAGGCCGGGGACGGTATGCTCGTAGATCCTGGCGTAGCTGGCCTCGCTGAAGCCGCTGCCGGTGGTGGAGAACTGGTTGGCGGTCACGCACACACCGCCGTATTCCCAGTTGATGAGGTCGTCGGACAGGGCGTAACGGGTGGTGGGGTTCTCGCCGTGATAGTACATAATGTACTTCCCGCTCTCCTCGTGCCACATGACATGGGGGGAGGAGATGTGGCCCACCTTATAGTTCGGCTCCCACTCGTTCTTCACCACGGGATTGTTCCCATACTCGGTCCAGGGGCCCTCCAGGGAGTTGGACACCGCCACGCAGTTGCCGCCCGGATTGTTGTGGGGGGCGTAGAAGAGATAGTAGCGGTAGGCGTTATCGCCGAGAGCATTCTTCACGGGGTGGGCCTTCGTATCCACGATGGTGGGGAAATTGAACTCCTGGGTGGGGTTGTACTTGTAGTCCGCCATGTCCACAGTGTAGCCCGTGGCGGCGAAGGTGGGGAACACGGGGGCATCCTGAGCGGTCGTGACCTTATAGGCCTCCGAGCGGAGGGTGCTCTCCCCTGCCTGGGCCGTCACATAGTACGTCCCCACGGTCAGGCCGGCGGGGATGGGCAGCGCAATGGATGCGGCGTTGTCCGTGAATGTTCCGGCGGCGGTCACGTTCTCCACCGGGTTATTGTCCACATCCACCAGCTTCACCGTCACGGCGGTGTTGTCGTCAAAGTTCTCACCGGCTACAGTCACAGTCACTGTCTTGGCCTCGTCCTCCTTCTGGCCGGAGGCGGAGAGGGACACCTTCGTCAGCTCCGGACCCTCGCCCACAGAGCCGGTGTAGGGACCCATGAGCTCGTGGAGGTCGCCCGTCCCGGCGCGGACGGACTGCACGTCCATATTGCAGCGGCCCTTGCTGTCCGCGCCCAGCCGGATGATGTCCGCCCCCGAGAGGGTCCAGGTGGATGTATGCTTCATGACCTCCCTGCCGTCCACATAGACGGTGTAGGTTTTGCTTGCCGGGTCCACCACCAGTCCGTAGTTGTGCCAGGTGGTCGTGTCCACCTGATAGAGATCGGCGAAGTTGGTCTTGATGGCCACGCCGCCGTCCTCTTTACCGTATTTGAGGTAGAGGTGGTAGAGCATGCCGCCGGTCCTGGCGGAGAATTCGTTGGCGCGCTCTCCGCTCACCGGCCCGGCCAGCCGGATGGACGCCTCAATGGAAAAGGTCCCAGACGGCAGGTCCAGCTTATCGGGGGAGGCCAGCCAGTTGTAGCTTCCATCGCCGTAACCCTTGTCGTCGCCCTTGAGGATATTGACGTAGCCGACCTTCTGGAGCAGGGTACCGCTGGCGGGGGTGTTTCCACCGATGGAGCGGAAGCCCTTGGTGTAGTCCTCCGCCGTCTCGTTCAGCAGGCCCCAGCCCCCCGCCTCGGTGACCTGCACGCGCACCTTGGGGCTGAGGACGGTCACGCCGTCCAGCGCCGCCTCCACCCAGGCGGTGGCGGTCCCGGCCTTCAGTGCGGTGATCGTGCCGTCTGCATAGCGGATGACGCTCTCGTCGCTCACGTGACAGGTCAGGTTGACGCCCTCGGCGGACATCTTCTCATTGCTCTTATCAAACAGCCGGAGTACGGGGGAAGCTGCGCCGCCCACCGTGAGAGCCGTCTCCTCCAGCTCCAGCCCAATCCGGGCCAGCCCGTGCTCCTCGCCGGGCTGCACCTCTACGGCGTGGACGGAGTTGGTGTTCAGCCGCTTGCCCGCCTCATAGAACATATGCCAGCGGCCGTCGTCGTCCCGGATGAAGCTGGCCGCGCCGGCGCGGCCGTAGTCGGGGTAGCACTCGGGGTTGGCGTCGTCCACGTTGCGAATGCCCTGGGAGCTGTAGAAGACGCCCCACTCGATGCACTCGTCCAGGTTTTTCCCCACCTCGAAGGCGTATATTTCGCCGGAGGATGCGTGGCAGATGACGAAATAGCGTCCGTCAAGCTCCATGAACCAGGGACCGGAAAGGTTGGTGCCATAGACATCGGGGTCCAGGTCTGGGTTCACCAGCGGCGTTTTGACCGCCGTCCAGTTGATGCCGTCGCTGGAGTGGGCCCAGCCGATATTGCTGTGATAGCTGCCGGATGAGATATTATGCGTGACCATCATCAGCATAATGTATTGATAGGACTCGCCCTGCACCTGTCCCTCATGGGGGAAAACCTTGGCATAGCTTGCCTGATGATAGGTCATGTCACTCGTATTGAAATCCTTGGCCTCGACGCACACGCCGCCGTAGGTCCAGTTCAGCAAATCGTCGGAGGTAGCATAGCGGGTGGTGCTGTTCTCACCGTGGTAATACATTACATAGCAGTCCTGCTCGTCCACCCACACCACTTGGGGGGAGGAGACGTGAGAGACCTTATACCAATTTTCCCCGCTGCCATCATCCTTGGGCCAAACATTGGCAACCACAGGGTTCTTTTCGTACTCCACCCAAGGGCCGTCCAAGGAGTCGGAGGCCGCGACACAGTTGCCCGCCGGTGCATCGTGGGGGGCGTAGAAGAGATAGTAGCGGAAGTCTTTCCCATACTTCTTAGTCAGCGCATTATCCACCTTGTGGCCCTTGGTGTCCACGATGGTAGGGAAATTAAACTCCTGTGTGGGATTATACTGGTAGTCCGTCATATCGATGGTATAGCCCACGGCTGCAAACTTGGGGAAGTCCGGGGCCGCATTCTCCGGCAGGGGATACTTGCCCAGCTGGTCCGCCAGATCGCCGGATCCCACGCGAATGGACTCCACATCCATGCTGCAGGTGAACCCTGTGGCGCTGCCTACCCGGATGAGGTCGCTCTTGTCCTCTACCCAGCCGGAGTAGGTCTCTAGGACCTTCTCGCCGTCCACGTAGATGGCGTAGTACACCTTGGACTTGGAACCTTCCACCTTAATCTTGGACGGATCGATGACCAGTCCGTAATTGTGCCACTGGGTGGTGTCCACTGCATAGAAGGAGGCGGGGTCGCCGTAGGTGCTGTCGTAAGTCACGCCGCCGCCGTCTTCCTTTGTACCGTACTTGAGAAAGATGGGGAAGCCCGTCTTAACGGAATTGAGGCGGAGCGCGAACTCATTGGCCCGGACGCCGTCCACGGCAACCGGGAGCCGAATGGCGGCCTCGGCAGTGATAACACCCCTGCCCGACAGGGCGGACATGCTCTGGGGGACCAAATAGCAATAGTTCGCCGCCGTGTTCGTAATATGGATATGGCCGTCCTCCTGGGTGACGGTACCGGCGGAGTTGCCGCTCTTACTGACTGTATAAGACGCAGTATAATCCCCCATCGAGGCGTCGAGCAGATCCCAGTCGGACTCCGCTGCCACCACGGTCACCTCTACCTTGGAGCTGACGGCGCTAACGCCGTCCAGCTCCGCCTCCACCCAGGCCGTGGCGGTTCCCGCCCCCAAGGCGGTGATCGTCCCGTCCTCAAAGCGGATAACCTCGGGGTTGCTGACACGAAACTTCAGAGTCAGGCCCTCCGCATCGGTGGCGAGTTGGCTGTTCTTCTTGTCAAACAGGTGGAGCACTGGCGCCGCGGTCCCGCCTGCGGTGAGGACGGCTTCCTTCTCCGCCAGTTCCAGACCCGCGCGGGCGAGCTGGTCCTCCTCCCCCGCCTGCACCTCCACTGCGTGGACGATGTTGGCGTGGAGGCGTTTGCCGCCCTCGTAGAACATATGCCAGCGCCCATTGTCGTCCTGCACTAAGCAGGGTGCGCCCGCCCGGCCGAAGTCCGGGTACGCCGCGGGGTTGAGTTCGTCCACATCGCGGGTGCCCTGAGATTCATAGAACACCCCCCAGGGGACGCACTCGTCGAGGGTGTCCCCCACCTCGAACGCGTACATATTGCCGGAGGTGGCATGGCAGATGATAAAGTTGCGGTCCTCCCAGCGCATGAACCATGCGCCGGAGAGGTTGCCCTTGTACTCGCTCGTTCCGGTGGGATCCACTAGAGGAGTCTCGACCGGCTCCCAGGTCCTTCCGTCGTTGGAATAGGCCCAGAAGATGCGGTTTACCGTCTCATGGAGCATCGTGGTCATGATGTACTTATTGCCAAGGCCGGGCACCTCATACTCGAAGACCCGGGCATAGCTGCAGTCCGTGCCCGCGGGAGAGAAGTCGGTGGCTTTGACACACACGCCGCCGTAGGTCCAATTGATGAGGTCGTCGGACGTGGCGTAACGGGTGACGGCGTTCTCGCCATGGAAATACATGAACCAGAGGCCCTCGGTATCGTTCCAGATAACGTGGGGGGAAGAGACATGGTTCACGCTGTAGTTCGGCTTCCAGTCGTTGCTGATGACGGGGTTGCCACCATACTCGGTCCAGGAGCCGTTCAGAGAGTCGGACCCCGCCACGCACAGACCCGCAGGAGCGTTGTGGGGCGCATAGAAGAGGTAGTAGCGGTAACTGCCGAAAGCGTTCTCTACCGGATGGTCCCGAGTGTCCACCACACAGGGGAAGTTGAATTCCTCGGTGGGGTCGTACTGATAATCCGCCCTCTCGATGGTATAGCCCACCGCAGCAAACGATGGGAAGTCCGGGTCCTCCCGGTCCGCATCCACCGTGTAAACGTCGGAGCGGACGCTGCCGCACTCCGCCTCGGCCTGCACGTAATAGGCGCCCGGCCCAAGAGTATCAGGAATCTCGAGGGTGAGCTCTGCCGCGTTTCCGGTCAGTGCACCGTATGCAGTCACGCCCTCTACAGGCGCATGGTCCCTGTCCAGCAGAGTCAGCGTGACCTCGGTCCCGTCGGGACAGTTCCTGCCTGTCACGGCGGCGGTCACCGTTGCCGCGGCTCCCTCCATTTGCCGATAGGAGGAGAGTTCCACGCCCAGAAGCTTTATCTGCTCGTAGGCGGGGCCGTCATAGGCGCTCAGCGCCCCGCTGGCGTCCCCGCTCCCCACTCTGACGGACTGGATGTCCAGGTCGCCCCGGGAGTTGTTGTCAACACCCATTCGCAGCAGGTCGCCAGTCTTGTTGTTGGCCCAGCCGGGCTTGCCCTCCAGAACTAACTCTCCGTCCACGTAGACGTCGTAGGTCTCACTGTCGCGGTCCACCACCAGGCCATAATTATGCCATATGGTGGTGTCCAGTACATAGGAGTCCTCCTCAGAGTAGTCATGTTGGGAGGAGATACAGCCCTCGCCCTCTCCGCCGTAGCGAAGAAAGATGGGATAGAGCACCATGTCCACGCGGGCGGAGATCTCATTGGCCCTGCCGTCCACGGGTCCCGCCGCCCGGGCGGAGACCTCCACCGTGAACACCCCCTCGGGGAAGGTGACGCCATCCTTAGGCACCAGCCAGGTGTATGCGCCGGAAGTGACGTTGTTGGGCTTGTCGTCGCCCTTGAGGATATTGACATAGCCCTCCATCTGCGTCAGCACCCCGCTGCTCGCGGTACCAGCCTCAGAGAGCTTGAATGCCTGGGTATAGTCCACGGTGTCGGCATCTAGAATGTCCCATGCCGTCTCCTCCGTACCCGTTGCCCGCACGTTGGAGGGGATGAAGCTGAGGAGCATTGCAAATGCCAGAAGCAGGGAACAAACTTTTTTCATAGTATCCTCCTTTATTTTCTTTTACTCCTCTCCGGACCGATTCGCCGTGCCGGAGGGCAGGGGTCATTCCGCCGGGAGCAGCGCCGCCATCTCCGCGCAGAGCCGGTCAAACGCGGCGCGCTCCATGGCTCCGGTGTCGATGAGATAGCGGTAGTCGTACAGATTGGGCAGGTCGGGCAGATTCAGCAGTTCCTTTGCGAAGGCGTGGGCGGCCACCTCTCCGCAGCGGTTGATCCGGGCCTTTCGGTGCAGGCCCAGGACGGACAGGGTTGTGACGGCGGGCAGCCGCTCCACGACGGAGCAATCGTTTTGATACTCCCAGAAGTGGAAGTACTCGTGGGCCAGATGGACCCGCAGGGCCTCGTCGTAGGTGAGCGCCGCCTCCCCGTCCCCGCCGCTGTGCAGGGAGAGGGCCTCGATGGAGTCCCGGTAAATTTCCACCGAGCAGCCCTCCTTCCCCATGGTGGCCTGTCCCCGGAGAATCAGCCCGTAGCTGCGTTTGCCGGAGCCCCCCTCCCGGATGGCGATGCCGCTCTCGCGGTAGAGCTCCAGTACGTCCCGCCCCGCCAGGGTCCGGGCGGTCTCCCGCCCGGCCTTCAGGGACTCGTCCACATAGAACGGCAGCTGTTCCCGTGGGATTTTATGGAAGAGCATATCGTTGGAGAGCTCGCACAGCGCCAGTACCCGTTCGTCCATGGCCGAAGTCCCTCTTTTCTCTTTATTGGTAGGCCACCGCCAGGATTTCCTCGTCGGGGGCCATCATTTCCGTCTCCACGTCCAGGATGGAGTAGAGCTGCTCCGCCGTCTGCATTCCGGTCAGGTCCAGCATCTTCTCCTTATAAAAAACAAATACCTTTGGGATGGTGGCGTTGGCGTCGGAGTAGGTGGTGTGGTCGTCCAGGAAGTGGTTGAACGCGTCCTGCCTGCGGCACTTGGGGAAGGTGATATAAGCGGCCTTCTCCCGGCGCAGGCGCACCACGCCCTCCCGGTCCACCACGGCCACGCCCTTGCGTTTGAGCTTGATAAGGCCGCCCAGGGCCTTCTTCTGCATATCGCCCTCGAAAAGGTTCCAGCGGCCGGTGCCGCAGACGTACTGAGTCTGTTCCGCCCTGGCTCCCAGGGAGTCGGCGGCGATTTTGCCCAGTTCCTCGCGGCTCAGCTCCCCCGCGCCCAGGTCCTTCTGGCGCAGCTCGGTGGCGCCGGTGGCGATGGCCCGGAGGATGTTTTTCTGCGCGTCGATCTCAATGGACACGTCCACCGTGTCCTCCTTGGCGCCCGAGCGGACAATCCGCTCGATGATGTCGGCACGGATGTGTTTGATGTCCTCGTCGGTAGGATTGGCGATGGTGCGCTCCAGCTGCTCCCGGACCATGGCCAGGGCCACGCCGATGGTGGAGATGTAGGGGGCGTTCTTCGCCATCTGGCAGCGGACCTTCATCTTTTCCGCCAGGGCGTTGACGATGACCGCACCGCTGCCGCCGCCGCCCACCAGGGAGATGAAACTGCGGTCCAGCTCATACTCGGCGATGAGGTCCTCCACCACCACGGCCAGCTTGCCCATGGCCAGGTCCATCACCTGCCGGGCGGCCTCCTCGGCGGAGACGCCCGCGTAAGCGCCCAGGGCCTCCCAGGCAGCGCGGTTGGGGGCGTCATGGCCCCGGGCATAGTCCCCGTCGGGCACGTAGCCCAGCAGGTTGGCCGCTCCGGCCAGGGTGAGGGAGTACTCCCGTCCATCCTGGGCCAGCACGGTGGCATACTCGCAGGGGTCGTCGGCCCGGGGACTCACCATCTGCACCTTTGCGGATGCAATGGCTCCGTCGGGCGCGAAGCACTCGTACTCCTTGCCCGCGATGTGGGCGCTGCGGGGGCCCACATCCACGATTTTTTTGTCCCGTACGCGGATCATGCTGCCGCCGGCCACGCCGAGGGTCCGCACATCCAGGCTCTGGAGATAGGTCTTGTGGCCGCCCACCTGGGCGTATTTGATCATGACCTTGCCGTTTTTGATGACGCTGATGTCCACACTGGTGCCGCCCGCCTCGAAGAAGATGCCGTCGGACACCTTCTCGTACATAAGGGCGCCCGCCACGCCGGCGGCCAGGCCGGAGAGCATGGTAAGGATGGGCCGCTTGCGCACCTCCTCGATGCTCATGACCCCGCCGTCGCAGCGCATGATCATCAGGTCGGACTCAATCTTGGTGTCCCGGACCGCCTGCTCGGTCATGTTGGCGGTCTCCATCATCTTGGGGATGAGGCTGGCGTTGACCACGGCGGTACGGGTGCGCATCTTGAGGCCGTAGAGCTGGCTGATCTCATGGCCGCCGGTGCAGTAGAGCCCCATCTCCTCCGCCTTGGCGATGATCTTCTGCTCGTTGGCCGGGTCGTCCACGCTGAACGCCTCGCTGGCCACAATGACCTGGGCGCCCTGATTGCGCAGGCTCCGGATGGCCTCGGCCGCGGTATCCTCGCTAAGAATCTTGCTGTCGAGGAAGGTGTGGTAGCTCTTGAGGTACTTGTGGGGGGCCAGCTCAATATCGCCTACGGCGGTCTCGCCCTTCGCGCCCCGGGCGTCCATGCCGGTGGCCATGCCCAGTATGCCCACGCTGGCCACGTCGCCCTCCAGCAGGGCGTTGGTGGCCTGGGTGGTGCCGTGGGCGATGAAGGACACGTCGCCGGGGGCGATGTGCTGCTCCTCCATCAGTTCGGAGATGATCCGCACCACACCGTGGGCCACGCCCTCCTCGTGGGTGGTGGGAATCTTTTTCTTGGCCAGCACCTCATAGGTGTCGGCATCGATGACAACTGCATCGGTGAAGGTTCCTCCAACGTCGATGCCGATCCGTACCTTTTTACTCATGGTCTTACTTTACCTCCAGGTTGTTTTAAAAAACGGCCCCCGCCCGGCCCGGAGCGGGACCGGGCAAGGGGCCGGCAGATATGCTCGATATCAGATGGAAACCATAAAGCTGGCGACGATGAGTCCCACGAAGGTGGAGACCATAATCCAGAGGATGGTCTTCTTCAGGTACTCGTTCACGTCCACCTTGGTGAAATCGCTCACCCAGACGTTGTGGGAGTTGGTGGGGTCGCAGACGGCCTGTACGTTGGAATCCAGCCGCAGGGCCACCATGGCGGCGATGGGGTTCATGCCGGAGGCGGCCAGCAGGGCCACGATGCCGCTGCCCAGGCCCCAGACGTTCAGAGGCCCGCGGTAGATGGCCAGCACGCTCAGCAGGCCGAAGACCAGGATGAACATAATCTGGTTCTGGGGGATGATGACGGAGATGACGGGCTGGAGCACCTCGGCCACCTGGGGCGCCATAACGGCCTTCAGGGTCATGCCGATGCCGATCATCAGGGCCGCCGCGCCGGCGGTATCCTGAATGCCCTCCACGAAGGCGCCGGTCACGACCTGGACGGCGTTCTTCGGGGTGGAGAGGATGAGAGTGACCACGATGCCGATGAGGATGGAGGGCACCAGGGGCATCTTCAGGGCGAAGACGAGGACCACGGGGATAATGGGGCTGATGAGGGCGATTGCGCGGACGTTCTTCTCGCTGCCGGTCTCGGCTGCGGGCATGGCCCAGGCCTTACGCACTCTGGAGCCGCGCTTGATGGAGAACACAATCCAGGCCACGGCCACCACCATCAGGGGGATGCCGCACAGCCAGGAGTAAGATGTGACGGTCTCCAGGGGGAGGCCCAGGGTGTCGATGTACACGCCCAGGGTGCCCACGCTGAAGGTGACGCCGATGCCGTTGGAGAAGAGGAGCACGGAGCCGGCGGTGATGGGGTCCACACCGGCGGAGATCATGATGGGAATGATGATGGTGCCGACCAGGATGACCATGCCCAGGCCGTTGGAGGCCGCGAAGATGAGAGAGCAGACCACCAGGAAGGCCAGCGCGATGGGCAGGGGCTTGTCGCCGGCCAGCTCGGCGGCCTTGCGGATGATGGTGCGGGTGACGCCGACCTTGGTCAGGATTTTGCCGAACCAGCCGCCGAAGATAAGTCCCGCGATGGCGGTGCTCATCCGCATGGCGCCCGCTTCCAGGACGTCGTTTGCGATGGTGAAGTCCGCGGTGGAGGAGATGAACGGGATGCCGGCCACCAGAGAGATGCCGATGGCCATGATGGGGAGTGCCAGGATGGTGGGGAGCTTGCGTGTCATCATCAGGACAACGCAGATTGCGAAGATTAGAAATATGCCGATTGCCTGTGCGATTTGCATAACTGAATCCTCCTCATTTTCTTTCTTCTATTCCCAGGCGGCCGCGCCGCCGAAGGACCGGATTTACGCCTCTTCCAGCCAGGCGCCCTGCCGTGAGAGGGCAGCGCGCAGGGTGGGGATATCCACCGTCCGCACGTCGCCGTCCCCTCCGGCGGCCATGGCCGCCGCCGTGCCCGCCGCCTGGCCCAGGGCCCCCACGGTGGGAGTGGTGCGGATGGCGGCCTGTGCCTCGAAGGTGGCGGAGACGCAGCGCCCCGTCACCAGGAGGTTGCGCAGAGCGTCGCACACCATGACGGAGTAGGGGATGGAGTAGTAGGTGCCCGGCTCGCTCATGAAGGTGCTGGCCGTACCCTCGCCGCTGGGGTTGTGGATGTCGATGGGGTAGCCCGAGTGGGCGATGGTATCGGGGAAGGTCCTGCGCGTCAGGATGTCCTCCGCCGTGAGGACGTGCCTCCCCACGAGCTGCCGTGAGCCCCGGACGCCCACCGTGGGACCGGTGAACTCCACCATGGCAGCTTCAAAGCCGGGCACATGTTCTCTCAGGAATGCGTCCAGCTCGGCGCACTGTCGGCGGCCCTCCAGCTCCGCGTCGCTCAGGCTCCAGGCGTCGGTGGCGTCGCAGCCCACGATGCGGGTGGTGTTGAGGATGTACTCGCCGGGCCGTCCCGTGCCGAACATCAGCACATTTTCCCGCCGGATGGAGAGCTTTCCCTCCTCCTTCGAGCGCCGGAACTCCTCGTCGAAGCCCTCCAGATCGAAGGGGATGTCCCGCTCGAAAAGCGCAAAGTGCGGTGCCAGCTTCCCAAACCGCTCCGGGTGAGAGAGGACGTAGGCCTTCAGCCTGGCCGTGTCCACGCCGCAGTATTTCATCTTCATGGTCATGGGCTGGGCCGCGCCGTCCTCCGGGCGGCCCTTGGTCATGGGGGCCCCGGCCCATGCGGCCACGTCACCGTCGCCGGTGGCGTCTATGTACACCTTGGCGGACACCCTGTTCAGCCCGTCCTTGTTGCAGAGCGTCAGGCTCCTGATCTCGCCGTCCGCCGTTTCCACCGCGCCGAGGAAGGTGTGGAACAGGACCTTCACCCCCGCAGAGCGCAGCTTCTCGTCCAGGACCAGCTTGAGACCCTCCGCGTCGAAGGGTGTGATGGTGCTGGTGTACTGCTTGGTGTCGGGCACATGGCCGGTGGAGTACCCCCGTCGGACCAGTTCCTGTACCAGCTCCTCCATAATGCCCCGAATGACCTGCTTCTCCCCCGCGTGGAAGGTCATCATGGGGCCCACGCCGCAGCCGGTCAGCGTGCCGCCCAGATAGCCGTCCCGCTCCACCACCAGGACCGACGCTCCGTTCCTTGCGGCGGCCAGTGCGGCGGCACAGCCTGACACGCCCCCTCCCGCCACGATTACGCCGTAGGTTTCGTCATAGAGCACAGTTCCCATCTCCGCGCCTCCCTCTTTCAAAATTTCCGAAAGAATTGGTTTAGTTTTCACTTAATTCTTTATCTCTGAAAATATTTTTCACTACCGCTGTCATTTCAGCACAAATTTCTTTTGTATTCCGGTGTTTTCTATTGTGAATAATAACATCATTTTCATAAACAGTCAACCTATTTGAAAATAATTTTTATACAATTTGAAAGTTTTTGATTTATTGACATTGCACAAAATCTGCCATTCCCCGCCGCTTTCATTGCTTTTTCTACCATTGTGTGGTATATTTTAAACACTAGCTTAACGGCCCGAAAAGGAGGGACGCCCGTGGTCTCCGCAGTCGTCGCTAAAATTATCTCCATGCAGCAGAGCCTGACGGTGAGCGAGAACGAAATCGCCCAGTATGTCATCAACAACGCGGAAACGGTGGTCTCCAGCACCATCACCGCAATCGCCAAAACCACCAATACCTCCGAGGCCAGCATCAACCGTTTCTGTAAAAAGATTGGTTTCAAGGGCTTCAATAGCTTTAAGATTGCTCTGGCACAGGAAAATTTCTATAATTCCATGAAGGATCAGTCCGACAGCGGCGCCCAGGAGGGCTTTGTGGCCACTGTGAGCAGGGACTACCGGCATATGCTGGTAAACACCACCGCCATGCTGGACGAGGACAGCGTGGTCCAGGCCGCCGCCGCCATCCGCCAAGCCCGGCACGTCTACATTTTCGGCCTGGCCTATACGGCGTTCGTCGCCCGGGAGCTGGAGTTCAAGCTGAGTATGGTGGGCCTGTTTGTCAAGGCCCTTACCGACATCAGCGACATCCGGGTCTGCGCGGGCAACGTGGGGCCGGAGGATCTGGTGATCGTCATCGCCCCTACCATTCTGGTGCGGGACCTCTACCATGCGCTGGCCGCCTGTAAGGACAAGGGTGCGGAAGTTCTCTCCATCACCAGCTACGACTCCCCCAAGCTGGCCAGTCTGGTGGACTACAAGTTCATCATCAGCGACAAGATCACCACACAGAACTCGGTTTCCATCTCCAATAACCTCATGTTCCTCTATGTGACCGACGTGCTCTACTGCGTGCTGCTGGAGAGCGACAAGGCTCTCAAGCGCAAGCGGCTGAGCAGCGACGCAATCCTCAACAGCCAGCAGACCGCCGACAATTACTTTTTTGAATTTTAACTGACGAAAAAACGGGAGCCCCCCGGGACAGCTTGAAGCTGTCCCGGGGGGCTCCCGTTTTTTCTGCCGCAATCCGGCACGCCGTCCCTCATGCCGTGCCGGACTTTTATCGTGCTCCCTGCGCCTCCTCCAGCCTCGCCCGGAAGGAGATGGCGCGGGGCGTGGGCATGTCGTCAAACTGGACGATATGCGCCCCCTTGGACCGGTCTGCGTCCACCACCGTGCCAAGGCCGAAAATGCTGTGCTTTACCCGCTGTCCGGGGGAAAAGAGCGGCCGGGCGGCGTCCTCACCCAGACAGCGTCCGCTCATGGCGATGTAGTCACGGGCCTCGGCGATCAGCCCGTCCCGGGGCTTTTCGGTATAGGCCAGAAGCCCCGGGTCGATGTCCAGCAGGAAGCGCGAGGGGTAGCGGGGCGAGCCGTCGAAGTTCCGGCCCTCCGCCTCGGAGAGAAAGAGGCCCTTTTCCGCCCTGGTCATGGCCACGAAAGCCAGCCGGCGCTCCTCCTCCATGGCCTGGAGGGTGCCCGTCTTCCTGGAGGGGAAAATCCCCTCGTTCATGGCGCACAGAAACACATAGGGGAATTCCAGGCCCTTGGCGGTGTGGACGGTCATCAGCTTCACCTTGTCGCGGGCGTCCTCCGCGTCGCTGTTGGTGAAGAGGGCCACATGGGCCAGATAGTGCTCCAGGGTGCTCTCCTCCCCGCAGGAGGTCTCGTACTCGTAGACGGACTGCTTCAGCTCCGCCAGGTTGTCCAGCCGTTCCTGGCTCCCCTCGGTGCGGAGCATCTTCTCATATCCGCTCTCGTTGAGAACGGCGGAGAGCACTTCTGAGATGGGCCGCTGGGCGTAGTCGGCGGAGAAGGACTCCACCAGCGCGGCAAACTGCGCCGCCTTCGTCCCCTTGAATATCTCGTCTTCAAGACTGCGGCGCAGCGCCTCGTAGAGGGAGCACCGCCTCTCGGCCGCGTACTCCCGCAGAAACTTCATGCGCCGCTCGCCCAGATTGCGCCTTGGCACATTTGCCACACGCAGAAAGGAGAGGTCGTCCTTGTAGGCGATCATCCGCAGGTAGCTGAGGGCGTCCTTAATCTCCATGCGGCCGAAAAACTGCACGCCGCTGTAGATGGTATAGGGGATTTCCGCCCGGAGGAACACCTCCTCGACAGCCCGGGTAATGTAGTGCGCGCGGTAGAGGACGGTGATGTCCCGGTACTCCGCGCCAGCCGCCCTCAGCGCC
The DNA here is from genome assembly GCF_014287675.1 of Lawsonibacter faecis. GTDB lineage: Bacteria > Bacillota > Clostridia > Oscillospirales > Oscillospiraceae > Pseudoflavonifractor > Pseudoflavonifractor faecis. Next base: position 83,079 of record NZ_JACOPQ010000016.1, on the reverse strand, counting down.
TGGATCTGCCCGGCCATCCACGCCGCCTCGGCCTCGGAGGTTGCCGCGTGGTGGCAGACCACCGGAGCGCCGGACGGCAGGGTCGGCAGCAGGTCCTTATCGATGCGGTTTTTGTTCTTGCCGATGAGGGAGTTGACCGCCGCGAGAATCTGCGGCGTGGAGCGGTAGTTTTCCATCATCATGATGGTCTTCACCTTCGGAAACGCCCTCTCAAACTCCAGCAGATACCGCACGTCGGCCCCCCGCCAGGTATAGATGGTCTGATCCGGGTCCCCCACGATAAACAGATTCCCGTGGTAGCCGCACAGCACCTCCATCAGCCTGTACTGGAGCGCGTCGATGTCCTGAAACTCGTCGATCATGATGTACTCCAGCCGCTTCTGCCACTTCAGGCGGATGGCCTCGTTCTGCGCAAAGATATAAAGCGAGAATTTGATAAGGTCGTTGTAGTCCAGCCCGAAGCATTTCTTCTCCTGGTAAAGATAGCCGTAGAAGATGATGTCGCCGGCGTTGTCCGCCTCCTCGTACTTCCGGCGCAGCGTGTCCAGAGACATGGTAATCATGTCCAGATAGTAGTCCGGGTTCTTCTGGGTCTTGCGGATTTCAATCATGTCCCTGGCCTTGCTGAACGTCATGTCCCGCAGGGTCAATCCCCGCTCCTCATAAATGATTTTCAGCATGGCGTCCACGTCTGAGTTGTCCAGCACCAGAAAGCTCTTGGGGTACTGCACCGCATGGCTGTCCTCCTGGAGGATGGACACGCAGAAGCCGTGGAAGGTGTTGATATAGCCGGTGTCGTTGTCGCCGGTCAGGTTGTGGATGCGCTGGCGCATCTCATTGGCGGACTTGTTGGTAAAGGTGACGCACAGGATGTTGCCGGGCAGAATGCCCAGCTCATTCACCAGGTAGGCAAACCGCCGGGAGAGGGCCCGGGTTTTGCCCGACCCGGCGCCGGCGATGACCCGGACGAAGCCCTCCGTGGAGGTGACGGCCTCCCGCTGGGCCCCGTTCAGGTTCAGCAGTATCTCTTCCACTTAGCCGCCTCCCTCCTCTCGTCCGTCCACAGGTACGTCCGGCGCCTCCCTCAGCGCACCGCGCGGCAAAACGCTCTGGCTTTATTGTACTTGATTTCAGGGAGAAATCAAGTGCACGAAAACGCCGCCCTCTATAAGATGCCCGGCGACCTCCCCCGGCTTTGCCTTCGCCATCAAAAATCCGACGTTTCAACATAGTTCGACACAAAATTTATACATAATATCTCAAATTTGGGATTATATACAAATCTATCGTCAAAATTTTGTGAAAGTCTGCCGTTTCCATTTTCATCCAAAGCGTGTATACTAAATATCCGTCATGACACATAAAAATCTGTTTGAAGGAAGATGACGATTGTGGAGAAGGGGAACGCTCAGTTCTACACTCTGGTAAGGGAAGAGTGCCGCAGTGAAGATAATATCCTGTATACCGCGTACGGAATCGACTATCATAACTCCAACGGCGTACAGGTTCATCTCGGGGATGTCTCCTGCGAAGAACCGCTGGTTTCAAAGATGGTGGAGATGTTCAATATCTGCGAGCTCCCGCCGGACAGGCTTAAGAGCGCCGTTCTCGCACTGCTGCCGTAATACATAGCTCCTGTGTTTCTGGCCCAAAAAAGAGGTCAGCCGGACGATTGAACGTCCGGCTGACCTCTTTTTTGTCTTTTGCAATTCATGCCGCCTTTTTGTGCAAAGCGCGTCTACTGCGCCCTGTTTTTCCTGACCCGGACCACGACCCACGCCAGGGCGGCGGCCCAGAGGACCCCCACGGCCGCGTCGATAACCAGCCGGTAGGTGACCCAGGGGGCGTCGGTGTAGGTGATGATGGTGCCGGGGGCGACGCCGTTCATGGCGTTGGAGTGCGCCACGGTGTAAAGGATGTTGTGGCAGGCCTCGCGCATGTTGGAGACGGCGGTGGCGCTCTTCGTGTCCTCCAGGCTCTTCATGGCGTCCGTGGAGAGAATGAGGTCGGTGCCGGCGGCGATGGACTGGTCGGGGTACATATAGTCGTAGAGGTCGAAGTCGGTGATGGCGAGGCCCCGGAAGCCCCACTCGCCCCGCAGGACGTTGTCCATCAAAGGTACGGAGCCTCCGGCCCAGGTGGCCCCGATCCGGTTGAAGGAGCTCATGACGGCGGTGCAGCCGGGCATATCCACCTCGGATACGGTGCCCTGGTCGTCGGTGATAACCCTGATGGTCTGGACCGCGTTCTTCACAGTATACTCAAAGGGCTTGAGGTAGATCTCCCGCATGGCCTGCTCGTTGACCCATACGGCGACGCCGTTGTTAATGCGGTTGGTCTCCTGGTCGTTGACGGCGAAGTGCTTGATGGTGCAGTACATGCCCTTGCTGGACGCACCGGACACGCAGGCGGCGCCCATCCTGCCGGAGAGAAGGGGGTCCTCGGAGTAGTACTCGAAGTTGCGCCCCCCGAAGGGCGAGCGGTGGATGTTCATGGCGGGGGCGTACCAGCCGGTGACCTTGTTGGCGATGCCCTCGTTGCCCACCATCACGCCCATGCGGTACACCAGCCCGGTGTTAAAGGTGGAGGCGATGACCACCTCGGAGGGATAAGCGGTGGAGCTGAGGCTCGTCATGTAGGAGCTGATCCCCGCGGGGCCGTCGAAGTCCACGGTGGCGGGCTTGCCGACGGAGCGCAGGTCCACGGTGGCGTACATACCGTTGAGGATCAGCTTGGCCATGTCCTTGACGGTGAGCTGGTCCAGCAGCAGGCCCCAGGACTTGTCGTCGTAGGGAAGGCCGCGCATATCGATGAGGCTCAGGCCGTTCTCATCGCCGGTGGCGGGCATGACGGCGTCCGGGTCCTCATGGTCGGCGGCCCTGTAGACCTGGAAGCCCGCGGCGACGGCCTCGCCGGCCTCAAAGTCTTCCCCGGTGGGGGCGGTGGGGAAGGTGCCGGCGAAGTCGGCGCGGGACAGGTTCACGGCGACGCCCGCGGTCACGTCGTCAAACTGGTTGGTAACGGGACCCTTGTCGCTGGCGCGATGGTCGCCGCCGCCGTATACCACGGTCCTGCCCACGTTGTAGGTGATGTTTTCACAGCCCGCCTTCACGGTGTGGGAGTCGCTGCGCAGGGAGAGAATGTAGTCCCCGGCCTCCAGGACGTAGGCCTTTTCGCCCAGGTAGTCGTAGGAGGCCATGTCCTCCACGGGGATGGCGAGGGTGAGCGTCTCGGACGCGCCGGGCTCCAGAAGGGCGGTCTTGGCGAAGTCGCCCAGGACCACCTCCGCCTTCTCGATGCCGCCCTTGGTGTAGGGCGCGGTATAGTAGAGCTGAACCACGTCCTTACCGGCCGCGGCGCCGGTGTTGGTGACGGTCACATCTACCTCCAGGCTGCCGTCCACGCCGCCCAGGCGGCTGCCCGCCACCTCCCAGGAGAAGTCGGTGTAGGAGAGGCCGTAGCCGAAGGGGTAGACCACGGCCTCGCCGTAGTCGATGAAGCCCTCGGCGGCGGCGGTCTCATAGTAGCGGTAGCCGACGTAGATGCCCTCCTCGTACTGGACGAAGCAGCCGTCGCCCGAGGCGTTCTGCCTGCTGATATTGGAGTACTTGTAGTCGCCGAAGTTGACGAAGGCGGGGTCCCTGGTGAAGTCGGCGGGATAGATGTCCACGGTGCGGCCGGAGGGGTTCACGTCCCCACAGAGGACCGCGCCCACGGCGTTGAAGCCGGTCTGGCCGGGGGAGCCCACCCAGAGGATGGCGTCGATATCCGCGTCCTCCTCCAGGACGCCCAGCTCCATGGCGGAGGAGGCGTTGATGAGGACCACGACCTTGTCGAAGTGCTCCTTGGCCAGGGCGAGCATATCCTTTTCGTCCTTCGTCAGCTCAAGCTGGTGCTGGCCGTCGGTATAATTGTCGTCCCAGCCCTTCATGTCCCGGGTCAGGTCGCCGCCCTCGCCGCCGCCCCGGCCCACGACCACGACGGCCGCGTCGCCGTAGGAAGCGAAGGAGGAGCGGGCGTCGGCGGTGTAGCCCGAGACGGGCATCTCGCCGATATAGTAGGAGGAGTCGGCGGGCTTATCCATGGCGATGACGCCCTTGGGCTTGGTGGGGGCGAATTTGGCCAGGAGGTCGTAGACCGCGCCGTTGATCTGGAACCCGGCGTTCTCCAGGCCGGACCTCAGGTTGACCACCGTGTCCAGCTTGACCGCGCCGGAGCCGGAGCCGCCGTAGACGGGGTCGGCGGCGGAGCGGCCCAGAAGGGTGATTTTGGACTTAGGGGCCAGGGGGAGCGCGCCGTTGTTCTTCAGCAGCACGACGCCCTCGCCCTCAAGCTCCTCCACCAGGGCGTTGGCGGCGGCCTGGACCTCCTTTTTGCCCTGATAATCCAGGGGGTAATACTCGCTGTCCCAGTCCTCGCTTCCCTCGGTCCTGGTGATGATGGCCTCTCCCCCGCCCAGGAACAAGTCCATATAGCCGCTGAAAATGCTGCTCGCGATGTTCAGCCCGACGGCCAGAATCAGCACCACCGCCAGGACGGGTATCCAGATGGAGAGGAATTTTTTGTTGCTCATTTTGGATTTCTTATGCTTCTCTTCCATGTTCAGCAACCTTTCTCACGATTGAAAAAACAGCAGAGGGCGGATTTCCCGCCCTCTGCTGTTTTTGGGTCAGGTCTTAATACTGAATATCGGCCTCGACCTCAGTCAGGGCAGGTGCGGAATATTTGGCGGTACGCTCGTCGGAAATTACGCCAGACCAGTTCATGCCAAAGCCGAAGTCATAGGTGTTGTCCTTGGAGTCGGTGTAGCACTCCATATCGCGGGGCACGTCCTCCAGCTGGCCCTCAGCATCGTCCATGTCCTTGGGCATTTGATAGGGCAACAGGGCACTGGGCTCCACCTGGCCGGTGATAATATTCATCAAAGCCTCAGGCTGGAACCAATTGGGGTCAAATACTGCTCCCTCGTAGCCATTGAACCAGAGAAGAATGGCGTCGGCCATGGGCTCTACCTCGGACCAGACCAGAGGAATCAGGGTGTCCATCACCACGATGACCTTGCACTCGTTGGAAACCGTACTGTGCACGTACTGGAGGGTCTCGTAATCATTGTACGAATCGGCCACGGCAGCCGTATTGCCATAGTAGGAGCGGTTCTCCTTCACGTCCTGGGTCACCATGCCGTAGTCACCGGTGTCAATTTCCTGCTTCACCATGTCGCCCGCCACGGTCTCCTGCTTCACGGATGGGCCGTTTGCGGTGTACTGCTCATACTGGAGTGAGGCGGGCAGCCACAGGCCGCTATCCTCATCATAGGTTGACTGGACAAAGGGTGCCCGCATACTGACGATGGCGTAATCGCACGCGGCGATGTCGGCGGCACTGGCTCGGATGATGTCCTCCGCCACATGGACGGCCTTGCCGTCCTTGTCTGTGCCGGTGGGATCACCAAGAGTATCGGTCACCACATTGTAATACTGGGCAGCCAAGTCGAGATCCATCGAGGGCTTGCAGCTGAAGGTATAGCCCAGGCGTTTGCTGCCGCTCTTCTGGTAGACGTAAGGGATGTAGACAGTTGCTTTCTCAGCGGCGGGATCGTATTCGTGAATGGTGTCATCAGAGTTCTTCAGCATCACAATGGAGGCCTCCTGGGTCTGTCGGCCAAAGTCATAGGCCTCGTCAGTGTACGCGGTGGCGACAGCCTTTTCCTTGCTGACATAGGGGTTGTCAAACAGGCCCACATGCATTTGGATGGTGAAGAAGCGGCGTGCGGACTCCCTCAGGTGGGCGATGCCCTCCTCTTCGCCCATATCCTCCAGCAGCAGTTTGGCACCCTCAACAGCATTCTCCAAATCGGTGGTGCCGCCGATCTGATCGTTCCCCACTTTGTACAGTGCGGCAAACCGCTCGGCCACGGTCATATCGTCCACACCAAAGGAGCGGCCATCGCCAGTGATTCCCCAGTCGGTGACGATAAAGCCGTCAAAGCCGTTATCACGGAGCAGATTCAAGGTAAACTCATTAAAGGCGTTGCCCACGAACTCGCCGTAGGTTTTGTATTCATCGTAGAGAATACCATAGCTGGGCATCAGGCCGGTGGCTGTTTCGGTCTTGCCGGGCAGGTTGAACGCGCCGTCAAAGAAGGGAATCATATGCGCTTCCAGGTTATCGCCCGGGAATATCATGTACTTGCCCAACTGGGAGTGGTCATCACGACCGCCCTCAGAAGCGCCGGTAGCCACAAAGTGCTTGACGATGGTCACCACGCTGTCCTCGCCCCAACCAAGATCGTTGCCGCTCTCGTCAAAGGTGGACTGCATCCCGTCGATGTAGGCGGCAGCCAGATCGCGGTTCAGGGCGGGGTCCTCACTGTAGGTACCGCTGGTACGGAACCAGATGGCGTTGGAGGCCAGGTCAATCTGAGGTCCCAGGAGCATCGTCACACCCACGGCGCGGTACTGCTCGGAGGCCTTGACAGCCATCTCGTGGACCAGCTCGGTGTCAAAGGTGGCAGCCAGAGCATTCTGACCCACGATGCCGGAGATGGTAGTGGGGTCGGTGCTGACGGTGGCGGGTACGCCGTAATCGCCGGTGGCCTCGCACAGGGCCTGGAGCGCGTTCACCCACTCAGCCACGTTGGCGGTGTTGCCCGGCATTGCGGCGCTGCGGCTGGTGCCGGCACGCCCGCCGCCCTGGATGTACTCCAGGTCGCTGCCCTCAATGGTGCCGCCGAAGGAGCTCCAACCGCCCTGCGTCAGCATGGGGGCAATTTCTTCGGCAGACAGCCTCCCAGCCAGATCCACGGCCCGCTCCTCGTCTCCACGCCGCCAGTCCTCATAGCCATCCAGCTCGCCGTTTCGGTTCAAATCCTTGAAGGCGTAGCCGTCCACCTGAATAAGCTTCACACCGGAGTCGGGGGAGTAGCCCAGGGTGGCGCCCCCCTCGTTGGTCACCTTCATCCAGCCGTCGGCTGTCTTCTCCTCGGACCACTTCACGGTGCCGGAGCCCAGCTCCTCCACCTGGCCGGACGGGACGCCCGCGCTGGCGGATGGCCCGGGCTGGCCGCTGCCGCTGGGGGAGGGATTGTCGGCGCTGGGCGTACAGCCGCTGATGGTCCCCATCAGCATCACGCCGGCCAGGAGGGCCGCCAGGGTCTGCTTTGTCTGCTTCTTCATTTCTCATTCTCCCTTCCAAATTTTGCTTTGCCGCGGAAACCCGCCGCCCGCGGAACGGTATCCCGTGCCGAATTGTTCCGTCCGGTGCGTGTTTCTCTGTCTGTGCCCGTAGCATACCACGCAAAAAGTGGAGAATCTATAGCAAAACATAGTCTGTCGTTTTCCATACACAAATTGCACATCCGCGCCGTGACAAGCCGCCCGTTTTTCGTTATAATGCTGTGTTAAGGATAAGAGGAACAGGAGAGGTGGAGCAGCATGATTAGAACGGTCGCCATCGTAGAGGATACGCCCGCCGAGGCCGACACGCTGAAGGAGTACTTCTCCCGGTTCGGCGCGGAGAAGGGCGTGGACTTTAAAATCACCCATTTTGAGAGCGCGGAGCCTTTTTTGGAGAAGTACCGCCCCGTCTATGACCTGGTCCTGATGGACATCGCCCTGCCGAAGATCAACGGCATGGAGGCCGCCGTCCGCCTGCGGGAGCTGGACAGGACCACCACCATTATCTTTGTGACCAATATGGCCCAGTTTGCCGTCCGGGGCTATGAGGTGGACGCCTTCGACTTCGTGGTGAAGCCGGTGAGCTACTCCAACTTCGCCCTCAAGCTCCAGCGGGCGCTGAACAAGCTGGGTACCCGCAGGGATACGGAGGTCCTGGTCTCCATGGCCGACGGGCTCTACCGCATCGCGTCCTCCCAGATCAAGTACATTGAGATCTCCGGCCACAGGATGGTCTACCACACCACCGACGGCACCATCAAGGCCTACGGGAACCTGAAGGAGGTGGAGTCGGTCCTCAGCGGCAAGATGTTCGTCCGCTGCAACAGCTGCTACCTGGTCAACCTGAACTACGTCTACGCCATCCGCGGGTACACCGTGGTGGTGGACGGAGACGAGCTGCAGATCAGCCGCCCCAGAAAGAAGGCCTTTGTCCAGGCGGTCAACGACTATCTGGGGGGTGGCATCTGATGCTCCAGGTATCAAGCCTGTTTTTGTACAAGCTCATGTTCATGGTCAACCTGATCGCGGCCCAGACCATGTTCCTCTTCCGGCTGAACAAAAAGCCCCGCTACGGCGTGCGCATCACGCTCTGTACCGCGTTCAGCTTTGTGTTCGTCTTCTTCTTCCCCATTTTGGCCTATAATGCGCTCTACAGCTCCTTCATGTTCTTCACCTTCTTCGTGCTGACCATCCTGACCACCAAAACCTGCTACGACATCAACTGGCGCAGCTGCATTTTCTGCACCGTGGCGGGGTACAGCGTGCAGCACCTCGCGAGCGTGCTCTACGACATCGTCATCACCGTGGGCCTCTTCGACAACGCCGCCCAGATGTACTCCGACGCCGCGGCCAGCACCATCAAGCCCCTGAACATGCTCATTCTGGCGGAGGTCTACGCCCTGGTGTACTGGTGCATGTACCACCTGCTGGGCCGCAGAATCAAGCGCAACGAAGATCTCACCATTAAGAGTCCCTCCCTCCTGGCGCTGCTGGTCCTGGTGGTGCTGGTGGAGATTGTGCTCAACGCCTTCGTCATCTACCGCAAGTACGAGAGCCTCGATATGGCCTACTACATGGCCGCGTCCATCACCAACGTGATCTGCAGCGTCTCGGTGCTGGTGATGCAGTTTGAGCTGCTGCTGCGCAAGACCCTGGAGAACGAGCTGGGCATCGTCTACCAGATGTGGCACCAGGAGCAGAAGCAGTTCCTCATCACCAAGGAGACCATCGACCTCATCAACATGAAGTGTCACGACATGAAGCACCAGATACACTCCATCAGCAAGAAGGGGGCCATCGACCAGGAGACGCTGCGGGAAATTGAGAGCACCATCAGCATCTACGACTCCATCGTCAAGACGGGCAACCAGGCCCTGGATATCATTATCGCGGAGAAGAGCCTCTACTGCGGCAAGAACGATATTTTTATCAGCTACATGGTGGACGGGGAAAAGCTGGGCTTTATGAGCGACACCGACGTCTACTCCCTCTTCGGGAACCTCCTCGACAACGCCATCCAGACCGTCCTCAAGCTGGACCGGGACATGCGGGTCATCGGCATCACCATTAAGGCCGAGGGGGAGCTTCTGAGCATCAACTCCCACAACTACTACAGCGGCGAGGTCCAGATGGAGGACGGCCTGCCCGTCACCACAAACGCCGATACCGACTACCACGGCTTCGGCGTGAAGAGCATGGTGATGATCGTGGAGAAGTACGGCGGCAGCATCTCCTTCGACGCCAAGGACCACGTCTTCAACCTGAACATTCTCTTCCCCCTGGGGCTGGCCGCGCAGTCGCCCAGGACCTCCTGAGGGGGCGCGCCCATGGAAAAGAGCTTGAAAATCAGCACCAAAACGCTGCGGCGGGGACTGGCGCCCGCCATGGCGCTCCTGCTGGCCCTCACCCTCACCGTATCGGCGGGGATGTGGGCCAACTCGGCGGCGCTGGACGACTATTTCGGCCGGGGAGCGCGGACCATCACCGTGGTGGAGGGCTCCGGCGGGTGGGACAGGACCTATTACCCCCGGCTCTATGCCAACGCCAGAGAGTCCAGGGCCGCCGCGGCCGCCCTCTCCAGGACGGTCAGCGACGAGGGCATTGTCCTGCTGAAGAACGACGGGCTGCTCCCCCTCTCCCCGTCGGCGGAGATCTCCCCCTTCGGCCTGCGGTATGTGGACCCCTACTACGGCGGCGCCGGCTCCTCCGCCATCGACCCCGGCGCGGACTATGTGGTCACGGCTCAGGAGGGTCTGCACCGGGCCTTCGGGCGCATCAACGCCGCTCTGGAGGAGAAGCTGCTCCAGGCGTATGAGCCCGGGACCGACCCGGCCGGCAATCCCGGCGTCACCGCCGCCGTCCCCCTGGACGGCGGCGAGGGCGTCATCTACGAGTTCGACAGCGCCCTCTACCGGGGCATGGAATCCGCCTGCGCGGGCACGGTGGGGGTGGTCTTCGTGGGCCGCCGGACCGGCGAGTCCGCCGACGCCCACGCCGGCGCGTACAGCGACGGCACGCCCCATATGCTGGCCCTCACGGCGGCGGAGCGGGCGGCGGTGGACTTTGCCAAGGCCCACTGCGCCGGCGTGGTGGTGGTGCTGGAGAGCTCCGCACCCATGCAGATTGCCGCGCTGGAGGACGACGGCGGCGTAAACGCCATCCTCTGGGTCGGCGGGGCGGGCAGCGGCGGCTATGAGAGCCTGGGGGACATCCTGGCGGGCGAGGTGGTCCCCTCCGGCCGGCTGCCGGACTGCTACCCCTCGGACTTTACCCGTGACCCTACCTTCGCCAATTTCGACGACGGGTCGGACCGCTTTGTCTACGCCAACGCCTACACCACCCTGGTGGGCAATTACGACGTGCTGGAGAACGCCAACACCCCCTTCCACGAGTATGAGGAGGGCGTCTACCTGGGCTACCGGTACTACGAGACGGCGTACGACCTGGGCTTTCTGCAAGACTACTACAACCGGACGGACGGCGTCGTATACCCCTTCGGATACGGGCTCTCCTATACCTCCTTCTCCCAGCGGATTCTCTCCTTCTCCCAGAGCGGCGGGTCGATTGCAGTCACGGTGCGGGTCACCAACACGGGGCGCCGGTATACGGGAAAGGACGTGGTGCAGCTCTACTGCACCACGCCCTACACCCAGTTTGACCGGGACTACGACATTGAAAAGCCCACTGTCGTGCTCCTCCAGTTTGAAAAGACCGGACCTATCGCCCCCGGGGAGTACGAGGACGTGGAGATCACCGTCCCCTGGGAGGCGATGGCCTCCTACTGCTCCACCCGCAGAAACGGCGACGGCACCGCCGGGTGCTACGTTCTGGAGGAGGGGGACTATATTCTCTCCGTGCGCAGCGACTCCCACACCGTGCTGGACCAGCGGACCGCCCATGCTCCGGCCACCGTCTGGTACGACAACGACCATCCCCGTCAGGCGGAGATCAGCGCCCAGTCCCCTCTGGATCAGAACGGCGGCGTGCTCAGCTACCCGGCCAGGAGCGGCGCGGCCTATCAGGCGGCCGTCAACCGGTTTAGCCTGCTCAGCGCCTATATGGCCGACCCGGCGGTCAGCAGCGTCACCGTCCTCTCCCGCAAGGACTGGGCGGGGACCCAGCCCACCGCCCCCACCGACCAGGACCGGAACGCCTCGGACACAGTGGTGCAGTGGATTGCGGCGTACGACACCGCCAAATACGACTACGCCTCAGACAGCCGCCTGGGCAACAATCCGGGCAGTCTGGTCTACCGGGCGGAAGCGCCCCTCACTGGGGAGGAGAACGGCATGGTACTGGCCGATCTGCGGGGCAAGAGCTACTACGATCCCATGTGGGACCTGCTGCTCAACCAGCTCACCTTCTCCGACGCCGAGGAGCTGCGCCGCTGTCTTTTTGAGGACGCCTACCACACCGGGGCCGTGAAAGCCATCGGCAAGCCCGAGACCCTGGAGCGGGACGGCCCCCAGGGCCTCACCCTGGCCGACCAGGCTGGCCGCAACTGGCTCAGCGGCACCTGCGCCTACCCCTCCGCCCCCGTCATGGCAGCCACCTGGAGTAAGCCGCTCATGTACGAGCTGGGCTATATGGTGGGCCAGGAGGCGCTGGTGGCGGAGGTCAACGGCTGGTATGCCCCCGGCCTCAACCTGCACCGCTCCCCCTTCGGCGGACGGGCCGCCGAGTATCTCAGCGAGGACGCTGTCCTCTCCGGCTATCTGGGCGCCCAAATCATCTCCGGCGCGGGGGACGCGGGGGTCTACTGTGCGGTGAAGCACCTGGTCCTGATGGACACGGAGGGCCACCGCAACCCGCACACGGCGGTGTGGCTCACCGAGCAGGCCCTGCGGGAGGTCTATTTAAAGCCCTTCGAGATCGCCCTCACCACTGCGCGGAAGACCATCCGCTATATTGCCGACGAGGCGGGGACCTCCCGGACCAGGACCATGCGGGCCGGTGACTTCGTGATGACGGCGGACTGCGCCGTGGGCGCCTGCTGGACGTCCGCCAGCTACGAGCTGCTGACCCAGGTGCTCCGGGAGGAGTGGGGCTTCCAGGGGGCGGTCATCTCCGACATGAATCTGAACAGCAATGCCGGCCGCATCGATATGATGCTCCGCGCCGGCTGCGACGCCCTCATGTCCACCCCCAACGGGGCCAGGGCGACCGTACAAGATGCCGAGTCCCCCACCGGGCAGGGTCTTCTGCGGGAGGCCGTCAAAAATATCTGCTATGTGACGGTCAATTCCAACCTGACCCAGGGGGCCGCCCCCGGCTCCATCATCCAGTACGCGTTGTCACCCTGGGCGGTGGGCCTCCTCGTGTTCGACGGCGCAGCGGCCGTGCTGACGGCCGCCCTGTCCGCCTGGCTGGTCCTCAGGGCCCGGGACGAGCGCAAAAATCCCCATCGCTACCGGAGGTAGCGCACCCATACAACTGCCCCTTTCCTTGCCCGCAAAAAACATGTATAATCATATCTGCCAAACAAGCGCCCCGCGGTTGTTTGCAGTCGTTTACAAGAGATTCAGACTGAGTATGAGGGAATAAAGGTGTGGTTTTCAATGGAAGAGACGCGGCACGGAGGGCGCGGCATCCGCGAACAGCTTTTGCTGGCGGGCATTGACGATATCAATCAAAACGGCATTCAGAACTTTTCCGTCCGCCGGGTGGCCAACGCCTGCGGCGTGTCCTGCGCCGCGCCCTACAAGCACTTTGAGGACAAGCCGGCCTTTCTGGCCGCCATTGTGGACTATATCGACTCCCTCTGGAAAGAGCGCAAGGAAAAGGTGCTGAAGAAATACCCCACCGGCTCCCGGCGGCAGCTGGCGGAGGTCAGCCTGGAGTACGTCCGCTTTCTGGTGGAGAACCCCCACTTCCGCTCCATCATCATGGGTAAGGATGATGAATTTGATCTGCGGCGGGGCCGCTCCCGGGGCCAGGTCAGCAATCTCACCCAGGGCCTCATTCAGGACTACTGCCGCTCAACGGGCATGTCGGAGCAGACCAGGCGGCTGAAAACCTATGTGGTCCGCTCCCTCATCTACGGCGCCGCCCTGATGTTTGATAACGGGGAGCTGGACTATAACGACGAGAATATGGCCCTGGTGGCCTACGCCATTGAGCGGGAATTTGATTTGGCATAATGACCAAAATATGCCCCCTGCGTTATCAATTGGAAAGAAAAGGATTGACAAAACAGGGGGCCGCGATTACAATATGCCGGTATAGGTTATCAGTGATAACCTATACCGGTTTTTTGATTATCTGGGAGGTGACGGCTTGGCCGGCTATGTGATTCTGACCGATTCGTCCTGCGATTTGCCCGCTGACTTGGCGGAGGAGCTGAAGCTCCAGGTCATTCCGCTGACCTTCAGCGTGGGCGGCGAGAGCTACCGCAACTATCTGGACGGGCGGGAGATCAGCACCGAGTACTTCTACGCACTGCTCCGCCAGGGGCGGACGGCCTATACGTCGGCCGTCAATGTGGAGACCTTCCGCACCTATATGGAGCCCATCCTGACCGCCGGGGCGGACATTCTTTTTCTGAGCTTCTCCTCCGCCCTCAGCGGCACGTTTCAAAACTCCCTGGCCGCCGCGTCCATGCTGGCCCAGCAGTACCCGGAGCGGGCCATCCGCTGCGTGGACACCCGCTGCGCCTCTCTGGGGCAGGGGCTTCTGGCCTATCTGGCCGCCGAGCGGCGGGACGAGGGGGCCAGCCTGGACGAGCTGACCGCCTTTGCCGAGGAGCGCAGCCGCCATATCTGCCACTGGTTCACCGTGGACGACCCCCGCTACCTCAAGCGGGGCGGCCGCGCCGCGCCGGACAACAGCGCGGTGGGGGCCCGGCTCCACGTGGAGCCCATTCTCCGGGTGGACGAGTACGGCTGTCTGGTGGGAGCCGAGAAGGTCCGGGGCCGCAAGGCGGCCATGCGGGCCCTGGTGGACAAGGCGGAGGCCACCGCCTCACCCGCCTTCGGCCAGACCGTTTTCATCAGCCACGGGGACTGCCCCGGGGATGCCGGCCTGCTGGCCGATATGGTCCGGGCAAGGCTGCGGCCCCGCCGCGTGACCGTCAACCCCGTGGGACCGGTTATCGGTGCTCACTCCGGCCCCGGGACCCTGGCGCTCTTCTTCCTGGGGGAGAAGCGCTGACGCAGAGGCGCCGCGCCCCCGTCCTGTAGGACGCCCCGATATGCTTTACTCCGGCCCTGCCGGTGTAAATAAAACAAACTGAATTTAAATTTTGGAGGACTTTACTATGGTTTTCGATGCAATTGCCGAGCTGCTGGCCGAGCACAACGACTGCGACGCTTCCGAGATCACCCGTGACACCACCTTCGCCGAGATGGGCGTGGACTCCCTGGACACCGTGGAGCTGGTGATGAAGCTGGAGGATAAGCTGGACTGCGAGATTGAGCTGACGGCGAAGGTCAGCACCGTGGGCGAGCTGGTGGACTTCGTCGAGCCCCTGGTGCAGAAATAATGGTCAAGACGCCTCTTTGCGACCTGCTGGGGATCGAGTACCCCATCTTCCAGGGCGGCATGGCCTGGGTGGCTGACGGCGCTCTGGCCGCCGCCGTCTCCGAGGGGGGCGGCCTGGGTATCATCGGCGCGGGCAACGCCCCCGGCAGCTTCGTCCGGGAGCAGATCTCCGTCGTCCGCGCCCTCACGAAAAAGCCCTTCGGCGTGAACATCATGCTGCTCAGCCCCTTCGCCGACGAGGTGGCCGCCGTCTGTACCGAGGAGAAGGTGGCGGTAGTCACCACCGGCGCGGGCAACCCCTCCAGGTTTATGGAACAGTGGCTGGGCGCTGGTATCAAGGTCATCCCCGTGGTCCCCTCCGTGGCCATGACCAAGCTGGTCACCCGTGCCGGGGCCAGCGCCGTCATCGCCGAGGGCGGCGAGAGCGGCGGCCACATCGGCGAGCTCTCCACCATGGTGCTGGTGCCTCAGGTGTGTGACGCCACCGATCTGCCCGTCCTGGCGGCGGGCGGCATTGCCGACGGACGGGGCGTCGCGGCCTCTTTCATGCTGGGGGCCGCGGGCGTCCAGGTGGGGACCCGCTTCCTCTCCGCCCACGAGTGCTCCATCCACCCCACCTATAAGGAGAAGATTCTCAAGGCCAACGACATCGCCACCATGACCACCGGCAAGCGGCTGGGCCATCCGGTGCGCAGCCTCAAGACCAGCTTCGCCCGGGCCTACTTCAAGGCCGAGTACGACTCCTCCGTCTCCGACGAGGCGCTGGAGGCCATGGGCACCGGGGCGCTGCGGCTGGCCGTGGTGGAAGGCGACCTCCAGAACGGCTGCTTCCTGGCGGGTGAGATTGCCGGCATGGTGCGCAGGGAACAGCCCGCCGCCGAAATCATCCGAGAGATGTTTACCGAGGCGGAGGACGTGCTGAAAGGGGCGGGCAGATGGGTCAGGTAGCCTTTGTCTTCGCGGGCCAGGGCGCACAGTACCCCGGCATGGGCAGGACCCTGTGTGAATGCAGCGCCGCCGCCGCGGAAGTTTTCCGCCGGGCGGACGCCATCCGCCCCGGCACCGCCGATATGTGCTTCAGCGGCACGGCGGAGGCGCTGGCCGAGACCCGCAATACCCAGCCCTGTATGTACACCGTGGAGATGGCCGCCTACGCCGCCCTCCGGGAGGCGGGGATAAGCGCAGACGCCATGGCGGGCTTTTCCCTGGGGGAGCTGGCGGCCCTGGCCGCGTCCGGCGCTGTCTCCTTTGAGGCGGGGCTGGGGCTGGTCATCCGCCGGGGGGCCCTCATGCAGGAGTCCGCCGAACGCGCTGAGAGCGCCATGGCCGCCGTGGTGGGCATGGCGCCCGACGCGCTGGAGGCCCTCTGCGGGAATTATCAGCAGGTCTACCCTGTAAACTACAACTGCCCCGGCCAGATCGCCGTCTCCGGCGCCAAGGCCGAGATGGACGCCTTCAAGGCCGCAGTCAAGGCCGCGGGCGGCCGGGCCATCCCCCTGCGGGTGAAGGGCGGCTTCCACTCCCCCTTTATGGCCGCCGCCGCCGAGGGCTTCGCCGCCGATTTGACTGCGGTGGAATTTGCCTCCCCGGCGGTCCCCCTCTACTCCGACTGCACGGGACTTCCCTACGAAGGGGATTTCGCCGCGCTGCTGCAAAAGCAGATTGTAAGCCCTGTCCGCTGGCAGTCCATCGTGGAGCACATGGCGGCAAACGGCGTGGACACCTTTATTGAGCTGGGGCCGGGCAGCACCCTGACCGGCCTCATCAGCAAGACCCTCTCCGGCGTGCGCACCCTCCGGGTGGAGGACGCCGACACCCTGGCCGAGACGCTGAAGGAGGTGGGCGCATGAGCGTACTGACCGGCAGGACCGCCGTCGTCACCGGCGGCTCCCGGGGCATTGGCCGGGCCATCGCCCTGAAGCTGGCCTCCCTGGGGGCCAACGTCGCCATCGTCTACGCGGGGCGCACCGACGCTGCCCAGGCCGTCTGCGGCGAGCTGGAGTGCCTGGGCGTGAAAGCCCTGGCCTGCCAGTGCGACGTGGCCGACTTCGCCGCCGTCAAGGAGACGGTGGGTGCGGTCAAGGCCGGCTTCGGGACCATCGACATTCTGGTGAACAACGCCGGGATCACCCGGGACGGCCTCATCGCCATGATGGGTGAGGAGGCGTTTGACGCGGTGCTGGACGCCAACCTCAAGGGCGCATTCAACCTCATCCGCCACTGCACCCCCATCTTCATGCGCCAGCGCCGGGGCAAGATTATCAACATCAGCTCCGTGGTTGGCCTCTCAGGTAACTCCGGCCAGGCCAACTACTCCGCCTCCAAGGCGGGGCTCATCGGCCTCACCAAATCCGTGGCAAAGGAGCTCTCCTCCCGCGGCGTCTGCTGCAACGCCATCGCCCCCGGCCTTATTCAGACCGAGATGACCCGGGACCTGGAGGGCAGCCCCCTCCTCTCCGCCATCCCCCTGGGCCGGGCCGGACAGCCCGAGGAGGTTGCCGAGCTGGCCGCCTTCCTGGCCTCTCCCGCCTCCGACTACATCACCGGCGAAGTCATCCGCATCGACGGCGGCATGTGCATGTAGTCCAGGGGCATCGGTGTGCTCCGAAGGAACATGTCCTTCTGCGCACGGATTTCCATTTGATTTCCGCGTCCGGCGGAAACTCTGTGAGGCTGCGGCCTCCACTCCGCCCCGTTTTTATCGTTCCTGAACAGAAAGGAATCAAACCATGACAAGACGAGTAGTAGTGACCGGCATGGGCGTCGTGAGCCCGGTGGGCAACGACCTCAATTCTTTTTGGGACGCCCTGACCCACGGCCGCCACGGCATCGGCCCCATCACCCGGTTCGACACCGCCGACTATAAAGCCAAGCTGGCCGCCGAGGTCAGGGACTTCGATCCCCGCGCCTATATGGAGAAGGCCGAGACCCTGCGCAGCGACCTCTACGCCCAGTACGCCATGGGCGCGGCCTGCCAGGCCGTGGAGCAGAGCGGCTTCCTGGGCGCTTATGCCCCCGAGCGTGTGGGCGTCTATTTTGGCACCGGCATCGGCGGCATCGACACCTTCACCGCGGAGCACACCAAGCTCATGGAGCGCGGCCCCCGCCGGGTGTCCCCCTACTTTATCCCCATGCTCATCGCCAATATGGCCGCGGGCATGATCGCCATTCGCTTTAATTGCAAGGGCGCGGCCCTGCCCGCCGTCACCGCCTGCGCCTCGGGGGCCAACGCCATCGGCGAGGCCCTGCGGTGTATCCGCCACGGCTACGCCGACGCCATGATCACCGGCGGGGCCGAGGCCAGCGTGAACCCCTGCGGCGTGGCGGGCTTCATCAACATGCAGGCCCTCTCCACCGCCGAGGACCCGGACGCGGCCTCCCTGCCCTTCGACTCCCGCCGCTCCGGCTTCGTCATCGGCGAGGGTGCGGGCGCGCTGGTGCTGGAGGAGTACGAGCACGCCAAGGCCCGTGGCGCGCACATCTACGCGGAGCTGTGCGGGTACGGCTCCACCTGCGACGCCTACCACATCACCGCCCCCCGGCCCGACGCCGAGGGCGGCAAGCGCGCCATGGCGGACGCCATGGCCGAGGCGGGCTGGCAAGACGGCGAGCGCGTCTATATCAACGCCCACGGCACCGGCACCCCCCTCAACGACGTGGCCGAGACCCTCGCCATCAAGCAGGCCATGGGCGCCGACGCGGCGGCGCGGGCCATGGTGAGCTCCACCAAGTCCATGACCGGCCACATGCTGGGCGCGGCGGGCGCGGCGGAGGCCATCGTCTGCATCAAGGCCCTGGAGGAGGGACTCATCCCCCCCACCGTGGGCCTCAAGGAGCCCGACCCCGCGTGCGACCTGGACTGCGTCCCCCTCACCGCCCGGACCGCCCAGGCGGACTTGGCCCTCTCCAACTCCCTGGGCTTCGGCGGGCACAACGCCTGCCTGGCGTTCCGAAAGGTGCATTGAGTATGGAAGACATCGACATCCGTAAATACGCCGGCCTTATGCGGGAGCTGGACCTAACCGGCCTGGAGGTCACCGAGAACGGCGCGACCCTGCGCCTGGAGCGCAGCTTCGCCGCCGCGGTGCCAGCTATGGCCCCCGTCAGCCCCGTCCGTCCGCCTCAGGCGGAGAGCGCCGCCACAGTTTCAAATGACAGTGTGACGGAAATCCGCTCCCCCATGGTAGGCGTCTTTTACTCCAGCCCCAAGGACAACGAGCCCCCCTTCGTCAAGGCCGGGGACGCTGTGAGGAAGGGCGACGTGCTCTGTATCATCGAGGCCATGAAGCTGATGAACGAGATCACCGCCGAGTGCGACGGCGTTATCGAAGAGGTCTGCGTGGGCGATAACCAGGTTGTGGACTTCGACCACATCCTGTTCCGCTTCCGCCGGGCGTAAGACGGGGGAAGCGGATTGCGGGGTGCGGCGGTCGCGGTGGAATCCCCCACCGCCTCCGGCGGGAGCCCCCTTAGTAAGGGGCCAAGTGGGCCCGACGCCCTCATTGGGCCGTGCGCAGGGGTTACCACAAGCCCCCCAGGACAGACCCCCACCGCACCGACGGCGGCCTTTTGAGCACCAATTCAAACGCAGCTACTATCAAGGTCCTGCCGGGTAACATTCGCTCGGCGGGCGCGTGGGACGCGCCGTTAGTAACGACACACTGCGGTCGATTCGGCGAGTAGCTGCTGCCAAGTTTTGCGACCTATCGAAAACCGTGCCGCCGCCATGGACGCATCCTTTGGGGGGACCGGGGGAGGCGGGGTAGGACATTGAAAATGTCCGTGAGCCGCCCCCGGCGAGCTTTGCCTACTTTCCCTCGCTGGAAAGTAGGCCCCCGGAGGGCGTTTCCCCCGTCCCCGAAGGGCGCGCCCCCCTCTCAGTCGGCTTCGCCGACAGCTCTCCCCAAGGGGCGAGCCTTGAACCCTCCGCCCCAGTGTGCGCACTGGGGCACCTCCCTTCATAAGGGAGGCAGGGTGAGCCTCTCTATTTATTGGAGGTCCGTATGAATCAAGAAGAGATCAAGAAGCTCCTGCCCCACCGGGACAATATGCTCCTGGTGGAGGAGGCCCAGGTGGACGGCGAGACCGCCGTGGGGCGCTACCATGTCCGGGGGGACGAGTGGTTCCTCCAGGGCCACTTTCCCGGCAACAGCGTGGTCCCCGGCGTCGTCCTCTGTGAGATGATGGCCCAGGCCACCTGCGTCCTGCTGGGGGAGCAGCTGCCCCAGGGGGCCACGCCCTATTTTACCAGCATGAACAATGTGCGCTTCAAGTCCCCGGTCAAGCCGGGGGATACCTTTGAGAGCCGCTGTAAGCTCACCAGGGTGAAGAAGCCCTTCTACTTCGCGGAGGGGGAGGGCTATGTGGACGGCAAGCTGTCCGTCAAGGCCGAATTTTCCTTCGCGCTGATTGAGGGGTAGGAGATGTTTTCCAAAATCCTGATTGCCAACCGGGGCGAGATCGCGGTGCGGATTATCCGGGCCTGCAAGGAGATGGGCATCAGCACGGTGGCGGTCTACTCCACCGCCGACGCCGACGCCCTCCATGTGGCCCTGGCCGACCAGAGCATCTGCATCGGCGCGGCCGACGCGGCCGACAGCTACCTCAATGCCCCGCGCATCCTCAGCGCGGCCATCGTGACCGGGGCCCAGGCCATCCACCCCGGATACGGCTTCCTCTCGGAGAACGCCGAGTTCGCCCGCCTCTGCCAGCGCAGCGGCGTGACCTTCATCGGCCCGCCCCCCGAGCTCATGGACGTGGTGGGCGACAAGGCTAAAATCAAGGACCTGATGGCCGGCGCCGGCGTGCCCGTCATCCCCGGCACAGGCATTCTGGAGGATCTGAACGCCGCCAGGTCGGGGGCCGATGCCATCGGCTACCCGGTGATGATCAAGGCCCGCTCGGGCGGCGGCGGCCGGGGCATCCGGCTGGTGAGCCGCCCCGACGAGCTGGAGAACGCCTTCTTCGCCGCTCAGGCCGAGGGGGAGGCCGCCTTCGGCGACGGCGCGGTGTACATGGAGAAATTCATCAGCCCCGCCCGCCATGTGGAGGTCCAGCTCCTGGCCGACGAGGCCCACAGCGTGGTCTTCCTGGGAGAGCGGGACTGCTCCATCCAGCATCGCAACCAGAAGCTGGTGGAGGAGACTCCCTCCCCTGCCGTTTCCCCGGAAACCCGCGAAAAGCTCATGGAGATCTCCGTCGCGGCGGCCAAGGCCATCGGGTACGTGAACGCCGGAACAATGGAATTCCTGCTGGACGCCAGAACCGGGAGCTTCTACTTCATGGAGATGAACGTCCGACTCCAGGTGGAGCACACTGTCACCGAGCAGCTCACCGGCATCGACCTGGTGAAGTGGCAGATCCGCGTGGCGGCGGGGGTGCCCCTGGGCTTCACCCAGGAGGACGTGGTTTTCAAGGGCGTGTCCATCGAGTGCCGCATCAACGCCCTCTCCCCCGGCAAGGTGACCTTCCTCCACGTCCCCGGCGGGCCCTTCGTCCGGTTCGACACCTTCCTCATGAACGGAATGACCGTCCCGCCCTACTACGACTCCCTGCTGGGCAAGCTGGTGGTCTTCGCCTCCACCCGGGAGGAGACCCTGCGCAAGCTCAACGCGGCGCTGTGCGAGCTGGTCATCGACGGCGTGCCCAACAACGTGGAGCAGCAGATCGACATCGTCAGCGCCCCGTCCTTTATGGACGGCTCCTATAACCTGGATTTTTTCAAGAAATGAGGTGACGGCCCATGCCGTTCATCCAATTTTCCCGCAAGCCCAAGAACGAGCTGGAGGCGGGCGGCCGCACCGCCCCTCCCGCCGCGGCGGAGAATGAGCTCAATAAGCAGTGCCCCAACTGCCACAAGAGTCTTCCCCTGAGCGTCCTGTGGGAGAACGCCAACACCTGCCCCTGCGGATACCACTTCCGCATGAACCCCCGCCAGCGCTTGGATTTTCTCGCCGACCCCGGCAGCTTCACCGAGCTCTTCGGAGAGTTTTCCCCCAGCGATCCCCTGGACTTCCCCGGCTACCGGAAGAAGCTGGAGAAGACCCAGGCCTCCTGCCGGGAGCGCGACGCCGTCCTCTGCGGCATCGCGGCCATCGGCGGCGAGAAATGCGCCCTCTTCATCATGGACCCCTATTTCATGATGGGCAGCATGGGGATGCTGGTGGGCGAGAAGATCACCCGCCTCTTCGAGTATGCCGCGGACCAGCGCCTCAGCGTGGTGGGCTTCACCGTCTCCGGCGGAGCCCGGATGCAGGAGGGCATTCTTTCCCTCATGCAGATGGCCAAGACCAGCGGGGCCGTGAAGCGGCACAGCGACGCGGGCGGGTTCTACGCCGCCGTCCTCACCAACCCCACCACAGGCGGCGTCACCGCCAGCTTCGCCATGGAGGGGGACGTGATCCTGGCCGAGCCGGAGGCCACCATCGGCTTCGCCGGGGCCAGGGTCATCGAGTCCACCGTCCGCAAGAAGCTGCCCCCCGGCTTCCAGACCAGCGAATTTCTGTTGGAACACGGCTTCGTGGATGCCATCGTGCCCAGAATCCGCCAGCGGGAGACGCTCTCGTGGCTGCTTCGGATGCACAGAGGAGGTGAGGCGGTATGAGCGCAAGCGCCTATGAGCGGGTCCAGAAGGCCCGCGGCAAGGACCGTCCCACCGGCGTGCAGTATATCCGCCACCTGCTCACCGACTTTATGGAGCTCCACGGAGACCGCCGCTTCGCCGATGACGGCGCGGTGGTGGCGGGCCTCGCCTGCCTCCGGAATTTACCCGTGACGGTGGTCGCCATCGAGAAGGGCTCCACCACCCGGGAGCGGGTGGCCCACAACTTCGGCGCGCCCAATCCCGAGGGCTACCGCAAGGCCCTGCGGCTGATGAAGCAGGCGGAGAAGTTTCACCGCCCGGTCATCTGCTTCGTGGACACCTCCGGCGCGTTCTGCGGCATCGGGGCCGAGGAGCGGGGCCAGGGCCAGGCCATCGCCGAGAACCTGATGGAGATGATGACCCTCAAAACCCCCGTCATTTCCATCCTCATCGGCGAGGGCGGCAGCGGCGGGGCCCTGGGTCTGGCTGTGGCCGACCGGGTGTGGATGCTGGAAAACGCCATCTACTCCGTCATCTCCCCCGAGGGCTGCGCCAGCATTCTCTGGAAGGACTCCGCCAAAGCGGCCGAGGCCGCGGAGTGCCTCCGCCTCACCGCCGACGACGCCCATGCCCTGGGCGTGGTGGAGCGGGTCTTTCCCGAGTACGGCGGGGACTGGAAGCGCCTCTGGCCCGAGCTGGAGGAGGCCCTCTACGCCCAGCTCTCCGAGCTGCGCGCCCTCCCCCCGGAGGAGCTCACCGCCCGGCGGTACCGGCGCTTTCGCGCCATCGGCGTGCCGGGACGGCAGGAGGGGGCTTCTGAGTATGCCTATTGAGCCCTACTTCCGCCGGGTGTTCTACTACGAGACCGACCGCATGGGCTTCGTTCACCACTCCAACTATATCCGCTGGCTGGAGGAGGCCCGGATGGACTATATGCGCAAGCTGGGCATCGACTGCAAGCTATTGGAGGACCAGGGGATTATTATCCCGGTCACCGGGGTCTCCTGCGAGTACCGGCAGTCGGTCTACTTCGACGACATTGTGGAGATCCGTGTGCGCCTCACCGCGTTCAACGGCGTGCGCCTCGCCTTCCGCTACGAGGTGTACGACGGCGCCGCCCTCTCCGCCACCGGCGAGAGCCGCCACTGCTTCCTCAGCGGCGGCGTGCCCGTCAACCTGAAAAAACGCTTCCCGGCGCTCTGCGCGTCCGTCATGCAGGCAGTCGAGACCCTATAAAGGACTGGTTATCACAATGCAATTCTATCAGCAATTCTGCGAGGAGACCTTCGGCCCGGACGGCAGCCTGACGGGCTTTCGCGTCAAATGCGCCGAGAACTATAACTTTGGCTACGACGTGGTGGACGCCATCGCCGCCCGGGACCCGGAGAAGCGGGCGGTGGTCTGGTGCAGCCCCGACGGCCCGGAGCGCACCTTCACCTTTGAGGACATCCGCCGTCTCAGCAACCAGGCGGCCAATGTCTTCCGCGCCCAGGGCATCGGCCGGGGCGACAAGGTGATGGTGGTCCTCAAGCGGCACTACGAGTACTGGTTCGTCTCCATCGCCCTGCACAAGCTGGGGGCGGTGCTGGTCCCCGTGACCCATATGCTCACCGCCGACGATCTGGCCTACCGGGTGGACCTGGCCCACATCAAGGCCGCCGTCTGCACCCCCGAGGGGCCGGTGTGCGACAACCTGCTGGAGGTCCGCGCGCGCTGCCCCGGACTTGAGCACCTCTGGGTGGCCCAGGCCGACCGGGAGGGCTTCCACAACCTGACGAGCGAGATGTCCGCTGCCCCAGACGCACTGGAGCGTCAGGAGACCCTGGCCGCCGAGCCCATGATTCTCTACTTCACCTCCGGCACCACCGGGTACCCCAAGGCGGTCATGCACGACCACACCTACTCTCTGGCCCACATCCTCACCGCCAAATACTGGCAGCAGGTTCAGGACGGTGGACTCCACTTCACCGTGGCCGAGACCGGCTGGGGGAAGGCCTCCTGGGGCAAGCTCTACGGGCAGTGGCTCTGCGGCAGCGCTGTGATGGTCTTCGACTTCGACAATTTCGACCCCCGGCAGCTCATGGCCGTCATCAACAGGTACGCCGTGACCACCTTCTGCGCGCCGCCCACGGTCTACCGCTACTTCGTGAAGAAGGGCATCGCCGAGATGCCCAGCCTCCGCCACGCCACCACGGCGGGCGAGGCCCTCTCACCCGAAATCTTCCGTCAGTTCCAGGCCAAGACCGGCATCCCCCTCATGGAGGGCTTCGGCCAGACCGAGTCCACCCTGATACTGGCCAACCTGGCGGGCAGCACCCCCAAGCCCGGAGCCATGGGCAGGCCCACCCCCCTCTACCACGTGGAGCTTTTGAAGGACGACGGCAGCTACGCCGGGCCCGGCGAGGTGGGCGAGATCGTGGTGGTCCCCCCCGAGGATGGGGGACAGCACGGCATCTTCATGGGCTACTGCGATAACGACGCCCTCTACCGCTACGTCTGGCGGGGCGGCGTGTACCACACCGGGGACACCGCCTGGAAGGACGAGGACGGCGACTACTGGTACAACGGCCGCATCGACGACATCATCAAGACCGGCGGCTTCCGTGTGGGCCCCTATGAGATTGAGGACGTGCTCATGGAGCACCCCGCCGTGCTGGAGTGCTCCGTGGTGGGCGTCCCCGATGAGCTGCGGGGCCAGGCCATCAAGGCCTTCGTGGTGCTCGCCCCCACCTATGAGCCCGCCGCCGAGCTCAAGCGGGAGCTGCGGGATAATACCAACGAGCAGCTCGCCCAGTACAAATGGATTCGCACACTGGAATTTGTGGAGGAGCTGCCCAAGACCATCAGCGGAAAGATCCGCAAGGTGGAGCTGAGGAGCGAAACCTGAGAAAAGCGGGTCCCCCTGGCTGAATGGCCCGGGGGACCCGCTTTTCATTCGACCCTCCGCACGGGTCTGACATATTTACAGTACCGCTCCGGATCGTAGTAGAGGTAGATGATTCTGCCGGGGGTGGACGTATCAAAGCAGCAGCCCGTATCCGAAAAATCGAAGTCGGCCATCGCCTTTTCAATTTTCTCCTCCACACTGCGGTTTTCCTGCTCGTAATCAAAGGGCCCGTGTTCAAAGACGAGGTACTCGGCCTCGGGAATGTCGGCCATCAGCATCTGCGGCGGCACCTCTCCCCGGTAATCCGCGGGAAGGCGGACGCCGTAACACTCCGTCCGGGGGAAGCCCCAGTCACAGAGTCTGCCGTCCGGGTCGTTCATGTACGCCATGAGCTGACCGCTGCCGCTGTTGACCTCGCTTCCGCCGTCGTCGTCCAGCTTGCCCTTGATGCTGTCCAGCAGGCCGCAGACGGTCTCGCAGTCCTGCCCAGGGATGAGGCTCTGCTTCTGCCAAAAGTCCCAGTACCCGTTGCTCTCATAGTTTTTCACGTGCAGAAATTTATGCGCGGGAATGGTCACAAAGTAAATTTTGATATCCTCTGTGGATTTGAGCATTCCTATCTCTCCAAGCCCCAAAAAGTAGCGGTCAAAGGGGTTGATTTTGGTACGGAGGACCACGGGTCTGGGGCGCCTGCGGTATTCGCTGGGCGTGACGCCGTAGGCACTCTTAAAGGCTCTGGTAAACGCCTCATGGGAGGAGAACCCATACTCAACGGCGATGTTGAGAAGGCTTTTGGAGCCGTCCCGCACCTCCTTGAGCGCAAAGGCCAGCTTTCTCCGCCGCAGATAGTCCCTGAACTGCATTCCGGATATCTCCTTGAATTTTCTGGTGGTGTAAAATTCGGAATAGCCAAGGGTGCGGGAGAGGGCGCGCAGCGTCAGAGCCTCGCCGTTTTGATTTTTGATGCAGCTGTCAATCTCGTCGACGATCCGCTGAATTTGCATTTGCCACTCGTACACAACGACTCACCCCGCTTCAACCGCTCTGCGTCAATTATAGAGAAGGGGAGCGGTTCCCGCTTGATTTCACTTGCGGTTATTTCTCTGCAAGCCCCCTGCGCGGCAGGTCAGCGCCCTTACTCCGCTCTAAACCAGCGTAAAATAAATCAAAACCACAATCCCCAGAACAATCCGGTACCATCCGAACACCTTGAAATCGTGCTTTTTAATATAGCTCATCAAAAACTTGATGACCAGCACGGACACTGCGAAGGCAACCGCCATGCCCAGCCCCAGCACCGCCAGCTCGGGCGCTGTAAAGTCAAGGCCGAACTTTAAAATCTTCAGCCCGCTCAGCCCGAACATCACCGGAACGGCCAGGAAGAAGGTAAACTCCGCCGCCGCCACCCGCGACACGCCGATGAGCAGCGCGCCCACGATGGTCGCGCCGGAGCGGGAGGTGCCGGGGATGATGGACAGCACCTGGAAGAGGCCGATCATCAGGGCGGTGGAGTAGGTGATGTCGGTCAGCCTGCCGATCCGCGGTGTGCGCCGCTTGTTCCAGTTTTCCACGAGGATAAAGGCCGCGCCGTACAGGATGAGGGCCGCGGCAATCACCACCGGGGTGTGGAGATGGGCCTCGATGTAGTCGTCGAAGAGGATGGTCACCACCGCGCCGGGGATGCAGGCCACCACCACCTTGAACCAGAGGGAGAAGGTCTCCTTCTTCACCACGCCCCGGCTCCTGTCCTTCCACTGGAAGGGGAACATCTTGTCCCAGAAGAGGACCACCACCGCCAGGATGGCCCCCAGCTGTATGACAACGAAAAACATCTCTTTAAAGGTCCCGCTCATATCCAGCTGGAGAAACTCGTCCACCAGCAGCATGTGTCCCGTGCTGCTGATGGGCAGCCACTCCGTAATGCCCTCCACGATGCCGAGAAAAATCACCTTCAGCGCTTCAATGAAACTCAGTCCCATGCTCTGCCGTCCTTTCCGTCTGCTTAACAGTCCTAGAGAGTTTACCACAGCACCCTGCCCGATACAAGGGAAAGCGCGGGAGAGCCGGACAAAATGTCCGGCTCTCCCGCGCTTCTTACCACATCACCAGCGACAGCAGCCACAGCACCGCCGCCGAGGCCGCCGGCACGCTGACTGTGTCGTTCCCGTTGTGGGACATCAGCTCCGTGAGCGCGGCGACAGGCGCGGTCACCAGGGCGGCCAGCAGGCAGATATACCAGGGCAGCGCCGTATACGCCAGGAGACAGCCCGTCCCCGTCAGGAAGGCGGCGGCAGCCATCGCGGCCGAGCCCTCCCGGGTCTTCTTTCGGTCGGCCATGAGCAGGCGGACGGGGTGCTTCCCCAGCCGCTTGCCCACCAGCGCGGCGGCGGCATCCCCCACGCCCCACATCAGCACGGCGGTGACGGCAATCCAGGGCCTGCCCAGCAGCCCCCAGCAGATTGCAATCAGCCCCGCCAGCATCAGGAAGAGCATCAGCAGGCTCTTCTTTACCTCGCCCGCCCTGCGCTGGACGAAGAGGTCGTCGTACCCCCGCCAGCCCTCCAGCAGCCGGAGCACCGGGTAGAGGACCAGGGCGAAGACCGCCGCCGCCAGGGAGGCCGCCATCCAGTTTTCCGCCGACTCCACCAGCACCACCACAGAGAGAAAGGCGGGCAGATGCAGCATCTTGCGGAAGAGCTCCCGGGGCAGGCGGCAGGTGAAGTGGACTGCCAGCAGAATGGCCGCCGCGGCCACAATGTAGAGGACGAACCGCCCCAGGCACCCCAGCGTCTGCCACAGCAGGGCGCAGCCCATGATCTGCTCCCGGTAATTGAGCAGAATCATGGACCCGCCGAGGGCGGTGAGCACCCCGCCGGTCACCAGCCCCACTACCCGGCTCTTTACCCGGTTGGCGAACTGGGCCGACACCAGGGATGCGGCGGTGGCAACCACAATGCAGATGACCAGCGCGTCCCACCGCTCCAGCAGGATGGCGGGGTTGATGAGGATGTGGCTCGCCGAGGCGATGAGGGCCGTGAAGGTCATGATGAATGTGCTGGTTCCCACGGCGGTCTTCAGCTCATAGCCCAGGAACGCGGTGAACACCACCAGCATCATCATGCCGCCGCCGGTGCCCACGAAGCCGGTGCCGAAGCCGATGGTCAGCCCGAAAAAGAGGGAGACCGCCACCCCCTTGGCGTCCAGCCGCGCTCCAGCCGCTCCGGCCTCCCTCCTCCGCGTCTCCGGCATTACGAGGAAACGGATGCCGATGCAGAAGGTCAGAAACAGGGAGAAGCCGCCCAGCACCACGTCTCCCGCCAGCCAGGCTGCGAAGCTGCCCGCGGTGCACAGGGTGAGAACGCATACCAGCATGACCCAGCCCCGCCTCAGGTCAATGTTTTTATGTTTTATGTAAACTGCCGTAGTGACCGCCGAGCCGAGAATATCCGAGGCCAGGGCCACTGCGGTGGCCTGATAGGCTCCGGTCTCCCCCGCGAAGGAGGGGCAGAGCACAATCAAAATCGGGACCATGACCGTGGCGGCGGAGAGCCCGGCCAGCCCGGTCCCGACCCCCGCCCCCAGCGCCGCCGCCACATACCAGAAATACTCCATGGATGTTTTCACTACCCCCGCTTGACATTATTTTTATCTGTAACTTATAATTATAGTCGACATATGTTGCTTTCACAACCGACAAAGGCATTTAAAGTGTTGCATTGAGGTATCGCCATGGACAAAAAGGGAAACCAGCGCGTTGCCCTCACTAGGCGGCTCATCCAGGAGAGCCTGCTGCGGCTCCTCAGCCGGAAGAGCCTCTTTCAAATTTCCATCCGGGAGCTGTGCGGCGACGCGGGCGTTAACCGCTCCACCTTCTACCGCCACTACGGCAGCCAGTTCGACGTGCTCTCCGGGCTGGAGGCGGACTACCTGGCCCGCGTCGAGCAGACCATCGCTGCGGCCGACGTGCGCGACAACCGTGATGTGCTCCAGCGGGTGACTCTGGTGCTGCAATACGCGGCCGACAATGAGGAGCTCTCCCGGATGCTCATCAACCACAATGTGGACCCGTCCTTTTCCGAAAAGCTCTTCTCCCTGCCCAAGATTGGCGAGCTGCTGGGGGACGCCCTCTCCGGCCAGGAGGATGAGCGCCGCAGACGGGCCATCGTCTCCTTCGCCATCCACGGCAGCTACACCCTCATCCAGGAGTGGATTAACGAGACGCCCCGACGGAGCGCGGCGGAGCAGGCCGCCCTCATCCTCTCCCTGGCCCGGAGGGTCTGCGGGGCGTAAGTCTACCCCGCCGCGCGGAAATGCGCCGGCAAGGCCGTTTACCGCAAAACCAACGATTTTTATGAAGCAGCAGCCTTAATTCGGCAGGAAGGGGGGCACAGTTATGG
This sequence comes from Lawsonibacter faecis, assembly GCF_014287675.1. Lineage (GTDB taxonomy): Bacteria > Bacillota > Clostridia > Oscillospirales > Oscillospiraceae > Pseudoflavonifractor > Pseudoflavonifractor faecis. The sequence goes on along the minus strand of NZ_JACOPQ010000016.1, from coordinate 53,559 downwards.
TCCGAATCGCCATTGTGGAGGACGATGACGCCTGCCGTGCGCAGCTGGAGGCATATGTACGGCGCTACGGCGGGGAGACCGGCGGGGAATTTCAGATCACGTCCTTTTCCGACGGGCTGGACATCGCCGAGGACTACCGCCCCATCTACGACATCATCCTGCTGGACATCGAGATGCCCAGGCTGGACGGCATGACGGCGGCGGAGCGCATCCGCTCCTTCGATCCCGGCGTGATTCTCATTTTCATCACCAACATGGCCCAATACGCCATCAAGGGGTACGAGGTGGACGCGCTGGACTTCGTACTCAAGCCGGTGGGGTATTTTCCCTTTTCCCTCAAGCTGAAAAAGGCCGTCTCCGCCCTCCGCGCCCGGGCGCAGAAGGATCTGCTCCTCCCACTGGACGGGGGCGTGAAACGGGTCTCCTCAGGTGAGATCTACTATATTGAGGTCCAGGGCCACCGCATTATCGTCCACGCTGAGAGCGGGGACTATGTCATTCCCGGCGCCCTGCGGGACATGGAGGAGCAGCTGGAGGGCCAGCACTTCGTCCGCTGCAACAAATGCTACCTGGTAAACCTCCGCCACGTCACCGACGTGCGGCAGAATACCGTGGTGGCCGGGGGACATGAGCTCCAGATCAGCCGCCCACGGAAAAAAGAATTTCTCCAGGCCCTCACCGACTATTTCGGAGGTGGCGGGCGATGAACTGGACCCTGGCCGACGCCGTCAACAACGCCCGCTTCATGATGGAGCTGCTGGCGGCCTGCGTGGTGTTTCTCCTGCCGCTGAAGAAGCGGCGGCGCTTTCTCCTCCGCCTGATTCCGGGGCTGGTGATCTGCACACTCCCCGCCCTTCTCTACATTCCCTCCACCGGCGCGCTGCTCATCGTCACCAAGTACCTCCCCCTCCTGGTCCTGGCGGCGGCGCTGGTCTTCTTCTGCTGCGACGTGTCTTTTTACGACGCGGTCTACTGCGTCCTCTGCGCCTATGCCACCCAGCACTTCGCCTACTCCCTGCTGGTGGCCTGCGCCTACAATACCGACTACTACGCCAGCACCTGGTATGCCAACTGGCTCTCCCCGGTCTACTTCCTCTGCTACGGCGGGACCTACGTCCTCTTCTACTTTCTCTTTGCCCGGGGCCTTCCCGAGGGGGGCCGCTACGGCTCCGACGCGCGGCAGTCCATGCTCTCGGTGGTCTTGGTGCTCCCCTTCGCCCTGTTCTTCTCCCTGGTGGCGAAAATGTGGTTCTACGAGGAGGGGGGCCGGGTCTTCCTGGTCTGCCAGTTCTACGCCATGCTCTGCTGCTTCTTCGTCCTCTGGGTCCAGACCAGCCAGCGCAAGCGCACCCGGCTCCAGGCCGAGCTGGAGGTCCAGCGGCAGCTCCGGGCCAAGCAGCAGGAGCAGTACGAGCTCTCCAGGGAAAATATTGCCCTCATCAACCGAAAGTGCCACGATTTAAAGCATCAGGTGGCCGCCCTGCGCACCGTACGGGGCGAGGAGGCCCGTGAGGCCTCCCTCCGGGAGATTGAGCGCTCCGTCATGATCTACGATGCAATTGTCAAGACGGGCAACGAGGTGCTGGACACGGTACTCACCGAGAAAAGCCTTCTCTGTGAGCGGGAGCATATCACCATGACCTGCGTGGCGGACGGCAGCAAGCTGGATTTTATGGACGCGGTGGACCTCTACACCATCTTCGGCAACGCCCTGGACAACGCCATTGAGAGCGTCACCGCCATACCCGACCCCGAGCGGCGCGTCATCGCCGTGACGGTCTATACCCGCAGCAGCCTCTTGCTGATTCAGCTTGAGAATTACTATGAGCAGCCCCTCACCTTCGCGGACGGTCTCCCCGTCACCACCAAGGGGCAAAACGGCTTCCACGGCTTCGGTATGAAGAGCATTCAGTACACCGCGGAGAAATACGGCGGCATTATGACCGTCCACGCAGAGGACCATCTCTTTATCCTGCGGGTCTCCATCCCCATGTCCGGCCAGTAATCCGGGCCTCTCCCCGCTCCCCAGGAGAGCAGCTCAGGCTTCCAAAATGACAGTTCGTGCAGGCGGACCCCACTTGTCGGGGTCCGCCTGTTATACTTCCCCCATCAAACGTGCCCGCGCACGACTATATGAAGGAGGAAGAATTGAATGGAAAACACACCCGCCAAAAAGAAGCTGAGCCGCGGCAAAAAGGCAGGTATCATCGCGGGGGCCGTCCTGCTCCTAGTGATTGCCGCCGTCCTCATCTACGGCTTTGTCCTCACCCGCACCGGCTACTGGCTCCTGGCCAAATTCACCCCCGACTCCCCCGAACAGCAGATGAGCTACACCTCCGCCAGCGACACCGTCCGCCAGATCGCCGAGGAGGGCTTCGTCCTCATGCAGAACAACGACGGCCTGCTCCCCCTCTCCGGCGGGCCGGAGAAGACCAAAATCAACCTCTTCGGCATCCGCTCCATTCAGATGGTCTATAACGGCGGCGGCTCCGCCGCATCCGACGTGACCCGCTGCGTCCGCCTGGAGGACGCGCTGAAGGGTCAGAACTTTGAGCTCAACGGCGACCTTCTGAACGTCTACTACAACTACTTCAACACCGGCAAGGTCTCCCTGGCCGCCGCCCAGGCGCCTTCCAACGGCGGCGCGTCCGAGTTCATCGCCGCCCCCGACTCCATCACCATTCCGGAGCTGCCCGCCTCCGCCTTTGCTGACACCTCCCTCTACTCCGACGGCAAGACCCTCATGGAGCACGCCAGGGAGTTTTCCGGCACGGCCGTGGTGGTCCTCAGCCGGAGCGCGGGCGAGCACGCCGACCTGGACGTGCGGGATCTCCAGCTCACCGCCGAGGAAATTGCCCTGCTGGACAGCGTCTGCGGCAGCTTTGACGACGTGGTGCTCCTACTCAACTGTGCCAACACCCTGGAGGTGGGCTTCGTGCGGGACTACCCCCAGATCAAGAGCGTCCTCTGGGTGGGCTTCCCCGGCGAGAGCGGCAACCTGGCCGCCGCCGCCATCCTCTCCGGCGCGGTGAACCCCTCCGGCCGCACCGCCGACACCTGGGTCACCGACAACCTGAGCGCCCCCGCCGCCAACAACTTCCGCGAGCTGCAGACGGACGGCACCTGGGCCGCTAACTCCTTCCACTACTCCAATGTCTCCGATAACCCCGACGTGTCCCAGCTTCTGCTGGCCATGGGCGAGGACACCACCGTCCGCGGCTACTTCAACCACTACGCCGAGGGCATTTACGTGGGCTATAAGTATTACGAGACCCGGCACGACACCGACCCCGGCTACGACTACGAGGCCGACGTGGTCTACCCCTTCGGCCACGGTCTGTCCTACACCACCTTCGACAAGAAGATCATGGCGATGAACGAGGAAAACGGCGTCATTACCGTCCGGGTGGAGGTGAAGAACACCGGCAGCATGGCGGGCAAGGACGTCATTGAGCTCTACTGCACGCCCCCTTACACCGGGGCCATCGAGAAGTCCACCGTCAACCTGGCGGCCTTCAAAAAGACAAACCTCATCCAGCCCGGCGAGACCGAGTATTACTCCCTGGAGATCCCCGTGGAGGATCTGGCCTCCTACGACTATAAGGTCAACGGCTGTTACGTCCTGGAGAAGGGCGATTACGTCCTCTCCTTGCGCAGCGATTCCCACACCGTGGTGGACGAGAATACCTGGAGCTTGGGCCGGGACATCATTTATGACGACACCCATGACGGGAAGCGCCCCTCCGACCGTGTGACCGCCTTGAACCGGTTCGACCAGGCCCTGGGCGCGGACGACTACCTGACCCGCGCGTGGGACCAGTCCGGCCGCGCCTTCACCGGCCCCGTGGAGGGCGACTACACCGCGCCCCAGTCCGTCCTGGACGCCCTCACCTGGAAAAACCCCACCGATGCGGAGCTGGGCCTCACCGAGATGCCCGCCCTGGGCGTGGCGCTCGACAAACCCCTGATGCTTGCCGACATGGTGGGCGTGCCCAAGGATGACCCCAAGTGGGACGCGTTCATCTCCCAGCTCACCATCGACGAGATGGCCGCCCTCTGCACCAGCGGCGGCTATACCATCGGCGGCATCGAGCGTCTGGGCTCCCCCCGCCTCGCCACCCCGGACGGCCCCACCGGCATGATGGCGAACGCCTGGTCCGGCCCCATCATGGGCGTGGACAAGAGCGGCGTCACCTACCCCACCGAGGTGGTGCTGGCCTCCAGCTGGAATCAGGACATGGCCGAGCTGATGGGCGCCACCGTGGGCACCGAGGCCCAGGCCCTGGGATTCTCCGGCTGGTACGCCCCCGGCATGAACACCCACCGCACACCCTTCTCCGGCCGCAACTTCGAGTACTACGCCGAGGACGGCGTGCTGGCCGGCGAGATCGGCGGCGCCGTGGTCAAGGGCGCCACCGACAAGGGCGTCATCTGCTACATCAAGCACTTCGCCCTTAACGAGCGCGAGGCCGAGAACCGCCAGGGCCTCTTCACCTGGTCCAACGAGCAGGCCATCCGCGAAATTTACCTCAAGCCCTTCGAGATCGCCGTAAAGAAGGGCGGCAGCCTGGGCGTCATGTCCTCCTTCAACTACGTGGGCCACGAGTGGGCCGGCGGCTGTGAGGCCCTGCTCACGCAGGTGCTGCGCAGCGAGTGGGGCTTTGAGGGTGTGGTTATCACCGACTCCAACCGCTACTCCTATATGTACGTGGACCAGATGATCTACGCCGGCGGCGATCTGTCCCTGGACTTCATGGCCGCCTTCAAGATGCCCGGCGGCGAGGACCAGAAGAACCGCCTCCTGGCCGCCGCGGAGAACCCGGACACCAAAATCGGCTTCGCTCTGGGTCTCCAGCGGGCCAGCAAGGATATCCTCTACGCGGTGTCCAACACCTGGAACATGCAGTAAAAACCGACGGGGGAAGGCGCAAGGCAATTGCCTTGCGCCTTCCCCCGTTTGTTTCAGACATCCTATCTTCGCGGCGGCCCCTCAGGGTCCGCGCCTTCAGGAAAAGAACGCATTCCCCTTCCGACCCTCGCAGGCCTTTTTCAGCTTCTGGGTGACTCCCATCAGCATGACCGGGTTGAGCGCCCGGGCGTGGGACGGGCAGACCGTCACGCACCGCATACAGGTGATGCACTTCTCAGCGTCGGTCTCCTTGGGGTTCTCCCTGGGGATGGCCTCCACCGGGCACAGCCCGGCGCACACGCCGCAGAGTGTGCAATCCCGACCGGCCTTGGGCTTCATGGGCACGCCGCCGTAGGCCCGGTAGGGCGCGTTCCCGGGGACCTGCTCCAGCCTTCCCCCGCCGCGCTCCGCCAGGGTCCTGATCCGCGCCGCGAAATCCGCCAGCTCCGCCCGGTCGGCCTCGTCCGGCCTGCCTGCGCCGAACTGCCGCATGATGGAGTGCTCCGCCACGGCGGCCACCGCCGCCACGGCCCGAAACCCGGCGGCCTGCGCCTCGTCCCTCAGCTCCAGCAGGGTGTCGTCGTAGTCCCGGTTGCCGTAGGCCGTCACCAGAACAGCCGCGGCCCCGTTGCCCCTCACCGTCCTCAGCCGCTCCACCGCTGCGGCGGGGACCCGGCCGCCGTAGGAGGGCACGCCGATAAGGCAGAAGTCCCCCGCCCGAAATGCCCTGTCCGCCCAGGCTCCGTGTGGGGCCGACAGGTCAATCTCCTCCACGTCCGCCAGCCCGGCGGCGAGCAGGTCCAGTACCCGCTTCGTGCCCCCCGTGGGGCTGAAGCACAGCGTATACACGCCCATTTAACCGCTTCCCTTCCTCTATTTTGTTTAAAAACAGCGCATCCGCCGGACCCGCCGTCATTGGGCCGCCCCTGCCCGCTGCGCGGAGAGGCCCCGTCTTACCCCTGCATTCCTTCCTCCTGCCGCTCCATGTTTTCCACCACGATGTCGTAAATCTCCCCCAGGGAGGCGCAGTAGGCCAGCACTTGCCAGGGCTCGTTGGTGTGAAAGTGGATTTTCACCAGATTTTCATCCCCCACGACCAGGAGGCAGTCCCCCTTGATATTAGTCATGATATCGTCGTGGATGTCGTCCTCATCCAGATTCCGCCCCTCCACCAGCAGTTGGGTATCGAACTTGTACTCCAGCATTGCACATCACCTTTCTATGCCTGATTGCTGCTATTCTACCACTGTAAACCAAAAGAGGCAATCGACTTTACTCCACGCCTGTCGTATAATGATAACCAAGCAGTATCAAACACACCCGAAGGAGGAGCGCCTATGAATCCCATCCCCATTATCCTGGACGGCGACCCCGGCCACGACGACGCCATGGCCTGGATGCTGGCCCAATCCAGCCCCCTGCTGGACATCCGGGCAGTGACCTCATCCTGCGGCAACCAGACCATAGAAAAGACCACCTATAACGCCCTGCGGGTCATGACCCTGCTGGGCATCGACGCGCCCATGGCAAAGGGCCGCTCCGGTCCTCTGGTGGCGAAGACCATGAACGCCCCCACCGTCCACGGCGAGTCCGGGCTTGACGGCCCCGCCCTGCCCGAGCCCGCCGTCTCCCCTCAGAGCATGACCGCCGTGGAGCTGATGGCAAAGGTGCTCTCCGAGAGCGCGGAACGGGTCACTCTGGTCCCCACCGGCCCCCTCACCAACGTAGCCGCCCTGCTCCTCTCCCACCCCGAGCTGAAGCCGAACATCGAGCGCATCTCCCTCATGGGCGGCGGAATCGCCCACGGCAACTGGACCCCTGCCGCCGAGTTCAATATCCTTGTGGACCCCGAGGCCGCCGATCTGGTCTTCCGCTCCGGCGTCCCCATCACCATGGCGGGGCTGGACGTGACCGAGCAGGCCCTCATCTTCCCCGGGGATTTTGAGCGCATCCGGGCCGTGGGCAACGACGTGGCCCTGGTGGTGGCCGAGTGGCTGGAGTTCTTTTACCGCTTCCACCGGGAGAAGGGCTACGCCGGCGCGCCCGTCCACGACGCGGTGGCCGTAGCCGCCCTCATCGCGCCGGAGCTCTTCACCGCCGAGGAGATGCATGTGTCCGTGGAGGTCGCAGGCGACTACTGCCGGGGCATGACTCTGGGCGACCGCTACCACGCCACCGACGCCACGCCCAACGCCCGGGTTTTGATGGGTGTGGACCGGGACGGCTTCGCCCGGCTCCTGGTGGACGCGGTGAAGACCTACTCTGCCCCTGCGGCGCGGCGGCCCTGCCCCCCGTCCCCCCATGGTAAGGAGGTGCTCTCATGAACAAGAGGCCCGTCATCATCGACTGCGACCCCGGAATCGACGACGCCGTAGCCCTGCTGGCCGCCTTCCAGGCCCCCGGGCTGGATATCCGCGCAATCACCCCTGTGGCGGGGAACGTCCCGCTCTCCCATACCTGCCCCAACGCCCTGAAGATCCTGGCCCTGGGCGGCCGGGAGGACATCCCCGTCTACCCCGGCGCGGACCGCCCCCTCTTCGGCCAGCCCAAGGAGGCCAGCGCCGTCCACGGCGAAGACGGGCTGCTCGGCTGGCCCATGCCCCGGCCCAAGGCCGCGCCCCGCCCGGAGCGCGCCTGGGACGCCCTACACCGTGAGGCCCTGGCCCTGGGCGGCGCGCTGGAGATTGTCGCCACCGGCCCCCTCACCAATCTGGCTGTCGCCCTCTCCAAGTACGCGGATCTCCCCGGCCTCATCAAGGGCATTGTCCTCATGGGCGGCGGCGCGTCCTGCGGCAACGCCACCCCGGCCGCAGAGTTCAATATGTATGCCGACCCGGAGGCCGCCGAGATGGTCTTCCGCTCCGGCATTCCCATTACCATGTGCGGCCTGGACGTGTGCTACCGCGCCTATATGACCCACGAGGAGACCGCCGCGCTGGAGGCCCTGGGCACCCCCCAGGCCCGGTTCGCCGCCGCCGTCAACCGCAGCGAGCTCCAGTGGGTGGAGGCCCTGGGCATCCCCGGCGCGCCCCAGTACGACCCCTGCGCCATGCTCTGCGCCATCGACCCCTCCCTTTATACCGGCGCAGACTGCTGGGTGGGGGTGGAGCGGTCCGGCTCCCTCACCCGGGGCAAGACCGTCACCGACGCCTTCAGCGACGCCAAGCGCGCGCCCCGGAACGTCCGCCTTATGCTGGATGTGGACCGCCCGCGCTTCGCCGCCGCGCTGACGGACCTCCTCTCCCGCTATTAGCGCCCCAACCTCCGCAGGGCGCGCACGCTCCCAAAAGCGGGCTGCAAACCTGTGGTTTGCAGCCCGCTTTTCATTCATAGCCTGCGGCCGGCATAGGGCGTGGCCTGCCTGCGCCCCCCGCTCCCGCCTTGGCGCTGCGTCTTGCAATCCGCGCCTCAGGTGCCTCTCCCCCACAGGGGCGGCGCTTGACCCTCAGGCGTAGCTCCATCCGGGTCCGCCTCCCGCTTTTTCGCCGTTATTTCCGCTTTTTCACCTCATTTCGTGTGGAACATACAGGAAGATTGTGCTATGATATCCATAATGATTAAACGGGCTGCGCCGATCTGCAACCGGACCGGCCCGCCGTTGAGGAGGATGCCGCTTGAACCCTTATTCCGCCCAGATTCTTTCTTATTTTGACGCCCTGACCATGGACTCCGACCGGGGTGGAGTCCACGACTACAAATCCCTGCTCCGTTCCACCGTCTCCGCCTTCCTTGACCGGCCCGACAAGGAGCGGGCCTTTGAGGTATACTCCATGTTTTTCGACTGTTACCGGGTAAAGCTCCAGGGCTCGGCCAGCTTCATCGACCTGCTGGACACGCTGAAAAGCTATGAGGAGAATGCCGCCACACTGCTGGACAAGCAGCGTGACCACTACGTCCACTCGGTAAACGTCTTTCTTCTCGGTCTGGCGGTCTACGCTGTCAACCCACGATACCGGGAGGTTTTCCGCACCGCGTCCTATGAGGCCGTGCCCTATGCCGGCCGCCGCTCCACCCCGGGGGAGGAATTTCTCTTCCAGTGGGGCGTGGCCGCCCTCTTCCACGACATCGGATACCCTGTGGAGATTACCAGCAACCAGGTGAAAAAGTTTGTCTCCCTGGTCTCCGGCGAGGCGGGCAGGTCCGACGTGGGGCCCTACGTGGGCTATCAGCACTTCGACGCCCTCAACCGCATCGCCGAGGTCCTCTACCCAGAGGACTACGCCGCCCCCTTCTGGGCCATGACCCGTCTGGAGCCCGGCGCGCTGGACCCCTTCGCCCCCCTGGATCTGCTCTCCGCCAACCTCTCCATGGCCTTCGGAGTGGATCTGTCCGCCGTCAAGAGCGCGCTGGACGGTTTTCTCCCCGCCATGCAGAAGAGCGGCTTTGTGGACCACGGGTTCTACAGCGCCCTTATCCTCCTCAAGTGGTACGGCTATCTTGCCCAGCGCAGCGGCGCGGGTACCGCCCTGCTCTTCGGCCCCATCCTCAGCGCCGCCGGAGCCATTCTCCTCCACAACTACTATAAAAATGTTCTCCAGAAGCCCCCCTTCTCCCTGGGTCTGCTGGAGCCGGAGCAGCATCCCCTGGGCTTCCTGCTGATTCTCTGCGACGAACTCCAGGAGTGGAACCGGGAGGCCTACGGCATTCTGGACAGGCAGCGGGTTCTGGCCGCCGACTCGGAGCTGACTCTCACGGAGGATTTGCTCAGCGTCCGCTACCTGACTTACGAGGGCACCCTCTCCCCGGACTTTGGCCCCAGGAAGGAGGAGATGTTCTCCCGCCTGCTGGACCTGAAGGCCGTCTTCCCCCAGGGCATCCGCATCACCTGCACCACCAGGACCGATCTCTATATCGCGGCCATCCGCAGGGCGGACGGCGCGCTGGTGCCCCGCCCCCTGCTGGAAAACCTGGAGCAGCTGGCCCGCACCATCCACGAAAACTATAACAGGACTCAGCTGGAGCGCCACCCCGAGCAGCCCCTGGCCTATCCCACCTGGGAGGAGCTGCCCGACGATCTCAAGTACTCCAACATCCGTCAGGCCCGCGCCATGTTCGACAAGCTCACCGCCTGCGGCTACGCGGCGGGGGAGCCCGGCGGCGAAAACGAGGTCGCCGGCTTTACCCCCGAGCAGGTTGAATCCCTGGCCCGGGACGAGCACGACAGCTGGTACGCCGAGCGCCGCCAGAGCGGCTGGTCCTTCGGTCCCGAGAAGGACGTGGAGCACAAGCTCAGCCCCTATATGATACCCTACGACGGACTCACCGAGGAGATCAAGGAGCTGGACCGTGACGCGGTGCGCAATGTGTTTCCGCTGATCCACAGCATCGGAATGGCGATTTACCACGCCGGCTGACCATAGAGAATGAGTTTAAGGGAGCGTGTTGAGGTATGGCAGAGTATAAGCTCAAATTTGACCGGGCGAAACCCTATCTGTTTATCAGCTACAAGAGCGACGAAAAGGATATTATCCGCAATAATGTCGAATACCTGCAGACCGTTTACGGCATCAACATCTGGTACGACGAGGATCTGACGGCGGGGCGAAACTGGAACGAAGAGGCCCTGCCCATCCTCCGTGATGCAAATTGCTGCGGCGTGCTGTTCTTTGCCAGCGAGCTGGCCCTGATGAGCCCCAATGTCGCAGAGGAGCTGAAAAAGGCACGCCGATATAAGAAGTCAATCATCCCTATCAACTTCAGCGAGGCCTCTTTCGATACCGTTCTCGATGAGATTAACCGCAAGTATAACCACACCGCCCCACAGGATGTGACCAATGCGGAATTCCTTATCGATACCTATCTGCCCCCCACCAAAACCTACCTCTACCTCCATAAAACCAACTACTACCCGGAGCTTATCAAGGCAATCCGCCGCGAGGCTTCGGAGGTATCCATGTTTGACGAGGAGACCATCACCCGCAATACTGAGCTCTGGAACAGCCGCGAGCATGAGAAGACCGTGATCGCGGAGCCTCCGGCCCCCCTCTCCGTGGAGACTGACGACAAGCCGTTTCCGGATACCGGGGCCCCCGACGAAGCGGAGACTGCCCCGGAAATGCCGGGCGGGGCCCACGAATCCGACGGCGAGGCGCTCCCCCCCGACGCTGACCCGCTTCCTGTCCCCTCATCCCGCAAAAAGCCCCACACCACCACCGGAGATATTACCTTCTCCATCTATGGTCAGGAGTACACGGAGAATCAAAGCAATATGATGCTGACTGTCTTCCGCGAGGTTATCCGCAGGCACCCGGAAGCGGTGGACGCCCTTATCGGCCAGCTTACCTGCGCCTGCGCTGTCGACTATGAGGACGCCGCCAATCAGAATGAGGCGATGCCCACCTACTTCCGCGGCTGTCAGACCTTCCGTCTGTCGGAAGCCGGCAAGCAGATCTGCATCGGCACGTCTTACAGCTATAGCGACAAGCTGAAGCTCATTGCCAAACTGTTTGCCATCACGGGCGAGGACCCCGCCGTGCTCTCAGGCGTGGAGCTGCCCGACGTGCGTCTTCGCGCGCCCGGGAGCACCGGCGCCTCCCAGGATGCCTTCGCAGCTGCAAAGCCCAGCGGCCGCGGCGATATGCTCTCCTACCATGTCTATCATTTCGACGGCTCCGGCAACCAGTCCGATCTGATGTACGATGTCTATTCCGCGGTCCTTGAGCGCCACCCGGACAAGCTGGACGAGGCGGCCGAGCGCCTGACCTCACTGTCCCTGACCGACTACGCTTTGTCTGAAAACCGGGGCGCGGGAATGCCCCCCTACTTTAAGACCTGCCGAACTTTTGCCGTTGGCAGCCGGACCTGCTGCGTGGGCTTCGGTTTCGGCCTCAAGGACAAGCTCATTCAGATTGTCAAACTTCTGGACCTTTGCGGCGAAAGCTCCGACGTGCTGCAAATAGACGGCCTGGAGCTGCCTCCCATGCCCGGCAGGCCCGGGCGCCGGGGCGGCAAATCAGGCTCCGGCCCTATGGAGCTGTGACATGGCTGCACTGCGGGAGCACCTCTCCGATTTTTGGCGTCTCTGGCGGGGGCGGCTGATTGCGCTTCTGGATTTGGCCGCCCTGGCCTGCGCCCTGGCGGGGAGCTGGCTCTATTACTCCCCCAAAATCGCCTCCGGCGCCCAGCTTGTCTCCTCCACAGCGTTCAGTGCCGTCAAACTCTTTCTGTTCTCCCCCGGCGCGGGGCTGGCCGACCCTGTGCCGCTTGCGTATGCAATCGCCATGTGGCTCTGTCCCCTCTGCACCGCCGTGGCGGTCTTCCGCCTGCTGGAGTCTACCCTGCGCCACGCCCTGGGCGGCCTGTCCCGCTTTTTCCGGCCTTATATCCTGGTTTGCGGCCAGGGGAGCGACTGCCTCACCCTGGTGGACAGCCTCCGGCATGGCGGCGGCTTTTTCCGCCGCAAGGTGATTCTTGTCACGCAGTCCCCACTCCCTGTGGAGCTTCGCCTGCCCCTGGAGCGCGGTGGCGTCACCGTCTTCGCCATGCCCCTGGAGAACGGAACGGCCGCAGAGCGCACCGTCTGCCTGCGCCGGCTGCATCTGGAGCGGGCCGACGGCGCGGTTCTCTTCCATCCGGAGGTCTCCCTCAACTTCTCCATCCTCAAGGCCCTGGAGCAGCACCTGGAAAAATACCCCCGCAGGTGCGGAGCGCTCCCCTGCGCCCTGTACTCCGGGGACGGCTCAATGCAGCCGCTGATCTCCCGTTATCGCCAGGAGCATCAGGGCGCCGGCGGCTCCCCGCTGGACCTGAAGTGCTTCAGCACCGCCGCCCTGGCGGCGCGCGACCTCTTTCTGCGCAGGGGGCTGGGCGCGGACAGCTTAGCGCAGCTCGACGGTTCTGCCCAGCCGCATAAGCAAACCGGGAGCCTGAAGCCCAGCCGGCTGCTCATCGCCGGACTTGGGGCCTGCGGCGAAGCGGTGCTCCTCCAGGCCGCCGCCCTGAGTCCTACCGCGCCCGGTGCGCTTCTGGACGTTACGGTTTTGGATCAGGATGCAGAGCGGAAGCTCCACCGCATTAAAGCCAAATACCCTCAGCTGCATCGCTTCGTCACGCTCCAGGCCGTGCAGATGGACGTACTCTCCGACGAGCTGCCCCGGGCGCTTCACGGCGGCGGCTTCACCTATGCCGCGGTCTGCTTCCGGGACCCGTCTCTGGCGCTCCGGACCGCAGAAGCGCTGGAGGGGGACTTCCCCATCGGGGTGCGGCTGGACGGCAGCGACGCCCTGGCCCGGTGCCTGGATGAGAGCGGCGGCCCCTTTCAGCGCGCCTTCCCCTTTGGGGAGCGGCGCTCCCTGCTGACGCAGGAGCTGGTGCTGGGGACCAGGCTGGACGAGGCCGCCATGGCCTTTCACGCCGGATACTGCGCTCAGGAGCAGCGCCTCTTCCATCCGGAAACGCCCCCCATCCCCTGGGATGCGCTGGACAGCCTAAAAAAGGACTCCACCCGGGCCCAGGCCGCCTATTGCCAGTCCTATTTGATACCCCTGCGGGACAAATTGCTGTCCCGCGGCGAGCTGGAGATCTGCCGAAACGCCCTTTCAGACTGTAAGGACAACGCCGGAATGCTGCGCACCCTGCTGAGCGCCCATCCCGCCATTGCCCTGTTGGCCCGGCTGGAGCATGAGCGCTGGTGCGGCTTTCTGTACGCCCACGGCTACCAGGGCCGAGACGGCAATACGCGAAACGATCTCTTTCACCCCTGCCTCGTGGACTGGGAGGCACTTCTGAGGGACGACGAGACCTGTAAAACCGTCTGCTACGATCTCATTCCCATTCTTCTGATGGACCCATAAAAAGCACTGTGCCGCCGGTACGAAAGTACCGGCGGCATTTCAGAGTGCCTTATTTTAAGAATGGGCACGTTTCGCTCCGGTCTCTCCCGGCCGGCAGGCGCGGTCTTTCACACGGTTCTTCCCGCCCCGCGCTCATTTCTTCTCCCCTCTGGCCCGCTCCATAGCCTGCGCCACCGCCCCGGACTTCTCCCGGCGGTTGTTCCTCGCCAGGATGGCGGCCACCTCCGCCCCGGTCCGGTCCACCTCCTGCCGGAAGGTCCGGGCGGAGATGCGCAGGGCCCCATGGCCCAGGATGATGAGCTGCTCCGCGCTGTCCGAGGTTGCCACCCGCACCCGGTAGTGCTTTCCCAGCTCATAGGTGGCCTTCTCGATATATGCGTCCGCCGTCTCCGCCTCTTTGGTGTAGACCACGTGGATGTTGTGGTACTTCACCACCTCGCCCAAATTGCGCGGTACCTTATAGGCGTCAAAGACCAGGATGACCTCGCATTTCCGGTATCCCTGGTAATTGCTCAGCACGTCCATCAGCATCTGCCGGGCGGCGTCCAGATTCTCCCGCGCCGCCTCCTTCAGCTCGTCCCAGGCGTAGATGATGTTGTACCCGTCCACCAGCAGATATTCCGGCCCGGCCTCTCTCGGCCGTATGGCCACCTTCTCCGGCTCATCCTCCCGGGACTCCCGCCGGGGCGGCTGGGGCTGAAAATCCCGGCGTTTCACCGGGCCGTACGTCCGCTCAAAGATGGCCTGGAGCTCCTTGTCCTGCTCGATCCCCCCGGCATAGCTCTGCCGGGCCGGGGCCGGGGGCGCCTCCTCCGGCTGCGCCTCCCTCTCCCCCAGCCGCAGGCCGCTGTCCACGTGCATATACTCCCGCACCCGGTCCCATTTGACGGGAAAGCCCGCCCCGTGGGCGCAGAAGACCGAGTCGGGGGTGTTCTCCAAATCCCGCTCGGGGTCGTAGCCGGTCTCCGCCGCCACCCGCTCCTGGTCGCGGCAGGGCTCATACCCCCTCAGGGTGCAGAACATCCGCCCCCGGCCCTTGGTGTAAGCGGTCACCGCCCTGGGATAGTCGCCCAGCGCCGCCACCGGGACGGACCCGGTGAGGATACGCTCCTCCCCCGCCGTCTCCGGCGCCGCCGTCTCGCCCCCCATCCGCTGCAGATCGGACATGGCCCGGCCCACGTACTCGCCGGGCACCTCCAGCCGGAAGTCGTACCAGGGCTCCAGCAGGATGCTCTCCGCACACATCAGCCCCTGGCGCACCGCCCGGTAGGTGGCCTGGCGGAAATCGCCCCCCTCCGTGTGTTTCAGGTGCCCCCGCCCCGCAATCAGGGTCATCCTCATGTCCGTAATGGGCGCGCCCGTGAGCACCCCCAGGTGGGTCTTCTCCTCCAGATGGGTCAATATCAGCCGCTGCCAGGCGCGGTCCAGCACATCCTCGCTGCACGCGGTACCAAACCGCAGGCCGCTCCCCCTGGGCAGCGGCTCCAGCAGGAGGTGGACCTCGGCATAGTGCCGCAGGGGCTCAAAGTGCCCCACACCCTCCACCGCGCCTGCGATGGTCTCCTTATAGACGATGCTCCCCGCCCCGAAGCCCACCTCCAGGCCGAAGCGCTCAGCCATGAGCCGCCGCAGAACCTCCAGCTGGACCTCCCCCATGAGCTGGACGTGTATCTCCCGCAGCTGCTCGTTCCATACGAGGTGGAGCTGGGGGTCCTCCTCCTCCAGCATCCGCAGCTTTCTGAGGGCTGTATGCGCGTCACAGCCGTCCGGCAGCTCCACCCGGTAGGAGAGCACCGGTTCCACCACCGGGGCCGCGGACGCCGCCTCGACGCCCAGCCCCTCTCCCGGCCGGGTCCGGCTCAGGCCGGTGACGGCGCAGACCGTACCCGCCGGAGCCTCGTCCACGGCCTGAAACTTCGCCCCGGAGTAGATGCGGATCTGGTCCGCCTTCTCCTCCCAGACCCTGTCCCCGTCCAGCCCGGCGGCGCGGTTGGTGAGCACGCTCTTCACCCTCAGGCTCCCGCCCGTTACTTTCAGGTAGGTCAGCCGTCCGCCCTGGCTGTCCCGGGCGATTTTAAAGATCTTTGCGCCGAACTCACGGGGATACTGGGGCGCCTCGGTATAACGCTCCAGGGCGTCCAGCAGCGCGTCCACCCCCTCCATTCGGAGGGCGGAGCCGAACAGACAGGGGAAGAGCCTGCGCCGCCGGATGAGGGCGCAAATCTCCCCATCCTCCACCCGTCCGGTCTCCAGATAGCGCTCCAGCGCTTCCTCGCCGCACACGGCGATATTTTCGTACAGGCTGTCCCCTCCGGTCCCGAAGTCCACGCAGCCGTCATCCAGCCTGCTCTTCAGCTCGGAGAGCAGGGCCGCACGGTCCGTTCCCGGCTGGTCCATCTTGTTGACAAAGAGGAAGGTGGGGATGCCGTACCGCTCCAGCAGCCGCCAGAGCGTCCGGGTATGGCCCTGGACGCCGTCCGCCCCGCTGATGACCAGTATGGCGTAGTCCAGTACCTGGAGGGTTCGCTCCATCTCGGCGGAGAAGTCCGCGTGGCCCGGCGTGTCCAGCAGGGTAATCACCGCAGTCTCCAGGGGTACAACGGCCTGCTTGGAGAAGATGGTGATCCCCCGCTCCCGCTCTTGGGCGTCGGTATCCAAAAAGGCGTTTTGGTGGTCCACCCGGCCCAGCTTTTTCAGTTGTCCGCAGCCGTAGAGCAGCCCCTCGGAGAGGGTGGTCTTTCCTGCGTCCACATGGGCCAGAATACCGACGGCCAGTCTTTTCATGTGATTTCACCAGATTTACAGTAAATTTTGCGTCCCAGCCTCGGATAGGCAGCGTTTCAGTGCAAAACGCACAATTACATGTGCGTCCGGCGGAATTTCTCCTATTTTCCCCAGTCTAAAAGGTTTTTTTGGGGGAAAAGGCATGTACCCTCCGCAGAAAGTATGGTATACTAAATATCAATTGCTCCGGGACGTCACCGCTCCAGCAGCTCCCGGACAGGGGCGTACCAGTGGTAGGCGAAGGAGAGTCCCCCGTCCCCCAGGGTCTCCCGGACAGCTGCCCAGCTCTCCCGTGCGGCTTCCAAGCCGTCCGTGTAGTAGGTGGTCTTATCCGTCAGGTCATGGGTTCCCGGCTGCTGGAATTCGGAGACACACACCGTGGGGATCCCCGCCCTGCGGGCCAGCTCCAGCTCGGTGCGCAGATGCTCCGCCTCCGCGCCCCGGTAGTAGTTCATGACCGCCACGCCGTCGCAGCCAGTGGCGATGAGCCGGGCCAGGGCATCGGCATGGTCGTTGTCGTACCAGTAGGGGATGCAGGCGATAAGGCTCAGCCCCCGCCCGCGCGCGTGCTCCCTGGCGGCCGCCATGCCGGATACATAGCGCTCCATTACCGCATCGCTGTCCCTGTCCCACGCCGGGGTGAGATAGGGTTCCACATCGGCCATGACCCCTCTGACTCCGGGTCCCAGGGCGGCGGCCCGGTCAATCGCCTCCACCAGGGACCGGCCGTCCTCCTCCAGGCCCCACTCAGGCGCGCCGGCGAGGCAGTAGACCTCCACGCCCGCGGCCTCCATATCCGTGAGAAATTCGGCGGCAGTCTCCGCCCCTGTCCCGGCGGGGAACTCCTGGTAGAGGACGTCCGCACCCAGCCGTGCCAGAGTGTCGGTGAGCGCTCCCCGGTTTTCCGGCAGGAGGGTCTCCCCGCCCCAGGCGAACAGGCCGTCCCCCAGCGCGGGCGCGGGCGCGGACTGCCCCCGGGCCAGCAGCGCCGCCCCAACCCATAAAACCGCCAGGGCTCCCATCGCCCACCAGCGTTTTTTCACCCGTTCCACGCCCCTTCCCATCTGCCCGTTATGTCGATTATACCGGGCCGCGCGCCGTTTGACAACCACGGCTTTCCCGCCGTGTCATGGAGGTATCAGTATGAAAAACGCCCTCTTTGAGCTGCTCCAGCAGACCGGAGACCTGACCTGGGAGGTCATTCTCCTGAATCTGGCCATGTCCGCCGTGATGGGGCTGGTCATCTTTCTCAGCTACCTGTATACCCACGCCGGAACGGTCTACAGCCGCAAATTCAACGTCTCCCTGGTAATGCTCACCGTCCTCACCGCCACGGTGATGACGGTCATCGGTAATAACCTGGCCCTCTCCCTGGGCATGGTGGGCGCCCTGTCCATCGTCCGCTTCCGCACCGCCATCAAGGACTCCAGGGACACAGCGTACATCTTCTGGACCATCATCGTGGGCATCTGCTGCGGCGCGGGTGACTACCTGGTGGCTGCGGTGGGTTCGGCTGTGGTATTTGTACTCCTTCTCATCCTGGGCAGGGTGCGCAACGACGGGCGACTGCTGCTCATCATCCGCTGCGCCCGCTCGGCTGAGGCGGAGGTGGAGTCGGTGGTGTATCTCTACTACACGTCCTACGCCAACCTGAAGGTCAAGAACACCACTCCCGAGACGGTGGAGCTCATCTATGAGCTCCACCGCAAGGCGCTGCGCAGCGCCGAGGGCCGGGAGGAGTCCATTACCGACCGGCTCTATCAGGCGGGCCGGGTGGACTATGTGAATCTGGTCACCCAGAGCGACGAGGTCAGCGGGTAAGCCGTGGGCAGGAAAACCATCGGACTGCTCGCCGTGGCGGGGGCGGTGGTTCTGGCCCTGGGGGCGGGGCTTCTCAGCCACGCCGGCCTGACCCGCTACCAGCAGCACCTGGAGGCCCCCGGCCCCTCCGCCGTCCGGGAGAGCGCGGACGGCGGCTTTCGCACCCACCTGCCCATCGTGTCCATCGACACCTTCGGCCAGGCCATCCCCGGCGAAGCCCGGGACGGCTCCGTCATCCCGGCGGCGCTGACGGTCCGGGACGGCGGGGCCGGGGACAACGCCCTCACGGACGAGCCTGTTTTGTCCTGCGATACGCTGCTGCGCTACCGGGGCAACTCCTCCCTCCACTTTGACAAGAAGTCCTTCCGCCTGAAGCTGGTGGACGGGGACGGGGCGCCTCTGCGCGTCAGAATGCTGGGGATGCCCGGCGAGGACGAGTGGATTTTAAACGGCCCCTTCCTGGACAAATCCCTGCTGCGCAACTATATGCTGATGAACCTCTGCGGCCAGGCGCTGGGCAACACCCCCGAGGTGCGCTACTGCGAACTCTTCGTGGATGGGGAGTACCGGGGGCTCTACCTGATGATGGAGAGCGTCTCCCGCTCCCAGGCCGGGGTGGGCAAGGCGGTGGAGGGCCGGGCCGAGACCTCCTACGTGGTCCGGCTGGACCGGGGCGGCGCGGTGGAGCTGGACCAGTTCTCCTCCTACGCTATGCTGACCGGGAGCACCTTCAACGTGGTGTACCCCTCCTCCAAGTCCTGCACGCCGGAGCAGGCCGAGTATATCCAGCGGGATTTGAGCAGATTTGAGAAGGCCCTCTACTCCCTGGACTACGACGACCCCAAGCTGGGCTACCGGGCGTACATCGACGTGGACTCCTTTGTGGACTACATGGTCTTCAACGAGTTTTTCCAAAACTACGACGCCACCCGCTACTCCACCTACCTCTCCAGGGAGGTGGGCGGCAAGCTGTCCATCGGGCCGGTGTGGGACTTCAACAACGCCCTGGACAACTATATGGAGGAGCCCTTCGACGCCACGGGCTTCGGCTTTCCGGACAGCCTGTGGTACCACATGCTCCTCAAGGACGAGCGCTTTACCGCCCAGGTCGTCCGCCGGTACCGGCAGCTTCGGAAGACCATCCTCTCCGACGCGTATCTCCTCTCCTATGTGGACGATACCGTCGCCTGGCTGGGGGACGCGGTGGACCGGAATTTTTCGGTCTGGGGGTATACCTTCCAGGAGGAGTACGGCCTGCTGGAGCCGGTCGGACGCAATCCGGGCAGCTACGGGGAGGCCGTGGATCAGGTGAAGGACTTTTTCCTCCGCCGGGGCGCCTGGCTGGATGAGAATATCGAGCTGCTCTACCAGTACTGCCACCCCTCGGCCACCAAGCAGTATCAGCACTAGCGCCTGTCTCACGCGGCGTCTCTCCGCCGCCTCAGCGTCAACCTCACCGGAAGGGAGCGAGCGTCCTTGCGAAAATTTCTGATTCTCTGTGCCGCCCTCATTCTGGCGGCGCTGGCCGGCAATTACCTCTATTTCCACACCTCCCTCTACCTGGACCTGCGCCCCGGCGCGGAGATCCGCTCTTTTACCGGCACTGAGGGAAAGACCATTTTGGTGGATACGGGCGCCGGGCCCGCCCCCTTTGAAATCCGCGGGGTGGACATGGGCACCGGCAAGCCGGGACACTTTGCCACAGAGTTCGCGGTGACCAGGGACGAGTATCTGCGCTGGTTCGGCCAGATTCAGGCCATGGGGGCCAACGCCGTGCGCATCTACACCATCAACGGCCCGGAGTTCTACGAGGCCTTCTACCAGTATAACCGGGATAACCCCGATCCCCTCTACCTCATCCAGGGCCTCTGGGTGGACGACTACAGCCAGGACTCTCATATGGACGCCTACGACGGCGGCTTCCTGGACCCTCTGCTGGAGGATGCCCGCCGGGTGGTGGACGTCCTCCACGGCAGGCGCAACGTGTCCTACGACCCCACTCGGGGCAGCGGCCAGTACCGCCGGGACGTGTCCCCCTGGGTGCTGGGCTATATTCTGGGTGTGGAGTGGAACGACCGCACCGTGGCCTATACCGACTCCATGGAGGCGGGGTCGCAGCCTTACGCGGGAGAGTACTTCTACGCCTCGGAGGATGCCAGCCCCTTTGAAAATATGCTGGCCCTGCTGGGGGACACGGTGGCCTCCTACGAGGCCGGGCGGTATAAGGAGCAGCGGCTCATCGCCTTTGCCAACTGGCCCACCACCGACCCGCTGGTATATGACGCGCTCACCACCGGGCGTTTTCGCAAAATCGCCCAGGTGGATGTGGAGCATGTGAAGACCACCCCGGCCTTCCGCTCCGGACAGTTCGCCTCTTATCACATCTACCCCTACTACCCCGACTATCTGCGCTACAGCGCGGACTTGGCGCCCTATGTGGACGCTGCCGGGGCGAGCAACACCTACCGCGCCTATCTCGAGACCCTCACCGCCCACCACACCATGCCGGTGGTGGTGTCCGAGTTCGGCGTGCCCACCTCCCGGGGCTGCGCCCAGCTGGACTATGGCCGGGGCTTCAACCAGGGCGGCATGACCGAGGCGGAGCAGGGGGAGGCCATCGCCGCCATGTACCGGGATATCCGGTCCGCCGGGTGCGCCGGGTGCGTGATTTTCACCTGGCAGGACGAGTGGTTCAAGCGGACCTGGAACACCATGCACGCCGTGGACCTGACCCAGACCGCCTACTGGAGCGACTGCCAGACCAACGAGCAGTCCTTTGGCCTGCTGTCCTTCGACCCCGGCGCGGCGGAGAGCGTATGCTATGTGGACGGGGACGACGGCGAGTGGACCGCCTCCGATCTGGTGTGTGAGAACGGGGAATGGTCCCTCTCCATGAAGTACGACGAGAAGTATCTCTACTTTCTGGTCCGGGGGGCGGTGAAAGAAGGTCCCGTCTATCTGCCCATCGATACCACGCAGAAGTCCGGCAGCCCTCTCTGCGCAGACCCGGCGCTCTCCTTCGGACGGGCCGCCGACTTCCTGGTGGTGCTGGACGGACCCGAGGACTCCCGGGTACTGGTCCAGGAGCGGTACGACTGCCTGCGGGCCATGTACGGACTCAAGCTCACGGGCGTCGATTCCTTCGAGTTCCCGCCCGCAGCCGACACCAGCAACTTTGTTCCCAGCCGCATGGTGCTCCAGGTGGCCCAGTCGGCGGATGTGGGCGGCGTGGCCGTGGATTTGCCCACCTTTGAGACGGGCGCGCTCACCCAGGGCAACGGCAGCCCCGCCAGCCCCGACTTCAACTCCCTGGCCGACTTCTGCCCCGGCGAGGGCTTTATCGAGCTGCGCCTCCCCTGGCAGCTGCTCAACTTCTCCAACCCATCGGACATGCAGATTCACGACGACTACTACGCCCACTACGGCGTGGAAAACCTGTCCATCAGCCGCCTCTGGGCCGGAGTCGGGGACGGCGGTGAGACCATTCCCATGGGGGAGAGACTCCTCAAGGGCTGGGGGAACAAGGTCACATACCATGAGCGGCTCAAGGAGTCCTATTACATCGTCCGGGCTCTCTGGACGGGAGAGGGGGACGCGCCATGATCGCCGGATGGGCATGGACCCTCCTCAACCTCTACCTCGTCATCAGCCTGTGCGCCATTCTCTTCGATCTCTTCGTCATGCTCACCGCAGATGCCCGGCAGCGCGCCCAGGAGCGGCGCTCGGCGACCCTCCAGACCCTGCTGGAGGGCCAGCTCACCCGCGTGCGGGAGGGCCGGGAGCCGGACGAGCGGCTGCAGATGGATTTGTTCCGGCGGCTCAGGCACATCGACAACGTCCTGGCCTTCTGCGACCTGGCCGACGGGTACAGCGCCGCGGCCGACCCTGCCTTCGCCCGGTACCTGGCCCAGTCGGGTCCCCTCTTCGCAAGGCTGTGCCGGCGCTACGGCGGAAGCCAGAAGATGTACCGGGCCTCTTTCGCGTGGCTGCTGGCCTCCTGCCGGCAGGATATCCCCGCGGCGGGCCCCTTCCTCCTCGCCTGCGCCGCCGACCGGCGCTCCATCTACTGCCGGGAGAACGCCCTTACCGCCCTCTACCGGGGCGGCAGCCAGGACGCGGTTATCCGCGCCCTGAAGCGGATGAGTCAGGAGGACATCCACCACAGCCAGAAGCTTCTGACCGACGGCCTGCTCTCCTTCCGTGGAGACCGCATGGCCCTGTGCGGGCGGCTGTGGGCGGAGTTCTCCGCCCTTTCCCCCGCCCTCCGGCTGGTGACGGTGGACCTGATGCGGTTTTTAAACGCCGACTACCGGGAGGAGCTGCTCCACCTGCTGGACGACGCCGGCACAGACGACGAGCTGTGTTACGCCGTTCTGCGCTACTACGGCCGCTGCACCTATCCCCCCGCACGCGCACGAATGCTCCGCTTCCTGGCCCAGCCGCGCCGCGGGCTCTGGGAGTACGCGGCGGTGTCCGCCTCCGCCCTGCGCTTCTATCGCGGCGAGGATGTGACGCCGGCCCTGCTGGCGGCCCTCTCCGACCACAACTGGTACGTGCGCTACAACGCGGCGGAAAGCCTGGTCTTCATGGGGCTGGGCGAGACGTCCTGCGCCGCCGTGCTGGAGGGGGCGGACCCCTATGCGGCGGACATTCTCCGCTATATGCTGGACCGCAGACGGCTGGCCGACTCGGCCGCCGCAGAGAGAGGAGGCGCAAGCCTTGCCCACGCTTGAAACCATCGTCCAGAGCGTCAACGCCTTTTTCCTCGCCTATATGCTGGTCTACTCCTCGGTGCTCTTCCTGTCGGTCATCGTCGGCGTGACCCAGATAGCCCGCCGGACCGAGCAGGTCAAAATGCGCAATTCCTTCAAGCACGAGTACTATGTGCCCATCTCCATCCTGGTCCCCGCCCACAACGAGGAGCTCACTGTGGTGGATACCGTCCTCTCCCTTCTCAGCCAGAACTACAAGCTCTATGAGATCATCGTGGTGGACGACGGCTCCACCGACGCCACCGCCCAGACCCTCATCGACTATTTCGGCATGGAGGAGATCCGCCGCCCCGTCCGCCGCCGGGTCCCCTGCCGGGACGCAGAGCGGATTTGGGAGACCCAGGCGTGGAAGGTACCCATCACCCTCATCCGCAAGGTGAACGGCGGCAAGGCTGATGCGCTGAATATGGGTATCAATGCCTCCCGGTTCCCCTACTTCATCGCCATGGACGCCGACTCCGTCCTGGACGACGCGCTGGAGTCCATCGCCAAGACCGTCCTGGAGGACGACCGTACCGTGGCCTGCGGCGGGCTGGTCCGCATCGCCAACGGCGCGGTACTCAAGGACGGCAAGCTGGTGAGCTACCGCCTGCCCAAAAACTTCTGGGCCAGGCTCCAGGTTATGGAGTACGACCGCTCCTTTCTGGCCTCGCGGATGTTCTTCGACATGTTCAACGGCAACCTCATCATCTCGGGCGCCTTCGGCCTGTTTAAGAAGGAGACCGTCATCCAGGCCGGCGGGTACGACACCAACACCCTGGGTGAGGACATGGAACTGGTGGTCCGGCTCCATGAGTACTGCCGGGCCAACCGCATACCCTATGTCATCAAATACGCCTCCGACGCGGTCTGCTGGAGTCAGGCTCCCTCCCGTCTCGGAGACCTGAGAAAGCAGCGCCGCCGCTGGCATATCGGCATGTTCCAGTCCATTGTCAAGCACCGTCAGCTCTTCCTCAACCCCAAGTACGGCCTTGTGGGCTCCTTCTCCTTCCTCTACTACATCCTGTTTGAGCTCTTCTCCCCCCTCATTCAGATTGTGGGTCTGGCCTTCGTCGCCCTGGCCTATCATCTGGGCATGGCCAACGTGCCCTTTATGCTGGGATACTACCTGTGGAGTCTACTCTTCGGCGCCGTTCTCTCCATCGCCGCTTTCTTTACCCGGGTGTTTACCTACCGCACCAAGCTGCCCCCTGGGGATTACCTGCGGGCCGTCCTGGTCTGTATCGTGGAGAATTTCGGCTACCGGCAGCTCATCTCCCTCTTCGGCCTGTCCGGCCTCATTGGCTACCGGAAGTATTCCAAAAGCTGGGGACGTATCCAGCGCACCAGGTTCACCGGGGACGACGCCGATCAAAAGGAGGCGGGCGCATGAGAAGAGTCCTCCGCCATGAGCGGAAATACCTCCTCCCCCAGGAGGAGTACCGGCGCCTGCGCGGCACGCTGGAGAGCCTTCTCCCCAAGGACTCCCACACCGGGGACTCGGGCTACTCCATCCGCTCCCTCTATTTCGATACCCTGTGGGACGGAGACTACTTCGAGAAGCTGGACGGGGTGGAGCTGCGGCGGAAGCTCCGTCTCCGGCTCTACGACCCCACCGCCGGGCACGCTTTCCTGGAGATGAAGCAGAAGGAGGGGGAGTACCAGCTCAAGCGCTCCCTGCGGCTCAGCCGGGCGGCCGCCGCCGCGCTGGCCGGGGGGGAGTACGCAGCGCTGCTGGACTGCCATAACAGCTTCGCCGACGAGTGCTACGCCCTGATGACCATGCGCTGCTACCGCCCCAAGGCGATCATTGAGTACCGGCGGGAGGCCTACGTGGTGCCGGAGAACGATACCCGCATCACCTTTGACCGGGAGATTCACGCCACCGAAAGCTGCGCCGATCTCTTCGACCCCGGCCTCTGCCTCTACCCGGTCATGGACCAGGGCCAGGTGGTGCTGGAGGTCAAATACAACGGCTTTCTGGTGGAGTACGTCCGGGAGCTGGTGGGCAGGTGCGAGCGGGCCCAGACCTCGGCCAGCAAATACGCCATGGGGCGGCTGGCCAGCTACGGCGTGGTGTAATGCGCGCCCTCCGTCCCGCTGCCCTGCAAGCTGCATAAAATGGGTCCGCTTTCACGAGAAAGCGGACCCATTTTATGCTTTTATGTCTTGCTCGTAGCACCGTGCGTTGAGGACGTTGGACAGTCCCTTGGCGTTGAGAAATTCAATACTCTGTTCTCTCCCGAATGGGACAGGAGGATATGCCGTCCACATCTTTATGCAGCGCCGGCAGTGTGTCCTCCCGCCTCGGCCTCTCGGCCTCCCCCGTGTTCACCGGAAAAAGAGTCAATCTAACAACGTCGTAATGGTTTTTTCCGGCGCTAGCCCCAGTGCGCGCCGCTTCCGGCAATAGGCTCTGCCCACACTCATCCTCTCCGCCCATTCTCTCGCCCGGCGGGCGTTTTCCACCAATATCGCTTCTTCATTCCCGGCTGATTTTGGGCTATCCGCTTCTTAATTTTTGTCCAGGCACATAGTCTGTACCAAACCATTTTGGGGAGGTACGGATATGAGGCTCTTCCTGCTCAAACGAAAGATGTTTACTGCGGCCGCCTGCCTGCTGGCGGCCTGCGCCATGTTCTACATCGTCAACCACCCGGCCGTGGTGGGCGCCGCCGCCGCTACCCGGCAGCTGCCCATTTACTGCGTTCAGCGCGACCAGAAGATGGTCTCCATCTCATTCGACGCCGCCTGGGGCAACGAGGACACCCAGATGCTCATCGACATCCTGGCCAAGTACAACATAAAGGCCACCTTCTTCGTGGTAGGCGACTGGGTGGACAAATACCCTGAATCTGTAAAGGCCCTCTCCGATGCGGGCCATGAGGTGATGAACCACTCCAACTCCCACGCCCATATGTCCAAACTCTCCCGGGAGGAGATCATCGCCGATGTGGAGGCCTGCAACGACAAAATTGAGGCCGTCACCGGCGTGCGCCCCACCCTCATCCGCCCGCCCTACGGCGAATACGACGACAACGTGATCTCCGCCATCCGCTCTATCGGCATGGAGCCCATCCAGTGGGATGTGGACAGCCTGGACTGGAAGGACCTCCCCGCCGGCGAAATCACACAGCGGGTGGTGAAGGGGGTCCAGCCCGGGTCTATCGTCCTGTTCCACAACGCCGCCCTCCACACGCCCGAGGCCCTGCCCGGCATCCTTGAGGCGCTTCTCCAGGAGGGATATACCTTTGTCCCCATCTCCCAAATCATCCTCCCCCAGCCCTACACCATCGACCACACCGGCCGCCAGCTGCCGGCCGCCTCACCCGCGCCCGCCGCCACCCCGGCCCCGGCCTCCGGTCTTTTTTCCGCGCAGCCGGCGGTATAAGGGCGCCCGGCATACTTTGAATGGCATAAAAAGCGCAGGGACTTAAGTACTTAAGTCCCTGCGCTTTTTATTATTTAATTCATACTTTTTGTAAAAATATAGGCTTTATTTGTTTTCAAAATTATATTTTCCTGCGTGTCCCTTCGGATACGTCTCTTGCCCCCCCAAACGGCTGTGCCAGGGCCCTCTTCCCGACCCATCTGCGATACAAAAATGCATGGCCGCATACCGACTGCCAGCATTGGAAAGAGCGCAGATGCTTAATGGACAGTCACACTTTTTTCTTCCTTCGCACAGAGTCCGTCGCAAAACAGGCCGTGCAGGCCCGCGCGTCCGGCCCATCCCCAGTCTCCCCGTGTGACCTTTTTGCAGTCCGGCGTTCTCCCGCAAGACCGCCGGGGCACGCGGCTGTATCAAATCGCCAGGCAGTGCGTCAATTTCGGACAGCGGGTGCAGGCCTCCATGTCCGAGTGTCTGGTGGATGCCGCCCAGTGCCGGAGCCTGCAGGTAAAATTGTGTGCCGTAATGGTTCCGGGCAGAGAGAGTCTTCGTCTTTACGATTTGGCTAAGCAATGTGAAACCAAGATAGAGTCCTTCGGCGTGAAAACCTCATACGAACCCGAGGGACTTGTTATGATCTAAAAATGCGAAGGGCTAGCGCTCATCTTTCCCCAGGGCGGTTCGCACCTACTTACTTCGCTTTGAAGCACCCCCTTAAATAAACTATTACTTAATATTCACGGTTTTTCCTCGTTTGCTTTACCCTCTATCTATAATCTTTGCTAATTATAAAAGTGGTTATTTGTCTATTTGTGCTGTCGCTCCCCCCACGGGGAGCGTGGATTGAAATAAGATCAACAA
This sequence comes from Lawsonibacter faecis, assembly GCF_014287675.1. Lineage (GTDB taxonomy): Bacteria > Bacillota > Clostridia > Oscillospirales > Oscillospiraceae > Pseudoflavonifractor > Pseudoflavonifractor faecis. Next base: position 26,250 of record NZ_JACOPQ010000016.1, on the reverse strand, counting down.
CCTGCCTGTGACGACCTTCAATTGTCGCTCCCCCCGCGGGGCGCATATAGAATCATTTTCCCTGCAGCCGCAAAGGGAGCCGCCCCGGATGGGGCGGCTCCCTTCCCATATCAGTTTAAACGCTCTCAGCTCTGCACGGCACCCTTTTTCTTTTTGCGCAGTCCCCTGACGATAAACCACGCCAGCGCGGCCACAATCAGGGCGGCCACCACATCCATCGCGATCAAAATCTTCTGATAATTGGGCATGGACTCGGTAAAGACAGAGCCGGGCATGGCTCCGTTCATGACCTTGGAATTGGCGATGGTGTAGAGGATATTGTGCATGGCCTGCCGTCCGTAGTGGTAGTGGGCGGGGTTATTCTCATCAAAGGTCCATCGTGCGCTGCCCTTCTCAGCGGTCAGCTTGGCGTCCGCTCCGGCCTCAATCATCTGCCAGGCATCCATAAAGAGGCCTGTGTTGGCGTTGTCGGTGAGGGCGAAGCCCCGGAAGCCCCACTCCTCCCGCAGCACGCCGGTGATGAGGGGGTACGCACCGCCGGTCCAGGTGCAGCCGATACGGTTGAAGGCGGTCATGATGGCATTGACAGGGGCCATCTCCCGGCTGGCGCCGACGTACCCGCCGCTGCCGTCGCTCTTCACGTAGTTCAGAGTAATGGGGTCGTTCTTAATGCACATTTCAAAGGGCTTCAGGTATACCTCCCGGATTGCCTGCTCGTTGGACCAGGTGGCGACGCCGAACTGTCCGTCCCGGTCGCCCCGGTGGTTCTCCTGATCGTTGAGGGCGAAGTGCTTGATGAAGACGTACATCCCCTTGCTGGCCGCGCCCCGGCTGGAGGCGGCGCCCACCACGCCGGAGAGGAAGCCGTCCTCGGAGTAGTACTCGTTGTTCCGGCCGCTGAAGGGCAGGCGGTGGATATTCATGGAGGGGGCGTACCAGCCGTCGGCCCCGCCCAGCAGGGCCTCATTACCGATCATCACGCCGTAATCCTCGGCAAGCTGGGGATTCCAGGTCTGGGCCAGCACCAGCATACCCATGTACATGGCCCCGGTGCCGCCGTAGATGAGGCCGCTGGCAGTGTCCGCATCCATGGCGGAGGGTTTCCCGATGGCCGGGATTGCGCTGGTCTCGTAGCCGGAGAGGGTAATGGCCTTCTGGTAGTCGGCGGGGCTCAGGTTGTCCAGCAGGTCCTCCCAGAGGGGGTCGTCGTAGTCCTTCCCCCGCAGGTCGATGAGCTGCACGCCGTTTTGAGCGCGATAGACCGGGGTTTCGGTGAAGGTATCCGGGTCGGTCGGGTTCAGCGAATCGTTGGAGTCCAGCTGGGCCAAATCTTCATCGCTGACGGTCTTGATGTAGACGTAGGATGCGCTCTTTCCGCTCCCGTCCGTGCCGTTAATCTCGTTGCCCCAGGTGCTGATGACATCGCTCACCTCGCCGTCGTGGGCAGGCCAGGTGCCCTGCCAATCGCTGCGGGAGAGGTAGGTGTGGCCGCCGTCCGCAAAGTCGAACCGGTTGGTGACGGCCGTGCCGCTGTGGCTGTCCACGGCGTAGAGGGACACGTCGGTGTCCGCGTTGGCGGGGACAAAGGAACTTACCAGCGCGGCGTTCCCGGCAGCCGTCATGCCGTCTGACACGCCCTTGCCCTTGGCCGCCAGAATGTTGTTGACGGCTGCGTGGGAATCCGCTGCGGCAGTAATGTAGTACTCCCCCGCGTCCAGGATGTAGGTCTTTGCGCCCACATAGTCATAGCTCTTGAGCTGCTCCTGGTCGAAGGTCACGGTGACGGTCTGCTTTTCGCCGGGCTGGAGCAGACCGGTCTTGGCGTACCCCACCAGCGCTGCGGCCGCCTTCTCCACCCGGTTGCGTCTGTCATAATCCGTGTAGGGACTCTGGGCGTAGACCTGCACCACGTCCTTGCCCGCCACGCTTCCCGTGTTGGTCACGTCCACGGTGACGGTGCACCGCTCTCCGCTCCAACTGGTCCTGTAGTTCTCCCAGCCGAAGCTGGTGTAGGAGAGGCCGTAGCCGAAGGGGTAGAGGACCGTGTCCGCGTAGTCGTAGTCCCCGGCGTTGCCCTGGCCCAGCACCGCGTCCTCGTAGCGGGTCTCGTAGTATTTGTACCCCACGTAGATGCCCTCCAAGTAGCTCACGTAGTTGTACTTGGTGAACTGCCCGTTTCCGTCCACATACTGGTAGTCGCCGTAGTTCTGAGCGGCGGGCGCACTCATGGCGTCGTAGGCAAAGGTGTCCACCGTCTTGCCGGAGGGGTTTACCGCGCCGCTGAAGATACCCGCCAGGGCCTCCATGCCGTTGCTGCCCAGGCTGGGGACGAAGAGGACGGCGTGGATGTTCTCAAAGTCCTCCACCCAGCCCAGCTCCATGGCGGCGGTGGCGTTCACCAGCACCACCACGTCGTCAAACTTCTCGTTGAGGTAGTCCAGCAGCTCCAGCTCCGTGGAGTTGGGCTCCAGATAACTCTTCACCTGGTCCTCGGGCACATCGGTGTGGTTGTACATGGACCGGGGCAGGTCCCGGCCCTCGCCGGCCTTCCGCGCCCAGACAAAGACGGCGGTGCTTCCAGCATAGGTGTCCTCCAGCCCGGCCTCCGCCTGGAGCACAGACACAGGGCACTCGTTGATGGAGAAGTCCTCCGCGTCGCCGAAGCCCACGGAGCCGGGTCCCAGGCCGTAGCCCTTACCCTTCCCCTCGGTGTAGAATTTCCACAGCCCGTCGTTGACGGTGAAGCCCTCCGCCTCAAAGCTGCTCTTCAGCGTGGCGCTGCTGCCGCCCAGGCCCAGGAAGCTGCCGCCGCTCAGATTGGCGGCCCCCTGACCGAAGAAGCTGAAGGAGGTCCCCCGGTCATAGGGCATATATCCCTCGTTTTTCAGGAGCACCAGCCCCTCGCCCACAATCTCCCCATTGAGCGCCTGCTCCGCGCTCTTGATGGTCTCCTTGGTGTAGTCCGCCTTGTTGTAATTGAGGTCCAGCCCTTCCGCCCCGGCGGGCGCGCTGACCTTCACCTCGTAGCCCAGCAGGTTCTTCACCATCACGCCGAAGGACGGCACCAGGACGTTGACCCCCACCGCCACCCCCAGCGTCACCAGAATCAGGATACTGGCAATAACCGTGCGCAAGCCTCTCCAGACCTTCACGTAAATTCCCCCTAACCAAAAATGCCCGTGACCGGGTCGTCACAGGCATTATACCGGGCCGTGCCCGGGCAAAGAAATATTTTTGTCGCAGTTTGCGTAAAAAGCGGCGTGGTTGGTTAAGCAGCTCCCGTCCTCGCCGCCCTGCGGGGGCGCTTCACGAATCCCCCGCGTCCCCCTGCTGTGCCATAATGATATCCAGCAGAAAAATTCCGCCCTCGGCGCTGATGGACAGCGTACCGCCGTACTGCTCGGCGATGGCCCTCATGCTGGGCATCCCGTACCCATGGTAGTCTTTTTCCCCCTTGGTGGTGGCGGGCAGTCCGCCCCGGAGGGCGAGGGGCCCCTCATAATAGTTCTCCACATGGATGTGGGCGAGATTTCCCAGACTTCTGACGAACAGGCTGATGACCCGCTTCTCCTGCGGCAGCCCCTCCACCGCCTCCACGGCGTTGTCGATGGCGTTTCCCAGCAGGGCGTAGAGGTGGTGGGTCCTGATGAACCCCAGCCCCTGTCCGTCCGCCATGCAGGTCATCTCAATACCCCTCTCCCGGCAGAGGAGCATCTTCTCGCTGAGGATGACGTCCAGCACCTCGCTGCCCGTCTTCACCAGGGCGGAGTACCCCTCCAGCGCCCGATCCAGCTCCGCCTTCTCCTCCAGGGCCGCCGCGCCCCGGGCGGAGAGTGCCTCGCTCCGGTGCTTGAGGTCGTGGTACTTCATGTTGATGAGGTCGATGTTCTGCTTGGCCAGTTCGTACTGCTTCTTCCCCTGCTCCAGGATGTGCTGCACGCCGTCCAGCTCTGCCTTCAGCTCCCGGCGGGAGAGCTGGTTGTATAAGAGCGCCAGGATGAGCACGCACACCAGCACGTTATATCCCCGCTCCAGCAGCAGCGACGCCCTGGAAGCGGTGGTATAGTAGTTGGTGATCATGTTGAAGATGACGTCCGCCGCGATCAGCAGGCCCGACAGGCAGATGAGGTTGGTGCGCCCCAGGTGGAGGTCGTGGTTTCCCTTGAGCTTTCTGTCGAAGAGCTCGAAGGTGCAGGCATAGACCAGGAAGTAGCAGTTGACATAAAATATTATCTGCACCGGCGAAAACATGCTCAGGTCCACCGCCGCGCTGCTGTAGGGGTCCGGCACACCGCCGAAGAGCAGGTGCATCTGGGTGACCTCGCCAATCACCGTGAAGAGAAGGTAGGCCAGGTGCTGCACGGTGTACCCCGCAATGCCGCAGAACAGCAGATTCTCCCAGGGCTCGTCGAAGCACAGGCGCATGGCGGGCAGGGTGCAGACGAAGAGAGCCAGAAACAGGAAGGACACATACCAGGCGGTATACTGCACAATGGGAAATACCCCCGCGATCACCAGCAGCGCGGCGGCGCATCCCACCGCCCGGACGCCAAAGCACCCCCTGCGCTCCAGCCGCAGGAGGAACATCCCCTCCCCCAGCAGGAGCTGGGCCATAAACAGGAATTTATACTGAACAAGTCCGGTGATCACGCGCTCCCTCCTCCCCGGCAGGCGCCGGCTCCCCCGCCGCCGGAACCCGGCGGCGGGATGGAATCAGTGCTTCCCCAAGTAGGCCGCCAGGGCGGCCATCAACGCCTTCTTTCTGCCCCGGCTGATGCGCACGTCTCCGCCCCCCACCCGTACCAGCTCGCCCTCCACCTGGGTCACGTGCTGCAGATTGACAAGGTAGGAGGTGCTGCACCGGAAAAAGGCCTCCCCCGGCAGCTCCTGCTCCACGGCGCTCAGCTTGCCCCGCACGGTGAAGTCCCCCTCGCTGGTGTGGTAGGTGAGGTCGTGGTTCATGACCTCCACATAGTAGATGGCCGAAGACGGCAGCACCCGGACCACGCCGCCCACGCTGAGCAGCACCTCCCGACCCCGCTTCAGGCTCACCGCCTGAACGGCCCGCTTCATCTTCATCTCAAAGGAGAAGTACTGCACGGGCTTTACGATGAAGTCCAGCGCGTCCACCTCGTATCCCTTCACTGCGTACTGCACCATGCTGGTGACGAAGATCAGGGTGGTCACGCTGTCCGCGCGGCGGAGCGCTCTGGCGGCGGACATGCCGTCCACGCCCGGCATTTTGATGTCCATAAAGATGATGTCGTACCGGGGCGCGTACTGGTCAAGAAAGGCCGCGCCGTCCCGGAAGCGCTCCGCCGTGCAGGAAATACCCTGCCTGGCGCAGTAGGTGGTCAGGCAGTCCTCCAAATCCCGCGCCGCAGCGTCCTCGTCCTCCACAATCGCCACCCGCAGCGTGCTCAGCACATGTCCCGCCCCCCCGCTCTTGTTTGGTGGTATTATACCTTAAATCGTCCCCCGCGTAAAGCCGCGGCCCCGCCGTCTCCCATCCCTCCCACAAACGACAGCGGGGACCCCGCGCCTACTGGCGCGGGGTCCCCGCTGTCCGCTATTTCACTGGGCCTCTCAGCTCTTTACCACCTTGCAGAACGACGCCGCGATGCTGGCCACCATTGCCAGGACCATGCACACCAGGCCCACCAGCGCACTGGTGAGGTCGGCCATGGTGGAGGCGTTGTTCTCGAAGGTCATGATGGTTGCGATGCTGGCCACCCGGGCGCCCACGAAGGTGACGAAGGCCACGGCCAGGAGCACGGCTGCTGCAATAAAGAGCACGTCCAGCGCCTTTTTGCCGCCCATCACCTGGGAGGCCGCGATGAGCGCAATCTGCACCGCCACGGCGAGGACCGCGCAGGCCACCACCACGGCGTTGACGCCGAAGTTGGCGAAGTATGCGGTCTTACAGTTGACCAGGTAGAACGCGATGCCCGCCACGGCGAGCACGGCGGAGAGTGCGGTGAGATAGAAGCCCGCGGACTGTTTTTTGATAAATCCCATGTCGTTACCTCCTTCTTATGCCTCGTCCTTGCCCTTGGCGGACTTGACGTACATGACAGCCGCGCCGAGGGTGAGGACGGCCAGAACGATCTGGGCCGCAGTGAGGGCGTTGTCGTACCAGGTACGGACGCTGACCACCCTGGAGGAGGAGGACAGGCCGTCCATGGCATTGGAGTTGGCGATGGCGTAGTTCTGCCAGGTCAAGACGTTCTTGAGGTCCTGCATCAGGCCCGCGTCCTTGCTGACGTTCTCCACGGTCCAGTAGCTCCACTTTTCGGAGACGGCGGCCATGGTGCTGTCTCCGGTGTTGCAGGTCATGGTGACGCCGGCGTGGACGGCCTCCTTGAGCACGCTGTAGACGGAGTTGGTGATGAAGTCCTCGCTCATGAGGCCCTTGAAGCCCCACTCGCCCCGGAGGATGTTCATCAGCAGGCCGTAGTGCGCGTTGCCGGCGGTGACGCCGATGCGGTTGAACGCGGTCATGACGCCCAGGGCATTGGCGTCCTCAATGCAGGCCTGGGTGCCCCGCAGCTCGTTCTCGCGGGCCTGCTGCTCGGTAAAGAACACACTGATGCCGGAGCGGTTGATCTCAGTGTCGTTGTAAGCGAAATGCTTGGGTGCGATGATGCAGCCGTACTCCATGCCCGCCGCGATGTAGGCCGCGCCCTGGTAGGCGCTGAGGATGGGGTCCTCGGAGTAGTATTCGTGGTTGCGGGCGTTGTACGGCACGCGGTGGAGGTTGGTGCCCGCGCCCCAGAAGATGGTCAGGTTGGACCACAGGGAGTAGTTGCCGATGACTCTGCCGTACTCCGCCGCCATCTCCTTGCTGAAGGTCTGGGCGATGACGGTCTCATTGGACATAGTGCCGAACTTGTAAGCCAGGTTGGGGTCGCTCTCGTCCACGGCGCAGGGGTCGCCGGAGGAGGCGTCGGTATTGGCGTACTGTCCCAGGGTATAGGAGTTGATGCCGTTGGGCCCGTCGTTCTGGATGGTCTCCGGGGAGACGATGGACTCGATTACCTTAGTGCTGGTGCCGCCGAAACCGGTGCGGATCATGCACTCCTCCAGGGTGATCTGGTCCATGAGGGTGGACCAGCGGATGTCGCTGAGATTGCTCACGCCCTTCAGGTCCGCCAGGGTCAGGCCGTTTTGCGCGCCGAAGGTGACGCTGGACGGATCTCCCTGGGCGGTAATCTCATAGGTGTCGTTGTCCAGCTGGGCCAGCATGGCCTCGTTGGCGGTCAGGTCCCTGTAGGTCTTGGGCCAGGTGCCCGCCCAGTCGCTGCGGGAGAGGTAGGTGACGGTGCCGGGCAAATAGTGGTTCAGGTCTGCGTCCTGGAGCTGGTTCTCCACAGCGGTACCGTTCTTGGTCCGGGCGAAGGTGGTGTTGTCCAGCGCGCCCAGGTTCCAGGTCTTCACGTTGGCGGCATTCCCCTCCGCGGTCATGCCGTCCGCCGCAGTCTTGCCCTGGGCGGCCAGGATGTTGTTCACAGCCTCGTGGGCGTTGCCGATGGAGAAGCGGTAGTCGCCCGCGTCCAGAATGTAGCAGCCCTTGGTCCCGGCGGCGTTGTCGCTGCCCGAGTCCCAGCTCGCCATGTACTGCGCATCCGCAGTGATGGTCACGGTCTGGGACCCTCCGGGCTCCAGCACGCCGGTCTTCTCGTAGTCCAGCAGCTGGATGGCGGCCTTCTCAATGCCGTTTTGCTTATCATAGTCGGTATAGGGCACGCTCACGTAGAGCTGTACCACGTCCTTGCCCGCCACGGCTCCGTTGTTGGTGACGGTCACCTGGGCGGTGACGGTCCCGGCCTCCAAATCCACATTCAGGCTGTCCAGGGTCTGGGTGAAGGTGGTGTAGGAGAGACCGTAGCCGAAGGGATAGGACACCTCGCTGTCGTAGCTCCAGGCTCCGCCGGTGGAGCTTCCGGCGGCGTCGGCGGCGTTCCCCTGGCCCAGCACCACATCGGCGTACCGGGTCTCGTAGTACTTGTAGCCCGCGTAGATGCTCTCAGCCTCCACCAGGGCGGAATTGATATAGAGCTCCTGGTTGGCGTTGGTGTAGGGGAAGTTGCCGTAGTTCTGGGCGGCGGGGGAATTGGCGTTCACCACCGCGTAGGTGTCGGCCAGCCGGCCGGAGGGATTGGCCGCGCCGCTGAGAATATCGGCCACGCCGTAAAAGCCGTAGCCGCCGGGCAGGCCGATCTCCAGGATGGCGTCCACTCCGTCGTTGCGCTTAATCTCATCAATTTCCATAGCGCTGGCGTTGTTGAGCAGAACCACCACCTTGCCGCCGTTCTGGGCCTTGGCCTCCACGGCGGCGGAGATGATGTCCCGCTCGTCGTCGGAGAGTCCCAGGGGATCAGTCTGGTTCAGGTTCTGGGCGGGGTCCACGCCGGCCTCGCCGGGCATGTAGTTGCGGTTCTCACCGGCCGCCCTGGCGATGGTGACAATCATCACATTGTAGTCGTCCATGCTGTCCTTCCAGTCCGCGTCCGCCCCGCTGAGCGCGGCTTGGGACGGCTCGTGGCTGGTGAAGACGCCGTCGGTGGCAGGAGCGGTCTGGCGGTAGTAGGTCTGGGTGCCGCCCCAGCTCTCCACCTCGGTCTTAAAGGTGTCCTCCAGGCTCTTGTACACCGTCTCCATGGTGGGATTCAGGCCGTAGCCCTTGGCTGTGAAGGCCTGCACCAGGTCCACCGTGTCGGCGTCGGTGCCGGTGTTGACGGCCAGGCTGCTGCCCATGTCGCCGCCCTGGACGGGGTAGTAGCTGGAGAAGCCCAGCAGCGTCACCTTCTGGGTCTCCTCCTGGGTGAGGGGGAGCGCACCGTTGTTCTTGAGGAGGACGCTGCCCTCCTCGTTCATGCGCTCGCCCAGGTCCTCAATGGCATCCAGCAGCTCGGTGGTGCTCTTGTAATCGGACTGGTAGGTGTAGGGGTTCTCGCCGGTGGAGGTGTCCGTCTCAATTTTGGTGCTCTGCGTGCCGAGGAATTTGTCGATGTCGGTACGGTTGGCCGCCACCACGGGCGAGGCCGCCAGCACGAATGCAAGGAGCGCCGCCAGCAGGGTCGTCAGGCCGCGCCAGACCCGGCGCTTACCCGAGCCGTTCTGCTTCTTCTCGTTCATATTGTTCCTCCTCTTTGTCTGAGTGACTTATTAACACCCGCCCGGGCCGCCGTCGCCCGCCGCGGTACGTTACTGAATTCCGGGCGCATTCTCTGCCCCCATGCCTCCCCCGGCGGGGTTCCGCCCCGGCTGAGTCCGCAAACGCGCTCCCTACTTTTTCTTCCTTGCCTGGGCCTTCGCCTTCTTCTCAGAAAGCTTCTTCTGGTACTTGGCCTCCTCGTCGTCGTAGCTGAGGCCCTTCTTCGCGCACCAGGCCCTCAGTTCTTCCTTGCGGGCCTCCTCGGCGGCTCTCTCGGCCTCCTCCTGCTCCATGCGCAGGCGCTGGTCGGGCTCAATCCACTTTCCGCCGGCGGCCAGGACCGCCGCCTTCTGGTGCTCCAGAATGACCGCCTGGTCCTCCTTGACGTGCTTCTCCACCTTGAGAAACAACATGAGCACCACAATCGCCGCGTAGCAGACCAATTCAATCCCCAGGAAGCACAGCGCCAGCATCCCCTGCACGGCGGCATTCTGGGCGGTTGCCGCGGCGTTGTAGCCGCTCATGGTAAGCAGGGCGTTGATGATGCCGTTGCCCAGCCCCGTCATGCCCACCATGATGGCCCCGTAGACCGACATGGTGAACCCGTCGCTGCGAAAGCCGTTCCGGGCCTCCAGATGGTCCAGCACATCGGACAGCAGCGCCAGGGTGACGTACATGGCCGGGATGGAGCCGACGCCCTTGAGGATGATTCCCGCACAGACCAGGACGAAGTTATGTAAATCGATAAAGCTCACCAGACCGCCCAGCACGGAGATGGCCAGGCCGATGACCACGGAGCGCTGCTTGCCCAGCTTGTTGGCGATGGGCCACGCCAGCACCATGCCGATGGCGGTGGGCAGGCCGCCGATGAGGCCCAGGGTGCCCATGGCCGCACCGGCCGCCGCCTCGGTGGCCACGCCGTCGAACATCCAGCGGCAGTAGTAGCTCATGGAGCCGTTCTTGACCAGTCCGCCGAACTGGAAGAGCAGGAAGTAGAGGATGATGATCCACCAGTACTTGCTGCTGACGCAGCCCTTGAGCTGCTGCAGCATGGGGATTTTCTCCTCCTTGATGTTGAGCTTCATGTTCTCCTCGGTGATGCGCTCCCGGGTGAAGTAGTACTCCAGCAGAATACCGCAGAGGGTCACCACACACAGCGCGATCATGACGATGCGCCAGTTCTGGTAGCTGGCCGCCTGATCAATCACACCGTCGTGCTCCACGAAGAGGAAGCTCTGCAGGAAGGTGGGGACCAGGATGCTGGCCCCGATGCCCACGGCGGCCACGCCGGACGCGTTGGAGAAGGTGGCCAGCATTCCCCGGTGGCCCGAATTGCGGGTGGACAGGGCCACCATGGAGCTGTGGGCCGTGTAGAAGAAGGGATAGGCTACCGCGTAGTAGAGGTTGTAGGACACCGCAATCCACACCATCTGCATCATGGGGCTGCCGCTCTCCGGCGTGAGGAAGAGGAGGGCGATGGCCACGGCCACCAGGGGCGCGGACAGCAGCAGATAGGGCCGCGCCTTGCCCTGGGGCGTGCGGGTGTTGTCGATGAGGCGTCCCACCACCAGATTGCCCAGAATCACGAAGATGACCGAGATGATGGGCAGCATGGCGGAGAACACGCCAAACCGCGCGGTGTCCGTCCAGCCCAGCACATCGGAGTAGTACCGGTTGAGGTAGGAGCCGAAGATGGCGTTGGAGATAAACGCGCAGAAGGGTCCCACGAAATACCCCAGCAGCATCTCCCTGGGCTTCACATTGGCGGACGTAATTTTGGTCCGCGCCAGGGGACTGTCAAAAAACCTGCTCGATGATTGACTCATGATGTTCCTCTTCTCTGTTTCCAAATCGTCCGGGTTCGCGCATCCGCAGCACTATACCGCCCCGGAAGCGCTCGGTACGGGGGCGCTTTCGCGCACTGCAAGGCAGCGCGGGCCTGCCCGCCTCAAGCCTCAAAGCGGTATTTGCCGCTCCCCAGCGTGTGCGTTTCCCCGCCGGGCATAACCAGCTCGCAGGTGGTATTGACGGGCACCTCCACCTCGATGGAGAATGCTCCGTCCTCCATTTTCCAGGCCGCCCCCGCCCTCCCGTAGGGGGTCTCGACGCTCCCCTCGGCCCAGGTCAGACCACCGCCGGGAACCGGCTTCACCCGGAAGACCCGGTATCCAGCCTCCACACTCTCAATTCCCGCCACCCTGCGGTAGAGGAAATCCCCCACCGCGCCGCTGGCGTAGTGGTTAAAGGAGGTCATGCCGTTGGTCCCGTCGTCCTTGCCGGTGTTGCAGGTACCGTCCTCCCGGAGGGCGTCCCACCGCTCCCAGATGGTGGTGCCCACCTTGGCCTCGTAGAGCCAGGAGGGGCAGGTATCGGTGAGGAGCATCCGGTAGGCCTCCTCCTCCCTGCCGTTGTCGCACAGGGCGAAGAGGATGAAGGGCGTGCCGGGGAACCCGGTGCGGATGTGGTAGCCGCCCTCCTTCACCAGCCGGACCAAATTCTCCAGCGCCCCTTCCTTCAGCTTTCCGTCCAGCATGCCGAAGGCCAGGGGCAGCACGTACCCGGACTGGAACTCCCCCTCCCTCCCCAGCGCGTGGCGGGACATGGGGTGTATCTGCCTCTTCATCTTGCCGCTCTCGTCCAAAAACCGCTTGGCGTAGGCCCGGTCGATCTCCTTCTTCAAATCCGCGTAATACTTCTCGTCCCCGCTCTCACCCAGCAGCCGGGCAATCTTCGTCATCAAATCGCAGGAGTGGGCCCAGCAGGCGGTGGCGGTCCAAAGCCCCCGGTTCATGCAGCGCCACATGCTCACGTCCGGGGCCACCCAGTCGCCGTACTGGTGGAACCACCGCCAGGTGTGCCGGTTGGTGCGGCCCAGGCAGAAGAACCCGGCCCAGAATTTGACGGCCTTCAAATACTTCTTCATCACCGGGTACATGCTCCGCAGAATCTCAATGTCCCCGTAGGCGCAATACATGGCCCAGGGCACCAGCACGCAGCAGTCGCCCCAGTAGGCCACCACCGCCGGGGGATAGCGGAACCCCTGCTCGGGGATGACCACATTGATGCCGCCCCCCGGCCGCTGCTCGGCCTTCACGTCCCGCAGCCACTTCTCCAAAAACCGCCGCGCGTCGAAGTTGTAGCACGCCGTGGGGGCGAAGAGGGCGATGTCCCCCGTCCAGCCCATCCGCTCGTCCCGCTGGGGGCAGTCGGTGGGAATGTCCATAAAGTTGGATTTCGCGCTCCAGCGGATGTTCTCCTGGAGCCGGTTGATGAGGGGGTTGGAGCAGCGGAAAGCGCCAATGCCGTCAATGTCCGAGTAGAGGGCCAGGGCGCTCAGCTCCAGGTCCCCAGCCTCGATGCCCGTGACCCCCACGTACCGGAATCCCATGTACGTGAGCCTGGGGGAGTACTCCTGCTCTCCGTCCGTGCAGGTGTAGACCGCCGACACCTTCGCCGTGCGCAGGGGCTCCAAATAGAGCTCCCCGTCCATCAGCAGCTCCGTGTGCTGGAATTTGACCACCTGCCCGGCCTTCCCCCGGAGCTTTGCCGAGATAACTCCGGCGAAGTTCTGCCCGAAGTCGTAAATCAGCATCCCGCTCCTGCCTCTCACACAGGAGACAGGCCGCATCACCTCATGGGCCCGGACCAGATTGCCGTAGGTCGCCACGAGCTCGGGCTGTATCCTGACCGTCTCTCGCCCCGCCTGCCTCCAATCGGCCTTTTCCAGGTCCGCGGCTGCGTCGTACACCTCGCCGTCGTAGAAATCCCCGTACCGGTACCGCCCCTCCTCGGTGACCTCCCAGCTCTCGTCGGTCCCAAAAACCTCCTCGGTCCCGTCCTCGTAGGCAATTCGCAGCTCGGCCAGCAGCGCCTGCCGGGGGGCGGTGATGCGGTTCACCCGGTTCATGGTGAAGGCCCCCACCGCCCAGCCGCCGGCCACCACGGCCAGCAGTGTGTTCTCCCCGCCCAGCAGCTCCGTCACGTCGTAGGTCTGGTACTGGAGGGTGTGCTCGTAGGAGGTGAGCCCCGGCGCGAAGTAGTCCTTTCCCACCTTCCGGCCGTTGAGCTCCAGCTCGTAAATGCCGATCGCCGTGGCGCAAATCCGCGCCCTCGCCACCTTTTTTCCGCAGCCGAAGCGTTTGCGGAAGGTCATGGGCAGTGGGGAGTCCTTCTTCCCCGTGAACCGGTAGGCGGCGTCGGTGATCCACTTCCCGGCCCAGGCCGTCCCCATGCGCCCGGTCTCAAACGTCAGGGCGGCGGCGGCAGTTTCCCCGGCGTTATCCACCGCGGTCAATTCCGCAGTATACCGGGTGAAGGGCTTCAGGGGCGCGCCGCCGTAGGGCACCGCAATCTGCCCCTCCGCGTCCCCCGTCCAGCCGTTCACCGAAATCTGCGCCCGGCTCAGCGTCACATTCCGCCGGTCACTCTCCAGGCTGTAGGAAAATCGCGGCCGGGGGCTGTCGGTCACGCAGTCCTCGCTCAGACTCTCCACCGTGAATTTGTCAATGGTCAACATGGGGCATTCCCTCCTCTGCTTCCCTGCATCCGAACAGATAACCCGGGCCTTTTGCTTTTATTTCACCGCTCTTGCGGGCTTTCGGCTGTTATTAACTGCCTCTTGCTCCCATATTATCCGAAAAACGGGCCGCAAACAACGCTGTGATTTACAAAAGGACCGTCCTGATTTGCAATTCTAGTCCAAAAATTCCTCATTGAGCGTCACCTTGAAATCCCTGGCGATAGCACGCAGCTCGTCGTCCCGGATCGTCTGCCGCAGCTCTCCCCGGCCCGCACTGAGGGCCAGCACATGGATCTGGGCCGCCTTCTCGATGGTATGCATCAGGCCGAAGGTGGCGTCGAAATCGCTCCCGGAGCAGAAAAGCCCGTGGTGGGCCCAGACCGCCGCGTCGTAAGTCTTCATCAGCTCGCTGGTGGCCATGGCGATCTCCGCCCCACCGGGCACCATCCAGGGCACCACTCCAACCCCCGCGGGGAAGACCACCGGACACTCGGTGGCGCTCTTCCAGAGCGCCCGGGTAAAGTCCCGGGCCGTGAGGGGCAGTACGTAGGTCAGGGCGATGATATTGGCCGGGTGAGCGTGGTAGATGACCCGGCAGGCCCCGCCCGTGGCTGCGAAGCGGACCGAGTGGTTCATAAAGTGGCTGGGGAACTCGCTGGTGGGCTTTGCGCCCCCCTCCAGACCCCAGACGATGCGCCATGCGTCCCCCCGGCCGTTTATCTCCACTATGCCGATGGAGTGTTCCGGGTCCAGGGCAGCGTTGCGGAAGAATTTTCCGCTGCCGGTGGTGAGAAAGTACTCCCCCGCAAGGTTCTCCCCCGCAACCCCCATGTCCACCCAGGGGCCCGGGTCCCGAAAGAAGGCCCTGCATTCGGCGGCCTCGGATTCCTTCATGCGGTAGGTCAGGTTGCCGCCGTTGCGCTCGTGCCAGCCCTGTTCCCACCCGTCGGTACACATGCGGATGTAATCCTGTACGATTTTAATGTCCAAAATACCCATGTTATCGCCTTCCAAATCCCAGTATTCCTTGCAGACGTGAGGCTTCACCGCAGTAAACATCGTTTCTCCCGGGGTCATGTCCCCCGCCTGCTCAGCACTTCCCGCTCGTAGGCCTTTACATCCTCGAACCAGCTCTCGTCGGCGCTCACGCCCTCCCGGCGGCAGTACTCCCTCCAGATATCCCCGAAGGGCAGGGTCTTGGCCTCCTCCATCCGCACCATCTTCTCGGTGAAATCGGCGCTGTCCTGGAGGGCCTTCAGGGCCTCGTGGGGCTGCAGGAGCGCCCACAGCAGGGCCTTCTGGGCGTTGCGGGTGCCCACCACCCAGGCGGCCACCCGGTTGATGGAGGCGTCGAAGAAGTCCAGGCCGATGAGCACCTTTTGAAGTCCGCCGCAGCGGACGATCTCGGTCATCATCTCCCTCAGCTCGTCGTCGAAGAGCACCACATGGTCGCTGTCCCAGCGGACCGGGCGGGTCACGTGGAGGGGCAGAACGTCGAAGTAGCAGAGCAGGGTGGGAATCTTGTCGCTGACCAGCTCCGTGGGGTGGTAGTGGCCGTTGTCGAGGAGATGATACACCCCCGGATGCTGGGAGGCATAGGCCATGAAAAACTCTCCGGATCCAACGGTGTAGCTCTCCAGCCCGATGCCGAAGACCTTGCTCTCCACGCTGTCAATGACGTTGGGGCAGTTCTCGGCAAAGATCTCGTCCAGGGCGGCCTTCAGCCGCAGGCGCGGGCCCATGCGGTCGGCGGGCACGTCCTTCATGCCGTCGGGCACCCAAATATTGTTGAGCACCTTGTCCCCCAGCGCCTCGCCCATGCGCTGGGCAACCTGGCGGCAGGCAATGCAGTGGTCAATCCAGAAGCGGCGGACGGCCTCGTCCGGACTGGACAGGGTCAGTCCGTTCTTTACCATGGGGTGGGAGAAGCAGGTGGGGTTGAAGTCGATGCCGAAGCCGTGCTCCCTGGCGAACTCCACCCAGGGGATGAAATACCGGTACGCGGTCTTGTCCCGGTCCGCCCACTCGCCCTCGGGGAAAACAGCGTAGCTGGCGTGGAGGTTGATGCGCTTTTTGCCCGGGATAAGGCTCGCGGCCTTGAGAAAATCGGCCTTCAGCTCCTCAAAGCTCCCGGCCCGGCCGGGGTAGTCGCCGGTGGTCTGGATGCCGTCCCCGGCCCGACCGTCCTTCTGGTCGAAGCCGCGGACGTCGTCCCCCTGCCAGCAGTGGATGGAGATGGGGGTGGCGGCGCAGAGAGTCAGAGCGCCCTCCACGTCCACGCCCATCTTTTCGTAATTCAGTTTTGCCTCTTCGTATCGGCTCATGGATGTACCTCCTTGATTGTAAAGCTGCGGCGGACGGCGGCCCGCGCCTCCGCCGGGGAGTGGAATTCTCCGCACGCCAGCATCTGGGCCATCAGGTTGCCCAGGGCGGTGCCCTCCACCGGCCCGGCCAGAACGGGAAGCCCCGTGGCCCGGGCGGTGAGGCGGTTCAGGTAGCCGTCCTGACAGCCGCCCCCCACGATATTGATGCTGGTATAAGCCCTCCCCGTCAGGGTCCGGAGCTCCTCCACGGCGCTTCGGTAGCACTCCGCCAGACTGCGGTAGACGCACTGCATCAGCTCGCCCACCGTCCCCGGCACGCTCTGGCCGCTCTCCGCGCAGGCGGACTTGACGGCTTCCGCCATGCTCACCGGGGCCAGGAAGCGCTCGTCGTTGGCGTTAACCACGCTGGGGAAGCCCTCCGCCTCCGCCGCCGCGGCAATCAGGTCTGGGAAGGTCCACTCCCGCCCGGTGTCCGAGCGCTCCTCCCGGCCCGCAACGTAGCACAGGCCGCTCAGCTCCCTGCGGATGGACTGGATCATCCACAGCCCCATAATGTTCTTGAGGTAGCGGAATCGGCGGTCGTACCCGCCCTCGTTGGTAAAGTTGGCGGCGGCGCTGGCCGCGCTGGTGATAGGCGCGCCGTTCTCCACCCCCAGCAGGCTCCAGGTCCCGCTGGAGAGATACACGGCGTTCTCGTCCCGGGCCGGGACAGCCAGGAAGGCGGAGCCGGTGTCGTGGGTGGCAGGGAGAATCACCGTGCAGTCAAAGCCCGCCTCCCTCTGTACCTCCTCCGTAAAGCGCCCCAGCACCGTGCCGGGAGTGCGCAGGGGGCCGAAGAGCTTCCGGGGAAGCCCCGCCGCGCTCAAAATCTCCCCGTCCCAGTCCCCGGTATGGGCGCTGACCAGAGCGGTTGAGGTGGCGTTGGTGTACTCGTTCTCCATCCGGCCCGTCAGCAGATAGTGGAAGTAGTCTGGGAGCATCAGAAACCGCTCCGCATCCTCCAGCTGCTCCGGGTGCTCCCGTCTCAGGGCCAGGAGCTGGTAAATCGTATTGAAGGGCTGGTACTGGATGCCGGTGCGCTCATAGAGCCATGCGAAGGGGAGCAGCTTCTCCGCCTCCGCCCGCAGGGCGTCGGTGCGGGCGTCCCGGTAGGACACCGTGTCGCTCACCCGCCGTCCGGCCCCGTCCACCAGCACGAAGTCCACCGCCCAGGTGTCGATTCCCATGAAGTCGGGTGTTCTGCCCCGCTCCCTGCAGGCCTTCAGCCCCGCCAGAATATGGCCCCAGAGGGCCTCGATATCCCAGCAGTCGTGGCCGCCCACCACCTTTTGGAGGTTGGGGAAGCGGTAGACCTCCTCCAGACGGATCCGCCCGTCCTCCACCCAGCCCAAAATATGCCGGCCGCTGGACGCGCCGATATCCACCGCCAGATAAGTCCTCACGCCTCTCTCCTCCTCACCGTTTTACTTGTACGCCGCAGGTTGAAACTCCGCCGCATACGGCGGCCATTGAACACGAACGGAAATGCCGCCGCTCTCAAGCGCCCCCGACCCCCCTGCCTTGTCGGGCGCGATGTGTCTTCGGCAAGCGTCCGCCGCCGGAATATGCGGCCCATTGAAAGCCGTACCGCCGCCAGGGACGCAGCATGGGTCCTCAGCCAGGGCGGCCGCGTCTTATATCTTCTCTATTTTAACGGACCGCCGTGCTCAAAAGAAAGGACGCTGTTTACAAAAACAGCGTCCTGGTTTGCAATTATACCTCTTCCCGCCTGCGGCGGTACTCCTGGGGGGTGCAGCCGTGCTTCTGCTGAAAGGTCCGATAAAAGTAGCTGGTATTGCCGTAACCCACCGACGCGATGACCTCGCTGACGGGGAGTTCGGTGGTGTTGAGGAGATGGACGGCGGCGGAGAAGCGCTTCTCCATCAGCAGGATGCGAAAGCTGGTCCCCAGCTCCCCCTTGATCATGCGGCTGACGGTGTATTCCGCCAGGCCGTTCCGGGCGGCAAACTCCCGCAGGGTAGCGTCGATATAGTGGGCTTCGATATAGCTCAGCGCCCTCAGAGCCACCTGCCGGGGCGCGCCGCCGCCGGTCCTGGCCAGATCGGGTGCCTGCATGAGCTGGAGGAAGAGGATGCCCATGGTCATCTCGTTTAACTTTTCGCTGCCGCTCTCCCCGTTGTAGAGGGACCAGATGAGGTTTTCCACCAGATTCTGCACCGGCAGCACATCGGCCACAGCGAAGTGGAGGTACTCATCGGCGCTCCCCTCGCCGGAGAGGCTGTCGATAATAAAGTCGCTCAGGGCGTTCTGCCCGTCCATCATGTCGAAGGCGGCCCGGAAGAAGGCGGGCCGGATGAGGAAGTTGACCCCAATGTCCCGCTCCCCCGCGGCCCGGATCTCGTGCCAGGAATTACAGCCCAGGAAGAGCAGCTCCCCCGCATGGAGGGTAATCTCCTCATCCCCCACCACATGGGTGATGGCCCCCTGGCAGACGTACATAATTTCTATAAACTGGTGCCGGTGGGGCGGGAAGGGGGCGAAGCGGGTGTGGGTGCGGATGCTGATGAGCTTGCCCTCCAGAAACTTGCTGGCCTCCACCGACTTGCGGCGCTTCTCGTTATAGAGCTGCATATCCACGCCGCCGCCCTGGAGAATCCGGGCCTCCTCCTCAGAGATCTCGGACAGGCGCGCAATCAGTCCCGCGTCCATGGCGCTTTCCTCCTTTTCTGCGTAATCCGCTTTCAGAATTCCGCTATCCGCCTGTTTAGATGCGTACCCCCAGCGGACCCCCCATCCAAGCCCGCAGCGGATCAGCAATGGCGCACACCCAGAAAAAGCCGCTTTAACGCGCCTGCACGGCTCGGCCGCAAGGGCTGGGCAGTCACCTGACACTATCTTAGCATAATGGCGCCGCCCAGGCAAGAAAAGGGGGCGTTTTTGCCGGTTTTCAGCGAAAACGCCCCTCTTGACGCGTCAAATTCTCACAGGTGCTATCTTCCAGATATCCTCGGCGTACTCCCGAATGGCCCGGTCGGAGGAGAACCTGCCGCAGCTGCAGATGTTGAGCCAGCCCTTTTTGGCAAAGGCCAGGCGGTCCTGGATATCCCGGTTTATCTGGATTTTCGCGTCCAGATAGCGGCCGAAGTCCAGCAGCAGGTAATACTGGTCGGGCCTGTGCCAGGACGCGCCCTTGAGGATGGAGTCGAAGAGGTCCTGGAACATACCAGTGCCGCCGTCGTCCAGGGTACCGTCCACCAGGGCGTCCAGCACCCGGCGGATACGCCCGTCGGACTCGTAGAGGGCCGTGGGGTCGTAGGACCCGGCCTTGTCCCGAATCTCCTCCACATGGGCGCCGAAGATATACTCCGCCCGCTCGCCGGCCTCCTCCACGATCTCCACATTGGCCCCGTCCAGGGTGCCCAGGGTCACGGCCCCGTTGGCCATCAGCTTCATGTTGCCGGTGCCGCTGGCCTCGGTGCCCGCAGTTGAGATCTGCTCGGACACGTCTGCCGCAGCCACGATCTGCTCCGCGGCGGAGACATTGTAGTTGGGCAGAAAGACCACCTTGATATAAGGGGAGACTGCGCCGTCGGCTGCGATCAGGTTCGCCACGGCGTTGATGAGCTTGATTACCGCCTTGGCACGGAAATAGCCCGGGGCGGACTTTCCGGCGAAGAGAAAAGTGGTGGGGGCAAAATTACGGAGCTTCCCCTCCTTAATCTCAAAATAGAGCTCCAGAATCGCCAGAATATTGAGGAACTGCCGCTTATACTCGTGCATCCGCTTGATCTGCACGTCGAAGACCGTATCTGCTTCCAGCCTCAGGCCGTATTTGGCCTTCGCAAAGGCGGCGAGAGCCTGTCGGCGCTCGCCCTTGATGGCGATAAAGCGGTTCAGCACGGTCTCATCGTCGGCGTAACGCTCCAGCTCCTTGAGCGCGGAGAGATCGGTGAGCCAGCGGTCGCTGCCCAGAAGCTCGGTGAGGAGGGCGGCGAGCTGGGGGTTGCACAGGGCCAGCCAGCGGCGCTGTGTGATGCCGTTGGTCTTGTTCTGGAACCGCTCGGGCCAAATGGCGTACCAATCCTTTAAAAGGTCGTTCTTTAAAATCTCCGTGTGGAGACGGGCCACGCCGTTGACATACCGCCCGGCATAGACCGCCAGACGGGCCATGTGCACCTTGTCCGGGGCCGTTTCCCCCGCCTCGTTCTCTCTCCCCCGCTCCACGATGACCATGCGCCCGGCTGTGGCGGCGGACACGCCCCTGGCCGCCAGTTCGGCGGCGAGTTGGGCGTCGATCTTCTCAATGATGGCGAACATTCCGGGGGCCGCGGCCTCCATCAGCGGGGCGGTCCAGGTCTCCAGGGCCTCGGCCATGATGGTGTGGTTGGTGTACGAAAAGACATTACGGGCGACGCCGAAAGCGGCGGTGAAGTCCATGCCCTCGGCCCCCAGCAGGCGTACCAGCTCGGGGATGGCCAGGACGGGGTGGGTGTCGTTGAGCTGGAGGGCGTGGGTCTGCGCAAAGCGGAAAATATCCCCGCCCCGGGCCTTGTATCCCCGCAGCAGGTCCTGGAGAGAGGCGCTGGTGAAAAAGTACTCCTGCTTGAGGCGGAGCAGCTTGCCCTCAGCCGTGGAGTCGTTGGGATAGAGCACCCGTGAGATATCCTCGGCCCGGTTCTTGGCGCGGACGGAGCCGTCGTAGTCCTGGTCGTTGAAGCGGGTGAAGTCGAAGGGCTCCAGAGGCTCCGCCTGCCAGAGGCGGAGAGTGCCCACGTGGCGCGTGCCGCAGCCCAGGACAGGCAAATCGTAGGGCACCGCCCGGACGGAGCCGTCGCCGAAGGAGACGGTGACGGCCTGGTCCGCCCGGCGCAGGGACCAGGGGTCCCCCCAGGCCGTCCAGTCGTCGGGGGTCTCCGCCTGGAAGCCGCTTTCAATGCCCTGCTTGAAAAGGCCGTACCGGTAGCGGATGCCGTACCCGTCCAGAGGCAGGTCCAGTGTGGCGGCGCTGTCCAGGAAGCAGGCGGCCAGGCGGCCCAGGCCGCCGTTGCCCAGGGCCGCGTCCTCCACCTCCTCCAGGGAGGCGAGGGAGGCGCCCTTTTCCGTCAGGAGGGCGTCGACGTCCTCAGTGATGCCCAGGCAGAGCAGATTATTGTAGACCGCGCGGCCCACCAGGAACTCGGCGGAGAGGTAACAGGCCCGGCGGGTCTGCTCGTGGGCGGCCCGGCTGGAGCGCCAGTCCGGGGCAATGGACTCCATAACCGCCTTGGAGAGGGCGTCATGGAGCTCCGCGGCGGTGGCCTCCGCGGGGGTCTTGTGGCAGTCCCGGAGCAGATTGGCCTCCAGGGCCGCCATAATCGGTTTGGCACGGTCATTCATAGGAATTCCTCCTTAATAAAGGCAGATGGGTTGGGGGGCGGGCATCCTCGGCGCGGCCGCGCCGGCTCCGGGAGCCTATCAGTTCAGACGGCTGTAGATCTCCATCTCGTGGCGCAGGCGCCCGGCGAGGGAAGGGGCGGCGAATCCGGGGCCGGCGCGCCACTTCCAGTTGTTCCCCACGGTGGAGGGCACGTTCATCCGGGCCTCGGTCCCCAGGCCCAGAACGTCCTGCATCTGGACGATGGCGGTATCGGCCACGCTGGCCCAGATGGCGCGCATCATGCCCCAGTGGAGGCCCTCGGTCTCGCTGAGGCGGAGGTACTCCTTTGCGTAGGCCACGCCGTCGGCTGGGGCGGTCTCCAGCCAGCCCAGGGCGGTGTCGTTATCGTGGGTGCCGATGTAGACCACGCAGTTGTGGGGGTAGTTATGGGGCAGGTAGACGGAGCCGCTGCCGTCGCGGCTGTCGAAGGCAAACTCCAGGACCTTCATGCCGGGGTAGCCGGAGTCCTCCCGCAGGGCGTGGACGCTGGGCGTGAGGAAGCCCAGGTCCTCGGCGATGATGTGCTTGCGGCCCACCGCAGCCTCCACCGCGCGGAAGAGCTTCATGCCCGGGCCCTGCCGCCAGCGGCCGTTCCGGGCGTCCTTCGCGCCGTAGGGGATGGCGTAGTAGGAGTCGAAGCCCCTAAAGTGGTCGATGCGCAGCACGTCGTAGATCTCGCACTGGTAGGCGATGCGGCGCTTCCACCAGGAGTAGCCGTCATGCTCCATAAAATCCCAGTCAAAGAGGGGGTTGCCCCAGAGCTGGCCGCCGGCGGAGAACCCGTCGGGCGGACAGCCCGCCACCTCGGTGGGCAGCAGGTTTTCGTCCAGCTGGAATTGCTCGGGGTGGGCCCATACGTCCACGCTGTCGCCGGAGACGTAGATGGGCAGATCCCCGATGATGCCAACGCCCCGGGCGTTGGCATAGTCCTTGAGGGCGCGCCACTGGCGGAAGAAGAGGTACTGAACCGCCTTCCAGAAGTCGATGTCGGCGCCCAGGCCCCGGTGGACCCGCTCCAGGGTCTCGGGGTCGCGGTTGCGCTGGGGTGCCTCCCAGTCCTGCCAGGGCGCGCCGCCGTGGGCCTCCTTGAGGGCCATGAAGAAAGCGTAGTCCTCCAGCCAGAAGGCGTTCTCCTCGCAGAAGGCGGCGTACCCCGGGGCGGGAGCGGCCAGGAGCCGCTTGCAGGCCCGGCGCAGAATGGGGTAGCGCTGCCGGTAGAGCAGGCCGTAGTCCACCCGGAGGGGGTCGGCCCCCCAGCACAGGCCCTCGTACTCCTCACGCTCCAGCAGGCCCTCGTCCCGGAGGTCGTCCAGATCGATGAGGTAGGGGTTGCCGGCGAAGGTGGAGAAGGTCTGGTAGGGGGAGTCCCCGAAGCTGGTGGGGCAGATGGGCAGAAGCTGCCACCAGGTCTGCCCCGCCGCCTGGAGGAAGTCCACAAAGTCCCGCGCAGCCGCGCCCATGGTGCCTACGCCGTGGGGGGAGGGGAGGGAGGTAATGTGCATCAGAATACCGCTGGTTCTCACAGCTATCAAATCCTTTATTTGGGGTTACGTTAAGCAATGCGATGGGACAATGGCCTTGCCCGCTGAGGGTATACACGGGCGGCGCGCCCCGGGCGCATGGAGGGAGAACGGGCCCCAGCTACCGCGGGGCGAGGCCCCGGGCGCTCTCGCCCTCCACCAGCTCGTAGGGCACCCGCTCGTGGACGGCGGTGCCCCCCTCCCGAATCTGGCGGAGCAGAAGCTCCACGCCCCGATCAGCCATCCGGCGGGCGTCCTGGCGGATGGTGGTGAGCTTGGGGGAGACATAACGCCCCAGCTCAATGCCGTCGAAGCCCACCACGGAGATGTCCTCCGGCACGCGCAGGCCCCGGTCGTGGAGGGCGCGGATGGCCCCCACCGCCTGGACGTCGGACATGGCGAAGACGGCGGTGAGGCCGGGCATCTTGTCCAGAAGGCGCCCCATGGCGGCATAGCCGTCGGACATGGCGAAGCGGGCCGACTCGTACTGCGTCTCCCGGTCGAAGGGCATTTGGTGCTCCCGGAAGGCCCGCTCCACGCCCGCATAGCGCTCGCAGGCGGCGTTGGAGACCTCCATCTTGCCGCCCAGGACGCCTATCTGGGTGTGGCCCAGCTCCATGAGGTAGCCCAGCGCCCGGGCGGCGGCCTCCTCGTCGTCGGTGCTGACGCTGGAGAGGTTCTCAAATTGCAGCTCCTCGGCGGAGTTGGTGACCAGCACACAGGGGACGGTGATGGAGGGGAAGCACTCCCGGAAATAGTCCAGATTGCTGCCCAGGAACAGGATGCCGAAGGGCCGCCGTTCCCGGCTGACCTGGAGGGCCTGCTCCAGCTCGTCGTCGTCCTCGTCCAGATAGTAGATGAAGCTGGCGTAGCCGCTGTCGCGGACCAGGGACTGGATACGCTCCACAATGGTGGCAAAGAGCATATTCTGAGTGCCCTTGACCACGATGGCAATGCCGCTGCTGGACTGCTGCTTGAGGTGCTTGGCGTTGTTGTTGAGCCGGAAGTGGTGTTCCTCCACCACGGCCATAATTTTCTCCCGGGCGGCGTCGGACACGTCGGGGCTGTTGTTCAGCACCCGGGATACCGTGCCCACGGCGTAACCCGAGAGCCGGGCAATATCTTTGATGGTCACTGTCATCCCCCTTTTCGAGATGCAGATTTTAGGGGCCAGGGTATGCGGGAAACCGCCCCCGGCCCGCGGGGCGCATAGCGGCCGCAGGCCGGAGCGTCTTTATCCCTTCACCGCGCCGGCGGCCACGCCCTTGATGATGTGTTTCTGCCCCGCCAGGTAGACAATGACGATGGGAATAATGGTCAGGATGATGCTGGCCATCATGGCGCCCATCTCCACCTTGCCGTAGCTGCCGCGGAAATTCTGAATCATGATGGGGATGGTGGAGTAGCCCTTGGTGCGGTCCAGCACCAGGTAGGGCAGAAGATAGTCGTTCCAGACCCACATTGCCTCCAGAATACCCACGCTGACCAGGGTGGGCTTGAGGATGGGCACGTCAATGAGGAAGAAGGTCTGGATGGGGTTGCAGCCGTCAATCATGGCTGCCTCCTCCACCTCAATGGGGATGCTCTTCATAAACCCGGTGAACATGAAAACCGCCAGGCCCGCGCCAAAGCCCAGGTAGATAATGCAGATGGTCCAGGGGCTGGTGAGGTAGAGCTTATTCGCGGTCTGGGAGAGGGTAAACATAACCATCTGGAAGGGAACCACCATGGAGAGGACGAAGAGGAAGTACAGGAGCTTGGGAAACTTCCCCTTGGACCGGGCGATATACCAGGCGCACATGGAGCAGCACAGCAGAATCAGCGCCACCGAGCTGACGGTGATGAAGAGGCTGTACCCCAGGCTCTTGAAGAAGCCCTGGGAGGTGATGGCGTTAAGGTAGTTGGAGAAGCCTGCGAAGGTCTCCGCCGTGGGGAGCTGGAAGGTGGTGGAGGTGGAGATGGCGGTCTCTACCTTAAAGGAGTTGAGAAGCACCAGGACCACAGGGAAAATGTAGGCCAGGCACAGGACCGACAGGGCCGCAATCCAGATGATATTAAAGGTCTTTGTCCGTTTTTTCATTACTGCTGCACCTCCCTGGAGCGGGTTGCCCGGAGCTGAATCATGGAGATGGCCACCACCAGGAGGCAGAAAATAACCGCCTTAGCCTGGCCGATGCCCATCCACTGGGGTCCGGTGCGGCCGTAGAACGTATTATAGATGTTCAGGGCCAGCATCTCGGTGGATTTGGCGGGATCGCCGCCGGTGAGCGCGAGGTTCTGGTCGAAGAGCTTAAAACCGTTGGTAAGGGTGAGGAAAAGGCAGATGGTGATGGAGGGCATCACCATGGGGAGCTTCACCCGCAGAAGGGTGGTCCAGGAGGTGGCTCCATCAATCTGGGCCGCCTCAATAAGCTCGCCGGGGATGTTCTGGAGGCCGGCGATGTAGATGATCATCATATAGCCGATCTGCTGCCAGCACATGAGGATGATGAGGCCCCAGAAGCCGGCGGTGGAGTTGAGCTTCAAAAGCGGCTCGCCCACGGCGGAGAGCAGGGCGTTGATGAGGATGTTCCAGATATAGCCCAGGACGATGCCGCCGATCAGGTTGGGCATAAAGAAGACGGTGCGGAAGATATTGGTGCCCCGCAGCTTCCGGGTCAGGAGCAGGGCGATGCCGAAGGCGATGACGTTGATGAGAATGATGGACACCACGGCGAAGGCCACAGTAAACCAGAACGCATGGCCGAAGTTGGGGTCCGTGAGGGCACGCTGGTAGTTGCTCAGACCCGCCCACTGGGCGTTGTCCACGGTGGTGAAGCGGCAGAAGGAGAGATAGATTCCCTGGCCGAAGGGGACGATAAAGCCGATGATAAAAGCCAGCAGCGTTGGCAGGAAGAAGATTGGCGACCAGCGTTTGATCGCTCGTTCCATAAGACCACCTCCAGTTGTTGATGTTGGATTCCGTTACGGCGGGCAGCCAATGGCCGCCTCCATATCCCCGCAGAGGCGTCTCTGCGGGACGCTCTGATTCTTTGATTTGGAAACGCCCATCGGGCGCCCGCCAGGCCCGGTATTTGAAAATTAGTGAGGCTTTCCGCACAAATTGGCACACGTATTTTTCGAGTAAAAGGGCGGGCAAGTCTCTTGCCCGCCCTTTTACCAAACAGCACAATATGAAATTAACCCTCGTGTGTGAGCTGATACTCGACAGCCCAGTTGTCCACGAAAGCGGACTTGACGCCGTCCCAGTTGGCGTCGCTCTGGTCGGCGGCGTACATGGTGAGGGCGGTGCTCAGGCCCTTCTTCCACTCCTC
>NZ_JACOPQ010000015.1 GCF_014287675.1 Lawsonibacter faecis | reverse complement strand
AGGTCAAGGCCGACGACGTGGTCCTGGACGGCAAGAAGCCCACCACCGTGGACGTGGCCCCCGGCACAAAGAACCCCACCAACTCCGACGGCAAGGAGATTAAGGACAACACCAATTCCGGCAGCGCGCCTTCCGTAGCCTATTACACCGTGGCCTTCAACACAGACGGCGGCAGCGAGGTCGCCAGCCAGAGCGTGGTGAGCGGCGGCAAGGCGTCCGTGCCCGCTGAGCCGACCAGGGACGGCTATGTGTTCTACGGCTGGGCGCTGGACGGCAAACCCTATGACTTCACCGCAGCGGTGAACGGAGACCTGACGCTGACCGCGCTCTGGGGCAAGCAGGCCGCTCTGGGCGAGTGGACCGTGGACCGCACCGAGCCCAAGACCTGGACCGTGGCTGAGGGCTGGATTACCCATGAGACCACCGATCAGAAGGCGGCGAACGATTGGTACGACTGGCAGGGCAAGGGCTCCTTTACCGGCGCCGTGGCCAGTGACCGCTGGAACGTCCGCACGGAGATCGAGATTACCGACGAGATGCTGAGTGCCCGCACCGAGGATAAGGACGGCATTCGTTCGTCCATCTGGGTACAGGTGGACGGCATCCACGGCACGCCTGCGGACCAGAAGGGCATGCTGGACTGGGCCATCCTTCAGTTTGCCAACGATCCCACGGTTGAGGGCGGCGCTGTCTGGCAGTATTGGGATGCCAGCGGCGATGGCGTCTGGAACGACATTGAGGGCGTCAAGCCCACAGCCGGCAGGCACACCGTTGAAATCCGCTTCGACGGTGAGCAGATTCTCCAGTATATCGACGGCGTGCAGGTCAACTCCTATGCGCTGGACGTGAGCGGTGACGCCGGCGTGAGCGCGCCCTCCTATGTCATCATCCAGTCCCGCACCTACGGAAAGTCCTACGCTGTCAAATGGGCCGTCCCCCAGGTCGGCTACCATGACCTCTATCCCGCGGGGACTATCTTTATCGAGACCGCCGATGAGCTGAAGACCGCCGTCGCCGGGCAGGCGGACAACCAGACCTGGGTTCTCTGGGGCGACGAGTACGACATCACACCTGATGACGTGACGCTGCGCGGCAGCGACGGCGCGGTGGTCGACAACGGCGGCCAGGCGGGCTGGTATCTTCCCATCACCGCCGATAACCTCACCGTCATTGGCGTGGGCAGCCCCGTCCTCACCAGCACCACCGCACGTGAAAACGGCGCCTGGGCCACACAGAGCCTGGTGTTCGTCTGGGGCGACGGCGTTACGCTGGACGGCCTCACCATCACTCCCAACCAGGCGAAAAACAAGACCGTAGAGGTGGTGGGAGATAAAAGCGTCACCATCCGCAACTGCACCTTCGGCAAGCTGAAGGACGGCGCCGCCGGGTCCCTGTACTTCAACGGGGCGGGCGCAGACACCGCTGCTGGAACCGTCCTGGTTGAAAACAGCAAGTTTGACGGCGCGAGCGTGGCGTTCGACGGCTGCAAGGCCAAGGCCATCACCCTCTCCGGCAATACCTGGACGGAGATTGACGGCTACGCCATCGGGAATACCTTCTGGGGCGACGCCGGCCGGAAGACCGCCGCATACACCGACGTCGATGTAACGGGCAACAGCTTTACAGCTAAGACCGGCGACACCATCGTCATGGCCCGCCTGAACCAGACCTTCAAGCTGGATCTGACCAACACTGTCAATGGCAGCGCCTTGACGGCGGAGGAGTTCCTCCCCTATCTGAGCTTCAACAACAGCAGCAATTGGAGCGAGTGCAAGGAGAACAAGGTGATTGTGGGCGACGTGACCTACTGCAACCCCGTATCCTGCTTCACCACGGAGGATTTCGGCGCCTTTGGAGATACCTGGCCCGGAGCCTACAACCTGGGCTGGAAATACGCCGATGGCTTTGACTGGGACACCATCACGAAGATTGAGGTCGGTATGCTTGACGCCGCCGGCCAGCCGCTCGTCACCTACACCGCCAGCGGCGATCAGCTTGACTACCAAAAGTTACACGAATACGTGAAGCCGACCAAGCAGTCCAGTGCGCCCTTCTACCAGACGTATCAGGATAAGCCCCTGGCAGAGGGGGCGGGCGAGGACTGGACCGTCGCTAAGGGCGCCGCGTTTGAAAGCTGGACGCCTGCGAGCGCTTACGTCATGATCACAGCCGGCAGCAATGTATATTATGGCATGACGGCCCTGGCAGAATAAATCCTGCAACAGATAGCGATAGATAACACAAAAAGGATCGGCGGGCAAGGATTTGCCCGCCGATCCTTTTTGTGTTATCATACCCCGGTAAGGATGTGAGAACCATGCACTACGACAATATCCGCCGGGGCGTGTTTCTGGCCCGGCCCAACCGCTTTATCGCCCATGTGGCGCTGGCCGGCGGAGCATCGGGGCCGGACGGTTTTGTTATCTGCCATGTAAAAAATACAGGCCGTTGTCGGGAACTGCTGGTCCCGGGGGCGGCGGTGTATCTCCAGGAGAGCGGCAACCCCGCCCGCAAGACCAAGTACGACCTGATTGCCGTGGAGAAGGGGACGGGGGAGACCGGGCGGCCTCCGGCGGCGGGGGTCAGCCGTCTCATCAACATGGACGCCCAGGCCCCCAACAAGGTTTTTCAGGAGTGGGCGGAGTCCGGGCATTTCCTGCCGGGCCTGTCCCTGCTCCGCCCGGAGACTACATGGGGGAATTCCAGATTTGATTTCTACTATGAGCAATCGTTGAAAGGGGACGGGGCGGGCACGGAACAGACCTACCGCCGGGGCTTTGTAGAGGTCAAGGGAGTCACGCTGGAGGAGGACGGCGCGGTGCGGTTCCCGGACGCGCCCACCGAGCGGGGCGTTAAGCATATTGAGGAGCTGATGGCCTGCCGCGATGCGGGCTATGAGGCCTGCCTGTGCTTTGTCATCCAGATGACCGATGTAGACTATTTCTCCCCCAACGACCGCACCCATCCGGCCTTCGGCCGCGCCCTCCGCCGGGCCGCCGCCGCCGGGGTGCGTATCCTGGCCTACGACTGCGCGGTGACGCCGGACAGTCTGGCACTCC
Organism: Lawsonibacter faecis; assembly: GCF_014287675.1. Lineage (GTDB taxonomy): Bacteria > Bacillota > Clostridia > Oscillospirales > Oscillospiraceae > Pseudoflavonifractor > Pseudoflavonifractor faecis. Next base: position 104,114 of record NZ_JACOPQ010000015.1, on the reverse strand, counting down.
GCGCCCCGGTGGAGGTCAGGCTCTAGTGCGCGGCGGCTATGCTCAGACACGCCGGTCACGGCGGCGGATGTCCTGGGCTTGCACAGTCAGGGGCGCTGTTGTATAATGTATCAACTGGAGTGCTTCCGGGACTTACCGGAGCGCCCACAGGCTTACCTTTCCCGCCGCCCGGGAGCGCGCCGGGAAACCGCCCGCATCACGACAGGAGGCGCAGTTATGCAGCCTGAGCTGGAAGTTATTACAAAAGAAATCCCCGCCAAGGGGAAGGGATATATTCTGATCCGCAAGTGCTGGCCGGACCAGGTGGACGAGGCCGTCCGCCAGGGCGCCCGCAAGCTCCTGGGGGAGGGGGCCACGTCAATTTTTGCCGCCTCCACCGATCCCTCCGCCCCGCTGTGCGAGGGCGCAGGCGAGGGATATCGGCTGGAGTTCCGCCACGATATGCTGGGCATGGAGCGCGCACTGGACCCGGGCCGCCCCCGCCCGGAGGGGCGGATCACCCTGGAGCCGCTGACCCGGGAGAAGGGAGGTCAGTTTCTGGCGATTTACAACGCCTCGTTTTTCGACGTGCCCAACTCCGCAACCTACGGCCGGGATGATCTGGCGCAGATCCTGGGGCCGGAGTACCGCTGCGGCTTTGCCCTGCTGGATGGGGTGCCCGTCGGCATCTACGAGTGCGGCTTCAAGAAGGAGAACCCGGAGATCGGCTCCATCGGTCTGACCAAGGATGCCCGGGGCAAGGGGCTTGGCCGGGAGCTGCTGCTATCCGTGATGGATATGCTCTCGGATATGGGCTGTACCCGGGTCTGGCTCCAGGTGTCCACCGCCAACGAGAGCGCCTATCCCCTCTACCGCTCGGTGGGCTTTGTGCAGGAGCGTCTGCTCTCCCACTGGTACGAGGTGATCTCCGAGGGGGACCTGCTGGCCTGAGCCTGGGGAAGCGACAGACAGAGAGAGGCGAAGAGCATGGACCATACCATTGTGGCTTTTGGGGACGGGAACACCCGGTTTTACCTGGGGGACGAGGGCTGCTGCGGCCCGCTGGAGCTGGCCTGGCCCGCCCAGATGGCGGACATCCTGTGCGCCCTGGGCGTCAAGGCGGAGGTGCGCAACGAGGGATACCCCGGCGAACCCGCCGCCTTTGCGCGGGCGGAGTTCGAGCGGGTGGCCCGGGGAGCCGACCTGTGCGTGGTGGGCTTCGGGCTGGACGATATCCGGCGGCTGGAGCGCACGATGTCCTTCTACCTCTCCGAGATGGAGGATGTAATCCGCCAGGCGGAGGAGTTGGACCTGGCGCTGATTGTGCTGGGCATCCCCTGGTTCGACGAGGACTTCGGCGGCGCGCTGGTCCAGACCCGTCTGCCCAAGTGGAACGGCGCCCTGCAGGAGCTCTGTGAGCGGTATCACGTGCCCTTTGTGGACCTGTATACGTCATTCGGCACCAATGTGGAGCGCTGGTACTGCGAAAAGCGCACGCCCCGGCGGCATCTCTCCGCCGCCGGGCAGCGCAGGGTGGCCGAGATGGTCCTTCCCCTGGCGCTCCAGGCGCTGAAATAGGCGGCGTTCAGGCGGGCCTTGTGCCCGCCTGATTTGTGCCCGCCGCTTGACTTATATCGAATATTGATATACCATGGTTATGACGATAATCGATATAGTTGGGAGGGAGACGTAATGGCCCGCAAAAAAATGGATACCATGACCGAGCAGATGTTTTATGTCCTCCTGGCCCTGCGCGGCGAGCGGCACGGCTATGCCGTCATGCAGTACATCCTGGAGCTGACCGAGGGCCGGGTGACGGTAGGGGCGGGGACGCTGTACGCCCTGCTGGACCGCTTCGAGCGGGACGGTCTCATCCGGCAGACCCGCATTGAGGAGAAGCGGAAGTACTACCGCCTGACGGGTGAGGGCGACCGCGCCCTCCGGGACGAGTGCCGCCGCATCATGCAGCAGGCGGCGGACATGGAGCGGGTTCTGCGGGAGGAGGGGCGGCCATGAGAGAGAAGAAGCGCCGCAAGCTGTTTTGGTTCGACACGATTGACTACCGCGCCGCGGAGGCCTGGCTCAACGAGCAGGCGGCCCATGGCTGGGAACTGGAAGGGATCTGGCCGGGCCCCGTCGCCGTCTTCAACCCTGCGCGGCGGCGGGATCTGCAGTACGCCGTGGCGGTGGACCCGACGGGCGGGAAGGGTGAGCGGGAGGAGGCATACCTCCAGCTGATGGAGGACGCCGGCTGGCATAAGGTGGAGCGGAAGCCCGGTATCTATATCTTCGCCTCCGTTCCGGGCGTCAACCCCGCGCCGCTTCAGACCGATCCGGAGTTGGAACAAAAACAGTTTTACCAATATTTACGGCGCGGATGGATAGCCAGCCTGGTGATACTGATAATTGTGGCAACTCTTCTGGCAGCTTACTTTTTCGTAGTTCCCGCAGCGGAGCGCACCCCCCTCTTCAGCTTTGAATCGCTGCTGGAGGACAATCTGGTGGTGTCAGCACTGGCGCTGCCGCTGCTGCTGATTTACCTGGTTCTCAGCGGCGCTTCGCATCTGCGCTATTGGCGTGCGGGAAAGCGGGCCATCGCGGCGGGAAGCGAGCTGCCGGCCACGTCCAGGCGGGCCGCCCAGGCGCGGCAGATCATTGCGGCCGTCGCCGCCGTCCTCTGCGTCGGCGGATGGATTATGGGCTTTGTACAAACCGCCCGGAGGGAGTCCGTCACGTTTCAGGACGGCTTGGAGGCGGTGGCGCAGGCGGCAGAGACCGCCCCCGTACTTCGGGCGGAAGACCTGGGGAAGGACGGCTGGAAGCCGCTGTCTCTGGACCGGACCCCCGGGATTCTCCTCGACCGCGTCAGCTACAGTGAGCTTGCGGATAGGACTCTGATTACCGAACGTTTTGAATGCCGCGCCGCCGGGCTGGCCCGCTGGTTTGCGGAGGACATGGTCCGGGCCGGGGTGACGGTGGATGTCGGCGGATATTACCGCCCCAGCATATTTCCGATGGAGGCCGTCGAGCTGGGCTTTGAACAGAGCTGGATCTGCATTGGCGAGGGGTGGAGCCAAATCCTGCTTCGTGAGGGGAATGTGGTGGCCGTCGTCAACGGCCCTCTTGACCTCTCCGACCCGGCGCTGCCGGACATTCTGCGGGAGCGTCTGCAGCTTCATTAAACACTTATAGCAGCTTATTGGAGGCAGAAAGGAGGCCGGAGCATGAAAAAACGAGTGACATTCGGCTTTTTCGGCTTTCTCACCATTGATTATCAGGCGGCTCGGGCTTATCTGGACGCCATGGCGGCCCAGGGCTGGGCGCTGGCCGAGGTGTGGCTGGGGGTGGTGGCCCGCTTCCGGCGGACCGACCGAACGGATCTGCACTACTATGTGGACATTGCCGAGCCCGTGCCCCAGGATACCCCCGAGTACCGGGAGCACTGCCGCCGGGCGGGCTGGGAGCGGCTCTACACCGTCCGCTATATGAACATCTACCGCTCCCTTCCGGGGGCGGAGACCGTCCCCATCCAGGCGCCGGATGAGGGCACCTTCCGCCGCTACCGGGCGGACGTGGCGCGCTGGTGCGCCACCTGCGCCGTATTTCTGGCGGTGCTGGTGACCCTGGCGCTGACGAGGTATCTCCTCATCGGGTTCCCCACGGTGGCCTCCCTGCTGCGCCTCTCCGCTGCCAGCAGTACGGCGGCCTTCCTCCTTTTTGCCACACCGGCCGCCCTGACCGGCGGGGCGGTCTATCTGGCGGCGTCGGTCAAGCGGCTTTTCCAGTGGCGGGAGGCTGCGAAGGCCGGGGGCTGGTCGGACGCGCCGCCGCTGGCACGGGCCCGGCTGCGGGGGACACTGACCATCTTCTCCTACCTGGGCGTGGCGGCCCTGGCTGGGTGCTTCGCCCTGGATCTGGTGTCCATGCCCAGCGCCAAGCCGCTGATTTTCCTGGCCGCGGTCATCGGCGTGGCCGTGCTCATGACCTACTGCTCCAGCGGCGCGCATATGCGCCAGCCCAAGCGGGTGCGGCTGTGGCGCTGCGCTGCGCTGGCGGGCTTCGTGCTGGCCCTGGGGCTGGGCCGGGGCCTCTTCTCACCCGCCTTCAGCGCCATGCGCGCCCATGTGGAGGCCCAGCTCCCCGCCCTGGAGACCCCTTACGACCATATGGAGAGCTACGGGAGCCTCCTTTTAAGCTACGCACGGGGCACCGACGAGCTGGCCGTCCCCGCAGAGATGCCCATGGACCGCCGCCTGATTGTGGAGCAGTACGACTGCTACGCCCCCGTTATGGCGGACCGGATGGCCCGGGCCCTCTGGAATTACGACATGGTCCCCATGGAAGGGCGGCAGGATGTTTGGGAGGGCTGGAAGGACGGGCGGTATAATCTCCTCTCCCGGCGGGGAAGCAGGGTGCGGCTGGTGTCCGTACCCACAGCATCCCGGGACCGGGCGCTGACGGACCGGCTGCTGGCGTGGATTGTGGAGGAATGATACGGGCGCGGACGTGGAACACTGAACCCAAGGAGTGATGCCCGTGAGCGAGCTTTTATATGTAGACGCCTGCGTCCGTGGGGAGCGGTCCCGGACCCGCCGGCTGGCCGCCGCCTTTCTGGAGCGGTACGCCCAGCGCCGCCCCGGCGATAGAATCCGCCGCCGGGACCTGGCTGCCCGGCGCCTCCAGCCCCAGTACCCCGAGATTCTCGCGCAGCGGGACGCCCTCTGGGCCGCCGGGCGGCTGAGCGAGCCCATGTTCGACGACGCCAACCAGTTCGCCCGGGCGGATAAAATCGTGATTGCCGCTCCCTTCTGGGACCTCAGCTTCCCGGCCATCCTGCGTATTTACCTGGAGCGGGTGTCGGTGGTGGGCATCACCTTCGCCTACGACGGGGAGGGGGAGCAGCGGGGCCTCTGCCGGGCGGAGAAGCTCCTCTTCATCACCACCCGGGGCGGTAATTTCTCCGCACCTGAGAAGAGCTGGATGGAGCTGGGCGCCAAACACCTGGAAGCCCTCTGCACCGTCTACGGCATCCCGGATTTCCAGCTCCTCTATGCCGAGGGGCTGGACGACGTGCGGACGGACGGCGGGGCCGTCCTGGCCAACGCCATGGAGCGGGGCCGGACCCTCGCGGAGTCCTTTTAAAAACAAAACGCCCGGAGCGCATTGCGCTCCGGGTTTTCGTAATTGAGCTTGTCAAAGGAGCCGCTCGGGGCTTCTTTGATAGAAAGCTGATGACAGAGCTTCATTTTATTCCGTCGCCTGTGTACGGCGGAACTTTGCGAGGCTTGCCCTGCGAAGGTTTTTTGTGATTATATCAGGTTTCTCACCACGCCATAGGCCAAAAGGACGCCGACCAGGACCCAAATTGCGGTGCTTTCCGCTTTCGTGGGTGTTTTCCGCCCACTTTTCACGTATCCTGCCGCCATTTTGAGAAAAAGCGCTGCGAGCAGGGGCAATAGCACCAATAAACCGGGATTTGACGCCCAGGCGGCGGCAAAATTCAGCCGCAGGAGGGCCAGGCACATCCGCGTGATCCCGCAGCCGGGACACTGGAGCCCCGTGACGGCGTGGAAGGGGCAGGGAACTGCAAGCCCTGTCAAGAGGACGAAAAAAGCATAGGCGAGCCCGATTCCCAGAATCAGGCCCGCCCGTCTGATGAGCCGGAGGGCTCGCGCTTTAGAAGTCATCGCCGCCGTAGTAGTAGCGGTTGAGCTCGCTCTGCATCAGGGCCCAGGCCACAATCTCCAGACCCACAATGGACAAGATCAGATACAAAATGGCCTGGCTGCCGGTGGGCACGCCGCGCTCGGCGCGGGCCTGATCCAGCTTTTCACCCATCTTGTAGCACCAATAGATGCTGTAAATACCGCAGGTGATAATGGTGAACAGCAGCGCCGCGCCGCCGCTGGTCTGCCCCATACCGGTGCACTCATTGGAGTCGTCCGTCAGGCAGACAAGCCAGTAGAGCCCGTAAATGCCGCAGGTGATAATGGTGAGAAATACGCATGTGCCGACGCTGCGATGCCGCATAATACCGCCTCCTGAAGACCGTCGATTCCGGTCTTGATTTCGTAAGTTCAGTATAGCGCAGGCCGGTGGGATTTGCAAATTAAGAGTTTATTAAATTACTATGATAAAAAAGTTTAGGAATTGCAAGGGGTTGCGGGAATCCATCAAACTCCGGCTGCCGAATCAAGCCGTCTATGGAAAACGAGGCAATTGCCAGATAGGACTGCGCCTTTGTTGCAACCTGCTCATTCCCATCAGCGCCGCAGTTGCCCAGCTCCATAAACAGCATCTTCATATGAAAATTTTCAAACTTCAATTGCTTGATTAGCCCCTCATAAGAGAACGCCGAAATATTCAAATAAGACTTTGCCTTTGCAGGAGCGTTCTTTTGGCCCAAGGTCTCGCCCGCGGGGAGAGCGACTCCATCTTCACGAGCTGGTCGTTCTTGCTGTAGGTATTTCGATCCACGCTCCCACAGGTGCGCGTCCATACTTCCGTTATACATATCTGTCAAGCCGCCGGCCCGGGCAGGGGGGCGTAATAGAGTCTCCACGTCCCCGGCGCAAGCCATTTACGAAGGGCAATATTTATGATACACTAAAAATTCAGGGCAGTCGAATTCTGATGCTGCACAGCGCTGCCTGCAAACCGATACAACTGATGATACAGAGGGAAAGAAACCATGAAAAAGCTGCTTTTGCTGACCACCGGGGGCACCATCGCCTCCCGCCCCACCCAAGACGGCCTGGTCCCGGGCATGGACGGCGCGGGCCTGGCCGCGCGTCTCTCGGCCGTGGCGGAGAACTATGAGCTGACCATCCGGGACATTTTGTGCATGGACTCCTCCAACATCCAGCCTGAGGAGTGGCAGCTTATCGCCCGGGCGGTCTATGACGCGAGGGACGGCTTCGACGGCGTGGTCCTCACCCACGGGACCGACACCATGGGCTATACGGCCTCCATCCTCTCCTTTTTCCTCCGCGGCATCACGATTCCCGTGGTGCTCACCGGGGCCCAGCTCCCCATTGAGCACCCCCTCACCGACGCGCTGGAGAACGTGCGCACCGCCTTCGCCATGGCGGCGTCGGCTGCGGCGGGGGTCTTCGTGGCCTTCGACCGGAAGGTAATCTTGGGCTGCCGGGCAGTGAAGACCCGCACCACCGGTTTCGACGCCTTTGAGAGTGTAAACTGGCCCCTGGCCGCCACAGTGGACGCGGGCGGGCTGCATGTCTGTCCCGGTGCGCTGCCCCCGGCGGCCCCGGCCCTCACCCAACTGGACGACCGGCTGTGCCGGGACGTGTTCCTCATCAAGCTCACGCCGGGGCTGAACCCGGAGATTTTTGACATGCTCCTGTCCATGCACTACCGTGGCGTGGTCATCGAGGCCTTCGGTGCGGGCGGGCTGCACTTCATCCGCCGGGACCTGATTGCCAAGCTCCACGCCGCCGCCCAGGCGGGCATGGCGGTGGTTGTGTGCTCCCAGTGCCTCTATGAGCGCAGCGACTTCTCCATCTACGAGACGGGGAAGAAGGCCCTGGAGCAGGGGGTCATTCAGGGCTGGGACATGACCACGGAGGCCGCCGTCACCAAGCTCATGTGGGCACTGGGACGGACAGAGGACGCCGCGCAGGTGCGCGCACTGTTCCGGGAGAGTCTCTGCGGTGAGGTCACGGCGGAACTGGAATAGAGAGAAAAGCGGTCCGGGAATCTCCCGGACCGCTTTTTTGTGCGGAACATTCTGGAAATACCCGCGTCTAAGAGGAAAAGGGGCGGCGGAAGGAAGCGGTCTCTTGCAAAGCCGGTCAACTCTAGCCGCACCCAATAAGGAATGGAGGAATCTGCAATGAAACGCAAGTATTCAGCCCTTCTCCTGACGGCCGCGCTGCTCCTGTCTGCGGCGGGGTGCTCCGGCGGCGGCAGTACGGCGGACGCCGCGCCCAGCGCCTATTCCGGCACGGCCCCCGTCGCGCCGGAGGCCTGGGGCGGCGGGTACACCGAGCCCTTTGAGGGCGTGGATTGGAACACGGAGGAGTACGGGTACATCCGGGAAAACAGCTTTCTGGCCGTCTCCGCCAGCCCGCTTTCCACCTTCGCCGCCGACGTGGACACCGCATCCTACGCCAATCTCCGCCGGCTGCTCAACCAGGGGGCGCAAGTTCCGGCGGATGCGGTTCGTATTGAGGAGCTGGTGAACTATTTCCATTATGACTACCCCGCTCCGGAAGCGGGAGAGCCCTTCTCCGTGACGGGGGAGCTCTTTCCCTGTCCCTGGAACCCGGACGCCCGGCTCCTGCGGCTGGGGCTCCAGGCAGCCCAGCCCGACTGGGACGCCATGCCGCCGTCCAATCTGGTGTTCCTCATCGATGTATCCGGCTCCATGAACGACGATGACAAGCTGCCCCTGGTAAAGCAGGCCTTCGGCCTGCTGACGGAGAACCTCCGGGCGGGGGATTTGGTCTCCATCGTGACCTATGCCGCCTCGGACCGGGTGGTGCTGGACGGCGCCACCGGGGACGAGGGGGCGGTCATCCGCTCCGCGATTGAGGATTTGACGGCGGGGGGGAGCACAGCGGGCGCCAAGGGGATTACCACCGCCTATGAGCTGGCCCGGCGGCACTTTATCCCCGGCGGCAACAACCGGGTGATTCTGGCCACCGACGGAGACCTGAACGTGGGCGTCACCAGTGAGGGGGAGCTCGCCCGCCTCGTGGAGGAGGAGAAGGAGAGCGGCGTGTTCCTCTCGGTGATGGGCTTCGGCTCGGGGAACCTGAAGGACAACAAGCTGGAGGCACTGGCCGACCACGGAGACGGCAATTACGCCTATATCGACAGCGCGCTGGAGGCCCGGCGGGTCCTGGTGGAGGAGATGGGCGGCACCCTCTTCACCGTGGCCAAGGACGTGAAGCTCCAAGTGGAGTTCAACCCCGGGCGGGTGAAGGGCTACCGCCTCATCGGCTATGAAAACCGGCTGATGGCCGCCGAGGACTTTGCCGACGACGCCAGAGACGGCGGGGAGATCGGCGCCGGGCACCGTGTGACGGTGCTCTACGAGCTTGCCATGGCGGACTCGCCCATGGATATCCCCGGGTCCGATCTCAGTTACCAGGCGGCGTCCCCCACCGGCAGCGGCGACTACTTCACGCTGAGCGTGCGCTATAAGGCCCCCGACGGAGAGAAAAGCACCCTCCTGGAGTACCCCATGGGGGAGGAGATTGCGGTGGAGACCCCCTCGGAGGACAGCGCCTTTGCGGCTGGGGTGGCGGAGTTTGGAATGCTGCTGCGGGACTCACAGTACAAGGGTACGGCCAGCTATGGCGGGATTGTGGGCCGGCTCTCCCGGCTCCCCGGGGTGGCGGAGGACGGGTATAAGGCGGAGTTTTTGGAGCTGGTAAGGGGACGGCTGGAGCAATAGAGACCGGTAAAAGCGATGATGCCGCTGCTGGCATGGCCCTCAGCGGGGCGGAGGCTCTGCCCTGCCGGGTATGGCGGGAGGGGACAAGCGCGCCGGGGCGCGCAGGCACCGCCGGAATCAATCGGCGGGGAAGAGACCGTCTCCGCTGGCCGGCGTCATTCTGTTCAGGAAGCAGCCGTCTCAATCAAAGCAAAACGGCCGCCCGTGTGGGCGGCCGTTTTATGCGGGAAGCCGGTCTTGTTCAGGGGAGAAACGGATTGCGCTTCAATCAATGGCATCGCTCTGCCGGCCGTCCTCTTCTTCCGTCTCTTTCAGATTCTCCAGGGCCACACGCGTGGCTTCGATGACAAAGGCCGAAAAGGTCACTTCCGTGCCCTTGATGGCATCTTCCACCAGGGTAATTACGTCGTTGGGAAAGCGCACGTTTTTCTGGGTTGTTTTCGGGACCGCGGGCAGTTTAAATTTTTTGGACATATCATATCACCTGCAACACGATTTGTACTTTGCATTGTGTTGCAGAATGTATATTATTTATGCATAACGATTTGGGTATTAAATTGTCTATCGCAGAGGCGAAAATATGAAGCGCGTCAATGTGGTCCTATCGAACCTGATTCAAAACGGCAGAGTCATTGTGGATATTCCCGGCGTGGAGCACATCGAGCGGGCCTTTCAGGCGGAGTCCGTCCATCTTTTAAACGATGTGGAGCGGGTTGTTTACAGCGATGAGATGTGCGACGGAGAAAAAATCGCATTTCTCGAGAAGCTGCTTGCGGAGACCTAATAAAATCCCCTGCCCGGCGGGCAGGGGATTTTATCGTTTACATCTCGCGGCGGCCCTCCAGGGCCCGCATCAGGGTGGCGTCGTCGGCAAACTCCAGGTGGCTGCCCACGGGGATGCCGTAGGCGAGCCGGGTGACCTTCACGCTGAAGGGTTTGAGAAGCCGGGAGAGGTACATGGCGGTGGCCTCGCCCTCAGTGTCCGGGTTGGTGGCCATAATGACCTCCTGCACCCCGCCGCTTCCCACCCGCTCCACAAGGGACTTGATGTGCAGGTCGTCCGGTCCCACATGGTTCATAGGGGAGATGACCCCGTGGAGAACGTGGTAAAGCCCGCCGTACTCCCGGCTGCGCTCCATGGCGATTACATCCTTGGGGTCGGCCACCACACAGACGGTGGCCGCGTCCCGCTTGGGGCTGCGGCAGATGGCGCAGGGGCCGTCCCCCTCGGTCAGGTTCTGGCAGATGGGGCAGCAGGCGATGGACGACTTGGCGTCCAGAATGGCCTGGGCGAAAGCGGCGGCGTCCTCCTCCGGCAGGGAGAGGACAAAAAAGGCCAGCCGCTGGGCGGTTTTGCTGCCGATTCCGGGGAGCTTGTTGAACTGCTCCACCAGCCGCTCCAGGGCGGGGGGAAAGTACTGCATGGCGTAAGACCTCCGAAGGGAAGAAGATAAGAAGATAAGAAGATGGGGAGCAGGGTATGGACATACTGGGGTGGTGCGGAGAGGAGGCGCGGGCGGGGCTACAGCGTCTTCAGCAGCTCGTCCGGGTCCAGGGCCCGGCAGATGGGGTCCAGATGGGGGCAGGCGACCCAGTCGGACGCGGGCAGGTCCTGACCGAATTTCACGGTATGGGCCACCGCGCCGGGAAACAGATAGCTGTTGTGAGGCACATGGAGCGGGCACAGGTAGAAATCCCCCGCCCGGAGGAGGCGCAGCTCCAGCGCGCCCTCCCGCTCCTCTGCCACCAGCATGGCCCCGGACTGGAGCACGCTCAGCTCCCGCACCGCCCGGTGGAGGTGGCTGTTTTGCCAGCCGCTTCCCCGGGCGGCCTCAGTGCGGATATAGGAGCTGCCATCCGCAAAGCGGAGGCGGAAGCGCAGCTCGCCGTTGTCCATACGCTCGTGAAGGACGCTGACGCCCAATGCGGCGGCCTCCGCGCCGGTCAAGACCTTCGGCATGGCGCTCAGCTCCGGAGCGCGTCCACGGCTGCGGCGGGGTCCGCCTTGCCGAAGACGGCGCTGCCCGCCACCAGCACGTTGGCCCCGGCGGCGATGACCAGCTTGGCGGTCTCAGGGTCCACGCCGCCATCCACCTCCAGGTCGCAGGCGGGACAGTACGCGCCGATATAGCGGCGGATGGCCGTGATTTTCTCCAATTGATCGGTCATGAAGGCCTGCCCGCCGAAGCCGGGCTCCACCGTCATCACCAGCACCAGGTCGATTCCCCGCTTCAGATAGGGGATCACCGCCTCGGCGGCGGTGATGGGCCGCAGGACGACGCCCTTCTTCACACCCAGGGCCTCCATCTGGTCCAGGGCGGCGTGGATGGCCGGGGGCATGTCGGCCTCCAGATGGACGGACAGCAAATCGGCCCCGGCCCTGGCGAAGGCCTCCACGTAACGGCCCGGCTTCTCCACCATCAGGTGGACGTCCAGAAACTTGTCGGTGCACCTGCGCAGGGACTTCACCACCGGCACGCCGATGGAAATATTGGGCACAAACATCCCGTCCATCACGTCCACATGGAGCCAGTCCGCATTGGGGACGCCCTCGATGTCCCGCTGGAGGTTGGCAAAATCGGCCGAGAGCAGAGAAGGGGCGATTTTAATCATCTTTTTATCTCCTCTTTAACGGAAGTTCAAACAATTCCTGTACAATACCCGTATTCCAATCAACCGGTGAGCGCACCGACAGCCTGGCCCGCACATAGGATGCATCAGCGGAATCGCTCCGGTGCGGCTCAGGCCTCTCCCCCCGCACACTCCCACGACCCGACGGACCCGCACCTGGGAACAACCGCTTTCAGATAGCCGTCCGCCGGGCAAGCGCCCGGCGGACGGCAATGAGTATATCGGGCCGCGCCGCCTCCCTGAGCAGGGGGGCGGGGGTTTAATCATAGAAATCCCCGGTGTTGGCCTCTCTCGCGTCGTAGCCCGCCTTCCGCATGGCCTCCAGAATGGAGCGCTTGTGGCTGTGGCCGAAGGCCTCCAGTGTGACCCGCAGCTCCACGCCGCTTTGGCGGTTGATGTTGACAAACTGGTTGTGCTCCAGCTTGATGATGTTGCCGTTCTCCTTGGAGACGATCTTGGCCACCCGCAGCAGCTCGCCGGGGCGGTCGGGGAGCTGCACGGAGAAGGTGAACACCCGCCCGCGGTTGATAAGCCCGTGCTGGACAAGGCTTGCCACGGTGATGACGTCCATGTTGCCGCCGGAGAGGACGCTCACCACGTTCTTTCCCTTGCAGTCCAGATGGCTCAGGGCGGCCATGGGCAGCAGACCCGCGTTCTCCACGATCATCTTGTGCTTTTCCATCATGTCCAGGAAGGCGTCCACCAGCTCGGTGTCGTCAATGGTGATGATCTCATCGATATTCTGCTGAATGTAGGGGAAAATGAGCTCACCGGGGGTCTTGACCGCCACGCCGTCGGCAATGGTCTCCACCCTGTCCAGGCTGACGATGTGCCCCGCCTCCAGGCAGGCCTTCATGGAGGCCGCGCCCACAGGCTCCACGCCGATGACCTTCACCCCCGGATTGAGGAGCTTGGCCAGAGTGGACACGCCCGCCGCCAGCCCGCCGCCGCCGATGGGGACCAGAATCACGTCCACGTCGGGCAGGGACTGGAAAATCTCGTATGCAATGGTGCCCTGGCCGGTGGCGACGGCCAGATCGTTGAAGGGCGGGATGTAGGTCAGGCCCTGCTCCCGGACAAGCTCCGCAGCCTTGTCCGCCGCGTCGTCAAAGGTCTCGCCGTGAAGCACCACCCTGGCGCCCAGATCCTTGGTGTTGTTGACCTTCACCAGGGGAGTGGTGGTGGGCATTACGATGGTGGCCTCCACGCCGGCCGCCTGGGCCGCGTAGGCCACGCCCTGAGCGTGGTTGCCCGCGGAGGCGGTCACCAGTCCCTTGGACTTCTCCTCTTCAGTGAGGGTGCTGATCTTATAGTACGCGCCGCGGATTTTGTAGGCCCCTGTTACTTGCATATTTTCCGGTTTGATGTATACATTGTTTCCGGTGGCCTTGGAAAAGGCGGCGGAATAGACAAGCTCGGTGTTGTTGATGACCCCCGCCAGGACGCTGCGGGCGGCCTTAAAATCTTCCAGTGTCATCATTCGGCAGGACTTCCTTTCTCACGTTCTCTTTATTCTAATGAATTTGCGGTGTAAAGTCAACGTGTTCTTGACACTTAAGGCCCCTGGGCAGTACAATAACACTGTATCGGTTTACAGCATTTGGAGGAAATAACCATGGCGAAAATGGTAAAAAAATCAGTGGCTCCGTTTTACCTTGTGGCCGCCCTTTGGCTTGGGTGGGCTCTGCTGCTGCCCCTGTACCGGCCGTTGCACTATGTCCTGGCCGGCGTGGCCTCCGCGATTGTCTTTGTCCTGGGCAAGGCAATCTGGCCCAACAAGGCCTACCAGACCCCGGACCCGGAGCCCGGCGCCCCCCGGCCGGAGGCCAAGGCCGAGGAACCGGGCGCGCCCAAGCCGGAGAAGAAGACCACCGGCGACAGCGAGCTGGACAAACTGGTGGAGCAGAAGGACCTGGCCCTCTCCGAGATGCGCCGCCTGAACGAGGCCATTGAGGACGAGAAGATCTCCGCCCAAATTGACCACCTGGAGGACACCACGGCGAAAATTATCCAGCATGTGGTGGAGAACCCCCAGAAGCGCTCCCAAATCAGCCGCTTTTTGAACTACTACCTGCCCACCACCCTCAAGCTTCTCAACGCCTACGACCGCATGGACGCCGCGGGGGTCTCCGGCACCAATATCGACGGCACCATGGGCAAGATCGAGACCATGATGGACACGGTGGTGGCCGCTTTTGACAAACAGCTGGACGCCCTCTTCGGCGACGTGGCGATGGACATCTCCACCGACATCACCGTTATGGAGAATCTTCTGGCCCAGGAGGGGCTGAGCGGCGGAATGCGGGCCGGGGGCCTATAATGAAGAGAAAAGGGAAAAAGTAAGGTAAAAAGACGGCGATACCACAGCTTTTTACTTTTTCATTTTTACTTTTTTATTGGGATAAAGAAATGGATTCGTTGAAAGGATGTATCTATCATGACTGATAAGCCCGAAATGACACCCTCCCTGACCCTGGACCCCACGGCAGCTTCCGACGCCAATCTGGACGCTGCGGCCGCCGTGGCGGAGGCCGCCCTGAAGACCCCTGAGGCCCCGACCCTGACCCTGGAGGGCGGCATCACCCTGGAGGATACCGCCGCCGCCCAGAAGGAGAAGGAGGCCAAGGCCATTCAGCTGGATGAGAGCCAGCTCACCGAGGCTGAGCGCAAGATGGTGAACGACTTCTCCGAGAAAATTGACATTACCGACTCCAACGTGGTGCTCCAGTATGGTGCGGCCGCGCAGAAGAATGTGGCCTCCTTCTCCGAGAGCACCCTCAACAGCGTGCGCACCAAGGACCTGGGCGAGATCGGCCAGACCCTCTCCTCGCTGGTGGTTCAGCTCAAGGGCTTCAACGTGGAGGAGAAAAAGGGCATCGCTGGCTTCTTCCAGAAGAAGCGCAACGAGCTGGAGGAGATGAAGGTCGCCTACACCAAGGCCGAGACCAATGTGGACAAGATATGCCAGATGCTGGAGCAGCACCAGGTGACGTTGATGAAGGACATCGCCATGCTGGACCAGATGTACGATTTGAACACCAAGTACTACAAAGAGCTGACCATGTACATCATCGCCGGCAAGAAAAAGCTGGCCAAGGTCCGCGAGGGCGAGCTGGAGGAGCTGCGCAAGAAGGCCGCCGCCTCCGGCAGCCAGGAGGACGCCCAGAAGTACAACGACATGGCCAACCTCTGCAACCGCTTTGAGAAGAAGCTCCACGACCTGGAGCTCACCCGCATGATCTCCATCCAGATGGGCCCCCAGACCCGGCTGATCCAGAATAACGACACCCTTATGCTGGAGAAAATCCAGTCGTCCCTGGTGAACACCATTCCCCTGTGGAAGAGCCAGATGGTCCTGGCCCTGGGGCTGGAGCATTCCCGCCAGGCCACCGCCGCCCAGAGCGCGGTGACCAACATGACCAACCAGCTCCTCCAGCAGAACGCCGATATGCTGCGGATGGGCACCGTGGAGACCGCCAAGGAGGCCGAGCGCTCCATCGTGGACATTGAGACCCTCCAGCACACCAACCAGCAGCTCATCGCGACGCTGGACGAGGTCATGAACATCCAGAAGGAGGGCGCCCAGAAGCGCAAGGAGGCCGAGTTGGAGCTGGGCCGCATCGAGGGCGAGCTGAAGCAGAAGCTGCTGGAGCTGAGAGGCTGAAAAAGTGCTTGGGGCCGGTTGGCCCGGCTCCGGCGCCGCGCCGGGCGGCGCGTCCCAAGCGTTTCGGCCCGCCCCCGCAGGGCCGAAACCTTGATGCCGGGCGGATTCATTCCGCCCGGGCAGATAAAATATCAGGGGGACCCCGAAATGCCAAAGCATTTTGGGGCGCTGGGCCGCATTGAGGGCGAGCTGAAGCAGAAGCTGCTGGAGCTGAGAGGCTGAAAAAGTGCTTGGGGCCGGTTGGCCCGGCTCCGGCGCCGCGCCGGGCGGCGCGTCCCAAGCGTTTCGGCCCGCCCCCGCAGGGCCGAAACCTTGATGCCGGGCGGATTCATTCCGCCCGGGCAGATAAAAAATCAGGGGGACCCCGAAATGCCAAAGCATTTTGGGGCGCTGGGCCGCATCGAGGGCGAGCTGAAGCAGAAGCTGCTGGAGCTGAGAGGCTGAAAAAGTGCTTGGGGCCGGTTGGCCCGGCTCCGGCGCCGCGCCGGGCGGCGCGTCCCAAGCGTTTCGGCCCGCCCCCGCAGGGCCGAAACCTTGATGCCGGGCGGATTCATTCCGCCCAGGCAGATAAAATATCAGGGGGACCCCGAAATGCCAAAGCATTTTGGGGCGCTGGCCAGGCGCCATCGCGCCGATCTGTCTGCACCCACCAAGCCATACAAGTAAGGAGCGCCTATGAAAGTATTGAAGAAACAGGGCGTAGCCGTCATGGTGATGCTTGTCGCCATTGCGGCCGCCATTGCCATCGGCTGGTGGAGGATGCCCCAGGCCAGCGCCAAGGGGCAGTCCGGGGAGCTGGATACCTCCCTGGACACCAGCACCTACGCCAACCTGGTATGGGATCAGGCGGACATCCTCTCCGCCTCCACCGAGAAGAGCATCGGCATCTATAACGCCAACTGGGATTACCGCTACGTGAGCGTGGTGTCCGTCGTGACGGTGAACGGCCTGGACGGACAGGACATCACGGATATCTCCTATAACCAGGCCTATGACCTGGGGCTGGGCGAGGGCGACGCGGTGCTGGTCATCGCCCTGGACGGCGACGGCTACCAGTACTACCTGGACTACGGCGACGACTTCGCCACCATCATGACCAGCCGGGTCATCTCCGACCTGAGCGGCGTGATTGAGAGCGCCTTTGACAACCGGAAGTTTGACAAGGGCGCCCTGGACTTCTTCTCCTCCCTCAACGAGGTATATATCAGCAATTTTAATTTGGGCAACGCCGGGGTAGACAACAGCTCCGGTTATGACGACTCCTACGGAAATTACTACAACGGCTACTCCGTTACCACATGGATTGTCAGGGCCGTGGTCCTCCTGATCCTCCTGGTCATTATTCTCTCCGCCATCGACCGGTCCCGGTACAACGCCTACCGCACACGGTACTACGGTGTGGGCGTACCCCCGGTTATGTTCCGGCCCATCCTGTTCTGGCACGGACCCCACTCCCATTGGTATCACCGGCACTGGCACCAGCCGCCCCCGCCCAGGGGCCCCCACGGCCCCGGGCCCGGTCCCCGGCCGCCCCACGGCGGCGGCGGTTCCAGGCCCTCCAGCGGCTTCGGCGGCGCGGGCAACAGCGGCCCCCGGGGCGGCGGAACCTTCGGCGGGCGGCCTACCGGCGGCGGTACGCGGGGCGGCTTCGGCGGCAGCGGAACCTTCGGCGGCGGTTCCCGACCCTCCGGCGGCGGTTCCCGACCCTCCGGCGGCGGTTCCCGGCCCTCCGGCGGCTTTGGCGGAGGCTCCCGCGGGGGCGGCTCCTTCGGCGGGGGCGGCTCCTTCGGCGGGGGCGGCTCCTTCGGCGGGGGCGGCTCCTTCGGCGGGGGCGGCAGCCGGGGCGGCGGCTTCGGCGGCGGTTCCCGGGGCGGCGGCTTCGGCGGCCGCAGATAATCCAAATACCAAAAGCGCCCGGAACAAAACTGTTCCGGGCGCTTTAATCGTATCCGCAGAGGGCGACCCAGGATTAGGCGGCGCCCCGTCCCGACACATCCCCGACACATCCGTGTTATAATATATCGGCAGAAGGAGGGAACGGCTATGGCGGACTGCATTTTAATTGTAGAGGACGAGCGGAGCATGCGCGAAATCGTCCGGGACTACTTCGTCTCCAAGGGGGCTGTATGCGATGTGGCCCGCTGCGGCGGCGAGGCCCTCGATTTGCTGCGGGACCACGACTACGACGCGATTGTGCTGGACGTGATGATGCCCGGACTGGACGGCTTCGGGGTGTGCGCGGCGGTGCGGCGGCGCAGCGGCGTGCCCATCATTTTTCTCACCGCCCTCTACGGGGAGGAAAACGCCCTCAGGGGGTACGAGCTGGGGGCGGACGACTATGTCACCAAGCCTTTCTCCCTGGCGGTGCTCTACGCCAAGACCACCGCTCTTATCCGCCGGGCCAGGGGCGGCCCCGAGGCGGGGGAGACCCTGGCCTGCGGGGCGATTCGGCTGGATTTGAGCCGCAGAAGCTGTACAATTGGTCATCAAGAGGTTCAATTATCCCCGCGGGAATATGATTTGCTCGCCTGCCTCCTGCGCAACAAGGGCCGGGTGCTCTCCCGTGCCCAGCTGCTGGACAAGGTCTGGGGCATTGACTTCGAGGGAGACGAGCGGGCGGTGGACGTGCAGGTGAAGAATCTCCGCGCCAGCCTGGGCGGGGCCGGGGGGCAGATCAAGACGGTGATCAAGGCGGGCTACAAGCTGACGGAGGAGGGGTGAGAAGATGAGAGGAACGCCTCTGGAATCGGGTTGGCAGCGGGCGGTCGCATTGGTGAGACGACCCCGAAAGCTGCGCTGGCAGATAGCGCTCTCCATGGCGGGAACGGTGCTGTTTCTCTGGGGGTTCATTATGATCGGCCTGAGGGTGGAGACCTCCAATCGACTGGAGAACGAGGCGGACAGTTTGGGCCGGGATATCCGCAGCGAGCTGAGGGAACAGGTGGAGATCTACCGCCGCAACATTGTCGAGGACCGGCAGGAGCAGGCCGGGGCCATTCTAAGCTATAACCTGAGCGGTATGTCGCTGGGGCTGACGAATCCCGAAGGCCTGGAGGGAGGCATGGCACTGGCGATTATCGATGCGGAGACCGGGGCGGAGCTGGCCCACAGCCAGCTCGCCTATGGCTACGGCCACGAGGACGGCATCGACGTTGGCCAGCGTTGGCACCTGGAGCTGGACAGCGGCCTGGACGACGCTGGGCAATTGGCCCTGGCCCGGTGGATTGTGGCCAATCGGACGCATAGTTGGAGCTTTGACGTCTATCCAACCGGCGATGAAAACTACCCCGGGGACGGAACCGTGGCCCGGGTGACCGGATTCGATGAGGGCGGCTGCAGCCTGCGGGTGCAGCGCATCGAGCTGGTCCACCCGGACGGCGGTGTGGAGACCGTGGTGGAGACCGCGGCCCGGGGGGAGACCCCGGTTACCGTGGAGCTGGCCTTTATGAGGCTGTCCAGCGTCCTGCTGCCCGACTGGGGGAGCAATGGGGACGGACAAGTCGATATGGAGCGCCGCCTGGCAAACTTCCGGGAGGCCCAGGCCATTCTGGCCCGGGAGCAGGCCGGAGAGAGGCGAGCCGTACTGAATGAGGGCGGGAGATTCAGCGGCGGAACTTACGGAAATGGCTACGGCTACCAGGTGGCCCGGAGCTGCAGCTTCCGTCTCGCAGCCATGTACCAGCTCCGCTGGACCTACCTCTCCACATTGATGCTGGCCGCTTTGGTGCTCCTCATTCTGTCGGGGTATACGTCCAGAAAGCTGTCCCGCCCACTGGAGCGTCTGAGCCAGGACGCGGCGGACGGGTCTTTTCCCTGTACTGAGGACGGACCGATCCAGGAGGTAAACTCCCTGGCCGCCGCCTTTAACGCGGCCCAGGGAAAGCTGGAGGCGGACCTCCGGCGGGAGCAGGACCTCACCCGGGCGGTGGCCCACGAGCTGAAGACCCCTCTGGCCGTCCTCCGCTCCCATGCCGAGGCTCTTCTGGAGGATATCGACCCAGCCAAGCGGGAGCACTACCTCGCCGTCATCATGGAGGAGTCCGACCGCATGGACGCCCTGGTCAGGGAGCTGCTGGACCTCTCCCGCCTGGAGGCGGGGGCGGAGACGCTCAGGCCGGAGGATGTGGACCTGGAGGAGCTGGTCCGCCGGATCTTCGCCCGGCTGGAGCGGCCCCTGGCGGAGAAGGGCTGCCGACTGAGCCTGGATTTGGCGGCGGTGCGGGTCCGGGGGGACTGTGAGAAGCTGGAACGGGCCGTGGCCAACTACGCCTCCAACGCCCTGCGCTACTGTTCCCCCGGCGGCGAGGTGCGGGTGAAGCTCACCGGGCCGGGGGGCTGGGCCCGCATCGCGGTGGAGAACGACGGAGAGAACATCCCCGCCGCCGAACTTCCCCGGCTCTTCGAGACCTTCTACCGGGGCGACTCTGCCCGCAGCCGGGACAGCGGCGGCGCGGGTCTGGGCCTCGCCATTGTCCGGGGGATGGCGAACCTCCACGGCGGGCGCTGCGGCGCGGAGAATCTGCCGGGCGGGGTGCGGTTCTGGATGGAAGTGCCCGCAGCTTATTGAGACGAGGATTTCGCGCCGGTGAAGAGATTGTGCCTGTTTCAGCGCTCATATGTCGAGCGGGCGGCCACCCCTTTGAGGTGACCGCCCGCTCGAAAGATATTGATTTCACTCCTTGAGCATGCACTTAATACTGTCCAGAATACGGATAGATTTCTCAAAACGTCTATGGAAATACACCTCCGACTGAAAATGAATGTGCCATAAAGCGTTTCGGGCTAAGGCTCAGTCGTCCGCCGCCTCTGTCCCGTCGTGAAAAAGCTGCCGCTCTTTCTCCACCAGCAAAAGCTCGTATTTCTCAATTTTGTAGTTGAGCCGGTCAAGGGACGAGCGCATCTCCGCCATCCGCGCCTGAAGCTGCTCCCGCTGCTCCACCAGCAGCGCCTTGCGCGCGGCGATGGTGGCGTCGCCCTTTTGGAACAGCGCCACGTACTCAATCAGCGCCTCAATCTGCACCCCCGCGGCGCGCATGCATTTCATCAGTTCCACCCAGGCGCAGGACTCTCTGTCGTAGTCCCGGATGCCGCTCTTGCTTCGCGGCACGGGCGGGATGAGTCCGATGCGCTCATAATAGCGCAGAGTGTCGGCGCTGACGCCGTACTGCCTGCTTACCTCGGCAATCGTCATAACGGTATGCCTCCTCTTCTGCTTTTATTATACCAGCCCGGTCAAGAACTCTACCTCGGCGGCATCGCAGTGGGAGAAAAATGTGCTCTCCCCCCTCGTCCAGCGCGGAGATGGACCGCATATCCTCATCCGACAGTGAGAAATCAAACACGTTGAGGTTCTCCTCCATCCGCTCCCGGCGGACAGTTTTGGCCATTACCACCACGCTGGTCTGCAGCAGAAAGCGCAGGGTTGTCTGGGCGGAGGACTTGCCGTACTTCGCGCCGGTCTCGCAGAGGGCGGGGTTGGAGAAGAAGTCCTTTCGTCCCTCCGCAAACGGACCCCAGGACTCGTGCTGGACGCCGTATTTCACCATGGTCTCATGGGCGGAGCGCTGCTGTCGAAAGGCGTGTGTCTCTACCTGGTTGACGGCGTGGGCCACCTCCACGAAATTGCACAGGTCGATGAGCCGGCCGGGATAGAAGGTGGAAACGCCGATGGCGCGGCGCTTTCCGGCACGGTATGCCTCCTCGGTTTTACGAATAGGCCTGCGCCCTTCTGCGGGCGACCCAGATGACCGTTACCGAGGCGGCCTTTTTGTCCGGGTTTTCCGGGGCGACTTACTTTGAGGAGCAGTTCAGAAAGAGGTGTTACCGTTCACCGACGGAATACCGCAGGCGGGAGCGGTGACGGCTTCGGCCCCGGACGGTTCTGTTCCGATGGGGGAACCGTTGGCTGATTTGAATTTATGTGTTAAAATGGAACAAGCCAAATTCATTGGGGAGGGGAGGGACGGCGTATGCTCCGGGTCGCCATTGTGGAGGACGAGCCGGCCTCCGCACGTCAGCTGGAGGACTATCTGGCCCGATATCAGGCTGAGTCCGGCGAGGGTGTGGAGGCAATTCATTTCCCCGACGGAGCGGCGCTGCTGCAGGAGTACCGCCCTATTTGGGACCTTATCCTGATGGACATAGAGATGCCCCGCATGGACGGCATGACCGCCGCCCGGCATATTCGGGAGCGGGACCCGGTGGTTCTGCTGATGTTTATTACCAATATGGCCCAATACGCGATTCGCGGCTACGAGGTGGAGGCCTTGGACTATGTCCTTAAGCCGGTGGGCTACGCGGCGTTTGCCTTCAAGATGCGCAAGGTATCCTCCATCCTCCGGCGGCGCAGGTCCTCCGGCGTGGTGCTCCATTTGGCCGGAGGCGTGAGGCGTGTGCCCACCGATGAATTGCTCTATGTGGAGACGGTCTCCCACCGGCTGCATATCCACACGGCGGACGGGGTTTTCACCATGCCGGGCACGCTGCGGGATATGGAGGAACAGCTGGCGGGGGAGCACTTTGTACGGTGTAACAAATGTTATCTGGTGAATCTGCGGCATGTGCGGGAGGTGCGGCAGAACATCGTACAGGTGGGCGGGGAGGAGCTGCTGATCAGCAGGCCGCGCAAAAAAGAGTTTCTGCAGGAACTGACGGACTATCTGGGAGGCGGCGGGCTATGACGGAATTCATCAACTGGGCTGTAAACTACCTGCTCTTCCCTCTGGAGCTGCTGATTGCCTGCGTGCTCTACATGCTGCCGCTGGAAAAGCGCAGAAATTTCCCCCTTCGGGTCATTCTGGGCATTCTGGCCTGTCTGGCCCTGGCCGCGTTTATTCCACGCTCGCTGCTGCGCTATCTGCTGGAGTTTGCCCTCACCGCCCTTTTCGCCTGGGCCTGCTGCAGCCTGAGCGTGTGGGATGCCCTGTTCTGCGCCGTGTGCGCCTATGCCACACAGCATTTCGCCTACAGCGCCCACGCGTTTCTCTACCAGCTGCTGGGCCGGCCCGGGGGCTGGTACTACTGGCTGAAGCTGATTATCTATGCTGCGGTGTATCTGCTCTTCTGCTTCGCCTTTGCCCGCCGCCTGCCGGACAAGGGGCGCTACGGGGCCACCTGGGGGCAGTCTATCGCCTCTTTGCTGCTGATACTCTCCTTTACGATTTTAATCAGCCACTATGTCACGCTCCAGGTATTGGGCGGCAACAACAGCGTGCCCTACCTCTACGCCTGTCGGCTCTACGCGATGCTGTGCTGCTTCTTCGGGCTGTGGGTGCAGACCATCTGGCAGAAGCGGGCCAGGCTCCAGCGGGAACTGGATCTGAAGGACCGCCTGTGGCACCAGGAGCGGACCCAGTACGATCTGGCGAAGGAGAACATCGCCCTCATCAACCGCAAGTGCCACGACCTGAAGCACCAAATCGCCGCGCTGGATCGGCCCGGACAGGACTGGGACAAAAGCCGCTATCTGCGGGAGATCGAGGACTCCATCCAGATCTACGACTGTACGGTGAAGACGGGCAGCGAGGTGCTGGATACGGTGCTCACCGAGAAGAAGCTCTACTGCGAGGGCCACAGCATCAACATGACCTGCGTGGCCGACGGCAGCAAGCTGGACTTTCTGGACCCGGTGGATGTCTACGCCCTGCTGGGCAACGCCATTGACAATGCCATCGAGGCGGTCAGCACCCTGCCGGACCGGGAGCAGCGGCTGATCAGCGTGTCGGTCTGGTCCAGCCGGGGGCTGCTGCTGATCCAGTGTGAGAATTACTACGACCACCCGCTGACGTTCGAGGACGGACTGCCCGTGACCACCAAGGAACAGGACGGGTATCACGGATTCGGCATCCGCAGCATTCAATACACGGTCGAGAAGTACGGCGGCTGTATGACGGTCCACCCTGAAAACGGCCTTTTTGTCCTGCGGCTGTCCATCCCCCTTCCGTGATATGGGAAAAAGCCGGCTCGCGATGACGACAAGTCATCGCGAGCCGGCTTTTTCCCTGCAGTTGGGGAAGGAAAACCGACAGTTGGGGCACACCCTCTGGACGCAGTCAAATCAGCTGTTATACTGTGCAACAGCAGATGTGTTCGGGCACAGAATGACAAAAATGGCTGGATGCGGAACGCGCGCCGCGCCGCCGGAGAGATGCAAGGAGGAATCAAATCCCATGACAAAGGCAAAGAGGAAAAAGTGGAGCAATCAGCTGTTCGCAGGCGTATGGGGCGCGGCGCTGGCCGTTTTGCTGGTGGCCGTTATCATTGCCAACGCCGTCGCGCTGAACTATTCCACCATCATTACGACCTTTTTCGGCCATACCACCTCCAGAGTGGAGAACGGCGATCCCACTGCCATCTATTATGAGAGCGTCTACACCACCGACGGGGAGCTCTATCAGGCGGGGCTGGACCTGTGCGAGCAGGTGGAGGCCGAGGGTCTTGTGCTCCTGAAAAATGAGAATAACGCCCTCCCCCTGGGGGACGGCAGGAAGGTGAGCCTCTTTTCGGAGTCCTCCGTGGACCTCATCTACGGCGGCACCGGTTCGGGCAGTGTGGACACCTCCACCGCCAAGGACTTGAAGACTGTCTTTGAGGACGTGGGCTACGAGGTCAACCCGGAGCTTTGGAACTTCTACAAGGGCAACCACGACAGCTATACCCGCTCCAACCCCAGCATCTTTGCCAGCCGGAACAATTTTGCCATTAACGAGTGCCCGGCAGGCGAGTATTCCCAGGCCGTGAGGGACTCCTTTGCCCGGTATGGCGACGCGGCAATTGTGGTGCTGGCCCGGAGCGGCGGCGAGGGCGACGACCTCTCCCGCAGGATGGACGAGCGCGAGGGGGGCGGCACCTATCTCCAGCTCACCACACAGGAGAAGGAGATGCTGCAGCTCATCAGGGACAGCGGGGCGTTCGGCAAGACCATCGTTCTGGTGAACTCCTGCAACGCCATGGAGCTGGGCTTCCTGGACGAGGCCCGCTACGGCATCGACGCCTGCATCTGGATGGGCGCCGCGGGTCAGAACGGCCTGGCCGCCGTGGCCGCCGCCGTGAAGGGCGATGTGAACCCCTCCGGCCGCCTGGTGGACACCTACGCCTACGACTCCCTCAGCGCCCCCGCCATGCAGAACTTCGGAGGCCTGGAGTACACCAACGGCTCCGAGCTGGACAATCTGTCCGAGAGCTATTTCGGCGTGATGACCCAGTACACCGGCAAGAACTACGTCGTGTATCAGGAGGGCATCTACGTCGGCTACCGCTACTACGAGACCCGGTACGAGGACGCCGTCCTGGGCCAGGGCAACGCCGGCAGCTATGATTACGCCGCCACCGTGCAGTATCCCTTCGGGTACGGCCTGAGCTATACCGACTTCTCCTACAGCAATTTCAGGTGCGTCCCCGAGGGAGACCGCTTTACTCTCTCCCTTGACGTGGAGAACACCGGGTCCGTACCGGGCAAAGAGGTCGTCCAGCTCTACTTCCAGTCCCCCTATACCGACTACGACAGACAAAACGGGATTGAGAAGTCCAGCGTGGAGCTCTGCGGCTTCGCCAAGACCGGCGTTCTGGCCCCCGGCCAGAGCGAGACGGTGCAGGTGGAGGTCTCCAGGGAGGAACTGCGCGCCTACGACGCCAACACCGCCAAGACCTACATTTTGGATGCAGGCGATTATTATTTTGCCGCCGGCAAAAATGTACATGACGCGCTGAACAATATCCTTGCCTCCAAGGGACTTACCACAGCCGACGGCATGGACGCCGACGGCGACGCAGCCCTGGCCGCGAAATGGAACCAGCCCACGCTGGATACCGTCTCCTACTCCGCCGCGGCGACGGGCACGGCAATCACCAATCAGTTTGACAAAGCCGATATCCGCCACTACTACGGCGACCTCACCTACCTCACCCGCAGCGACTGGACCGGCACGTTCCCGGAGACCATCACCCTTACCGCCACCGAGGCGCTGAAGGCCGACCTGGCCGCCGGACCCGACACCGGCGAGGAGGGCTACACGATGCCCAACATGGGGGCCGGAACAGATCTGACCCTGGCCATGATGATCGGCAAGTCCTACGACGACCCCCAGTGGGAGGAGCTGCTGGATCAGCTTACCGCCGACGAGATGGTGCGCCTGGTTGCCCTGGGCGGCTACCGCACCTCCCAGATCAATTCTGTCTCCTACCTGGGCACCACCGACAAGGACGGCCCGGCCGGCATCTCCGCCACACTGGTGGGCGGCGGCACCAAGTGCATGGCCTATCCCGCCGAGGTGGTGATGGCCGCTACCTGGAATGTGGGCCTCATCCGGGAGGTCGGCCGCCTCATCGGTGAGGACGGACTCCACGGCGGCGTCACCGGCTGGTACGCCCCAGCTATGAACACCCACCGCACACCCTACTCCGGACGAAATTTTGAGTACTACTCTGAGGATGGGTTCCTGGCCGGGGCCATGGGCGCGGCGGAGGTCTCCGGCGTGCAGGAGAAGGGCGTATTCTGCTACATCAAGCACTTTGCCATCAACGATCAGGAGACCAACCGCAAGGGTGTGGCCACCTTCTCCAATGAGCAGGCCATTCGCGAGATATACCTGACGCCCTTTGAATACTCCGTCCGTTTTGGCGGCGCCCGGGCCGTCATGACCTCCCACAACCGCATCGGCGCCACCTGGGCGGCGGGCCACGCGGTGCTCCTCAACGATGTGCTTCGGGGCGAGTGGGGCTTTGTGGGCCATGTGGTCACCGACTACGTGGGCACCCCCGTCTATCAGTCCGCGCTCCAGGCGGTCCTGGCGGGCAACGACATGATGCTCTCCACCAGTGAGGCCAACGAGAACATCAGCCCCTACAAGAACAACGCCCGCGTCATGACGGCGCTCCGCCAGGCCTGTAAGAATATTCTCTACACCGGGGCCAACAGCGCCGCCATGAACGGTGTGAGTACCTCCACCCGGATTGTCAGTGTCCTGCCAACCTGGCAGATCTGGCTCATTCTCTTCGACTGCCTCATGGGTGCGGCCATTATCGCCGGGGGCGCGGGGATTTTCCTGCGCTGCCGGAAGAGCCGCTCCGCTGCCGATACGGCGGCCCGGAGATAAGCCGGAGACCGGGAAGTAGAGACTGCGTTTGCTCCGCAAGCGAAAAAGTCCGCCGCTTTGCCATAAAGCGGCGGGCTTTTTCACTTTATAAGGTCGGGATGATGGTATTTGCAGGCTCAAACGAATGCCGCACTTGGGACGCCGGTCTGGAGGTTCCAGGTGAGAGGAGCAGCGCCTGTCATCGTAACCAATTGGTGATAAATTGTAGCCGAATCAAGCGGGACAAAGGGTGCGGGGGAGTGGTAGGATGAAACAAACGCGCACGGCGGAGCCGTCGGCGCGGCAGGAGGGATGCATATGAAAAACCGAGCGGTTCCGGGGCTGCTCTGCGCGCTTTTGCTGCTGTCGGGCTGCACGGCGCGCTCCCCCATCCCGTCCCGGACGGCGGCTGCTACTCCGCTCCCGGCATCAGCGCAGGCAGGGGGTGACCTTGCGCCCGACGACCCCGCTCCGCCCCCGGACCCCGCCGACAGCGCCGGGGACCCGCTGGAGGGACTGGTCGGCTACGCCAGGGCCTATGCTGAAAAGGTGAATGAGATGGAGGCTGAGGCTGAGGGCTTGAGATACGCGCTCATCTACCTGGATGAGGACAATGTCCCGGAGCTTGTGGCTGGAAGACCCGGATATTTCGTGAGCGTGTACCAGTATGCCGGCGGCGAACTTTACGCTGTTATGGATCAGTGGGGCTATGGGGCCATGGGGAACCACGGGTATGAATACATCCCCAAGGGAAACGTAATCCGCAACTATAACGGGGACTTGGCTGGGGCGATCATGTATGTGACCTACCTGAAGATAAATGGTCGCCATGAAACAGAGTCCTATTATAAAGATGCGCTGTCCAGCTGGATGTTTGAGGATACAAACGGCAATTATCAGATAGATGAGGACGAGCCGCTCGGCGTGGAGGCGTATTATTACTACGGCGGCCAGGAGATCTCCGCCGCGGACTTCCACTCCTATTTGATTCAAGGCGAGTATGAGTCTATCGCAGGGGACAGAACGGCTACCGAGCTTCTGGCGCAGCTGCGGACCCTGGAAATAAAAGAAGAGTACGGGTTTGACGGGGAGACGGCCTATTTCACCTGTGTGGACGAGGCGGACCGGCTGCTGCTGGAGCTGTACTTTGACGAGGAGGCGGGGAAGGGCTGCGGGTTTCGCTACGATGTGAGTGCCGCCGCCGGACCGCCGCCGGCCTTCGTCAGCTTCGCATTTAACGGCGTTAAAAGCGGCGTGTGGGAAGACGAGGGGCCGTATTGTGTGAAATCGTTCTATGGTACGGACGGCGCGGAATATGTCAGCGACTATCAGGAATTTTATGAGTATAACGAAGCGGGGAAGCCCGTCTGCTTCCGGTCGACTGGAGTTGACGAAGACCGTCCGACGGACGAGCCCTTCACTGTCGTCCACATTGATTTCCTGTACCGGGACAATGGGACCCTGTGGAGCAAGAAATACGGCCATGATGCCCTGCTGTTCGGCACCACGTATTCCCCTGCGTATCTTTATTATGACAGGCGTGAGCGTGTAACAAGGATAGACTGCTACATCACCCACGGAAGTCTGGAGTATTACTTCGTTTACAAAGACGACGGCGATCGGCCTGATTACTGCCTGAAGCTGGATTTTATGGGAGACTGTCTCGCGGGCATGGTCCGGTATTGACAGAGGACCTGCTTTCCGCGGTTTTTATCTCAGGCCGCCGGGGACCGCCGCCGCGCGGGACGGGATGCAGTCCGGGCCGGCGAGCGGATTACCGGCCGGGGAATCGAAGCACTATAAAAGCGAGGCCCGTTGATGCCAACGGACGCCTCGCTTTTATAGATTGGTTTTTAAGGCCGCGTCGGCGCGGAGATACAGTTACCACCCGTCTGCTTATCCGGCGGGCGCTTTAATTCTTTAAACTCTGCATCGGCGCGGGGATACGCCCGCCCCGGTGGATGAACTCGCCGCTTGCGAAGGGGTGCACCGGCATCACCGGCGCGCTGCCCAGCAGCCCGCCGAATTCCACCGTGTCCCCCACCTTCATGCCGGGGGCGGGGATGATGCGCACGGCGGTGGTTTTGGAGTTGACCATGCCGATGGCGGCCTCGTCGGCGATGATGGCGGAGATGGTCTCGGCGGTGGTGTCGCCGGGGACTGCGATCATGTCCAGGCCCACCGAGCACACGCAGGTCATGGCCTCCAGCTTGTCCAGGTGGAGAGCGCCGGACGCGGCGGCGGCGATCATGCCCTCGTCCTCACTGACGGGGATAAACGCGCCGGAGAGGCCGCCAACGTGGGAGGAGGCCATGACGCCGCCCTTCTTGACGGCGTCGTTGAGGAGGGCCAGGGCGGCGGTGGTGCCGTGGGTGCCGCAGACCTCCAGGCCCATCTCCTCCAGGATGCGGGCCACGCTGTCCCCGACGGCGGGGGTGGGGGCCAGGGAGAGGTCCACGATGCCAAACGGCACATCCAGCCTGCGGCTGGCCTCCTGGGCCACCAGCTGGCCCATGCGGGTGATGCGGAAGGCGGTCTTCTTGATGGTCTCGGCCACCACGTCGAAGGGCTGGCCCTTCACGCTCTTGAGGGCGTGGTGGACCACGCCGGGGCCGGAGACGCCCACATTGATGACACACTCGCCCTCGCCCACGCCGTGGAACGCGCCGGCCATGAAGGGGTTGTCCTCCACGGCGTTGCAGAAGACCACCAGCTTGGCGCAGGCGAAGCCGCCCCGGTCGGCGGTGCGCTCCGCCGCCGCCTTGACGACGCGGCCCATCTCGGCCACCGCGTCCATGTTGATGCCCGCCTTGGTGGAACCCACGTTGACGGAGGAGCAGACGAAGTCGGTGACGGCCAGGGCCTCGGGTATGGAGGCGATGAGCTTCCTGTCCCCATGGGTGCCGCCCTTCTGCACCAGGGCGGAGAAGCCGCCGATGAAGTTTACGCCCGTGGTCTTGGCGGCCTCGTCCATCGCCACGGCAAAGGGGACATAGTCGTCGGTCCGGGAGGCACCGGCCACCAGGGCCATGGGGGTGACGGAAATGCGCTTGTTGACAATGGGGATGCCGAATTCCCGCTCAATGGCCTCGCCGGTGGAGACCAGCTTCTCGGCCTTGCGGGTAATCTTGTCGTAAATCTTCCGGCAGGCGGCCCTGGGGTCGCTGTCGCAGCAGTCCAGCAGAGAGATGCCCATGGTGATGGTACGCACGTCCAGGTGCTGGTGGTCAATCATATCCAGTGTTTCAAGGATGTTCTGATGGTTGAGCATAAAATAATCCTCCCATTCGGTCATTCGCGCCGAGCGGCGCGCTCAAGCGTTTTGGGCGGCGCCCAAAACCTTGCCGCAGGGGCAATTTATTTGTCCCGAGGATGTAAAATCACGGGGTCCCCAGGGTGCGTAAGCGCCCTGGGGTGGCCGATCAAATCCAGGGTGTCCAGTATCTTTTGATGATTGCACATATGGGTCACGGTGCCTCCCCTCGCGCCTGCGCGCGGAATCAAATCTGGTACATGGCGTGGAAGATATCTTCGCGCTGGGCGTGGATCGCCATGGAGAGCTTGGTGCCCGCCTCCTCGAGAGCCACGGACAGGTCGGCGAAGGGGATGTCCGCCTGGGACACGTCCACCAGCATGGTCATGGTGAAGTAGCCCTGGAGAATGGTCTGGGAGATGTCCAGAATGTTGACGTTGTGCAGGGTGAGCAGTGTGCTGACGGTGGCGATGATGCCCACCTGGTCCTTGCCGTTGACGGTGACGATGGCGCGCATAGGGGTTCATCCTTTCTCTTGTTGAAAATGTTATGATGTATAGAAGCGGAGTTTCATCCGGCCGATCGCGCCGGGCGCGACGGTTTCCCAGGCCCTGTGCTGAGGCGGAAAACAGCTCTCATTGCAGCTCGTCCAGCGTCAGGCCGAATCCTGGCAGGAAGTGGGTCAGAAAATAATCCACCTCAGGCAGCGCCGTGGCCTTCACCGCCTCCAGCGTCTGGCGGGCGGCGGCCTCAAATTCGTGGTTGCCGGCCTTCAGCTCCTCCAGGCATTTGATGTGGGCGGAGAGCTTGTCCGCGGCTTTTACCAGGGCGTGGAGCGCGCTGTCGTAGTCCTCCCGGAGATAGTGGTCGTAGGAGGGGCGCAGCTCCTCGGGCAGCATGGACAGCAGCTTCGCGGCCGAGGTGGCCTCCACCTCCTTGTAGGCGTCGCGGATCTCGGGGTTATAGTACTTCACGGGGGTAGGCAGGTCGCCGGTGAAAATCTCCGGCGCGTCGTGGTAGAGGGCGGCCACGGCGGCCTCGCCGGGGTCGCAGGGCACGCCGAACACATCCCGCCGGATGACGGCGAGGGCATGGGCCAGAACGGCCACCATGTGGGAGTGCTCCTGGATATTCTCCTGAAAGGTGTTGCGCATCAGCCCCCAACGGCTGATATACCGCATCCTGGAGATAAAAGCAAAGAAATTGTACGCCATAGGCGGTCCTCCTGATGATACCAAAAGCGGAGTCCTCTGAGAGACAATCTCCAGAGGGCTCCGCCACGTTGGCTGACTGATGGAAATTACTCGGCGGCCTCGGCGAGGAAAGCGGAAATCTCCTGCCGGAAAGCGTCGGCGTCCGCGTCGCTCCCGTGAAACTCCACCTTGACGCTCTTGGCCAGGTCCAGGGAGAAGAGGCCCATGATGGACTTGGCGTTGATGACATACCGCCCGGAGAGGACGTCCACCTCGCAGGCGCAGCGGGTGGCGGCGTCCACGAACTTCTTTACGTCGCTGATGGAGGAGAGGGATACGAAAAAGGTCTGCATAGCGGGTACCTCCTGTGGTTTGGTCTGTACAATCCGCCGGACTGCTGATAAAATAGGAGCGGCCCAGAGTTAGCACCCTACCATTATAGCACCGGGCCGCCAAATTACAAACACAAATTCCCGGCGGGGCGCAACTTGCGCGTTTTGTACGAGGCGCGCCGGGTAAACACCATGAAATTCTGCGAGGTATGACCATGCGATGTGCAATCTACACCCTGGGCTGCAAGGTGAACCAGTACGAGACCCAGGCCCTTGAAACCGAACTCAAGCGCCGGGGCCACGAGCTGGTGCCCTTTGAAACCGAGGCCGACGCCTATATCGTCAACACCTGCACCGTCACCGCCGTGAGCGACAAGAAGTCCCGGGGCGTCATCCGCCGGGCCCGGAAGCGCTGCCCCCGGGCTGTGGTGGCGGTCTGCGGCTGCTACGCCCAGACCGACCCGGAGGCCGTGGCCGCCCTGGGGGTGGACCTGGTGTCCGGCACCGGGGACCGCATGGGCTTTTTGGGCGAGGTGGAGCGGCTGGCCGACGAGCGGGCGCGCTTCGACGGGGCGGAGCCGCCCATCGGCGCCTCCGTCTCCGCCCCGGAGATCCTGGTGGACAACATCATGACCCACCGCGCCTATGAGCACCTGAGCGCCGGGGGCCTGGCCCAGCGTACCAGGGCCATGCTCAAGGTGGAGGACGGCTGCGTCAACTTCTGCACCTACTGCATCATCCCCTACGCCCGCGGCCCGGTCCGCTCCCTCCCCATGGCGGAGGCGGAGGCGGAGGCGAAGCGGCTGGCGGAAGAGGGGTACAGGGAGATTGTCCTGACCGGCATTGAGATCTCCTCCTGGGGCCAGGACCTCAGGGACGGGACAGGCCTCATCGATCTGGTGGAGGCGGTCTGCGCCGCGGCCCCCGGCGCGCGGGTGCGGCTGGGGTCTCTGGAACCCCGGACCATTACGGGGGAGTTCTGCCGCCGCGCGGCGCGCCTTCCCAATCTGTGCCCCCATTTCCACCTCTCCATGCAGAGCGGGTGCGACGCCACTTTAAAGCGGATGAATCGGAAATATGATACCGCGCGGTACTATGAGAGCGTCAGACTGCTCCGTGAATCCTTTGCCCGGCCCGCAATTACCACGGATTTGATTGTGGGCTTTCCCGGCGAGACGGAGGAGGAGTTTGCCGACACACTGGCCTTTGTGGAAAGGTGCGCCTTTTCCTCCATGCATATCTTCCCCTACTCCCGCCGCCCGGGCACCCCGGCGGCCGGGATGTCCGGCCAGATTCCCAGGGCGGAGCAGGAGGCGCGCGCCGGCCGGGCCGGACTCCTGGCCGCCCGGCTGGAGGGGGAATATCTGGCCGGGTGGGTGGGGGCGACCCTGCCCGTCCTCTTTGAGGAGGAGAAGGACGGCTGCTGGCGGGGCCATGCCCCCAACTACGTGGAGGTACGGGCGCCGGCGGCGGAAAATCTCCACAATGTGCTCGGAAATGTGGTGATTACCGGCGTACAGGATACCCGGCTCATGGGCGTGCTGGAATCGTAGATAAAATGCGTTCCCCGCCGCCCGGGCCTCCCGCCGCCCGGGCTGGACAGCGTCCCGGCGGGTGGGGGATGCGCGGCATTCTGCGCGGCTAGCTTTCTCCGCGCCCGCTTATGGCATCCCATCTGCCCCTGCCCCACTCGATCCACCCCTCCAGCCGTTCCCGGGGGAGGAGGTAATTGATGAGCAGGGACATGACCACGCCCACGCCTGTGTCAAACATGCGGTTGAGGGAGTATGAGATGTAGTTATCCGGGCCGATGCTGAACAGCAGCAGGCACAGCACCACGCCGCCGGGCTGCACCGCGCCTACCCAGAAGATCTGGGCCAGGATAATCAGGATGACCACGCCGATGAAGAGCAGGGGCACCAGCAGAAGGTGATGGCCCCCCTCGGGGTAAACGATCAGAAAAACCCTATAGAGTCCCATCCCCAGAAAGCCGCCGATAATGGTGCCGAAGAGGCGGTTCCCGCCGTGGAGCTTGGAGTGCTCCATATTGGCCCCCATTCCGAAAATGGCGCCGATACAGGCAAAGGCGGGGTTTCGGTCGGGGAGGAGGAGAAAGTATAGGAGGGCGCAGAGGGTGGCGGAGCAGGCGGTCTTGATATTGCGCAGCCCCACGCCGGGAAAGCGGCGTTTTTCAGCGGTTTCCATAGATTGGACAACTCCTGTTGCAATTTTCATCAGACTCCCATAGTGTAACACAGCGCCAGAAAAATGGAAATGATGGGAATTCCACGAAAAAATCCCCCCAGATTTGGGGGGATTGGTCCATGCCGACGAAGATGCGCCCCAGTGGTGGGGATTAAGGGGCAAAACAGGCCGGATGACTGAAAAATAGGCGGTAAAAAGGAAATTTAAATGAGCGGGGGAAAACGAACCGGCGCATACCTCCTGCGTGCGGCGGAGGCTGGGAAAGCATTACGGACTGCCGTGCGTTTGCCCGCTGATATGCAGCACGCCCTCATAGATGAGGTTTCCCAGGTCCGCAATTGCCTTCCAACGGGTCTCGTCGGCGCTGATATAGTAGTAGTTTTTGGTCCCGTCCTTTCTCATGCTGACGATCCCCGCGTCCTTCAGAATTTGCAGGTGGTGAGAGGCCGAGGGCCTGGTGAGGTGCGTCCTTTCCGCAATCTCGCCGACCCGGACGCCTGACAGATCGCTCTGCAGGAGGACGAACAAAATGAGCTGCCTCGTCTCGTCGCCGATTGCGGTAAAAGCCTTGCGGCACTCCCGGAAGCCCAGGGTTATCTGCTCCAGCCGCGCTGAGCACTCACGGTCCAATTCCATCAAGCACCCGCCCTTATAAATATGTGACGTCCAGCGCCTCCCGCTGTGCGGAGCGCCGGTAATTTACCTTGGGATAGCCCAATACCAGTGTGGCTGCCACCCGCTTTCCTCTGGGAATGCCCAGCGCCTTCCTGAGCCTGCCGGAGCGGTTGGCCGCTATGGTAAAAAAGCCGCTGAACAGGACGCCCAGCCCGTGGGCCTCCGCCACGAATTCCATATTCTGCGCCGCGAGACAGCCGTTAATCTCTTCCTTCGCGGCGATGACGATCACCTTGGGCGCATGGAAAAAGAAGAAGTGGTCGTCAATCTGAATCCGCTTCGCCATGGGGCTGAACAGATTCGCCAGGGGCTTTACCCTACGGAACAGCGCCGCAGCCATCTGCTCGAACTTGGCCTTCTCCCTGTCCAGCACAATAAAGGAGAGATCCTGCAGATTTTTGGCAGTGTGAGTCAGCCGCCCCGCCTCCAGGATCTGTTCCAGCACTCCGCTCGGGATATCCTGCGCCTGGAACTGCCTGATGGTCCGCCGGAAACGGATGACGTCCAGCACCTGTGACGGGTCCAGCGGACGCCCGCCGTCCCGGGAGATCGGCGCCTCCCCGTACCCGCTGATGGATACGGCGCCCCGGGGGCAGATCGCCGCGCAGTGCCCGCACAGTACGCAGTCAGGGGTGAGGATAACCGCTTTCTGCGCCCGTATCTCAATATTACGGGCAGCGCAGTCCGCCTTACACAGCCCGCACCCGATACAGCGCTCCGTATCGACTGTAATCATATGCTCCGCCATCAGTATCGCCGCCTTCGTTCAAATTCATGAACGATTATAGCAGAAAAACGCGCCTTCGCCACATCCGTAAAGAAAGAGGCTACCAATAGGGCTGTGCCCATAGGGGGCAGAGCATACCTCCGCCCGGGTACGGCCCTTCCGTCCGCGGGGCTCTTTTCATTTAGAATAAGCCGTAGGAGTAGGACTCGGCCAGCCCGGCCACGATAAAACTCAGCAGAAAAACGCCGCCCTCTATGAAGTGGTCACGGGTCAGCCGGACTTCCCGCCGCCGCTCCAGGTAGCGCGCCGTGCCGTCCCCGCGCAGGGCCATGAAAAATACGGTCAGACGCAGGAGCATACACAGCACCCCAACCAGGGTATAGGGGCTGACCATCAGCTCCACGTCCCGAACGTAAAAGAGGTCGGTGACACGCTCAATGAACTGGAAGGTCCCCAGGACAAATACCACCAGCCCCGGCCAGCTCCCCCGGAAGAAGGCCCAGAAGACCACGGCGGAGGGAAGCAGGGTCAGGGCCGTGAGGAGGATGAAGGGCAGCGAGCGGGGGAGGGACAGCATCCCCCGGTAGGGAAGCAGCGTCTGCACCGCCATGAGAATGAAAATCACGCACAGCAGAGATCGCAGATAAAAGCGCCCGCTGCGCTCGGTAGCGGAATAGTCCATCCCGTCGCCTCCTCTTGACCGTTGAGAGTAGTTTAGCATGAAAAGGACCCTGTGTAAACGGTTGTGGGGGAACAAAAAATATGGTATGATACCTCAATACAAGCTTTGTCGAATACGGAGGAACGCCTATGAGCCGCGCGGATGAACTGTTTATTGAGAACTGTAAAGATATCCTCTCCCACGGGACCTGGGATACCGATTTGTCCGTCCGACCCAGGTGGGCGGACGGGGAGAGCGCCCATACGGTAAAGCGCTTTGGAATTGTGAACCGCTACG
This sequence comes from Lawsonibacter faecis, assembly GCF_014287675.1. Taxonomy (GTDB): domain Bacteria; phylum Bacillota; class Clostridia; order Oscillospirales; family Oscillospiraceae; genus Pseudoflavonifractor; species Pseudoflavonifractor faecis. Next base: position 68,004 of record NZ_JACOPQ010000015.1, on the reverse strand, counting down.
ACCTGCGCGCCGAGTTCCCTGTCCAGACCATCCGCAGAATGGCCTTCAAGAGCAGCGTGGACGAGCTCCTCTGGATTTGGCAGAAGAAGTCCAACAACATCCACGACCTGGGAAGCCGCATCTGGGACGCCTGGGCGGACGAGGCCGGCTCCATCGGCAAGGCCTACGGCTACCAGCTCGGCGTGAAGCACCACTACGCCGAGGGGGACATGGACCAGGTGGACCGTGTGCTCTACGATTTGAAGCGCAACCCCTCCTCCCGGCGGATCATGACCAGCCTCTACAACCACCACGACCTCTCGGAGATGGCCCTCTACCCCTGCGCCTGGTCCGTGACCTTTAACGTCACGGGGAAGACCCTCAACGCCATCCTCAACCAACGCAGCCAGGATATGCTCACCGCCAACGGTTGGAACGTGATGCAGTACGCAGCACTGGTGCACATGCTCGCCCAGGTCTCCGGGCTGGAGGCGGGGGAGCTGGTCCACGTGATTGCCGACGCACATATCTACGACCGGCACGTCCCAATCGTGGAGGAGATCATCGCCCGCACGCCCTATGAGGCCCCCAGGCTGGTGATGGACACCTCCGTCACCGATTTCTACGCCTTTACCAGGGACAGCCTGAAACTGGAGGGCTATCAGTCCCACCCGCTGGACGTAAGTATCCCCGTGGCGGTTTGACGGAGCGGGAGGGAACTGGAATGAATCTGATTGCCGCCGTGGACCAAAACTGGGCTATTGGGCATCAAAACAGGCTCCTGGTCCGCATTTCAGCGGATTTAAAGCGCTTTAAGGCCCTCACAATGGGGCATCCGGTCATTCTGGGCCGTAAGACCCTGGAGACCTTCCCGGGCGGAAGACCCCTGCCGGGCCGGGAGAACTATATTTTATCCACCAACCGGGCCTTTGAAGTGGAAAACGCCAGGGTGCTCCACACGATGGGGGAGGCTCTGGCGGCCTGTCCGGCGGACGCCTTTGTCATCGGCGGAGAGAGCGTCTACCGCGCCCTGCTGGGCGTGTGCGACACCGCCTATGTGACCAAAATCCACGCCGCATACCCGGCAGACGCCTGGTTCCCCAATCTGGACGCCCTGCCTGACTGGGTTTGTTCCACAGAGGAGCCGGCCATTGTGGAAAACGGCGTGACATTCCACTACACCGTCTATCAGAGAAAGAAGTGAGCCGTATGTACGCCGACGAAATCCGCGCCTTTGTTCCCCACGATGAACAGGAGGCGACCGACAAGCGCATCATCCTGGAGTATATTGAAAATTACCCCGACACCGTTCTTACCCGCGAAAATGAGTACGCCCATATGACCAGCTCCGGCTTCGTGGTGAACGCCGACGCTACCAAGGTGCTTATGGCCCACCATAATATCTTCAAAGTCTGGGCCTGGACCGGCGGACACGCCGACGGCGACCCGGACTTTCTGACCGTGGCCCTCCGGGAGGCTTGGGAGGAGACCGGGATTACCCATATCCGCCCCCTCTCCACAGAGATTGCCAGCCTGGACGTCCTGCCCGTATGGGGTCATGTGAAGCGGGGCAGGTATGTCGCCGCCCACCAGCACCTGAACGTGAGCTACCTCCTGGTGGCCGACGAGGCGGACGGCCTCACCGTCCGGGAGGGGGAGAACACGGACGTGGCATGGCTCCCTGCCGAGAAGCTCACGGAGATCACCAACGAGTGGCAGATGGACTATGTCTATCTGAAGCTGCTGGACCGCGCCCGGGCGCTGCTTCACAGGGGATAGAAGAGGAAACGATCGGCATGTCTCATTGGATAGGGGGCGGGCCTGTGCATTTTGCGGCAATTCAAGTGGACAATTCAGTCCGCGGGATCGAAAACAGATTATGCATGATCGAGCGGCTTCTGGCGCAGGTAAGAGACGTTGATTTTGTCATTTTACCGGAGCTTTCCACGCCGGGCTATATCCCCACCCCGGAGATATGGGACTATAGGGAGCGGGAAGGGGCGCTGACAAAGGCCTGGGCGGTCTCCATGGCGCAGAAATACGAAATGTACATCGGCTGCGGTTATCTCGATCATTCCGGCGGCGAGTACTATAACGCCTATCTGATAGCGTGTAAAAACGGCGTCTGCGGCTTCGTCTATAAAGAGGAGCCTGAGTCAAACCTGTTCAAGCGGGGCAGATTTCCCCACATCATTCAAACCCCGCTGGGTAAGATCGCGGTGGCAATCTGCTTCGACGCACATAGAGAGTGCTTTTATGAGAGCATCAAAGAAGAGAAGCCGGACCTGATCCTGATGCCCCACGCCTGGGCAATGTCGGTGGACGGCAGCGGGAGGGTCAGAGGCGAAAACAGAGTAAAAATCGATTTTTTGGGCAGTACCTACGCCGCGGCCTTTGGGGTCCCCGTCGTCTTCTGCAATGCGATTGGCGCGGTGGACCGCATGGCGGGAATCACGGGGCTGCTGATGAAGGACTTCAAGCTGGCGGGGCAGTCCGGGGTCTATCTGCCCAATGGCCATGCCATCCGTTTTGAGGACAGGGAGATAGGCTTATTTGAGCTTGCCGTCACAAGTCCGGGGCAGCGGCTGCGGGAGATCCCGTTCTACGGCACCTATATCGACGAGGGCTCGAAGCTGTTTCGACATGTTGTAATCCCGCTTGATATACGAAAAGGGACCAGGGAGTACGAAAAGCGCAAGCGGCGGGGAGAAAAGGCAAAAAGTAAAAAGTAAAAACCTGTGCCCGAAGGGGCCTGAACCCCAAATAAGCCGCCCGGGAGACTCTTTGTCTCCCGGGCGGCTTATTTTTGCTGTGGATGTGGTTCCATTCAGCTTTTTACTTTTTACCGTTTACTTTCAGCGCCAGCAGCGCGAGGACGATCGACGCCCCGCCCAGCGCGATGCAGCACAGGAGCATCAGGTTCGCCCCGCCAACGGGGAGCGCGCTGCCGATGTCCAGCGCCCGGCCGGAGATATAGCTGCCCAGCATCCCGCCCATGCCGTTGGAGGCGACCATCATCACCGTCTGCCCCCGGACCCGGTCGGCCTCGGGCACCGACTCGTTGACAAAGAAGACCGACGCGGGGGTGAAGAGTCCGTAGCCCAGCATCTGCAGGGGCTGGGCCAGCATGACCCCCAGCATGTTGAAGGCGAAGAAGAGCGCCGCGGCCTTCAGGGTGGTAAAAATCATGCTGATGAGGATGAGCCTGCCGCTGCCCAGGCGGCGCAGGAGCTTCTGGAAGAAAAAGGCGGTGGGCATCTCAAACCCGGCCATGACGAACAGGGCCAGGCCCAGATCGGCGCTGGTGCCGCCCCGGCTCTCAATGACGTTCACAAGGAAGTTGCTCATGGGCAGGCAGGCGGTGAGTCCCAGCAGAATCGCCGCCAGCATCAGCGTAAAGCGGGGATTGCTCCTGAGCAGGTACCACACCGAATGGGGCTTCTCCGCCGGAGCACCGGCGGGGGCGGGCGCAGCGTGGAAGGCTGGATAGGTACACACCAGTGCGATGACCAGCACCACCAGTCCCGCGTGGGTGATAAGGGTGCTCTCCACCCCCCAGCGGGCCACCTGGAGCCCCAGCACCACGCAGGTGAGGGCGTAGGCCATGGAGCCGATGCCCCTGCCCAGGCTGTACCGGATGGGGACCCCGGCGTTGATGAACTGGATAGCCATGGCGTCCATCAGCGGGTAGGCAGAGATCTCAAAGCCGCCCAGGATGACGAAGACCGCCACGGTTCCGGCCATACCCATGGGCATGGCCGTGAAGAGGAGGCCCACCACGAGGGAGAGCGCCAGTGAGGCGGAGACGATGTGCTTGAGGGGGATGCCGGGATGCCGGTCGGCAAAGCCGCCCAGCAGGGGCTGGCAGACGATGCCCGCCAGACAGCGCACGGCGATGAGCAGCCCCACGTCGCTGTTGGAGAAGCCGCGCTGCTGCAGCAGCGCGGCCTGATAGGCGCAGATACCCGCGAACATGGCCCAGTAGGCCGCCTGCATGACGATGTACTGCAGGTCCAGCCGCCGGACGGAGGGCATGGAGTTGGTGTGGTCCAAAAGGGCACCCCCAATGAAGTGTGAAAAGAGTATGGTAAAATGAAAAGGAACAGGGCCGTAAACTCGGAATTTCCTTTAGGGTGTATCTGAAACGTCGGAGTGGTGTGGATTCCAAGGAAAAATGGTACGGCAGGACGCGGTTTCCGCCGATAGACGCGCCGCCTGGACGTTTCAGGTATAACCTAATATCGAAATCCGGGCTTTTCCTCCGCGCCGAAGAACTGGAACAGCTCCGGCAGGCGGGTGGAACTGGCGGTATACATGACGCACACCAGATCCGGGTCCAGCCACTCGATATAGTCCAGCACATTTTCCTTGAAGTAGCGCAGATCGATGGTGACGACCTCCGAGCAGTTCAGCGCCAGGAAGGGGGCCAGAACGCAGGAGTAGGAGTCCCGGATGAGGAGAATCCGGGGTCCGTCCGGGTTGAAGTGGTTGGTCATGCGGGCCAGGTTATAGTCCCCGCCGGCATAGAGGGTGTAGGGGTTGCCGCCGAAGTAGTCCCTCTCCGCCACCCGCTCCGGGAAGAGGAGGGACTCCTCAAAGGGGCCTGTCCGCTCAATGGCGTTGAGGGGCACGGAGTAGGTGAAGCTGGTCTCGAACTTGGGCTTCCAGAGGGTGATGTCGTCGGTCCCGGCGTAGAGGGTGCCTACCCGCTTGCCCTGGCTGCCCAGGAAGTAGTCCTCATAGACCATTTTCTCGTAGCTGTCCGGGTCGGTGAAGAGGGCCGGAGCCTCCATGCCGTAGTGCTCGTCCAGGCATCGGCTCAGAATCTGATACCCCGCAAAGCCGCCCTCCGGCGTCCAGTGGTGGTCGGTGCGGAAGAAGAAGGCGGGGGCGTCCGGCTGCGCCGCCGCAGCCTCCATGCCGGGGCGCAGATCGAGATAGTCCACGCCATTTTCCGCCAGCACGGACAGCAGACTGTCGGCATAGCCGTTGCCGTAGTCGGTGACGCCGGTGGGCAGGGCGTCATTGCTGGCCTTCTGGGGGGCCTGGATATAGAGCAGGGGCAGGTCGAACTGGTCTCGCAGCGCCCGGTCGAGCTGGACCAGTGCCTCGCCGTGGGGGGTGACGTCCACCGGCTCCCGGCTCAGGTTCTCAAAGGTCAGCGCCCCGTCGTCCATCTTGACCACGGTATAGTCCGCTTCTGCCATATCCACGATGGCCCTGCGGCCCATGAGCCGCTGCACGCCGCCGAAGAGCTGGATGAAAAAGTGGGAGCGGTCCAAATCCTGGTTGGCGGCACCCTCCGCCCCGGTGACCAGGGCCGTCACATCTCCGCTGCGGACAAAGTTCTTGAGCAGGGTCTCCAGCTTGCCCTCCTGGCCGAAGAAGGAGCTGGCCAGAATCAACAGCCCGGCCAGCAGCCCGGCCAGGAAGAGGACGGCGGTCATACTGTGCTTGCGTTTCATCATTCCGCCCCCTTAAAAGTTGAAGTAGATGAAGGGGTTATAGGTCCCCTTGACGATGAAGCAGACCGACAGCAGGAAAATCGCCATCAGACAAACGCCGGAGAGGGCGTCCCAGGCGGGCAGCAGAGCGCCGCTTCGGAGCGAGCCGACCTTCCCCCGCAGCCAGGTCCCGATGGGCGCGGCGCAGAGGGCCGCGGCCACGATGAAGAGGGCGTACTCCCGCAGATAGAGGAAGAACTGCCCGGAAAAACCGGCAATTCCGCCGCCCAGGTGAAAGAGCACCTGGAAGTAGCGCCCCGCCGCGGCCAGGGAGTCTGACCGGAAGACCACGCAGGTGAGGACGAAGGCCGTGAAGGTATAGAGCCAGCCCCAGAACTTGGGCCAGCCTTTGCCCAGCCCCCCATATTTCTCCCACATCAGAAGGCCGTAGTTCAAAAGCCCCCACACGATGTAGGTCCAGTTGGCCCCGTGCCAGATACCCGTGAGGAGCCACACCACGAAGAGATTCCGGGCCACCTTCCACTGCCTGTCCATTCTGCTTCCGCCCAGGGGGAAGTAGACGTAGTCCCGGAACCAGGTGGTCAATGAGATATGCCACCGCCGCCAGAACTCGCTGATGGAGGTGGAGATATAGGGGTAGTTGAAGTTCTCCAGGAAGTGAAAGCCGAACATGCGGCCCAGGCCGATGGCCATGTCGGAGTAGCCGGAGAAATCGTAGTAGAGCTGAAGGATGTAGCACACCGCGCCAAGCCACCCAAAGGCCACCGAGGAGGGCGCGCCGCCGCCGAAGGCAGTGTCCGCCACCACGGCAAGCTGATTGGAGAGCAGGACCTTTTTCCCCAGTCCCACAAGAAAGCGGGACACACCCGAGGAGAAGTCCGCCCAGGTCTCTCTCCGCCCGTCGATCTCGTCCGCAATCGTGGTGTACCGGACGATGGGACCGGCGATGAGCTGGGGGAAGAGGGAGACATAGAGCCCCACCTTGAAGGGGGAGCGCTGGACCGGGGCGTCTCCACGGCTCACATCCAGCACGTAGCTCATGGCCTGGAAGGTGAAGAAGGAGATGCCGATGGGCAGCTCGATGACCGGGATCATGAACTGGAAGCCCAGCAGGTTCAGGTTGGTCAGCACAAACACCAGGTACTTGAATACGAAGAAGATGGACATGTTGAAGACCACCGTGCACACGATGGGGAGCCTGCGGCTCCAGCCCTTTCGCCGCGCGGCGTCCACCCACAGGCCGAAGCCGTAGTTTGCCAGGATGGAGGCGATCATCACGAAGACGAACCAGGGTTCCCCGAAGGCGTAGAACAGCAGGGAGGCCGCCAGAAGCAGTATGTTCTGCCCCTGCCTGTGTCCCCGGAAGGGCAGATAGTAGCACAAGAGCACCACCGGCAGGAAGACGAACAGAAAGATGGAACTGGAAAACAGCATAAGAGAGGTTCTCCTTCAAGAGAGAGAATACGGGCAGCGCGCGGTTTGGGCCGATTGGCCGTGTTGACGTTTATCAAACAAGGCCTAGGTCAAATACTTGCCCACAAAGGGAATCCTGCCGATGACCCACGCCGCGGCGAAGGAACAGAGGAAGACCAGCGCCGTCATCAGCGGCACTGCGGCCACCGGGGGGATGGGAAGGGCGGTAAGGCCGAAATGGCGGAAAAGGGTGATGAAGAAGTCGTGGACCAGATAGATGCCGAAGGTGACCTTGGCGATCCCGGCCAGGCTCCTGCGGCGGCCGCGCTCATCGCTGACCCCCAGAAGGTAGCGGAAGAGCACAAAAACCGCCACCGCCATGGCGGCCACGTTGGGGGTCATGTAGTCGTAGAGAGTGCCCACCAGACTCCCCGTCTTTTGGGAGAGGGCCGACGTGCCCCACACCGTCGCAGCGCCGCCGGCCACGCCCAGGATGTAGATAATGACCTCTGCCAGCCGCCCCAGGGAATAGGTCCTCAGGTAGTACCCCGCCACGTAAAACCCCACGTAGCCCATGACCATGTGGAGGTTCAGCCGGGCCAGGTAGGTGGAGACCGTCTGGCTGGGCCGGAACTGGAGCAGGGTGGGCAGCAGGAAGGCCACCACAAAGCAGAGAATGAAAAAGTAGTGGAAATCCCTCCGGCCGGCCCCGTGGACGAAGGCGCGGAGAATGGGCGTGACCAGATAGAGCCCCAGAATGACATAGAGGAACCACAGGTGGTAGTGGGTGTTGCCCAGCAGGGCGCTTCTGAGGGCGGAGAGAATGCCATCCCAGGTGAAGCGCCCGCCCACCCGGCCAAAATCCGCAATGGCGTACAGCGCGCCCCAGACCACCAGGGCCGTGCAGACCCGCAGGATATTCCTGAAAAAGAGGCCCGGCAGCGTGAGGCCCTTCTTGGGGTCCAGCATGAACATACCCGAGAGCATGACAAAGAGGGGCACACACCAGCGCACCAGGCCGTCGTACACATTGTACACCGACCAGGCGGCGGAGCTTACCCCCACGTCGTAAAACCAGATGCTGCACACGTGGATTACCACGACCCCGAAGGTGGCCAGCACCCGCAGCAGGTCGGCGTAGGCCACGCGGCCGTCGACGGTTTTCGCCATGGCTTACCCCCGGCTGGGAATGATTTCGATCCAGTAGCCGTCCGGGTCCTCAATGAAGTAGATGCCCATGGCCGTGTTCTCAAAGCAAATGCACCCCATGGCCTCGTGGCGCTTGTGCAGTTCGTCGTAGCGGTCGGTGACAAAGGCCAGGTGAAATTCGCATTCGCCCAGGTCGTAGGGCTCGGCGCGGTCCTTCAGCCAGGTGAGCTCCAGCTCGAAGCCGGTCTCGCCGTCGCCCAGGTACACCAGCTTGAAGGAGCCGTCCCCGGCCTCCTTGGTGCGCACGGGGGCGAGCTCCAGGGCCTCGGCGTAGAACTTCAAAGAGCGGTCCAGGTCCAGAACGTTAAAGTTAAAGTGAGCAAAACGCAGCATACGGCACAACTCCTTCTGTATTTATCAAATCGGTTTTCTAGTATAACATACCGCGCGGGGGAAGAGCAAGGACGGATGTCACAGGCAGTTGAGCGCCCGGGGCAGGGGCAGGGCCCCCGCCCACGGCGAAACCAACGGCGGCTCCGCGGGAGACCTTTTTTTATCCGCCGCGGCTGCGCACCATGCGGGCGCGTGTGGGCGGCGCCTACCCGCCCAGCACCTGCTCGGCGATTCTTCTCCCGGTGGGTGTGGCGGCAAGCCCCCCCATGCCCGTCTCCCTCAGTGACGCGGGCATGGCGTCGCCCACGGCCCGCATGGCGTCGATGACCTCGTCGCAGGGGATGGCGCTGGTGACGCCGGCCAGGGCCATCTCCGCGCAGGAGAGGGCGTTGACCGCGCCCATGACGTTGCGCTTGACGCAGGGGACCTCCACCAGCCCCGCCACCGGGTCGCACACCAGCCCCAGGGTGTTGGCCAGGGCCATGGCGCAGGCGTGGGTCATCTGGAAGGGCGTACCGCCCATTACATGCACCAGCGCGGCGGCGGCCATGCCCGAGGCGGAGCCCACCTCGGCCTGACAGCCCCCCTCCGCCCCGGCGATGGAGGCCCGGGAGGCGATAACCTGTCCGAACCCGGCGGCCACGTAGAGAGCCTGGGTCATCACCTCGTCCGAGAGCCCGTCCCGGGCCTGGAGGGGCAGGAGCACGGCGGGCAGCACGCCGCTGGCCCCCGCCGTGGGGGCGGCCACGATGCGCTTCATGCAGGCGTTGCACTCGCCGGTTTTGAGGGCGGTGGCGATGACCTCCCGCAGGAAGGGCCCGCACAGCTCCGCGCGGCTCCCCTCCACCTTTCCGCCCTCGCCCCCCACCAGCGCGCTGGTGGAGCGGAGGGCCGGGTCGTACTGCCCCACGCTCTCCTGCATGGCGGTCCAGAGCTTTTCCATGTGGCTCCAGGAGTCCGCCGTCACCACGCCCCGGTCCCGGCAGTCGTCGTCCCGGATGGCCTGCCACAGGGGGACCTGCCCGGCGGCGCGCAGCAGCCCCTCAACGGATGTAAACGCCATATCAGTTGCCCTCCTGCATATTGAGATAGGTCACCCGCACGATGCCGGGACAGGAGCGCAGCTCCTCCACGGCCTCCTGCCAGATGTCCTGGTCGCTCTCCATGACCATGACGGCCAGGCCGCCCCGCATGTTGCGGTAGAGCTGCATGGTGGCGATGTTCACCTTTCGCCGGGACAGGATGGAGGTCACCTCCGCCACCGCGCCGGGCCGGTCCTCGTTGCGGATGATGAGGGTGGGGTAGTCCCCCGTGAAGGACGCGTCCAGGCCGTCGATGGCGTTGACCCGAACCCGTCCCCCGCCCAGGGAGGAGGCGTTGACCTCCAGGGTATTGCCCCGCTCGTCCTCCACCTTCAGGAGCACCGAGTTGGGGTGGGCGCCCCGCAGAACCACGCTGCCGATGCGCACCAGCAGCCCCGCCCGCTCCGCCAGGGCGAAGGAGCGGGGGATGTCCGGGTCGTCAGGATCCATGCCCAGCAGCCCGGCCACCAGAGCCCGGTCGGTGCCGTGGCCCTTCCCCGTGGCGGCGAAGGACCCGTGGAGCAGCAGTTCCGCCCGGACGGGAGGCCGCCCCAGCAGCTTGCGGGTGATGAGCCCGATGCGCACCGCCCCCGCCGTGTGGGAGCTGCTGGGTCCTACCATAATTGGTCCCATAATGTCAAAGAGATTCATATCAGCAGTCACGCCTTTCTATCATCAGAGGGGGTTTATAAACGCCGCATTGCGGGGCGCGGGGAGATGAGCCGCCCCAAAGAGGCTAGAGTGCGGCCCGGCGCTTTGCCTGCCGACCGCCGGTTTTTCCGCTAAATCTCCGCTCTACGAACTATAGAGTGACACAATCGCGCCTTCATGTTATGCTGATGGGGAGGAGGGATACAAATGGACCCACATAAAACGGGCACATTTATCGCCGCCCTGCGCCGGGGGAAGAATATGACCCAGGAGGACCTGGCCGGCGCCGTCGGCGTGACGGACAAGGCGGTCTCCCGCTGGGAGACGGGCCGGGGCTTTCCCGACATCTCCCTGCTTCCCGCACTGGCCGCCGCCCTGGACATAACGGTGAATGAACTGCTGGCCGGGGAGCCAATCGCCGCCGGTGAACGGGAAAAAGCGGACAGCGCCGTGCTGGACGCGCTGAAGTACATGAGGGGGATGGGGAGAAAGTCTGTCTCCGCGCTCCTGATCGCAGCGGGCGCGATCCTGCTGCCCATCGCGCTGTTTATCATCGGCGTGCGGGGGCCCCTGCAATGGTTTCTGGCGGCCGGCGGAGCGGCTCTCATCGCGGCCGGGATCGCCCTGCCCAGACTCCCCGCGTTTTCCTTCCGGACCGGCGGGCCTTCCCCGGCGGCGGCCCGGGGCGTCTCCATTGCCGCGGCGGTTCTGGCCCTGGGACTGGAGATATCCCCCTGGAGCGCGGTGCTCAACTTCGGGCGTCCAGGCGAAGACGGCGGGGTCGTATTCATACGCAGCACCTTCTCCAGCTTCAGCCTCATACCCATTGGGTACGCCAATTTTGCGCCGATGATGACCGGCCTTCTGACCGTCGCCCTGCTGGCCCTGGCGGTCGCCGGGATTTGGAGGGATGGGGCCAGAAGCAAAAGCTTCCTCTGCGGTGTGCTGGCCGCCGTCAGCTCCCTGATGCCCCTCGTTTTCTCCGGGCCGGAGTATTTCGGCGCCGTCCCCGCCTGCATCACCGGCTGTCTGCTGGCCTTCCTGGCGGCGCAGGCCCTCGCCAACCGCTGATCGGCTGGAACCGGGACTGCCGCGTATTGCGCGGCAGTCCCTTTGTTATTTACGCAGCCAGACGCACTCGCCCGCCTTGACGGTCTCCAAAACCCTGATGTCGCGGATCCGCATCGGCTCCACCGCCGTGGGGTCGGCATCCAGAATGACCAGATCGGCCCGCTTGCCGGGCGCAATGCTGCCCAGCTCGTCTTCCTTAAAATACTGGTGGGCGGCGTTTTTGGTGACGGCTTTCAGGGCCTCCAGGGGAGAAATCCGCAGCTCCGGTCCCAGAGCCACGCCGCTGCGGGTGACGCGGTTTACGGCGCACCACACGGTTTCCAGCATATTCGGACCGATGACCGGCGTATCCTGATGCAGGGTAAAGGGGATGCCCAGTTCCTGCGCCCAGCGGAGGGGGCTGATGGAGGCGGCCCTGGACGCGCCGAAGTTTTCCATATGCACGTCCCCCCAGTACCAAACATGGGCGGCGAAGAAGGAGGGGATGACGCCCAGCTTTGCCATGGCCTCAAGCTGCTCCCGCCGCACCAGCTGGGCGTGAATCATCACGGGCCGGATGTCCCCCACGGGCCTGCCGACCTGCTCCTGGGCTGCCCGGCAGCAGCGGATAAACTGTTCCGCCGCCGCGTCGCCGTTGCAGTGGGCCAGAATCTGCCTGCCCTCGGCCAGGGCCTTGGAGATAAACCCGGTAACCTCTTCGTCGCCGTAGACCGGATAGCCTCTGTACGTCCCGTCCCCGCCGAGATAGGGCTCCAGCATCCAGGCGGTCCGACCCTGGGGGGAGCCGTCCAGAAAAATTTTGTAGCCGCCGATGAGGGGCCTGCCGATAAGCTCCGGCGCGGACTTCATGTCCGCGTACCCCACCACCTCCGCGCTGAGGCGGGCGGCGGAGAGCATGGCGAAGCGGCTGCGGTCGGTGAGGCCGTCCTGAATCAGCGTAATCCCGTGGGAGAGATAGGTCTCCTGGGCCCGCTCCACATTCCGCACCGACTGCTCCAGGGAGGGCTGGGCCATCGCCCCCGAGAGGCGGATGAAGGCGTTCTCCTCCAGATAGCCGCAGGGGGTCCTGCCGTCGGCTTCCCGCCCGTACCTGCCGCCCTCCGGGTCCGGCGTGTCCGCCGTGACGCCCAGGAGCTTGAGCGCGGCGGAGTTCACCACGCCCATGTGGCCGGAGGCGTGGGAGATGAGCACCGGCGTATCGGGGAAGCGCACGTCCAGGGCCTTGCGGTCCGGGTGGGCGCGCTCCCTGAGTACGTTGTGGTCGTACCCGAAGCCCACCACCCAGCCTCCGGGCCCGATGTGCCTTTTCTCCTGGTACTCCTTGAGGCGGGCGGCGATGTCCGCCCAGGAGTCGGCGGCCCCAAGGGGGCACAGGTCCAGGGTGGCTGCCAGGGCGGTGATGTGGCTGTGGGGGTCCACGAACGCGGGCAGCAGGGCGCGGCCGCGCAGATCCCGCTCCCCGGCGGACGGAGCCAGGGCGCGCAGCTCGTCCAGACTGCCCACGGCCCGGATGCGCGTCCCCTCCGTCAGAACCGCCTGGGGCTTTGGCCCCTCCTCCATGGTCAGGATGGGGCCGCCGTAGTAGAGTGTCTGTTTCATCGTGCACCTCCAAGAATTTGACGCATAAAAGTGGACCGGAAAGGGCGGATGCAGGGGCACTTTTTCGCCTGCATTTATTCCGCCTTTTTATTGATATACTCAGGTTTGGACTTAGAATACACGATTTTTTGCTCGCTATACAGTCCATAATACCCTGAGAGCATGTACGAGACCGCGCAGGCGACGGCAAAGAAGGGCAGCCCCTCGCCGCCGAAGAGCTCAAAGGCCAGCAGCAGGGAGGTCATGGGACAGTTGGTCACGCCGCAGAAGACGCTCACCATCCCCAGCCCCGCGCCGAAGGAGGAGCCCAGCCCCAGCAGGGGCGCGGCCACGCACCCGAAGGTGGAGCCGACGAAAAAGACGGGGACGATCTCGCCGCCCTTGAAGCCCGCCCCCAGAGTGACGGTGGTAAAGAGCATTTTCAGGAGAAACGCCTCGGGCCGGGCCTCCCCGGCAATGGCACGGGCGATGATGTGGCTCCCCGCGCCGCTGTAGTCGTAGGTGCCGGGCGCCCAGAGCCACACCAGATAGGTGAGGGCGATGACGATGGCCCCGCCCACCGCCGCCCGGACCACCGGCCGGGGCAGATACTTCTGGTAGAGCTTGGGCGTGGCGTGCATCAGGCGGCAGAAGAAGATGGACAGCAGCGCGAAGAGAATGCCCAAGGCGATGACCTGAAGGGCGGACACCACACCCAGTCCGGGCACATCGAGCAGCTTGTAGGCCGTGGGAGTGATGCCGAACCAGCCCGCCACCCCGGTGCCGATGAGGGAGGCCACAACGCAGGGGACGATGGCCGCGTAGTACATCACGCCCACGCTCACCACCTCCATGGAGAAAATGGCCGCGGTGAGGGGCGTGCCGAAGAGGGCTGCGAAGGCCGCCGACATCCCGCACATGGTAATCACCCGGCTGTCCTTGTCGTCCAGGTGCATCCACCGGCCGATTTTGGAGGAGATGGAGCCGCCCAGCTGGAGGGCGGCGCCCTCCCGGCCCGAGGAGCCGCCCACCAGGTGGGTGAGGACGGTGGCGATGAAGACCAGCGGGGCCGTGCGCAGACGCAGGGGCTCGTTCTCCCGTACGGCCACCAGGACAAAGTTGGTGCCCCGGTCCTTCTCCATGCCGCACCAGCGGTAGAGCAGGACGATGAGGGCCCCCGCCCCCGGCAGCAGCCAGACCACCCAGGGCTGGGCCAGCCGCAGCTCTGTGACGGCCTCAATGGCGAAGTGGAACGCGGCGCCCACACCGCCGCAGACCAACCCGATGATACAGGCGAACAGGAGCCATTTCACAAACGCGGCGGGTTCCTGCATGGAACCGCGCAGCTTTTCTTTCCAGTTTTCCAACGGTATTCCCTCTCTCCACTCGTCAATGCGCAGCACAACAATGGAATTATAGCATGGTCGGCCCGGATTTGCACTGGATTGGGGAGACTTTTTGCCCGGATCGTAATTTTACGGACAAAAGAGTGGATATTTTTTGTAAATATGATATACTTACCTCTAAATAGGCGCGCCCACCCACTTTTTTCTGAGATTTTTAAGGAGGAATCATCTTGCCATCGGACCCGATATGGCCCCAATTGCTGCTCCAGGTTGTTCTGATCCTGGTCAACGCGTTTTTTGCCGCCACCGAAATTGCAGTCATCTCCCTCAATGAAAACGTCCTGCGCCACCAAGCGGAGGACGGGGACAAGAAGGCGGCCAAGCTGCTGAAAATCGTGGAGACCCCCACACGCTTCCTCTCCACCATTCAGATCGGAATTACCCTGGCGGGCTTTCTGGGGTCCGCTTTCGCCGCCGATAACTTTGCGGGCCGCATCCGGGACTGGGCGGTGGCGAGTTATCAGCTGGATGCCGGGGCCGCAGCCGCGGTCAATACCCTCTCGGTCATTCTCATTACCATCATACTCTCCTTCTTTACACTGGTCTTCGGCGAACTGGTGCCCAAGCGCATCGCCATGCAGAAAACCGACAAGGTGGCCCGCATGGCCTGCGGGGTGGTCTCCGTCCTGGCGGCCTTCATGCGGCCCATCATCTGGCTGCTGACCGTCTCCACAAACGGGATGCTCCGCCTCCTACATATCGATCCCAATGCCGAGGACGACGAGGTCTCGGAGGAGGAGATCCGTATGATGGTGGACATCGGCGAGGAGAAGGGGGCCATCGAGTCGGGCGAGAAGGAGATGATTGAAAACATCTTCGAGTTTAACAACATGACGGCCGAGGACGTGATGATCCACCGTACCGATGTGGTGATGCTCTGGGCGGAGGACCCCGACGAGGAGATCGTCCGCACCATCGAGGAGACCGGCCTCACCCGCTTCCCGGTCTACGAGGAGGACGCGGACGACGTGGTGGGCGTACTGAACACCCGCACCTACCTTCTCAACGCCCGCCTGGAGCGCCCCAGGCCCCTGCGGGAGCTGCTGACCCCGGCCTATTTCGTGCCTGAGTCGGTTCGCACCGACGTGCTCTTCCGGGATATGCAGGCCAAGAAAATCCATATGGCCGTGGTGGTGGACGAGTACGGCGGCACCAGCGGCATCATCACCATGGAGGACCTGCTGGAGGAGATCGTGGGCAATATCTACGACGAGTTCGACCCCCAGGAGGACCAGGAGATTGTCCAGCTGGAGGCGAACCTCTGGCGGGTGGCCGGCTCCGCCGACCTGGAGGAGGTGGCCGAGGCGCTGGACATGGAGCTTCCCGAGGACGAGGAGTGCGACACCCTGGGCGGTCTGGTCTTCGCCCAGCTCTCCGTCATCCCCGAGGACGGCAGCCATCCGGCTGTGGACATTTATGGCCTCCATATCGAGGTGGAGGAGCTCACCGACCGCCGGGTGGAGTGGGCGCTGGTGTCCAAGCTGGCGGACGGGGAAGCGACGGATGAGGACAATGGATGAAATCATGCGCAAACAGGCGCAGAGTAAAGCAGGCGATAAACCGGACAGATTGGTTTCGATAATATCTGATCACATGACGCATGAAATTGGGGCATGAGCACTGGGACGGTCCTGTCAAAGGCGCGCATCTGCTCCGAAATCCACTCTGACGGGAGCGCCGTCCGTGGAAACGCCAAAGAATGAATACCACCCCCGGCGCACCCAGTGCGCCGGGGGTCTATTCGTGTATAAAGGGCGGAAAAACGATGCGGGTTAAATTAGTTTATTCTTAACGAGAGGTAAGGATGAATCATGCGGGAAATAAAAGGGAATCACCTGTGCAAATTTACATCTAAGATAATTGTTAAATCTTTTTGATTGTGCCGATTACCCCTTTTCAAACCGAAACCTTTGTAGTATGATATCCTCGCAAAGGTATTGATATCCTATCAGAAACGACACCCGATTTATGGAGGTATGTCATCTATGTCCGATATGAGAAAGACCAAGATTATCTGTACCCTCGGTCCCGCTGTGGACGACGAGGACATGATCCGCAAGCTCATCCTCGCGGGCATGAACGCCGCCCGCTTCAACTTCTCCCACGGCACCCACGAGAGCCACCTCGCACAGCTCCAGAAGCTCCGCCACGTCCGGGACGAGCTGGGTCTCCCCGTGGCCGCCATTCTGGACACCAAGGGCCCCGAGATCCGCATCAAGACCTTTCAGGACGGCCGCATCGAGCTCCAGAAGGGGGACACCTTTACCCTCACCACCGCCGACTGTGAGGGCGGCACGGACAAGGTCTCCGTCACCTACCTGAACCTCCACAAGGAGGTCGCCCCCGGCAACCACATCCTGGTGGACGACGGCCTCATCGATCTGCTGGTGGAGAAGATTGACGGCCAGGAGATCGTCTGCACCGTGGAGAATGGCGGCCCCCTCTCCAACAACAAGTCCATCAACATCCCCGACGTTCACATCCTCCTGCCCTCCCTCACCGAGAAGGACAAGGAGGATCTGAAGTTCGCCGTGGAGCAGGACTTCGACTTCATCGCCGCCTCCTTCGTGCGGAAGGCCGGCGACGTGGAGGACATCCGCGCCTACCTCAACGAGTGCGGCGGCCAGAATATCCGCATCATCTCCAAGATTGAGAACCGGGAGGGCGTGGACAACCTGGACGCCATCATCGACGTGTCCGACGGCGTGATGGTGGCCCGGGGCGACCTGGGGGTGGAGATTCCCGCCCATGAGGTACCCATCCTCCAGAAGAAAATGATCAAGGCCACCACCATGGCGGGCAAGCCCGTCATCACCGCCACCCAGATGCTGGACTCCATGATGCGCAATCCCCGTCCCACCCGCGCGGAGGTCTCCGACGTAGCCAACGCCGTGTTCGACGGCACCTCCTGCGTGATGCTCTCCGGCGAGACCGCCGGCGGCAAGTATCCCATTGAGGCGGTGGAGGCCATGGCGTCCACCGTGTCCGCCGCCGAGGACGCCATCGACTACTGGGGCCGCTTCCGCGAGCGGACCTATATCACCGGGGCCACCACCATTAACGACGCCATTACCCACACCTGCTGCATGACCGCCATGGACCTGGACGCCAAGGCCATTCTGGCGCCCACCCAGTCCGGGTATACCGCCAAGGTCATCTCCCGCTTCCGCCCCGCCTGTCCCATCATCGCCGTGTGTCAGAACGAGAAGGTCCGCCGCCAGCTCTCCATCTCCTGGGGCGTCCACTCCTACCTCACCGGCTTCGTGGACTCCACCGACCGGCTCTTCTCCATGTCGGTGGACGTGGCCCGCAAGGAGGGCGTCGCCAACGTGGGCGACACCGTGGTCATTACCGCCGGCGTACCCATCGGGAAGTCTGGAACGACCAACCTCATCAAGGCCCAGGTCGTGGGCGAAGGGTTCTAAATATTGCTGTCAGACCGCCCGCACATCATTTTGTGCGGGCGGTTTGTTCAGCCTTCCCCCGCGGGGGAAGTTGGCAGGGCGCAGCCCTGACGGATGAGATGAGGGCCCACGTCCTCCTCAGGCCTCGCCTGCGCCCTCCTGTAGGGAGCGCATTCATGCGCTCCGCGTGCCCCAGAGATGTGGGAAACGCCCTCCGGGGGCCCACTTTCTTCCCGTGAAGAAAGTGGGGAAAGACACGCCGGGGGGCGGCTCACGGACATTTTCAATGTCCTACCCCGCCCCCCCAGGGATGCGTCCATGGCGGCCTACGGTTTTCGATGGATAGCAAGACTTGGCAGCAGCTACTCGCCGAATCGACCGCAGTGTATCGTTACTAACGGCGCGTCCCACGCGCCCGCCGAGCGAATGTTGCCCGGCAGGACCTTGATAGTAGCTGCGTTTGAATTGGTGCTCAAAAGGCCGCCGTCGGTGCGGTGGTGTTCTATCCTGCGGGCGGCCTCTGCGGCCGCCCGCCGTTCCGCCTCACAAAAAACTTGCACATTCGCTGGTTTTGTCATATAGTACATACTAAGCTGAGAAATTCAGCAAAAATGGGAGCTCGCAAACGGGCTGAGAGGAAGCTGTGCGCTTCGACCAGTGACCTGATTTGGGTAATGCCAACGTAGGGAGATAAGCGGCGTGTTCCTGTTGACCACGGGATATCTCTATTCTCCTTTTGAATTGAGATATTCCGTGGATTTTTGTATCTTTAGGAGGAAAACGAGTATGTTCAGCACCTGCCTTGAAAATGTCCGGGCCCGGACCCCGCTGGTCCACAGCATCACCAACTATGTCACCGTCAACGATGTGGCGAATATCCTGCTGGCCTGCGGCGGCAGTCCCATTATGTCGGACGATATCGGGGAGGTGGAGGAGATTGCCTCCATCTGCGGCGGAGTGAATATCAACATCGGTACCCTCAGCCAGCGCACCATCCTCGCCATGTTTGCCGCGGGGAAGAGGGCCAACGCCCTCTCCCGCCCGGTCCTCCTGGACCCGGTGGGGGCCGGGGCCAGCGCCCTGCGTACCCGGACCGCCCAAAAGCTGACGGAGGAGGTCCGCTTTACCGCCATCCGGGGCAATATCTCCGAGATCAAGGCTCTGGTGGCGGGCGGCGGCTCCACCAAGGGGGTGGACGCCGATGTGGCCGACACGGTGACGGAGGAGAGCCTGGACGAGGCCGTGGCCTTCGCCAAGGCGGCGGCAGTGCGGTACGGGGCCATTATGGCCATCACCGGAGCCATCGACCTGGTGGCCGACGCCGGGACCTGCTACGTGATTCGCAACGGCCGGGCGGAGATGGGGAGGATTACCGGCACGGGCTGCCAGCTCTCGGGACTGCTCACCGCCTACCTGGTCGCTAACCCCGGCGGCGCGCTTGAGGCCGCCGCCGCGGCCGTGACGGCCATGGGCCTGGCGGGAGAGCTGGGCTGGGGGAATATGGCTCCCACGGACGGGAACGCCACTTACCGAAACCGCATTATCGACGCGATTTACCGCATGGACGGAGCCGCGCTGGAGGGAGGGGCCAGATATGAGGTGCGATAAAAAGGACCTGCTGCTCTATGCGGTGACCGACCGGGCATGGCTGGGGGAGCAGACCCTCGCCCAGCAGGTGGAGGCGTCCCTCAAGGGGGGCGCGACCATGGTTCAGCTCCGGGAAAAGCACCTGGACCGCGCGGCCTTCCTTGCGGAGGCCCGGGAGCTGAAGGCCCTCTGCGGGCGCTATGGCGCGCCCTTTCTTATCAACGACGACGTGGCGCTGGCGCTGGAGGTCCGGGCCGACGGCGTGCACGTGGGCCAGAGCGACATGGAGGCGGCGGAGGTCCGGCGGCGGCTGGGACCTGACCGGATACTGGGCGTGTCGGCCCAGACGGTGGAGCAGGCCCTCGGGGCCGAGGCCGCCGGGGCGGACTACCTGGGCGTGGGGGCGGTTTTCCCCACCGGCACCAAGGACGACGCCGACGCGGTGAGCTGCGATACGCTGAAGGCCATCTGCGCCGCCGTGCGCATTCCGGTTGTGGCAATCGGCGGCATCGGGCCGGAAAATGTGGGCAAGCTGGCCGGCAGCGGCGTATGCGGCGTGGCGGTGGTCTCCGCCCTCTACGCCCAGGCGGATATTCAGGGGGCGGCCCGGAAACTCCTGGCCCTGACGAGAGAGATGGTGGCGCGATGAGGCCCGAGGGCGCGATTTTCGACCTGGACGGCACGCTGACCGACTCCATGTATATCTGGGACGACGCCCCCAGGGCCCTGGTCCGCCGGTTTGGAGGCCGGCCGCCGGAGGATTTGGCCCGGCGGATTAAGGAGATGGGCCGCCGCGAGGCGTCCGAGTACATGGTGAAGACCTTCGGCCTGTCCTGTACGGCGGATCAGGTGATGGAGGGGGTCAACGATATCGTCACGGTTGAGTACCGGGAGAAGGTGCCGCTGAAGCCGGGGGCGGACGCCCTTCTGACCAGACTGGCGGAGCTGGGCGTCCCCTGCGGCATCGCCACCGCCAGCGAGGCCTTTCAGGCCCGGGACGCCATGGTGCGGTTGGGCCAGTGGGGGCGCTTTCGCTTCGCCGTGAGCTGCCTGCAGTACGGGCCAAAGACGGCGCCGGGGATTTATCTGGAGGCGGCGCGGCGGCTGGGCGGCCGGCCGGAGCGCACGCTGGTCTTTGAAGACGCGCTCCACGCCGCCCGGACGGCCAAGGCGGCCGGGTTCCTGGTGTGCGGCGTGTACGACCCATCGGCGGCGGAGGACCAGGCGGAGCTGCGCGCCCTGAGCGACTGGTACCTCCCACGGCTGGATGACCCGGAATTTCTCTCACGGCTGCAGCAGACGGAGGACTGATGAAAAACAAAACACCATATGGAGGAGCGGCATATGAAAACAGCATTGACAATCGCCGGAAGCGATTCCAGCGGAGGCGCCGGCATCCAGGCCGACATCAAGACCATGTGCGCCAACGGCGTGTACGCCATGAGCGCCATTACCGCCCTGACGGCCCAGAACACCACCGGCGTCTCCGGCATTTTAGAGTCCACGCCTGAATTTTTGGCCAGCCAGCTGGACTGCATCTTCACCGACATCTTCCCCGACGCTGTGAAGACGGGGATGGTCTCCTCCGCGCCCCTCATCCGGGTCATTGCGGACAAGCTCCGGCAGTACAGGGCCAAAAACATTGTGGTGGACCCGGTAATGGTTTCCACCAGCGGCTTCCGGCTCCTCTCGGAGGACGCGGTGAAGGCGCTGAAGGAGCAGCTTCTCCCCCTGGCAAGCGTACTGACTCCCAACATTCCCGAGGCGGAGGTCCTCTCGGGGGAGCCAATCGCCGGACCGGAGGACATGGAGCGCGCCGCCCGGAGCATCGGTGTGCGGTACGGGTGCGCGGTGCTCTGCAAGGGCGGACACCGTGTCAGCGACGCGGACGACCTGCTCTGGCGCTCCGGCGTGTGCACCTGGTTCCGGGGCCGGCGGATCGACAATCCCAATACCCACGGCACCGGCTGCACCCTCTCCAGCGCCATCGCCTCCAACCTGGCCAAGGGCTTCGGCCTGGAGCAGGCGGTGGAGCGGGCCAAGGACTATCTCTCCGGCGCACTGGGCGCCATGCTGGATCTGGGCGCGGGCCAGGGACCCATGGACCACCTCCACAGTCTCAGCGGGGCGTTTCTCGGCGGCCCGGAAGAGCGAGGGTGCGGGGGATGACGTTCTGTAACCGGCTGATGGAAGAAAACCTGCCCATCTGGGAGCAGTGCCTGAACTCCGCATTCCTCCAAAAGCTGGGGGAGGGCACATTGCCGTGGGACTGCTTCAAGGGGTACATTGTGGACGACAGCCTCTATCTCCGGGAGTACGCCAAGGTGTTTGCCTGGGGGATGGCAAAGGCTGAGGACATGGAGGAGATCCGCACCTATTATGAGCTTCTCTCCTTTGTGAACGAGGGCGAGGGGGCCACCCGGCTTTGTTATCTGGAGCGCTTTAGCCTGACCGACGCCGTGATACAGCGCCTGCCCCAGCGGCCGGAGAATCTGGCCTATACCCGCGCCATGATCGCCACGGCCAGGGACGGGGCGGGGGCCGCCGAGTGCATGATGGCCTGCCTGCCCTGCATGGTGAGCTACGGCTGGATTTTCACCCGGCTGCTGGAGCGTTTCCCCGGCGTGGGGGACACCCCCTACTGGCCCCTGGTCCGGGACTACGCGGGCGCGGAGTACAGGGCGGCCTGCGAGAGATGGGCGGCTTTTACAGA
This sequence comes from Lawsonibacter faecis, assembly GCF_014287675.1. Classification (GTDB taxonomy): domain Bacteria; phylum Bacillota; class Clostridia; order Oscillospirales; family Oscillospiraceae; genus Pseudoflavonifractor; species Pseudoflavonifractor faecis. The sequence continues at coordinate 46,113 of NZ_JACOPQ010000015.1, read as the reverse complement.
AAAAATCTGCACAGGGCTGGAGCCTGCCAGGGAGCGCCGCTGCGCGGAGATATTCCGGGCCTGCTCCGTCCATGAGCTCCGCTTCTGGGAGATGAGCGGCCGCCCCAGGGAGGACATTTGAAAAGAGGCCGCTTTGATACGGCGGGCGGCTTGCAAACCGCCCGCCCCGCCGCGGCATAGAATGGGCAAATGCATCAGAAAGGCGGCGCACCATGGAAAACCCGATTTTGAAGCGCCTGGCGGAGCGGCAGAACGTCCATAAGCCCGATCCCGCCTGGCTTTTAACCCTCCTGGCCACCCAGGAGGTCTCGCGTTACTCGCTGGACGACTGGAACGGGGCGCTCTCCCACGTACTGGGCTTCCGGGTCTTCTGCCCCTCCTACAAAAGCTTAAGCCGATATTTACAGGAGGCGGTTTTAAGAGTAGAATAAGGTCAGAATTTGAGGCGGCGGGGATTCCTTCCCGCGCCTTGCAAGGAGGTGCCTTATGAGACTGACCTTTTTCGGCGCGGCCCGGGCAGTCACCGGCTCCTGCCACTGCGTGGAATGCGGCGGCAAGCGCGTGCTGGTGGACTGCGGGCTTCAGCAGGGCCGGGACGAGCGGGACAACAGCGAGCTGGACTTTACCCCCGGCTTTATTGACGCCGTGGTGGTGACCCACGCCCACATCGACCACTCGGGCCGCCTGCCCCTGCTGGTGAAGCAGGGCTTCGACGGGCCCATCTACTGCACCCGGCTCACCGCCCAGCTCCTCTCCATCATGCTGCGGGACTCGGCCCACATCCAGGAGAGCGACGCCCAGTGGGAGAACCAGAAGGGCAAGCGCGCGGGCCGCGCGCCGGTGGAACCCATCTACACCGTGGCCGACGCGGAGGCGACCCTCAAGCTCCTGGTCCCCTGCGAGTACGGCCGGGAGGTGGACCTTGAGCAGGGCGTCCGGGCCCGTTTTGTGGACGCGGGGCACCTCCTGGGCTCCGCCAGCGTGGAGATGTGGCTCACCGAGGGCGAGGAGACGAGAAAAATCGTCTTCTCCGGCGACATCGGCAACCACGACCAGCCCATCATCCGGGACCCCCAGTACATCCGCGACGCCGACTACGTCCTCACCGAGAGCACCTACGGCGACCGGCTCCATGAGGGCAAGGGGGAGTACAAGGAGCAGCTCGCCGCCATCATCGAAGAGACCCTGGGCCGGGGCGGCAACGTGATTATCCCCTCCTTCGCCGTGGGCCGCACCCAGGAGCTCTTATACTTCATCCGGGAGATGAAGGAGGAGCATCTGGTCCGGAGCGTGCCGAACTTTACCGTCTGCGTGGACTCCCCCCTGGCCAGGGAGGCGACGAAAATTTTCTCCGGCAACCTCACCGGCTATCTGGATGAGGAGGCGCTGGAGACGGTGCGCAGCGGGGACGCCCTCTTCACCTTCCCCGGCCTCACCCTGGTGGAGTCCAGCGACGAGTCCAAGGCCCTGAACCTGGACCCCACGCCCAAGGTGATTATCTCCGCCTCCGGCATGTGCGACGCCGGGCGCATCCGCCACCACCTGAAGCACAACCTCTGGCGGAAGGAGTGCAGCGTGGTCTTCGTGGGCTATCAGGCTGAGGGCAGCCTGGGCCGCAGGCTCCTGGAGGGGGCCGCCGAGGTGAAGCTCTTCGGCGAGACCATCGCCGTCCGGGCCGCGATTACACAGTGCCACGGCCTCTCCTCCCATGCGGACAAGAACGGCCTGCTTGCCTGGATTGACGCCTACGACCCCAGGCCCCGGGAGGTCTTTGTGGTCCACGGGGACGAGGCCGTCACGGAGATTTACGCGGAGACCCTCCGCCAGCGGGGGCTCTCCGCCCACGCGCCCGACTATGAGGAGGTCTACGACCTCCTGGCCGGAAAGGTGCTCTCGCCGGGGATTCCCCAGCCCAGAAAGGCCGCTCCCGCGGACTTCGGCTCCCCGGCCTACCGCCGCCTGGAGGAGACGGGCAGGATGCTCCAGGAGGTCATCCGCCGGAACAAGGGCGGGGCCAACAAGGACCTGGGCAAGTTCGCCGACCAGCTGCGCGCCCTCATCGAGAAGTGGGACCGTTAAAGACGGCTGTTTGATACAGAGGAGGATTCGCTATGACCCCGGAAGAGATGTGGCGGGCGTTTACCGCCCATACCCCTGTCGCCGCCGGGTACGAGGCCTGGCATTTCCACGACAATCAGGAGGACGCGGACCATCTGGCCCAGCTGGTGCTGGAGGGCAAAAAGCGTGGGACCGCCTCCTGCTCCTATGCCTATGTAAAAGAGGACGACCCCTTCCCCAAGGCTGACGAGTACAGCGTGATCACCGACTGGGCGGGGGAGGCCCAGTGCGTCATCCAGACCCTCCGGGTGGAGATCGTCCCCTGGCGGGAGGTATCCGGCAAGTACGCCGCCCTGGAGGGGGAGGGGGACCTCTCCCTGGACTATTGGCGGCGGGCACACAAGCCCTTTTTCATCCAGGAATGCGAGCGGTGCGGCCAGAGCTTTACCACCGAGATGCCCGTGGTCTGCGAGGAGTTCAAGCTGGTGTGGCCTCCGGACCGCGTCACTGAGCGGGACAAGCGGCTTTAATAGAAAATTTGGACAAAGCCCCCCGGCGGATGCATACGCGCCCGCCGGGGGGCCTTCTAGGGTTTCGTCCGGGGTGCGGCGCACGCATCGTACATCCATGGGCGCTGGAGGAGTTCTCCCCGCGTCCCCGCAATCCGACCCGGGGCCGGTATGCCGGACAACGAATTATAAATTGAACGGCAATGGTATTTGTGCTATACTAAGACGAAAAAAAGATGCCCCGTACGGGGCGGAAGGGAGGCCGTCATGGAACTGAACATGAGCCTGAAGCAGTCGCAGAGCCTGTCGCCCCAGATGATGCAGTCCATGGAGATTCTTCAGATGGGCTCCCAGGAGCTGCTGGAGTACATCCAGGAGACCGCCCAGGAGAACCCGGTGCTGGAGATGGACGAGAAGTACGACCGCGCCGATGAGTTCGACGTGCTGCGCCGGAAGCTGGAGTGGCTGGAGTCCACCGACGTGCAGAACCGCTACTACCACCAGCAGGACGCCGAGGACGACACCGACCCCATCTCCAACTACGGCACGGTGGAGGAGGGGGAGGAGAACCTCTATTTTTACGTCCTCTCCCAGCTCAAGATGCTGGAGCTGGAGCCTGAGACCATGGAAGCGGCGGAATTTTTGGTGGAGAGCCTGAACCAGAACGGCTGGCTGGACGAAACTCTGGCCGCCCTGGCGGCGGCCTGCGGCTGTGAGGAGGCGCGGATGGGGGCGGCGCTGGAGGTTGTCCAGTCCCTGGAGCCCGCCGGAGTGGCGGCCAGGGATCTCTCCGAGTGCCTGCGCCTGCAGCTGCTGCGCCGCGGGGAGGGAAAGTCCCTGGCCATGCGCATCGTGGACAGCCAGCTGGACGCCCTGGCCAAAAACCGCTTCGGCCTCATTGCCCGGGAGCTGGGCGCATCGGCGGAGGCGGTCCGGGAGGCCTGCGCCCTCATCAAAACCCTGAACCCCCGGCCGGGCACCGGCTTCTCCGCACGGGAGAACCTCACCTACATCAACCCCGACGTGGTGGTGGTCAGCTTCCCCGACCATTTCGAGCTGCTGACCAACGACTACTTTTTCCCCACCCTCCGCCTCAGCTCCTATTACGGCAGCCTGATGAAGGAGACCGACGACCCGGAGGTAAAGGAGTACCTCACCGGCAAGGTGCGCCAGGCCAAGTGGGTGGTGCGCAGCATCGAGCAGCGTGGCAGCACCCTCATGTCCTGCGCCCAGTGCATCCTGGACATCCAGGAGGCCTTCTTCCGCAAGGGGCCGGGCTACCTGGTCCCCATGTCCCTGGCCGATGTGGCGGCGCGCATGGGGGTCCACGAGTCCACCGTCAGCCGGGCGGTGAAGGACAAGTACATCCAGTGCTCCATGGGGGTCTACCCCCTGAACTACTTTTTCTCCCGCAGCCTGGGGGCCCCCCAGTCCCGGGGCGGGACGGAGGCTGCCTCCCCCGACGCGGCCAAGGCCCTGCTGAAAAAGCTCATCGCGGGCGAGGACAAGCGCCGCCCCCTCTCCGACCAGAAGCTCTGCGAGCTGATGGCCCATGAGGGCTGCCGGCTCTCCCGCCGGACGGTGGCCAAGTACCGGGACGAGCTGAGCATCCCCAGCACCACCGGACGCAGGCAGTATGAGGAATAACGCCTGCCCGCACGAAAGGATGGAAGATATGCACGACCTGACCGAGTGGAACAAGATGATCGCCGGGGAGCTCTATCTGGACCGGGACCCCTATCTGACCTCCCTGCGCGAGAAGGCCCACGCCGCCTGCCGCCGCTACAACCGGGACCCGCAGGAGGGGATGGCGGAGCTGCGCGCCCTCATGGGCGGGGCTGAGGAGTTTTATATTGAGCCGGATTTCTTCTGCGACTACCTGGCCAATTTTTACGTGGGCCGCTTTTTCTACGCCAATACCGGTTTGGTGGTGCTGGATACCTGCCCCGTCACCATCGGCGACCATGTGATGGTCGGCCCCCAGGTGGGCATCTATACCGCCACCCACCCGCTGGACTTTCGCCTGCGCCGCCCGGGTCCGGACTATGGGGAGTACGGAAAGCCCGTCACGATTGGCGATGATGTGTGGATCGGCGGCCATGCTGTGATTAACCCAGGCGTGACCATCGGCAGCCGGTCGGTGGTGGCCTCCGGCGCGGTGGTCACCAAGGACGTTCCCGACGACGTGGCGGTCGGCGGGAATCCGGCGCGGATCATCAAGCGGCTGTAGTCCGCCGGCCACCGCCTGCCGCAGGCGGGCCGCGCCGAGTGGCGCGGAGCCGGGCCGGATTCACTTCGGCCCGGCGATAAACTAAAAAGAACCGGGGCCCCCGCCCGGCCAGAGCCGGGTGGGGCGGTCGGCGGGAACCCGGCGCGGATCATCAAGCGGCTGTAGTCCGCCGGCCACCGCCCGCCGCAGGCGGGCCGCGCCGAGTGGCGCGGAGCCGGGCCGGATTCACTTCGGCCCAGCGATAAACTAAAAAGAACCGGGGCCCCCGCCCGGCCAGAGCCGGGTGGGGCGGTCGGCGGGAACCCGGCGCGGATCATCAAGAGATTGGGTGAGATGGAATGAAATTGAAAGCCGTACTCTTCGACTTTGATTATACCCTGGGAGACGCCACCGAGTCCATTGTGGCGGGCTTTCAGTACGCCTTTGGGAAGATGGGCCTGACGCCGCCCGGCCGGGAGGCCGTCCGCCCCACGGTGGGCTATCTCCTGCGGGACGGCTATGTCATGCTCAGCGGTGATACCGATGAGGCCCGCGCCGACGAGTTCGTCCGCCTCTTCGCGGAGAAATCCCACCCCATGCAGCTTGAGACCACCGTCCTCTTCCCGGGGGCGCTGGAATTGCTGCGCGCCCTGCGGGGGGCGGGGATAAAGGTGGGGGTGGTCAGCTCCAAGCGGAGCACGGCCCTGCTCCCCCTCCTGGAAAAGCTGGAGCTTTCCCCGCTGATGGATTTCGTGATGGCCGGGGACATGGTGAGCCGTCCCAAGCCGGACCCGGAGGGACTGAATCTGGCGCTGGAGAGGCTGGGGATCGACAGGGAGGAGGTCCTCTTCTGCGGGGATACCGTTCTGGACGCGGAGGCCGCCCAGCGGGCGGGGACCCATTTTGCCGCCGTGCTCAACGGCATCACTCCTGCCGGGGCGTTTGAGGCGTTTCCATACGACCATATTGCGCCGGATCTGGCGGAGCTGAAAAGCTGGCTGGAGGAGAGCTGAGCGGAAAAGCAGAGAGCGTTTAGCGGGCTGATTGGCATAGGGAAGATATCCCGACAGGTAAAAAGGGAGCGGGCACCGGCTTGGTGTCCGCTCCTTCTAATTTTTGTCCAAAGTATCTATTTTGCCGTGCTTTTTCTCAAACTCTTCAATATTTTTTCGAATCAGGTAAATAATATGTGAATTGGCAGAATGTGCGTCATACTTAGCGATGTAGTGCAGCTTTATACGCATCTCATCACTAATACGAATAGAAAGACTTCGCACCTTTTTCATCCGGCCACCTCAAAATTTTCTATATCTATTTCGTATCTATTTTATTCAAAAAGCAGTCGAATAGTGTAAATTAGATATGGTTTGTATCTAAATTATTTTGGCGGTGATTGGAATGGAAAATAGGCCGAAGCCCATGGGGGAACTGGAGTATCTGCTTATGCTGACGGAGATCGCCTCTGAGCATGGAGTGACCATCAAGGAGGTCGACGCCCAGATGGTTCAGGATATGACTGATTTTTGGGACAACCCCAAGCCCGAGGGGAGGACTTGGTTCAGAAGTCTCTTTCCCGGCCTGGACCGCCCGCCCACGCCCCGGGAGGCGATCCCGGTTCTGGCCGTGAAGGTGGACGAAGATTTGAACCTCAGCGGCAAACACGAAAAGCCCCGGTGAAAAATTTTTCACCGGGGCTATATTTTTTGCCAGGGCTGACATACTAAGTCCATCTCAGGGTGAATTTGGCTGTCGGCGGAATTTACCCAAAGAAAAGGCGGGCGGAAACCATGGAAACATTTGCGCTGAGACCGGCCATCTATTTCGGCGACGACGCGCTCTCGGCCCTGGAGGCGCTGGCGGGGAAACGGGTGCTCATCGTTACCGACGATTTTCTGGCCCATAAGTCGGGCCTGCTGCCCCGGGTGACGGCACACCTCAAGGGCGCTCTGACGGAGGTGTTCAGCAAGGTCACCCCGGACCCCTCCCTCCGCTTGGTGGCCGAGGGGGTCCGGGCCCTGCGGGACTTCTCGCCCGACGCGGTGCTGGCCTTCGGCGGCGGGTCCCCCATGGACTGCGCCAAGGCCATGCGCCATTTCTCCGACCGGCCGGGGCTGCTCTTTTACGCGGTGCCCACCACGGCGGGCACCGGCAGCGAGGTGACCTCCTTCGCCGTCCTCACCGACACGGACGCCGGGGTGAAGTACCCCCTGGTGGACGACGCCCTCCTGCCCGACGCCGCCATTCTGGACGCCTCCCTCCTGGCGGGGGTGCCCGGTCCGGTGACGGCGGACACGGGCATGGACGTGCTCACCCACGCCTCTGAGGCCTATGTGGCCCGGAAGGCCAACGCCTTCACCGACGCCCTGGCCGAGCGGGCCTTCGTTCTGGCCTGGGAAAACCTTATCAAGGCCCACGCCGCCAAGGGGGAGCACCCGGCCAAGGAACAGATGCTCCTGGCCTCCTGCATGGCGGGCATCGCCTTCAACGGCGCGGGGCTGGGTGCAAACCACGCCCTGGCCCACTCCCTGGGGGGCCGCTACCACACCCCCCACGGGCGGCTCAACGCCATGCTCATGCCCCACGTCATACGCTTCAACGCGGAGGAGCCGGCTGCCGCGAAAAAGTACGCCGCCCTGGCCAAGGCCTGCGGCCTGGCCCCCAACGCCCGGGCGCTGTCCTCGGCCCTGGGCCGGCTGCGCCAGAGCCTGGGGATGCCCGGGCGGCTTACCGACTGCGGCGTGGAGCGGAAAACGGTCCTGGCGGATTTGGAAGCGATTACCGCCGCCGCCCTGGCCGACGTGTGTATGCCCGGCAACCCGCGCAGCGCCGCCGCCGCGGAGCTGGCGGCCATCGTGCGGGAAGTGCTGTAGGCGAAGACAAAGGCCCACAGCCAAGAGGAGCCTTGCGAACCGCGGGAGCGAGATAAAAAGGAGGTGCGGCCATGACCCAGGAACTGCTGTCCGTCGGCATCGACATCGGCACATCACCCCCTAGGGCGCGCGGTCTGCGCCCTGGGGACCCCGCCCATCTGAATCCCTCCGGCGGAAGTGAATTCCACCTGCGCGAAATCTCCGCTGCGCTGCAATTTTACGGGCTGACGCCCGCCCCACCGTGTGGGGCCCCAGTGATGGAGGTGCCGAAATGACCCAGGAGCTGCTATCCGTCGGCATCGACATCGGCACATCCACCACACAGCTTATCTTCTCCAGGCTGACGCTGGAGAACCGGGCCAACCCCTTTTCGGTGCCGCGGATTGCAATTGCGGACAAAGAGGTGCTCTACCGCAGCGGGATTCACTTTACCCCCCTGCTCTCAGACACGGTGATCGACAGCGAGGGGGTCCGGGCAATCGTGGAGGAGGAGTACCGGAAGTCGGGCTTTGAGAAAGCTCAAATCTCCACCGGAGCGGTCATCATCACCGGCGAGACGGCCCGGAAGGAGAACGCCCGTGAGGTGCTGAGCACCCTCTCCGGCTTTGCCGGGGATTTCGTGGTGGCAACCGCCGGACCGGACCTGGAATCCATTCTCGCGGCCCGGGGAGCGGGGATAGATGATTACTCCAAGGAACATCATACAGAAGTATTACACTTTGATATCGGCGGCGGCACGTCCAACCTGGCCCTCTACGACCGTGGGGAGCTGAAGACCACCGGGTGCATGGATGTGGGAGGCCGGCTCATCAAGATTGACCGTGAGACCGGAAGCATCACCTATCTGTCCCCCAAGGTGCGGCAGTTTTACGACAGCGCTCCGCCCGGATGCGCCGCCCGGGGCGCTCCGCTCTCCGTGGGCGAAGCGGCCGCCCCGGAACGTCTCGCCCCCTTCGTCTCCGCCATGGTCTCGGCCCTGGAGGAGATTGCGGGGCTGCGGGAGCCCACCGGGCTGGCCGACTTCTTCTGGACCGGCGGGGCGGCCAAAATGCCGCTGCCCGCCGCGCCGGTGCCCTGCGTGTCCTTCTCCGGGGGCGTGGCCGACTGCATCTGGTCGCCGCCGGAGGACTGGCTGGCCTACGGCGATATCGGCGTGCTGCTGGGCAGGGCCATCCGGGAGTCCCCGGCCTTTCGGGGGACGGAGCTGGTCCGGGGGGAGGAGACCATCCGGGCCACGGTGGTGGGGGCGGGCAGCCACTCCACCGACCTCTCCGGGTCCACCATCTTCTACCGCGGGGTGGAGTTCCCCCTGAAAAATCTGCCCATCCTCAAGCTGACGGAAGAGGAGGAGCGGGGAGGCCCCGCCCGGCTCGCCGCCGCCATCCGGGAGAAGCTGCGCTGGTTTGCCGACGAGGGGGGCCTCACCCAGACAGCCCTGTGCCTGCGGGGGGAGAAAAACCCCTCCTACCGCGCCGTGAAGGAGCTGGCCCAGGGCGTCCGGGAGGGGCTGGAGCCGCTGCTGGGGAGAGGCTTTTTCCCCGTGGTGGTGGTGGAGACCGACATGGCGAAGGTTCTGGGCCAGGCCCTGGCCCCGGGGATAAGCGGCCCCCTCCTGTGCCTGGACGGCGTCAGCGCGGACAACGGCGACTACATCGACATCGGCGCGCCGGTGGCGAATGGTGCGGTGTTACCGGTCGTCATTAAAACGCTGGCATTTCAGAAAAACTAAATAATACAGCAGGATTGGCAGTGAACCCCCTCGGAGAGCGGAGGGGGTATCGCACCGGCGTCCGCCCCGGTGCGTATCCAGGGGGAACGGGGTTCCCCCTGGAGGGCGCGGCCGTAATACCCCGCATTTTCCGCAGAAAATGTCCGCGCCCCTGCCGGTGGCGAATGGTGCGGTGTTACCGGTCGTCATCAAAACTCTGGTATTTCAAAAGTAGGGCGGGGGCTGATGTCCTCCGCCGCAAGGAGCTGATCATTTTGATACTCAAAACCAAACTCCTCGGCCGCGTCTACGACTTCAAGTCGGTCAAGGACGTGCTGGCCAAGGCAAACGAGGTCAAATCCGGCGACAGCCTGGCGGGCATCGCCGCCGAGACCGCCGAGGAGCGGGTGGCCGCCAAGGTGGTGGTGGCGAACCTTCTGTTGTCCGACCTGCGCAACAGCCCCGCCGTCCCCTACGAGGAGGACGAGGTGACCCGCATCATTCAGGACGACGTGAACGAAAAGGTCTACGCCGAGATCAAGAACTGGACGGTCTCGGAGCTGAGGGAGTGGCTTCTCAGCGAGAAGACCACCAATGAGGATATCTGGCGGGTATCCCGGGGCCTGACGGCCGAGATGATTGCGGCGGTGGCCAAGCTGATGAGCAACATGGACCTCATCTACGCGGCGAAGAAAATCAAGGTCACCGCCCACTGCAACACCACCATCGGCGAGCCGGGGACCCTCTCCTGCCGCCTCCAGCCCAACCACCCCACCGACGACCCCGACGGCATCATGGCCTCCCTGCTGGAGGGCCTCACCTACGGCGCGGGGGACGCGGTGCTGGGCCTCAACCCCGTGGACGACAGCGTGGAGAGCGTCCGCCGGGTGCTGGACCGCTTCCATGAGGTGCGCAACCGCTGGGAGATTCCCACCCAAATCTGCGTCCTGGCCCATGTGACCACCCAGATGGAGGCCGTGCGCCAGGGCGCGCCCTGCGACCTCATCTTCCAGTCCATTGCCGGCAGCCAAAAGGGCAACGAGGCCTTCGGCCTCACCGGCAGCATGATTGAGGAGGCCCGTCAGCTCGCCCTCCGGGAGGGCAACGCCACCGGCCCCAACGTGATGTACTTTGAGACCGGGCAGGGCAGCGAACTCTCCAGCGAGGCGCATCACGGGGCCGACCAGGTGGTCATGGAGGCCCGGTGCTACGGCTTCGCCAAGCGGTACCAGCCCTTCCTGGTGAACACGGTGGTGGGCTTCATCGGCCCGGAATACCTCTACAATTCCAAGCAGGTCATCCGCGCGGGCCTGGAGGATCATTTTATGGGCAAGCTCACCGGCATCCCCATGGGGTGCGACGCGTGCTACACCAACCATATGAAGGCCGACCAGAACGACATCGAGGATTTGGCCGTCCTCCTCACCACCGCCGGGTGCAACTACTTTATGGGCATCCCCCACGGGGACGACGTGATGCTCAACTACCAGACCACCGGCTTCCACGAGACCGCCGCCCTGCGGGAGATGTTCGGCCTCACCGCCATCAAGCCCTTCCAGGAGTGGCTGGAGAAGATGGGCTTTGTCCGCAGCGGCAGGCTGACGGATTTGGCGGGCGACGCGTCCATTCTGCTGGCCTGATTAACTGCGGCCCGTCTTCTCCAGCGCGAGCGAGAGCGAGCCGCCGCGAATGCGGCGCAGCCGCGGCGGATTTATTTCGCCGCGGCAGCTGATAAAAAGCGGGGCCCCCATCGAAGCTCTTGATTCGATGGGGAGAAGATGGGCTTTGTCCGCAGCGGCAGGCTGACGGATTTGGCGGGCGACGCGTCCATTCTGCTGGCCTGAGCGTAAGTTGCCTCCCTTATGAAGGGAGGGGGACCGCCGCAGGCGGAGGGGAGCTTCAATCCCCGGGTGCTCCGCGCCAGCCCCCTTCTAAAGGGTCAATCAAGGAGTTGATTTATTTGAACGACAAAGAACTGCGCACCCTGGTGGAGCGCATGATAGTGGACCTCATGGGCCAGGCGCCCACGCCCCAGGTGAAGGGCGCGGACTACGTGCCCCTGGAGAGCGAGGGGGTGACCCGGGCCTGGGAGCAGAGCGTGGCCGCCGGGGCCATGCTGCCCGATATCTCGGAAATCGATCTGCGGCGGCAGTACCTGATTGAGAACCCCCGCAACGGCGCCGCCTTCCAGGACCTGAAGCTGAAAACCCCCGCCCGCATCGGCGTGGGCCGGGCGGGCGCCCGGTACAAGACCGTCACCATGCTCCGGGTCCGGGCCGACCACGCGGCCGCCCAGGACTCCTGCTTCTCCCTGGTGGACGAGGAATTTGTAAAGCGGAACCAGTTTGTCCCCGTCCAGACCCTCTGCGGGGACAAGGACGAGTACCTGACCCGGCCCGACAAGGGCCGCCGGTTCGACCAGGAGAACCAGGCGATCATCCAAAAGACCCTGGGCCGCAACCCCAGGGTGGCCCTGGTGGTGGGCGACGGGCTGAGCTCCGCCGCCATTGAGGCCAACGCCGAGGACTGCATCGAGTCGGTCAAGGCGGGGCTCAAATCCTTCGGCATCGACACGCCGGACATCCTCTTCATCAAGTTCTGCCGGGTGGGCGCCAGCGACCACATCGGCGAGCTGACCGGGGCCGAGGTGGTCTGTATGCTGGTGGGGGAGCGGCCCGGCCTGGTGACGGCGGAGTCCATGTCCGCCTATATCACCTACAAACCCTATATCGGCATCCCCGAGTCCAAGCGAACCGTCATCTCCAACATCCACAGGCAGGGCACCACGGCGGTGGAGGCGGGCGCGCACATCGCGGAACTGATTAAGACCATGCTGGAGAAAAAGGCCAGCGGTATCGATTTGAAATAAAAAAAGATGCTAAAGAGAGAAAAAAGAAGAAAGTGGAGGCTGGGCAAGCTGTTTTTCTTTTTTCTTTTCCAAAGGGGTGTTTTCATGACAAACGATTTGATTCCCGTCAATATCCTCGCCACCCACACCATCGCCAACGTGAGCGAGAGCCTGGCGGCCAGGCTGTCTCTGCCCGAGGGGCACCGCTCCATCGGCATCATCACCACCGACTGCGACGACGTGACCTACTGCGCCCTGGACGAGGCAACCAAGTCCGCCGCCGTGGAGGTGGTCTACGGCAGGAGCCTCTACGCGGGGGCGGCCAATGCCTCCACCAAGTACGCCGGGGAGGTCATCGGCATCCTGGCCGGACCAAACCCGGCGGAGGTCCAGAGCGGCCTTCGGTCGGCGGTGGGCTTCATCCAGGACGGCGCGGGCTTCCGCTCCGCCAATGAGGACGACAGCGTGGTCTACTTCGCCCACACCGTCTCCCGCACCGGGACCTATCTCTCCCAGACAGCGGGAGTGCGGGAGGGGGAGGCGCTGGCCTATCTCATCGCCCCGCCCCTGGAGGCCGTGGTGGGCCTGGACGAGGCCCTCAAGGCCGCCGATGTGGAGTTGGTGGCCCTCTACGAGCCGCCCAGCGAGACCAACTTCGGCGGCGGACTCCTCACCGGCACCCAGTCCGCCTGCAACGCGGCGGCGGCGGCCTTCGCCGAAGCGGTCAAGTCCGTGGCGGCCCGGCCCAGGGAGGTGTAGATATGCAATTGGATAAGGACCTGCGGTCCGTCCAGGAGGTGCGCAACCTCATCGCCGCGGCCCGTGAGGCCCAGCGGGTGCTGGCGGGAATGGATCAGAAGCAGCTGGACGCCATCGTGGCGGCCATTTCCCGGGCCGGCGCGGAGGACGCCCGGCGGCTGGGCGACATGGCGGTGGAGGAGACCGGCTTCGGCCGCAAAGAGGACAAGGAGCTTAAAAACCGCTTTGCCGCCGTGACCCTCTACGACGCAATCAAGGACGAGCGGACCATCGGCATCCTGGCCGAGGACCGCGAGAAGAAGACCATCGACATCGGCGTACCGGTCGGCATCGTGGCGGGGCTGGTGCCCTCCACCAACCCCACCTCCACCGTCATCTACAAGGCCATGATCTGCCTGAAGGCGGGCAACCCCATCATCTTCTCCCCCCACCCCAGCGCGCTCAACTGCATCACTGAGACGGTGAATGTGGTCCGCCGGGCGGCGGAAAGCGCGGGCGCCCCCGCCGGGTGCGTCTCCTGCATCTCCACCCCCACACTGGAGGCCACCAACGCCCTGATGAAGCACGACGACACCCGGCTCATCCTCGCGACCGGCGGCGGGGCCATGGTCAAGGCGGCCTACTCCTCCGGCACCCCCGCCATCGGCGTGGGCGCGGGCAACGGACCGGCCTATATCCACCGCACAGCCAACGTCCAAATGGCGGTCAAGCGCATTCTGGACTCCAAAACCTTCGATAACGGCACCATCTGCGCCAGCGAGCAGTCCATTGTGGTGGAAAAGGCCATGGAACGCGCGGTAACCGAGGAGTTGAAGCGCCAGGGGGCCTATCTTCTCTCCGATGCGGAGCACAAGACCCTCTCCAGGTTCATACTGAGGGCAAACGGCACCATGAACCCGCAGATTGTGGGCAAAAGCGTGGAAACCGTGGCAAAACTGGCCGGACTGAGCGGAATCCCCGCCTCCGCGCGGGTTTTGGTGGCAAGAGAGACCGGCGTGGGCAAAGGATACCCATATTCCAATGAAAAATTGGGCCTCATTTTGGCATACTACGTGGAGGCGGACGAGGAGGCGGTGCTCCGCCGCTGTGTGGAGATCCTGGAGTGGGAGGGCGCGGGCCATACCTTCTCCATCCACGCCGAGGATGAAAGCGTGGTCAAGCGGTTTGCAAAGGCGGTCCCTGCCAGCCGGGTGCTGGTGAATACTCCCTCCGCCCTGGGCGGTATCGGGGCCAGCACCTGCCTCTTCCCCGCCCTGACCCTGGGCTGCGGTGCGGTGGGCGGGTCGTCCAGCTCCAACAACATCGGGCCCCTGGACCTCATCAACATCAAGCGGGTGGCCTGGGGTGTGCGCGAGCTGGAGGATATCCGGGCCGGAAACGCCTCCTCTCCCTGGGAGAACACACGTACCGGGGCGGCGGCGTCCTGCGGCGGCGGAAACGGCGCGTCGGGCGGCATGGACAACGCCGCCATGGATGAGCTGGTGCGCCAGATTATGAGGAGGCTGGGCGTATGAGCGAGGTCAATGCCGACGGCGTGCTGGTGAATCCCCAGGAGCACCTGCTCCAGGAGGTGCAGAACCTGACCAACAGCCTCATGGCCGAGGAGCCCAGGCACCAGGACGAGGAGCCGGTCCGTGAGCACCCGATTTACGCGGCCAACGGCGAATACGCCGGGACGGTGGGGGGCATCCCCCACAGGCAGGCCGAGGCCGTGGCCCGGGGCGACGCCCACCGGGGCGCTGGGACGGCCATGAGCGCCGTGGAGGCGGAAAAGCCCGCCAAGACGGGACGGAAGAGGGCGGCGAAGGCGGACGGCTCACCCTCCGGGGGAGACGGGGGAGGGAGCCCTCGGCCCGCCGCGCGGACGGCGCCCCCGGCGGGGGAGCCAAGGATGAAAAAATCAGCTCCCTCGGGCAGCGGCGCAGCCGCTGCCGGCTCCCTCAGCGAGGGAGGCAAATATGAAAGGAGAATTTCAATGGCGAACACGAATGCACTGGGAATGGTGGAGACAAAGGGCCTGGTGGCGGCCATCGAGGCGGCGGACGCCATGGTAAAGGCGGCCAACGTACAGCTGGTGGGCAAGGAGCAGGTGGGCGGCGGCCTGGTGACCGTGATGGTCCGGGGCGACGTCGGCGCCGTCAAGGCCGCCACCGACGCGGGCGCGGCTGCGGCGGAGAAGGTGGGCGAGCTGGTGAGCGTCCACGTCATCCCCCGCCCCCACGCCGAGGTGGACTCCGTTCTGCCCCACGGCAAGAGCGAGTACGACGGTCAGTAAGCCATGGCCTTACTGACCGAGGAGGACGTGCGCCGGATGTCCAACGGCGGCACCCGGGGGCCCGTGGTGGTACGGCGCGAGGAGGTACTGACCCCCGGCGCCAAGGACTATTTGAGCGCGCACAAGGTGGAGGTCGTGTACCCGGAGGGAAAATCCGAGGGCCATGGGGCGGGGACGAGCCCCCGTCCTGCAAAGGCCGGGGGGGAAAAGCCCGCGGCCAGGTACCGCACGCTCTTTGGGGCCGATCTGTACGAAAAACCGGAGCACATGACCCACCTGAAGGGCAATATTCTGGTCTTCAAGGACCACCCCCGCATCGCATTCCGGGGGTACATCGACCTGCTGGAGGCGGAGATTACCCTGGCCCAGCACGCGGCCGCGGGAGAGGGCTATGGGACGCTGGCCGAAGAGCTGGAGGAGGTGCTGGACTTCGTGCGGCGCTTTATCCGCTTCGATGTGCTGGATGAGAACCTGGGGGAGATGCGGCTCTGCGGCTATACGCCCGGAGAGCTGCGGGAGTACTCCCACTACCCGGAAAAGCACTTTGGGCAGCCCCACTTCCTGATCCGCTACACCGACGGCCCGGCCATTCTGGCGGTGAACAAGGTCCGCACCATCGTACGGCAGACCGAGCTGGCAGCCTACCGGGCGTTCCGGGACGCGGACGGCAACGTGACCCGGGACGACATCATTCTGGGGCTCAACCGCCTCTCCTCCCTTATGTGGATTATGATGATCAAACTAAAAGCAGGGAAATATCAGAAAGGGTGAAAACCCGTGGAATTACAGCAAATGCAGATTGACCGCCTGGCGGAGGAAATCGTGGCCCGCATGACCATTGAGATCGAGGCCAGCGGACGGCACGTCCACCTCAGCCGCGGGGATCTGGAGACGCTCTTCGGCCGGGGCTACCAACTGAACCGGGTGAAGGATTTGAGCCAGCCGGGGCAGTTCGCCTGCGCCGAGCGGGTGACCCTCGCCGGGCCCAAGGGGGAGCTGAAAAATGTGGTGATCCTGGGGCCTGAGCGGGGCGAGAGCCAGGTGGAGGTCTCCCTCACCGACGCGGTGGCGCTGGGTGTCACCCCGCCGGTGCGTATCTCGGGCAGCATTGAGGGGACGCCGGGGATCGCCATTCGGCACGGGGACCGGGAGATTCGTCTCACGAAGGGCCTTATTGTCGCCAAGCGGCACATCCACATCACTCCGGAGGACGCCCGCCGCTTTGGCGTGGCAGACAAGCAGGACGTGCGCCTGCGGACCTTTACGGGCCGTCCGCTGATCTTTGAGGAGGTGGAGGTCCGAGTGTCCGAAAAGTTCTCCACCGTGGTGCACATCGACTACGACGAGGCCAACGCCTGCGGATTTAAGAAGGGCGACAGGGGAATGATTCTGCCGGAGGGATAGCCGACGCACGGGGTATATGCGGTGGCCGAGGAGCCGCGCCGGGTGGCGCGTCCAAGCGTTTGGCCCGCGGGCCAAACCTTGATGCCCGGGCGGATTCACTCCGCCCGGGCAGATAAAATCATAAAGGGTTCCCCACAAAAGACCCATCTTTTGTGGGGAAGGCCAACGCCTGCGGATTTAAGAAGGGCGACAGGGGAATGATTCTGGCCCGGCAGAGGCCGCAGGGGAGAGGGCCGATGACCGCCCCGATAAAAGGAGCTGAGGGGATTGATACTGGAAGAACGGGACGGCGGGCTGGTCATCACCTGGCTCCCGGTGGAGCAGATGGCCCTGCTGTCCCTGGGGCTGGCGCTGACCGAGGAGGAGCGGCGGGTGCTGTCCGCTCTGCTGGAGGGGAGGCGGGTCTCCCTGGCGGATGGGGCACTGGAGTATAAGCAGTACGCCAGAACCGCTGAGCGGGGGGTCTATATCCGCTTCACCTCCATGGAGCGGGAACTGCGGGAGCTGGGCATCGCCCGGGCGTCCACAGGCCGCCCCTACAGGGGGAGCGGACTATGATTGTGGGCGTCGTGACCGGCAACCTCTGGGCCACCAAGAAGTCCGCGGCCCTGCTGGGGCAGGCCTTCCTCACCGTCCGGGCGGGAGAGAAGTCTCTGGTCTGCGCGGACTGCGTGGGCGCGGGGGAGGGGGACACCGTCCTCGTGGCCACCGGCGGCGCGGCCCGGGTGGCGGCGGGACGGGAGATCCCCGTGGACGCCGCTATTGTGGGCATTGTGGATACTGAATCGTGATAAATGAAAAGAGAAAAAAGAGCGCATTGCCGTGCTGAACTTGAATGTCTGCTGCAATTTCGCCGCGCAGCCGCCCTTTTTATTTCCCGCGCTTCTCTTTTCAATGAATTCTAAGCTAAGGGGGCAATCTTTTTGTCCATCAACGAGATCATCGTCTATCTAATGGTTCTCTTTATGGCCCTGGGGGCCATTGACCGCATCATCGGCAATCGGTTCGGACTGGGAGAGAAGTTCGAGGAGGGCATCATCGCCATGGGCAGTCTGGCCCTGGCGATGATCGGCATTATCTGCCTGGCCCCGGTGCTGGCCAATCTCCTGCGGCCCGTGGTGGTGCCGGTCTATCAGTTCCTGGGGGCCGACCCGGCCATGTTCGCGGGCACCATCCTGGCAAACGACATGGGCGGCGCGCCCCTGGCGAAGGAGCTGGCGCTCAGTCCCGAGGCGGGACAGTTCGGCGGCCTCATCGTGGGCGCCATGCTGGGGCCCACCATCGTCTTCACCATCCCGGTGGGTCTGGGCATCATCAAGGCCGAGGACCGCAGGTATCTGGCCACCGGCGTGCTGGCGGGGGTAATCACCATTCCTGTGGGCGCCTTCGTGGGCGGCCTGGTGGCTGGATTCAACATCATAATGGTTCTGCGCAACCTCGTCCCCATCGTGCTGTTCGCGGTGCTCATCGCCGTGGGACTCTGGCTTATCCCCAACGGCATGGTAAAGGGCTTTCAGGTGTTCGGCAAAATTGTGGTTATTATAATCACCATAGGGCTGGCGGCCGCCATTATAGAAAAGCTGACCCCTATCACCCTCATCCCGGGAATGAACCCCATTGAGGAGGGCTTCGGCGTGGTGGGCGACATCGCCGTGGTGCTGGCGGGCGCGTTCCCGCTGGTATACGTCATCACCAAGGTCTTCAAGAAGCCCCTGATGAAGCTGGGACACCTGATGGGGATGAACGACATCTCCGCCGCGGGACTGGTGGCCACCCTGGCCAATAACATCCCCATGTTCGGCATGATGCACGACATGGACAAGCGGGGCAAGGTCATCAATGTGGCTTTCGCGGTTTCCGCCGCCTTCGTCTTCGGCGACCACCTGGGCTTTACGGCGGGCTTTGACGCCACCATGATCTTCCCCATGATCGTGGGCAAGCTGGTGGGCGGCGTCACCGCCGTGGCGGTGGCCATGTTCATCACCCGGCGGGATAGGGAGGCGGCGTAACACATGGACAGGCAAGCACTGGAACAGCTGGTCCGGGAGGTCCTGCTGGAGAAACTGGGCGGACAGGCCCGCAGCCGCGGAACCCACGGCGTCAAGAGCGTGGCGGCGCCCCGGATACAGATCACCGAGGCCGACCGCATGGACACCGGCCGCAGCGGCGACCGGGTCTACACCCATGACCTTTTCACGCTGGAGGAGAGCCCCCGAATGGGCGTGGGCGTCATGGAGATGATCGACACCACCTTCCCCTGGACCCTGGGCTACGACGAGATGGACTACGTGGTGGAGGGGCGGCTGGACGTACTCATCGGCGGGGAAACAGTCTCCGCCGGGCCGGGCGAGGTGCTCTATATCCCCAAGGGCAGCGCCATCCAGTTCTCCGTACAGGGCCGCGCGCGTTTTTTATACTTCGTCTATCCCGCGGACTGGCAGAGCCAGAAATAAGACAAAGCACCCCCGAAGCTCAAAGGACCGCATTCACGGATGCGGCTTTAAGGTTCCGGGGGTGCTTTGCCGTTTCGCTTGGAGGTTCGACGGAAGAGAAGGGCGGCGAAGCAGAAGAGCCTGTCGCGCACAAAGTCCGCGCAGATGCCGGCGGCGAAGATGAACAAGGCGATGAGCAGGACCAAAGCGGCGCATTGAGGCGTTGAATATTGGGCCAGGGCAGCCGTACTGCCGGAGAGGACGTGGCTCCAGACCAGGGGGTGCGCGTGGAGCAAATACACGCCGAAGGAGAGCGGCGCGCAGAAGCGGATGACACGGCGGGGAAGCGCATGCCCGGGCTGGTACTGGCGCAGGGCCAGGAGCAGGAAAATTGCGGAGAACAGGATCAGGGGGGAGCTGTAGGTTAAAAAGAGGCCGCTGAAGCTGAATATAATCAGCGGAGGCACGCCTTCAAACAGATCCTTCCCGAGCAGAGCCAGAAGGGAGCAGGCCAGATAGCCCAGGAGATAAAGCCGGGCGCTGCGCTGGCGCAGGGGAGGAAAACGCCGCAGGCAGCCGCCCAGGAGATAGAGGACAACCAGCCAGAGGACGCTGTAGCCGGACTGGACGGCGAAGGACTTCTCCGGCGAGAGGGCGGCCATAATGGAGAACGCCGCCACCAGCGTGATAGACAGCCGCTTTGCCGTGCTGCGGGTGAGCGCGTTCAGGATCAGATCCAGAAAGGGCATGAGAAGGAAGAGAACGAAATAGGCGGTAAAATACCAGTATGTGCCGTTCAGCACCGGGATGAAGGGCGCGAGCATATCCCGCGGGCGGAGGGAGCCGGGCTGGAGGAGGGCGAAGACCAGGGTGATGACCGCGGAGTAAAAGAACACCTGGAGCCACAGACTGCGCAGGCGGCGCAGCGGGTGGGGCCGTCCCGCGGCGACATATCCGCTGATAAGCCCCATACAGTTGACCGCGCAGTAGGAGAGGGCCTCCAGAGCCCAGAGCGTCCAGTACCGGAGAGAGCTGGGCGGCAGCGCGGCCAGCGCTCCCCCCACACCCAGCGTGTGGAGCACGACGACAAAAAACATGGAGAGGATGCGCAGCAGGTCCACGCCCAGGACCCGTTTATCGCCAGACTGCTCCATGACGTCCACCCCCAGTCACAATATATCTGAGGAATATTGTACCTATCATAAAGCGAAGTCATGCATCTGTCAAGGCGTGGGCAAGGCGCTTTGGATACGCCCGGAGAGGCGGCGCGGCGCCTGCGCCGCCTTTTTGCCGGGTCCGGGCGGAGCCGCCTTCTTGCCGGAGGCGGGGACCGGAGCTGTGCGGCAGCCTTTGAAAATGATGACCATGGCGCTTACCCCAGCATGGTATAGTCGCCGGTGACACTGCCCACCGCCGCGGAGGGGTGGATGCGCAGGGTGCCGGTGCAGTCCACGCAGTCGACAGTGCAGGCGGCGCCGATGGTGATATCGTGTCCGTTGACAACGCCGGCCTTGACGCCCTCCAGGTCTATCGTGGTGGCCTCGATGAGGTCTGCGGAGGAGATGGAGGAGGCGGAGGGGAGGAACATCTTCAGCAGGGAGACATGGTGGGAGCGGATGGAGACGTGGTCCCCCACAATCTCCCTGGCCTTGACGACGCCGGTGACCTTGACCCGGTCCGCGGAGATCTGCCCGTCGGACTGGAGGATGCCGGTGCAGGTAATCTCCGCGCCCTCCAGCTTGGCGGCCTTGACGTGGACCATGCCGCCCACCGTGAGGGTGTTGGCCACCGTGTCGCCCAGAAGGTCGGCCATGCCGTTGCAGGAGAACCGCTCGGTGCGCAGGGGGCCTGCGCACTTGAGGGTGCCGTTGACGGCTGTGGTCTGGCTGTCCAGACTGCCCTTGCAGTTGAAGGTGCCGTTGACGGTGACGCTCTGGGCGCTGAGCGCGCCGGTGCACTTGCCCATGCCGCTGACCGACACGGAGCGGTATTCACCGCCGGGCAGATCGCCCATTCCTGAGATCCTGATATCTTCCATCGTGATAACCTCCTAATATTTCAGCTTGAGCTTGCCCGCCAGCTCGCTCAGGTCCCAGCTTCCCAGGACGGGCAAATCGCTGTCCAGCGAGAGGGGCGCGGCAGCTTTGGACAGGAGCGCATGAATTTTGCCCTCGGCCCTGAAGACGGTCAGAGTCAAATCCACCGTCCGCTGGACGGGGATAGCCGCCGAGGCGGCCCTGATCAGCAGATCCCGCATGCCGTAATCCGGCAGGGAGAGGGCGTGTGCGGCCCTGGTGACCGTGGCGAAGAGCACCACGTCGAAAAACTCGTAGTTCTCCCGGCCGTAGAGCGACTGAATCACGGGCAGAAGAGTGGGGTCGATCTCCTCCATGGATTTAAGCCCCTCCGCCGAGCGGAAGCCCGGGGAGGTCTCGGGAGAGAGGAGGTTGGCCAGCTCCTCCAGGGAGTATTTGTCCTTGGCGTCCAAAATGGTCTGCACCCGGCTGAGTATCTGCTGCCGGGGAAAGAAGGTCTCCTGTCCGGTATAGGCCGACTGCTTGATGAACCACTCCTCCGGGATAAGCCGCTCCCTCTTCCAGCGATAGAGCTGTCCGTAGGAGATACCCGTCACGGCCAGGAGCTCTTTTTTGGAGATCAGGTCCATGCCATCACCTCGAAACGTAACAATGTTTTGTTTTGACAAGCACAGCATAACGTAACAATGTTTTGCTGTCAAGGCAATTCAGAGAATTTTAATCTAATTTCTATGGAGGCTTCGGCGGGGCGTGATATACTGTCCTGGCATGATAAGCGCGATTCGGTTTTGGCACCCGGGTTTATGGCGCATCCACCTTCCGGCGGAGCCTTGTGCCGCCAAGCGCTGTGCGTATGTATAGGATATCGTGAGAAAAGGGAGGGCAATCCGTGAGCATTCTTTTATATGTCCTGCTGGGCATCCTGGCCCTGCTGGCCATCTGCGCGGTGGGGGCGATGATCTTCTTCAAACTGTCCATGGGCCGCCGGGACAGCTGGAGGAGGCCTGATGAGAAGCGGTTTGGATCGGGGGAGAAGAGGGCCCTGATCCTCTACCAGCCCTCCAACGGAAGACACAATGTCCCTCAGGTGGAGGAGCTGGCCCGGTCCCTGGCGGGAGAGGGGTACGCCGTCACGGTGAACCACCCCTCGGACCAAGTGGAGTACGACCCCGTGGACTTTGACCTGCTGGTGTTCGGCACGCCGGTCTATATGGGCGAGACGGCCAAGCCCCTGCATAAATACCTGGAGGACCACCGCTTCTCCGGCAAGCGGGTCATCCTGTTTATCAACGGCCTGAGCACCGACAATACCGCCGATCTGGAGGCGCTGAAGCTGCGCGTCGCCGACGGGAACCGGATTGACGGCGTGAAGGTGACGAATAGGGAGACCGAAAAGCTGATAGGCTTCGTGAAGTCCCGCCTGGAGCAGGACGTTTCTGCCGACCCCAGCATATAAGGGGACAAACCCGCATATATATCGGGTACCATCAGAAATGCGGGAGTGAGGAAACGGTATGCAGACAGATTGGAACGTAAATCGGGCCGTACTACGGGGAACGGCGGCGGCGGCCCCCGTGGTCTCCCACGAAAACCACGGCATGATCTATTGGACCTTCCCCCTGGCGGTGCTGCGCCTCTCAGGCTCGGAGGACCGGGTGAACGTCATCGTCTCCGGCGAGCTGCTGTCGGACTGCCCGGTGGGCGAGGGGACGTGCGTGGAGGTGGAGGGGGAGGTCCGCTCCTTTAATAATAAGAGCGGCAAGGGAAGCCGCCTGGTCATCTCCCTCTACGCCCGCACCCTTGTCCGCGCCGAGGGGGAGCACCTGAACACCCTGGAACTGGTCGGCGTGCTCTGCAAGCCGCCTATCCTCCGGCATACCCCGCTGGGTCGGGAGATCTGCGATCTGATGCTGGCGGTGAACCGCCGGTACGGGCGTGCGGACTATCTGCCCTGCATCGCCTGGGGAGCCCTGGCCCAGCGCTGCGGCGCCCTGGGCGTGGGGGATGCGGTTCATATCGAGGGACGGTTCCAGAGCCGGAAGTATACCAAGGTATTCGACGGCGAGAGCGTGGAGAAGACCGCCTATGAGATCTCCGTCATGAAGCTGGAACAGGCCGGGGAAGAGGGAAAACCGTCAGCTTGACAAAAAGATGTTGCTTTAGCGTGATAGTCGTTTGACGTTACACACAGTCATCCCTGCGGAAAGAGCGCCCGATACCACCGGTATTGGGCGCTCTTTTGCAGGGATGACAAAAACTACTTGCAAAAAACAGTTATTTTTTTGTAAAAAACTATTGACAGAGACCGGGGGTAAGACAGTATACTAAGGGATATCGAAGCGGGCCGCAGGCGGACACATGTCCGCGGCAGTCCGCACGAGTGCGGCTGTGCGCAAGGAGGCGCGGCAGCGCGCCTCCTGTCCGGCGGAGCTCGGGCAGGCGGAGAAACTGACCCGACAGTTAACAATTGCCGGAAAACGGGGCCCAAGGGCGGACCGCGGCTGGCCCGGCGACCATTTTTCAGGAGGTATTGCACTATGGATTATGTGGATCAGGTACTGACGGCCGTCAAGGAAAAGAATGCCTACGAGCCCGAATTTCTGCAGACCATCACCGAGGTTTTAAACTCCCTGCGCCCCGTGGTGGAGCGCCGCCCCGAGTACAGGAAAGCCAAGATCCTGGAGCGGATTGTGGAGCCCGAGCGGATCGTCTCCTTCCGGGTGCCCTGGATTGACGACAAGGGCGAGTATCAGATCAACCGGGGCTTCCGCGTCCAGTTCAACAGCGCCATCGGCCCCTACAAGGGCGGACTGCGCTTTCACCCCAGCGTGAACCAGAGCATTATGAAGTTCCTGGGCTTCGAGCAGATCTTCAAAAACTCCCTCACCGGCCTGCCCATCGGCGGCGGCAAGGGCGGCAGCGACTTCGACCCCAAGGGCAAGAGCGACGACGAGGTGATGCGCTTCTGCCAGAGCTTCATGACCGAGCTCTACCGCCATATCGGCCCCGACTGCGACGTGCCCGCCGGCGATATCGGCGTGGGCGGCCGGGAGATCGGCTACCTCTACGGTCAGTATAAGCGCATCACCGGCCAGTACTGCGGCGTCCTCACCGGCAAGGGCCTGACCTACGGCGGCTCTCTGGCCCGGACCCAGGCCACCGGTTACGGCGTGGTGTACCTGGCAAACGAAGTCCTCGCCCACAAGGGCAAGAGCTTCGCGGGCAAGAAGGTCATTGTCTCCGGCTCCGGCAACGTGGCGATTTACGCCGCCCAGAAGGCCGCCGAGCTGGGCGCCACCGTGGTGGCCATGTGCGACTCCAACGGCTATATTGTCGACAGGGACGGCGTGGACGTCGCGGCGATTCAGGACATCAAGGAGGTCCGCCGCGCCCGGATTAAAGAGTACCTGGATGGCCACCCCAATGCCGAATACCACGACGGCTGCCACGGTATCTGGTCCGTGCCCTGCGATATCGCCCTCCCCTGCGCCACCCAGAACGAGATTGACCTGGACGCCGCCAAGAGCCTGCTGAAGAACGGCTGCTGGATGGTCACCGAGGGGTCCAACATGCCCTCTACCCTGGAGGCTATGGAAGCCTTCGCCGAGGCGGGCATCCTCTTTGTTCCCTCCAAGGCAGCCAATGCCGGCGGCGTGGCCGTCTCCGCCCTGGAGATGAGCCAGAACAGCCTGCGCCTGTCCTGGACCTTCGAGGAGGTGGACGGACGCCTCAAGGATATCATGGCGAACATCTACCAAAACATGTCCGCCGCCGCCGAGGAGTACGGCAAGACGCCCGAGGACTACGTCCTGGGCGCCAATGTGGCCGCGTTCCTCAAGGTGGCCGACGCCATGCTGGCCCAGGGCTGGGTGTAAGAATTCGATATTGACAGAAACCGTCGAAAAGGGCGGGCAGCGAGAGCTGCCCGCCCTTTTGAATAATTGGGAGGGGAGAGACGGAGTCGGCGGGTCTTTTATGGACGGACCTATAATAGATTGATAAAGGCCAGGGCCTCGGAGGAGAGCTTCATGGACTGATTCCACACCAGACAGACCCGGGGGCTGAAGGTCATGGACTCCAGGCGGCGGATGACCAGACTGGAGTCGTCGTTGAGCACGGCGGAGGTATAGGGGGCGATGGCGATGCCGATGCCCGCCCGGGCCCAGCTGAGGGAGGACTGGATCTCGTCGTTCTCGCAGATGATATGGGGGCTGAAGCCCTTCTTGCGGCAGGCGCTGACCAGCATCTCCCGGTAGCGGCGGTGGGTGACCAGGGGTTTGTCCTGAAGCTCCTCCAGAGTGATGGGGCTGCTGCCGGGTGCGTCGTAGAAATGGGGCTTGGCGATGGTGACGAAGTAGTCCAGCTCGTCGGGGGGGAGGGCCGGGTCCCGGATGGGAACCATGCGGAAGGAGGAGACGTTGAAGGGCTCCCGGACGAAGCCCAGGTCGGCGTGGCCCTCGGTGAGGGAGGCGAGCACGGTATCGGTCCGGCCCTCGATGACCTGAAAGTTTACATAGGGATACCGGGTGCAGAACTGAGAGATTTTATCCGGCAGAAGGCGGTTGTTCACCGAGCCGATGGTGGCGATGCGGATGACCACCTGCTTCTCCTGGGAGACGGCCTGGATGTCCCAGGCGGTCTCCTCCAGCAGTGCGAGAATGGCCTGAGCACGCTCCCGCAGGAGCCGCCCCTCTGGGGTGATGTCCAGGCGGCGCTTGTCGCGGAGAAAGAGGGGGGCGCCCAGCTCCTCCTCCAGGGCTTTGAGCTGAAGGCTCAGGGGCGGCTGGGAAATATTCAGGCTCTGGGCCGCCCGGGTGACGCTCCCCATTTTGGCAATCTCCAGGAAGTACTCAAGCTGCTTTAGCGTCATTGCACAAAACACCATCCCTAAAATGTACTGATTTATACAAGATAAATATATAAAAAATATATATGTTGGGCTTTTAAAAACATAAATGTATTTGAAAAAGGGACAACAAAATGCTATAGTACAACATGGAAGTACAAAACGCCAACATTCCATAAAAGAACCAAACGACAGGGGTTTTACGCATTGCAGGAGGCGCTGGGCGCGGCAAAAAGCGGGGCCCTTTCATTATTTTTAATTATAAATGCATTTCATATAAAATGCAACACCAACTGATATTTGACCCTTTCGGCGGGAAATACCCTCGATGCACGGAAAAGTCACCGTTCGCCGGCATTTTGCGGCGAAAAAACACCGGTTATAACGCGTATCCCCCAGGTACGCTTTATGATGATTATAAATGTGTATCCCCCAGATGCACCTTTATAATGCTGGCACCGCCCCCGCGAATCCTGACGCAAAGCGCAAAAAACGAGAGGGAGGAAATTTCATGACTCAAGAGAGCAAATTGCAAGAACCAACCGGCATCAAGAAGTATTTCAAAGAGCAAAACATCGAGTTCTCATTCAACCGCATCGCCATTCAGGGCCTCGGCGGCATGGCTCACGGCCTGTTTGCCTCGCTGCTCATCGGCACCATCATCAAGACCATCGGCGGCTTTATCCCCGGCGCGGTAGGCGCGTTCCTGCTTGAGATCGCCACCTACACCGGCGCGGTCCAGGGTGCGGCTATGGCCCTGGCCATCGGCTACTCCATGGGATGCGCTCCTTACGTCCTCTATTCCCTGGCGACTGTCGGCTTTGCCGCTAACGCCTTAGGCGGCGGCGGCGGACCTCTGGCCGTCTACTTCATCAGCCTGGTCGCCATCTTCTTCGGCAAGCTGGTCTCCAAGCGCACCCCCGTCGATCTGCTCGTCACACCCACTGTGACCATTCTCGTAGGCGTCCTGCTGGCAAAGTTCCTGGCGCCCACCATTGGACAGGTTGCGGTCCTCCTCGGCGATGTCATCATGTGGGCCACCGAGATGCAGCCGTTCCTGATGGGCATTCTGGTGTCCGTGATCATGGGCATTGTGCTCACCCTCCCCATCAGCTCCGCGGCTATCTGCGCAGCCTTGGGACTTGTGGGTCTGGCGGGCGGCGCGGCTGTCGCCGGCTGCTGCGCCCAGATGGTCGGCTTCGCGGTGTGCACCTATCGTGAGAACAAGGTCGGCGGCCTGACCTCCATCGGCCTGGGCACCTCCATGCTGCTGGTTCCCAATCTGCTGAAGAAGCCCGTACTCTGGCTGCCGCCCACGATTGCGGCCGCCATCACCGGCCCCATCGCCACCTGCGTCTTCAAGCTGACCATGAACGGCGCGCCCGTCTCCGCCGGCATGGGCACCTGCGGCCTGGTGGGCCCCATCGGTGTGGTCACCGGGTGGCTGACCCCTGGCGAGGCTGCTATCACGAAGGGCCTGACAGCCATCACCCCCGGTGCGATGGACTGGATTGGCATGGTTTTGATTTGCTTCGTGCTCCCCGCAATTCTCGCATTTGTGATTTCCGAGTTCATGCGGAAAATGGGATGGATCAAGGAAGGCGACTACAAGCTGGTTTGATCTGAAAGGTCCCGGACGGCTACATATTTAAGACCGCCGCCGGGGCGCCCGTTACAGATTACGGGCGCCCCGGCAGCGCATCGGGCCTGGGCGGACACCCCGGACCCCCATTGAATCTGGCTGCACCCCGGGCTCTCGCCGCGGATGGATTTGCCGTGACCGGGCCGCGTGGCGAAGCGATATAGGCTCCAGGCGCAACTGCCATGGAAGCGGTAGACCGCCGACTTGGAGCGCTTCTGAAAAGCATTTAAATGCCCGCGCAATCCGTTTTTTCGGCTGGGAACCGCCCCTGCCCGCGAAAAATCGGCGCGCCTGCCGAAAAACCGCGGTTTTCGGGTGTTCCGCTGCTTTCCAGAAACGCTCTGACACCGGCTTAAAGATGAAAGGAGATAATTACTATGGGCTCTACTATCATCAAGAACATCGGCACCATCCTCAGCGGTGACATCGACAATCCCGTCCTGAAGGGCGATACCATCGTTGTCACCGACGGCAAGATCGCCGCCATCGGCGGCGCTGAGGTTGCCAGCGGCATCGAGGCCGAGAAGGTCATCGACGCGGCCGGCTCCACCGTGACCCCGGGCCTCTTCGACACCCACGTCCACACCAGCCTGGGCGACTACGCCCACCGCCAGTTCGCCAGCAACTTCATCGAGGGCGAGCTCCACGGCGGCGTGACCACCATCATTTCCGCCGGCGAGGTACACACCCCCGGCCGTCCCAAGGATCCCGCCGGCACTAAGGCGCTGGCCGTCCTGGCCCACAAGTCCTTTGCCGCGCTGAAGCCCGCGGGCGTGAAGGTCCACGGCGGCAGCCTGATCCTGGAGAAGGGCCTGGTGGAGAAGGACTTCGAGGAGCTGGCCAAGGAGGGCGTCTGGACCGTCGGCGAGATCGGCCTGGGCAGCGTGAAGAACCCCGAGGACGCCGCGCCCATGGTCGAGTGGGCCCACAAGAACGGCATGAAGGTGCAGATGCACACCGGCGGCACCTCCATCCCCGGCTCCTCCACCGTCACCGCCGAGCAGGTCATGGCCACCAAGCCCGACGTCATCTCCCACATCAACGGCGGCCCCACCGCCATCCCCCTGCACGAGGTTGACAAGCTGATGGACGAGACCACCTTCGCCATGGAAATTGTCCAGTGCGGCAACCCCAAGGTCACCGACTACGTCGCCCGCCGCGCCCAGGAGAAGGGCCAGCTCGGCCGCATCATCTTCGGCAACGACGCCCCCTCCGGCACCGGCATCATCCCCCTGGGCATCCTGCGCAACATCTGCCAGGTGTCCTCCGTCTCCGGCATCCCCGGCGAGATCGCCCTCTGCATGGCCACCGGCAACTCCGCCAAGGTGTACGACAGGCTGAACACCGGCATGATCGCCGTGGGCCGCGAGGCCGACCTGGTGTTCATGGACGCCCCCATGGGCTCCGTGGCCGAGACCGCCGTCGAGGCGTTCGAGTGCGGCGACATCCCCGGCCTGAGCATCATCATGGTCGACGGCGTCGTCAAGGCCGCCAAGAGCAAGAATACTCCTCCCTGCAAGCGCGCCGCTAAAGTGGTGTAACCGGGAGTCTATCAACTGAAAACATTGCCGCCCGTGTCCGACATGGGCACGGGCGGCAAGTTCCAAATTAGGAGGCGCATTCATGGTCAATGTGAATCTGGAAGCCTGTAAGGGCTGTATGCTCTGCGAGAAGAACTGCCCCCTGGACGCGGTCCATGTGGTGGAGCGCAAAGCCGTCGTCGACGAGAAGTGCTGCGAGTGCGGCGTGTGCACCCGCGTGTGTAAGTTTGGAGCCATCTCCAAGCCCGCCGACCTGAGCGAGGGCTATGCCGTCTGCTCCCACTGCTCCGTGCAGTGCCGCGTCCCCCTGGGCCACACCGGCGCGTGCAAGCGCTACACCAACGAGAACGGCGAGCTGGTGCGCAACCGCAAGCTGGTGATGCAGCCCAGCGACAAGGTAATCTATCCCGACAAGCGCCTGGAGGGCCCCATCACCACGGCCGTGGGCGCCGGCACCAACTACCCCTGCATCCGTCCCGCGCCCCACATCGTCTCCGAGGTCCGGGACGGCGTGGAATGCGTCACGGTGGTCACCGAGGCCCCGCTGAGCTACTCCGCCGCGGTGGTCAAGCTGGACACCAATACATATATCGGCGAAGAGGGCGACCCCGTCTACCGCGACGGCAAGCTGGTGGGCATGGTGAACACCGAGGAGTACGGCTCCAAGATGATCGCCGTGGGCGGCGCAAACAAGCTGACCGGCCCCGACGGCTTCATCGTGGCCCGCACCATCACCGAGCTTGCAAACGGCGAGATGGTGGAGCTGTCCGTCAACAAGAAGATTAAGATTCAGGTCCAGGCAGGCAAGGCCCCCGTCATCAACGGCGTGGTGGAGTCCAAGATGCGCATCGGCTGCGGCAGCGCCACTGTGGGCCTCTTCGCCAAGAAGATGAAGGCCGCCGTGGACGAGTGCATCGTCATCGACCACCACGTGGTGGGCCTCTTCACCGAGCACCTGGCCGGCGCCGACGTTGGCATGGAGTGGTCCGGCGTGGTGCCCAACGCCCGCAAGTCCTCCCGCGGCCGCTACTTCGGCGAGCACGGCGAGGGTATCGGCGGCACCACCATCGCCACCCCCCGTGACGCCATCAAGAGCGTGGACATGACCCGCGCCAAGGCCGGGATGCAGATTCTGGTCCTGAACACCACCGGCGAGATCCGCGCCCTCTTTGAGGTGCTCCCTGACGGCGATGTGAAGGAAATCCCCATGACCGAGAAGGCCACAGCGCTGGCCGACGACATCATGAACAACTGCGAGCAGTCCCTCGCCAGCGTGATGTATACCGGCGGCACCGGCGGCAGCGCCCGCGGCGGCGTGTGCTCCAAGCCCCTGGCCATCACCAGGGCCGTGCATGAGGGCAAGGCGGTGCTGACCATTGGCGGCGCCCCCACCTACATCCTGCCCGGCGGCGGCATCGACTTCATTGTGGACGCCGGCAAGATGGTGGATAAGGGCGTTACCTGGGTGCCCACCCCCGCCACCGTGGCCCCCGTGGAGTACACCATGACCAAGGCTGACTACGACGCCATCGGCGGCCACATGGGCGCCGTCCGCCCCATGGATGAGCTGCGCAGGGAATTCGGCGAGTAAGCCCATTCCATGATGGAAGAGGATACAATCAGAGTCCTGGGCCCAGGCCAGGTGTTCTTCGATTACGGCCCCGTCTCCATGGTGGTCACCGCCGTGAGGGACGGGGGGGAGGGGGATACGCAGCTGTGCCGCTCCGCTTTCCCCGTCATCGACGACATCCTCCGGGAGCTGGGTCCGGCAGTCCCCGTCCTGCGCCGGTACCCGGCCCAGGTAGACCCCGATGAACTCTCCGGTACAGCCCGGGTCATGGCCGAGGCGGTCCTCGCCGCCGGGGACCCCTGGCTCACCCCCATGGCGGCGGTGGCCGGGTCGGTCTCGGACGCAGTGGCCGACTATCTCCAGAGCCGGGGGGCCGTCAAAGTCACCGCCAACAACGGCGGGGACATCGCCCTCCGCCTCGCACCCGGCCAGAGCCTGGGGCTGGGCGTCCTGTACGACCTGGAGAAGGGCGGCGTGGACCGGGTGGTCCGCCTCACCCCGGAGAAGGGTGTGGGAGGCGTGGCCACCAGCGGCCTGGGGGGGCGCAGCCTCACCACCGGCATCGCCAGCGGCGTGACCGTCTTCTCCGCACGGTGCGCCCGGGCGGACGCCCTGGCCACGCTGCTGGCCGACCGCTCCATCATCGACTCTCCCGCCGTTCACACCTGCCGGGCGGGGGAGCTGGACCCGGACAGCGATATTGCCGATCTCACCGTGGTGACCGGGGTGGACCCCCTCACAGAGGAGGAGAAGGCGAAAGCCCTCAGTCAGGTTATGGCCGAGGCGGAGCTCCAGTATGAGCGGGGCGGGCTCATCGCCTGCATCGCCACCGTACAGGGGCGCACCGCCGTATTCGACCCCGGAAAGATTCTGGACTGAGTTAACACAAGAACCATCAAATTTTATATAAGGGAGTTGCTTTTACCATGAAAGAGCCCAAAATCCGCAAGATCGTAACCAATCTGGAAGAGGTGTTCTACGAGGGCGGCGCTGAGATGCCCGTCGAGAATGGTGAGAAGAAGTCCATCAAGACCGTCTCCGTGGCCGCCGTCATCAAGAATCCCTATGCCGGCAAGTGGCAGGAGGACCTGAGCGAGCTGACCGAGTACGGCGAGTACCTGGGCGATCTGCTGACCCGCAAGGGCGCCGAGCTGCTGGGCGCTGAGAGCGTCGAGACCTACGGCAAGGGCTGCATCGTCGGCGTCGACGGCGAGCTGGAGCATTCCTCTGCCATGCTGCATCCCAAGGCCGGCAAGCCCATCCGCGCTGCCATCGGCGGCGGCAAGTCCATCATTCCCTCCAACGAGAAGGTCGGCGGCGTGGGCGCCGCTCTGGACATCTCCCTGCACTATAAGGATGCCGCTTTCGTCCGCACCCACTATGGTTCCTTCGAGGTCTGCATCCCCGACGCCCCCAAAGCCGACGAGATCATCATGGCCGTTGTGCTGGCCGACGGCGGCCGTCCCCACGCCACCGTGAACGGCGTCGGCCGTATCGGCGGCCTGCAGAAGTCCGAAGCCAAGTGCGAGGACGGCATGCACTAAGCTCTCCCCTGTGAATCAAACCTGAGTAGGGCCCCCGACCGACCTCAATACGGCGCTGGTCGGGGGCCCGCTTTCGGGCTGGGACCTTAAGGAAAACAGGTCCGCAGGCGTTTCTGAAACCAGCGGGAAGCACAGAATCGCATGAAAAGCTCTCGCGCGTAAAGCCAGCCCCAGGACATTACTGCGCGGGCCGTTGAGAATGCCGGCCCCACCGGAAAGCCGGGTAAGATGCGGAGCCGTCATTCCCAACGGCCCGAATGAGCAAATCAAATTAAATTTATAGAATAATGGAGTGTTGTGTCATGAAGATCGGTTTTATCGGCCTTGGCGCCATGGGCAAACCCATGGCCTGCAACCTGATTGCCGCAGGTTATGAAGTCCACGCGTTCGACGTGGTGGAGGCCGCCGTCAAGGAGATGGAGGGCAAGGGCGCCATCGGCAGCGCCACCGCCGGCGAGCTGGCGTCCAAGGTGGACGTCATCATCTGCTCCCTGCCCAACGCCAAGATCGTCGAGGGCGTGATGTGCAGCAAGGGCGGCGTGTTTGAGAACTGCAAAGAGGGCACCATCATCATCGACATGAGCTCCGTGGCCCCCAACAGCACCAAGGCCATGGCCAAGAAGGCCGCCGAGAAGGGCATCAGCTACATGGACGCCCCCGTCAGCGGCGGCGTGTCCGGCGCCACCGCCGGCACCCTGACCATCATGATCGGCGCGGACGACGCCACCTTCGACAAGGTGAAGCCCGTCTTCGACGTGCTGGGCAAAAACATCTACCACGTCGGCGAGGTCGGCGGCGGCGACGCCATCAAGATGGTCAACAACCTCCTGCTGGGCTGCAACATGGCCGCCCTGGCCGAGGCCCTGACCCTGGGCGTGAAGTGCGGCCTCTCCGTGGAGACCATGAAGGAGGTCATCTCCGTCTCCTCCGGCCGCAGCTACGCCATGGACGCCAAGCTGGAGAAGTTCATTATGGCCGACCAGTTCACCGGCGGCTTCGCCGTGGACCTGCAGTACAAGGACCTGGGTCTGGCCCTGGAGGCCTCCCGCGACGAGAAGGTGCCCCTGCCCATGACCGCCGCCGCCGTCCAGATCTACGAGGCTGCCCGCGCCAAGGGCCAGGGCCGTGAGGACATGTCCTCCGTCGTGAAGGTCTGGGAGGACCTGACCGGCGCTCAGATCCGCGGGACCGGCAAATAAGAAAACAGCTCTCCGCTGTTGAAAGGAGTTTGAGCAATGAAGCCCTTTACCTACCACGCACCCACCACAGTGGACGAGGCTGTGGCCATGCTGGACCAGTATCAGGCCAGCGTAGCCGTGGTCGCGGGCGGCACCGACGTCGTAATTGAGCTGAACGAGCGGAGCAAGACCCCCGAGCACGTCGTCAACATCAATAAGCTCAATGAGCTGCGCTATGTGAAGGAGGAGGACGGCCTGGTCAAAATCGGCGCCCTCACCACCTTCGACGACCTGGAGAACAACGCCTATGTGCAGGAGAAGCTGCCCGCCCTCTGGGACACCGCGGTCCATGTGGGCTCCCCCCAGATCCGCAGCCTGGGCACCATCGGCGGCAACGTCGTGAACGCATCCGTGGCCGGCGACTCCCCCACGACCTTCATGACCTACGGCGCGTCCGTGGTGCTCAAGAGCGCCCAGGGCGAGCGCGTGATGACCATTGAGGACTTCAACAAGGGTCCCGGCAACTGCGCCATCCGCAGCGACGAGCTGATGACCGAGGTCCGTTTCCCCGCCCTCAGCGCCGACGAGGCCGTGGGCTACTTCAAGATCGGCAAGCGCAAAAGCCTGGCCATCGTGGTGCTGGCCGTCGCCGTCTATGTGAAGCGCACCGCCGACAACAAGGTGGACGACTGCCGGGTGATTCTGGGCGCCGTCAGCAAGCACCCCATGCGCGCACCCGAGCTGGAGGCCCTGCTCAAGGGCCGCCCGCTGACCAGGGAGGCGCTGGACGAGACCCTGCCCGAGTTCACCGCGGCGATTCAGGCCGCCATTCCCACCCGTCCTTCCGTTGTCTACAAGCGGGAAGGCGTCCGCGGCGCGGCCCGCCGCTGCTTCGACCAGGTGCTCAGCCAGCTGGGCCTGGCCTGAGGAGAGGAGGTATACGATATGGAACAGATTACCATTCATTTTAACCTGAACGGCAAGGACGTCACCGTCTCCGCCGACCCCAACAAGCGCCTTGTGGACTTCCTGCGGGAGGACATGGGCATGACCAGCGTCAAGGAGGGCTGCGGTGAGGGCGAGTGCGGCGCATGCACCATTATCTACAACGGCAAGGCCGTCACCTCCTGCCTCATGTTGGCCGTTCAGTGCGGCTACTGCACCCCCGGCATGGTCCTCTCCGCCAAGGCCCTTCTGGACAAGAAGCCCGACGCCACCAACGAGGAGATCAAGCGCGCCATGTCCGGCAACCTGTGCCGCTGCACCGGCTATGCCAAGATCATCGAAGCCGTGGAGACGGCCCGTGACGTGAAAGGAGGCGGCAAGGCATGAAGACGGAAACCACTGTGAAGGATAAGAGCGCTCTGGACGTCTCCGTGGCCGCCAAGGAGGGCTACTCCATTCTGGGCAAGAGCGTCATCAAGAAGGACACCATGGAGAAGATTCTCGGCAGCGCCAAGTTCGCGGCCGATATGGAACTGCCCAATATGCTCTACGGCGGCGTATTCCGCAGCACCATCTGCCACGGCGTCATCAAGAGCTTCGACCCCTCCGCCGCCCTGGCGATCCCCGGCGTGGTCACTGTGCTGACCAGCAAGGACATCCCCGGCAAGAACCGCATCGGCATCATCCTCAAGGATGAGCCCATCCTGGTGGACGACAAGATCCGCCGCTACGGCGACGCCATCGCCGTGGTGGCCGCCGAGACCCCCGACCTGGTCCAGGACGCGCTGGACGCTATCAAGGTGGAGTACGAGGAGTACGAGGCCGTCCTCTCCATGGACCGGGCCGCCGAAGAGGGCGCGCCCATCGTCCACGGCACCACCAATGTCCACCAGAAGAAGCACCTGGAGCACGGCAACGTGGACGAGGCCTGGGACAAGTGCGACGTCATCATCGAGAACGACTACGAGACCCCCATGCTCTCCCATATGTTCATCGAGCCCGACGCCGGCCTCGCCACCTATGAGAACGGCATCATGACCGTCTACAGCTCCACACAGAACCCCCACTATGACCGCGGCGAGATCGCCGGGATGCTGGGCTGGCCTCAGAACCGGGTCTCCTCCATCCAGGTCACCACCGGCGGCGGCTTCGGCGGCAAGCTGGATATCTCCGTCCAGTGCCACGCGGCCCTGCTCTCCTACTACACCAGGCGGCCCGTGAAGATCGTCCGCTCCCGGATGGAGTCCACCATGGTCTCCTCTAAGCGGCATCCCATGAAGATGCACTATAAGACCGGCGCCACCAAGGACGGCAGGGTGCTGGCCGTCCAGGCCACCCTGCTGGGCGATACCGGCGCGTATGCCTCCTACGGCCCCGCCGTCATCACCCGGGCCACCGTCCACGCCGCCGGCCCCTACGAGGTGCCCAACGTCCGGGTGGACTCCACCTTCTACTACACCAACAACCCCATGGCCGGCGCATTCCGCGGCTTCGGCGTGCCCCAGGTGGCCGTCGCCCACGAGGGCCAGATGAACGCCCTGGCCAAGGCCCTGAACATGGACCCCATCGACATCCGCCTCATCAACGCCCACCGGCCCGGCAGCGTGACCATCACCGGCCAGGTCCTGGGTGAGGACGTGGGCTTTGTCCAGTGCCTGGAGGCCGCCAAGGCCAAGGCCCAGGAGGTCCTGACCGAGACCGCCCCCTCCGCACCCAACAAACGCCGCGGCCGCGGCTACGGCTGTATGTACTACGGCATCGGCAACACCGGCCTTCCCAACCCCGCAGGCGCCTTTATCGAGGTCCTGCCCGACTGCAGCGTGAACCTGATGGTGGGCTGTGCCGACATCGGCCAGGGCTCCACCTCCGTCATGGCGCAGATCGCCGCCGAGGAGCTGGGCCTGGAGTATGAGGACATCCGCGTGACCCCCGCCAACACCCAGGTCACCCCCGAGGGCGGCGCCACCTCCGCCAGCCGCCAGACCTTCATCTCCGGCTCCGCCACCATGCTGGCCGCCCGCATGGCCAAGGACACCCTGGCCGATGTGGCCGCCAAGTTCCTCAACGTGCCCCAGGACCGGCTGGTCTTCCGCCACAGGGAGATCTTCTCCGCCGACGATGCCGGCGTCAAGATGACCTACATGGAGCTGATGGGCGAGATGAAGCGCCTGGGCAAGCTGGCCCTGGGCTGCGGCGCCTACAACCCCAAGACCACCGGCGTGGACCCCAACACCATGTTCGGCATCCCCTTCGAGGTCTACTCCTACGCGGCCACCATCGTGGACCTGGAGGTGGACACCGAGACCGGCCTGGTGGACGTGCTGAACGTGGTCTCCGCCCACGACGTAGGCACGGCCGTCAACAAGCAGGCCGTGGAGGGTCAGATTGAGGGCGGCGTGGTCATGGGCACCGGCTTCGCGCTGATGGAGAAGATTGAGACGAAGAACGGCAGGATTACCAACCCCGTCTTCTCCAAGTATCTGCTGGCCACCGCCATGGACGCCCCCACCATCTACCCCATCGTGGTGGAGAGCGGTACCGGCGAGACCGGTCCCTTCGGCGCCAAGGGCGTGGGCGAGCCCGCCCTGATCCCCACCATCCCCGCCACTGCCGACGCTGTGGAGAACGCTCTGGGCATCCGCTTCGGCAAGCTGCCCATCCAGCACATCGACATTATGCGGGAGCTCTACAAGAAGTAACCCATAGGCGGGGAGAGCCCATGGGCTCTCCCCGCTTTTTGCGGCCCGACCGGGACGGACGGGCCAGGACAATCAGAATGACCTGATTCTTCTGGCCTGTCTGCAGAGGCTGGCGCAGAGCCGGCGCCAAGACGGCTTTGCATCGGACTCGCGGCCCGCCCGGCCAACCAAAAAGGAATGGAGTGAATGGAGACTCTATGAATATCATTGAGAAATACCTGGCAAAAGCCGCGGGAGTGGCCGAGGCCCACGCCGGGGACGACCTCTCCTGCAAGGTGAGCTATGTGGCGGCCCACGACGTGACCGCCCCCATCGCCATCAAGATGTTCCGGGAGATCGGCGTCAAGCAGGTCTTCGACCCCGACCGGGTGGTCCTCATCGTGGACCATATCTATCCCGCCGCCACCGAGAAGGCCCGCAACAGCGTCTGGACCATGGACGACTTCGCCAAGGAGTTCGGCGTCCACCTCTACCACCGGGGCCAGGGCGTCATCCACCAGCTGATGTATGAGAAGCACCGGGCCAATCCCGGCGAGCTGGTGGTCATCGCCGACTCCCATACGGGCACCTGCGGCGGGTACGGCGCCATCGGCATCGGCGTGGGCTCCACCGAGCTGGCCGCCGCAATGGCGACCGGCAAGCTGGATCTGGAGGTCCCCGAGGTCATCCAGATTCACCTGACCGGCAAGCGGCCCGGCAACGTCTTCGGCAAGGACCTGATTTTGTACCTGGGCAGCGTCTTCGGCACCGACTACCTGGTGGATAAGGCGCTTCTCTTCACCGGCCCGGGCATCGATGAGTTCTCCGTGGCAGAGCGCATGACCGTGTGCAACATGGGCATTGAGATCGGCAGCATGATTACGCTCTTCGGCACCGCCGAGAGGGAGAGCGACACCGCCGAGGTCCGCGAGGTGGACCTCTCCAGGCTGGAGCCCCAGATCGCAAAGCCCTTCTGCCCCGCCAACGTGGTGCCCGTGAAGGAAGTGGCCGGGACCCCCGTCACCCAGGTGGTGGTGGGCTCCTGCACCAACGGCCGTATCAACGATATGGAGCAGGTCGCCAAGGCTTTCAAGGGCAGGAAGGTCCACCCCGAGGTCAATACCCTCATCGTCCCCGCGTCCCAGGACGTGCTGGACGAGATGGAGGCCAGGGGCTGGTGCAAGATCATCCGGGACGCGGGCGCCACCGTCCTCAACCCCGGCTGCGGCCCCTGCTTCGGCGCCCACGAGGGCCTGACCAGCGAGCGCGACGTGGTGGTCTCCACCACCAACCGCAACTTCCCCGGCCGCATGGGCAGCATGAAGGCGAACATCTACCTGGCCTCTCCGGCCACCGCCGCCGCCGCCGCCCTGGCCGGCAAGATCGTCGTACCGGAGGTGGAGGAGTAACATGGATATCATCAAGGGAAAAGTGATTGTCCTGGGGGACGACGTGGACACCGACCAGATTCTGCCTGGCTACGCCATGGCCGAGCCCATGGACCAGCTCGGCAATTTTGCCATGGCGGGTCTCGCGGGCCTGGACTTCAAGAGCGTATTCGAGCCCGGCAGCATCATCGTGGCGGGGCGCAACTTTGGCTGCGGCTCCTCCCGTGAGCAGGCTCCCATCGCCCTCAAGCA
Source organism: Lawsonibacter faecis (assembly GCF_014287675.1). Lineage (GTDB taxonomy): Bacteria > Bacillota > Clostridia > Oscillospirales > Oscillospiraceae > Pseudoflavonifractor > Pseudoflavonifractor faecis. The sequence goes on along the minus strand of NZ_JACOPQ010000015.1, from coordinate 7,421 downwards.
GGTGGGCGTGTCCCTGGTCATGGCAAAGGGCTTTGCCCGCATCTTCCGCCGCAACTCCATCAACATCGGTATGCCCGTGTGGGTGGCCGACATCGCCGACAGCCTCAAGACCGGAGACACCGTGGAGGTGGACCTGGAGAAGGGCACCGTCACTGTGGGCGGCGAGGCCAGACAGTTCGCGCCGCTCTCTGAAAACGTACTCAAGACGCTGGAATACGGTGGGCTGATCCCCCGCGTCCGCGCCGAGCTGGGCATTAAAGACTAAATAAGGGGGATTCACCATGAGAGACCCGCAGGAAAAGACAAAACAAATCATTAAAGAGGATATCGAGACCATCCGCGCCTACGCCGACTGCTTCGGCGTTGAGATGCCCGACCTGGACGAGAACGGCGAGGTCGTCGGCCTGCCCGCGCCCTACCCCCGCGAGGTGGCGGGCGTGGTCCGCAGCGGATACCGCATTTATGAGCTGGGCCAGAAGGCCCTGGAGACCGGCGTGCCCTGCCTGAACCCCATCCTGGGCCGCAACAGCGCCGAGGAGACCTGGAAGGAATCCTGCGACATCTATAAGTACGCCGACAAGTACGATGACACCATCTTCCAGTTCGTCCACTCCGAGGCCACCCGCCACATCGACCCCCTCAAGGGCCGGGAGCTCATCGAGCAGTCCCGGGGTAAGGGCGGCATCACCCCCAAGGGCGAGCGTGAGTTCATTCAGATGGGCGGCGGCTCCAAGCACCCCGTGCGCATCAACGCCACCGGCGACACTGCCCACATCAACATTCTCAACGCCCTCATCGCCGGCTTCGACGGCACCGACATCGGCCCCGTGATCCACGTCCACTTCGGCGGCCGCGGCATCCACGACTTCCGTACCAAAGTCGTCAACGGCTACAAGGCCATCCAGATCTGCGCGGAGAACAAAATCTTCGCCCAGCTGGACACCCATAAGCACATCAACAACATCGGCGGCACCGACGGCATGGCAATTGCCATGTGCCTGCTGTCCGAGGGCCTGGCGGTCCACGGGGAGCTGCCCTGGGAGCTCTCCGGCATCCAGATGAATGTGGGCGGCAACAACCTCTACCGGGATCTTGCCATTATGCGGGCCTTCCGCCACAACATGCTCTCCAAGAGCCTCATCGTGGTGCCCGAGACCTTCCAGTCCCCTCCGGGCAACCTGATCGCCGAGCAGGCCCACTTCGCCCGCATGGCCATCTCCGCCAAGCTGGGCGGCGCCAACTTCTACCGCCCCAAGGCCGCCGAGTCCGTGGGCATCCCCACCGGCGACTCCATGGGCCAGGCGGTCTGGGCGTCCGAGGACGTGTTCCGCCGCACCTATAACCCCGGCATCGAGTCCCCCAAGATCGACGAGTACGAACACATGATGATGGACGAGGCCTTCGCCGTTCTGGAGGCCGTCCTCCATCTGCCCGCCCACAGCCTGAAGCCCGGCTGCCTCACCGAGGAGTTCTGGCGTCAGTGGACCGATCTGGAGCTCATCGACCTCATTGTCGAAGGCGGCAAGAGCGGCATGATGGACACCCCCCGGGCCGGCGGCTGGGACCTGAAGCGCTACGTCAAGACCAACCGGGACCCCGACGGCATCACCCGCTATGTGGAGGGGTATACCCCCCTTGGCGTGGACGCCTCCCGCTGCCCCATCACCCGCGAGCACGTCACCGTCCACATTGAGAAGCCCCCCACGCGCAAGGAGAAAATCGTCCTCGCCACCGTGGGCGCCGACGCCCATGTCAACGGCGTCAACGTGGTCCGCGAGGCCTTCCAGGATGCCGGGTACGACGTGGTCTTCCTGCGCGGCATGAATCTGCCCGAGACCGTGGCCGAGGTGGCCGCCGAGGTCAAGGCCGACGCCGTGGGCGTCAGCAACCTGCTGGGTCTGGGCGTCACCCTCTTCCCCCGCGTGGAGAAGCGGCTCAAGGAGCTGGGCCTGAGGGACAAGATGGTGGTCTGGGCCGGCGGGCGCATCGCCGAAAAGGAAGAGGAGCACGCCATGTACGAGAAGAAGATGGCGGAAGAGGGCCTGGGCTTCATGGGCGTGGACGCTTTCTTCGGACCCGACTCCACCCCCGAGGAGTGCGTGGAGAAGATCGGCAAGCTCATTGAGGAAAAAGCGGGCAAGTAAGGTTATAAAACATGTCTTCAAAAGGAGTTTTCAACATGGATCAGTTTAGAATTCCCTGTGTGATTATGCGCGCGGGCACCAGCAAGGGTATTTTCCTGAAGGAAAACGACCTGCCCGCGCCCGGCCCGGAGCGGGACAAAATCATCCTGAGCATTTTCGGTTCCCCCGATAAGCGCCAGATCGACGGCCTGGCCGGCGCCGACCCACTGACCAGCAAGCTGGCTGTCATCGGCCCCGGCTCCGTGCCCGGCGCCGATGTGGACTATACCTTCGCCCAGGTGTCCATCACCGACGCCAAGGTGGACTGGAACGGCAACTGCGGCAACATCTCTTCCGGCGTGGCGCCCTTTGCCATCGACGAGTCCATCGTCCGCTGCCATGAGGGCCTCAACGAGGTCACCATCTGGCAGACCAACACCAAGAAAATGATGAAGTCCTATGTCCAGGTGGAGAACGGCAAGGCCAAGGTCACCGGCGATGCGGAGATCGCCGGCGTGCCCGGCACCGCCGCCCCCGTTCAGATGGATATGTCCGGCACCGCCGGCGCCGCCACGGGCAAACTCCTGCCCACCGGCAACGTGGTGGACGTCATCGAGACCAGCCGCGGCCCCATCGAGGCATCCATCGTTGACTGCGCCAACCCTGTGATTTTCGTCCGTGCGGAGAGCGTGGGCATGAAGGGCACCGAGAGCCAGGAGGAGATCGACGGCGACGCGGACCTGCTCAAGTACCTGGAGGAGATCCGCGGCATCGCCTGCGTCAAGTGCGGCATGGCCAAGGACCTGGAGGACGCCACCAAGAACAGCCCCGCCTTCCCCATGGTGGCCTTCATCACCGAGGCCCAGGATTACTACTATCCCCCCGAGAAGAAGACCATCAAGAAGGAAGAGGTGGATCTGGTTTCCCGCCTGATGTTTATGCAGGTGCTGCATAAGACCTATGCCGGTACTGCCACCGTCTGCACCGGCGTGGCCGCCAAGATCAAGGGCACTCTGGTCAATCAGGTTCTGCATAGCGACGATCCCGCCGAGCTGGTCCGCATCGGCCATCCCGCCGGTGTGATCCCCTGCTACTCCGAGGTGGATGAGAGCAACAACGTTAAAAAGGCCGCCATCGTCCGCACCGCCCGCCGCCTGATGGAGGGCTATGCGCTGCTGGAGAAGGCCCGCTTCGAGTAATCCAATCAATTGTGTCCACCCCGGCGCCAGCGGCGCCGGGGTGGGAATGAAGAGGGCAGAGCAATGCAAGCAAACATTCTCGTCTATGACGTAGGCAGTACCTACACCAAGGCCGCGGCCTTCCACCTGGACCGGGGAAGGTTTACCTTCCTGGGCCGGGGGCAGTCTCCCACCACCCTCGACAACATTATGGAGGGCGCGGGAAAGGCTGAGGCCGCCATCCGGGCCCAGGGTGTGGAGTTCAGCGACACCCTGAAGCGCTACAGCTCCTGCTCCGCCGCGGGCGGGCTGAGAATGGTGGCGCTGGGGTATATGCCCCGGGTCACCGCCAAGGCCGCCAAGGAGGTGGCCATGACCGCCGGCGCCCGGGTAATGCAGGTGGTCTCCGCCGAGGAGCCTCTGGACTTCCGCAGGGAGGTCCTCCAGGAGATCAACCCCGATATCATCCTCCTCTCCGGCGGCACCGACGGCGGGGACGAGACCTGTGTGCTGGAGAACGCGGACATGATCTGCGCCCTCCGCAGCCGGGCCACCGTCATTATCGCCTGCAACAAGTACGCCCAGCGGACGGTGGCTGAGAAGTTCGACCGAGGCGGCGTGCAGTACGTCCGGGTGCCCAACATCATGCCCACCATCCATGAGCTGAACGTGAAGCCCGCCCGGGAGGCCATCCACGAGCAGTTTATCAAGCAGATCACCAGGGCCAAGGGCCTCAAGGAGTTCCGGGACAGCCTGGCGGACAGAACCGTGGTTCCCACCCCCGGCGCGGTGCTCCTGGCCAGTGAGCTGCTCTCCCGCGGCAGCTACGACCACGACGGCGTGGGCTCCCTGATCCTCGTGGACATCGGCGGCGCCACCACCGACATCCACTCCGCCCTGCCTGAGCTTGAAAAACTCACCATCGAGGAGCGGGGGCTTGTAATCAACAATGAGAAGCAGTTCTCCTACCGCACCGTGGAGGGCAACCTGGGGCTTCGCGTCTCCGCCACCGGCATTCCCGAGGCGGTGGGGCCAAACGCCGTCATCCGCGCCATGGACGGAGCATTCGGCGTCACACCCGACGAGGTGCTGAGCTTCGCCCGGCACCTGGAGGACTGCCCCGAGTATGTCCCCCAGAGCGAGAAGGAGAAATCCCTGGAGCGGGCGATGGCCACCTGCGCCGTCAACACTGCTCTGCGCCGCCACGCGGGCTACTACGTGGAGGCGGCCGACCCGGTGATGGGCATCCTGGCGGGCGCCGCCATGGGCCGGGATCTGCGCAATGTGGGGCGGGTTCTCTGCGTGGGCGGCATCTTCGTCCACTCGGACCCGGACAAGGCCACGCGAATGGTGGCGCGCTGCTTTGAAGACCCCGGCATCTCCCTGCTGCCGCTCAAGGAGCCTCAGGTCATACTGGACCGGAGCTATCTGCTGTACGCCATGGGCGTCCTGGGCAAGCACTACCCCGACGCGGCCCTCAGCTTCCTCAAGGAGTATGTGGGCGCGGCGGAGGAATAAGACGGGCGGACGGTCCAAGGGGCCGGTCGTCCTAAAGAAAATAATGAAATTATGGAGTGATTTGAATATGAACGGACCTCAGAAGATGCGCGAACTCTTTGCCAGCAAGAAGACCGTCGTCGCCCCCGGCGCCCACGACATGCTCACCGGCAAGATCATCGGCAAGCTGGGCTTTGACGCCGTCTATATGACCGGCTACGGCCAGTCCGCCAGCCACCTGGGCCAGCCCGACGTGGGCCTGATGAGCATGAGCGAGATGGTCATGCGGGCCGCCAACATGGTGGAGGCCGCCGGCGTGCCCGTCATCGCCGACGCCGACACCGGCTTCGGCAACGCCGTCAACGTCATCCGCACCGTCCGCGAGTACGAGAAGGCCGGCGTGGCCGTCATCCAGCTGGAGGATCAGGTGATGCCCAAGAAGTGCGGCCACATGGTGGGCCGCGAGGTCATCGCCATGGAGGAAATGGTGGGCAAAATCAAGGCCGCCGTGGATACCCGCGTAAACCCCGACTTCATGATTATGGCCCGCACCGACGCCCGCACCGTTTTCGGCATCGAGGCTGCGCTGGAGCGCGCCCACGCCTATAAGGAGGCCGGCGCCGACATCATCTTCGTGGAGTCCCCCGAGTCCGAGGCCGAGATGCGCCGCATCAACGAGGAGCTCCCCGGCACTCTGACCCTGGCCAACATGGTCGAGGGCGGCCGTACCCCCATGTTCAAGAACGCCCAGCTCTCCGAGTTCGGCTACAACCTTATCATCTATCCCACCGCCTCCGTCTACGTCACCACCAAGGCCATGGTGGATCTCTGGGAGGGCATGCGTCGGGACGACACCACCGAGACCCTCATCGACACCATGATTCCCTTCCCCAAGTTCAACGAGCTGGTGGGCCTGCCTGAGATCCGCGCCATCGAGGCCAATTACGCCACCGGCCGCGTGGTGAAGTAAGGACGCAGCCAGGAACCGTTATGCAGAGCCGGCGGATGCCGGCTCTGTATAGTACATAAATTTGTTTTTAACGGGATTGAGGAGGATAAACCCTATGTCCGATATCAGAGCTGCGATCCAGGCAAAAATGCCGCTGACCATCAGCGAGATGATCGCCATGGCCAAGGAGCACGACACCCGCGTGGTGGACGTGGTCCTGCTGGAAACCGAGCTGCGCACCGGCCTCAGCCGTGAGGAGATCCTCACCGGCATCATGAATGAATACGCCCACAACCTCAAGGCGGTGGAGATCGGCGTCAAGGACGGCGAGAGCATCCTCCTCGGCACCGTGGCCTCCCAGCTGGCGGCCCAGGAGGGACCCAAGTGCTTTGAGGACTCCTTCCTGGACGACGCCCTGCTCTACACCCTGGGCGCCCAGGTGGGCAACCACTGCATCGGCCTGCGCCCCTGCGCGGGCACCGGCGACTCCTGCCCCTACTCCGGCTTCATCAAGGCCATGATGGTCCACGGCTACGACGATAAGACCGTGGCTGAGACCGCCGCCCTGATTCTGAAGATCGGCAGTCTCTTCCGCGTGGGCAAGGTCACCACAGGCTGCAATATGGAGGGCTACGGCGCTGGCTCCGCCTGCATCGCCGCCGCCACCGTCTCCATCGGCGGGGGTACCCCCGAGCAGATGGAGAAGGCCATGGTCCTGGCCCTCTCGCCCACCATCGGCGTACCCTGCACCCCCCGGGTGCTGGTCCCCGCCCTGTGCACCACCCACGTGGGCGGCGCCATCCTGATGGGCATGTACTCCGGCAAGCTGTGCATGAAGGTGGACATGACCGTCAACGTCCCCTTCGACGTGATGCTGGCCATGGCCGCCGAGGTCCACGTGGAGTCCGGCCACTATCTGGTTCCCACCGTGGTGGAGTACATGGAGCCCTTCTTCAAGCGCAAGCCTGCCGTCGAGTCCCTGGTGCGCCAGGAGGTCAAGGACGCCGAGGCCAAAAAGATGGAAGAGACCATGGAGAAGGCGAAGGTCAACGCCAAGAAGCTGGCCGAGGGCGCGGCCGACATCCTCCACACCCTGGGCGACGCGGTGGTCGGCGGCAGCAGCCAGGCCGTGGGCAGCCCCACCAATGCCGCCCGCATCTGCCATGAGCTGGTCAAAGGCAAGATTCAAAAGGTGCGCGTGGAGCTCTACCCCGAGCTCTTTGCCCGACGCTCCATCAATATACCCGGCGTGCTGATGGGCGCGGTCTACGGCGCGTCCACCTCCGACTATGAGATGTACAACAAGGCGGTCTATATGGTCAAGGACGACGGCGTTGAGGTGGACATCGTGGAGGGCACCGAGCACGCTATCCAGAAGATCACCATTACCACCGACCAGGGCGAGTACTGGGTGGATACCCTCAACCGCGGCGGCGGCCGCCTGGTTCTCCGGGACGCCTCCGATATCGCCGCAGCCGCCGAGGCCGCCAAGCGCCTGGGGATTGTTCTGGTTCAGGCCAACTGAATTTATTATAAACGGAAAAGAGGTTGATACCGTTGGCAAAGGTACTACGGAAAGCGGAGCTGAACAGCAGCGTGACGCTGCTGGAGGTAGAGGCGGCGAAGATAGCGAAGAAGGCGCTGCCGGGGCAGTTTATCATCCTTCGGATCGAC
>NZ_JACOPQ010000014.1 GCF_014287675.1 Lawsonibacter faecis | reverse complement strand
GGTGCTGGCGGACGGCGACGCGTCCGGCGTCTTGCTGGGTGACGGGCTGCCGCCCGCGGGCTTGTCGCCGCAGCCGGCCAGTGCGGTCATCAGAAGCGCGCCGCTGAGTGCAAGAGCAAGAAGGTTTTTCTTCAATTTAATTCCCCCTACGTTAGATTGCAGATTACTGGAAACGTTTCATTGGAAACGTTTCCAGTAATCTATACTATTATTTTACTGCGCGGTTATTTATAATACAAGATGAAATGTCGTCAAATGTCGAATTTTGTCTAAAAGCGGCAAAGCGGTTTGTGAATTTTTATACAAAGTGCCGATGCACACACCAGTACTGATGGGATGGACTGCCCTCAGTCAGGGATAAAACCGTCCAATTACATGCGCGTGAGAAATGACGCTTCTTATGGCGGATGGGGCGGCTTTTTCCCTGGAAATCGAGCCTCATCCGCCATACAGCCTGCCGTCAAAGAAGCCACGAGGGGCTTCTTTGACAGGCTAAGGCCGCGTATCGAAATTCGATACGCGGCCTTTTTGACGGCTGGAGCGCCGGACGCGGCAAAAGAGCGGCAGGGCTGATACGATTCCCGCTGGAAATCCGTAGCATCCCGACTTGCCGGCTCATCCCCGCTTCAGGGTGCGTCCGGCAGAACCCTCTGCCCCCAGACGGACCAGAAATAGTCGGTCCGGTAGTCGGATAGGGCATCCGCGGGCACATAGACCGCCGCATCGGTCCCCTCCAGGAGGCCCTGCCCGACCCGGCACCCGGCGGGGGAGCCGGTCCGTATGCGAATCCGATCCAGGGCGGGGCAGCCGGAGAAGGCTCCGTCTGCGATCTGGGTGATATTCTGCTGAACGACTACCTCGCGCAGACGGGCCCCGCCGGCAAAGGCCCCGCCGCCGATAGCGGTGACGGGGAGGCCGTTCCACGCCGAGGGGACGGTCAGCGCTTCCCGCGCCAGCCCCCCCGCCGAGAGGCCCACCACCGTGAGAAGCCCGTCCGCCTCACGGTACAGGAAGCAGTCCGCGTCACGGTCGTCCCCGCTCCAGGTATCGGCGCCGGCCGGCGCCGGCTGCCGGGGGAGCGCAATTTCCGTGGGGCTGCTGTCACCCAGCACTGCCTTGATGTTTCGGACCAAAAGCCGGGTATACACGATTTTACCGCTGGCGTTGAGATGAAAATTGGTGTCGTAAAACCAGCCGGACTCCAGGATGCTCTGATTCGGGTCCCCGATGACGGGAAAGCGAAGGGCTGCCTGCAGCGCGTCGTAAAATTCATCCGGCCCCGCGTCTCCTACCACAGCCGCGGCGTTCATGGGACAGAAGGCGTACCACATCGTCGCACCCCGCTCCTCCACGGACCGGGCGTAGGCGTTGACCCGCGTCAGGAAAGCATCTGTGACCAGCGCGCTGTCGAAGCGGATGGGGGTGTTGGGGTCGTATCCGCCGGACATGATATTGCGCGAGCACAGACCGGAGACCACATCCCCGGCGGCGTTGAAGGAGGCGCGGCTGTATACCCCCCGGGGCCGGGGGGTCCGGCCCTGCAGAAGGTCCGCGTATTTCTGCGCCGCAAAATAGGGAAACTGCCCCGCCAGAGCGGACCGGTACGTCCCAGGCAGCCTGCCCAGCAGGGGAAAGGCCCCGTCCAGGGCCTGCCACATGACCGCGGGGTCGAAGAAGTCCGAAAGGGTCTGTTCCTGCTGCTCGGGGATGAGAATCACAATGTCGCCCGGGCGGATGAGGTCCTCCGACAGGTCCAGCATCACCGTGGTCCCCAGCGCGGCGTACATACCGAAGTTTACTACGGTGTAGTCGGGCAGCTCCCGCTCCATCAGCGCACTGTCCACCCCGAAGGCAACGCCGCTGCCGCCCACGAGGACGATGCGCGGCCCCTGGGCCTCCTCCAGATACTGAACCTTGTATTTCAGCTCCCCCAGGAAGGTGTCGCCGTACTGTGGGGGCAGGAGAAAGCCCCACCCCAGCAGCACGGCGGGGATGGACAGCAGCAGCAGCGCGGCGGTGACAACGGTTAAAACTCTCTTTTTCATACTCACCGGCCTAAAATTGAAAATAGATGAAGGCGTTTGTACCGCTGGAGGCCAGGGAGATCCACCAGCCCAGGCCGATGGCCAAAAGGCAGGAGAAAACGGTCATATCCCTGGCTGCGTCCCGCCCCTGTGTCCCGGGCGGCAGGCGGTCCAGGCGGGAGAGGCACACCAGCATCAGCAGGGGCGGCAGCAGGGCGGGCGCGGCGGCGCCCAGCAGCGCCGGGAGGGTCGTCCACCCGGTCCCCAGGCGGGAGAGGAGGGTCAGAGCGTCCGCCACGGTCTCCGCCCGGAAGAAGACCCACGCAAAGGTGACCAGCGCGAAGGTCCGCAGCCGCTGCAGGGCCGCCGTCCACCGCCCGTCCGGGAGCCGCGCGGGACAGCAGCGCTCATACAGGATACCGCCGATTTGGTAGAGTCCGTGGACGCCGCCCCAGAGGACAAAGGTCCAGTCCGCGCCGTGCCACAGGCCGCTCAGAAGGAAGACCGCCATAATATTCAGGCAGCGACGGGCCGTGCCCCGGCGGCTTCCCCCCAGGGGGATGTAGACATAGTCGGTGAACCAGCTCGTCAGGCTGATGTGCCAGCGCCGCCAGAAGTCCCGGATGGTCCGGGCGGAATAGGGCGCGTGGAAATTCTCCATGAGGTCGATGCCCAGGAGCTTTGCGGCGCCCCGCGCAATGTCCGTGTAACCGGAGAAATCACAGTAGATTTGAATGCCGAACAGAACCGTGGCCGCGGCGATCTGCGGGCCCAGGGCGGCCCCGGGGCCTGCGTAGACGCGGTCCACCAGCGGAGCCAGAAGATCCGCGACGACCAGCTTTTTGAAGTAACCGGTCAGGAGCAGCCAGCCGCCGGAGGACAGGTCACGGACAGAGAACCGCCGTTCCCGGCGCAGCTGAGGCAGCAGATGCTCCGGCCGCTCGATGGGGCCCGCAACCAGCTGGGGAAAAAATGAGACAAAGAGGGCGTAGTAGCCGAAATGCCGCTCGGGCTCGGTTTTCCCCCGGTATACGTCCAGCACGTAGGAGAGGGTCTGAAAGGTATAGAAGGAGATACCCACCGGGAGAATGAGCCGAAGGGAAAGCTGTGCGCCTGCGATGGAGGCAAAGAAACCGGCGTATTTGAAGAGCGCCAGGCAGCCCAGAGGCACCGCCAGGGCCGTGAGCAGACAGAACCGCCGCACCCGGCCCCTCTGCCCGTGGACGCCCAGTGCGCACAGCCAGGAGACCAGGGTCGTGCCCACCAGCAGCAGCCCGGCCCAGGGCGCCCACCAGAAGTAGAAGAGCCAGCTGGCGAGCAGCAGCAGCGGCCAGCGGAAGCGGTGGGGGAGACTCCAGTGGAGGAGAAACACCGCCGGGAAAAACAACAGAAATTCCAGCGTTTGAAAGCTCATGCCCCGCGGCCCCCCTCTCCGCGCGTCAGTCCGATAAGAGAGACTGCGGCGACCGCCAGCACCACGGTCAGCGCCTGCTCCAGGGTTTTGCCCCGGGCCAGCGCGTCCAGAACGGCGGCGGCCGTGCACAGGCCTGCCGGAAGGGCCCAGTGCAGCGGCCGCGTCCTTCCAAATGCCGCCAGCCCGGCAAAGAGGAGCGCGCCGGCGATCAGCGCCCACTGGAGCGCCGGTGAGAGCAGTATATCAGCCATCATATCCCACCAATCCGTCCTTTTCCATCTGGGCCCTGAGCAGCGGTATGATCCGCCGGGTGTGGAGCGTGGCCCCCTCCGTGGAGAGGTGGTTGTCCGTGCCGTAGAGGTAGACGCCGCTCCAGAGCGAGTCCTCCAGCGCGGAGATCACCGGCGCATGGAGGGCCTCTCTCAGGCAGGCGTCCAGGCCGGCGCGCGCCTGGGGCGTGCTGTCCTCGGAGACCGCCAGGGCGTTCCGGGGAGCGTAGGAGAAGTACACCCTCACGCCCCGCTGTGCGAACCTGTCGTACATCCGGTTCAAGGGGTCGATATACCGCTCCTTCGGGAACGCAGCCGCCGTATACTCCACGGGCAGGCCGTAGACAGGCGTCTCGGAGTCGGCGTTGGGCCGGTAGACCACATAGTCCCCATAGGCGTTGTAGCTGGGACTGTCCACGGGATAGCCGTCCTCGTCAAAATCCGCCGGGGACAGGGCGTAGCTCTTTTTGGTCATACCGTCCCGGATGGTCAGATAGCGCTCCAGGGCGCCGAAGACGTTGGTACAGCGCCGCAGGTCGAGCAGAGCCAGGGTGTCGTAATTGGATTCCATCATGCTGTAGAAGTGCTCGTCCAAATCGGTGGTGGTGCAGAATTGCCGCTTGGCCGCGTCGAATTCAGGACAGTGGAGCAGAATATCCCCCGGCTGCATGCACGGGAGGATCAGCTCCATCTGGGGCAGGGCGTTGGTGTAGGCGAAGACCCCCATGTTGACGATTTCATAGTCCGGGAAGGCCGCGTCCAGCGCGGCGCAGTCAAAGCCGAAGCGGGTTGACGAGCCGGAAAAGAGGACGATTTTCCTCCGGCTCTTCAGCGAGAGCAGGCGGTCGAATTTGTCCTGAAAGGTGTCGTAATAGGTACCGCTGTAGACCGGCCGCTCCGCCGCGTTCAGATGGAGCGTGGCCAGATTCCCGCAGCCGGAGAAGGCGCTGTTGCCGATGTGCCGGATATTATCAAAGAGATAGAGCGTGGAGAGCGCGGCGTCGGAGAACGCCCCGTCCTCAACGGTGTCCACGGTGTCGGGCAGGATGACGGTATCGCACCCGGCTTCCTGAAAGGCGCCCGCCGCGACGACACGTACGGGCAGACCGCCCAGCTCGCCGGGGACGGTGACGACGGCCTCATCCCCGCAGTATCCGGTGATGACTGCGCCGTCCTGCCCCGCCTCCCACCGGAACAGCCCGGACGGGGACCACCGGCTCCACTGGGCGTAGAGCGTCGTGCCCTCCTCCGGCGCCGCCCGGCTGCCCAGGCCCACGGCGGTGCCGGAGCCGTCAGGGCGGGTGTTCCAGCCCAATTGGGTGTGCCCCTCCCGATCAAAAAGGTCCGTGGCGGTGTTCCAGCGCAGGTGGGAGGGCGTCACCGGCACCGGGACGGGGGCGCGGCCCGAGCCGTCGTTGGGTTCGTAGAGCAGGCGGGCGTCGCTCTTCTCCACGGTCAGGGAGACGACGGTGGAGTAGCGTACCGCGGGCACGGTCAGCAGGACGCCGCCGCCCTGGCCGGGAGCCAGAGCGGCGTTTTCGTAGTCGGCGCCGACGATTTCGTAGCCGTCGGCGCAATTCAGGTAGAAGACGGCGTCGCCTCCACGGGAGACGGACTGGGTGTAGTCGGCGCAGGTGAAGCCCTCGCCCTCCTCCAGAACCACGCTGCACAGCCTGGCACCCTGCTCCGGCACGGCGGAGCAGGCGCACAGGCACAGCAGGCAGAACAGAAAGGGGAGGCTCTGAAAGGGAAACCGCTCGTGCTGCATCCTCGGCGCGCTCCTTTCCTGCATATACGGGATATAAAAATTTAGCTCCATTATAATAAAGAGCCCGGGGTATTGCAAGAAATATGCCCCTTGAAGCCGGCGGTCCCCCTGTGGTAAAATGAGCGAAACATGCGGGGAGGCGAGGGGCTGTGTATCATCTTGCGGTGTGCGACGATGTGGAGCAGGATCTGGCCGATGCGGTGGCGGTGGCCGCCTCACTCCTGAAGGAGCGCGGCGTGGCGTACGAGCTCCAGCGTTTCCGCACTCCGGCGGCGCTGTCGGCGGCGCGGGAGCGGGGCGCCGCCTGGGACCTCATTCTGCTGGATATTATGATGGACGGGCAGGACGGCATTGAACTGGCCGAGGCCCTGCGCGAGGCCGGGGACGAGACCGACCTGGTGTTCATCACCAGCAGCCCGGAGTACGCCCTGGCGGGCTACCGCAGCTACCCGGTGAGCTACCTGCTCAAACCCCTCACCCGGGAGAAGCTGGGCCCGGTGCTGGAGCGCTGTCTGGAGCGGCGGCAGAAGCTGCCCTCCCTGGTGCTGGACGCTCTGGAGGGCGGAAAAATAACCGCCCCCCAGGGGGACATCCGTTACATCGAGGTCTTCCGGCGGGAGCTGGTGGTCCACTGCGGGGACAGAAGCCTCTCCTGCGCCGGGACGCTGAGCGCAGCGCTGGACACCCTGCCGGCGGAGGGCTTTTACCGCTGCCACCGCAGCTTTGTGGTGCATCTGGCCTATGTGAGCGGAATTCAGAAATACCGCTTCCTCCTCCGCGGCGGGGGGGAGGTCCCCATCGCCATGCGGCACTACCAGGAGGCCCAGGAGCGCTGGCTGGCATATTTAAAATGAAGCGGAAGGAGCGGGCTGCGGCGAATAGGCGTGATGCCCTGCGGCGCGGGACGGGCGCCCGCACTGGGGCCGCCGCTGCAAACCGGCGCGTGTGCCGGCGCGCAGGCCGCATTCTCAGCTCAAACACAGCGGGAAACCGATGGGGCCGATTTGCACAGGCAAATCGGCCCCATCGGTTATTCTGACGGCTGAGGGACGCGGAGGGCGGCCCGAAGGGTGAATACGCCGCCCTCCTGCCTAAGCTCCAGCGCGCCGTCGCAGCGCTCCGCCACCCGCCGCATGGCCGGAATGCCCAACCCGTGGCTCTCAGAGTCTGCCTTGGCGGTGGCGAAGGGTGCGCCCGCCTCCGGCCGGGGCGGGGCGGAGTTGACACAGGTGATGAGCAGCAGCTCCCGCTTGACCTCCAGGGACAGGGAGATGAAGCGGTCCGCCCCCGGGGGCAGGCGCTCGCAGGCCTCCACGGCGTTGTCCAGGAGATTGGTCAGCAGGATGCACAGGTCGCTGTCGGCGATGGGCAGGCGCTCCGGAACCGCCGCGGCGCACTCCACCCTGATGCCCCGCTCCCTGGCCGGTCCAAGCCGCCCGGCCAGAAGGGCGTTGACCAGGAAGTTCTCCGCGTAGTAGAGGGGCGGCAGCGCTTCCGTCTCGCCGCTCAGCCGGGCCAGGTAGGCGCCCAGACGCTCGTCGTCCCCGGCGGCGTGGAGGGCCCCCAGCGTCTCCACATGGTGGCGCAGCTCGTGCTTGAGCCCCCGGACCTGGGTGATGGAGGCGCGCATCTGGGCGGCGCTCTCGGCGGCAAAGCGGTTTTGCAGCTTCACGGACTGCAGCTCCGCGTTCTGGCGCAGCAGAAGACCGTTGCGCCGGACCATCAGAGCGCCGAAGAGGAGCACCAGGGCGAAGCCCGCGTACTCGTTCTGCCAGGCGCCGCAGATGGGCTCGTAGGCGTTGGAATCCCCGATGCCCGCCGCCAGGCTGACCCCCAGCACGCCGCAGGCGGCGAGGACGAAGAAGGCCGTCCACCCCGCGCGCCGGGCCAGTCCCAGCCCGGCGCAGAGGGCCAGCCACGCCCAGACCGCCAATTTATAACAGTCAATAACCGCCCCATAAAAATTGACGAAATTACCCGCATTTGGTATGATGAACAGAACCGAAACTGTGCAGAAGAGGCAGAGAAGGAGCGTGGCCGGGCGGAGCAGCCGCCGGTACCAGCTCTTTTGCTCCAGCCCCGCGCACAGCGCGGCCAGCGCGGCCGCCTGGGCCAGCACCAGCAGCCAGGAGGCGTCCTCCACGGCGTACCAGAGCCTGGAGTATCCCCAGAGCTTCCACACAAAGGGGTGCGCGCAGTGGACGGCGAAGGCCAGACAGAGCAGACCGAACTGGCGGAAGAGGGCGTCCCGCGCCCGGGAGACCCACAGCACCAGGGAGAAGAGGGCCAGCGTCAGAGCCGCGGCGCACAGCGCCGCGTAGACCAGCGTGCGGACGGAGAAGAGCCGGTCCATCACCGCCGCCGTGCCCAGGGCGGGGGGATAGGTGAGTCCGCTGTAGTAGTGGGAGCGGTTGACGGTATGAAGCTCCAGCACCGTATCGCCCTCCCCCACGCTGACGACTGCCGTGCCGCCGCCGCCCGTCTCAGCCGCTGCCGCGCCGTCTACATAGAGGATGTACTCCGTAAAGACGGGCGGAATCTCCAGCAGGAGGGTCGTGGGCGCGCCGCTGTAGCGCAGGGTGAGGCGGTAATTCCCCTCCCCGAAGGGGGAGGTCCCGCCGCTTAGGTGGGAAAAATTGGAGTACTGGCCGATGAAGACCTCCCGGCCGTTCAGGAGCCAGCCGTCGATGAGAAAGAGGGGGCGGTCCAAATCGGCCTCGGTAAAGGCGAACACGCCGCCCTCCCCGTAGGGGGGGCCGGCGGTATATTTGTTGTCAAAGCGGTACGTGAGCGCCAGGAGCACGGAGAAGGCCGCCAGCACGGACAGCGTAAACACAACGGGTAGGAGACTGTTTTTATGAAGCTTTTTCAACAGGTGTGCCTCCTTTCTGCCTGTGCGGCGCTGCTGCTGGGCCTTGCGGGGACTGCCTGCGGAGAGGAGGGGCCATCGGGCCGCGTCTATACGGTGGGGTCCAATGGGGAAATCCCCGGCGTGCTGTTCCCGCGGGAGGTGGATTATGAGGAATTTCTCGCCCAGTGCGGCAGCCAGGAGCTGTACTGGAGCGAATGGGACAGCGACGTCTTCGCCATCGAGTGGAACCGGGAGGCGTTTGACTCCGCCGTCAGCGGCGGCAAGACGGAATTTTCAATGGAGGGGACCTATGCGCTGCCCGGGGACTGCCCGGAGGAGCTGAGAGAGCTCTGGGACGCCGGGCTGGTGACGATGCCGGAGCCTCCTGAGACCACGGTCTGGGTCAGGCCCAGGGATTTTGTGACGACCTATTTTCAGGAGCCCGAGGACCTGCCCGCCGTTGAGGTCTACCGGGGCGCCGGCTTTGAGGAGGCGGTGCGCTTTGCAGGCATGGTGGAGCTCAGGCAGGGGGAGGAGGAGAAGGTCTACGACCCGGTCACGGCCTGGTTTCGGGTCTCCTGGTCCCGGGAGGACTATGAGCTGGGCATGGCGGACGGCGAAAAGACCTCTTTTGAAATCAGCGGCAGCTATCTCGGGCCGGACGACACGCGGCTGGAGGGATGGGTGCAGGCCGCGGGCGCGCCCAGGCTGGTGGTGAACGTCAAGCAGCCGCCCGCCGAGGCGGAGGTCTATTACGATCCCGCCTATGGCGGGGCGGGCGCGGCCGTCCGTACGCTTTACGTCACCCCGGACGCCGATTTTGACGCGCTGGCCCTTCCGGATGAGGTGACGCTGATGCGCCTGGGGCAGAACGGAAACTACCGCGATTTTGCCGTGACCTGGAACCGGGACGAATTTGAAGACGGACTGGCCTCGGGCGCGGACAGCTTTGCGGTCTCCGGGGCCTACGGCCCCGGGGCATCGTGGCCGCAGGAGGAGCTGGACTGGTGGGGCAGCCTGATTCTCCTGGATGAGGGCACGCCGGACCCGCAATTGACCGTCCATGTGGTGCAGGAGAAGAAGTACCCC
The DNA here is from genome assembly GCF_014287675.1 of Lawsonibacter faecis. Taxonomy (GTDB): domain Bacteria; phylum Bacillota; class Clostridia; order Oscillospirales; family Oscillospiraceae; genus Pseudoflavonifractor; species Pseudoflavonifractor faecis. Next base: position 101,227 of record NZ_JACOPQ010000014.1, on the reverse strand, counting down.
TTTACCGCCGATATCGTGAACGAGGGGGATCTGGTGCCCCTCTTTACCTTCCCGTGGCTCAACGGGGCGGAGGAGGTGGCCTGCGCCTTTTCCCTGGACGATGAGACCTGGTATCAGGAGGCCACGGACTGGGCGTGGAGCGGAGATCCGGCCACGGGCCGGGTGGCGTTCACCGTGAGAATTTACGACGATGACTACGATATCCTCCCCATACCGCCGGACGCAGCGGTGTATGTCAAGCTGATTGTGACAGGCTCCGCCCTGGCGGGGGAGACCGACGTCTTCGTCCTCAAGCCGCCTGCGGACGGGGGAGGCAGCTGGGACATGACCCCCTATGACGATCAGGGCGGCGACCACGGCGGCGGCGGCCAGGGCGAGCACGACCGGCCCGGACGGGAGGACGGCGGCTCTGGCGCTGCCTCCGGGCTGACCTTCCGGGAACTGCTGGAGATGGTGAAGCGGCTGCTGCCGGCCCCTGCGCCTGTGCAGCCGCTGAGCCCGCCGGAGGTCCTTGAGCCCAGTTACAGCGCCGCGCCTGCGCCGGAGCCGGAGGAGCGCCCCGCTCCGTCTAAGGCGCCGGAGCCGGCGGACAGCGCGGCCCCCGCGCCTGCCGGGCGGCCGCAGAAGGAGGACGGAGGACAGGCCGCCCGGCTTCCCGCGGAGGTGCGGCAGCCGGAAGCGGAGCAGGCGCTGGCGGCCGCACCCGAGGAAGGCCCGCAGGCCGTGCCGCCGACGGACGCCTCCCCCGAGGCGGCGCCGCCTGCGCCCGCGCCCGGTCCGGAGGCCGCTCCCGAGCCGGTGGCAGTGCAGGAGGGCGTCGCAATTCCCGGCTACGCGGTGGCCGTCGCGGCCACCGCGGCGCTGATTCTGGGCGGCGCGGCGCTGTTTTGCCGCCGGGACAAGGGCAAATAATGCTTCCACAGGCGTCCCCTCTCCTTTCAGGAGAGGGGACGCTGTTTTACTGCCTATACCGTATCACGGAAGCGCGCCGCCCGTCAACCGCCCTGCGCTGCATTCGTACCGTATATGGTGCATTGGTGCAAAAACGCTCTCTTCGGCGCGGTCCTCTGATATGATGTCGACGAAAATGAGTCAAATATCCCGAAAAACCCGTCGAATGTCCCCTGTGACGCGGGGGGGGGCCGGCGCAGTGCTAAAATACCGGAGGGAAAAGGAGGGATGGGCGTGCTCCGCATCGCAATCTGCGACGATCAGCCATCAGAGCGTGAACTGCTGGGCCGTTTTTTGCGGGCCTATTTCGCGGCCCATCCCTATGAGTACGAGCTGACCGAGTACGCCGGCGGCGAGCCCCTGGTGGACGACTATGAGGACGGCTGCGCCTGTTTCGACCTCATCTTCCTGGACATCTTTCTGGACGGCATCCTGGGCATGGAGGCCGCCCGGAGCCTGCGGCGGTTCGCCCCCCGGGTGCCCATCATCTTTCTTACCGCCAGCCCTGACTATGCGCTGGAGAGCTACGACGTGCGGGCCTACGGCTACCTGGTCAAACCCCTGGACGCCGGACGGGCGGGCGCACTGCTGGAGCGCTTTCTCCGGGAGGAGTACGACGGCCGCCAGAAGACCCTGCTCCTCCGGGAGGGGGGCCGGGGGCGCCGTATCGCCTACCGGGAGATTGAGTGCATTGAGAGCCGCCGCAATGTGCTTCTGGTCCGGCTGGACAACGGCGAGGAGCACCGGGTGTACGCCAGGCTGGACGATGTGGAGCGGGAGCTGGAGGGACACGGCTTTATCCGCTGCCACCAGAGCTACATCGTCAATATGGACCGGGTGCGGACGGTGGAGGACGACTTCCTGATGGCCTCCGGCGAACGGGTTCCCATCCGCCAGCGGGGGGCCAAAACCATCCGCAGCGCCTACTTTGAGTATCTGCTGAGTCAGGCGGAGCTGACGCGCATTTGACCGGAAGGGGGGTATGCTATGCTGGGCGTCGCCGCAGCCTCCGTGGTGGGGGCCGCCATGATGTGCTTCTCCGTGTGCATGGCCCATATCTTCTGCCGCTCCAGGCGCAGGCGCTGGCAGACCGTTCTGGCCTGGATGCTCTGCGCCCTGGTCTGCATCCCTTTGGGAGAGGCTCTTCGGCCCGTCGTCGGCAACTGCTCGGGCCAGTTCACCGGCTTTCTGGCCGTGTTCGTGTATCTCTATCTCTTCGATGTGCCGGTCAAGCAGCGGTTTTTCACCTACTTCTTTGTGGACAGCTCCATGTACCTCACGGCGGTGCTCGCCCGGTACACGGTGCTGCTCTTCCACGGCCTGCGGCCGGACTTCAACCCCCGGATTGCCTTTGTGGCGGTCTATTTCGTCCTCACAGCCGCCTATGTCCTCCTGTTCTTCCGTGTCCTCAGGGACCTGATGGTGGAGCGGCTGGCCCAGTTTGAGGAGCATCTGGGCAGCCTCGCCGCCTTCGCCTGCGTGGGCTATGTGCTCATGCTGCTCCTCTTCGACGCCTGGCAGATCCGCGACGCCGTGTCCCCGGGGGAGTATCTGCGGCTGCTGCTCTATGTGGTGCTGCTCTCCTGCGGCTACTGGCTGTCCTTCTATACCATGACGGCGGTGAAGGAGGGTGTCCTGGCCCAGGCCCAGGTGCGGGAGCTGACGGCCCAGGTGCGGCAGTCGGAGCAGTATTACGTCACCCTCACCAGCCATATCCAGGAGGTGCGGCAGATTCAGCACGACAGCCGCCACCATCTCCGGGTGCTGGACGGCTACCTGCGGGACGGCGAGTACGGCCGCCTGCGGGGATATCTCGCCGAGCTGATGGAGCAGGCGCCCGACACGGGCAGCCTCATTTACTGCGCCAACTATACGGCCAATATCCTGCTGGGGTTCTACGGCGAGCAGGCCCGGAGCGATGGGATCGACTTCCGCTGCGACGCGCAGATTCCGGCGGAGCTCTGCTGCTCCCCGGTGGATATCTGCGCGGTGCTGGGCAACGCCCTGCAAAACGCGCTGGACGCCTGCGTCCGGCAGGCCCCCGGGGAGGCGCGGTATCTCTCTCTCCTGGCGCGGATGGTGGGGCCGAACCTGACCCTGGAAATCAAAAACAGCTACGACGGCGTGGCGGTGGAGGCGGGCGGAAAGCTTCTCACCCGGAAGGACGAGCCCGGCCACGGCCTGGGCTTGGCCAGCATCGAGCGGGTGGCGGCACAGTACCACGGCTACTGCAGCGCCACCCGGACGGAGCGGGAATTCACCCTGCGGGTGGTCCTAACCATGGGTACATAAAGATACGCAGCGCGGCGGGTGGTATGGTAGGTCCGAACGTATAGAAGCGGGGGAAGGAGGCGTATGCGTCAATGAAGGAGGAACGGGCCCGCGGCATGGTGGTCGGCGTCACGGACGAGGGCTGTCCCATCGTGACGGAGGACTACAGCTGTCCCAGCTGGACGGGGTCCGGCCGGGGGTTGTCCGCCGTGCGGGAGTGCTGGTACTGCAAGTACGCGGACTTTCGAAAACGGACGGATGTGACCCTCTCCGTAAGCATCTGCCGCTGCCCGGTCAACCGGGCGGCGATCCTGCGCGACAGTGAAAACGAGAAACAGGAGGTACGTTATGTTTGAGCAATGGTACGCCCGGCTGACAGGAATGATGGAGACGCACCCGGGGCTGCACCGGCTTGCGGCGGCGCTGCTTGCAGCGCTGTCTGCCGGGGCGGCGCTTTGGAGGTGCGCAGGGCGTCTGGCCCGCCGGGCCGCGCCTTGTGTGCGGGCTTTCGGCGGGGAGCTGGCCGCCCTGGGGCGGGAAGCGGCTGAGCACCTGCGGGAGACCGGGACGATGCTCGCCGGGCTGGCCCGGCGGCTGATGGGGCTGTACCGGGCGCACTGGTTGCCCTTGGTCATGACCAAGGGCCGCGCGGTATTCCATTGCCGCGCGGTATTCCATACCGCGCGGCAATGGACGCCTGAGCGCATCCCGGCGGTAAGAGAGGCCGCCCCGCTGTGCCGGGCGTGGCCGGTCCGTGCGGCGGGTATCTCCGCGCGCCGGGCCACGGCCCTGGGGCTGACGCTGTGCATGGTGCTGTCCCTGCTGCCCGTAAGCGCCCTGGGGGCCGATGCGCCCGCCTGCAGCCATGTCCATGACGACAATTGCGGCTATGTGGAGACCCCATGCGACAAGGGCTGTGCGGATACGAACGGAGACGGGGCCGCCGGCCACGCGCCAGACTGCGGCCATGTCCCGGCGACGGGGGGCGCGTCCTGCGCCCACGTCCACGACGGGGACTGCGGCGGCCTGCCGTCCGAGACGGCGGAGGAGAGCGCGGCATGTGAGACCTGCGGCGGGGAGCACGCCCCGGCGGTCTGCCCCGTGGAGCATGTGCGCGGGCTGATGTCCGCCCTGCCCGACCCGGCGGAAGCGGCGGCGCGGATGGCCGATGAAAACGCCGATTGGGATCAGATTGCCGCCTGGGCCGCCCAGGCCCAGACCGCCCAGGACGCCTATGACGCCCTGACCCTGGAGCAGCAGGCCCTCCTGCCGGAGGCACAGGAGATTTTCGCCGCCCTGACGTCTGCCTTCCGGGGAGACGCGGCAACGCTGGCGAGCACTTCGGGCACCTCGGAGAGCGACCCTATTATAATTAGCGACAAATACCAATTGGAGGCCTTCCGGGATAGGGTCAACAGCGGCGACAATCAGATCTACGGCAAGCTGACGGATGACATCAATCTGGGAAACGAGGACTGGACTCCGATTGGGTACTATATCCTCATGTCTGCGAAGGATCTCTACCCCTTTAAGGGCGGCTTTGACGGGAACGGCTATACGATTTCCGGATTGAATGTCAGCTGTGGCAACGCGGGCCTGTTCGGCACCATTGCCAAGGGCGGCGTGGTAAAAAATCTGGCCGTGGAGGGCGCCGTATACGTTAACTATGGCACTTATTCCGACGGCGGCGGTATCGCTGGCGTCAATCATGGCACCATTGAGGGCTGCATCAACCTGGCCGACATCACAAATAAAGCCGGCGCAAATTCCGAAACCCCCTGCCTGGGCGGCATCGTGGGTAATTGTAATTACGACGGCATCATAAAAAACTGCTATAACGGCGGCAGCGTCACCGGAGTCGGCTTCACCTATGCCGGCGGGATCGTGGGGTTCCTGGGGGGCGGTGAGACGCTCCAATGCTTCAGCACAGGCACGGTAACAGGAGGATTTCAGGATGCTGGTGACCCGGGGAAGGGGGTCGGAGGCATCTCCGGATCGCAATATGATGATACCGCCAGCGAACTTTCGGACTGCTACTATCTGCAGGGCTCTGTCGCCGGCGATGGCAATGGGATTCCCGCGCTCACGCTGGAGCAGATGACCGGCCCCAACGCCATGGGCACAGGCAATATGGAAGACTTGAACTATGACAATAAACACCCAACCAGCTTCAAATGGCTGGCGGGCGACTACGCGGGCCAGGTGCCCATGGGCGAGGTTTTTAACGGCAAGCGCGCCTACTACAGCCCGGTACACAGCCACAGGGCCTGCGGGAACTATGTCTGCTCCCACAGCGGTCACAGCGGCAATATCACCTACGAGATCTGGGACGGCACCTCCGTCGCCCTGAGCGCGGGCAATTACTACCTGAAGAACAACGTGACGCTCTCGGGGGATCTCACCATCACGGGCGAGGTGAACCTGTGCCTGAACGGCAAGACCCTTACCCTGGGCGCCGGGTCCATCAAGCCCGAAGCGAACGCTGTCCTCAACCTGTGCGACTGCGGCAAAAACGGCAAGGTCACCTCCACCGGCAGCACCGTTTCCTTTACCAATGCCAGCGCCCAGGTGAACCTGTACGGCGGCACGGTGGCCGGCACAAGCGGAGCCGACACCGTCACCGACACCGCCGAGGGCTGCGCGTTCACCCTCTACGGCGGCGCAGTGAGCAACACCAATCTGGGCTGCGCCATCAAGGCGAACCGGCTCACAGTCACGCTTTGGGCCGGCACGGTGAGCGCCCACTCTGAGGACGGCGTGGCCCTCACGGAGGACAGCAAACTCAACCTCTGGGGGAGCGCCGCCATCACGGGCGGCGCATATGACGGAGCCTCCATTCGGACCCCGGGCACCGGTAGGATCGACATGAACGGCCACACCGGACCGGCGGTGACCATCAAGTTTACCAAGGCAAATCCCCAAGACGGCGACATCGTGGTCACCCATGGCACAACAAAAATGGCCAAACTTTACTCCGACTATAGTACAGACCCAAATCAAACGCTTCGCCAGGACGCCGACGGCAATCTGCTGTACCATCTGCACAACTACACCTACGCCGCAAGCGGCACAGTCATCACCGAGCGCTGCACCTGCGGCCATGAGGAGACCGCCACCCTCAAACTGGACGGCGGCCCCTATTACTATACCGGGAGCCCCGTCACCCCGGCCAAGGTCGGGTATACCTCCGGCTGGCTGGGCGGCGACCTGACCGTCGGCTATCAAAACAACACCGCCCCCGGCACCGCCGCCGCCTCCATCACCAAGGACAATGCGACAGCCAGCCTGAATTTTACCATTGCGGCGGGCTGCACCGTCAAGTATCACCTCAACGGCGTAAACGCATGGAACTATGGGTCCAGTGGGATCCCTTCGACGCTGATCAAGCAGGTGGCCCAGGGCGCGGCGCTGACCGCGCCGGCCGAACCCAAAGCCGACGACTACGAGTTCGCCGGCTGGTATAAAGACGCTGATTGTACCGCTGGGCAGGAGTGGAACTTTGCCGCCGACACAGTGACAAGCAATGAGACGATCCTCTATGCCAAGTGGACGCCCAAGCCCGCCATCGCGCCGACCATCACCAAACAGCCCCAGAGCCTGGACCTTGCCTATGGCGCCGGCGGTTCCCTCAGAGTTACGGTTGGCGACACGCCCTACAGCCACACCAGAAGCATCCAGTGGTATCAAAACACGCAAAACAGCACCAGCGGCGGCACGCCGATCTCCGGAGCCACGGATCCCTGGTACGACATCTCAGAAAAGCTTGCGTCGGGCACCTACTACTATTACTGTGTGATCACCTATACCCGCGATGAAACCAAGCTGGCCGCCTCCGCCACCAGCGATGTGGCTGTCGTGACCATCAGCAAGGGCGGACAGACCGCTCCGGCGGAAAACGAGGGCTACGCCATCAGCTGTGCGGACGAGACCATCACCGTCACGGAGAGCTACGAGGTCTATACCGCCCAGACCGGCGGAACCAAAGTGGAAAGCGGCGGTCAAATTACCCCCGGCGCGACCTATTACATTCGCAAAACGGAGACCGGCACGCAGGCCCCCTCCGACTGGATGGCAATCACGGTGCCGCCCCGCCCCGCCGCCCCCGGCGGCGCCGTCGCCGTCACGGATGAGACCATCAAGGGCAGGAAGGACGGCAAGATCACGATCCCAGCGGGGATGGAGTACCAGGCGCAGAGCGGCAATTGGTTTTCAGACAAAACTGAAATGAGGGGCCTTACCGGCAATGATCAGGTCAAAATCCGTGTCGCGGCCACCGCCGGCGCCTTCCACGGAGAGGAGCAGACTTACACCGTGAACGCCGGGAGAACCCTCTCCGTGACCTTCGACGCCAACGGCGGGTCGCCCGCCCCGAATCAAATCACCGGTCTTTCCTATCAAGAGAAGATTACCGCGCCGGAGGAGCCAGCCAGACCGGGCTATACGTTTGAAGGCTGGTATCTGCAAAATGTTGCAAAATGGGACTTTGAACAAAACCTGGTCGCGGACGATATCACCCTCGCCGCCAGGTGGACGCCCGGCAGCTATACCGTGACCTTCGACCTGAACGGCGAGGACGCCGCGGTGAGTCCCGTCTCGATGCTGGTCGCCTACGGCGGGACCTACGGCACCCTTCCCACCCCTGCCGGAGCTGAAAAGAAGTTTGTCGGCTGGTTCACGGCGGCGGACGGCGGCGCGGAGGTGAAGACGGGGGATACGGTGACCATCACAGGAAACGCCGTCCTCTATGCCCACTGGACGGAGAAGGTGGCCATCACTCTGGATTTGACGGGCCAGACCGTACCCTACAGCGGCGCGGCGCAGTCCTTCCAGCTCCGGGGCGCGGACAGCGGACTCACCGGCTTTGCGGTGGCTTACGCCAGAAACGGCGCGGCTGTGACCGGCCCCGCCGACGCAGGAGTCTATACGGTTACCATCACACGGCCCGCCGACGGGGACCACCAGCCCTACAGCGCGGCCACAACCCTGTCCATCACCCGAAAGCCGCTGGCAGAGGCCATGCTCACCGTCACCGGCGAATATACATACGACGGCACAAAGCAGACAATCCAATACACCGTGGATGACGGCGGCGCGCTGAAAGCGGCCGACTATACCGCCGAGGTCACCGGCAATCAAGACGCCGGAACCGACACCGGCAGGATAACCGTCACCGCCACGGAAAGCGGAAACTACTCGGGTACTATCTCCAAGGCCTTCTCCATCGCTCCCAGACCCTATGGCGACGGCAAGGGCTTTTCCATCGCGGACATCCCCGACCAGTCCTACTCGGGGGCGGCCGTCACCCCGGAGCCGGAGGTCAGGTACGGCGAGACCATGTTGGTCAAGGGGACAGACTTTACGTACACCTATCAAAATAATATAGAGGTGGGGACCGCTGCAATTCAGATCAGCTTCCAGGGCAATTTCTCCGGTACGGCCAGCAGGGCGTTCTCCATTCAAAACGCCGTTCTGCCGGACGGTATTTCCCAGGATGACATCTTCGCCATAACGGGCGCAGAATTGATGACTTGGCACAGGGACAATATCACCCTGTCCGCCAAGGACGGCTGGACGGTGGGGACCGCCCCGGACGCCCTGGGCGTATCTGTCACCCTGAGCGGCGAGAGCGCCCGAAACGCCCAGGGGGAGATTGTCCCCAGCAGCGCCGCGCTGTATGTAAAAACCGGCAATACGATCTATGTGACCACCGTGACCTATCTGCTGGATAAGACCGCCCCGACCGTCTCCTACCGATCGGGCAACCCCTCCGCGTGGACCAATCAAAATGCCGAAATTACCTTCGTCACCGACGACGGACTCTCCGGCGTGGCGGACGTTCAGGTAACGCGGGACGGAACGGTGGATTATCCCGTCAGGGAGAACAGTTTTACCGCAGACCAAAACGGCGCTTATCTCATTGCCGTTACCGACAAGGCGGGCAACACGGGGACCGTGGCCGTCGCCGTGGAAAAAATCGACAAGACCAACCCGGCGGTGGCGCTGACGCCCGGCGGGACAATGGGGGAGAACGGCTGGTACACCTCCGCCGTGACGGTGGCTGTCTCCATCGAAGAGGCGCACCCCGGCAGGTGGGAGTACACCCTGGACGGCGAGACGTGGACCCCGGGTACGGCCGACGGCTTTACCCTCTCCGCCAGCGGCGACTATACGGGCAAAATAGGGGTCAGGGCCGTCGATCTGGCCGGAAATACAGGGGAGGCCGAACTGCCGGAAATCAGGGTGGACCGGGAAAAACCCGCCGCGCCCGCCGTCTCCGCCCTGTCCGGGGGTAAGGCGTACCAGTCCGGCCAGTGGACGGCCCAGGATGTGGTATTCACCCTCTCCGGCGACCCCACCGCCTCCGGCCTCCAGAAATATCAGTACTCCGTGGACGGCGGCGCTTGGCGGGATGTGACCGGGAATCCGCCGACCCACAGCGGCATGGCGGCCGGCGAGACCGCGGTTTACCGCTTCCGGGCCGTCAACAACGCGGGTACGCCCGGCGCTGAGGGCGCGGAATTCACCGTCAGGTACCGCCGCCTGAGCGGCGGTACCGCCGACAGCCCGGAGAACAAGTACAGCGAGGCCGATGTGACCATCTCCGCCGACGGCGGACAGGGCGGCTGGCACACCGCGGACGTGACCGTCACGGTGGAGAAAAAGACGGTCATCGCCGACGGAGGGAAGCGCTACGACGCGGATACCTACTATCAGGTTGACGGCGGCGGCAGCGTGAAGCTGGAGGGGACGGAGATTCTCCTCACCGCCGACGGCGTGCATACCCTGGAGCTCTGGACCCGGGACGAGGCGGGCAACGAGACCACCCGCCTGGAGCTGACCATCCGCATCGACAAGGCCGGGCCGGTCATCAAGGTTGACTCCCTGGTGGAAAGCTGGACGGCGGAGCGGGATTACACCTTCGGCGTGGCGGACGCCCTCTCCGGCGTAAGCTACCTCAGCATCGTCGGCGAGCGGGAGACCGAGCCCACCGTGCTGGAGGTGCGAGCCGACGGGCGGTACACCCACAGGGTCCTCGCCAACGACACCTATACCATCACCACGAGCGACACGGCGGGCAACAGCAGCTCCGTCTTCTTCACTGTGCAGAAGATAGACACCGCCGCGCCCACGGCAGCCTTCGGTGCCATTGAGGGTGAAGAGGGAACAAACGGCTGGTTTACCGGCAAGGTCACGGTGGAAGTCCTGCTGGACGACCCAGAGACCACCCGGGACGACCCCGATACCTCGGCCGTCAATGAGTCCGACAAATCCGGACTACGGGGCTGGCAGTACTCCCTGGACGGCGGCGAGACCTGGAGCGCCGAGCAGGGTCCAAAGGCAGCTGCCTTCACCATCTCGGCCGACGGCGACTATTCCGGCAAGGTAAAGCTGCGCGCCTTCGACAATGCGGGCAACCGTTCCGGCGAGGCCACAGCCTCGGTGAAGCTGGACCAGACCCGGCCCGTGCCGGCCCTCAGGGGGAGCGCAGGCGGCGCCGGGTACGACGGCACGGAGTGGACGGCGGAGGACGTGGTGCTCACGCCTTCCAACACGGCGGAGAACCCCTCCGGCGCGGTCTTCTACTGCTACGACGAGAAGACGGATACCTGGACGGCGCTGACGGACGGAAGCTTCACCGTAGACTGGAACTGTGATGCGACCTTCCGCTTCAAGGCGATCTCCGGCGCGGGTCTGGAGTCCGAGGAGAGGCGCGCCGCCGTTAGGCGCAGCAGAATCACCCCTGCGGAGCTGGCCGAGACCGAGTACGGCCAGGACGACGTTGCAGCCGCCCCGGACAGGACCGGCGAGTGGTACACCAGCGCGCCCACCGTTACCGTGGAAAAAAAGCCCACCGTGGGCACGGGGGGCCTTCCCGCCACCACATACTATGAGCTCTGGAAGGCGCCGGCGGAGAGCGGAGTCAAGACCGAGCTCACCGGCAGCACCATCCGGCCCGAAGGCGACGGCGAGTGGACCCTGAAGCTCTGGACCGGGGATGCGGCGGGCAACGAGACCGAGCCCTATGTCGCCACCCTCCTGGTGGATACCACCGCCCCCGTCGTCTCTTACGTGTCGGGCAACCCGGCGGTGTGGACCAGTCAGGACGCCGCCATCATCTTTACCGCCGCCGACGCCACCTCCGGCGTGGCGGGGGTGGCGGTCCTGCGGGACGGCGCGGCAGCCTATCCCGCCGAAACCGGCAGCTTCACCGCCGACCGGAACGGCACATATACCGTCGCCGTCACCGACCGGGCGGGAAACGCCGCCTCCATGGAGGTGGAGGTCTCTAAAATTGACAAGACCGCTCCCGCCATCGCCTGGGACGCCGCCACTGACGGGCTGGACGCGGCAAAGTGGTACGGCAAAACCCGGCTGGGCGTCGCGGCCAGCGACGACAGCGGCGAGGCTCCCGCCGTGACCTACACCGCCAACGGCCTGCCCCTGGCCGGCGGGCTGCTGGACAGAAGCGGCGTCTTCACCGTGACGGCCACGGCAGTGGACGGCGCGGGCAACCGGAGCAGCGTGGGCAGAAGCCTGCGCATTGAGACCAGGATTGACGACTTCGTCGATATGGTGGACCGCCTGGACCAGAGCAGCCCCGCCGCAGACGTGACCCAGGCGAAGGATTGGTACGACGCCCTGACCGGCGCGGAGAAGGACCGCCTGAGCAAGAACGGCGATGCAGCGGCGGCCAGGGAGAAGCTGGACCGTCTGGTGGAGCAGAAGGCCGGAGAGATTGCCGAAAGCGTGGCGGAGGATATCCGGAGCGCCGACACGGTGGAGGAGATTCTCAGCGCCAAGGATCGCTTCGATCACCTCGCCGAAGACGCAAAGAACCGGGTCTCCGACGAGGACCGGGAGACCCTGCGGAGGAAGGTGGAAGACGCGGAGGCGGCGCGGAAGGCCGCCGAGCAGCTCGCCGCCGCAGACAGGCCCGGCGCATCCTATGAGGAGAAGACCGCCGCCAGGGAGGCGTACGACAAGCTGACCGGGGAGCGGAAGGACCTGGCCGACAAGGTGAGCGGCACGGAGGAGTATTACAAAAGCGTCTGCGCCGATCTCTCCGCCATCGACGCCGTGCTGGACCTGCTGGAGAAGATCAGGAGACCCTATACCCCCGCGGACAAGGACCGGATTGAGGCCGCCGGGGAGGCGTACGACAAACTGAAGCCGCAGCAGAAGAACGCCTTCCCCGGAGTGGAGAGGGACCGCCTGGACGTCCTGGAGGCCATGCGCGGGAAGGCCCAGGCCGTGGAGGATGGAATGAAAGCCCTGGGCTCACCCCCGGCCCAGGAGGCCCTTCGTAAGGCAAAGGCCGATTACGCCACCCTGACCGCCGACGAGAAAAACATGGTGGACGGGGCGCTGAAGGACAGTCTGGAGCAGAAATACAAGGAGATGCTGGACGGACTGACCGCCGATGAAAAGGCCGCCGCCGAGTTCGCCGCCAGGGTTGAGGAGACAAAGAACGCCCCTACCGTGGAGAAGATTGAGCAGCTCATCAAGGACCATGACGCGCTGAGCGGCCCGGCGGAGGCGCACCTGTCCCAGTCCACCAGAGACGACTACCGGAAGCTTGCGGACGACCTTGAAAAGGCCCGGGAGGTCATCGACAAGCTGGACGGCATTGATCTGGATCAGCTGACGCCCGAGGACATGGAAAAGGTGCAGGACGCTCTGGGCAAGGGCGACGCCGACGGCTATGACGACTTGACCGAGGACCAGAAAAAGCTGGTGGACGAGGCTACCGACGGCAAGCCCGGCATTCTTAAAGAGGCCACAGCCGGCGTGGAGGAGGTCGTGGACAAGATTGAGCACATCCCCGGCCACGGCGGCGGCAGCACAAAGCCGGACGGCAGCCCCGACCTGGACGACTGCGTCAACCCCGACAACTCCAATGCGGACAACTCCGCCTCCGGCGGCCACAGCTATGAGGACCACAAGACAGCCATTGAGCAGGCCAAGCTGGCCTATGAAAAGCTCACCGATGCCGCTCGCAGACTGATCAGCGCAGCAGCCGTGGAGAAGCTCAACCTGGAATACGCTGCTCTGATGGCCTATCTGGAGTACGTCAACACCGCCAGCACGGCGGGCGCCAGTGTGGAGGTGGTGGGCCTGGCGGAGAAGGTTGCCCTGCCCGCCGACTCGGTGATGGCCCCCAAGACGGTCGTCTGCGTGGTCATGGAGGAGAGCAGGAGCGCGGCAACGCCGCCCGCCCCCGCCGGCAAGACCGAGGCCCTGAGCGTGGACGTCAAGCTGGTGGCGGACATCTACGGCGCTGCGGACGACGAGATCCCCGTGGCCCGGGAGCCGGTGCAGCCCAAGGAGAACGAGCGGGTGCTGGTCAAGCTGAAGGTGCCCTCCGGCTACCGGAACGACACCCTGGAGATCTGGCACGTGAAAGATAACGGCGCCCGCAGCCGGATTTCCGACTTCTGGCTGGTGACCGAGGCCGACGGCGCCTACGCGGTGTTCGAGGTTTCCTCGTTCAGCCACTTCGTGCTCTTCGCGCAGTCCGTTTACAGCGGCGGGGAAGGCACAACGCCGCCCAAGCCGTCGATCTCCGACTCCGATCACGGCTCCGCCGCCGTCAGTCCCGCGCGGCCCAGGCCGGGCGATACCGTCACCATCACCCCCGCCCCCGACGAGGGCTACGAGGTGGGCGGCGTGGTCGTTACCGACCAGGGCGGCAGACAGGTGAGCGTCAATGATAACGCCGACGGCACCTGGACCTTCATCCAGCCGGAGGGCAGGGTCACGATTTCCGTCACGTTCCGGCCCGCGTGGCCCTTTACCGACGTGGCGGAGGGCGACTGGTGCTATGAGAGCGTACGGTACGTCTACGGGAAGGGCCTGATGCTCGGCACGGCGGACGACAGGTTCAGCCCCTATCTCACCGCCAGCCGCGGCATGGTGGTCACCATCCTCTGGCGGCTGAAGGGGGAGAACACCCCCGCAGGAACGGTCTTCTTTGACGACGTGGCGGAGGGTCAATACTATACCGACGCGGTGGCCTGGGCCGCCGGGACGGATATCGTAAAGGGCTATGATAACGGCTGCTTCGGCCCGGAGGACCCCGTCACCCGGGAGCAGCTCGCCGCAATCCTGTACCGCTATACCCGGTACCGGGGCGGTGATACCGCTGCGGCAGGCGACCTGTCCCGCTTCGCCGACCAGCCCTCGGACTGGGCGGCGGAGGCGGTGCGCTGGGCGGCAGGCGCCGGCATTATCACCGGCAAGGGCGGCGGCAGCCTGGACCCCAGGGGCGCCGCCACCCGCGCTGAGACGGCGCAGATGCTCCGCGGCCTGCTTGATTGAGAGCAGCCCCAAAATATAAAGAGGAGGGAGCGGGAGGCCATTCGGCCTCCCGCTCCCTCCTCTCAGCTTGTCAAAGAAGCGCCTCAGGGCTTCCTTGACAGAAGGCTGCATAACGGATGGGAGTCGATTTCTTGGGAAAAAGCCGCCCCATCCGCCCCTACTGGAGATACCCCTCCATCAACCGGTAGAGCTGCGCCACGTCGATGGGCTTGGCGATATGGTCGTCCATGCCCGCCTGCTTCGCGGCGGCCACGTCCTCGGCAAAGGCGTCGGCGGTCATGGCCACAATGGGCACTGAGGCGGCGTCCGCTTTGGGCAGTGCGCGGATGGTCCTGGCGGCCGTGAGCCCGTCCATCACGGGCATCTGAATGTCCATCAGAATGAGGTCGTAATACCCCGCGGGGGAGCCCTGGAACCGCTCCACCCCCTGGGCGCCGTTGTTGGCGGTGTCCACCTGGGCGCCCGTCTCCTGGAGAATCTCCAGCGCGATCTCCCGGTTGAGCTCGTTGTCCTCCACCAGGAGCAGCCGCTTTCCGGAAAAATGATAGGTGGGCGTCTCCTGCTTCACGGCCGCCCTGCCCAGTACGAATTTCTGTATTCCATAGCAGAGGGTGGAGCGGAAGATGGGCTTTTGAAGGAAGCCGCTGATGCCCGCGCTCCGGGCCGGGGCCTCGATCTCGCTCCAGTCGTAGGCCGACATGATGAGGATGGGCAGCGCCCCGTCCACCTGCTCACGGAGGAGCCGGGCGGTCTGGAGACCGTCCATACCGGGCATCTTCCAGTCCAGGATAACGGCGTCGTAATCCCGCCCCGCCAGGTGGGCCGCCCGGGCCATCGCCACCGCGCCGGCGCCGCTGTCGGCGCAGTCGGCATTGAGGCCGATGTCCCGGAGGGCGTTGTCCATGTACTCCCGGGTGACAGCGCCGTCATCCACCACCAGGATGTGCAGATCGGGGAAGTGGTAGGGCTGGGACGGCGTGTCGTCGATCTGCATGGGGAGGATAACCGTAAAGGTACTGCCCTCGCCTACCCGGCTGTCCACCTCAATGCTGCCGCCCAGCAGCTCCACCAGCCGTCTGGTGATGGCCATGCCCAGTCCGCTGCCCTCGGTCTTGTCCACACGGCTGTCCTGCTCCCGGGAGAAGGGCTCGAAGATGTGGGCCAGATAGGCCGTGCTCATGCCGATTCCGGTGTCCGAGATGACGATGCGCAGCTCCGCGGCGGAGCCGTCCATGCCGCTGCGCTCCTCAATATCCATCCTCACCGAGCCGCCGGCCGGGGTGAACTTGGAGGCGTTGGAGAGGAGGTTGATCAAAATCTGCCGCAGGCGGAGCGCGTCGGAGCGAAACCGCTCGTGCCGGATGCCGTGCAGGCGCACGGAGAACTCCTGGCAGTTGACCTTAATGTTGGGCTGGATGATGGTCACCACGTTTTCCAGCAGCTCCGGCAGGGAGACCGGCGCGGTGTTGATCATGATGTTCCCGTTCTCAATCTTGCTCATATCCAGCACGTCGTTGATGAGCCCCAGCAGGTGGCGGCTGGAGAGGGTGATTTTGTTCAGGCAGTCCAGCACCTTGTCCGGGTCGTCCAGATGGACCTTGGCGATGTCGGTCATGCCCACAATGGCGTTCATGGGCGTGCGGATGTCGTGGGACATATGGGAGAGGAAATCGGACTTGGCCCGGTTGGCACGCTCCGCCAGGCTGAGGGCATCCTTCAGCTCACGGGCCTGCCGCTCCAGGGCCTCCCGCATCTGCCGCAGCTCGGTCTCGTTGGTGATGTCGATGAAGATCGCCAGATAGACCGGCTCGCCGCTCTGCCGGTCCGTGCAGGCCGCGTTGACCTGGAGCCAGGCGTCCTGCCCGTGCCGGTCCACCGCCCGGAGCACAAAGTGCACCGGCTCACCGGCGCTGAACTGGCTGCGAAAGCCCCCGAGCACGTCGGCGTTGCGGCGGAGATTTTCCTGGAACAGGGACTCGCCGCCGCACCCGGATTCCGGGGCCGACCCGAAAAACTCGTTGAACCGTTCATTGGCGTCCAAAAGGGCGAACTGCGGGCCGGGCGCCACCCGGAACTTGGCCACAAAGCCGGGCAGATTGTCGTAGGTGACCGACTGGTCAATCTGCTGCTGCATGGTCTCCGTCACATCGGTCATGACCGTGTAGGAGACCTGACAGCCGTCGATGTACTCATCCACAAAGGTGGCCGTCATCTGAACCCAGATATAGCTGCCGTCCCTGCGGCGCATCCGGGCCGTACGGTTATACCCCGGCTTTCCCTCCGCGATGGCCTTCATCACCACCGCACCCATCTTGTTCCACTCCTCCTCGTCGTGAAAACCGAGGGCGGGATTGGTGTAGTAGGTGTCGCACTGGTTGTGGAAAATTGCCTCGTACTCGTCCTTGCCGTAGCCGATGAGGTCGTAGTAAAACTCGTTGGCCCATACCAGCGTAAAATGCGCATCCAGCAGATGCTTGCTGACGCTGACGTGCAGCATATTCATCAGCGTGGCATACTCATATTCCCTGCCCGGGAGCATCCTGTCCATTCCCATCCGCCTCGCTCTTCAACGTGCGGCCGATGCCGCTCCGCTTCTTTCCTGATTTAGCTACAGGTACAGTGTATGCCATCTACGCAAAATAAGCAAGTATTCTGTTCTCCGTTTATCTATGTTATACTGAAATTACGATATGGAAGGGGGGCGGCCCATGCGGGGAGAGAGCGTCCTTTATGAGGCCATTTACGAATCCATACTCACCCAGCTCTACAGCGGCGTGCTCCGCTGCGGACAGGCGCTGCCCTCCCAGCAGGAGCTGTGCCGCAGGTATCATGTGGGCATCACGACCATCCGGAGGGTGGTCCGCATGCTGGAGCGGGACGGGGTCATCGATACGGCCTCCGGCAGGCGGGCCGTGGTCCGCCTGGATGTTCACGACGAATTATGTGTCAACGCGCTCCTGAGCAGAAAGGAGAGCATACTGGACATTTACGGCGGGCTGGAGCTGCTGATGCCGGCCCTGTATGCGCAGGGCGCGCGGCGCTGTGTCGATCTGCCGGCTTTGTACATCCATTTGGAAGCGGTCCGGGGCGGGGCCGAACAGGTTGAGGTGTACGACCAGGCCGTCCGGTTCTTCACGGAACTGCTCGTGACCTACCGGAATCCCGTCATTCTGGATCTGCAGTCCGGGATGGAGCACTACTCGCGCATCCCCCACATCGTCTGCTCCGGCCTGGAGGACCCCTATGCCATTACGGCGGACTTTGTCAAAAGCAAGCTGAGGGATATGTACGAGCTGATTGCGCAGGGCCGGACCGATGAGCTGATCTGCCGCCTTGAACAGATGTACCGGGACATCAAGAGCCGCGCGAAATGCTATCTGAAGGGGCTGGAGGAGCGCTGGCCGCCCGCTTCGGTCCATATTCCGTACCAGTGGTACTCCGGGAAGGGCCGGACGCATCTCTACACGGTGGTGGCCCGCAAGCTCTACCGCCGAATTGAGGCCGGGGAGTTTGTGGGCCGGACGTACCTGCCCTCCGTCCCCGAGATAATGCGGACCTACAGCGTCTCCAAGGACACCGCCTGCAGCGCCGTGGCGCTCCTCAGCGACATCGGCCTGGTCCGCACGCTGGACAAGCGGGGGATGGTGCTGCGGGAGGGGGACGGGCTGCCGCCCCTGCGGCTTGAGGAGAACGTCATCGGCGAGCACCTGGTCCTCTGTGTGGACGCCATGCAGATTCTCGCCGTCTGCGCCGGGCGGCTGGCCTTCGCGGCGGCAACCTGCCTGCCTCGCGATGCCGCAAGGTCGGCTGCGCAGGCGTGGGAGCCGATTCCACGCCCCGGGTCCGCCCGTATCGTCCAGCTTCTGCTTGACTTTCTGCAGCGCTTCACGCCCTGCCGCTGCCTCAGGACCATTCTGGAGCAGTTTGACGATCTGCTGATTTGGGGCCACTACCTGAACCGCCTGGACTGGGACGCTGATAAGGCTGCCGCCCAGGAGGCGGAGTGCCGGGGGTACTTCGACCAGCTGCGCGGGGCCCTCGCCCGTGGGGATGCGGAGCGATTCTCCGCCGGAGTTCAGGATGTTTTCCGGGCGGCATACGATATGGCCCTTACCCAGGCGTCGCGCTGCGTACCCGCCGGAAGGCTGCCGACAGCCCTGTAGGCTCTCCGGGTAAACTGAAAAAATTTGCGGGGATGATGGAAATGCGTCTGGTTTTTTGTCTCCGCTTGGTCTACAATGGAGCGGAATATGACAACCGGGAGAACTGAGCGCATGAATGTCTCAAGCGAACGCCTTTTCAAGCGTATTATCATCGCCATACTGTCCCTGCTGTGCGCCGTGCTCATCCTCCTGTGCGTGATTCTGGGCGTCCAGAATCAGCGCTGCCGGGAGAGGCTGGGCGGATCGGCGGCCGACCCGGCCTTGGCGGACAGCTCCGCCCAGCCGCTGCCGCCCGAGGTCCCCGTCTGGCAGGCTCTTTACCCGGAACTCTATGCCGACGATACGGGCCGCTCCACGGTGAATACGGACAAGGTGGTTTACCTCACCTTTGACGACGGCCCCTCGGCCCGGACCCCGGAGGTCCTGGAGATTCTGGAGCGGTACGGCGTCAAGGCCACCTTCTTTGTCGCAGGCAGGGGGGACGCTCAGTCCATGGAGTGGCTGCGGGCGATTGCACAGGCCGGGCACACGCTGGGCCTGCACAGCTACAGCCACGATTATGGACAGGTGTACGCCTCTGTGGAGGACTACCTGGCCGACTGCGACGCCCTCAATACGCTCATTTACGACGCCGCCGGGACCCGGCCCCAGGTTCTGCGCTTTCCGGGGGGCAGCATCAACCCCTATAATGCCGCCATCTATCCAGAGCTGACCGCCGAGATGCTCCGCCGCGGCTTCGCCTATTTTGACTGGAACGTCTCAGGCATGGATACGGCGGTGGGCGGAGCCTCTGCGGAGGAGATCCGGGAGGCCGCGCTCCGAGGCCTGGAGGAGCGCCGGGTCTTCCTCCTCCTGCACGACAGCGCCGGGAAGCAGACCACCGTGGAGGCCCTGCCCGGCATTATCGAGGCATACCGGGCGGCGGGCTTCTCCTTCGACCGCCTGACGGTGGAGGTGACCCCGGTGGTCTTCGGATATGTGGAGTAGAGATGGTCAAAGGGAGGGGGAAGCCCTCCCTTTGCGTTTTCCGCCGGGCTATGTTATGATAAAAAATGACAGGCGTACGCCCGTGTCCACAGATATCCCGGCGCGCCGCGCGAAAGGAGCAGGCCATGTTCCAGCGAATTTTCAACCCGAACAATCTGTTTTTCCAGGGGTGCAGCAAAATTTTTGATCTGGTGGTCCTCAGCGCCCTTTGGCTGGCGCTGTGCCTTCCGGTTGTCACCATCGGTCCGGCCACCGCCGCGCTCTATTACACGGTGGTTAAATGCATCCGCCGGGGGGAGGCGGAGCCCTACAAAAACTTCTTCCGATCCTTCCGGGACAATTTCAAGGTGGGGGCCGTCTCCGGCGTCATCGCCGCGGCGGTGGGTGTGGTTCTCTGGCTGGGGTGGATGATGTTCAACCTGGCCAATCCGGAGGATGCCGGCGTGGCGTTCATGCGCACCGTCTACACCGTGGTCCTGGTCATACCGTTGGGCGTCGCCGTCTATCTCTTCCCGGCGCTCTCCCGGTTCACCTTCGGGGTGGGTGGACTCTACGCCGCCTCCTTCAAGCTGGCCTTCAGGCATCTGCCCTCCACCGTCGTCGTGGTGCTGCTCAATGTGGAGATGGTGAGCCTGAGCCTGAAGTACATGGCGCCGCTGTTCGTGACTCCGGCGCTGACCGCCCTGCTGACCTCTCTCTTCCTCGAGCGCATCTTCAAGAAGTATACGCCCGGCCAGGAGGCGCCCCGGCCGGAGGAACCCCTGTCGGCCCACCCATCCATGGAGGATCTGCCCGCGCAGCCGGACGGCGGGGAGGAGCCGCCCTGGTACCTGAAATAAGGGTTCGCGGGACTGCGCCCGCACCTGCGGGAGGGGCGGCCGATGGATGCCCGTGCGCCTCTACTTGAGCTCTGCTGCAAACAGAATTTTCTGAAGTTCACTTATAAAGAATTGCGGAGAACTGCCACAACCGGCAATTCTCCGCAATTCTTTCATGTATTACTTTGGGCCTTTGGCCTCAGAATCACATTTTGCAACAGGCACTTATCTATGATTGTTCATCGCAGAATTCGCAGTCCCGTATCAATCCGGGCACGGCCTCCGCCAGCAGAGCCGCCAATTGTGCGTGGCCCTTTCTGGTCAGGTGCATATAGTCCACCTGGTTGAATTCGCACCCCTCCGCGCTGAGGAAGTGACAGAGCGTCAGCCTGGCGGAGTTCTCCAGCAGGGGCGGGAGGAGGCGGGACTTCTCGGCGCAGCCCGCGCCCATGGTCCCCCCCACGGGGGACTGCTCCATCCTGGGGTCGATGACCGGGGGACTGATCACGAGGATGTTGGGCGTGCCCCCCGGCCCCCAGCAGTCCACGGCCTTCGCCTTCTTCACCAGCCGCTCCATACCCAGAGCGATGCAGTGGGCATTGGCGGAAAAACGCTCCTTGGTGTCGTTGGTGCCCAGCATGATGATAAGCAGGGCCACCGGCTCGTGGCTCTTGAGACAGGGGTGGATATAGTCGATGGCGGCCAGCCCCTCGTAGAGCGGGTCACGGAAGACGGTGGTACGGCCGGAAAGTCCCTCCTCCAGCACCAGATAGTCCTCTCCCAGGGCGGCCTGGAGCCGCCGGGTCCAGCGCTCGTCCTCGTTGAAACGCTGCAGAGCGCCGTCGGCACAGTCACTGGGGTCGGCGCAGTAGCCGTGGGTGTTGGAGTCGCCCAGGCAGACGATATGCTTCTTCATGACAGACCTCCCCGGCGCCCCGCAGGCGCCTTTTGATTGCCTTCAATATAACACGCCGGCAGGGGCAAGGCAAGAGGAAAAAATATTTTTTCCTATGTGAAGAAATGCATTGAAAAAAACTTCTTCCAGTGCTATACTGACACTGACATAGTGACCAAAAAACTAGCGTTGTGAGGTGTAAGCAATGGGTGTAATGAATAAGGAAGCATTCTATGAACAGGTCAGAGGAAGGTTGATTGTCTCCTGCCAGGCCCTGCCCGAGGAGCCGCTGCACAGCTCCTACATTATGTCCCGCATGGCCTATGCCGCCTATCTGGGCGGCGCGGCGGGCATCCGGGCCAACACGGTGGAGGACATCACGGAGATCCGCAAGACCACCCCGCTGCCGGTGATCGGCATTATCAAGAGAGTCTACGACGAGCGGCCCGACGTGTATATCACCCCCACCGCCGCCGAGGTGGAGGCCCTGGTGAAGTGCGGGGTGGAGGTCATCGCCATGGACGCCACCAGGCGTCCCCGCCCCGCCGGGGAGAGCCTGGACAGCTTCTTCCAGAAGGTGCGCGTGGAGTACCCCGACCAGCTCTTCATGGCCGACTGCTCCAATGTGGAGGAGGGCCTCCACGCCGCCGAGCTGGGCTTCGATCTCATCGGCACCACCATGGCCAGCTATACCCCCTATACCGCCGGCTGCTCCCTGCCCCCCTTCGAGATGATTGAGCGTCTGGTGAAGGAGAGCGGAAAGCCTGTGGTGGCCGAGGGCAATATCATTACCCCCGACGACCTGCGCCATGCCATGGACCTTGGCATCCTGACGGCGGTGGTGGGCAGCGCCATCACCCGCCCGCTGGAAATTACCAAGCGCTTCGTGGCCGCGCTGAAATGAGCGCGCGCCGGGTTGCCGCCCTGGACATCGGCGGCACCAGGATGAAGTCCTGCCTCTTTGACGGCGGCGTGCCGGTTCGCAGGGGGGAGACGGACACCCAGGCGAGGCAGGGCGGCGCCCACGTGATGGCCCGGGCGATCTCCGCCCTGGAGGCACTGGGGGAATTCGACGCAGTCGGCGTCTCCACCGCCGGGCAGGTGGACCCGGACAGCGGGACAATCCGCTACGCCAATGAGAACATCCCCGGCTATACCGGCACCGACGTGCGGGGCATCCTCTCCGCCCGCTTCGGCGTGGGCGTGGCCGTGGTGAACGACGTGTACGCCGCCGCCCTGGGCGAGGGGGTCTGCGGCGGGGGCAGGGGGGAGTCGGACTACCTCTGCCTGACCTACGGCACCGGCATCGGCGGCGGGGTGGTCCTGGGCGGCAGGCCCTACTATGGCGCGGGCCCCTCCGCCGGGGTGATGCTGGGCGGCATCGTCACCCACCCGGAGCAGCTCAGCGGCGCCGATCCCTTTGCCGGCACCTATGAGCGCTCCGCCTCCGCCACCGCCCTGGTGGCCATGGCCCGGGCCCTGGACCCCGCGCTGGAGAGCGGCCGCGCCATCTTCTCCCGGCTGGGGGAGCGCGCCGTGAAGACGGTGGTGGACCGCTGGCTGGACGAGGTGGCAGCGGGGGTGTGCACCCTCATACACGCCTACAACGTCCCCTGCGTGCTGCTGGGGGGCGGCGTCATGGAGCAGCCCTACGCCATCGAGGGCGCCCGCGCGCGGGTGGAGGCGTCCATCATTCCCGGCTTCCGGGGCGTCCGGGTCCGGGCGGCGGAGCTGGGCAACATGGCGGGGCTCTACGGGGCGCTGTCCCTGGCGGAGCAATTATAAATACAACAACGGATGAGCGACCGTACAGGAGGAATTACCATGGCCGATACCCAGGCGGATTTCATTGGAAAGATACGCTCGGCATATAATCAGTTTACCAGAGCGGAGAAGAAGGTGGCGGACTATATCACCGAGCACCCCCGTGAGATGCTCTTCATGTCCATCACCGAGCTGGCGGATGCCTGCGGCGTGGGGGAGACCAGCGTCTTCCGCTTCTGCCGCACCGTGGGCCTGGGGGGCTATCAGGAGTTTAAGATGCAGCTCTCCCTCAGCATGCGGGATACCGACGGGGAGGCAGGGGCCCTTACCGGGGCGATTCTGCTCGAGGATGATCTGGCCGCCGTGGTGCAGAAGGTCCTCCAGGTGAATCAGCGCGCCCTGAGCGAGACCGCCGCCCTCCTGGACGTGGACGCCTTGGCCAAGGCCGTGGCGTTCATGAGCGCCGCCCGGCGCATCGCCTTCTTCGGCGTGGGGGCCAGCCTGGTCGCCGCCCAGAAGGCGGCGGATAAATTCATGCGCATCGAGCCCAAGGTCCGCTGCGTCAACGACGCCCACGCCCAGGCCATGGTGGCCTCCACCCTGGGACCCGAGGACGTGGCGGTGGTGATCTCCTATTCCGGGTCCACCAAGGACACCAACGCCGTGGCCCAGCTTGCCCAGGCCACCGGGGCGAAGGTCATCGCCATCACCCGCTTCCACAAGTCGCCCCTCACCGAGTTTACCGACGTGACCCTCCTCTGCGGGGCCAACGAGAGCCCCCTCCAGGGCGGGTCGTCCAGCGCTGACATCAGCCAGAGCTTCCTGTTCGATCTGCTGTATACCGAGTATTACCGCAAAAACTGGGAGAAGTGCAGCGAGATCAACCGCCGTACCTCCCAGTCCGTGCTGAATAAGCTCTATTAGTATATTCTGTCCTCAGGCAAGCTGCGGCGCAGGGGCGGCCCGCACGCTCCGCCTCCCGAAGCTGGGACGGCGGAGGAGAAATCCTCCGCCTGCCGCTCCCTTGTCCCACCCCTCCGTGCATGGGCACAGTTGGGCAATGTGTACACATTTTCGGAAAAAATTTTTTTATAAAAGAGAAAATAAAAAAATATTTCTAATATCTATTGACAAATGGAAAATGTGACTATACAATTTACACAGTGAACGACCCTTTGGCAATGAAAATTTTATTCAAAAAGAGGAGGATCACCCCATGAAGAAAGCGAAACGTCTGCTTGCTCTTGCTCTTGCGCTGGGCCTGTCGGTCTCCCTGGCGGCCTGCGGCCCCAAGGAACAGGGCGGCCAGCAGTCCGAATCCCCCAAGCCCTCCGCCTCCCAGCCCGTCGAAAGCCAGAAGCCGGTCGACAGCCAGGAGCCCGCCGACACCGGCAGCGACGTGGCCAAGGAGATCACCCTGTGGACCTATCCCATCGGCAACTGGGGCAAGGAGGCTGAGGTCAAGGCCCTCACCGACGCTTTCAAGGCCGACACCGGCATCACCGTCAATGTGGAGTACCTGGCCTACGCCGACGGCGACGACAAGGTCAACTCCGCCATCGCCGCCAAGAACGCCCCCGACCTGGTGATGGAAGGCCCCGAGCGTCTGGTTGCCAACTGGGGCGCCAGCGGCTACATGGTGGACCTCTCCGATATGCTGTCCGCCCAGGACCGCTCCGAGATCCAGGAGTCCGTGCTCAATGCCTGCACCGCAACTGACGGCGCCGTGTATGAGTATCCTCTGGTTATGACCGCCCACTGCATGGCCGTCAATCTGGACGCCTTCAAGGAGGCCGGTGCCGACCAGTATCTGGATCTCACCACTCACACCTGGACCACCGAGAACTTCATCAAGGCCGTCGAGGCCCTGTATGCCCACTATGGCGATACCGTCGCCGCCGTATACTGCGGCGGGCAGGGCGGTGACCAGGGCACACGCGCCCTGGTCAATAACCTCTATGGCGGGACCTTTACCGACGCGGCCCACACTACTTACACCTGGGACGATCCCCTGAACGTCAAGGCCATTGAGCAGCTCAAGGGCATGGACGGCATCGCCTTCGACGCCTCCCTCCAGGGCGGCGACGAGATCGCCAAGTTCTACCAGGGCGTTCTGAAGATGGCCTTCTGCTGGAACATCGCCCAGCAGCTCGATCCCAACTCCGCCGGCACCGGCTCCGGCAAGACCGTCACCGGCGAGGAGATCGCCTTCATGAGCTTCCCCTCCGAGGACGGCACCGCAGCCCTCCAGGGCGGCATCTGGGGCTTCGGCATCTTTGATAACGGCGACGCCTCCCGCATCGAGGCCTCCAAGCTGTTCATTAACTACATGGCCAACTCCGAGCACACCGTGGACGCCGTGCGCACCGCCAACTACTTCCCCGTGCGCTCCGCCGCCGGCGGCGTCGACCTGAGCACCATGTGGGCCGACAACGACATTATGAACGAGTATCAGGTTCTGATGCCTTTCCTGGGCGACTACTACCAGGTTACCAAGGGCTGGGCCCAGGCCCGTACCTCCTGGTGGAACATGCTCCAGAAGGTGGGCGAGGGTGCCGACGTCGCCTCCACTGTGGCCACCTATGCTGCCGAGGCCAACGCGGCCGCGAAATAATCGCCCCATTCAATACCTGACGGTTGAGGGGAATTGCGCGCCCCTTCCCCGCGCACAGCGGGGAAGGGGCATCCCCTATTTCAGAGATAAGAGAGGGGTGCTCAGTTTGGCAAAACAGACTCAGGTCGCCGAGAGCCGGACGCCGCGGCGGCGCGAACAAAAGCAGAGCAACATGAGCCGTGTGCTGCAGCGCAGGGAGAATATCAACGGCTACCTGTTCATGCTGCCCAGCCTCATTTTCTTCGTGGGCTTTGTCATCATCCCAATGTTTATCTGCATCTTCTACAGCGTTACCGACGCCAATATGCGCGATACCGCGGTACACTTTGTCGGCTTTTCCAACTTCATCGATCTCTGGCAGGACCCGGTCTTCCTGGAGGCGCTGAAGAACACCTTCCTCATCGTGGTGGTCAGCGTGCCCACCGTCTGCGCCTTCTCCCTGTGGGTGGGCTCGGCGATCTATAAGCTCAAGGGGCCCCTGCTCTCCGCCTTCCGGTGCATCTTCTACCTGCCGGTGGTCACCGGCTCGGTGGCGGTCACGGTGGTCTGGAAGTGGATGTTCGACAACTATACCGGCATCTTCAACTCCGTCCTCAAAGGGGTCGGCCTCATCGACAAGAACGTCAACTTCCTGGGCGACTCCCGCTTCGCCATCTGGTGCATCATCCTCATTCTGTTCACCACCTCCGTGGGACAGCCCATCGTGCTCTACGTCTCCGCCCTGGGCAACGTGGACCACTCTCTGGTGGAGGCATCCCAGGTGGACGGCGCCACCGATTTCCAGGTCTTCTGGAAGGTCAAATGGCCCCAGATGATGCCCACCACCCTGTACA
The DNA here is from genome assembly GCF_014287675.1 of Lawsonibacter faecis. Classification (GTDB taxonomy): domain Bacteria; phylum Bacillota; class Clostridia; order Oscillospirales; family Oscillospiraceae; genus Pseudoflavonifractor; species Pseudoflavonifractor faecis. The sequence continues at coordinate 74,612 of NZ_JACOPQ010000014.1, read as the reverse complement.
TCCTGGTCATCACCACCATCAACTCCTTCCAGTGCTTCGCCCTCATCCAGCTGCTGACCCAGGGCGGGTCGGGCACAAACACGGTGATGTACTATATCTACTGGACCGCGTTCAAGCTGACCGAAAAGGCCGGACACTTCGGCTACGCCAATGCCATGGGCGTGATGCTGGCCATCTTCATCGCCATCCTGTCTGCTGTGCAGTTCCGGCTGGCGAAAGAAAAGTAGGGGGGTGGAGAGATGAAGAGCGAAAATGTACGGGGCAGAGTCTATAAGATCGTCTCCATCGTCATGTTGGCCATCCTGGCAATCCTGTTCCTCTTCCCCCTCTACTGGATTGTCACCGGCGCGTTCAAGCCGTCGGCCGACATCTACGCCCAAAAGCCGGTCTGGCTGCCCACCGAGTGGGTGGTCACCAACTTCCAGAAGCTGTTCGACAGGCGCACGGCCCCCCTCTTTGAGATCTTCGGGCTGGTGGGCCCCACCGTGCCCGCCGTCTTCCGCTGGCTGGTCAACACCGTGTTCATGGCTGTGGCGGCCATGGTCCTCACCTGCCTCACCGCCGCCATGGCGGGCTACGCCCTGGCCAAGAAGCGGTTCCGCGGCCGTGCCATCGTCTTCGGCCTCATCGTGTGCGCCATGGCCCTCCCCAAGCAGGTCATCCTCATCCCCCTGCTGCGTGAGATGTCCGCCCTGAACCTGTACGGCACGCTGTGGGCCGTCATCTTCCCCACCGTGGGCTGGCCCTTCGGCGTGTTCCTGATGAAGCAGTTTTCCGAGAGCATCCCCGGCGAGATTCTGGAGGCCGCCCGGGTGGACGGCTCCAGTGAGCTGCGCACCTTCATCACCATCGTGTTTCCCATGGTGAAGCCGGGCGTGGGCGCGCTGGCCATCTTCACCTTCATCAGCGCCTGGAACGACTACTTCATGCAGCTCATTATGCTGGACAGCAATAATTTCTACACCATCGCCCTGGGCATCTCCACCCTCCAGTCCGAGACCTCGATTGATATGGGGATTCTCATGGCCGGCGCGGCCCTGGCATCGGTGCCCATTATCGTGGTTTTCCTCTGTTTCCAGAAATATTTTACCCAGGGAATCACAATGGGCGCAGTAAAAGGATAATATTCCGCAAGAATAGACCTTGCCAATCACGCCCGTCGGAGCTAAAATGATGTCACGGACATTCAAATAGTTCCGGCGGGCGTAATTCATGAAGCGGAGGCCCCACAGTCCGCAATGCGGACGCCTCCCCCGTGAGGGGAGCGGCAGGGGAGCTCCGAAAGGAGTTTAATGACTATGACCGATATCAAGAAATATCAGGGCGTTATTCCCGCCTTCTATGCCTGCTATGACGAAAAGGGTGAAATCAGCCCCGAGGGTGTCCGTATGTTCACCAGGCACCTCATCAACAAGGGTGTGAAGGGTCTCTATGTGGGCGGCTCCTCCGGCGAGTGCATTTACCACAGCGTTGCCGAGCGGAAGCTGGTCCTGGAGAATGTAATGGCCGAGGCCAAGGGCTGTCTCACCATCATCGCCCATGTGGCCTGCAACAGCACCCGCGACAGCCGGGAGCTGGCGGCCCACGCCGAGAGCCTGGGGGTGGACGCCATCGCCTCCATTCCGCCCATCTACTTCCATCTGCCGCCCTACGGCATCGCAGCGTACTGGAACGATATCTCCGCCGCCGCCCCCAATACCGACTTCATTATCTACAACATCCCCCAGCTGGCCGGCGTGGCCCTCACCATCCCGCTGCTGCGGGAGATGCGGAAAAACCCCCGCGTCATCGGGGTGAAGAACTCCTCCATGCCCACCCAGGACATCCAGATGTGGAAGGATGAGGGCGGGGAGGACTTCGTGGTGATGAACGGGCCGGACGAGCAGTTCATCTCCGGCCTCGCCATGGGGGCCACGGGCGGTATCGGCGGGACCTATGCCGTCATGCCGGAGCTCTTCCTCAAGGCCTACGAGCTGATGGAAGCGGGCGAGGTGGCGCAGGCCCGTGCAATCCAGAACGATATCTGCCGCATTATCTACAAGCTGTGCGAGGCCCACGGCAACCTCTACGCCGTGATGAAGGCTGTGCTCAGGGGCAAGGGCCTGGAGCTGGGCGGTGTGCGCGAGCCCCTGCCCGGCCTGGGCGAGGGGGACGAGGACATTGCGGCCCAGGCGTCCGCCATGATCGACGCCGCCATCGCCAAATACTGCTGATTCCGGAGCACGGGCGGCCAGCGGCCGCCCGTGCTTCCCGCGCATTCTCCGGCCGCGTCTGCCGGTGCTTCTCCCGCCCCGCGGCTCCAGGCCTGCCGCTCCGCCCATCCCTTACCGTGTAGGGCGGGGGTCCGCCCCCGCCGTTCACCATACTATTAAACAGCAAGGGAGTTATTTTTTATGAGAATCTATGTGACCGAAGACTACGCCTCCATGAGCCGTAAGGCGGCGGCCATCATTGCCGCCCAGGTGGTCTCCAAGCCGGACAGCGTTCTGGGGCTGGCCACCGGCTCCACCCCCATCGGCGCCTACAAGCAGCTGGTGGAGTGGCACAGGCAGGGCGATCTCTCCTTTAACGAGGTGACCACCGTCAACCTGGACGAGTACAAGGGCCTGCCCCCCACCCACGATCAGAGCTACCGTTATTTTATGAACGACAACCTCTTCAACCATGTGGACGTCTGCAAGGACCGCACCTTCGTGCCCGACGGCCTGGCCGCCGACGCAGAGGCCGAGTGCGCGGCTTATGACGAGAAGGTGAAGGCCCTGGGCTATGCCGACATTCAGCTTTTGGGCATCGGCCACAACGGACACATCGGCTTCAATGAGCCGGACGAGAGCTTTATCGTCCCCACCCATGTGGTGGACCTGACCGAGAGCACCATCAAGGCCAACGCCCGCTTCTTTGCCTCCGCCGACGAGGTGCCCCGCCAGGCCCTGACCATGGGCATCGGCGTGATTATGAACGCCAAGCGGGTCCTGGTGGTGGCCAGCGGCGCGGACAAGGCCGACGCCGTGTACGGCATGGTGAAGGGTCCCGTGCGCCCCGGCATGCCCGCCTCCATTCTCCAGCTCCATCCCGACGTGACCGTAGTCGTCGACAAGGCCGCGGCCGCCAAGCTGTAACCGAATTGATTCATTGCAGGACACGGCAGGCCGTGTCCGCGTCCCATATCGTTTCGCACGATGCGAAGGAGGAATCCCATATGAAAATCACCGGCGCGCAGGTCTTTGAGGCCAGAGGCGCTTTTGTGGAGCGCGACCTCTATCTGGACGGCGCGATCCTGACCGACCATGACTGCGGCGGCGAGGTCCTCGACGCTGCGGGCTGCTTTGCAATCCCCGGCCTCACCGACGTCCACTTCCACGGGGCCAAGGGCTTCGACTTCTCCGACGGGGACGCCGACGGCCTGGCCGCCATCGCGGAGTACGAGCTCTCCCGGGGCGTCACCCAGATCTGCCCTGCGGGCATGACCCTGCTGCCCGAGCAGCTTGAGAAAATCTGCGCCGTGGCCGCCGCCCACAGGGCGGCGAAACGGGGCGGGGCCGACCTGAGCGGCATCAACCTGGAGGGGCCCTTCCTCTCCATGGGCAAAAAGGGCGCTCAGAACGGCGACTGGCTCCAGGCACCCGACGTGGCGTTGCTGCGGCGGCTGGAGGAGATCTCCGGCGGGCTGGTGAAGCTGGTCTCCGTCGCCCCGGAGCTGCCCGGCGCGTTGGAGTTCATCCAGGCCGCGGCCGATGAGGTCACCGTCTCCGTCGCCCATACCGAGGCCGATTACGACACCGCCATGGCGGCCTTCGCCGCCGGCGCGGGCCAGGTGACCCACCTCTATAACGCCATGAAGCCCTTTACCCACCGCGCCCCCGGCGTGGTGGGGGCCGCGTTCGACACCCCGGACTGCCGGGTGGAGCTGATCTGCGACGGCGTGCATATCCACCCCGCCGTGGTCCGCGCCACCTTCAAGCTCTTCGGCGCCGACCGGGTCATCCTCATCAGCGACACCATGCGGGCCGCCGGGATGGAGGACGGGGAGTATACCCTGGGCGGACAGGCCGTCACCAAGCGGGGCAAGCACGCCACCCTGGCCGACGGCACTTTGGCCGGGTCGGTCACCGACCTGATGGGCTGCCTGAAGACCGCCGTGTCCTTCGGCGTCCCCCTGGCAGACGCCGTCCGCGCGGCGGCGGTGAACCCCGCCCGGGCCATCGGTATCTACAGCCGCTGCGGCAGCCTGGACAGCGGCAAGCGGGCCAATGTGGTCCTGCTGGACCGGGATCTGAACATCAGGCACGTCATCTTCCGGGGCGAAGTCGTCTCTTAACGGCGCATGGAAAAGCGGCGGCAAGCAATGCTTGCCGCCGCTTTTCCATGCGGAGGTTTCAGTCAGCGCCCGCCGTCCCCGCTGTCAAATGAAGAAAATGAAAAAACCTCTTGACCTTCTCAATGTGTCAGGGTGTAGGATATCTTCAGGGACCGGTCCCCAATTCAATTTGAGGAGGATGCCCATGTACACCATCGGCGCCTTTTCCAAGCTCAGCCATGTCTCCGCCCGGATGCTGCGCCATTACGACGCCATCGGCCTCCTGCGCCCCGCCCATGTGGACCCGGACACCGCCTACCGCTACTATGACGAGGCACAGCTCTCCACCCTGATCCAGATTGAGACCCTGAAGAGCTACGGCTTCTCCCTGTCCCAGGTGGCCCAGCTTCTGCCCCTGGGACAGCAGGAGCTCTCGCGGCGGATTCAGCGGCGGCGGGTGGAGGCCCACCGGGAGTTGGAGGAGCTGCGGAAAAGCCTGCGCCGGATGGAGGAGGACATCCTCCGTATGGAGGGAACCGGCATGTTAAAAGACCAGTACCATGTCATTGAGATGGAAGCGCCCGCCATGCGGGTGCTGGGCCTGCGCAGGACCATCTCCATCGGCCAGACCCACGAGCTGTTCCAGGCGCTCTACCGTGAGATGGAGGCCCGGGGCCTCCGGCGGGCTGGGGCGGCACAGCTGCTCTTCCTGGGGGAGGAGTTCAACTACGAGTCCATGGATGTGGAGGCCCAGGTGGCGGTCTCCGGGGACCACCCGGATGTAAAGGAATTCCCGGCGGGCAAATTCGCCGCTGTGACCCATGTGGGCCCCTACGAGACGGTGCGGTACGCCTACGACGCACTCTGCGCCTGGCTGGCGGCACACCCGGAGTACAAGGTCTGCGGCGGCGCGGTGGAGCGCTACCTGAAGGACGAGGCGCAGGCCGCAAGCCCCGAGGAGCTGGAGACCGGGGTGCTCTTCCCCATCGCAAACGCATGAAAAAGCTCCCCCGGCCCAGGTTCAGCCCGTGGACCGGGGGAGCTTTCAGTGCTCCAAATCTCTCAACGCCGCGTATTTTGTAAAGAAGGTCTTGTACCCCAGGGTGACGAAAATCACCACCGTCAGCGCCGTGCAGCCCAGAATCGCCAGCATGATGCCGATTTGGTATTTGATGGCCGTGAGGGGAAAGGTGCCGGAGAGAATCTGCCCGGTCATCATCCCCGGCAGGGAGACGATGCCCATGGTCAGCATATTGTTCATGGTGGGCAGGATGGCGCTGTCGAAGGCATCGTTGACCACGCCCCGGGCCGCCGCCGCCGGGGTGGCCCCCAGCATGAGGGAGTTTTCCACCAGCTCGCGCCGCTCCCGCATCCCGCTGCACAGCTTGTTGGCGCCCAGGGCGATGCCCGTCATGGAGTTGCCCACAATCATACCTGAGATAGGGATGCAGTACTGGGGGTCAAACCAGGGGTTGATCCGCAGTACGACGAAGAGAAATACCGCCGCCGTGACGGTATACCCCGCCGCCATGGAGAGGCAGACCAGGCGCTTGAGCTCTTTCGACATCTCCACCTTCACCCGCTTGACGGCGTTGTACATGGCGAAGGAGAGCATCACCGCCAGCATGAGCAGCGTGAGCCACCAGCTCGGATTTTCAAACACAAACATGAGGATATACCCCATGACGGTGAGCTGGATGGTCATGCGTGTGGCGGCAATGAGAATCTGCCTTTCCCGCCGGATGCCCCTGGCCTTGAAAATCAGAAGGAGGAGGAGCACGAAGACATAGGCGATGGCGAGATTGAGGATGGGCAGGTCCATGACCGAGCTGTTGTTCATCCCTCGTATCCTCCCGTCTGTCCGGCCTGGATCCGCACCATATCCCCCGGAAACCGGGCGGATACCTGCTCTGAGTGGGTGACGATGACCAGACGCTTCCCGTTTTTCCGCGCGTGCTCCGCCAGATGGCCGATGACAAAGTCCTCCGTGGACTTGTCCAGGGCGGCCGACGGCTCGTCCAGCAGGTAGGTCTCCGGGTCCATCAGGAGCACCCGGGCCAGGCAGAGCCGCTGCTTCTCCCCGCCGGAGAGCTTGTCGCACCAGTCCTCCGGCGACTTGCCAAGGCCCACCTGCTCCAGGGCGGCGCGCAGCTCCCGGTCCGGAGCGGGGAGGCGCTGGGCAAATTTCAGGCCGATTTGGAGGTTGTCCCCCACGGTGCCGTCGTAGAGCACCGGAGTCTGTCCCAGCATGACCACACGCCGCCGCAGCTCCACCGGGTCCATGGCGGCCAGATCCTCGCCGTCGTAGCGGATACGTCCCGCATCCGGCGCGTACAGCCGGTTCAGGTGCCGCAGCAGGGTGGTCTTCCCGCTGCCCGACGCGCCCACGATGCAGGTGATGGGGTGGTCCAGCACCAGATGCGGAATGTCCAGAACGTGCTTGTATTTCAGCCCTTCAATTTCAAACATACGCCCGCCCCCAAACTTCACAATAGTTTGCCCGTCCGGCCTAAAGGATAAAGAGGAAAGAAACGCCAATTAAAACCGCGAGACCCACGATATTCACCAGGGTGAACACGCCCAGGTAGCGCAGGGGCTTCGCCCCCTCGGACCGCAGATAGAGCCGGAAGGAGATGAGGCTCGCCAGGGAGGCGATGAGCGTGCCCAGAGCGCCCACGTCGGTCCCCAGCAGGAGCCCCCTCCAGTCCGCCGTGAAGCCGGAGAGGAGCACCGCCGCGGGCACGTTGCTGATGAGCTGGCTGGCGCCCAGGGCGGTGAGGAATCCATTCGCCGCCATCAGGTCGGAGAGCAGCGCCTTTACCGCCGGGATGTTCCCGATGTTCCCCGCGAAGATGAAAAAACACACGAAGGTGAAGAGCAGTCCGTAGTCCACCCGCGCCAGGAGCCGGCGGGCGAACAAAATCAGGCAGAAAAGGACCACGGCCAGCAGCACCGCGTAGTGGAGGGCGTGGAAGACGGAGAGGAGGCACAGGGCAAAGAGCAGCCCCATCATCCCCAGCTGCCGGGGCTTACGCAGGCGCTGCCGCTCGGGGAAGCGGACCTCAATGCCCTCGGGCCTGACGCAGACGGCGGCGGCCGCCAGCCCGATAAGGCTCACCAGGGTCAGGGGCAGCGTGGCGGCGAAGAAGTCCCAGGCGGGGATTTGAAAGGCCGAGTAGAGGTAGAGATTCTGTGGATTGCCCACCGGCGTGGCCATGCTGCCCAGATTGGCGGCCACGGTCTGGAGGGCGACGAGGTAGACCGCCCGCTCCATCCGCCCCACCAGCCCCAGCACCAGCAGCGTGAAGGGCACGAAGGTGATCAGGGCCACATCGTTGGTGATGAGCATGGAGGTGAAGAAGGGCAGCAGCACCAGCACCAGGGAGATGAACCGCATCCGCCGCCGCCCGGAGAGGAGCTTCTGGGCCAGGACTGCGAAGACGCCGCAGTCCTGCAGCCCCGCCACCACCGCCATCAGACAGAATAGGAGGGCCAGCACGCGAAAGTCGATATAGCTTACATAGTCCGCGTTTGGGGGCACAAAAACCATGGAGATCAGCGCGCAGGCCAGCGCAATGCAGGAGACGGCCTCTTGTTTCATCACAGCCGCGCATTTTTGCAGGAAAGTACGCTCCATATGGGATTCTCCTCGCAGAAAACGGCCCCATCGGCGCAAACAACCGCCGTTGGAGCCGCCTTTTCTCTTTTTTGCAAAAACTTAATTTATGGGTATAGGGACTGCTTGAGGGCTTTGGCAAGCTGGTCGGGGCAGGAGGTGGGTTTGCCGCCGCAGCTGATGCCCTCCAGCCGGGCAATGACGTCCTCCACCCTCATCCCCGCCACCAGACGGGAGAGACCCTGGAGATTGCCGTCGCAGCCGTTGGAGACGTCCAAGGACTGAATGACGCCGTCCTCCACTTCAATGCGCATCCGGGTGGAGCAGGTGCCCCTGGTCTTGTAGTCGATGGTCATAGCGTGACCCTCCCTTCATTCAGGCGCCATTATACAGGAAAACGCCTGAAAACGCAATGGGTTGCCTGGAAAAAAGGTTTGTGGTACAATATGTATCAATCAGACTGCAGCATGCCATTCCCAGGAGGTGATTTCATGGCTCAGACCACCAAACGCGCACTGGCAGCCTCCCTGAAAAAGCTGCTCAAGGAGCGTCCCCTGGACAATATTACCGTAAAGGATATTGTGGAGGACTGCGAGGTCAACCGCCAGACCTTTTATTATCATTTCCAGGACATTTACGATCTGCTCCTCTGGGTGTTTACCACCGAGGCCGAGGCGGTCATCGCCGACAACAAGCACGCCGGAACCTGGAGGGAGGGCTTTCTCAATACCTTCCGCTATGTGAAGGAAAACCGGGGCATGATTCTTCACATCTTCCGCAGCAATGGCCGGGAACACCTGGACCGCTACCTCTACAGCATGGTCCAGCAGTTCCTCGCCGACGTGCTGGAGGAGAACGACAAGGGTCTCAATGTGTCCGACGGGGATAAGGCGTTCATCGCGGATTTTTTCAAATATGCTTTTGTGGGCATTATGCTGGACTGGATCTCCAGCGACATGAAGGAGGACCCGGAGACCATTGTGGACCGGGTGGCCAGGCTTTTGGAGGGCGAGTTCCGCCATGCGCTGGAGAAATTCTCAAAATAAGCAAAAACACGCGGACGGCAATGCCGTCCGCGTGTTTTTGCTCTCGGATGATTCGGCGTCAATATTCGTTTGGCGCGAGAGGCTGGATGGAGGGCATTGAGGGCTGCGCCCGCAGCTGCGTTTCCGCAGCGCCCAATGGCCGCCGCCGGCGCGGAGGGGGCCATTCTGCGGGGCCTGCAGGAATGTCCGAGTGCGGCCTACGGGCGCTTACCCAGGCGGGGCAGGGGCGGAGATTTGGGCAGGAGCTCCGGCATGGTCTGCCGGACCGCGTCCACCAGGAGGCCGAAGGTCTCCGTGAGTGCCCGGCGGGTCTCGTCGTCCAGGTCCTTGAGGGCGGCGAGGACCGCCCCGGCGCTCTCCCACCAGCGCTCAGACAGCTCCTCCAGGGTGCCGGCGCTGGTGGCCCCCAGCACGTCGAAAAGGGCGTCCACAAAGGTCTCCCGGACGGTGGGCTCCATGGCCGCCACCCACCGCTTCATGGTGAGGCTGAAGAATTTGCTGCCGCCTGTGACGGTGTCCAGGCAGACAAAGCCGGGGCCCAGCACCTGCCAGGAGTAGGGGTCGTGCTGGAGCAGGCCCGTCTGGGTGGAGTGGACCACGGTGTAGCTCTCCTCGTGGTCCAGCAGCATGCCCACAACGGAGGACTGGGGGACAAAGGTGTGCACCCGATTCCGGACGGACAGGTACTCGGGGCAGGAGAGCACGTCGGTATGGAAGCCGGGGCCGTCGTTATTGTAGACGGCGAGAAGCCTGCGCTGCATGGCCCTGCCGCAGCGGGTGGCGGCGTATACCGCCAGATTGCCCCCCTTGGAGTGGCCCCCCAGGCGGAGTCTCCTAAAGTCCTTCCCCACCTGGGCCAGGTACTCCGCCGCCGAGCGCTGGGAGGGGATGAAGGGCAGGAAGGCCATGTTGAAATCCTCCTTCCAGCCCACCAGGCTGCTGTCCGTCCCGCGGAAGGCCAGATACCCCTCGCCGCCCCCCAAATCCACGGCCAGGGCGGCGAACTGCTCCTCGGCGGCGGTATCGTGGCGGCTCACGTAGCCCGAGAGGGGGAGGTCCATGAACCGGGGCGTGCGGGAGAGGGCGTCCAGCAGGAGGAGGTTGTGCTGATCGAAGTCCCTGGTGCCGGCGTCCGGCAGGGGTTCGGTGCGGGCGGCGAAGAGGCGCTCCGCCGCCCGGGCCACCGTCACGTTCCCCGGTTCGCCGGGTGCGGGGACCAGGCCGTCCAGACGGACATAGCACAATGCGCAGAGAATGAGGCTGTCCACATCGTTGAAGGGGGCGGCGGAGAGGGGCAGATCCCCCCTCCAGGACAGGTAGTCGAAGAGGTTTGGCATGGAATCAGGACCTTTCATGGAGGGATGAGGGGCGCGAACGGCTTTAAAAGCACCTAATATGATACCACGGCGCGGGGCGGAATTCAGCACTTTTCCGGTTGACTTTCTGTAATCGTGCGCATACAATGGTTGCAAAGACAATTATTGCGCAAGCAATAAGACCGGGAGGCATCGGACCATGCTGATACGCGTTTTTTCCTATATGAAGCCCTATCGCAAATACGCATTCCTGGCGGGGCTGTGCGTGGCGGTGGAGTGTATGTTCGAGCTCATCATCCCCGTACTCATGGCCAACATCGTGGATGTGGGCGTAAAAAATGGGGACACGGGATACATCTTCACCCAGGGGGCGCTGATGTGCCTTTGTGCCGTCATCGCCCTGTTTTTGGGGGCGGGGAGCGCCAAGTTTGCCGCCGTATGCGGCCAGGGGCTGGGCGCGGAGCTGCGGCGGGAGGAGTACAAAAAGATCCAGGCCTTTTCGTTCGCCAACACGGACCGCTTTCAGACCTCGTCGCTGGTGACCCGTCTCACCAGCGACGTGACCGCCGTCCAGAACGCGGTGGCCACCGGCCTGCGGCCCGCCGTCCGCTCGCCGGTGATGATGATCACGGCGCTGGTCATCTCCTTCACCATCAACGCCAAGCTGGCCATCGTATTCGTGGTGGCCGCGCCGCTGCTGGGCTTCCTCCTGTGGCAGATTGTGAGCCGGGTGCGGCCTATGTACGGGAAGATGCAGGCCGCCATCGACATGGTCAACCGCATCATCCAGGAGAATCTGACCGCCATCCGGGTGGTGAAGGCCTACGTCCGGGGGGACTATGAAAACGAGAAATTCAAAGAGGTGAACACCAATCTCCAGTCCACCGCGGAGAAGGCCTTCCGGCTGGCCGCCCTCAATATGCCGGCCATGCAGCTTGTGATGTACGCCACCATCGTCGCCATCCTCTGGTTCGGCGGGAAGCTGACCATGGTGGGCGGCATGGAGGTGGGGGCGCTCACCGGCTTTTTAAGCTACGTGCTCCAGGTGCTCAACTCCCTGATGATGATCTCCGCCGTGTTTTTGATGCTCACCCGCTCCCTGGCCTCCTGCAAGCGCATTGTGGAGGTGCTGGATGAAAAGATCGACGTCACCGAGGAGGAGGGGGTCACCGACCCCGGCGCCGAGGTGGCTGCCGGGGACATCGTATTCGACCATGTGTCCTTCAAGTACAAGGCGGACGGAAAAGAGGATGTGCTCAGCGATGTATCCTTCCACATCAGAGCCGGGCAGACGGTGGGCATCCTGGGCCAGACCGGCGCGGCCAAGTCCACCCTGGTGCAGCTCATCCCCAGGCTCTACGACGTGACCGGGGGCGCGGTGTATGTGGACGGGCGGAACGTGAAGGAGTACCCCCTGCGCCATCTGCGGGACGCCATCGCCATGGTCCTGCAGAAGAACACCCTCTTTTCCGGCACGGTGAAGGAGAACCTGCGCTGGGGCAAGGAGGACGCCACCGACGAGGAGATTGAGGCCGCCTGCGCCATCGCCTGCGTGGACGAGTTCATTGACAGACTCCAGAACGGGTATGACACCGAGCTTGGCCAGGGGGGCGTGAACGTCTCCGGCGGGCAGAAGCAGCGGCTGTGCATCGCCCGGGCCGTCCTGAAGGCGCCCAAGGTGCTGATTCTGGACGACTCCACCTCCGCCGTGGATACTGCCACCGAGGGCAAAATCCGTCAGGGGCTGGCCCGGGGCCTGCCCGGCACCACGAAGATTATCATCGCCCAGCGGGTGACCTCCGTCCAGGACGCGGACCAGATCATCATTCTGGAGGACGGGAAGATCGACGCGGTGGGGACTCACGACGAGCTTCTGAAGACCAACGATTTTTACCGCGGCCTCTACGAGTCCCAGCAGAAGGGGGCGCTGGAGTAATTCCGTGGGTATTCAATCCATACTGGAAATTGACTTGATTTTCTTTCCGCCCGCGGCGGAAATTCTGCCAAGCTAGGAGGCACTCTTATGCCGAAAGCAATGACCTACAAGCGGCCCAAGAATACGAAAAAGACCCTCCGGCAGCTCATGGGCTACCTGGGGCGGCACAAGCTGGCCCTGGGCATCGTGGCGGTGCTGGTCTTTATCGGCAGCGGGGCCAACATCATGGGCACCTACCTCCTGAAGCCCGCCATCAACAATTACATCCTGCCCGGCGACGTGGGCGGGCTGCTGGTGATGCTGCTGGGCATGGGCGGCATGTACCTGGCGGGGGTGCTGGCCACCTGGGGCTATAACCAGCTCATGGCGCACACCGCCCAGAAGGTGGTGGCTGAGATCCGCGCCGACCTCTTCGCCCATGTGCAGACCCTGCCCCTCAAATACTTCGACGCCCACACTCATGGCGAGCTGATGAGCCGCTTCACCAACGACGTGGACACCCTCAACGACGCGCTCAACAACTCCTTCGCCATGATTATTCAAAGCGGCATCATGATCGTGGGCACCATTGCCATGCTGCTGGTGCTCAATATCCGGCTGTCCCTCATCGTCATCTTCTTCCTGGCGGCCATGGCCCTCTTCATCCAGTGGAACGGCAGGCGCAGCCGGAAGTACTACAACGAGCAGCAGGCCCGGCTGGGGAACCTGAACGGCTTCATCGAGGAGATGGTCACCGGGGCGAAGGTGGAAAAGGTCTTTAACCACGAGCCCCAGGACTATGACGAGTTCTGCGCGCGCAACGAGAACCTCCGCAGGGCGGCCACCAAGGCCATGACCTACTCGGGCATGACGGTGCCCACCATCGTGAGCCTCTCTTACTTCAACTACGCGGTCTCCGCCTGCGTGGGCGGGCTGTTCGTCCTCTCGGGCCTGATGGATTTGGGCGGGCTGTCCGCCTATCTGGTCTACGTCCGCCAGAGCGCCATGCCGATGAACCAGTTCACCAACCAGGTGAACTTTCTGCTGGCGGCCCTCTCCGGCGCGGAGCGCATCTTCGACATGATGGACGAGGAGCCGGAGACGGACGAGGGGAGCATCACCCTATGCAGGGTGGAGGAGAGCGCGGACGGCCTGCGGGAGTGCGGGGAGTACACCGGGAAGTTCGCCTGGAAGGTACCGCAGCCGGACGGGAGCACGTCACTGGTTCCCCTGAAGGGGGATGTGCGCTTCCAAAACGTGGTTTTCGGGTATAGCCCGGAGAAGACCATTCTCCACGGTATCGATCTCTTCGCCAAGCCCGGACAGAAGATCGCCTTCGTGGGCTCCACCGGCGCGGGGAAGACCACCATCATCAACCTCATCAACCGCTTCTACGAGCTGACCGACGGCACCATCACCTATGACGGCATCGATGTGAAGGATATTAAGAAGGACGCGCTGCGTCGGAGCATGTCCATGGTCATCCAGGACACCCACCTCTTCACCGGGACCATCGCGGACAATATCCGCTACGGGCGGCTGAACGCCACCGACGAGGACATCCGGGCTGCTGCCGGGCTGGCCAACGCCGACTCCTTCATCCGCCGCCTGCCCGACGGGTACGATACCATGCTCTACTCCGACGGCTCCAATCTGTCCCAGGGACAGAGGCAGCTGCTGGCCATCGCGCGGGCCGCCGTGGCGCGGCCGCCGGTGCTGGTGCTGGACGAGGCCACCAGCAGCGTGGATACCCGGACGGAGAAGCTCATCGAAAAGGGTATGGACGGCCTGATGGACGGGCGGACCGTCTTCGTCATCGCCCACAGGCTCTCCACGGTCCGCAATGCCAAGGCCATTCTGGTGCTTGAGCAGGGCCGGGTCATCGAGCGGGGGGATCACGAGGCGCTGCTGGAGCAGAGGGGACGGTATTATCAGCTCTATACGGGGCAGTTTGAGCTGGAGTAAGGTACCGCATGTGGCGGGCGTCTGCGTTGAGCGGCGAAAGCGATCGCATGCAAAGAGAGGCGAGCACATGGATAAGAGCGAAATCAGAAGCCTGCTGTTTCAGCTGGACCGTGCCCGGCGGCGGCTGATGCAGCCCTATTTTACCGCCCTGGGGCTGCCCCTGGGCCAGGGCCAGCCCCGTATCCTCACCCGCCTGCTGGAGGGGGACGGCCTCACCCAGAGGGCGCTGGCGCAGGCGTGCGGCCTGGACGCCGCCACCCTCTCCCGTGCCCTGGACCGGCTGGAGGAGGCGGGGCTTATCGCCCGGGAGAGCCACCCGGACAGCCGCAGGGCCTATCTGGTCCGTCTCACGGAGGCGGGCAGGGACAAGGCCGAGGCTGTCCGAAGCGGTTTCAAGGCCGTGGAGGACACCCTCTGCCGGGGGTTCAGCGACAGGGAGCTGGAGGACCTGGGGGAGGACCTTCGCCGGCTGCTGACCAACCTGGAGGGCTGCGAGGGGCTGGAGCTCTGACATGAAACCCAGCGGACCGCTCTTGGAGCGGTCCATTTTATTTTGCCAAAATTATGTCTACCACTTTGAGCCGCCATATGTTATAATCTCCCCATAATCGACAAAGAGATTGCTTTAAAAAGTCAGACTGAAAAGAACGGGGAGAATTTCATGCGCTTACATCGACGTCTCGCGGCCCTGGCACTGGCGGGGCTGCTCTTTACCACCGCACTGGCGGGCTGCGCGCCCGCGCCCAAGGGCGGGGATACGCCCCCCGAGGAATCGGCCCAGGCCGCGCCCCAGAAGGTGAACGCCCCCAGCGCCGCCAGGGACGGCTTCCGGGCGGTATGGGTCGCCACGGTCTACAATCTGGACTACCCCGATAAGGCCACCGCCGACGTGGCGGCGCTGAAGGCCCAGGCCGACGATATTCTGGAAAACAGCGCGGAGATGGGGATGAACGCCGTCATTCTCCAGGTGCGGCCCTCCTGCGACGCGCTGTACCCCTCGGAGCTGTTCCCGTGGAGCAGCTACCTCACCGGGGACCAGAACACCGCGCCGGCGGGCGGCTTCGATCCCCTGGAATACTGGGTGGAGAAGGCACACGCCCTGGGGCTGGAGCTCCACGCGTGGGTGAACCCCTTCCGGGTGACCAAGAGCGGGCAGACCGAGTTCGACGCCCTGGCGTCCTCCAACCCGGCAAAGCAGCACCCCGAGTGGGTGGTGGAGCACGAGGGTAACTTTTACCTGAATCCCGGCATCCCCGAGGTGCGGGAGCTGGTGGTCCAGGGCGCGGAGGAGCTGGCCCGCAATTACGACATCGACGGCATCCATCTGGACGACTACTTCTACCCCGGCAAGGATTTTGCGGACGAGGCCGCCTACGGGCAGTACGGCGGGGGCTTCTCCAACCTGGGGGACTGGCGCAGGGATAACGTCAACCGCCTCATAGAGGAGCTGGACGAGCGCATCCACGCCGTCGACCCCGAGCTCTCCTTCGGCGTGTCCCCCTCCGGCGTGTGGGCGGACAGCACCCACCAGAGCGCCGGGTCGGCCACCACGGGCAACTATGAGAGCTACTACGCAGCCTACGCCGACAGCCGCAAATGGGTTCAGGAGGGCTGGGTGGACTACATCTGTCCCCAGATTTACTGGCCCATCGGCCACGCCAAGCTGGACTACGAGACCATCGCCCGATGGTGGACCGACACCGTGGAGGGGACGGGCGTGAAGCTCTATATCGGCATGGCGGACTATCAGGCCGACAAGGACGACCCCGAGGACCCCTGGTACGGGCTGGACGCCATCAAGGCCCAGCTCAAGCTGAACCTGGAGCTGGGCGTGGCGGGCGAGGCCCACTTCCGCTACAAATTCCTGGCGGTGAACAGCCATATGCGGGACCTCTACATCGACTGGTACGCGCAGACGCCCGGGGGCGGGGAGGAGCCGGAGGTCTCCGGCTCCTTTCTCTCCCGCCTGAGCGAGGCGGACCGGAACCACTGGGCAGCGGCGTACTACGGGAAGCTGGGGGACATGGGCATCGTGACCGGCTATCCCGACGGCACCTACCGGCCCTATGAGGGTGTGGAGCGCAGCGCAATGGCGGCGCTGGTCTACAGGGCCATGCCCCTCATCAACGGTGTGACCCTGAGCGAGAGCCCCGGGGGAAGTCTGCTGCCCGACGTGGCGGAGACCTGGGCTGAGGGGTACATCGGCGCGCTCTGTGCCGCCGGGTATCTGGATGCCGCCGACTATCCGGACGGCTTTGGCCAGGAGCAGCCCATGACCCGCCTGGAGGTGGTCAAGCTGCTGGTGCGCGCGCTGGGATACGCCGACGACGGCAGCGTGACCGCCACCCGGTTTCCCGATGTGGCGGAGGACTACTACTACGTCGCCAAGGGGGAGGCGCTGGGCATCATTGAGGGGACCCCGGAGGGGCTTTTCCTCCCAAGTGACGGCGTGGACCGGGGGTCCGCCGCAGCCATGCTGTCCAGGGCCATGGAAATTGGACGGTAAGTGTTTTGAAAAAGACGCGGCCCCATGAGATATGGGGCCGCGTCTTTTTAACACAATTTACATCAAAGCAAGGGAGAGGAGAACGGTGAGGATGCCGCATACGCCGATGGCAAGTCCGCTCATGGCCCCCTCGGTCTCGCCCAGCTCCAGGGCCTTGGAGGTGCCCACCGCGTGGGAACAGGCGCCGATGGCGAGGCCCGCCTCCACCGGGTCCTCTACCCGGAAGAGCTTGATAAGGACCGGGGCCAGGATGCTGCCCAGGATGCCCGTGAGGATAACGGCCACCACCGTGACGGCCTGGATGCCGCCATGGCTGCCCGCAATACCGATTGCGATGGGAGTGGTGACCGACTTGGGCATGAGGGAGGCGGTCATGGCCTCATCCAGCCGAAAGAGGCGGCACAGTCCCCAGACGCTGCCCATGGAGGTGAGGGAACCCACTGCGCAGCCCACCAGGATGGGGAGCCAGTTCTCCCTGAGCAGGGGGAGCTTGGTGTAGATGGAAACGGCCAGACAGGCCGTGGCGGGGGCGAGGAACATATTGATGACAGCGCCTCCGGCATTATAGTCCTCATAGGGGATGCGCAGGAGGAGGAGCACGGCTGAGACCAGAACAATGGCGATGAGCAGAGGATTGCAGAGGACCAGGCCGGTCCTCTTCTGTATTCTGACGCCCACCCAGAAGGCGGCCACGCTCAGAGCGATACCGAAGAAGGGGGAAGCGAATAGTTCGCTCACTGCTTTTTCCTCCTGTCCATAAGATAGCGGGTCAGCCGGACGCTGTAGGCTGTGGCGGCGAAGGTCAGCACCGTGGTGACAAGGCAGATGACCAGCAGGGGAAGAAGGGCGGAGCGGAGCACGTCGAAATAATTGATGATGCTCACCCCGGCGGGGATGAAGAAAAAGGCCATGTTGCCCAAAAGAAAGTCGGACTTCTCACGGATGTGGTCCACCCGTACCGCCCGCAGGCAGAGCAGGGTGAAGAGCAGCACCATGGCGGCCACGCTGGCGGGGAACGGGAAGGGGAGCAGAGACTCGATGATCTGCCCTACCCAGCAGATTGAGAAGATAATGGCGATCTGATAGATGATGTTCACGTACGGCGGCCTCCCGGCGCGTCTCCGGCGCGGGGTATGCGCAAAGACGCAGGATATTCACGTCAGGCGTGCCGGCTTTGCCGAAAACGTGGGTCGGCGGCGGAAAATACGGCGATGTCCTGACGGGAAAAGAAAAATCTGGGGCGGGCTGGCGTGGGGAGAGGCGCTTTGAGGGACGATACGCTTCAGGCCCGGCCCGGGTTTTGATTCTACCGCCGAAGAGACGGATTGTCAAACTGAGTTTTTGCCTGGGGCCAAATCAGCGGCTAGAAAGCACAAAATATAACAGGTTGCCCCAATTGGGGCAACCTGTTATAATATGGAAGATTCAAGAATTTATTTTTCCTTCCGCTGGAGCTGGAGGCGGTCGGCAATCATGGCGATGAACTCGCTGTTGGTGGGCTTGCCCTTGACGTTGGAGACGGTGTAGCCGAAGTACTTCTGTAGTACGTCCAGATCGCCCCGGTCCCAGGCCACCTCGATGGCGTGGCGGATGGCCCGCTCCACCCGGGAGGCGGTGGTGTTGAAGCGCTTGGCAACCTCCGGATAGAGGACCTTTGTGACGGCGTTGATGACCTCCATGTTCTCCACGGCGATGATAATGGCCTCGCGGAGATACTGGTAGCCCTTGATATGGGCGGGAACGCCGATTTCGTGGATAATGCCGGTGACTGCGCTCTCCAGGCTCTGGCTCTGCTCCCGGAGGCCGGAGTGAGAATCGCCCTCACTCTGGTCGGCCTGACGCAGGGAGGCGAGCTGGCGGATGCGCTCCAGCACGGTGCTGATTTTACAGGGCTTCATGAGGCAGTAGTCCGCGCCGCCCGCGGCCACATGGCTGGTCATGCTGAGATTGGCAAAGCTGGAGAGCACCAGCACCCGGGGCCGCGGAGAGAGGGCGGTCAGCTCGGTAAGAACCTCAAGACCGTCCATCTGGGCGAGAATCAGATCCATCGCAACCACGTCGGGATTCAGCTCGCGGACCAGGGAGATAGCCTCCTTGCCGTCGCCGGTGGCGCCCACCAGCTCCATGTCCGACTCCTCCGCCAGAGCGTCCGTCAAGAGCCTGCGGAACTCCTCGCCCGCATCCGCAACCAGAATCTTTATCGTCTTATCCACTACACTCGTCCTTTCCTGTTAAAGCGTCATCGCTTCTTCAAATCCATCGTATGGCCATCGCGTATTTACCGGTTGCCTATAATTTACCATAATCAGACAGCGAACGCAAGAGGGAAATGACAATTTCTGGATAAAATTGATTCGACTTCCGTCGACTGCAAAAGTCGAAGAAATTTGACGAAAGAGCGGGATTAAAGGAAATCATTGTCTATTTTTGCAAATAAACTGTAAAAAGATGGATGTTATTGTTGCCGGGAGAGGGGCATTAGTGCCTTTCGGGGTAACTATTACGACCATGCTATGGCAGGGAGTTTCTTCACTATTCTCAAAATGGGATGCATCTACCGACACAAGCTTGCTTCCTTTGAGGAGGCCAAGGACATGGTTGCCTGCCCGCTTCATCTATTTCAACAACCATGAGCGCGTGCAGTTAATAACCGGAGAGGCGCCGCTCTCGCGGCGCCTCTCCATTTAATCCTGGCGTTTTCCTACAGGGGGCTTTTTTGTGCTGTCCGAATAAACTGGAGCTTTCAAGCTCTGTTTTACACCAAGGGCATTTTATCTATTTTATGCTATTAGCAGGACTATTCATGGCACCGCTTTTTGCCTGTTGTCTTAATCGGATTTTGTCAGATATGCTCGCTGGCCTCGGCGGCCTGGGCCAGCATATTCTCCGCCAGGATGCCGTAACCGCTGGTGGGGTCGTTCACGAGTACGTGGGTGACAGCGCCTACCAGCTTGCCGTCCTGGAGGATGGGGCTGCCGCTCATACCCTGGACGATACCGCCGGTGGCATCCAGCAGGCGGGAGTCCGTAACCTTGAGCATCAGATTGCGGGTATCGTTGTCGTTCTGAGGATAGACGCGGGTGATCTCCACCTCGTACTCCTCCACCTTATCGCCGGCGATGTTGGAGAGAATGGTGGCTTTGCCGGTCTTCACGTCGCTGCGCTGCGCCACCTCCACCGGCTTCGCGCCCGCGGCCAGGCTCTCGTCGGTGAGCTGGCCGAAAATGCCGCTCTTGGTGTTGGCGTAGAGATCGCCCATATCCCGGCTGACCTGGAAGGTACCATGGAGCTCGCCGGGGGCGCCGCAGGTTCCCTTCTTCACGTCGCTGACCTCGGCATACATAATGGAGCCGGAGGATAACGGCATCAGCAGTGCCGTATCCACGTCGTTGATGCCGTGGCCCAGGGCTCCAAAGACGCCTGCCTCCGGGTCGTAGAAGGTCATGGTGCCGATGCCGGCCATGGAGTCCCGAATCCATGCGCCCAGTTTATAGGAGCCGTCGGGGCTGCACTTGGCGGCCTGGACGGTCATCTGGACCTGCCTTCCGTCGCGCATAGCCCGGATACTCAGCTTGTCATCTCCTACGGTCTGCAGGATCTCCTGTACTTCTTCAATGGTATCTACTTCTTCGCTGTTGATGTGGGTTATAATATCGCCCTCCCGCAGGCCGCAGTCCTTGGCGGGGGTCAGCGACCCGTCTGCGGTGGGAATCTCCGACAGGCCCACGACCAGAACCCCGTCGGAAAAAAGCTTGATGCCCACCGCCCGGCCCAGCGGGATCACCGTCCGTACCGCGCCGGATGACGCGGATTTTGACGCCGGCACCGCCTGCGCAGCTGAAGCCGGTCCGCCTGCTGCGCCCAATGCGAAGGCCGCGGCGAGACATACCGCCAGCAGCCGGGCCAGCGGGAGGGCGAATGACGCCCAGTGTGGACTTTTCTGTTCCTCCTTCATGCAACCACCCCTTTAAATAAATCAAAAATGAAAACGGCGCGCCTCAAGCGCCATCTTTAATATGGCCGATCCGCCGTGAAAAAAGCGCCGTCCGCACTGCCAATGAAACACACCTTTGGATGGAAGAAAAAACCGATCCACGCGCCGCAGGGCTTTCAAAAATCATGCTGACGGTTATTTCCCCGATTGCAAATATCCTGCGCTTTTTCCGTGGAAGACTTTTCTTTTTCCCGCATATGTGCTAGACTAAGAGATAAATAAGACGGCTGATTTTGAAACATTTTTGATGTGAAATGCAAAAAAACATAATAAAATAGCCGAATTAACGCGAGTGACAGCGGGAAATTACCATTTGCGCGAATTTGTTCCAACGAGGGGGCAGAGCATGGAGAAACCGGCGATCCGGGAGAAAGAGGCGGCATTTGACCTGAACGCGGCGCGGACGGCGGCGGAGTCCTTTGCCTGTGCCTGCGGCGTGGGCTGCGCCCTCTTCGACACCCGGGGAAATCGAATGTATGATAAACGGGACCGGGACGGCGGCTGCGCCACCTGCCGGGCCGTCGCGGCCCGGCGCGGGGAGGAGCTGGGATGTGAGGAGCTCCACCTCTACGGGGCCTTTCAGGCCGAGCGCTTCGGAGGGCGGTACATCTACTTCTGCCCGTCGGGGCTGTCCTACTTCGCGTCCCCCATCCTGGTGGGCGGCGAGGTGGCGGGATTCCTGGTGGGCGGGCCGGTGCTCATCATGGACGTGGAGGACTACCTGGCCGGGAACACCCAGAGCGAGCGCCGGCTCACCGACGAGGAGATGGAGCCGCTGCGCATCGCCCTGGAGCAGGCGCCCAGAGCGGAGCCGGCGCGGTTGTCGCATATGTCCAGCCAGCTCTTTGCCACGGCGGTCTACATAGGAGATAATTCAAATGCGCTCTTTGCCCACCGGGACGCCACCGAGCAGCAGCGGGACATCGGTGTGCAGATTCAGCAGCTGAAAATCGACGGCGCGGCCCCGGCGTACCCGCTGCCCAAAGAGCGGGAACTGGTCCACGCCATCACCGAGGGGGATCAGCCCACCGCCCGTCGGCTTTTAAATGAAATGCTGGGGCACATCCTCTTTCTCACCGGCGGAGATTTCCAGCTCATGCGGGCCCGGGCCATTGAGCTGATGGTGGTCATCTCCCGGGCTGCGGTGGACGGAGGCGGCGATATCGATCAGATTTTCGATCTGAGCCGGCGCTACCTGGGTGAGGTGGACACCCTGCGCACTTCCGAGGACCTGATTTTCTGGCTGACCCGGATTATGGAGCGGTTCTCCGAGCTGGTGTTTAATCTGGTGGACATCAAGCACAAGGACATCATCTACAAGGCCATTGAATATATCAAGCGGGGCTACCGCGGAAAGATTACGCTGGACGATACCGCCCTGCACGTGGGGCTGTCCCCCTCCTATTTCAGCAAGGTTTTTAAGGAGGAGATGGGGACCACCTTCAACAGCTACCTGGGCGAGCTACGCGTGAGCAAAAGCAAGGCCCTGCTCCTGACCACCGACGCCACGATTGTGGAGGTCTGCGAGCAGTCGGGCTTTGAGGACCAGAGCTATTTTACCAAGGTCTTTAAAAAATACACAGGCGTCACGCCGGGCCGCTTCCGGGAGCGCCGGGGCCGGCCGGACAGCGAGATTGATCCGGGATAGGGCAATGCGCCGCGATGATTTTAAATGCAGGGAGACTGACAACATGGATATTTTAAACGAGATTTCGCAGGCTATGCAGAAGGGGCGGGCCAAGCTGGTCCGGGAATTGGTTCCCAAGGCCATGGAGGAGGGAATCTCCGCCAAGCAGATCCTGGAGGAAGGGCTGCTGGCGGGCATGAACATCGTGGGCGATAAATTCCAAAACAATGAGATTTTTGTCCCCGAGGTGTTGATAGCAGCCAGGGCCATGAACGCGGGCACGGAGCTGCTCAAGCCCTATCTGGCCGACGCCGATACCCGCCCGATGGGAAAGGCGTGCCTGGGCACGGTGAAGGGCGACCTTCACGACATCGGCAAGAACCTGGTGCGCATGATGTTCGAGGGCAAGGGCATTGAGGTGATCGACCTGGGCGTGGATGTGAGCGCGGAGACCTTTGTCCAGACCGCCATTGAGCAGGACTGCGATATCATCGCCTGTTCCGCCCTGCTGACCACCACCATGCCCGTCATGGAGGAGGTCGTCCGCAGGGCCGACCAGGCTGGAATCCGTGACAGGGTGAAAATTATGGTGGGCGGCGCCCCCGTGACTGAGAAATTTCGCGCCTCCATCGGCGCGGACGTCTACACCGCCGATGCGGCCAGCGCAGCCAATGCCGCCGCCGAGATTTTGAAATAAACACAAGACCCCCGGCGCACTGTGCGCCGGGGGTCTTGTGTTTTTCACCGCGCTCCGGCGCGCGTGGGGCGTTGACAACGCCGGGGAGATGTGCTATGGTTTGGATATAGTTAGTGAAGACTAACCGTGGGCATGAAACAGGGATAGCCCGGCGCGCCTGCGCGCATAATAGATAGAAAGACCGCGCTGTTCTGGCGCGGGTGAGGTGAATCCATGAAAACATTGCTGTGGGCGGCCGGGGGCACCGGCTTTACATTTTTGATGACAACCTTGGGAGCGGCGGTGGTGTTCTTCTTCCGCAGGCAGGCCACCGCGATGGCCCAGCGGATTTTCCTGGGCTTCGCCGCCGGCGTCATGACGGCGGCGGCAGTCTGGTCCCTGCTGATTCCCGCCATTGAGGAGGCCGAGGCGGCGGGAATGGTTGGCTGGATCCCCGCCGCGGGAGGGTTTATCGTGGGCGTTGGGCTGATGATCGCCCTGGACGGCCTGCTGCCCCATCTCCATCCGGGGGCCAGGGAGCCGGAGGGGGCCAAGTCCAAGCTGAAGCGGACCAGCCTGCTGATCTTCGCGGTTACGCTCCACAATATCCCGGAGGGCATGGCGGTGGGACTCTCCTTCGCCCTAGCCGCGCAGCACGGGGAGGACCCGGCCCTCTACGCCGCCGCCATGGCGCTTGCCATCGGCATCGGCATTCAGAACTTTCCCGAGGGCGCGGCCGTGGCCCTGCCTCTGCGGCAGGAGGGGGCGAGCCGTGGACGGGCCTTCCTCTACGGAAGCCTCTCCGGGCTGGTGGAGCCGGTCTTCGGAATCCTCACCGTGCTCATCGCCGGGACCATCCAGCCGCTGATGCCGTGGCTGCTGTCCTTCGCCGCCGGGGCGATGATCTATGTGGTGGTGGAGGAGCTGATTCCCGAGGCCCACCTGGGGGATCACTCCAATATCGGCACCCTGGGTGTGATGGGCGGCTTTCTGGTGATGATGGTTCTGGACGTGGCGCTGGGGTAGACGGGTGCTGCGGGAATGGGGGCACGGCCGAGAATATGCGACAATATTTTTCAAAGAGCCGCGGCGGGATTTTCTCCCGCCGCGGCTCTTTGAAATTATAGCTTTTTCCGTGCCACCAGGAAGCCGAAGGCGGTGCCGCAGGCGCCGCCCACCAGATGCATGAAGTTGGCCACGTTGCTCTGGACGAAGAGGGCGGCATAGACCTCCTTGCCCATATAGAGCAGGGCCACCAGGATGAGGGTGATGGGGACGGAGCCGTTTTTCATACCCGCCAGAGAGGAGAGCATGATGAGCATGAACACGATGCCGCTGGCCCCCAGCAGGAGCGTACCGGGGAAGAAGAGGCACTGGAGCGCGCCCGAGATGACCGCCGTGAGCAGAATGCCCACCAGCAGGGTCTTGCTGCCGTACTTCTCCTCCATGGGAGGACCCACCACGAGGAGCAGCAGCATATTGCCCATAAAGTGATCCCATCCCGCGTGGCCCAGCACATGGCCGAAGAGCCGCACGAAGAAGAGGGGCGTCATCGGAGAGCGGTAGACTGAGAAGAGATGGGTGTTGGTCCAGCCTCCGGTGGCGAGGCCCAGGAGAAGGGCGGTCAGGGAGACGAGGAAAAAGGTCAGGATGACGGGAGAGTTATAGTGCAGCTTTTTCATTTACGACACCTCACGGCTTACAGTTTCCGCAGGGCTTGTACCCGGCGGCGGCAGCCTCGTCCCGGCTGCTGAAGACAATCTGGTTTTTCTCCGCGGGGAGGTTGGAGCAGGTCTCGGTATGGAAGGTCTTGGAGCGCACGTTGCCGATGTATGCTGACTCGGCCGCGCCGTCCCGGCCGGGCGCAGGGGCGGCGTCCGTCTCCGTGGTGAACGAAACCGTGGTTCCGTCGCTCACCGCCACCACCGTACCCTGCCGGTCGGTGCGGTAGACGGTGCAGTCCGCGTCCCTCAGGCGGCTGAGGGTATCATCTGAGGGGTGGCCGTAGGAGTTGCCCTCCCCCGCGGAAATCACGGCGTACTCCGGCATGATTTCCCGCAGGAAGGGGTAGCTGGTAGAGGTGTCGCTGCCGTGGTGACCCACCTTGAGGACGGTGGCGGAGAGATCGGCGCCGGCGTCCAGCAGATCGGCCTCGGCTGTGCGCTCCATGTCCCCGGTGAAGAGGAAGGAGGTCTCGCCAAAGTCCACACGGAGGACCAGGGAGGTGTTGTTGGTCTCGGAGTATTCCTTCACCGGACCCAGTACGGTCACCCGGGCCTCGCCCAGGGAGAAGGCATCTCCTGGAGCAGGAATCTCCACCTCCAGGCCCTGGGCGGAAGTGTACTTGAGAAAGTCCCGGTAGGCCTTGGAGTCGTACTCGGTGACGGGGGAGTAGACGTGGTTTGCCGTGCAGGCGTTCAGCGGTCCGGAGAGGCCGCCCACATGGTCTTCGTGGGCGTGTGTACAGACCACATGGTCCAGGGTATCCACACCCTGGGATTCCAGATAGGACACCACCAGACTGCTGTCGGCCACGTTGCCGCCGTCGATGAGCATGGACTCGCCCCCGCAGAGCAGCAGGGCGGAGTCTGCCTGACCCACGTCGATAAAGTGGACGGCCAGTGTTGAGCCGTCCGTGGGCGGCGGGGAGGAGGGGGTGTGGGTATCCCCACAGGCGGAGAGGGGGAGGAGCAGGGCAAGGGCCAGCAGAAAGGCAGAATATTTCTCTCGCATGGGAACTCCTTTGGAAGTATAATGTCATCAAAGATTATAACCCACGGAGGAAGAAAAGTGAAGATCATCATTTCTCCCGCCAAGAAAATGAATGCGGATTTGGACAGCCTGCCGCCCCGGGGATTGCCGGACTATCTGGACCGGGCGGAGGCTCTGGCGGCGTATCTGCGGGGACTTACCTATCAGCAGCTGAAAAAGCTTCTGGCCTGCAACGACCAGATTGCGCAGCTGAACTTCAGGCGCTATCAGAGCATGGATTTGCGGCGGGATCTCACCCCGGCCATTCTGGCCTACGAGGGAATCCAGTACCAGTATATGGCCCCCGGCGTCTTTACCGCCGGGCAGTACAGGTACATAGAGGCGCATCTGCGGATTCTCTCTGGGCTGTACGGTATTCTGCGGCCCTTTGACGGCGTGACGCCCTACCGGCTGGAGATGTGCTGCAAGCTCAGGACGGATTTCTGCGCCTCCCTCTACGACTACTGGGGGGAGCGCCCGGCGGCTGCCTTGACGCGGAAGGACGGCACAGTGCTGGATTTGGCCTCGGAGGAGTACAGCCGGGCGGTACGGCCCCATCTGGACAGGAAGATCCGCTGCGTCAAGGCGGTGTTCGGACAGATGATTGGCGGCAGGGTGGTGGAGAAGGGCGTCTATGTGAAGATGGCCCGTGGAGAGCTGGTCCGCTGGATGTCCGAGCGGGAGACGGAGGATGTGGAGGAAATCCGGCGCTTTGACCGCCTGGGCTACCGCTATGAGGCCGCCCTCTCCGACGATGCCGCTTATGTTTTTATTAAGGAATAAAGAGCGTGTGGACGCGCATACCCTCTATTGAACAAAAAAGGGGGTATCGCCCATGCCGCGCCTCAGTAAAAACACACTCATCGCCTTTGTCGCCGCCACCCTGGCGGGAGCCTGCCTGCACTTCGTCTATGCCCTCGCGCCCAATTTCGTCACCGCCGTCTTTTCCCCCGTGAACGAGAGCCTGTGGGAGCATGTTAAGATCATTTTCTGGCCCTTCCTCGCCACGGCCCTGCTCCTCACCCGGAGGGGGGAGAAGGGATGCCGGGGGCCGTGGCTCCTCTCCCTGCTGATGATCTGTGCCGTGATGCTGGGCGTGGGATACGTCTATCACGTGAAGGCTATGGGGGAGTCCCTCGTGTTCG
The DNA here is from genome assembly GCF_014287675.1 of Lawsonibacter faecis. Taxonomy (GTDB): domain Bacteria; phylum Bacillota; class Clostridia; order Oscillospirales; family Oscillospiraceae; genus Pseudoflavonifractor; species Pseudoflavonifractor faecis. The sequence goes on along the minus strand of NZ_JACOPQ010000014.1, from coordinate 47,758 downwards.
ACGTCGTCCTCTATGTCCTGCTTATGGCGGCGGGCTTCCTCCTGGCCTTGATGCTGGACCGCCCTGCCGTCCGTAAACGCACCGATTTGCTGACGCTGATGGTTCTGGCTCTGGGGGTGGGACTGGTGCTTTTTGCCTTTCTTCCGCCGGACAATATACTTTTTACAGACCTCTCCGGGGTCAATACCTGGGCCAGAATCCCCTGCTGAGCGGGACGCGGCGGAAAAATCGAATGAAAAAATAAAAGAGCCCCTTTACAAATTGGGAAAAGGTTGATATAATAATCAAGCGCCTCTGAGAGGTGCTTGATTACGCGCCCGTAGCGCAATTGGATAGAGCGTTAGATTCCGGTTCTAAAGGCTGGGGGTTCGAGTCCCTTCGGGCGTACCAACAATACAGACCTGTTTTTTATTGAAAGATAAAAGACAGGTCTGTTGCTATTTTATAACATTGTTCTGGAAAACCGCTACATAACGATCGTGTTTCGCCACATGTGAAAATAATTTATCTGTTTTTTAATATGGCCTTTGTTCAATTCAGCTTCTAACCATACAGTCTTCGGATGCCTTTAAACACACTGATGTTCGTGTTTGGTGGCCATTTTAATTATAAGGTACCTATGCGTGCCATTTAGGAGAAAGGACGGCCAATCATGGGATATATCCCGTATGGATTTGTGCAGAAACCCGTCGGCATTTTCGTCGAACCACAGCAAGCAAACGTAGTAAAGCAAATCTATCAGCGATATCTGGAGGGTGACAGCCTTGAAGGTATCGCTGATTTTCTTTTTCAGGAGAGTATCCCCTCCCCGCAGGGAAAAGAGCGGTGGACCCGTCCAGTAATCAATAACATGCTCTCCAATCAAAAGTACGTCGGCTACATTATTGATTTTGCAGACTTCTTCATGGTGCAAGGAGAAAAGAGCAAACGCAGTAATATAGACGAAGACACAGGCAAACGAAAGGCCGCCCGGTACAGTTCTCAGAACGTACTGAGCGGCCTTGTAGTTTGTGAAGAGTGCGGCGCCAACTACCGCCGAATCACCCGACCTTCCGGGGAGGTTGTCTGGCGCTGTGCCAACCGTGTGGAACATGGAAAGCGGATTTGTAGAAGAGCACCAACTATTCCGGAGGAAAGGCTTAAAACTGCCCTTTGCAAATTTCTTAGTCTGGATGATTTTGATGAACAGATGATTCAAAAGCATATAGAACGGATCACCATACAAGCAGAAGGAGTTCCTTATATACAGGATTATCAGCTGCATGAGCGTGGCATGGCGCTTCTATAGAGGGCTGCCCTGCTATAGGATAAGCAGCCACTCAAGGGAACATGGTCAAAAACGTCTTTCGTTGGTCCTTCTTACAGACAAGATAGTAAACGACCTGAACTTCCGGGTCTGTGATTGGGATGGTCACTCGGTCTTTGGGCGGCGGCGACTGGGAGGCGAGGTCGGTGGCGAAGGATGGCAGCACGGAATTTTCGACCAGTTCCATAAAGGAATAGCGCTCTGTTTGCAGCAGGAAGCGGGAATCCGGCATTTTTTCACTGACGAGATCGTACCAAAACCCGATGTCCTGAAAGAGCAGCATATTTTCACCGTTCATATCCGAAAGAGAGAGTTGCTGCCTTTTAGCAAAGCGATGCTTCTTCGGCAGGCAGAACAAGAGATTCTCCCGCGCGAATTCTTGACTAAAAAACTCAGGGTCGTCCGGACGCGTGGGGAACAGGACGAGCTGATAGGTGCCGGCCCTGAGTCCCTCCAGCAGCAGGGGCAGCTTTTTGATCTCGGTGGCAATCGTCGCCTCCGGGTGGGCATAGGACAGCCTGCGCACCAGATCTGGGAGCAGCACCGGCGTACAGGCCCCGACGGTGATTGTGCGGTTGGCCCGGTCAAATTCCCGGACCCGGTGGAGCATCCCCTCCGTCTGCCGGAGCACCAACTCCGCCTCCTGGGCTGCCAGACGGCCGGTCTCGTTGAGGATGATGCGGTTCTTCGTTCGGGCAAACAGAGGGACGCCAAACTCCGATTCTATTTTCTGCATACTTCTCGTGAGCGTGGACTGGGAAATATGGAGCCGCTCCGCCGCCTCGGACAGCGTACCCACATGATGAAACGTGACAAATTGATGCAATTCACGATAGTCGATCATGGACCCGCCTCCTCTCATTATGTATAGTATCCTACATTCTCGGTAGAAAGGCAAGTAGCTCAGATTGCATTTTGTGAAATCTGGATTGCAGGATTGATATTGTACATTTGGGCAATTTCTTTTTATACTGAATACAACAGGAGGCGCAGAGAGATGGTATTTTATTTCACAGGAACGGGAAACAGCCTGTACATCGCCAAAAAGCTGGACGCCGCCCCCATCAGCATCCCACAGATCATCCGGCGGGAGAACCTGACCTTTCGGGCGGAGCAGATCGGTATTGTCTGCCCCATCTACGGCCACGAGATGCCCGCCATGGTCAAGGAGTTCCTGCAAAAGGCCACCTTCCACACCGATTATTTCTATGTGGTACTGACCTATGGCAAACGCCACGCCAATGCAGTGGAGCTGGCCGACGCCGCCATGGTCAAGGCGGGCAAGCTGGCGGACTACGTCACCACCCTGCTGATGGTGGACAATTTCCTGCCCGTCTTTGACATGACTGAGGAGACGGCTCTGGAAAAGCATGTGGAGGAAAGCCTTGCTGCCATCCAGGCAGACATTCAGGGGAAAAGACGCTGGCGGCAGGAAGTGACCGACGCCGACCGGCAGACCCACCGGCAATACCTGGATTCGGTGAACGGCCAGCCGGAAACCGTGTGGGCAGCCTATCAGGTCACGGACGCTTGTATCGGCTGCGGCATCTGCACCAGAGTGTGTCCGGCCGGGTGCATCCATCTGGAACACCAAAAGGCGATCCATACCATCTCAGGCTGTCAAGCCTGCATGGCCTGCATCCACGTCTGCCCGGAGGGGGCGCTGGTACTGGACCTGCCCATGAAAGAGCCCAACCCGGAGGCCCGCTACCGGAACGAGCACGTCAGTCTGGCGGAGCTGATCGCCGCCAATGAGCAAGCCGCTCAAGGCGCCCCAGCCAAATGATGGAGATATGGAAGTGAGGCGCGGAATGAATTTTATGACACTGGTTTTGACAGGAGCGCTTTTGCTCTCCGCCTGCGCCGCCCCTATGGAGCCTCCGGCGCAGGATACGGACAGCGCCCCTGCCGTGACCCGGCCCGCTGATGAAGTGGATGTCTTTCAGGACGAGAGCGCCTATGTCACCGGGGGCGATCAAGACTACGAGGACTTTACGCTGGACCATGTACTGCACTCGGACCGCCATGCCGACATCCACTACAATCTCTACGTTCCGGAGTCCTACGACGGCAGCCGCCCCTACGCCATTTTCTTCACCTTGCCCGGCTGGGAGGGGCTGTACTTCCAAGGAGTGGGGATGAACATCCGCGCGGAGCGGTTCGGCTTCGAGGCACAGAAGTACCACACCGATATGATCGTGGTGGCGCCCCAGCTCTCCGGCTGGGGCGAGACCTCGGCGGACGAGACCATCGCCCTGGTGGAGTATTTTTTGAGCCACTACAACATCGACCGGGAGCGGGTCTATCTCAACGGCTTTTCCGGAGGCGGCGAGACCCTGTCCCTGGTCCTTGCCAAGCGGCCCGAGCTGTTCACCGCCGCGCTCCATTGTTCTTCTCAATGGGACGGCGACCTGGCCCCTCTCGCGGAGAGCCGGACGCCGCTCTATCTGGTCATTGGGGAATCCGATGAATACTACGGCTCCCAGCCTGCGGCCCAGGCGTATGACGCCCTCCGTGCCCTCTATACGGAAAAGGGGCTGACGGAGGCGGAGATCAGCGCGCTGCTGGTGCTGGATGTCAAGGACCAGACGTACTTCACCAGCCGGGGGCTGACCAACCAGCACATGGGCGGCGGCCTGTTCGCCTCTGACGAGGAGATCATGGGCTGGCTGTTCGGCCATGGGGAAAAAGAAGATGTGATTTCATTGACTTCGGAAACGGCGACTGCGGATGTGGTGGCGCGGCCCGCCTTTGAGGGCTTCGGACAATTCCTGTTTCCGCTGCGTTACAATACTCTGAATACCGGCATGACCCTCTCGGAGATCGACAGCCTGCTGCCCTACCACGACCACATTCGGGTGGAGACCACCATCGACGTGTTGACCGCCATGGAGGATAATGCGGTTTCCGGGGCGCGGATTTTTTATGACATCTACTCCGACGTGGAAAAGGCCGCTGATCCCATCAAGGAGAATACCGGGCTGTTCTTCTTTCGGGGGGACCCGGACGCGCCCTTTGCCATTGTAAGCGCGGGCGGCGGATTCTCCTATGTGGGCTCCATCCACGAGAGCTTCCCCCACGCTTTGGAGTTGAGCCGCCGGGGCTACAACGCCTTCGCCCTCCAATATCGCACTGGCGGCGCCGACGTGGCCTGTGAGGACTTGGCGGCGGCCATCTCGTTTGTCTTTGCCCACGCCGGAGAGCTGGGCGTCTCCACCGAATGCTATTCGCTATGGGGCGGCTCGGCGGGGGCGCGGATGGCGGCCTACTTAGGCTCCTACGGCCCGGCGGCCTTTGGCGGAGACGACCTGCCCAGGCCCGGAGCTGTCGTCATGCAGTACACCGGCCACAGCGACTACACAAAAAATGACCCGCCCACCTATGTCTGTGTGGGCGAGGATGACGGCATCGCAAGTTGGCGGACGATGGAACAGCGGACCAACCATCTCAAGGCCTTGGGCATTGAGACGGAGTTTCACAAATATCCTGACCTGGGCCACGGCTTTGGCCTCGGCATCGGCACCTCGGCGGAGGGGTGGCTGGATGACGCATTGGCCTTTTGGCAGACACAAATCGAAACGACAGGGGGAACGGTATGAACAATTTTGTTTTTGAAAACAGTACCAAGGTCTATTTTGGGAAGGGCTGTGTGGCGGAAAATCTGCCCGCGCTGACCGCTGCCGCCCGCACGATCCTGTTGGCATACGGCGGCGGCTCCATTAAAAAGAACGGCGTGTACGACGAGATTACCGCCATCCTGCGCTCCACTGGCAAACAGGTGGTGGAGTTTGACCGGATCATGCCCAACCCCACCTACGAAAAGGTGCTGGAGGGTGCGGCGCTGGTCCGGGAAAACCAAGCGGACCTGATCCTGGCCGTGGGCGGCGGCAGCGTGATGGACTGCTGCAAGGCCGTTTCTCTGGCGGCGGCGTATGACGGGGATGTGTGGCGGGACTTTTGGGCCAAGCCCGGCATCATCGACTTCCAGACTGTCCCCCTGGGCGTGGTGGTCACCGTATCCGGCACCGGCAGCGAGTGCAACGGCGGCGCGGTCATCACAAACCAGAAGGTCAAGGTCAAGACCGGGCGGGATTACCCCGCGCTCAACGCCCGCTTCGCCCTGTTGGACCCCGCCTACACGCTCTCAGTCCCCAGAACGCAGATTCTCTCCGGCGGCTTTGACACCCTCAGCCACATCATGGAGATTTACTTCAGCCCGCCAGACACGGAGAACGTCTCCGACGATCTGGCCGAGGCCCTAATGCGGGGCGTCATCCGCGATCTGCGGGCGGCGGCCAGGGACCCGCGGGACTATGCCGCCCGCAGCAATCTCATGTGGGAGGCCACCATGGCGGAGAACCGCGTTCTGAAGCTGGGCAAGCAGACCGACTTCCAGGCTCACATGATGGAGCATCAGTTAGGGGCCTACACCGACTGCAACCACGGCCTGGGGCTGGCGGTGCTGCACCCGGCTTACTACCGGCATATCTGCGAAAAAGGCACGGTGAAGTTCGCCCGGTTCGCCGCCCGTGTTTGGGGCATCGACCCGGTGGGCAGGAGCGAGGCCGAGCTGGCCCGCGCCGGAGTGGAGGCTCTGGCGGATTTTATCCGCGAACTGGGCCTGCCTGCCACGCTGCGGGAGCTGGGCGTGAGGTCGGAGACGCCGCTGAAAGAGATCGCGGATTCCGTCCCCCTGACCCCCGGTGGATACGGGAAACTAACCCATGCGGAAGTTCTGAACATATTCAAAGCCTGTTACTAAGGAGGAACCTCTATGAGACGAATTACCGCCCTGCTTTTGAGCCTGACCATGCTGTTCGCCCTCGCCGCCTGCGGCGGTCCCCAGGCGGAACGGCCCGGCGCCCCTTCTCTCACACCAGAAACGACGCCAGTTCCCACGCCGGAGGCATCCCCCTCCGAGACCCCGGTGACTGACGGCAGCCGTATCCTGGTAGCCTATTTCTCTGCCACCGGCAACACGGAGACGGTGGCAGGGCATCTTGCGGAGACGCTGAATGCCGACACCTACGCCATCACCCCAGAGGCCCCCTACACCTCCGACGACCTCAACTGGAGGGACGAGACCAGCCGCAGCGTTCAGGAGCATAACGACCCATCCATCCGCCCGGCCATCAGCGGCGGCGTGGAGGACATGGCCGGGTACGATGTGATTTTCCTGGGCTACCCCCTCTGGTGGGGCGACGCGCCCCTCATCGTCCGCACATTCCTGGAGAGCTACGACTTGACCGGGAAGACCATTGTGCCGTTCTGCACCTCCTCCAGCAGCGGGTTCGGTGACAGCGGCAAAAACCTGGAGGAATTTGCCCCGGACGCCCTGTGGCGGGACGGGGAACGCTTTACCGGTAGTTCAACCCAGGATGAGGTGGCGGAGTGGGCGGACAGCCTGGGCCTCGCGGCAGACAATACTTCCGTTTCCGCCAATAGCGGAGACGGCAATATACTGGTGGCCTATTTCTCTATGCCGGAGACCGCCGCCCCCAACAACATGACCCAGGACGAGGAGCAGAGCACCGTGGTCATAGATGGCGAGATACTGGGAAACACGCAGTATGTGGCCACTGTCATCCAGGAGCAGACCGGGGCGGACCTCTTCCGCATCGAACCGGCGGAGCCCTATCCCACCGACCACGATACCCTGGTGGAGCAGGCGTCGGAAGAGCAGAAAAACGCAGCCCGTCCGGCGATCCTGGGGCGGGTGGAGGATATTGGCCGGTACGACACGATTTATCTGGGCTACCCAACCTGGTGGAGCGATCTGCCCATGATCCTCTATACGTTCCTGGAGGAATACGACCTGTCCGGCAAAACCATCGTCCCCTTCAACACCCACGGCGGCAGCGGCTTTGCCGACACGCTCGCAACCATTGCCGATTTGCAGCCACAAGCTGATGTGCTGGAAGACGGCTTCACCGTGTCCCGGAACGATGTACAGGAGGCGGAAAGCGACATCATTGCCTGGCTGAATGGGCTGGGTGATATGAAATAAAGGAGAAGAACACAATGAATAAAAGAGTATTGATTTTGTCTGGCAGCCCCCGCAAGGGCGGCAATTCCGATCTCCTGTGCGATGAATTTCTGCGGGGCGCGCAGGAGAGCGGCCATCAGGTGGAGAAGATTTTTCTCCGCAGTAAGAAAGTGGATCCCTGCAACGCCTGCTATCACTGCAAGAAAAGCGGCGGGAAGTGCGCTATCCAAGATGATATGGGCGAGATTCTGGACAAGATGCAGCAGGCCGATGTGATCGTCATGGCCAGCCCCGTCTATTTCTACTCCATCGACGCCCAGATGAAGGCGGTGATTGACCGCTCGGTAGCCCGGTGGACGGACATCCCCAATAAGGAGTTCTATTACATTATGACCGCGGCTGAGGACACGGATACCGTCATGGACTGCACGCTTGAATGCTTCCGGGGCTTCGCCGCCTGCCTGAAGGGCGCGCAGGAGAAGGGCGTCATTTACGGCAAGGGCGTGTATGAGGCCGGGGCCGTCAAAGGCCTGCCTGTAATGCAGGAGGCCTACGAGATGGGCAGACAGGTGTGAAAGGAGTACCCCTATGGAAAAGGTAACGGCAGGCAGAGACGCCATGGGGGACTTCGCCCCCAAGTTCGCGCAGCTCAACGACGACGTTTTATTTGGAGAGGTCTGGAGCCGGGAGGAACAGCTCTCCCCCAGGGACCGCAGTCTCATCACAGTCTCCGCGCTGATGGCCAGTGGGATTCTGGACAACTCCCTGCTCCACCACATCCAGAGGGCCAAGGCCAACGGCGTCACACAGGCGGAGATGACCGAGGCCCTGACCCAGCTGGCCTTTTACGCCGGGTGGCCCAAAGCCTGGGCGGCGCTCCGTATGGCAAAAGAAGTTTACGAGGATCAATAGGAGGAATATGAGCATGGAATATATCAAATTGCAGAACGGTGTCAAAATGCCGCTTGAGGGCTTCGGGGTGTTTCAGGTGCCCGATCCGGCGGTCTGTGAGCGGGCGGTGCTGGACGCCATTGCCTGTGGCTATCGGCTTATCGACACCGCCGCAGCTTATGGGAACGAGGAGGCCGTCGGCAGGGCAATCGCCAAATGCGGCGTGCCCCGCGAGGCGCTGTTTATTACCACCAAGCTGTGGGTCCAGGACGCAGGCTGTGAAACAGGCAAGAAAGCCCTTGAAACCTCGCTGCGCAAGCTGGGCACTGATTATATCGACCTCTACCTTATCCACCAGCCTATGGGCGACTATTACGGCGCGTGGCGCGCCATGGAAGAGGCTTACAAGTCCGGGAAAGTAAAGGCCATCGGCGTGTGCAACTTTTATCCCCACATCCTGGCCGACTTCTGCGAGACCGTGGAGATCAAGCCCATGGTGAACCAGGTGGAGCTCCACCCCTTCTTCCAGCAGGAGAGCGCCCTGACACTGATGCGGAAGTACGGCGTTGTCCCTGAGGCCTGGGGTCCCTTTGCCGAGGGTGGCCACGGCATCTTTGCCCACCCTGTTCTCACCGCCATCGGGGAGAAATACAGCAAGTCCGCGGCCCAGGTGGCCCTGCGGTGGAACGTCCAGCGGGGCGTGGTGGTCATCCCCAAGTCCGTCCATAGAGAGCGGATGGAGCAGAACATGGAAATCTGGGACTTTGTCCTTTCAGAGCAGGATATGGCGGACATCGCGGGATTGGACATCGGACACAGTGAGATCGTGAACCACGCCGACCCGGCCTTTGTCAAGACGCTCCATTCCATGAAGCTCCACGACTGAACAAGGAGGACTTTTCATGAAGAAAGCCCATAAAACCATGGCCCTTATGTTGAGCGGCGTTATCGCCCTCTCTCTCCTGACGGGTTGCGGCAACACTCCGTCGGCTCCCTCTGATCCTCAGCCCGGCGATCCTTCCGTCTCCAATGCCCTGGTGATTGCGGAGCAGGGCATCTTTTCCGCCGGAGGCATCACCATGACCTCCGACGGCGCCTTTGACCCGGAGAACCAGTGGGAGGAGTCCGGCGCGGGCCAGACCGCCCATGTTGACCACGCCAACGTGCTCTACCAGATTCCCAAAGACGAAACCGGCCTACCCATGGTATTCCTTCACGGCTACGGCCAGTCCCGCATGGGCTGGATGACCACCCCGGATGGGCGGGAGGGTTGGTCAGACCTGTTTTTGAAGATGGGGCACAGCGTCTGGTTGATTGACGAACCAAGGCGGGGTGAGGCCGGGGCCACCTCAGTGGCGGGCACCATCAGCACCAAAACTCTGGACCAGCGGTGGTATACGCAATTTCGGATTGGCCGCTGGGAGGATGGGCGGTCGGTTGCAAACGATGGCTCCCAGTTCCCCAACGATTCGGAATCCGTGGACCAGTTTTTCCGCCAGATGACCCCCGACACCGGCATGACCAACGATATGGGTGGGGATTTTGACAACGAAGTGGTGGCCCAGGCAGTGGCGGCGGCTATCGATGAGATATACGCACGCACCGGTAAAAACGCCATCCTGGTCACACACTCCCAGGGCGGAGGACCGGGCTGGACGGCAACCCGGCACACCGACCACATCGCCGCCATCGTCGCTATCGAGCCCGGCGGGGCTCCGGGGGCGGACAGCGTGGACTTCCAGACGCTTGCCGAGAAGAACATCCCCATCACCATGTACTTTGGCGACTACATCGACAATGGAGACCCGGCCATCCAAGCCACGGCCATGTGGCAGATGATGCGCCAGACCTGCTACGACTTCGAGACGGCCTACACCGCCCAGGGTGGTAACTGCACCGTGGTGGACCTCCCGAAGGAGGGTATCACCGGCAACGACCATTTCATGTTCCAGGACCTCAATAACGATGTGATCGCGGACCATGTGGAAGCCTGGATTCAGACAAACACGGCAGGATAAGGAATAGGAGTGAATCCAATGAAAAGACTGACACGAGTGACTACTGTACTGCTGGCGGTGGTAATGCTGCTGGCCATGAGCCTTCCCGCTTTCGCCGCTGTGGACGATACCGGCTTTACCGATGTGGCCGCGGACGCCTGGTACGCCGACGCAGTAGAGTACGTTCGGGATAAGGGACTGATGAGCGGCACCGGCGCCGACACCTTCTCTCCGGAGGCCACCACCAGCCGGGGGCAGATCGCCGCCATCCTCTACCGGGCCGCCGGAAGCCCCGCCGTGACGGGAGACAACCCGTTTCCGGATGTGGAAAGCGCCGCCTATTATACGGACGCCGCCCGCTGGGCCTCTGCCAGCGGTATCATCTCCGGCTATTCCAACGGCAACTTCGGCCCCAACGACCCCATTACCCGTGAGCAATTTGCCGCCATCCTGTGGCGCTATGCCGGAAGCCCGGCCGCTGACGCTGGGGAGGATTTCGCGGATGAAGATACCATTTTCCCCTATGCTTCTACTGCGGTGGACTGGGCCAGGGCCAACGGTATCATCAATGGCAAGGAGGGAAACCGCTTCGACCCTGACGATAGCGCCACCCGCGCCCAAGCAGCCGTGATCCTCCGCAACTACATGGAACTGGAGGCCGGACAGGCCGCCCAGCCTGACGGCTCCCGTGTCCTTGTGGTCTACTACTCCGCCACCGGCAGCACCGAGGCCGTGGCGCAGACCATTGCCAATACTTTGGGAGGCGACCTCTTTGAACTTGTTCCAACGGACCCCTATACCTCCGCCGACCTGGACTGGACGGCGGACGGCAGCCGGGTCAACCGGGAGCATGACGACGAGGCTTTGCGGGATATCGCCCTGACTTCCACAGAGGTGGAGGACTGGGAGGATTATGATACTGTGTTCATCGGCTACCCCATCTGGTGGGGCATCGCCGCGTGGCCGGTGGATGCCTTCATCAAGGCCAACGACTTTACCGGCAAAACGGTGATCCCTTTCTGCACCTCCGCCAGTTCCGGCCTGGGCCGGAGCGGCGAGCTGCTGGAGGAGATGGCCGGGACGGGTAATTGGCTTGATGGCCAGCGGTTCTCCAGCGGTGCGTCCAGCTCCGCCGTGGACGCATGGGTAAACGGTCTCAGACTGCCCGCCGTGTCCGATTCCTCCAATGAAACAAATCATTCCACGTTGGTGGTCTACTTCTCCATGCCTGAGACCATGCAGGCCGGGAATATGACTACCGAGGAGGACAACAGCACCGTGGTAATCGACGGTGAGGTGCTGGGCAACACTCAGTATATGGCCCAGGTCATCGCAGAGGAAACCGGCGCGGACATATTCCGCATTGAACCTGTGACCCCCTATCCCGCCGACCATAGCACTCTGGTGAATCAGGCGGCGGAGGAGCAGAAAGCAAACGTCCGGCCCGCCATTCTGGGAAGTGTGGATCTGGAAGATTACAACACCGTTTTCATCGGCTACCCCATCTGGTGGAGCGACATGCCCCAGATCCTCTACACCTTCTTTGACAGCTACGATCTCTCCGGGAAAACGGTGATCCCCTTCAGCACCCACGGCGGCAGCGGCTTTGCCGGGACGCCGGACACGATCCGGGAGTTGGAGCCGGACGCCAACATGCTGGACGGCCTGACCATCTCCCGCGACAGCATCCAAGAAGCCAGGGATAAGATCGTGGACTGGGCGAAAGGGCTGGACATCACATATGGCCCTGTTTCCTAATATCGATTTTGCAAGGTAGTGGCAACAAAACAGACCTGTTTTTTATTGAAAGATAAAAGACAGGTCTGTTGCTATTTCGGTCATAAAACAAGGAAATAAGGGACGAGGGAATGATATCCCCTAAAATGGAGGTCCCGATCCAGCTAATATATACAAATGAGTACCTTTAATCATCTCGCAAAAATAAATATAATGATATGTGCCTTTTGCGGCGCCAGAAAGGACAATTAATTATGGGATACATTCCATACGGCTTCGTGCAGAAGCCAGCCGGTATTTTCATCGAGCCTCAGCAGGCAAAAGTAGTCCAACAAATCTATCAGCGGTATCTGGCAGGCGACAGCTTGGAAGGTATCGCTGATTTTCTTTTTCAGAACGGTATCCCCTCTCCGCAGGGCAAAGAGCGATGGACAAGGCCCATAATTAACTGCCTGCTCTCCAATGAGAAGTACGCAAAATATATCATTAGCTCTGATGACTATTCCACGGTGCAGATTGAGAAGGAAAAACGTAGTAATATAGATAAAGATACAGGCAAACGAAAGGCCACTCGGTACAGTTCACAGAACGTACTGAGTGGCCTTTTGGTTTGTTCGGAGTGCGGAGCCAACTACCGCCGAATCACCCGGCCTTCCGGGGAGGTTGTTTGGCGCTGTGCCAACCGCGTGGAGCATGGCAAAAGAATATGTAAGCATTCACCCTCGATATCAGAAGTACTGCTCAGAGAAGATATTTGTAAGCTTCTGGAGATGGACTCGTTCCATGAATTAAACGTAGAGAAGTTTACTGAAGGTATACACGTTCAGGAAAACGGTACATTGGAGATAAACTACAAGGAACAGGAATTTTCTCTAGTTATGAGGGGTTAAGGCTATCTTTGCAGTAACCTGTCTGGTATAATATCCCTATAATCGGCTTTGTGCGATTGAGGTGAATACATTGACGGAACGGGAAGCGCAAATCGAGGCTCTATGGACCTATGAGGTGGCCACGGAAAAGGTTCTGAGACGGTCTGTGAAGAAAGGGTACATCACTCAGGAGGAAGCAGAAGAATTCTCCGAAAAGCTCTTTGAGCAGCTCAACACAGATAATATCCCCGGCTTCCGACCTTCCTCACTGGGCGAGATAATGCGGATGGAAGACATTCATGTGAACCCCTTTGTATCCCTGACGGAAATCGCAAGGGAGAAGAAATCCTCCAGCCCCAGCTATCTGATTCAGAGCTGGCTGCGGAGCAGTACCACGATCGAATACCTGCGGATGTGGGAGAAAATCTACAATCCAAAATTTCAGGAAGATGCGTGTGAACAGCTTATCGAAACAGTTCATAAGACGAGTACAACTATGACGCCAAGTCTCTGGATAAACACTACGCATGCGTTAGGAATTAGGTCGAGTCGGGGCAGAGGTGGCGGGACGATAGCGCATCCGGAGATTGCGGAGGCTTTCCGAGCGTGGTTATTCCCGGAGTATATGTTGAGGCTGGTAAAATGGTATCGAATGTATCATCGTGAAGGTAACCTATAAACTCAAGAAGCAGCTGTATTCAAACCCTTAATACGGTTTACGGATTGGCATATTTCATTATCAAAAAGTTGTGTGGTTGTGGCGATATACAATAAATCTTAAAAGTGTTGGGGGCGTTACGATGTATATCCAAAAAATATCAATCAAGAACTATAGATGCTTTCAAGATTTTTCTATGGAATTTCAAAAGGGGTTAAATGTCATAATCGGTGCGAACAATTCTGGTAAGACAGGGCTGCTTTATGCCATACGACTCTTAAATGAACCGACTTTATCTGTTGATGATTTTAACAAAAATAATCTTATGAAATACGCTAAGCAATACCTTGAGGATGCTCCAAGGATTGAGATAGAATATGTCATTCGGCACCTGATTTCCGAAAATGATACAGAAGACGAAAGCATTATTCGTCTTCTTCCATTTTTGGGAATGGATAGGCTTAACGAAATCGTGTCCAAAGATAATGATGAAAATTTCCAATATGATATTACAGCTGTTATAAAAGCCGTTTGTACGCTTGATTCAAAGGTTCTTGGTGAATATAAAGATGCAGTCGCAAGTGTTTCAGATTTTATTGGATATATGACTGTACTTAAATCATTCATTCCAAAGTATTCTTGGACTTATTATAATGGCGCAAGTAATACTGAAGCGACCAAAAAAGAAGCTACAGAAATTTTTGACATTCGGTTTATTGGTGCTGAACGGACAAGCGATGCGGTCAGCAAGGAAACCCGTAGGGAGATCGACTCATTTGCTAAGGATCAAAGTAATTCCCTGTTAATAGAAAAGTTAAGAGATGATATCTCTGCAGAAATGAAACGACTGCTTCAATCTCCCCTTGAGAAATTATCAAAACTCTTTGAGAATGAAAATAATGATATTGGATTGGCCCGTGGAAACGTATCGATATCGCATGACTTGCGTCCTAATGTATCGGTCGGCGAGGCATATGTTACGGAGGTACGGGATACTAATTCGGATTATGTTGTTCCTCTGGATTACAATGGGCTGGGCTATAATAACTTGATTAGTATCTATATGCTGGTAAAACTCACTGAAATCCAAAAAGGACGCGATTTCCGTATTTTGTGCCTTGAAGAGCCGGAAGCACACTTACATCCCGCGATGCAGTATAAGTTGTTCAAGTATCTTCGCACATTAGATGAAACTGACAAACTTAATCAGCAGATATTCGTTACAACACATTCAAGTAATATTTCGGCGGTCGCAGGTCTTGATAATATGTATATGCTTGCACATGGAGAATCTGATTGCAGACAACAGGGTCTTGCTAAACTTTTTTCAGATAAAAAAGAATCAGAGAAAGCGGATGTAGGCGATAAGGCCGATACAGACACGAAGGAAACCAAGACTGAGAAAAGCGACAAGCAAACAGCTAAGGAGCATTTAGCTAAATTTCTTGATGTTACTCGGTCTGATATGTTATTTGCAGATAAAGTGATATTGGTAGAAGGAATTGCCGAAAAGCTACTGCTTCCGATGTTTATGGAAAAATGCGGCTGTGCTTATGAAGATGAGCATATTTCCATAGTAGAGATTGGCGGGAAGCATTTTGAACACTTTGTCGAATTGTTCAATGGCAATAACGTACACAAAAAAGTTCTCTGTATAACTGACAGGGATTTTTCATGGATTAAAGAGGACGGCGGTGTTAAGTTACTGTCTGACTTTGGAACGTATGCCGGAAGTGTCACGCCACACATCAAAAAGTTGCATGAAAGATTTCCAATCAGCAACTTCCATATTGTAACGCAAACGATGGGTGGAAGAACGTTTGAGGATGAGCTATTTCTTACAAATATGTCTGCGGATTTTGCAGACTTTGCAGTAGCTATAAAACTACTGTCATTAGTTGCGAATGACACTGTAACAAAATTATTGAAGGATCACAGCCTGAATTTTGCCGCTTGGGATACAAACCGGCCCAAAGCAGCTAACAGTATTGTGTCAGTACATCTTGATGTTTTTAAAGCTGCAATCAATAGAGATGCAGAACATGAAGAACAATACAAGCAACTGTTCTTTGCAGAACTATTTCTTTATTATGCAAAGAATAATAAGGGTGATGTGGCACTTAGTATATTAACTGATGATACACTTATAAAAGACATTATCGTGCCACAATATATAAAGGAGGGCTTGGAATGGCTGTTGAAATAATATCAAGCGATATTTTTACGCCCGAGCAACTAACAATGCACTCCAAAATCTTCGCAGGTCCTGGTGCAGGCAAAACACACTTTCTTGTTGAAAACGTGAAAAATATTGTTACAACTCATCCTTTTGTAGCTAAAAGCCGGACACGCAAAGTGCTATGTATCACCTATACAAATGCAGCAGTGGATGAAATTGTTCGCCGTTTGGACAGATACGCCGATTCCGTGGAAATACATACGATTCACGGCTTTATTATAGAACATATCATCAAGCCATTTCAGCAGGATTTGAGAGAAATCATAAGCGAGGAATTTGGAATAACGTTAGACGGGAAAGGTCAAATAACATCGCAGGTTGAAGGTTTAGGGATCTTGCATGGTATAGACAAAGCTGACATATTCAAATATATTACCGACAAAACTGCTGAAATCACAGAGCTGAGTTATAGTAAAAAAATCATGGGAGATGTACAAGTAAAAATTACAGACTATTTACAAGATGCAACATTATTCGCTTCAAAGAAAGCTGACGAAAAATTATCTGCGTCACCCAAGATTATCGATACTCATATACTGCCTATAAAGGCATACATTTGGTCTGTGGTGAAAAAGCTGACACACGATGAGATCCTATATTTTGGATATCGTATCCTTGAGCGAAATCACACTGCTTTGTACGCGACACGAGTAAAGTTTCCTTTTATTTTTGTGGATGAATTTCAAGACACAAATCCGCTTCAAACAATGCTGATAAAACTTATAGGCACTAAATCAACGGTAATTGGGATCATCGGGGATATAGCTCAGTCTATCTATAGCTTTCAGGGAGCAAAGCCATCTCAATTTGCTGATTTCGCTATGAGTGGAGAGCGTGAGCTTGCTCAATACGTTATCAATGACAACCGGCGCTCCACTACCAATATCGTAAATTTCTGCAATTATCTGCGTCAATCAGACCCGAATGTATCCCAGTGCAGCAGAAAGCCATATTCGGACGATGCGGCAAAGCTAAAAGCAGAAGCTAAAAAAGTGCACTTTATAATTGGGGAAAGCGATGCGGCTAAAGCTCAGATAGCTAATATTCTTGCAGATGGAGGCGTCGTTTTGACCCGTACATGGGCGGCGGCGTTTTCATATATTCGTGGAATAACGCCGGAACAGGTTGCTTGTCTGAAAAAGATTTATAACAGCTATTACACTTCGCCCATTGACATTCGCCGTGATATTGAAGAACATAACTTTGTGACTTGGGTAAAAGCATTCAAATGTATTTTTGGCCTGTGGAATGGCTATAGGACAGGCGCATTCATTGATGTTCTGAAAGCCTTTTCGATTTATGTGGATATCAATCACAAAAAGATAACACCAAAATTCATATCTCTGATTAAAAAACTTTCAGAGAATCTTTTTGCCAGCTTAAATGAAAATACAACTGACAAAATCACAGCGCACGTTATTGAAAATTTTAATGAGCAGATAAAAGACGAACAATATGCTAAACTTATAGACGTTTTAGGTGCAGGTTTCAAGATTCCTATTTTCGATGATGCTGACAAGGATGATTTAAAAGCAAATGTCCTTTCTCTTAATTGGCAAACTTCTTATAAATTATTTACTGAGGTGTTTTCTGCTGGTAGTAAGTATATGACGGTTCATCAGGCAAAAGGATTAGAATGGGAAAAAGTTGTTGTTAGCTTAACTCCTAATAAGGCATCCAATAAAGATAACATCACGCTTGAAGTAATGTATAGCAAGCCTTGTTTATTAGAAGAACAATCTGCGCAGGAGTTTACTCGAATGTATTATGTTGCTTGTAGCCGCGCTAAAGAAGACCTGTATATCCACTTGCCAAACGGGTTTCCCTCAAATATTATTGATAACGCAATAGGTGCGTTTATAGAGAAAAGTGGACAACAGATTGAATTTGAGTTTATATAAAAACAATTGAAAGTGGGGCAAGCGTTTTGACGTAAAAAACTATCCCCAAAACTCGTTAGAATTGGTTTATCTCAAAATCAGTCTATGTCAAGTTTGCACAGACTGATTCGTTATATTGATCCGTTTCTCGTTTGCGCGGAAAGCTACACTGGATGGGGGGCTTCGCTGGATTCGCGGGCGAGATACGGAGACAGGGATGCGTATATCGATTTTACAAGGTACTGGCAAAAAATGCTTGAAACCATCGAAATTCGGTGGTTTCAAGCATTTTTTATTCGTGCACACATCTGCACCCTCAAAATATACCCGAAATCTATACTGCCGGGAGCGAACCGCTATCCAAAGTACGCTGTTTCATACAGAACAGCTTTCACCCTATTAGTCAAGACTCGTATATTTAAGGGCGGCTACCCTAACGAGGGGGATTTGGTGGATATAGAGCAGAGGGACGACGGCGTCACCGCCGCAGAGACCGTGGCTGAGGCGAGAGTTTATGCTGGCTTTACGGCACAGAGCTTTGCGCAGGAGACCACCGCCCCCGACGACTCCACCGTGGTGGAGATCCGGTACAGCCGCAACAGCTATCCCATAAACTGGGTGGTTGACGGCGAAACCACCACCGAGCAGGTGAAGTATGGGGCTGAAATCGTAACGCCCCAACCTCCTGCCAAGCAGGGCTACATCTTTGAACGGTGGCTCGGCTTTGACGAGGGTATGACCATGGGCACCGACGGGCAGACCTTCACCGCCCGGTGGAAGCCGGCGCCGGACACCGGGTACACGGTAAAGCACATTCTCCAGGAGCTGGACGAGAGCTATCCCGCCGAGGGAGACCTGGTGAAAAACGAGGTGAAAACCGGCGCCACCGGGAGCCAGACCGCCGCCGCCCCCAAAAACTACGAGGGCTTTACCCCGGGGCCGGTGACCCAGGCGGAAATCCTCCCCGACGGCACAACCGTGGTGGAGGTACTCTACGGCAGAAACAGCATCAGCAAAATGTTGTGGGCGATGAGTACACCCAAATCGGCAGGGATGAAGTGAAGTACGGAGAAACCGATACGGAAACGCCAGCGGCGGCCAATCACTACGAAGGCTTTACCCCGCTGGACTTTGAGCAGGTGAACATTGCCGGCGACGGCCTGGCGGCGGTCGATATCTTCTATGACCGTAATGTGCATACCGTCACCTGGGATATCAATGGTGCGTATACGACGCAGACCTGCCGCTACGACGCAGCCATTGCGGCGCCCAGGGCGGAGCGCACGGGCTATGCCTTCCAAGGCTGGAACGCCGCCCCCGAAAAAACCATGCCCGACCGGGACCTGGGCTACACCGCACAGTGGACTGCAAGGAGCTTTACCGTAAAATTCGACAGCCGGGGCGGCGGTCGGGTGGAGGGTATTTCCGTCACCTACGACGGCATATACCCGGCGCTGGCGGAGCCCACGCGCACCGGCTATACCTTTGCCGGCTGGTTTGGCGGCAGCACTCAAATCCGGGAGGGCGATATCGTCGCAGTCATAGCCGACACCACACTGGCTGCCCGCTGGAAGGCCAATCGCTACGCGGTCAACTTCGCACTGAACGGCGGCGCAGGAACGACGCCCGGGGGGATTACCGTGACCTATGACGGCACCTACAGCAAGCTCCCCGAAAATACGGCCGTGAAAACGGGTCACAGCTTCGACGGCTGGTACACGGCGGAGAACGGCGGCGCCAAGGTGGGGCCCTCCACAACGGTCAAAACCGCGGGAGACCGCACACTGTATGCCCGTTGGAAACTCAACGCGTATACCATCACGCTGGACGAGAACGGCGGCAGCGCGCTTTCCGACATCACGGCGGATTACGGCGCGACCGTCACCCTGCCCGGTCCTGAAAAGAAGGGGCATACCTTTGCAGGGTGGAAGCTGAATGAAACCACCACGTACCAGGCGGGGACGCAGATCACAATGCCGGAGGATGGCCTGACGCTTACCGCTCAGTGGAGCGTAAACCAATACACCGTGACCTTTGACAGCGCCGGGGGGCACAGACGTCGGGCCTGTCAGGGCGGATTACGGGCAGACCGTCCCGGCCCCGGCAGTTCCGGAGAAAAGCGGCTATACCTTTGTCGGCTGGCAAATGGACGGTGAAGACTTCAGCTTTGATACCCCGATTACCGACCACACTGTGCTGACGGCCAGGTGGGCCGCCACGGCGTATGCAATCACCTATCTCCATATGGACGGCGTGTCCCACAGCAACCCGGCGAGCTACACCATCGAAAGCGACGCGATTGCCCTGAACGCTGTGAACAGGGAGGGATATGACTTCGGGGGCTGGTACACAAGGGAGGATTTCACCGAGACCTCCAGGGTAGCCGGCATTGCCATTGCCCACGGCAGCACGGGGGCAAAAACCTTCTATGCCAAGTGGACGGCCATCACCTTCGGCGTCAACTTCAATGACAACACGCAGTCCAACAAGACCGCCTCCCAGAGCTTCAACTACGATCAGAGCCAGGCGCTGATGTCCAACCCCTTTACCAATCCGGGCTATACCTTTGAGGGGTGGAACACCGCGGCAGATGGCGCCGGCACAAGCTATTCCGACGGCGAAACGGTCAGGAATTTGATGGGCGTCACCCTCTATGCGCAGTGGGAGCCCATCGCCTACAGCATCTCCTATACCCTGGGCGCCGGAGGCGTTGGGGGGAATAATTCCACCAGCTACACCATTGAGACCGGCGACGTGGTGCTGAACGCGCCGAGCACCATCCATGCGGGCTATCAATTCCTGGGCTGGTTCAGCGGCGATACGCAGGTCATAGCCATTACCAAAGGCAGCACGGGCAATGTGGAGCTCACCGCAAAGTGGGGGCACAGCGGCGTATTCTCCCTCAGCTATGTGGGCACCAGCGGCAGTACGAGCACCTACCGCATCACCCGCACCATCCCCGCCGGGGCTGTCCCGAACCCCAATCCGCAGTATGTCTACTACCGTACCGTCAACGGTACCGCCATCGGAGGCACGGCGGAGGCGGTACACTTTAACCATGTGGGCGGCGAGAATGTCTATAAGACTTTTATGAAGGTCACTGACAATACCGATTATAACTCGAATACATCCCATGTGTTTGATATGAAAGACTATAGGGTATCGGCCAGCGACCTAAGCTATGACCAGTTGAGGCTATATTTTATTGGGACAACAAACAACACCGATCGTTTGTACGCCGGATTTACCATGAATATGCGAGAGGCAATGTTTGTCCGTGCGAGAAATGAATGACGATTCTGTTATGTATATCTCCTATGCAGAAATTGAGCATGGCGGGAGTGGTACGGATAAAAACTGGGCGGACTGGTCGGCGGATCTAAATCCACTGCCGCCGCTGAGCACCAAGGGACTGCGGTCCGTTTATGACGCATGGGGAAGCGGTAGCGATGATTGGTGGGTGAGAAACGTTCGCTTTAACGTCCGTGTCATCGACACCAAAGAGCCTGCGCAAATCGGCCTTGCTCCCATGGCGGAGGGACAGTACAGGCGGGGCGACACCATCACGCTCTCCGTGGTCTACGATGAAATCGTGGCAAACCGCAACAACGCAAGCCTCGGCAGTATCAGCGGACTGAGCCCGGCCAATGTGACCTATCGGGGGGGAGAGGGCACCAATATGCTCACCTTTACCGCAACGGTCAATCAGGACAGCTACGAGGTTGACAACATTGCCCTCATGGCGCAAAAGCCCATCGGGCAGACCGTTTACGATATGGCTTCCTAGAAATCGGGCCTGCCGTAGACTATACAAGGGTACACAAGTATGTTTTTCTGTTCCGGCTTGACTGCCGTGGTATTTTTGCTGTCCACACGGCACTGAGCAGAGTCCTTACCTGACATCAGCAGCACAGACGCACTGACTCCCACGACGCCGCTGTCCATGGATTCAGCCCCTACAGGAATGAAAGAGGCAAAAAAGAGCGGAGCTTTTAGAAAGCTCCGCTCTTTTTTGCCTCTTTCATCCGGTAGACTTTCGCAAAATGAAATTTTGTTCAGTTGTGGAAAACCATAAAATGATGCAGATTTGCCACAAATAACTTCGTCGACATTTAAGTATATGTAATAAACGACCAAAAAACTGTATTATTATTTTACGGTCAAAGATAATTAAATTTATTGACTAAAATTTATTTTATTATTATAATGGGCTTAGACAGAACAAAGGCAGCAGACCGACTGGAAAGAAGAGGAGGAGTTCATTTGAAAACGATAGCCACAGACAAAGCCCCGGCGGCAATCGGTCCCTATTCTCAAGCGGTTGTACAAAACGGGATGCTGTATACCTCCGGGCAGATCCCGCTGGACCCCTTGACTGGGGTGGTAAGCGGGGAGGACATCATGGAACAGACGCAGCGGGTTATGCTGAATTTGGCTGCAGTGCTGGAGGGCGCGGGGACCACGTTTGACAGGGTTGTCAAAACAACCTGCTACCTCCGGAACATGGAGGATTTCGGTGTATTTAACGAGATCTACGCAAAATATTTCATTAGCAGGCCCGCGCGCGCCTGTGTGGAGGTGGCTGCGCTCCCCAAGGGCGTTCTGGTAGAGGTGGAACTGATTGCGGCGCTGCCCTGAGCGGCAGTGTGAGGGATGAGCGTATTGAACACGGACGGATACGGCGGGGAGAAGCTCCTGACCTATGATTTCCTGGCGATATCAGCGGTAAGCCTTATCTCGGGCACCTATTCGATTATGCTTATGACTACGGTGCTGCTCTACGGTAACGCCGCGGGGTACAGCCCGGCGGCCGCCGGGCTGCTCTCCTCCTCGTTCGCATTCGCGTCGCTGGTGATGCGGCCGTTCACAGGATTCCTGGCGGACAGGTTTTCGAAGAAAAGCCTGTGTATGATCGGGCTGGCGGGATATATTCTGGCGCCGCTGGCGTTTGTTTTCACAAAATCCTATCTTCTGTGCTTAGTGGGGCGCATCATCTCCGGCGCTGCGATGGCGATGACCTCCACGGCCTCTAGCGCAATCGCCTCGGAAATCATACCAAAGTCCCGGTTTACGGAGGGAATCGGCTACTTTGGAATCGGCATGACAGTGGGGGCTGCGGTGGCGCCGGCGATAGGTCTGCGGCTGATTGCCCGCCTGGGATACGGCGGGATGTTCCTCTTCAGCTCAGCCATCTGTGCGGCGGCAATGGCCCTGATGGCAAGCCTTCCCTATTCCCGGTATCGGGTGAGCGCCCCGCCCGCACAAAGCCCGGCGGGACTGAAGGGCATTGTGGATGGCATGTACGAAAGATCGGCCGTGTTCGCCTCCGCCTCTACGCTGCTGATTACCGCAGCGCAGATCAGCGTCTCTCAATTCCTGCCTTACTACGCCCAGGGGAAGGGCGTGCAGGATGTGAGCCTTTTCTACCTGATATCGGCGGTGGGTGTGCTGCTGCCACGCCTGCTGGGCGGGGCGATGAAGCGGATGATATCGGACCGGAAACTGCTGCTGATGGGCTATGTGATTTTGGCAGCGGGCTACGGCGTCCTGTTTCTCACGACACCTTCCGGTGGGGCAATGGTGCTCTCTGCCATGCTCTACGGCTTTGGCCATGGAGCCAGCAGCATGGCGCTCAACTCCATGGCGGTTATCGACGCCGCGCCGGAAAAGGTGGGGGCGGCCAACGCCACCTACTGGGCGGCGGGTGATTTGGGCTTTGCTGTTGCGCCGATAGCGTGGGGCGTCTACTGCGGGCACATGCAGTACGGCGGCATCTACCTCATCTCCGCGATCCTGGTGAGCGCTGCGCTGGGCGCGTTTATTTTTCGGGGAAGGAAAAAACAAGAACCACAATAAAAGAGAGGATGTGTATCCATGCATTACGGACTGCTTTCTCTGATTCCTCCCGTTCTGGCCCTGTTCCTCGCGCTGTACACCAAGAATATCATGCTTGCCCTTTTCACCGGAATTGTCTCCTGCTCCATCATTGTCAACGGCTGGGGGTTTCTTCCCGCGATTTTCGACAGCTACCTGATGGAGGGCGTGGGCGGAAACGTGGATATGTTTATCTACATGTTTGTGTTCGGCGCCTTCATCGCCGCCATTAAGAAGGGCGGAGGCTTCGCCGCGTTTTCCGATTTTGCCGAGAAGCATTTCAACACGCCCAAAAAATCCAAGTTCCTCACCTGGCTGCTCTCCGGCATCGTGGTAAACCAGTCACTGGGCACCATCGGCGTTGGCTCCATCATGCGGCCCATCACGGACCGGCACAAGATCTCCCGGGAGAAGCTGGGCTACCTGCTCTCCACCACCGCGGAGCCGGTGACGGCACTGGTCCCCATCACGATCTACATCCTGTTCTTCGGCGGTATGATAAGCTCCATCGTACCCGGGTTGAACGGTCAGGAGGAGTATGTGAAGGCCATACCGTTCAACTTCTTCTGCATCATCTGCCTGGTGGTAGGGCTGCTGACGGCTCTGGAGGTGATTCCTGATTTCGGCTATATGAAGAAGCGGGAAAAGGCGGCCCGGGAGAACGGCGAGCTGATCCGGCCCGGCTCCAGCCCCATTGAGACGAAGGAACTGGACGAGATGCAGGCGCCCGAGGGCATCAAGCCCGACTTCCTCTGCTTCCTGCTGCCGTTCATCGCGTTTTTCGCGGGCATTATTATCATCCGGATTCAAACGGGAATGTTCTCTCTGGGCACCCCCATTCTGGTGGGCTTTATCGTGTCCATCGCCTACCCGATCATCCGCAGGTATTTCAAGTTTTCCGACGTGATGGACCTGCTGATCAACGGTGCGAAAAGCATGGTGCCCGTGTGCCTGATTCTGGCGCTTGCATTCGGCTTCGGCAAGTCCGTGGCGGCGGTGGGCTTTGCGGCCTACATTGTGGAGATGACCCAGTCCATCCTCACCCCGGCCATCCTCCCCGCAGTGGTGTTCGTCATCTGCGCGGTGGCCTCCTACGCCACCGGCAGCCTCATCAGCGCCTGCGTGATTCTGGCGCCCATCGCCGTGACGCTGGCATACAGCGTGGATGCCAACCTAACGCTGACCATCGCCGCTCTGGTAGGCGGTTCTACCTTCGGCGACTGCTCGTCTCCGCTTTCCGACATTGTGATTGAGTCCGCCATGGGTGCGGGCGTGGACGTGATGGACCTGGGCAAGGCTCAGCTGCTGCCACGGCTCATCCTGGGCGTGGTGACCGTCGCACTATACCTCGTATTCGGCATGATTTAAAAAGCGTTATGGAATACTGATTGGAGGGTGGATATGTTTAACCCAAGGACTTTGATGGACCCCGCGTTTGCAAAGAAGACCAGCAAGGGCGGCACATTTTCGTTCCAGATGGACATGAAGAAGCAGCCCACGGCGATGAACTGGGCGGACCCATACCGGCCCAACGATACGGTGCCGCCGCACGTCAAGCAGGCCGTCATCGACAGCCTCAATACCACTGCGGCCCACTACAGCTTCCCGACGGGGGACATGGAACTGCGGGAGGAGATAGCCAAGCGGGTCCTGAAGCTCAACGGTGTAAAAATCGATCCCCGTACCGAGCTGACCATCTCCAACGGCTCCGATTCGGCATTCGCCTATGTAATGCGTCCATTCCTCGTACCGGGGGAGGAGAACGAGGTCCTGATCCCCGTTCCCTCCTACGCCCACAATTTTGACGTCCCGCCCCTTATCGGCGGCAAGTCGGTCATGGTGCCAACCAGAGCGGAGAATAACTTCGACCTGGACATAGAGGAATTCGAGAAGCGGGTTACGGACAAGACCCGACTCGTCGTGTTTACCAATCCGAACAATCCCACCGGGACTGTCTATCGGCGGGAGACCATGGAGAAGCTGGCCGAGTTCTGCATCCGGCACAACCTCATCTGCGTGGTGGACCAGTGCTTTGAAGACAGCGTTTTCGACGAACATGAGTTTGTCAGCATAATGGCGCTGCCGGGTATGTTTGAGCGGACCATCACCATCGGATCGATCTCCAAGGGAATGGGGCTGTGCGGCTTCCGGGTGGCGTATATCGTTGCCCCCGGGGAGATTACCGACGTGCTTCATGAGACTGCCGTCCTCTTTGTGGGCGCTACAAATACCATGGCCCAGGCGGGGGTGACCGCCGGACTGCGGGATACGCGCTTTATGGAGGAGCTGCGCCGGGAGTGGATGGTCCGGGCGGAGATTTTGGGCAGCATTTTGGACAGCACGCCCCATATCAGCTATGTAAAGCCGGAGGCGGGCTTCTTCTTCTGGATTGACGTGTCCTACTACGGCACCGATCGGGAAGTGATGCAGTATTTGGTTGAGGAGGCTGATGTTCTGGTCAGCACCGGCAGCGGCTTTACCGACCCCACCCATATCCGGGTGATCTACGGCTGTCTTCAGGACAGGCAGGAGTGTATCAGCGCGGTCGAACGTATCAAGGCTGCGCTGGAGCGGCATCCACGCAACCGGTGAGGCGGCGCGCAGAGGAAGAGGAGGCGGAGACCAATGAGCGTACGGCGTTTAATGGACCCGGTATACCGGGACCTGAGAGGGGTAGGCTTTGACGGTTATGAGGATTTTATGAAGCGGACGGATCTGGATTTCTTCACGTTCGCTGATCCCTTCTATCCGGACGCCTGTATCCCGGAGCATATCAAGCAGGGAATATACAGCTCGCTGGAGTCCAATGCCGCCCACTATACGCTGCCCGTGGGGCTGGACGAGCTGCGCCGGGCAGTGGCGGAGAGGGTGCGGCGGGTGAACGGCATACAGGTGGACCATAATAAAAACATTATTATTACCAGCGGATCGGACTTGAGCTACAATTTCGCAATGCGCCCGTTTCTGACACCGGGCGAGGAGAACGAGGTCATGGCGCCGGTACCGTCCTACACACATAATTTCGTCTCCCCGGGGCTGATGGGCGGCAAGACAGTACCTGTACCCACCTATGCGGAGGACGGCTACGATCTGCGGATAGAGGAGTTTGAACGGCGGGTAAGCGCCAAAACACGCATTGTCTCCATCACCAACCCCAATAATCCCACCGGCACGGTATACAAGCGCGAGACATTGGAGCGCCTGGCCGAATTCTGCATCCGCCACGACCTGATCCTCTTTGCGGACCAATGCTTTGAGGAGCATACGTTCGACGGATACGAAATGTTTAACATTATCAATATACCCGGCATGTGGGAGCGCACCATCCTCTGCAACTCATTTTCCAAGAGCATGGGGCTGTGCGGCTTTCGCCTGGCCTATCTGGTGGCCCATGAGGAGATCATGAGTGTACTCCAGGCCTGTGCGGTCCAGTACGTGGGTGCGCCCAGCACCATGATCCAGTGCGCGGGTATCGCCGCACTCAGGAATAACGCCTTTGTGGAGGATATGCGCCGGGAGTTTCAGGTGCGGGCCGAGGCGGCGTACAGACTCCTTAGTGATATCCCCGGCGTCAAATGCACCATGCCCCAGGCGGGATTTTACATTTGGCTGGACGTGGGGGAACTGGGTACCTCCAAGGAGGTCTGCGACTATCTGCTGGAGCAGGCCCGCGTAGTGGTCACCAGCAGCGACGGGGATATGTGGGGACCCGGCACTGGGCGGTACGGCGTACGGATTATCTACGGCTCCAGGCGGGACCGGGATGAATGCTTCGGTGTTCTGGAGCGTATACGCCAGGCACTACTCAACTACCCGAAAGCGGGAAGCTGAATGAACAATAAAACGGGCGGCGCCGCGGCGCCGCCCGTTTTATTGCTCAGAAGCTGATTTCAGGTTTCGAATATGCATATAGACGGTGTTTCTGCTGATATTGAGAAGTTTTGCGGTCTTGGCGACGGAGTCCTTGAGCTTGAAAATCCCCCGGGAGGCGAGGATGCGGAGAATCTCCTTATTTTTGCAGTTGGCCGGGACAGCATAGTTTTCGTAGACTTCCTGCCGGACCTCCGCCACGGCGCTCTCGATCAGATCGTCAATGTTCTCGGCAAAGTTCTCTCCGCTCTGGGAGGTGGAGAGGGGGGCCTTCTGCTCGCAGAAGGTGGAGACTACATCGGTAAAGGGGGTGTTTAAGTAAAAATTGATGCAGAGCAGACCGATAGTGCGGCCCCTCTCCCCGGAGATTGTAATGGTCGCGCTTTTAAGGGGTTCGCCCTTCTTGTTCTTGGTGTAGTAGGAGATGCTGCCGGCGCCGTCCTTCCCGTTGATCCGCTCTAGCATGGAGAGCGCCAAATCGGTGATGGGCGCGCCCTCGGTGCGGCCGGTGTGAAAGCCATTGATGATCTTGATGACAGAGTGATCGTAGTTTTCCAAACTGTGGAGGACGAACTCATACCCGTCGCCCAGGTAATCGGAGAGTCCCTCCAGCATGTTCTTGTAGGATTCGAGAATCAGGCGGTCCGTATAGGTAAGGGACATATGTTCTTCGTTCATAATAATCCTCTAATCGTCTTTATGTACTGACCGGCACCTATTGTGTGTTATTTTATTATAAAATAGATTTCATGCTTCTGCAACCGGACAGAAAGAAATCTAAGGAAAAAATAAAATAAAATGCAGGCGTCTTTCAAGATGCTTCCCCGGCGGGCTCCTCCCGGCAGCAGACGCTTCAGGCGCTCTGTCAAACGGCTGGGAGGTGCCGTGCAGATGGATGTGCTGGTGGATACACGCATAGAGTTCAGGAAGACGCGGCGCAGCGTTTTTGAGAGCGTTTATCTTCCGCGCATGGAACCTGAATGATGAAAGGGGATCTGCAGCAGCTGTTTATTTGACATACTCAGCCGGCACTGATGACGAATTTGAAAACGGGGGGAGCGTCAAACAGATGAGAGACGGGGGCCGGACTTTTTAGCCCGGCCCCCGTCTCTCCACGGAAAGAAGGAAGAAGGTTATTTCACCACTGACTGCACAAAGCGAGTCAGAATGGTGGCGATTTCAGCCCGGGTGGCGATGCCCTGGGGATCGCTCAGACCGCCGGGCTTTCCGGAGATCAGGCCGTACTTGACGCACAGCTCCATGCTGTCGCCCGCCCAGCTGCTGACTGTGCCGAGGTCGGTGAGGCCGTCGGTGCCGGAGACCTCATCCAATGCAATCCCGGCATACTCCATGTAGCGGATTAGTATGGTGCAGAGCTGCTCGCGGGTAATCGCGCCGTCGGGGTAGAAGCCGCCGCCGGTGCCGGTAACCACGCCGGCCTCTGCGGCCCAATCCACCGCGTCGGTGTACCAGGTGTCCCGCGCCACATCGGTGAAGCTGGAGACGGTGGCTGCGTCCTCGCCGGCAATGCGGTGGAGCACGGTCACCAGCATGGAGCGGGTCATCAGGGCGTCGGGGGAGAAGCTGCCGGCGCCGGTACCGTTGAAGAACTCACGGGAGGTGACGAAGGAGATGGCGTCGGCGGCCCAATAGCCGCTGCTTACGTCCTCAAAGCGCTTGCCGTTATCCACGATTTTGTAGGAGCCCGTGACTTGGGCAATGTAGGAGACGGCGCCGCCGTCTATCACGGAGAAGGGCAGAATCACGCTGGATCCGTCCTCCAGGGTGACCTGAATGACGTCGCCCTTGTCGGTCGGGTTTACAATCATGGCATTGATATCGGCGCCGCTGGAGAGGGTGCCCGCAGGGATGGTGACGGTGAGCTCGCTGCCGGAGATGACAATAGGCTTGGAGGCGTTTTCTCTGATGAGCTGGGCCTGCTGGGCGCCGGAGAGGCCGGCGTTGAGGGTGACGGAGACCTTGTCGCCGCCGACGGAGATTTTTGAGGTGTTTTTGGAGGGCTTGCCGGAGGTGGAAGGCACATAGACGTCGTCAGGGTCTGTGACAGCCACGTCATACCCCAGGCTCCATCCGGAGGGGGCGGGGGCGATGCCGTGAGCAGTGCCTTCCGTCTCGCTCTTGACAAAATTTGCAACCATCTGTGTGACAAGGCCCTGCTCATCTCCCAAGGCGTCCTGGGAGGACCAGAGGGCGCCGGCAATGATTTCGGCTTTCTCTTCCGTGCTGGAGGCGTCCTTGCCCATGGCCTTGACGAAGGGGTCCTGGCCAATAACATAGTTGTTGACGCCCACAACCAGGGTGCTGTCGGCGGTAATCGCTTCGCCGGTGGAGGAGCGCTTCAGGTTTACAACGCGTTCACCCTCAGGCTTTGCAAGGTCGTATTGGAAGTCAAGCCCGTAGAAGAGCGCGGTGACGAAGTTGTTTTGGACCTTGTAGGTGACATCGTCCCCATCCACCTGCGCGGAGTAGAAAGCTGCGACGCCCTCTAGCCAGTCCTTGAGCTGGGCTCCGGTCATCTCCACCGCGTAGAGGTAGTTGTCGTACCTGTACATACGGTAGATGTCCTTGAGGGAGATGTCGCCCGTACTGACGACGTAATTCCCGCTGACGATGGAGGTGGTGGCGGCGGCGTCCATCTTGACGCCGTTTTCCCCGGCGGTCCAAATCTGCGCGCGGTTGATAAGGTCGATGGTGTCGTTGTGGCCCATCTTATACTGCGTGCTGCCATCCCACTGGCCGATGGCGGTTCCGTACTTGGCGTTGACATAGGCGGTGGCCGCGTCGGCGGCGGGCTTGATGAGGGCGGTCAGGCCAGCGTCGTTCTCCAGGCTGTTGAGGCTCAGGTTGCCCTGATCGGCCACGGTGACGGAGAAGCCGCTTTCGGCATCGTAGGTGACGGAGAGGAGCGCACGGGCCAGGGAACCGCCGCCGCCGTTGATGACGGGGATATCCCTGCCGTTGGCGTCCTTGGCGGTCCTGGAGCGGTAGGACTGGTGGTCGTGACCGGCGATGACCAGATCGATGCCGGTATTCCCGGCCACCATGCGGGCAACCTGGCTCTCCGTGTTGGTGCCGATGGTGAGGTCGCCGGTGATGTTATTGCCGCCCATACCGGAGTGATAGGAGACGATGACGAAGTCGCAGCCTTCACCGCCGTCTGCAGCGGGCTTGCGCAGCTGAGTGACATATTTCTGTGCCTCAACAGCCATGTCGCGGGTGGGGTTGCCGGGCGGTGTCAGGGTGACGCCGCCGGTTCCGTCGCTGTTCACACCAAAATTGGCGGGGACGTCAAACTGGTCGCAGTCGGTGTTCTCAAAGCCGATGATTCCGACCTTGAAGGCCTGGCCGTTGACCTCGAAGGTTTTGGTGGTATAGGGGGTGAAGGCGTTCTTGTCCTTATTGTCGCCGTCTCTCCAATAGAGGTTGGCCGCCAGAACGGGGACGCTGGAGCCGTTGCCGTCGTCAGCCGCGCTCAACTGGGCGTACATGGCCTGGGTGGTCTCCCAGGGATAGTTGAACTCGTGATTGCCAAGGACAAAGGCGTCATAGCCGATGCTGCGCAGGGCGAGGACCATGGGGTTATCCCGGCCGCCGCTGGAGAGAATGTTGTAGGTGGAGACGGTGGTGCCCTGGAAGAGGTCTCCGTTGTCCACCAGAATGGTGTTTTCCTCCCCGTAGGCGGAGCGGATATCCTGCACCGCGGTGGCAACCTTGAGGAAACTGTTCTTCACCGCCGCATCAGTAAGTACGTCGGTGTTCCAGACCTTACCGTGCATATCTGTAGTGGACATGACCATAATTTGGGTGACGGGGTCCTTGCCTGCGTTTACCGTCCAATGTGTCTCAGAGCCGGGAGTGAGTGCTTTCCCACCCTCACACATGGCTTTGATGTACTCACCGATAATAAGGGTGACGGAGCCGCCGACGGCGCCGAACTCGGCGTCAACAGTGCCGTCCCAAATGGCCTTGCTCATATCAATTCCGGTGGCGGCAAACCAGCCGTATTCGTCGGCCTCGGCATTGGCTGCAAGGCGGTAGCTGGAGAGGGCCACCACAAATTTATCCGTAGGCTTCACCTCGGAGCCGTCGGGCCAGGTCATATTCCTTACCCGGTTTCCCTCGGCCTCACCCAGATAGACGTCGTAGTTGATGCCGTAGGCAATGTCGGTGCCGAATCCGCCGCCGGTGACGCTGCCGTCCTTGATACTGTAGGTCTTGGTGCAATGCTCCAGCCAGTTTTTGAGTTGCTGGCCGGTCATCTCAATGGCGTACAGCAGATTGTTATCGTATTTATAGAAAGAATAACAATCCTTCAGGCTGATATCGGCGGTGTCGGCGCCGTCTGCAAAAAGATTGGAGAGTGTAAACCCTCTATTCGCAACAGGGGTGGTAATGGAAACAAAACGAGTGTCGGCATATTTCCCGGCTTCGTCACTTCTGGCGAGGCCCTCTTTGGCGGCCCAGATCTGGGCCTTATGAACGAGGTCATAAGTATCGGCCTGTTTGGTATGATAGGAGGAAATGGAGTCCCACTCGCCGGACAGGGCGCCGATCGGCGACTGCACAAACGCCACAGACAGATCGTAGACGGGCTGGATTAAGGCCTTAAGTCCCGAATCGTTCGAAAGGTCCTCGGATGAAAGCGCTATCAGGGAACTCTCGCCAAACTCATAGGTACCGTCACTGTTTAAGGTAATTACGGTTTTGGTCAGCTGGCTGGTGCCGCCGTTGACGCAGGGAACACTTTTTCCGGCGCCATTGGTCAGTGTCCGCGTTCCGGAGCTGTGGTTATGTCCGGCAACGACCATGTCAATGCCGGTGGTGTTGGCCACAAAGTGGGCCACCTGGCTCTCCACATTGAAGCTGCTGGCGCTGCCCTCGCCGGAATGGGCGGCCACGATGACGATGTCGCAGCCGGCCTCCTTGAGTTCGGCCTGCCATTTGTTTTCCCATTCCCAGGCGTAGGAACGTTCGGCATTGTCGTCGCTCCAAAACTGCATACCCTCATAATGGGATGCAACATCCCAGTTGGGGACATTCATATTTTCAAAGCCCAAAACACCGATTTTGAAGGTCTTGTCTCCGACGGTGAACTCTTTGATGATATAGGGAACATAGGGAGCGGCAACCTCACCGGTGCCGGTATCCAGCAGGTTTGCACACACGGCCGCCACCGGCGTACCGGGTAATGCGTCCGGCTGGCCGGAGCCGTCCGCAGGCGCCGCCAGCATGTCATAGAAATTGTTTTGAACCTCCAGAGTATAGTTAAACTCGTGATTCCCGGGAACAAACATGTCGTATCCGCAATAACGCAGACACAGAGCAACCGGGTTGTTCTTACCGCCCTGGACGTTCACGTTGTAGCTTGTGATGGCAGTGCCCTGGATGGAATCACCATTATCAATTAAAATGGTACCGCCCACAGCTGCACGTTCCTGCTCCATCGCAGCAGCGACCTTCAGGTAGCTGTTGGCGATGGTGCCGCCGACAGGGTTCTGATCGTAGACCTTGCCGTGCATATCGGTGGTGGTATAGACTCCGATCTGGATGGAAGCGGCTGGAGATTCTGCGGGAGACGGGACATCGGCGGGGGTCTGCTCGTCGCTCAGAAATTCGGTTAAGGGAGGTTCGTCGGAAGGGTCCGGGCTTTGTGCCAGGGATGGGGTGGGGAGGAGCGAGAAACACAGTGCGAGCGTGAGGATAATTGCCAGGAGGCGATTGCGTTTCTTCTTCACAGTTCTCATCCTTTCTTTACTTCCAAAAAAATACAAAAGACGTGGGAATATTCCCACGAAGAAAACGGGTATACCCGTTTTCTTAATTTATACTATTTACCGCTTGCCAAACACCACTCCCTTTGTATTTTTTACATATTTAGGGTACCTTGATTATAGTTAAACTAAACATATTAGTCGCGGACAAATGTCCTAAAATTGGTCAAAAAATGATATATTGTGGGCGGCGAGACGCCGGAGAAAGAAAGCAATACGAACCGGAGCGCCATAAAAGCGCTGCTCATGGGAGCCTGGACGGCAGCGGCAAATCCCGATTGGACTGGACCGGCCCTTCGCAAGCAACCGGGGGGACAGCATCTTTAAATGCTGTCCCCCCGGTTGAGCCGTTTCTTATGTTGAGTCCCCCTGGCCGCGGCAGAGCCGCCGGGCCCCCTGTGTTTACATCATCAGGTGAAATTCAGCACTTCCTCAAGATACGGAATGGAGGGCACGGCGCCTTTTCGCGTCACTGAGAGGGCGGCGGCCCTGGCGGCCAGCTCCAGCGTCTCTGCCCAGGCGAGCCCTTTCAGCATACCATAGACGCAGTATCCCGTAAAGGTATCGCCGGCCGCAGTGGTATCCACGGCGCTGACCGGGAAGGCCGCCTGGTGAATGCGGCTATGGGCGTCGCAGAAGCAGGAACCTGCGCCGCCCAGGGTGAGCACCGTGCGGGCGTCCGGATAGGTTTTCAGCATATGGTCCAGAATTTTTTCCGGGTCGTGGGCGCCGGAGATTGCCCCGCCCTCAATCTCATTGATGAAAAACACGGAGACTTTCGAGAGGTCGCAGCTGGCGAGGGTCTCGTTGATGGGGGAGGGATTGAGCACGATGGTCAGCCCCTTCTCATGGGCCCGGTCGATGATATAGGGCAGCAGATTGACCTCGTTCTGGAGGAGCAGGGTGTCCCCCCTGCCGAAATGGGAGAGCACCTCGTCCACAAAGTCCTCGGTCAACGCGCCGTTGCTGCCGGGGTAGAGCAGAATGCTGTTCTGGGCGTTCTTATCGATCTGGATAATGGTATGTCCGCCGGGGCCGTCTATGGCCCTGATAAATCTGGTGTCAATTCCATTCTCCCGGCACACGTCCAGAAGCATCTGCCCGTCGTCCCCAATGAGTCCCGCGTGGCAGACCTGCACGCCCGCCCGAGCGGCGGCCACGGACTGGTTCAGGCCCTTGCCGCCGGGAAAGGCCTCCCGCCCGGCGGCCCGCTGGGTCTCGCCTTCCCGGGCCATATGGTCGACCTGATAGACGTAGTCCACGTTCAGGGAACCGAAATTTAATACTCTCATACCCCGCACCTTAAAACGTCACGCCCGCGCGGAGCACCACATTGGGGAAGGGGGAGTACTCTCCGGTGCGGACTGCAAATTTGCACTCCCGGGTCATTTCCTTCAAAGCGGCGTGGGGCATCCTCTCGCTGGGAATGCCCGGCATGACCTGCCGGATGTGCTCAAGAAGCCCGGGGTTGCGCTGGGCAATCTCCTCGGCCAGGTAGTAGAACTCCACCTCCGTCTCGCGCAGGACCGCGTCCAGCACGGCTGCAAAGGATGGGACGCCCTCGCAGAGCGCCAAATCGATGACCGGCACGCCCTTGGGGATTGGCATACCCGCGTCCCCGATGAGGAAGAGCTCCATATGGCCGAGCGCCGCGATCTGCTTCATCAGCTCGGCATTGATGATTCCTGTTTTCTTCATTCGTCTCCCTCGCTCCGCCGGTTTTGGTTTTCGCTTACGTTCTCCTCGGCCACGTCCACGGCCACACGGCTGCGGATATCCGTGGAGGAGGCGCCCACAAGGACCTCGCGCCCGCCGGTGAAGACCTGGTAGGACCGGGAGTCCGCGTCGTAATATTGGAAATATCTCGCCTCAATGTTGAAGGTGACCCGGCGGGTCTCTCCTGCGGGGATGAAAACCCGCCGGAAGTCCACCAGCATCTTGGGCACGCTCTGGATGCCCTCGGGGACCCGCTCAGGCCGCCCCAGATAGCACTGGGCCGCCTCGTCGCCGTCCCGCGTGCCGCTGTTTCGGATGTCGCAGGACACCTCCAGCCCTCCGTCCCTCCAGACGGCCTGGGCCGGGCCGTATTCAAAGCTGGTGTAGCTCAAGCCGTAGCCGAAGGGGTAGAGGGGCTCTTTCCCGGTCTCGTCGAACCAGCGGTAGCCGTTGAGAAGGCCCTCGGTGAAGTGGGCGGTGTTGGGGTGGACGGCGTCCTTCTCGCTGATACGGCCCGACGGGGCGTACCGCTCCGGGTGCTCCGGGTCCCGGGCAGCCAGGTCCTCCAGCTTCCTGGGGAAGGTGACGCTCAGCCGTCCGGCGGGGTTGACCTTCCCCTCCAGCACGGCCAGGGTCGCCCGGCTCCCCTCCTGGCCGGAGAACCACATCTCCAGAATGGCCTTGACCTCGCTGTGCCAGGGCATCTCCACCGGGTCGCCGTTGTTCAGCACCACCACGGTGTTGGGGTTGGCCCTCGCCACCCGGCGGATTAGCTCGTCCTGGTTCTCCTCCAGGGCCAGAGAGTCGTTGACGCTCTGGTGCCACGCGAAGACGATGGCGGCGTCGGCGTCGGCCGCCGCCCGCTCCGCCTCCTCCATGGCCCTCTCGTACATGGAGGGGGTGGTCCAGGCCAGACGGACGCTCAGGGGCTCCAGGTAGATGCAGGTGTGGTTGAAGTAAATCTCATACTCCTTGCCGGCCTCCAGATAGACCGCACCGCCCGCATTGTTCCAGCCGTCGGCGCAGGGGACCACCTCGGAGAAGGGGTTGGCGACGCCGTTGGCGGAGATGCGGGTGCCCAGGCCGATGCGCTCCAGACAGCCCCTGCCCGCCTCCCGGATGTAGAGGTTGCCGGAGGTGGAGATGGACAGGTCGCCGTTCTCCACGCCGTTGCGCTCGAAGGCCTCCCTGCCGGGGAATTTGCTCTGGAGGCTCAGGCGGTGCATCCCCGTCTCCTTGGGACACAGATACCCGTGCCACATGTAGTACTCCTTGGGGGTCTCCTTAAAGAAGCCCCGCCGCTGGTCCCGGGCCAGGGCCGGGAGAGGGTGGTCCTCATCGAAGTTCACCACCGCGTCCACCACGGCCTCGCCGCCCCTGGGGTAGTCCTCCAGGTCGCCGTTGCTCAGGGTCTCGTAGGTGAAGCGGCCCACGTACCGCTCCAGGCCGTGCTCCCCGCTGTTCAGCGCGGGCTTCAGGCACTCGGAGGGGACCACCGCGCCATCCAGGTCGTCACCCACCGCGAAGGAGATACTGCCGCCGTACCGCTCCCGCAGGAGGGGGTACAGCCCGGTCCGCCGGTCGTCGAAGCCATAGGGGGATTCTTTGAAGGTGGGCATGGCCTGATTGGCCGCGCCGGGGCCGATAAGGGCTATCTTCTTCCCCTCGAAGGCCAGGGGCAGGATGTTGTCCTCGTTCTTGAGCAGCACAGCCCCCTTCTCCGCCAGCTTCCGGCACACCTCGATGCTGCGCTCCTTGGTGGCGGGGTCGAGGCCGCCGGGGATGCGCTGGGCCTCGTCCAGCATCCCGAAGCGGTCCAGGGTGTCCAGGTAGTAGTAGACGGCGTGGTCCAGGTCCTCCATGGTGACACTCTGCTCCGGGTCCTCGATGGCGGCCAGCAAGCGCTTTCCGAAGGTGGAATGCTCGCTGCCCTCGTCGTAGTAGTCCTCGCCGGGCATCTCCAGCGTCGCGCCGTGGCGGATGGCGTTGGGGTCGTAGAGACAGTACCAGTCGTCGAAGATGAAGCCCTGAAAGCCCCACTCGCCCCGGGCCAGGTCCTTCATCATGTGGCCGTAATCGTAGGTCCAGGTGCCGTTGACCTGGTTGTAGTTGGTCATGGCGCTGGCCACCCCCGCGCGCATCACCAGCTCGTAGGGCCGCATGTAGAGCTCGTGGATGGTCTGCTCGTCGATGATGCAGTTGCCCGCGCCCTGGGCCGCGCCGGTGCTGGAGGCGAACATCTGCTTGAGGTTGGCGAGGGCCTGCTTCTTGTCCTGGATGCCCCTGGCCTCCTGGGCCCCCAGCTCGCCGTTCAACACCGGGTCCTCGCCGTAGGTCTGATAGTTCCCGCCGTTGCTGGTGCCCTTGAGGGACACCGGGTCCCGGGCGATGTTGACCCGGGGCGTCAGCAGCAGATGGATGCCCGTGGCCTTGGCCTCGCGGCCCATGGCCTGTCCGTAGAGGAAGGCGCACTCCCGGTCGAAGGTGGAGCCGAGGCTCACCTTGGCGGGGAAGACGGTGGTCTCAAAGCTGATGTTGACCCCCTGCTCGCCGTCGGCGATGAAGAAGTCGGGGATACCCAGCCGCTCGTTGCCCCGGACGAACCCGGCCTGATTGGCCCGGTAGGGGTCCCAGAGCTGTCCGTGGACGCAGAGGAGCTTCTCCTCCGCGCTCATGTCTTTGATCATATCCAGCACGCGCTGGTTGGTAAAACATTCCATTGTAATCCGTGCCTTTCTTGCCGCTGACGCGGGGACTTGCTCAGGCCTTCTTCCGGGCCAGCTTCTTTTTCCGCTGGAGCCTGAAATAGGCGTAGACGCACATGGCGATCAGAGTCACCACATAGGGGATCATCAGAACCAGCTGGGAGGGGAGGTTGATGGTCTGGAGGGTATTGGCCGCCGCGTCGGCGATCCCGAAGAAGACGGAGGCCACCATGGCGCCCACCGGGTGCATTCCGCTCATGGCGGCGGCGGCGATGCCGATCCAGCCGCGGCCCGCGGTCAGGTCCTTGGCAAACCAGGACACATACCCCATGGACATATAGACGCCGCCCATGCCGGAGAGCACCCCGGCGATGGTGAGGGCGATGCTCTTGGTCTTGTAGACGTTGACGCCCACGCTCTTGGCCGCGTCGGGGTTTTCGCCCACCGAGCGGATGCGCAGGCCCAGGGCCGTCTTGAAGAGCAGGAACCAGATGACGATAACCGTCACGAAGGACAGGTAGGTGATGATGTTGTGCCCGGAGAGGATTTCGCCCAGAATGGGAATGTCCCTGATGAAGGGAATATCGATGGAGGGCATCACCTTGCTGCTCAGGGAGGTGGAGATGCCCCGCACGCCGGTGAGGGCGAAGAGGAGGAATACCGTGCCGCCGCTGCCGATGAGGTTGATTGCGATGCCGGCCAGGATGTCGTTTACCTGGAGCTTGAAGATGATGTAGGACAGCAGCCAGCCAGTGAGGCCGCCGATGACCACGCCGCCCAGGAATCCGAGCCACGCGCTGCCCGTGTAGGCGGAGACCACCACGCCCATAAAGGCGGAGATGAGCATGGTGCCCTCCATGGTGATGTTGCCGATGCCCGCCCGCTCGGAGATGACCGAGGCCAGGGCCGCCAGGAGAATGGGGGTGGTCAGCCGGAGCACCGAGAAGGCAAAGGATGTGCTGAAAACCAGTTCCAATACTTCGTTCATTCCCTTAACCCCCCATCTCTTCCCTGGCTGTCTCAAGCTGCTTGCTCAGTGCGTAGGTCTTCTTCTGCCGGTAGCGGGAGAGGAACTGCTCCGCCAGCAGGAACACCAGAATGACCGCCTGAATGATGGAGACGAAATCGGTCTGCATTCCGGTCTTCATGCTCATCAGGTCCGCGCCCTTTCTCAGATAGGCCAGGAAGAGGGCCGCCAGGGGGATGTACTTGGGGTTGCGCCCGGCCAGGATGGCCAGGGTCACGCCGTCCCAGCCGTGGCCGGTGAGGGAGGTGTAGGAGAAGCGGGAGTATAGCCCCAGGGTCTCCATGGCCCCCGCGCCGCCGGCCAGGGCGCTGCCCAGCACCTGGGAGAAAACGGTCACCGCGCCGATGCTGACGCCGGTGTACTTGGCGAATTTTTCGTTCTGCCCCACCAGACGGATCTCATAGCCCCAGCGGGTGTGGTACATGAAGAAGTAGACCAGCACCACCAGCACCACCGCCACGATCAGCCCCACGTGGATGTTGCTGCGGGGAATGAGCTCCAGCAGCTTTGCGCTCTCGGGGTATTTGCGGGAGGCCACGCTGCCCGCGTTGGCGTCCCGGAAGAAGTAGCTGATGATAAAGAGGCCCAGCTGCAGCACCGCATAGTTGAGCATGAGGGAGGCCACCATCTCGCTGGCGCCCAGCTTGTGGCGCATCAGCGCGGGGATGGCCCCCATCAGGCCGCACACCGCCGCCGCCGCCAGGACGCACACCACCGGGTGGATGCCCGCAGGCAGGTTCACCGACAGGGCCACGCCCGAGGCCACCACCGCGCCGAAGAAGAACGCGCCCTCGGCGAAGAGGTTGAACTGGTTGGCGCTGAACATGATGCACACGGCGAGGCCGGTGATGACAATGGGAATCCACATGGTAAAGAGGCTGTAGAAATTGTTCAGATTCATCACCGGCCCGATGAGCAGGTACTTGATGGACAGCGCCGGGTCGTCGCTGACGATGAGGATGATAATGATGGACAGCGCGATGCCGATGGACACGGCAAGCCCCGTGCGCAGCATGGAGAACCGCTTCTCCAGCGTCTCCTGGGTCATTCCAGGCCTTCTGAGCCGTACTTTCAACTTATCCATGGAATTTCTCCTCTATCTCTTCCGCGGTCTGCTTTTTGATGCCGAGCATGTAGAGGCCGAGCTCCTCCTCCGTCAGGGCGGAGGTATCCTCGAAGTATCCGGTAATCCGACCGTTGTGGAACACCGCCAGGCTGTCCGAGAGGCCCAGTACCTCGTTGAGGTCGGCGGAGTTTACCAGGATGGCCTTTCCCTCGTCCCGGAGCTGGACCAGGCGGTTTCGGATAAAGGTGGCGGCGCCGATATCGATCCCCCGGGTGGGCTGGTCCACGAGAATGACCTCGGGGCCGGCGGAAAATTCCCGGGCCACAACCACCTTCTGGATGTTGCCGCCGGAGAGCATGCCGATCTCCTGCTCCCGGCCGCTGCACTTCACCTGATACTCCCGGACCAGGGTGTCCGCCTCGGCGCGGATCTCCTTCATCTTGAAGAGCACCTTTCCGGTATAGCGTGGATTGCGCTGCCTGCCCGCCAGGATGTTATTGGTGATGCTGAACTTCTTGGCGGTACCCTCGGCCATCCGGTCCTCGGGAATATGGGAGACGCCAGCCTCCCGCCTGGCGCGGATGGAGTCGTTGGTGATGTCCCTGCCGTGGAACTGGATGGTCCCCGCAGTCAGCTTCTCAATGCCGGCAATGGCCTCCAGCAGCTCGTGCTGGCCGTTGCCCTCCACGCCCGCCAGACCCAGAATCACGCCCTTGCGCACGTTCAGGGAGACATTGTCCAGCAGCTTTCTGCCCGAGGAGTTCACGCATGTGACGCCGCTGAGCTTCAAGACCGTGTCGCCGGGGACCGCCCTGTCCTTCTCAATGACCTCTACCACGTCCCGGCCCACCATCATCCGGGAGATATCGGCCTCAGACACCTCGGATACGTTCTTCGTGGCGATCATCCTGCCGCCCCGCATCACCGTCACCCGGTCGCAGAGCTTCTTCACCTCATAGAGCTTGTGGGAGATGAAGAGGATGGTGTGGCCCTCGTCCCGCAGGTGCTTCAGCTCCACGAAGAGCTCCTCGGTCTCCTGGGGGGTGAGGACGGTGGTGGGCTCGTCCAAAATCAGGATTTCCGCGCCCTTTAAGAGGGCCTTGATGATCTCCACCCGCTGCTTGAGACCCACGCTGATATTCTCCACCTTCTCCTTGGCGGGGACGCTTAGGTTGTACTTCTGCGCAATCTCCTCCGTGAGGCGCACGGCCTCCTTGGCGTCGAACTTGATGCCCCTCTTGGGCTCCACGCCCAGCACCACGTTTTCCGCCACCGTGAGAGAGGGCACCAGCATGAAGTGCTGGTGCACCATGCCGATGCTGTGCTCGATGGCCTTGGCGGAGGAGGTGAGGTGTACCTTCTCCCCCTTGACATAAATATCGCCCTCGCTGGGCTGCTCAATTCCGTAGAGCATTTTCATCAATGTGGACTTTCCGGCGCCGTTTTCGCCGCAGATGGCGTGGATCTCGCCCTTTTCAGCGGTGAAGTTGATGTCCTTGTTGGCCATTACGCCGTTGCCGTATACCTTCATCAAATGCTCTACACGCAATATCTCGCTCATTGGGGAAGGCACCCTCTTTCTTTATCAACAGTTCCTGAGACCGGAAGAGAGCCACTCAACCAGAATGGCTCTCTCCCGCGTGTTCAATCCGATGGCGTCTCTTACTTGATAAACTGGCTCTTAAACGCGCTGATCTCCTCGGTGGACATACCGTAGGCGGAGGAGACCGTGATTTTGCCGTCGATGATGTCCTGCTTG
The DNA here is from genome assembly GCF_014287675.1 of Lawsonibacter faecis. Taxonomy (GTDB): domain Bacteria; phylum Bacillota; class Clostridia; order Oscillospirales; family Oscillospiraceae; genus Pseudoflavonifractor; species Pseudoflavonifractor faecis. The sequence continues at coordinate 6,386 of NZ_JACOPQ010000014.1, read as the reverse complement.
GCCTGGGCAATCTTGGCGGCCTGCTCGGCGGAGACATGGGCGCTGAAATTGTCGTTCTCCACGATGCCCACGCACTCCTTGTCCAGGCCGAGCTGCTCGCAGGTGCCGTAGGGAACCGTGCCCGCCTTGTAGAGCTCATAGGCGTGCAGCAGGGAGGTGTCCACCCGCTTGAGGGAGCTGGTGAGGATGGCGGCGGCCTTGTCCGGATCGCTGCCTGTAAAGATGGCGGACTGGTCGGTGTCGGAGCCGATGGCCAGCTTGCCGGTCTCCTTGGCGGCCTCGAATACGCCTACGCCGGCGTTGGAGGCCAGCTGGAACACCACGTCCGCGCCGGCGTTGTACTGGACCAGAGCCAGCTCCTTGCCCTTGGCGGAGTCGTCCCAGTTGCCGGTGTAGGAGACGATGGCCTTGATGTCGGGGTTGACGTAGGCGGCGCCCTCCAGATAGCCCACCAGGGAGTCGTTCACGATGGTGGAGTCCTCGCCGCCGATGAAGCCGATGACCCCGGTCTCGGAGACGCTGGCGGCGGCCTCGATGTACTCAATCATAGTCCAGGAACCGGCCACGATGATGTCCCAGTCCTCGCTGAGGGTATCGTTGATGATGGAGTCGTACTTGGATTTGTCGGTGGTCATCTCGATGACCTTGGTCTCCACCTCGTCGGGATACTTCTCCTGAATGGCGGTAATGCCGGCGGCGGAGCAGTCGTACCAGGCCAGGTCGCCCAGATAGCCGTTGAGCAGGAGAACGATTTTGGTTTTTCCGTCCGGGTCCTTGGCGCCGTCGGGCGCGGGCGTCTTCCCGTCGCCGGTGCCGGAACCGCCGCAGCCGGCCATGGCTGCCAGAAGCCCTATCGCCAGTAGCATGCTGAGGATTTTTTTGAAGCCGTGCTTTTTCATAGTCGAGTCCTCCGTCCTTTTGATTCCTTTTTTGTGAGTTGAGCCGCAATTCATTAAAACGTTTGAATGAATTGCAAAAAATGAAATGACGCTCATTTTTCCGTGTTGGCACGTCATTGTATGGTGGATATTATCACAATTGCACGATATATGTCAATGTAAAATGTATAGTTTTATATTTTTTGACTTTTTGCATACATTTTGATTGACAGTTTTGACAAGATGTACTAAAATCGTTTTAACAAACAAATTGAATTGATTTCCAGCTGAAAGCAGAAAGGACTGAGCGGCGTGCGGGCAACGATAAAGGATGTCGCCAAGGCGGCCGGAGTCTCTCCGTCCACCGTCTCCCTCATCATCAATGAGAAGCCGGTCTCAATCTCTAAGGACACCCGCGAAAAGGTGATGCGGGCGGTCAATGAGCTGCACTACAGGCCCAACCAGCTGGCGGTGGGGCTGGTGACCAACACCACGAACACCATTGGGCTAATCCTCCCCGATTCCAACAACCCCTTCTTCGCCGCACTCTCCAATCAAATTGAAATCAGGCTCCGGCACGAGAATCTGAACGTCATTATCGGCAATACCGGAGGGGACCCCAAAATTACCCGGCAGTATCTGCGCATCTTCTCCGACCGCTGCGTGGACGGCATCGTCCTGGCCCAGATGGACTTTGAGGACGGGGAGGAGACCGCCAAGTGCCAGGAGCTGCTCAAGAGCATCGACATCCCCGTTGTCTATGTGGACCGGGTCACGGACGACCGCAACCACTTCTCGGTGGAAGTGGATCAGACGCAGATTGGCTATCTGGGCACCCGCCATCTGCTGGAGCTGGGGCACAGGCAGATCGGCTGCGCCTCCGGCTCCATCCGCCTGAACGTCAACGCCGGGCGGTACCGGGGCTACTGCATGGCCTTTGAGGAATACGGGCTGGAGGTCAATCCCGACCTCCTTTTCTGCGATTCAATGTCCATTGAGTGCGGACGAAAGGCCCTGCCCTGCCTGCTGGGGCAGAACGTCACGGCCATCTTCGCCTTCAACGATATGATTGCCTACGGCATCTATCAGGAGTGCCGCAGCTACGATCTCTCCATTCCTCACGACCTCTCCATCGTGGGGGTGGATGATATTGCGCTGTCCGACATTATCTATCCCCCACTTACCACCGTGGCCCAGCCGATGGCGGAGATCGCGGAGCACGCGGTAAGCGGGATGCTCCACCTGCTGAAAAACCAGCGGGAGCGGCAGGAGACCGCCAAGCTGAACCCCATCCTGAAGGTACGGGGGAGCACGGCGAGGACGGAGTAGGACGCCGCTGCTTTTTGCCGCAGGGAGGCGTCCGCCAAGCTTACATATTCGTATTTTGCAGGAAAACCGATAGAACAGATGATAAAGGAGCCGGACCTGATTGAACGGGTCCGGCTCCTTTCAGCCTGTCAAAGAAGCCCCAAGGGGCTTCTTTGATAAAAAGCTGCACGACGGATGGGGCTCGATTTCTTGGAAAAAAGCAGCCTTATTCGTCATGAGAAGTGTCATTTCTCAGGCATATGTCCCCAGAAATGACGGATTTTCCATTTGATTGCACCGCCTGCGGACAGCGGAACTCTGCTGGGCTTGCTCTGCGGAGGGGTTTTTGACAGGCTGAGGAGCCGCTTTCAGAGCGCGCCGTCGATGGCGGCGTCCAGTTCCTCGCTGCTTGGGATGATGGAGGAGAATTTCAGCTCGCCGTTGAGGTAGATGGCGGGCAGATTTTGAACCCCCATTTTCTTGCACCGGGCGATATTTTCCTTGCGGGTGAATTTGTACTCCACCACGTCGATGCTGCCGCCGTAGCGGGCCTTGGCGCCGTTGGCCGCCCCCATCATGTAGGTGCAGGCGGCGCAGGTGGCGGAGTCCAGCGTAAAGACCTCCAGCAGCGGGCGCTCAAGGTGGGCGTAGTCGGGCAGCTCTACGTCGGTGTCGTCCTCCGCCTGGACATAATTTTTTACCATTTCGGCCATGGCCTCGGTCTCCAGCGCGGCCTGGGCGGCGCCGATGGCGTTTTCAACCGGAACGGCGTAGGGCATGTCGCAGCCGGGGGCGACGATGAAATTCCTGTACTCCGGCAGCCTGGCGAGCAGGTCCACGACATATTTGATATTGTCTTGTTGGGTTCCGTGTAGCATAATTGAGGTGAGGGGAATATTCCCGCCGATGGCGACGTTGTACCGGTCACAGATCTCCTTGGCCGCTAAGATGTCCACGTTTTCATCCACCGAGATGGAATCCGGGGCCGTGCGGCACATGACCTCGATGCTCCGGGTGGCGTTACCGCAGACGAAGAGGGAGGAGAAGGCCCCCTTGTCCTCGCGGAGGTAGCGGAACAGCTCGGTGAAGGGCGCGGAGAGGAATGCCTCAAAGTGCTGCTCGGAGATCTGGCTTACCAGGGGGTCCACCACGGCGATTACGTCCATGCCCGCGCCGAGAAAGAGGTCGGCCATGCGTTTGGCGCAGGCGGTGCAGAAGGCCAGCAGCTCCCGGACGTAGTCCTCGTCGTCGAACATATCCATAAAAATATCGTTGCCCCGCAGGTGACTCGCCAGCGTAAAGGGTCCGCAGAGCAGACCGTAGAGGGCGGTGGTTTCGCCCACGGCCTCCTTCATGCGGCGCATGGCGGAGAGCACCATGGGCAGCCGCCCGCGCTCCGGGGTGGGCAGTGCCCCGGCGTCGGGCACCTCCGGCGCGTCCGCCAGGGGGTGGGAGGCCACGCTGGGCGGGCAATCCCTGGCCCAGACCAGCTCGCAGCCCAGAATTTCCGCCTCCAGCTGGAGGTCAAATACCACGGGCTGTCCGTCAGGCTTGTAGAGCCGGTTCACCTCCAGCAGCGCCCGTACCAGGGTATCCCCGTCGGTGAGAAGCTGTTCGGCGTCGGCGCCGATGAGCGCTCCGGCGTGGACGCCCGCGAAGGGGACCCAGGGCGCGCGGGGAACGGCCTCGTGGCGGAGGGTCCGGAAGAGCAGTTCCTTTCCCGTCATGCAGCGCCCTCCCCCCTGCACAGGGACACGGCCGCGTCCGCCGCGGTGGCGGCGTCGGGGGTGTAGCGGTCCGCGCCGATGGCGGCGCAGAAGGCATCGGTCACAGGGGCGCCGCCAATCAAAATTTTCACGCTGTCCCGGATGCCGGCCGCCTCCGCGCACTTCACCACGTCGGCCATGACGCCCATGGTGGTGGTGAGCAGGGCGGAGCAGCAGATAATCCGGCAGCCCTGGTCCCGGGCGGCGGCGATATACCGCTCAGGGGGTACGTCGGTGCCCAGGTCCACGACCTCCAGCCCGCGGCCTTCCATCATCATCTTCACCAGGTTCTTGCCGATGTCGTGGAGGTCGCCCTTTACCGTACCGATGCAGACTCTGCCGCTGGCCTTGACGCCCGCGTCTGCCAGCAGAGGCTTGAGCAGGGCCGCTCCCATATTCATGGCCCGGGCCGCCACCAGCACCTCGGGGACGAAAATCTCATTGTTTTTAAACCGCTCGCCCACCATGCTCATGCCGGCCAGAAGCCCCTCCGTCAGAATTTCCCCGGCGGGAATACCCGCGTCGACGGCCTGCTGCACCAGCTCCTTGACCAGCTTTGCCTTGCCGATCTGGAGCTGCTCGGAGATTTCGTTTAGAATACCCACGGTGATGTCCTCCTGTCTTAATTTTCCGCTTTGGCTGAGTTCAATATACCGCGTCGGCCGCGGCAGGGCTGGTGGGCATCTGTCAATTTAGGTACTTCCTTGTCCGCTTTATACCGCCGCTACCGGCGCAGGCGGGACGCAATTTATGAGGGGAGGAGGCGCGGATATGCCGCAGACGGCTGGTCGCGCGACCTTTGATGAGAAGCAGGCTGCCGAGTGCGCACGGGCGTTCGCCATCTGCTCGGGCCTTGGCTGCACGGTGTCGGACGCCGGGGGGACGGTATTTTACGAGTACGGGTACGGCTGCGCCTCCTGCGGCCTGTGCGCCGCCGCCGGGCAGAGCGGGGAGCGCTGCGCCCAGTCCCACGCCTACGGCATGGCCGAGGCGGAGCGCTTTGGCGGAAAGTACGTCTACTTCTGCCCGATGGGCCTCACCCACTTTGTCTCCCCCATTCTGGGGGACATCAGGAGCGAGGCGAGGCTCACGGCGGGCCCGTTCATCATGGTGGAGCACCGGGACTTTATCGACTGTGAGCTGGCCGAGCAGCCGGCGCTGAAGGGGGAGGCGCTTGGGGCGGCCGTCGCCGTCCTGGAGCGGATTCCCTACGTGGAGCCCCGGCGGGTGACGGAGCTGTCCACCCTGCTCTCCATGGCGGCGGGCTTCCTGAGCAACGCGGAGGCGGAGCGCCGGATGCTCAACGCCGGCGCCTCCGGGCGGCTCCAGGAGCAGATCAGCTCCTATATCATCTCCCTCAAGGAGGCGGAGGGTCCGCCGCCGTACCCCTTTGAAACCGAGCGGGCCCTGCTGGAGAGCATCACCCGGGGAGAGAAGAAGGAGGCCCAGCGGCTCCTCAACGAGCTGCTGGGGGCGATCCTCTTTTCCGGCGGCGGAGATTTGGAGCGAATCAAGAGCCGGGTTTCCGAGCTTCTGGTCCTCATCTCCCGGACGGCCATCGAACGCGGGTCCGACCCGGAGGAGACGCTGAAGCTCAGCCACCGGCACCGGCAGGTTATCCCCCAGATGCGCAGCATCGACGAGCTGTGCTTCTGGCTGTCCGGCGTGATGAATCAGTATATGGCGGGCATCTTCGATCTGGCCGACGCCCGCCATGCCGACATTATTCACCGCTGCATCCAGCATATCGGGGCCAACTACGCCAGCCGACTGACCCTGGAGGAGACCGCCGGGATGGTCTACCTCTCTCCGGCCTATCTCAGCCGTATTTTCAAGAAAGAGACGGGCACCAGCTTCAACGAGTATCTCAGCGGCGTGCGCATCGGCAAGGCGAAGGAACTGCTGCGACATCCGGAGCTGCGCCTCACGGACATCGCCCAGATGGTTGGGTACGAGGATCAGAGCTATTTTGCCAAGGTCTTCAAGCGTGTGACGGGCAGCTCCCCCAGCGGCTACCGCAGCGGCCTCGCGGCCAGAAGCGCCGGGCGGAACGGTGCTGGCAAGCCCTGAACAAATACATCCCGGGAAACACAGGGCCTGCCGGGGCCGCGCGGTGGAGCTGGTGGAGGCGGGAAGCAGGCTGGGCGGCAAGATTCTGCCTGGCAGCGCCCCTGCCGTGAAATTCGACTTTAAGTGCTGCCTGGACCGGGTGAGGGAGCAGAATGATGACGCGGCGGTCTTCGCCGTGGGCGCCTAAAACGCCTGCCCGCCCATCCCGGCATCAACCAGCGCCCACAGCCTGGGCCGCCAATTTTTCCAAAGAAATCAAGCCCCATCTGCCATGCAGCTTGCTGTCAAAGAAGCCCCAAGGGGCTTCTTTGACAGGCGGCGGGAATCGTAGAGGGAGCGGGATGCATCAGCATCCCGCTCCCTC
>NZ_JACOPQ010000013.1 GCF_014287675.1 Lawsonibacter faecis | reverse complement strand
GGGCGGGCGCGGTTTCTCCCTCCGCGGCGAACGCGGACAGGGAGAGCATGGATAAAATCATCGCTGCGCTCAGAATCAGTGCCAGGGGTTTTCTTGCTTTCATCTTTTTCTTCCTCCTTGCAATGGTGTTTTTTCCCAGAAAAGTCAAGCGGGAACCCTATAGGGTTCCCGCTTGATAAAAGTCACCTGCACCGAAAAGGAGCTCGGTACAACTGGCTGTCATATCCCATGCGGGAGTTAGACCCTATAGTTTTGCGCCGCCGGCTTTCACCGGGTTTGCCAACTGTTCGATTGTATGGAACAGATCTAGCTACACCCAATATACCGTGTCGTTTTGGAAAAAGCAAGAAGAAATACCATATTGCTACATGTTGAATAGCAAAAATTTTTTTCCAGACAAATTGTCGGGTCAAGACGAAAAATCCGGCCGGATACGTGCGTATCCGGCCGGATTTTTCACATTGCATCTATTGGGTTTTCAGGCGCAGCCACTCGCTGTCGTAGAGGGCGAGGATATTTTCGGGGAGGTTGGTGAAGGACTCGCAGCGGGCGAGGGCCTCGGCGCTAGGGTAGGCCACGGGATCATTCTTCACCTCGTCGGGCAGAGCGTCCTTGACGGAGAGAAGGGGGGTGGAGTACCCGATGGCCTTGCAGTTGGCCAGGCCCGCGTCGGTGGTGCACATGAAGTTGATAAACGCCTCGGCGTTCGTCTTGTTGGCCGCGCCCTTGGGGATGCACATGGCGTCCACAAAGATGTTGGAGCCCTCCTCGGGCAGGCACCAGGCCAGGTCGGGGTTGCTCTCGTGCATGGTGATGAAGTCGCCGGCATAGTAGGGGCCGATGGCGGCCTCGCCGCCCTCCAGCTTATCGAAAATCTGGTCCATCACGTAGCCCTGGAGATAGGACTGCTGCTCGATGAGCAGATCCACGGCCTCCTGAATCTGGGCCTCGTCGGTGGTGTTGTAGGAGTAGCCCAGGTACTTGAGGGCGATGCCGATGCCGTCACGGGAGTTGTCGAACATGAGAATCTGGCCCTTGTAGTCGCTGTCGAACAGGGAGGACCAGCCGGTGACGGGCTTGTCGATCTTGGCGGTGTTGTAGATGATGCCCACGGTGCCCCACATATAGGGCACGCTGTACTCATTGGTGGGGTCGTAGTCCGGGTCCTTCAGCGAGGGGTCGATATCGCTGAAGTTGGGGATATTGTTAAAATCCAGCTTCTCCAGCATATCCTCCTCTATCATGCGTGAAATCATGTAGTCGGAGGGGATGATGACGTCGTACTCTGCGCCGCCGCCCTTGAGGGTGGAGTAGAGGGATTCGTTATCGGGATAGACGTTGTAGTTGACCTTGATTCCGGTCTGGGCGGTGAAATCCGCAAAGATGGATTCGTCGATATACTCGCCCCAGTTGTACACGTTGACCTCGCCTGCGCTCGCGGTGTCGCCGCCGACACCGCCGCCGGTGCAGCCTGCCATGAGGGCCAGCGCAGTGGCCACAGACAGAATCATTGCCAGAGTCTTTTTCAATTCCTTTCGTTTGCCCCTTTCAGATTTGAATGATAGCAAGCCCGGAAGCCGGGCGTACTGCCTTTAACAGCAGAGCGTCACTTCTGCGTGTCCAGGAGCGCGGCGCTCCCGGGTGCGGCCAGCTTGTCGGCCTTTTTCTTCGCCGCCTTGTCCTGATTGGCCTGCCGGATATTGATCACCAGCAGCAGCGCCAGCACCACCAGGAACATGAGTGTGGACAGAGCGTTGATCTCAGGGCTGATTTTCCGGCGGGTCATGGAGTAGATGACCATGGCCAGGGTGGAGGTCTGGCTGCCGGCGGTAAAGTAGCTGATGACGAAATCGTCGATGCTCATGGTGAAGGCGATCAGCATCCCGTTCAGGACGCCTGGCATGATCTCGGGCAGCACCACCTTGCGAAACGCCAGAAAGCCGGTGGCGCCCAGGTCCTGGGCCGCCTCGTAGATATTGGCATCCAGCTGCCGCAGCTTGGGGAGGACGGAGAGGATCACATAGGGGATATCAAAGGTGATGTGGGCGATGAGCAAAGTGGCGAAGCCCTGCTTGAAGGGGAGAAAGCGCCCCGCGAAGACGAAGAGCAGCATCAGGGAGACGCCGGTGACGATATCCGCGTTGGTCATGGGGATATTGTTCACCGAGAGGCAGAGGGTCCTGGGCCGCCGCTTCATGGAGTAGAAGCCGATGGCCGCCGCCGTGCCCGCGATGGTGGCGATGGCCGCCGCAATGACGGAGACCAGCAGCGTGGTGTAGAGCGCACCCATAATCTGGGTGTTCTGAAAGAGCTTTGCGTACCAGTCCAGGGAGAAGCCGCCCCAGACCGTCCGGCTCTTGGTGGCGTTGAAGGAGAAGACGATGAGCACAAAAATGGGGGCGTAGAGGAAGAGGAACACCAGCCCCATGAAGAGCCTGGAGAAAAGTCCGTTTTTCTTCACAGCAGCATCGCCTCCTCTTCACCTTCGCCGAAGCGGTTCATCACGGCCATACAGATGAGGACGACGATCATCATCACCAGGGAGATGGCGCTGCCAAGATGGGGGTTGTAGGCCGCGCCCAAAAACTGCATCTCAATGAGGTCGCCCAGCATCATGGTCATGCCGCCGCCCAGCAGCTTGGTAATCACGAAGGTGGAGACCGACGGGATGAAGACCATGGTGATGCCGGAGAGGACGCCGGGCAGGGACAGGGGGAAGACGACCTTCTGAAAAACCCGGCGGCTGTTGGCGCCCAGGTCCTGGGCCGCCTCAATCACCCGGCTGTCGATTTTCTCAATGACCGAGAAGATGGGCAGCACCATGAAGGGCAGAAAGTTATACACCATGCCCAGCACCACCGCGCCCGGGGTGTTGATCATATGGAAGAATTCGATATTCGTGCCGAAAATACCGTTCCAGAGGTCGAAAAAACGGATGGACTGGAGCAAGCGGTTGATGAGCCCCGTGTCCTCCAGCAGACTCATCCAGGAGTAGGTCCGCAGGAGAAAATTCATCCACATGGGCAGCATGATGAGCATCATGGCCACGCCCTTCATCCGGTGGCCGGACCTGGCCAGAAAATAGGCCAGGGGATAGCCCAGGAGGATGCAGATGGCGGTGGCGACCAGCGCCAGGAAGAAGGAGTTGCCGAAGACGCCCAGATACTGGTTCATGGTGGAGAAGTTCGCCAGGGTGAAGGAGCCGTCCTTGGTGGTAAAGGCGTAGACCACGATCAGCAGCAGGGGCACCACGACAAAAACCGCCATCCAGACCACGTAGGGGACGGCCAGAATCTGATTGCGCTTACTCCTCATCGCCGTCCACCTCGGTGTCCGGGTCCTCGTTGAGCTCATCGTATTCGTCGCTGTAGGAGCTGTAGTCGCCGAACTGGCCGGAATACCGGCTCTTCTTCATGATATGGAAGCCGTCGGGGTCGATTTTCACGCCGATTTTCGCCCCCACAGGGGAGTAGTCGGTGGTTTGAATAAGCCATTTGAAGCCGCGGAAATCTACAATGATATCGTAGTGCATCCCCTTGAAGGTGACCTCGGTCACCGTGCCGGTGAGCTGGCCCTCGGCCACGGGGACGATGTCGATATCCTCGGGCCGGATGACGATATCCACGCTCTCGCCGGGGGCGAAGCCCTCGTCCAGGCAGGGGAAGTTCCTGCCGTACATCCGCACCACCCTGTCCTCGGGCATGGTGCCGTCGATGATGTTGGACTCGCCGATGAAGTCGGCCACAAAGGCGTTCTTGGGCTCGTTGTAGATGTCCTCGGGCGACCCGATCTGCTGAATTTTGCCCTCGTTCATGACCACCACCGTGTCGGACATGGTGAGGGCCTCCTCCTGGTCGTGGGTGACGTAGATGAAGGTGATTCCCACCTGCTGCTGGATGCGCTTGAGCTCGATCTGCATGTCCTTGCGCAGCTTTAAATCCAGTGCGCCCAGCGGCTCGTCAAGGAGAAGCACCTGCGGGCGGTTGACGATGGCCCGGGCGATGGCCACCCGCTGCTGCTGGCCGCCCGACAGGGAGTTCACGCTCCGCTTCCCGTAGCCGGCCAGGTTCACCAGGGCGAGGGCCTCCTCCACCCGGCGGTGGACCTCGTCGGCGGGCAGCTTCTGAATCCGCAGGCCGAAGGCCACGTTCTCAAAGATGTTCATGTGGGTGAAGAGCGCGTACTTCTGGAAGACGGTATTGACCTTCCGCTTATGGGGGGGAACGTCATTAATCCTCACGCCGTCAAAAAATACGTCCCCCGAGGTCGGCGTCTGAAAACCACCGATGATGCGCAGCGTGGTGGTCTTGCCGCAGCCGGAGGGGCCGAGCAGCGTGAGGAATTCCTTATCATTAATATAGAGGTTGAGATGGTCGATGATGACCTCGTCGTCAAACTTCATGACGATATCCGACAGGCGGATCAGTTCTTTTGCCATTATCCTCCCCCGTTCTTTTCACTGAATTCTTTGATCGTCCGTCGCGTCCCGCCGGACGGGCTTGAAACGGTAGAAAAAGGCGTACCCCACCGGCGGTTGGGTACGCCCTTATGCGCATACAAATATATATGGTATTGCGGAAAATGTCAATAAAAAACCCGAATGTTTTTCCCTGGATTTTCTGCGGCGCTCACGCCGGGAAAACGAAGGTTTTTCAGGGGGGGAAACTTCAGCGGCGGGCGTTCCTTCGTAAAGGCGGCTAGATGAAGCGAAATCAGAGCCAATCTGCACGGCGGAGGCTCCGGCGGGGTAAAATGAATGGACGGAAAGCACTGGATATCCTTTTCAATCCTGTCGAAACCTGTTATAGTAGGGACAGCAATTCTAAAAAGCTCTGGCAATGTGCCAAATTGGGGGCGTCGGCCGTGTATGAGTGCAAATTGGATGTTGTAATCTTTACTCTGGGTCCTGTTCTGCCCGAAATTGTCCGCTCTGCCGTACCGCTGGAGCACTATGAACACCATATTGAGGTTTTTGACGCCTTCAGCGCCGCCGCCGCGTCCCGTGCCGATATCCTTCTGCTGGACCTTCCGGCGGAGGGAGGGACGGACGAACTGAGGCGGCTGTGCAAGCCCCGGGCGGCGCTCATTGCCTGTCTCCCAGCACCGGCCGCGGCAGCCCTGGCGGACGGAGAGCTGGCCGCGCTCGACGATGTCTGGGTGACGCCGCTGGAGCCGCGCCTGGCGGCTCTGCGGCTGCGCCGGCTTCTGGAGCGGATAAAGCTGGAAAAGGACTGCTGGCTGACGCGGCTCTATCTGGACACCACCATCGACAGCATCCCCGATATGGTATGGTTCAAGGCCAAAGACGGTACCCACGTCAAGGTGAACAAGGCGTTTTGCCATACGGTGGGCAAGACCCGGGAGGACGTGACGGGAAAGGACCATTGCTATATCTGGGACGTCTCCCGGGAGGATTTTGAGCGGGGGGAGTTTGTCTGCAGGGAGACCGAGGAGCTCGTCATGCAGCGGCGGGCGACCTGCCAGTTTACGGAGAAGGTGAAGAGCCAGCACGGAATGCGCCAGTTCAAGACCTACAAATCCCCGCTCATTGACGAGAGCGGGGAGATAATGGGCACCGTGGGCATCGGCCACGACGAGACTGATTTGGAGAATATGGGCGCCGAGCTGGAAATTATCCTGCGCAGCATGCCCTTTGCCATTCTGGTCTGGGACGACAAGGGGATCATTGTGAACGCCAACGAAAAATTCGAGAGCTATTTCGGCGTCCGGCGCGATGAGATCGTGGGCCGCAGACATGATATGTGGGAGGCGGACCACGCGGGCGTCAAAACCAGGCCGGGCGAGGACGGGCGTCTGGAGATCCGGGTTGCGCCCAGCGACGCGCGGGAGGAACGAATTTTAAAGACCCACCTGGAGCCGATTTACGACGTATTTCATACTGAGGTGGGCAGGCTGTGCATCTTCCGGGACGTGACGGTGGAGCGTGCGCTGGAGCGGCAGCTTATCCAGAACCTGAACACCGACTTTCTCACCGGCCTGTGCAACCGCCGCCATTTTTACCACTATATGGCCGACGAGCGCTCGGGCCGCCCGGTGAGCCTCCTCTACTTGGATCTGGACCGGTTCAAGGAGGTGAACGACACCTATGGGCACCAGGTCGGCGACCAGGCGCTGATCGAGACCGCGCGGCTTCTCCGGGAGTCCTTTCCGGAGGCGTTCATCGCCCGCCTGGGCGGGGACGAGTTCATTATCGCGCTTTTGGGGGACCAGCCGCTGCCGGCCCTCCGGGACAGGGCCCATACGTTCCAGCGGCGGATGGAGGAGACGTTCAGTGCCATGCCGCGTTTCCGGCTACTCTCCGCCTGCATCGGCGTCGCCCGGAGCGGCGACCCGGACATGGACATCGACACCCTGCTCCAGCAGAGCGACGCGGCCCTCTATGCGGCCAAGGAGAGGGGCATGGGCCAGTGCTGCGTCTTCGGTGAATGAAACGGGGGCGCGTCCCTTCACCCAGCCGAAAAGCCCGCCGCAGAGAAAGCTTGCAGAGTTTCGCCGTCCGCAGAAGACGGAATAAAATGAATATCCGTCATGCTTCATGCTGTCAAAGAAGCCCCGAGGGGCTTCTTTGACAGCATGAAGCGCCCCTTCCGTGGTGAAGGGGCGCTTGCCTATCCGCCGAAGTATTCATCCACAAAATCCACATTTTCCACCGTAAAGGTCTTTCCCTTCAGGCTGTTGAGAATTCCGGCGTCGGTGGGGAAGGAGAAGGTGAGCTTATAGGAGTAGAGGGCCTGACCGCTGCGGCCGTATTTTTTGTTCTCCCGCTCACGGCCGTATTTGCCGTCCCCCAGCAGGGGGCAGCCCGCGTCTGCGAACTGAGCGCGGATCTGGTGGGTCCGGCCGGTGAGAAGCTCGCACTCCACCAGGGAGAGGCCGTCCTTCACCCTGAGCGTCTTATATAAGGTAAGGGCGTTCTTGCCCCCGGCAACCGGTCTGCGGTAGACCGCGACCTGCTTCTTGGCCTCGTCCTTCAAAAGAAAGCTCTCCAGCCTTCCCTCGGGCGGGTTCATGCGGCCCAGCACCACGGCCAGGTAAAATTTATCGATCTCCCGGTCCCGGATCTTGTCGTTCATGATCCGCAGGGTCTCGGCATTTTTGGCGGCAATGACAATGCCGCCGGTATTGCGGTCGATGCGGTTGCACAGCGCCGGGGTGAAGGAGTGCTCCCAATAGGGACTCCACTCCCGCTTCTGGTACAGATACGCCTGGATGTGGGTGATGAGGGTGTTGACCCGCTCGCTCTCGTCCGGGTGGACCACCATGCCGGGCCGCTTGTCCACCAGCAGGAGGTTTTCGTCCTCATACACGATGCTCAGGCTGGGCTTGAAGATGGAGAGAAAGGCGTTTTCCGGCGTGGGGGTATCGAAAAACTCGTCGTTGATGTATAATTGCAGACGGTCGCCCAATTGCAGGCGGTAGTCCCGCTGGGAGCCTTTGCCGTTGACCTTGACCCGCTTGAGCCGGATGTACTTCTGCGCCAGCGGGGCGGGGAGGAGGGGCAGGGTTTTGCCCAGCCAGCGGTCCAGCCGCTGGGTCGCGTCGTTTTTCTCAATGGTGAACTCTTTCATAAATTACGCTCCCGCTGAGGCGGGGGACGGAGCCCGGCCTCTAAGTATCAGATTTGTATGGCAAATGCCGCTTTCCGGCTATTATAGCATATTCTTCGAAAAATTTGAAGAAAGTATTTGACATTGCTCCCGGTTTTCATTATAATACTACACGTGTCATTGTGCGAGGTGAACCATGCGACTGAATCTGAGAGACATCATACCCGTTCCCGGCGCCAGCCTTCCCTTTGATTTTCAGATGGATTTATCCGATCTGGAATGGAACGGCGAGCGGCCGGCCGCGCATCCCATCCGTGTGACGGGAACCGTGCGGAATATGGCGGGCGCGCTCCTGCTGGAGGGCGAGGCTTCAACGGTGCTGGAAGTAAACTGCGACCGCTGCCTGAAGCCCTTTTCCGAGGAGATGCAGGTGCCCCTGGAGACCCTGCTTGCCGACGAACTGGCCGATGAGGCCAGCGAGGCCGATATCTTCCTCCTGGAGGGGGACGAGATCGACGTAGGCGAGGTTGCGCGGACGGCGTTCATTCTTGCGATGGAGCCTCAGCACATTTGCTCAGAAGACTGTAAAGGCCTTTGCGCCAAATGCGGCGCGAATCTCAACGACGGCCCCTGCGCTTGCAAGAGCGAGGTCGACCCGCGTCTGGCCAAGCTGGCCCAGCTTCTGGATCAGCCTGAGTAAGTAATCCGCGTGCCCGCAATGGGTATAGCTTAAGGAGGTGTCACCATGGCGGTTCCTAAGAGTAAAGTGTCCAAGCAGCGTCGGAATAAGCGTCGCAGCTCCGTGTGGAAGCTGGAGACTCCCACTTCCACGACCTGCCCCAAGTGCGGCGCGTTTCGCCTGCCCCACCGGATGTGCAAGTCCTGCATGACCTACAATGGTCGTGAGTTCGGTCTGACTGAGGCGGCGAAGTAAGCAAACTGCATAGGAGAGAGAAGGAGGGGGAGACCCCTCTTTCTTTTTTGGAGAAGTGCATAGCGCCGTCCCCCGCATACATTCCGTGCCACCCTTACTGACAGAGGAGAACCGCTATGAGCATGACAGTCATCCGCTCCGTCGACCACGGCAGCCCGGCGAAGAAGGCCGGGGTGCGTCCGGGGGAGACCCTGACCCATGTGGGGGGCCACGCCATCGTGGACGTGCTGGACTACAAATTCTACACCTACGACGCCCGCCTGGAGCTGACTCTGGCCCAGCCCGACGGGGGCAGCCGCAAGGTACTGGTGAAGAAGAGGGAGGGTGAGGATCTGGGCCTCAACTTTGAGACCTACCTCATGGATAAGGCCCGCTCCTGCGCCAACCAGTGCATCTTCTGCTTTGTGGACCAGCTCCCCCAGGGGATGCGGGACACCCTCTATTTTAAGGATGACGACGCCCGGCTATCCTTCCTGATGGGCAACTATATCACCTTGACAAATCTGTCACAGCGGGAGCTGCAGCGGATTATTGACCTGCGCATCTCCCCCATCAACGTCTCGGTCCACACCACCAACCCGGACCTGCGCGCCCGGATGCTGGGTCACAGGAACGGCGGCGCGGGCATTGAGCACATGAGGCGGTTTGCCGAGGCGGGGATTATCATGAACTGCCAGATTGTCTCCTGCCCGGGCATCAACGACGGGCCGGAGCTCATGCGCTCCATGGAGGACCTGGCCGGGCTCTACCCCGGCGTGAATTCGGTCTCCGTCGTTCCCGTGGGCCTCACCAGGCACCGGGAGGGCCTGTGCAGCCTCCGTCCCTACACCCGGGCCGAGGCGGCCGCGGTGGTGGATATGGTGGAGGAATATGGGAAGACTTGTATGGAGCGCTTTGGCACCACCCTCTTCTGGTGCTCCGACGAGTTCTACCTCCAGGGCGGGCGCGGCCTGCCCGAGGACGAGTATTTTGAGGACTACACCCAGCTGGAAAACGGCGTGGGGATGCTCCGCCTTTTGATGACGGAGTTTGAATCCGCCGTGGGCAGCGTGGACTGCGTGGAGTCGGTGGCCCCCTTCTCCATCGCCACCGGGGTGGCCGCAGCCCCGTTCCTGCGGCAAATCGTTGACATGGCCGCCACAAAATGCCATACTATGGAGAGGGCCGTCTACCCAATCATCAACCATTTCTTTGGGGAGACCATCACCGTCGCCGGTCTCGTCACCGGCGGCGACCTGATCGCCCAGCTCAGGGGGAAGCCCCTGGGAAAGCGCCTGCTGCTGCCCGTCAATATGCTCCGCCACGGGGAAGACGTCTTTTTGGACGATGTGACCATCGCAGATGTGGAGCGGGAGCTGGGCGTGAAGGTAACGCCCGTCAACCAGGACGGCTTTGAGCTGTGCGACGCGATCTTCGGAGAATAAAAAGGGGAAAGAAAAAAGGAAGCATGTTTCCGGAAGAAAAGGCGGCTGCGCGGGGCCTATTTCCAGGGTGTGTCTGAAAAGACTGTGCAGCGCGTCTTTCAACGGGAAAAGCGCCCTGCTGCGCCGTTTTCCCTTGCATTCCATCCAGGACTCCTGCGAATAAACGGCTTGCATGACGCCCTTCCCGCTCGAAATCCACACCACCCCGACTTATCAGATACACCCGAATTCCCCTTTCCTTTTTTCTTTTCAGGGAGGTTTTTATGGCAAAGCCATTGGTTGCAATTGTGGGCCGTCCCAACGTGGGTAAGTCCATGCTCTTCAACAAGCTGGTGGGAGCGCGGCTCTCCATCGTGGAGGACACCCCCGGCGTGACCCGCGACAGGCTCTACGCCGAGGCGGAGTGGCGCAGCCGGAAGTTCGACCTGGTGGACACCGGCGGCATTGAGCCCGGCACCGACAGCGAGATATTGAGCTTCATGCGGGAGCAGGCCGAGATCGCCATCCAGAACGCCACGGTGATTATTTTTGTCTGCGACATTAAAACCGGCCTCACCGCCTCTGACCAGGAGGTGGCGAATATGCTCCTCCGCTCCGGAAAGCCCGTGGTGCTGGCGGTGAACAAGATGGACCAGGTGGGGGCCACCAACCCGGACATCTACGAGTTTTATAACCTTGGCCTGGGCGATCCCATCGCAATTTCCTCCGTCCACGGCCACGGCACCGGCGAGCTGCTGGACGCCTGCTTCGAGTACTTCCCCGAGGCGGGGGAGGACGAGGAGGAGGACGACGTCATCAGGGTGGCGGTCATCGGCAAGCCCAACGTGGGCAAGTCCAGCCTGGTCAACCGCATCCTGGGCGAGCAGCGGGTCATCGTTTCCGATATGGCGGGCACCACCCGGGACGCGGTGGACAGCTATTTTGAGAATGAGAAGGGGAAGTATATCCTCATCGACACCGCGGGCATGCGCAAGAAGGCCAAGGTGGATGACCGGATTGAGAAATTCTCCGTCCTCCGGGCCACCATGGCCATCGAGCGGTCCGACGTGTGCCTTATCATGATTGACGCCCAGGAGGGCGTCACCGAGCAGGATACCAAGGTGGCCGGCCTGGCCCACGAGGCGGGCAAGGCCTGTATCATTGTGGTGAACAAGTGGGACGCCATCGAGAAGGACGGCAAGACCATGGACCGGATGCGGGAGGATGTGCGCCGTGACCTCTCGTATATGACCTATGCCCCCATCGTCTTCATCTCCGCCCTGACCGGCCAGCGGGTGGAGCGGCTCTTCGAGCTCATCAACTACGTCAACGACCAGGCGTCCCTGCGCATCACCACGGGCATGCTCAACTCCGTTCTGGCCGACGCCACCGCCCGGGTCCAGCCCCCCACCGACAAGGGCCGCCGCCTGAAAATCTACTATATGACCCAGGTGGGCATCAAGCCGCCCCACTTCGTCATCTTCTGCAACGACTACCAGCTCTTCCATTTCTCCTACCAGCGGTACCTGGAAAATCAGATTCGCAGCACCTTCGGCCTGGAGGGGACCCCTGTGGTACTCTCCATCCGGCAGAAGGGCGACAAGGAGGGGTAATCTTGGAACAGCTATACGACTGCCTCAACTGGCTGGAGCAGGCCAAGGGACTCAGCGGGATGATTTGGACCGTGGTTGGGTTCGCGGCCCTGACGGCGGTAATCTCCTATTTCTGCGGCTGCTTTAACGGGGCCGTCATCGTCTCCAAGTATATCCTGCGCGACGACGTGCGCACCCACGGCAGCGGAAACGCAGGCCTCACCAATTTCCACCGCACCTTCGGCGGACCGCTGACCCTGGTGGTCATTCTGCTGGACGTGGTGAAGGCCGTGGCGGCGGTGCTGGTGGGGACCTGGCTCTTGGGCTCCGCTGTGGGGCATGGGGCGCCTGTCTGGGTGGTTCTGGGCAAATACTGGGCCGGACTCTTCTGTATGCTGGGGCATATGTTCCCCTGTATGTTCAAGTTCAAGGGCGGCAAGGGCATCCTCTCCGGCGGCACCATCGCCATCATGCTCGACTGGCGGCTGGCCCTGGTCTGCTGGGGCGGCTTTCTCATCCTCGCCGTGATGACCAAATGGGTTTCCCTTGGCTCCCTCTCCACCGGCATTACATTCCCGCTGATGACCTGGGTGCTCTACCAGAACTGGGTTCTGCTGCTCCTGGGTCTCATCATCGGCGGGCTCATCATCTGGAAGCACCGCGGCAACCTCCGGCGCATCCTCAGGGGCGAGGAGAGCAAGTTCAGCTTCCACCGAAAGTCGTAGCGTTTTGGGAGGTAATCCAACATGAAAATCTCTGTTTTAGGCTCCGGCGGCTGGGGCACGGCCCTGGCGATGGTCCTGCTGGAAAACGGTCATGACGTGACCCTCTGGTCCTACAGCGAGAGGGAGTCCCAGGTCCTGCGGGAGACGGGGGAGAATCCCATGCTGGGGGGGGTGGCCCTGCCCCGGGAGATGCATTTCACGAATGATATGAGCTGTGTCAAGGGCTGTGAGGCGGTTGTGCTTGCCACACCGTCCTTTGCCGTCCGGGAGACCGCCCGCAAGCTCTCCGCCCTGCTGGACCCCGGCACGGTGCTGGTCTCGGTCTCCAAGGGCATTGAAAAGGACACCTCCCTGACCCTTACCGAGGTGATAGCCTCCGAGGTGGGGGCGGGCTTCCCCATTGTGGCCCTCTCCGGCCCCTCCCACGCGGAGGAGGTGGGCCGCCGTGTGCCCACCACCGTGGTCTCGGCCTCCAGGGACCAGCACGCCGCCGAGCTGGTGCAGGACCTCTTCATGAATGAGCGCTTCCGGGTCTACGCCTCCGACGACGTGGTGGGCGTGGAACTGGCCGCCGCCCTTAAAAACGTCATTGCACTGTCCGCCGGCGTCTGCGACGGCATGGGCTTCGGCGACAACACCAAGGCGGCCCTGATGACCCGGGGCCTCACCGAGATCGCCCGCCTGGGCGAGGCGCTGGGCGGACGGAAGGAGACCTTCGCGGGCCTTGCCGGCGTGGGCGACCTGATCGTCACCTGCACGTCCATGCACTCGCGCAACCGCCGCTGCGGCATCCTGATCGGCAAGGGCGCCGGCGTGGACGAGGCCGTGAAGGAGATCGGCGCGGTGGTGGAGGGCTACTACGCCGCCGCCACGGCCAAGGCGCTGGCTGAGAAGACCGGCGTGGAGATGCCCATCACCGAGGCCGCCTACCAGGTGCTCTACTGCGGCAAGGACCCCAGGGCGGTGATCACTGAGTTGATGACCCGTGCCAAGAAGCACGAAATTGAGGAGAGCTGGGTTTAATAACCGAGAGGCCGGTACGCCGCGTATGAGCGGCGTACCGGCCTCTCTTCATGTCATTGTAACCGCCTGTAACGTTTTTTGGGAATATATCTGCTATGATGGGGCAAAGGGGGATGCACCATGAGACGAACCGTGCTTTCCATGCTGCTCGCCCTGCTCCTGCTTCTGAGCGCCTGCAGCCGCCAGGCGCCGGAGGGCGGCGGGCCATCCCCGTCCGGGCCTGCGCCGGCGGCCGGGGTTTGACAATTGGGTGCCGCCGTGATATGCTGCTTCAAATCAAATGGGGGGATGGAGATGGAAAAAATGATACTGCGCCGCCCGACGGAGGCGGACGAGGACCGTGTTTGGGCCTACCGGCAGGCCTTTCTCGACCGGGGCGAGACGGTCCACGGCGGCAGCGCCCTCAGCGCGGCCGAGAGCTATTCCGTCTGGCTGCGGCAGGTCCGGGGCAATCAAAACCCTCAGACCGTCCGTCCCGGCCTTGTGGTCTCGGACACCCTGATGGCAGTCCGGGCGCCGGACGGCGTCCTGGTGGGGTTCATCGACATCCGCCACACCCTCAACGACTTTCTGATGCGCTTTGGCGGGCACATCGGCTACAGCGTCCACCCGGATCTGCGCCGCAGGGGATACGCCGCCGAAATGCTCCGCCTGGCCCTGGACCGCTGCCGGAACGAGCTGGGTCTGGAGCGGGTGCTGCTGACCTGCGGCTTGGAGAACGAGGGCTCCCGCCGCACCATCCTGGCAAACGGCGGCGTGCTGGAGAACGAGATTCCGGAGGAGGACGGCACGCTGGTTCAGCGGTACTGGATTGCGCTTTGATATCTGTGTGCAGGGCTGAGGCTGCCCGCCGGCCCGGACCGGAACAGAATGCGAAAGGAGTGGCGAGATGATACGGCGGATATTGACGCTGGCCCTGGCTGTGGCCGCCGCTCTGTCCCTGGCGGTCTGCACGCCGGCCCGGGAGCCGCAGCCGGTCCCCGCGGATTCGGCTTCGCCTGTCCCCCGCGCTTCAGGGACGGAGGAGGCGGAGGGGGAACTGCTGGCGGCGCTTGCCGGCCTTTTTGACAATACGGAGGATGGGACCATTGTGTTCCGCTGCTGGTTTGAACCCGGCAGCGGGCCTTCGCCCTGGGAAGGAGGCGACAGGGAAACCCTTCTTCCAGAGCTGGAGGCGCTGTTCTCCGCCTGCAGCTGGACCGCCGCAGGGGAGGAGGCCGCAGGGGAGCCCGAAGCGCCGGAGCTCCCGGAGGGGGCCGCCGGAGCGATCCAGCTGATGGGGGGGCTTGAAAACACGGTATGGATGCGCTATAACAGCCCCTATGTCCGTATCGACAGCGGAGAGGGGAGTAGGTACTATCATACTGCGGAGTTCAGGACCCTTTACCGCGGGCTGGAGGAGCTGTGGTACCGGCATATGGGGCCGGAGATTATCTCCGGGCTCCAGGAGGGACTGGACGAGCTGGCACAGGCCGGCAGGGTTACGGCACGCCTGACCAGGCTTGGCCGGGAGGTGGAGGTCTCCGCCCTTCAGATGGAGCAGATAAAGGCATTGATTGGAAGCCGGGACTGGATGCTTCTCCCCGGCGGACCCCAGTCCGGCGGCGTCCGGGGCGAGGCCGGGCTGGTCATTTCCGGCGGAGACGGGCCGGAGTTCAATTTTTACGAGGGCACAGGCTATGTGTGGTACCAATTCTGTCGCCGGAGCTTTTCGCGCGGCGGCGGGGAAGGCTGCTTATTCCCGGAGCTGTGCGCCCTTCTGGGCCTGGACGATGTTGGGCCTGAGCCTTGTATGACGCCGGAGGCGGCGAAAGAGGCGGTTCTGGCCGGGCTGGACGAAATTTTCGCCGCGTCGGAGGACGGGCCGGCGATGTGTTATCACGCGGACCCGGGCAGCGGCTCCTCGCGCTGGGGAAATTTGGACAGCGGGGCACACTCCCGCCTGCGGGAATTGTTCGCCGCCTGCGATTGGACGGACGCGGGCGCGGAGTATACCGGGGAGATAGAGGGGAAAGAGCGCGCAGCGATGCAGCTGTATGATAAAGGGGAAGCCCCTGAGGGCGCGGCGTTTCTGCTCACACTGCACAGCATGGGCGCGGGCGCCGAATTTTCCATGTACCGGGGACAGCCGTCCCTGTTGTAGATAAGTGCTGATGGTAAAAACGTTGTCAATTCCACCAGATGGCCTTGAGAAGAATGAGTCGGTATGATAGTATAATATAAAAATTGTGGGTCACCTTAGGCGGAAAAGGCGCACAAGACAAATCGGATGTTTGACGGGTCGTTTATGTATATAATATGCACAACTAAAAATGAGAAAGGCGGGCTTCGGCCTGCCTTTTGCTTTGATAGCATCAAAGGCAACCCCCGGCTAAGCCGGGGGTAAAAAAGAGCTTAAAGCGAGGAAAAAAGGAGACAAGAAAAAAGCTCCCTGTTAAAGTAGCAGTGGTTTGCCGACCACACAACTAAAAAAACAGGGAGGTCTTCATCGTGAAAGATAAAGACATAAGTAGTTTAGAACATACGAGCTGGAGATGTCAATATCACATAGTATTTGCACCAAAATATCGGCGGATGGAGATATATGGGCAGATTAAACAGGATATAGGAGTGATATTGCGGAAATTGTGCCAGCAAAAGGGGGTAGAGATCATAGAAGCCAAAGCATGCCCAGATCATATCCACATGCTGATTAGTATCCCACCCAAATATAGTGTGACACAAATCATGGGCTATCTGAAAGGAAAGAGTAGTCTAATGATATTCGACCGGCATGCGAATTTGAAGTACAAGTATGGAAACCGCCACTTTTGGGCGAGAGGATATTATGTGGATACGGTAGGCAGAAACAAAAAGCAGATCGCCGAATATATCCGAAACCAATTAGAATCAGACCAGTTGGCAGATCAGCTGGGACTGAAAGAATTTGTTGACCCGTTTACGGGTCGCGAGAACAAGAAGGCGTAAGATAAACCCCTTAAGGGGTAGCCCGTGAAAGAAATGCAGTCGGCAAACCTTTCGGGGCCCCTTAAGGGGCTTCGTCCGTATCATGCCCTTCTAGGGCTTACTCAAGCCCCCGGCTTAGCCGGGGGTTTTGACTTGGAATCATGCACGGAATATAAATCTACCATGTTGTTTCTCTTGTGCTAAATAAAACTTGACTTATGTCCGAAATCGGATATAATATGTTTGTCCGAAATCGGACATGGAGAGGGGCGCTGTATGCACAGATGGAAATTAAACTAAACAGGTACAATTATCTTTCCGGTGAGATAAATGCACTGTACCATGAAATGGCTGTTATGGTGGGAATTTCTGATAGTGTTCAAAACATTTTGTATGTAATGTGTGGAAATGGCGGGCAGTGTTTGCAAAGTGATATTTACAAGTTATCTGGAATTAGCAGACAAACCATAAACTCAGCAATTCGTAAGTTAGAGGATGATGATATTGTGTACCTGAAACAAGGCCCAGGGCGAAATAAAATTGTCTGTCTGACTGAAAAGGGTGAAACATTTGCGAGTGAAAAAGTTTGCCCTTTATTTGAAATTGAAAATAAAATTTTTGACGAATGGTCATTAGAGGAGCAGGACGAGTATTTACGTCTAACGCAGAAATATAGGGATTTGCTAAAAAAACATCTCACAGATTTGGCACCGTAAAGCCGTGCTCTGTAAAAATATCCGGGGCTGTTCGTCTTGCGCAAGAAGGAGCGTAGACACTATGAACAGAGAAAATAAGCGAAAGCAGTATGAAAAGGGCTACTACAAAACACATGCTTGTAAGGATAGTTTTACTTGCAAAGTATGTGGGCGGTTGGTGGTAGCAGATGGCGCAGGCAGCGACCATCGCAATCATTGTCCCAACTGCCTATCCAGCCTTCATGTGGATGATGAACCCGGTGACCGCCAAGCAGATTGTGGTGGTGTCATGGAACCAGTAGGTGTATGGGTTCGTAAAAGCGGAGAATGGGCCATTATTCATCGCTGCCGTCAATGTGGTAAATTTAGTTCAAATCGCATTGCCGCGGATGACAACCCAATGAAACTAATGTCTATTGCGATGAAACCGTTGACGCAACCACCTTTTCCCCTAGATCGTATTGAGGAAATGACCGCTCTTATGGGCGGTGACGGAAGTTTCACAAGAATGTAAACACATAATCCACTAAAATCAAAGGTTGAGATATGCCGATAAGAAATTCCTGTCTATCGAGCCGATTCAAGTACGCATTATTGGCATAATGTGATTCAAGCCGAAGAATCCCCGCGCCGAAGAAGGGTAGGGATTCTTTTGCGTTATTTAACGAAGACCAATTTACCAGACCTAATATCAACACGTTCCTACAACAGGGAGGGACAGCCCTACGTCAAAATGTACGACAGGTACTATGAGACCGGGGACTACGCCCGGCTCTATGAAGACCTGGAACGGCTCTGGTACGAGTATATGGGAGACGGCATCGACGCGTACGTGCAGAATTTGCTGGAGGAACATTTCGCAGGCAGAACCGTCACGGCTCGGGTGGAGCGCGGGGGAGAGGTACTTGCGCGAACGGAATGGGCCTGGTCCGAGGCGGGCCCGCAAATAGTCGCCCTGCTGGCGGAGAGCCGGTGGATATCTGTGCCCACCTGGTACAACAGGCCCCCGGAGGATGCGGAAAGGCTGATTCTGTCGGACGGACAGGGCGGCGAGGTGGTTATCCATGAATGTCGCCCCTTCCTCACGGCGTACGGCTTCCACTACAAGAGCGTGGACGAAGCCGGAGAGGAGAAGCCGCTCTTCGGCGGGATGTGCGGGATTCTGGGGCTGGACGGGCAGGAGCCCCAAGGCTGAGCACCGGATCAGCTTGTCAAAGAAGCCCCTCGGGGCTTCTTTGACAGAAGGCTTCATGACGGATAGGGCTCGATTTCTTGGGAAAAAGCCGCCCCATCCGTCATGAGAAGTGTCATTTCTCAGGCGCATGTCCCCGGAAATGACGGATTCTAACTTGATTGCGTCGTCTGCGGACGACGGAGCTCTGCGAGGCCTTCTCTGCGGAGGGGGGGTTCGACAAGCAGAAGCCGCGCTCAACCAAGTTGAGCGCGGCTTTTTCCATACCGGATGATATTTATTCGCTGCCCTTTCCGTCGTTCCATTTCCAGTCCCGGATCTCGGGCATATCCTCGCCATAGGTGGTGATGTACTGGCGGTGCTCCACCAGCTTGTCCCGCATGAGCTGGATGAGGAACGCGCCCCGGTTGCCCAGCTGGGGCAGGCGCTTCACCGTGTCCATGACCAGGTGGTAGCGGTCGATGTCGTTTTGCACCCGCATGTCGAAGGGGGTGGTGATGGTGCCCTCCTCCTTATAGCCGCGCACGTGGAGCTTCTTGTTGTGGCGGCGGTAGGTCAGCTCATGGACCAGGGTGGGGTAGCCGTGGAAGGCAAAGATGATGGGCTTGTCGGTGGTGAAATAGGCGTCGTAGTCCTCGTCGCTGAGGCCATGGGGATGCTCCGTATGGGGCTGGAGCTTCATCAGATCCACCACGTTGATGACCCGGATGTGCAGCTCCGGCAGATATTTGCGCAGGATGGTCACCGCCGCCAGGGTCTCCAGGGTGGGGGTGTCGCCGCAGCAGGCCATAATCACGTCCGGCTCGCTGCCCTGGTCGTTGGAGGCCCACTGCCAGATGCCGATGCCCTGGGTGCAGTGCTTCACCGCCTGCTCCATGGTGAGCCACTGGGGCCGGGAGTGCTTGGAGGCGATGATCACGTTGACGTAATTGCGGCTCTTGATGCAGTGGTCGAAGGTGGATAGCAGGCAGTTGGTGTCGGGGGGGAGGTAGAGGCGCACCACATCCGCCTTTTTATTCGCCACATGGTCAAGGAAGCCGGGGTCCTGGTGGGTGAAGCCGTTGTGGTCCTGCTGCCAGGCGTTGGAGGAGAGCACATAGTTCAGCGACGCCACGTCCTGTCGCCAGGGGAGCTGGCGGCAGACCTTGAGCCATTTGGCATGCTGGGAGAACATGGAGTCGATGATGCGGATAAAGGCCTCGTAGCTGACGAAGACGCCGTGCCGCCCGGTGAGGAGGTAGCCCTCCAGCCAGCCCTGGCACATGTGCTCGGAGAGCATGGCGTCCATCACCCGGCCGTCGGGGTCCAGGTCGGTGTCCCCCTCCAGCAGCTCGTTGTTCCAGCGGCGGCCTGTGGCTTCAAAGACGGGCTCCAGGCCGTTGGACATGGCCTCGTCCGGAGCGAACAGCCGGAAGTTGCGGGCCTCGGCGTTGAGCTTCACCACGTCCCGCAGATACTTGGCCAGCTCCGTCATGTCCTCGCCGCTCACCGCGCCGGGGGCGGGCACGTCCACCGTATAGCTGCGGAAGTCGGGCCTGCGCAGGTCCCGGAGGAGCTGGCCGCCGTTGGCGTGGGGGTTGGCGCCCATGCGGCGGTTCCCCACGGGGGCGAGCTCCCGCAGGGCGGGGATGAGGCGGCCCGTGTCGTCAAAGAGCTCCTCGGGCCGGTAGCTGCGCATCCACGCCTCCAGCTCCCTGATGTGCCTGGGATCGGTGGCGTTGGCGGTCAGAGGGACCCGGTGGGCCCGGGCGGTGCCCTCCAGGGGCAGGCCGTCCACCTCCTTGGGGCAGGTCCAGCCCTTGGGGGAGCGGATGACCACCATGGGCCAGCGGGGCCGGGTGGGGTCGTTTTGGCCTCTGGCGTGCTCCTGGATGCGGCTGATCTCGCGCACCGCCCAGTCCAGGGCGGCGGCCATGGTCTGGTGCATCTGGGCGCTCTCCTCCCCCTCCACAAAGCGGGGCTCCCAGCCGCAGCCCTTGAAGAACATCTCGGTCTCCTCCCGGGTGATGCGGCCGAAGACGGAGGGGTTGGCGCTCTTGTAGCCGTTGAGGTGGAAGATGGGCAGCACCGCGCCGTCGGTCATGGGGTTGAGGAACTTGGTGCCCTGCCAGGCGGTGGCCAGGGGTCCGGTCTCGGCCTCGCCGTCCCCCACCACGCAGGCGGCGATGAGATCCGGGTTGTCCATCACCGCGCCGAAGGCGTGGGCCAGGGAGTAGCCCAGCTCGCCGCCCTCGTTGATGGAGCCCGGGGCCTCGGGCCCCAGGTGGCTGGGGATGCCGCCGGGGAAGGCGAACTGCCGGAAGAGGCGCTTCATGCCCTCCTCATCCTGGCCCACGTTGGGATAGATCTCGCTGTAGGTCCCCTCCAGATAGGTCTGGGAGACCACCGCCTCGCCCCCGTGGCCCGGCCCTGTTACATAGATCATGTTGAGGCCGCCCCTCAGGATGACCCGGTTAAGGTGGGTGTAGATAAAGTTCTGCCCCGGCACGGTCCCCCAGTGGCCCACGGTGTGGCGCTTGAGGTGCTCGGGCCGCAGGGGCTCCCGGAGCAGGGGGTTGTCCAGCAGGTAGAGCTGGCCCACGGAGAGGTAGTTGGCCGCCCGCCAGTAGGCGTCCATTTTACGCAGCTGATCCTGGTCCAGCGGCCCGCGCTTGGACATACGGGCCGCAGATTTAAGGACCGGCTTAGATTCCGTCTTAGCTGTTTTAGCCATTGGAAAGGCCTCCTATAACGCGATAAATCACCCTTATTATCCTAAATTATAGGGTAGAAGTCAAGAGTTACGGTGGAATAAAAGCGAAAAAAGAGGCTGCCGAACGGGGCAGCCCCTTTTTACTGTGTCCTTAGAGCCCATTTCCGGGACCGATGAGGGCGGCGGGTCCCGTGAGGGGGCGCTACACGCCGCCCACGGCCTCAAGCAGAAAATCTACCCCAAGGGAGAGAACCCCGTCCCGGTACTCCAGGGTAGCGGTGAGGGTGGCCAGGTCGGTGGCCTCGCCGCCCATGGCGGCGGGAAGGCCCAGAGTGATGACGGCCTTGACGCCGGCGTCCTCAAAGCGGAAGAAGATCTGGCGGCCCACGATGAGGGGGCCGTCCACTGCCACGCCCGTGTCGGGCAGCCAGCCGGAGACCGAGGTGAGCCAGGCCCTGCCGCCGGGGGTGTCCACTTGACCTGCGGAGAGGGTGAACTCGTGGTCGTCCCAGGTGTAGGAGAGGTTGGAGGAAAGCGCGGCGCGCAGATCTGCCGCATCCCCGAAGGAGGCGTCGGACCAGGAAGCGCCGTCCCGGCCGTAGATATGCAGCTCGAACCGGGGCCACAGTACGTCGCCGTCCAGGCCGTATTTTTCGCTCAGGGGGTCCAGGGCCATCAGATAGCGCACGGCCAGCTCCTCGCTGCCGTCGCCGTCGAAGTCCCGCCACACCAGCAGGGGCAGGTCCTGAAACTGACGCTCCAGGGGGAAGTAGGAAAACTCCCCGCCCTGCCGCAGCAGCACGCCGGGCCGGGCGAGGTTCAGCAGATAGAGGGAGATGTCCGCCTCCGGCACGGCGCCCACCAGGGAGAGCCGCTCGGTCCACAGATCCGGGGCCGCCGCCGTCTGTGTGGGGAGGGAGTCCACGTCGATGTCCTCCATGCCGAAGTTCTCACCCCAGACCAGCCCCTGGTCTCCGGGCGCGCCGGACGCTGCGGGAGTGGGGGCGGGCGCGGACGAGACTGCCGGGGCGGGGGTGGGCGTCGGCGTGCCGGACGGGGAGGTCTTGCCGGTGCAGCCCGCCAGCAGCGCCAGGGCCGCCAGCAGGGGGAGAATGCGTTTTTTCATGGTATCACTCCAAAGACGGTATTCACCCGTCAATTCTCAGTTCCGCCGCACTCCAGCACGGAGATCTTCTCCCGGTAAATCTTCCGGTAGAACGCCAGCGCCACGAGGCAGGAAACACCCTCGGCCAGGGGGACGCACCACCACACCAGCTCCGGGGCGGTAAAAGCCAGGAGGAGGCACACGGGCAGGACGATGACGAGCTGCCGCAGCAGGGAGATGATCAGGCTGAACATGGGCGCGCCCAGGGCCTGGAAGGCGGCTCCCAGGATGATGGACACTCCGGCGAAGAGGAAGGAGGCGGCCAGGATGCGCAGGGCGGGAATTCCCATCGCCATTGCCATTGGCTCCTGTTCCGCGCCGAAAATACCCATCAGCGCGCCGGGGAACAGGAGGAAGAGGAGCATCCCCACGCCCATAATAGCAAGGGCCAGCGCCAGAGCAAAGTGAATTCCGCCGGTAATGCGCTTTTTCTGCCGGGCGCCGTAGTTGTAGCTGAGGACGGGCGTCATGCCGTTGTTGAGGCCGAAGACCGGCATGAAGACGAAGGACTGGAGCTTGAAATAGGAGGTGAGCACGAAAACCGGAGCGTTTCCGAAGCGCTCCACGATCCGGGGCAGGCTGAGGATTTTGTTCATGCCCATGGTCATCACCGTGTTGAGGGACTGCATCACAATGGCCGGGCCGCCGATGCGGTAGATGTCCCGGATGGTCCCGGCGCTGGGCCGGAATCCCCGGAGGGAGATGGGGAGCGACCTGTTCCGCCCCACCAGCACGAAGCCCACCACCATGCCCACGATCTGGCCGAAGACGGTGGCGATGGCCGCGCCGGCGACCCCCATGGCGGGGAAGGGCCCCAGACCGAAGATGAGCACCGGGTCCAGCACCAGGTTAATGACCGCGCCGATGCCCTGAATCACCATCGGGCCGATGGGGTCGCCGATGCCCTGGAGCACCCGCTCCCCGGCGAACTGCATGCACACGCCGATGGACAGCGTGGTGACGATGGTCAGGTACTGGCCGCCGTAGCGGACCACGTTGGGGTCGGAATTGAAGAAGCCCACGAAGGACCGGCCGAAGACCAGCCCGAAGATGAGAAAGGCCACCCAGGTCAGCAGGTAGACAAAGTAGCCGTTCACCGCCACCGCGTTGGCCTCCCCGGCCCGGTTTTCGCCCAGGCGGCGGGAGAGCATGGCGTTTACGCCCACGCCGGTGCCCACGCAGATGGCGATCATCATGGTCTGGGCGGGGTAGGCCAGACCCAGGGCCACGAAGGCGTCCGCATCGATGCGGGCCACAAAGTAGCTGTCCACCATGTTGTAGAGCGCCTGAATGAGCATGGACAGCATCATGGGCCAGGACATGTGCACGATAAGCTGCCGGATGGGCATGGCGCCCATCTTGTTGTTGTTCTCCGCCAAATTTCTCTTCCTTCCATTCGTCCAAAAAAACAACAGGTCTTCTTGGGGGCGCATCTGGAGGATGCGCCCCGGAAAACCCGTTGTCCATTGATACGTCTTTTGGCGGCCGGGGGGAGCGACGGGACGTTATCCCGGCAGCCTGACATTCAGTTGTTGCAGAGATATTATAATGCCTTGGTGTACCGCAAGTCAACACATACCGCGTCGGGCGGGAAGGGAATGTCGGCGTGGGTGCCGTCCCAGGCGAAGCCGTGGGCGGCATAGAACCGCCGGGCCTTCCCGTTCTCCCGCAGGACGAAGACAAACGCACTGTCGTGTCCGTCCGCCTTCAGGCGGCGAAGGGCCTCCTCAAATAGCAGCCCGCCGTAGCCCCTGCCCCGCTCCGCCGGGTGGGTGTAGAAGGAGATAATCTCACCCCAGCCGGCGTAGGCGTCGTTGGGGAAGACGGTTGCCTCCCCGGCGTTGTAGTTCTGGGTGCGGGCGGCTCCGTAGTTGAGGCAGGAGACGGGGGTGTCGTCTCTGTAAAGGAGAAGACCGTGACATCTGCCCAGCTCATAATCCTCGCGGAAGAACTTCACCCAGCGGTCGTCGGTAATCTCCCGGGCCATATAGTCGCCGGGCACATAGCCGGCATACGTGTCCCGCCATCCCAGAGCATGGATGAGGGACATGGCTATAAAGTGCTCAGACTTGCAGGCGTCGACAAAATGCAGGTTTTCCATACAGGTAATCACATCCATGAGAAGGGGTGGCGGGACACGCCGCGCCGAATGGCGCGCACAGGTGTTTCGGTCCTTCCGCCGGGGCCGAAACCCTGCTGCCGGGGCAATTCACTTGCCCCGGCAGATAAAAAGCCAGGGTCCCCGGCGGGCGTCAGCCCGCGGGGATATCCCGCCATCCCAGAGCATGGATGAGGGACATGGCTATAAAGTGCTCAGACTTGCAGGCGTCGACAAAATGCAGGTTTTCCATACAGGTTATCACATCCATGAGAAGGGATGGCGGGACACGCCGCGCCGGATGGCGCACACAGGCGTTTCGGCCCCCGCGGGGGCCGAAACTCTGATGCCGGGCAATTTACTTGTCCCGGCAGATAAGAGCCGGGTCCCCCGGTGGGCGTCAGCAAAACATGCCTATACGGTCTGGGGCTCCCTGCCGTCCGCGCACGCCCCGGCGGCGGGCGCCTCCTCGTGGGTCTTCGCCAGGGCCCGGGCGTTGGCCAGCATGAGCTTAATGCGGTTTTCCTGGTTGATTTTGGTGGCGCCGGGGTCGTAGTCGATGGCCACCACGTTGCTCCAGGGGTAGTCGTCCTTCAGCTTGCGAATCATGCCCTTGCCAACGATGTGGTTGGGGAGGCATCCGAAGGGCTGGGTGCAGACGATGTTGGGCACCCCCGTGTTGATGAGCTCCAGCATCTCGGCGGTGAGGAGCCAGCCCTCGCCCATCTTGTTGCCGTCGCCCAGGTAACCCTTGATGTAGCCGTGCAGATCGTCGAAGTCGCCGGGGGCGCGGAAACGGCCGTCCCGCTTGAGGGTGTCGATCATCGCCCGCTGCTTCTTTTTGACGTACCCGGCGAATATCCGGCAGACCGCCTGCTTAATCCACTTGCCGCCGTAGATATCCACGTCCACGTCCCGGTTGTAGATTTTGAAGATGACAAAGTCGGCCAGACCCGGCACCACCGGCTCGGCCCCCTCGGAGAGGAGGAAGTGCTCCAGATTGTTGTTGCCCAGGGGGGAGTACTTCACGTAAATCTCGCCCACCACGCCCACGCGGACCTTCTGCTCACCGGCCACGGGGACGGCCTTGAAGACCTCGATAATGCGCTCGAAATTGGCGATCATGGACTTGTGGGTCATGCCCTTGCCTTCGTTCATGCCTGAGAGGAGGAAGTCCATGCAGGTCTCAATGGCCCGGTCCGTGTCGCCGGGATTGACCTCGTAGGGCCGGACCTGGTTGGCCGTGTTCATGATGATGTCGCCGTAGAATACGGCGAAAACCGCCTTGCGGATGAAGCCCAGGGACAGCTTAAAGCCGGGGTTGTGCTCCAGGCCGGAGAGGTTTACGGAGATGACGGGCACGTAGGCCAGATCCGCCTTCTCCAGGGCCTTGCGCAGCATATGGATGTAGTTGGAGGCCCTGCAGCCGCCGCCGGTCTGGGTGATGACCAGCGCTACCTTGTGCGGGTCGTATTTGCCGCTTTTCACCGCGTCGATGAGCTGGCCGATGACCAGAATCGCGGGGAAGCACGCGTCGTTGTGGACGTATTTCTGGCCGTAGTCCAAAATGCTCTTGCCGGTGGTGTTGAGCATCTCCACCTTGTAGCCCTCGGTCTGCATGATGCGCACCAGCATGGCGAAATGCATGGGCAGCATCTGGGGCACCAGGAGGGTGTACTCCTCCTTCATCTCCTTGGTGAAGAGGAGCCTGCCGGTGTTGTCATAAACTAATTCTGCCATAAGCCTTGATCCTTTCTGTGGGGAACGGGCGGGATGAGCCACGCCTACGCCTGATTGAGTTGGGGCGGGATTTTCTGCGCGTACAGATATCCGAACGCCGGCCGGAACCCGGCGCTGATGGCGACATTTTGGGAGATGATGTGGCTCTCGGCCGTGCCGTAGAAGGGGACGATATCCCGGGAGAGCAGTTCGTCTCTGATGAGGGCGGTCAGATTGGCCGCCAGCCCCCGGCCCCGGTACGGGGGGAGGACCGTGATGCCGATCTGCCACAGCCGCGCCCCGTCACGGCTGACCCCCGCCATGGCGCATGGCGCGCCGGTCCCATCCAGGGCGGCCACCGCCAGCATGTCGGGGAACAGGGGGTTGAAGGCCAGCGGGCCGTCCCAGCGGCAGTCGCCCCGGAACTGTTCCAGCTCCGCCCCCTCATACCAGCGCACCGGCTGGAGGGGCGCCGCGGGCACCGCCGGAAGAGCGGGGAGAAAGTAACGCACGGCCTCGCCGAGCTCGTACCCGAAGGGGGCGAGTGCTGCGTCTATTTTTTTCAGGGAGTTGAACTTGAAGAGCCACTCCGCCTGCCGGGGCGTCAAAAATTCCCGCGCCCAGGGCAGCAGGGGGGCGGCGCAGGCGGCTTTCAGCACGCCGTTCCAGACCGCCAGCTCCAGAAAGGGCGCGTCCTCGCCGTACCTCCGCCGTCCGGGCAGATCCCGCCACTCCAGCACCGTGTTCTCAGGGGCGTCAAGCAAACTTGCCTCACAGCCCAGATCCAGCGCCAGCTGGTTTTTCACAATGGACCGGATTTGTTCTTTCAGTAACATGGAAGATACTCCTGACCGGCGCAAAAAGCGCCGAGGGCTTGCGCGGGACGCCCTCTCTGCATTTTTCTCCGCTCTGACGTTGGCGTCCCTGCCCGACGGCTCAGCGCTTCCGGGCGTCAATGGCGGCCATCAGCGAGCGGATTCGGATTCTGACCGCGCCCAGGTTGTTAATATCGTCGATTTTGAGCTGAGTGTAAAGCTTTCCGCCCTCCTCCAAAATGGAGCGCAGCTCGTCGGTGGTGATGGCGTCGGTGCCGCAGCCGAAGGACACCAGCTGGACCACCTGCATATCGCTCTGGGTGCAGACGTAGCGGGCGGCGTTGTACATCCGGCTCTGGAAGGTCCACTGGTTGAGAACCTTCCGGCTCTCATAGCCCTCCAGGTGGCTCAGCGCGTCCTCTGTGACCAGGACAAAGCCGAAGGAGGTGATGAGGTCGTTGATGCCGTGGTTGATCTCCGGATCGATGTGGTAGGGCCGCCCGCAGACCACCAGGATAGGCATATTGTTGGCCCTGGCGTACTCGACGTACTGCTTCCCAGTGGCGCGGATGTCGGCCAGGTAGGCGTCGTAGGCGTCGTAGGCCGCCCGCACGGCCGCCGCGGTCTCCTTTTTGGGGATGGAAAACTCCTCCTCCATCATCCTGGCGATCCGCTTCTCAAAGTCCTTGCGCCGCCACAGGCCCACGTAGGGGTCCAGATAGCGGGTCTGCTTCAAAACGGGCATATTGGCGGCCAGCAGCTCGGGGTAGTAGGCCACCACCGGGCAGTTAAAGTGGTTGTCGCCGATGCCCTCGTCGTTGTTGTAGGACATGCAGGGGTACCAGATGGCGTCCACACCCTGCTCCACCAGGGCCTCCACGTGGCCGTGCAGCAGCTTGGCGGGGTAGCACACGGTGTCGGAGGGGATGGTGTGCTGGCCTTTGATGTAGAGCTTTCGGGTGGACTCGGGGGAGAGGACCACCTCGAAGTTGAGGCGCGTGAAGAACTCGAACCAGAAGGGAAGGTTCTCGTACATATTGAGGCCGAAGGGAATGCCCATCCTGCCGCGGACGCCGCTGCCGCTCCCCCTGCCCTCCAGGGCCCTGAGCTTCTTGTATTTGTAGTTCATCAGGTCCGGCAGCTCCACCTTCTCCTTGCCCAGGGGGCGGGAGCAGCGGTTGCCGGAGATAAACTTCCGCCCGCCGTCGAACTGGTTGACGGTGAGGGAGCAGTGATTGGTGCACAGGCCGCAGGTGACAGGTTTTGCACTGTGGGTGAAGCCATGTAAAGCCTTTTCGCTTAACAGCGCACTCTTCTCCAGATGGAGGTCCCTGGCGGCCAGAGCCGCGCCGAAGGCGCCCATCAGCCCTGCGATGGTGGGGCGGGTGACGTTCCGGCCCAGCTCCTGCTCGAAGGCGCGCAGCACCGCGTCGTTATGGAAGGTGCCGCCCTGGACC
This sequence comes from Lawsonibacter faecis, assembly GCF_014287675.1. GTDB lineage: Bacteria > Bacillota > Clostridia > Oscillospirales > Oscillospiraceae > Pseudoflavonifractor > Pseudoflavonifractor faecis. The sequence continues at coordinate 89,316 of NZ_JACOPQ010000013.1, read as the reverse complement.
ACAATGTGCCTGCCAAGGTCGTCGGCGCTGGCAGCCCGGATAACCTTGTAGACCGCGTTTTTCACGATGGAGATGGAGAGGCCCGCGCTGATGTCCTCCACGCCCGCGCCGTCCTTCTGGGCCTGCTTCACGCTGGAGTTCATGAACACGGTGCAGCGGGAGCCCAGGTTCACCGGATGGGGTGCGAAGAGGCCGATTTTAGCAAAGTCGGCGATGGTGTACCCCAGGGCCTTGGCAAAGGTCTCAATAAAGGAGCCGCAGCCCGATGAGCAGGCCTCGTTGAGCATGATGGAGTCCACGGCGCCGTTGCGGATTTTAAAGCACTTCATATCCTGGCCGCCGATGTCGATGATGAAGTCCACGTCGGGGTTGAAGTGGGCGGCGGCATTGAAGTGGGCCACCGTCTCCACCAGGCCCAGATCGCAGGAGAAGGCGTTTTTAATGAGTTCCTCGCCGTACCCGGTGACGGCGCTGCCCCGGATGGTGACGCGCCCGCCGCAGAGCCGGTAAATCTCCTTCAATTGCTCGAGCACGATAGCCACGGGATTCCCCTGGTTGGAGTGGTAATAAGTATAGAGAAGGCCGCCGTCGGGCGCGATGAGGGCCACCTTGGTGGTGGTGGATCCGGCGTCGATGCCCAGGTAGGCGTCCCCGGCGTAGGTATGGATATCCGCCTCGGGCGGGTGGTTGGCGTCGTGCCGGGTCAGGAAGGCGGCGTAGTCGGCCTCGTCGGTGAAGAGGGGGGGCATGGTATCCACGGTGTTGGCGGCATCCACGCTCTCCTCCAGCTTGCGCAGCAGATCGTCGAAGGGGTGGTCGGCGTAGTCGGCGGCGCAGAGGGCCGCGCCAATGCCGGCGAAGCAGTCGCCGTCCTCGGGGAAGACGGCGTGCTCGCCGTCCAAATGGAGGGTCTCCACAAAGCGCGCCCGCAGCCCCATGAGGAAGTGGAGGGGGCCGCCCAGGAATACGATCTTGCCCTTGAGCTCCCGGCCCTGGGTCAGGCCGGCCACGGTCTGGTCCACCACGGCCTGGAAGATGGAGGCGGCCACGTCCTCCTTCCGCCCGCCCTGGTTCAGGATGGGCTGGATGTCGCTCTTGGCGAACACGCCGCATCGGGAGGCAATGGGGTAGATCTTCTCGTGGTTCAGGGATAGGGCGTCCAGCTCGTTCACGCTTACGTTCATCAGCGTGGCCATCTGGTCGATAAAGGCCCCGGTGCCGCCGGCGCAGGAGCCGTTCATCCGCTCCTCCAGCGCGCCGCCGAAGAAAATGATCTTGGCGTCCTCGCCGCCCAGCTCGATTACCGCGTCCGTGTCCGGGTAGTACTGCGTGACGGCGGCGGCGGTGGCGTAGACCTCCTGCACAAAGTCGATGCCGCCGGCCTTTGCCACGCCCAGGCCGGCGGAGCCGGTGATCACCAGCTTTACGTCCTTGCCGGAGAGCAACTCCTTAATAGAGTTCAGCGTCTCGCAGGCCCGCTCCCGGGCCTTGGAGTAGTGCCGCTCATAGGAGCGGAACAATAGTTTATTGTCTTCGTCCAGCACCACCACCTTGACGGTGGTGGAGCCGATGTCGATTCCGATGCGCAGGCTCATGGCCTTCACTCCTAACATTGGCTAATGGCAAATGGTGAATGAGTAGAATGGGGAAAGAGGCCGAACTGCTGGTCATTCACCGTTCATGATTCTCTATTCGTTAAAACGCCCCCCGCGCTCCATATCAGGAAGGGCCATTTTTCCCGTAGCCTACATCATAAAACAAAATCGCGGATTTTGCAACCATAACCTAGTGGAGTGCAGGATATTCCGCACTTGGAAATTTGAAGGGGCGGAGAGGCGGAAGGGGCGGGCGGCGTACCGTTTTTCAGTGGTATGCTTCGCCTTGCGGGAAGGCCGGGAGCCCGTTTTGACTGCCTATGCTGCGTAGACCCGCCGACTGCTGTTTGATTCTTGATACCAAGTAAGGCGTACTATGCCAAATGCCCATAATCTTGGCGGCTGTCTCTGCTGTTTAAGGATAAGAAGGATTATGCCACGTATGCCTGACACCACAGACAAAATTCCCCATAGAAAAGAAGTAACATCAATTGTTGTTTCAAAACATCAAATGCTTGCAATAAATGGAAGATTTTTTACCTGGAGGTATTGGACCAAAGCCACAAATGTTATCTCATGATAACCCCGGTTACAATCATCCAGGGCTTGCCTTAGCCGCCCAATGCATATTTTTTCTTACTCCAATATTCGATATTAACATACAAATGCACGCCCTTCAATGGATGTGTCAAAATCGCCGGGGCCTTTTTCGGCGACAAGCGGCGGAAAGGGACGGTCGGGCGGATCTATACGCCCGGCCGCTGTATGTCCGTGCGTTTATTCTGACTGCGCGGGATTTTAAGAGGATTTTAAGGAAGCCTCTATTGTTTTTGAAACCCGGCCTCCTGTATAATGACAGCAACGACAGAAGAGAAGACAGGAAGGCGTTATATGATGAACAGAGAAGAATATCTTCAGGAGCTCTATGCGCGGTTAAGCAACCGCCTGCCCCGGCAGGAGCTGGACAATGTGATGAAGTACTACGAGGAGTACTTTGACGAGGCGGGGAGCGCGCGGGAGCAGGAGATCATCGCCGAGCTGGGCACCCCCGCGGAGCTGGCCGCCGAGATTGCCGGCAGAAAGCCCACCGAGACGCAGTACGTCTACGAGCCCAGGCCGCGCCGCCGGCGCTCCGCGGGACAGATTGTCCTGCTGGCCTGCCTCTCGCCCATCTGGGTGCCCCTGCTGATTGCGGCTGTGGCTGTGGTGTTCTCCCTCATCGTGGCCCTCTTCGCTGTGGCGGGCAGCATCGCCGCCGCAGGCCTGGGGTGCGTGCTGGCCGGCATCTTCTCCATCTGGTGCGGCTTCACCGCCATTTTCTCCGGCGGCATCCCCACCCTGATGTTCTTCGGCGGCGCGGGCCTTTTCATCGCGGCGCTGGGCCTGCTGCTCTTCCTGGGCGGCGTGGCCCTGTGCGGGCTCTGCGGCAAGGGCACGGCGGCATTCTGCCGCATGATATTCGGCGGCGGCAATAAGCGGGAGGTGATGGCATGAAGAAGCTGGCAAAGGTTCTGGCGGGCGTGGCCGCGCCGCTGTTCCTGGTGGGCGTGATTCTGATGGGTGCGGGCTGGGCCATGGGCGCCCAGACCGAGCTGACGGTCAATATCGGCGGTCATCCCGTCAACGTGGGCTTCACCGGTTTTTACCCCCACGCCGGCAGTGATTCCATAGAGGCCGCCTCCGGCAGCGCCGCGGGGGAACGGGACCTGGCGGCCTTCGATAAGATTGAAATCGACGTGAGCATGGGCGATGTGAACTTCATTGTGGCCGACGATTACGGCGTGGACCTCACCTGGTACGGTAAAAACTACGAGCTGCACTATACCAACGAGAACGGCAGACTCAAGGTCTGGAGCACCTCGCTGCCCGATGTGGGCGTCAATCTGAGCACAAAGTACGGCGGCACCGTCACGGTCTACCTGCCCCGGGACGCCCGGATGGAGGAGGTGGACGTGACCACCGCCCTGGGCGACATCAGCATGACCAGCTTCCAGACCGATAAGATGGAGGTCCTGGCCGACCTGGGCGATGTGTATCTCTACGACGCGCTAATCGTCGAGGGAAATATGACCCTCTCCCTGGGGGACCTCCAGATTTCCGACGTGACCGCCCGCGACCTGACCCTGGACCTCTCCCTGGGCGACCTGACCGCCGCCCGGCTGACCACCGAGAAGTCCCTTGATATCGAGAACAGCATGGGTCTGGTGGATATCGGCGGAAGTTTCGCCGGCACGACCGAAATCTCCAGCAGCCTGGGCGACGTGAACGTCTCCACCGACCTGTCCGGGCGGGACTACGGCTACGACATGGACGTGAGCATGGGCGATATCTATATCGACGGCGTGGAGCAGAAGCACAGCGTCAGCCGCAGCGGCGGGGCCCACTACCTGGAGATCGACAACGATATGGGCGACATTACCGTCTATTTCGGCTAAAAATAACTCAAAGCCGTCCGGTCAATTACCGGGCGGCTTTTTTATGGTTTTTTGGGTGCAAGTGACGTTGACATCGGGGAAAAATGGGCCTAAAATAAACTCTACGTGCGTTTTACGTCGAAGGAGGTGGAGAAGCGGTGTCCAAGACCGGTAAGAAGAGCAGACAGAAGACGCTGGAGGCCAGGAGGCGGCAAAACCGCCGCCGGGAGAAGGCGCTGCGCGCCGCAGCGGAAGGGGACGCGCTCGCTCCCGCTTTGCCCACAAAAGCCCCTCAGGAGGAGCCGGTTTCCGACGGTATGCTCCCGGAGGAGGAAAAAACGCCGGCGTCCGGGGGGAGAAGGGGCCGGAAAGAGGAGAGGCCGGAGGAGGCGCGGAAAAAATGGGCTTGGCGCTCCAAGTCCTGGGTCTGGTATCCGCTGTTCCTCCTCGGGCCCGCAATCATCCTGTTCTGCTGTCAGCTCGCCACCCTCCAAAGTGCGGCGGAGGTGTTCGCGTGGATGGGCGGGTGCTTCGGTGCGGCGGCCTTTACCTATGCGCTGCTGCTGGCCCTCGTCGTATTGCTGCTGGCCCTGACGCGGAGCCTCTTTTTCTCCACGCTGCTGGTGGGCGCGCCCGCGCTCGTCCTCTCCCTGGCGAGTCATTTCAAGGAGGTGGCCAACGGCGTACCCCTGCTGGTCAGCGACCTGGCCATGGCCGCCCGCGCGGGGGACATTGCGGGCTTCATGCGCCCGGGGATGGACTTGGGGGAGGGGACCTGGTGGTCCGTGGGGGTGCTGGCCGCCCTCCTGCTGGTGATTGCCCTCTTTGGCCACCGGACCCGCGCCCAGGGCTGGGGCTGGTACGGCAGGACGGTCTCCGGCCTGCTGGCGGTGCTGGTGCTGCTGGGCAGCGCGAACTTCGCCCCCGCCGCAGTCTTCCTCTCCGGGCCGGGGGACGAGATCCAGGCCCAGCGCAACGACCGCCTGGGACTGCTGGCGGGCATCTACAGCGGCATTCTGGACAGTGCCGTCCAGGAGCCGGACGCCTACAACGAGAACAACATGAACGCCATTCTGGTGGAGGCCCGGCACGCGGCGGAGCAGTCCGCGCCCACAGCGGCGGACGGCGTGCGGCCCAACGTCATCCTCCTCATGTCGGAGAGCTTCTGCGACCCGGAGGCCGTACTCCCCGGCGTGGACTTCATCGACGACCCCATCCCCAATTACCGCGCACTGGCGGAGGAGTGGCCCTCCGGGCACTTCCTCTCCAACACCTACGCCGGGGGCACGGGCAACGTGGAAATGGAGGTCATGACCGGCGTGCCCATCGCCTTCGTGGGGGAGGACGAGGACCTCACGTCGCTGAAGGACGGCTCCTCCTATGAGCGCATCCCCTCCATCGTCAAGGCCTTTGCCGGGGCGGGGTACGCCACTGAGTTCGTCCACTCCTATACCGACCGGCTCTATAACCGGGCGGACAACCTGCCCGCCATCGGCTTTGAGAAGGTCCTCTTTGAGGCCGACTTCCCCGAGAATGCCGACCGGGCTGGGCCCTACCTCTCCGACATGGCCCTCACGGATATACTGATCTCTGAGTTTGAGGGGCGTGACAGGGAAAAGCCACTGCTCCTCTTCGGCCTCTCCATGGAGAACCACCAGCCCTATTTTGAGGGGAAATTCCCCGAGTCCTCCGGCCTGCGCTTTGAGAGCGATGAGCTCAACGAGGAGCAGCTGGGTTCGGTGGACGCCCTGCTCTATGGACTCCACGGCGCGGACAAGGCCCTGGGGGTCCTGCTGGATTACTTTGAAACCTGCGGGGAGCCGGTGATGGTGGTCTTCTGGGGGGACCACCTGCCCGGCCTCTCCATGGATGCGGACAGCACCATCTACTCCATCCTGGGCTACTCCAGCACCGCCGACACCAAGGCGTGGTCCCCGGAGGAGCTGAAGAGGATGCACACCACCCGCTTTCTGGTCTGGAACAACTACGAGGCGGAGCCGGAGATCCCCGGGACGGTGAGCACCCTGGAGCTGGGCAGCGGCATCCTGGACTGGGCGGGGGTGGAGAAGCCCCTCTACTTCCACTGGGTGGATGCCGCTCTCACGGATATGTTGCTCTACCGCCAGCGGCTCTTTGTGGCGGGGGACGGCACCCCGTACTACGCGCCCCCTGAGGGCACGGCAGCGGAGGAGAGGGCGGACACCTACCGCACTCTGGTCTACGACATTCTCTATGGCGAGGGCTACATCGCCCGGGAGATGACGAGGGTGGAGCCATGATCATCAGTGCCAGCAGAAGGACGGATATCCCGGCCTGCTACCCGGACTGGATGGCACGGCGGGTCAGTGAGGGGTTCGCCTGTGTGCGCAACCCCATGAATCCCCGGCAGGTGAGCCGGGTGAGCCTCTCTCCGGCGGTGGTGGACTGCATCGTGTTCTGGTCCAAGAATCCCGCGCCCATGCTGGAGTACCTGGACCTCTTCCGGCCCTGGCACTTCTACTTTCAGTATACCCTGAACGCCTACGGCGCGGATGTGGAGCGCAGACTCCCGCCCCTGGAGCGGCGTGCGGAGACCTTCCTGCGGCTCTCGGACGCCCTGGGGCCGGAGCGGGTGGTCTGGCGGTACGACCCGATTCTGCTGAGCGGGGACTATCCTCTGGAATTCCACCTGGAGCAGTTCTCACGCCTGGCGGATCGGCTGCGGGGCGCGGCGGAGCGGTGCTCCATCAGCTTTTTGGACGAGTACGCCGCCATCCGCACCGGCCTGCGCCAACTGGGGGCCCGTACACCCAGCGACCGGGAGAAGCGGAGCCTGGCGGAGGGGCTTGCGGCGGCGGCGGGAGAGGATTTCCGCCTGGTCACCTGCGCGGAGGAGATCGACCTGAGCGAATTCGGCATCGGCCGCGGAAGCTGCATTGATGCGCAGCTCATCGAGCGGCTGGCCGGCTGTCCGCTCCGAACCGAGCCGGATAAGGGCCAGCGCAGCGCCTGCGGCTGCGCCGCCAGCATCGACATCGGGGCTTACGACACCTGCCTGAACGGCTGCCGCTACTGCTACGCCAACCGCAGCGACAAGGCGCTGGCCCGGCGGAGCGGGCAGTACAGCCCCGCCTCACCCGTCCTGTGCGACGCGATTCGGGCGGATGAGACGGTCAGCGAGCGGAGGATGAGGTCCCTGCAGGTGCGGCAGCTCGGATGGTTCTGATACAGGGACCGGGCCATATGGAAAAATGACAGAAAGCGGCCGCCCAGGCTGTCAAAAAATCCTCTGCGGAGAAAGCCTCGCAGAGCTGCGTCGTCCGCAGACGACGCAGTCAAATGAAAATCCGTCATTGCTGGGGACATGCGCCTGAGAAATGACACTCCTCACGACGGATGGGGCGACTTTTTCCCATGAAATCGGGCCCCATCCGTCATGCAGCTTACTGTTAAAGAAGTCCGGGGGCTTCTTTAACAAGCTCAGCGGCCGCCTCCATACGTGGAGGCGGCCGCCTTTTTGCAGAAGAAATCAGTCCGCCAGGGTCTCGGCGATGTGCCGGGCGGCCACCGCGCCGGAGGTCCAGGCGTAGCCCTGGGTCCAGCCCGCGCCTTCATAGTAGGGGTAGCTGAAGTAGCCGCCGCTGTCCTGGCCCGCCACGTACAGGCCGGGGATGGGCTGGTAGTCCCCGCCCAGGGCCTGCATATCCTCGTTGACCCGGATGCCGTTGTAGGTGCCGTCGATGGCGGAGATGACCCGGACGGCGTAGTAGGGGCCCTTGTCCAGGCCGGGCATCATGTCGGAGCGCTTACCGAAGAGGGGGTCCTCCCCGGTGGCGAGGACGTTGAGATAGTCCTCGATGGACTTTTGGTAGATGTCCTGATCGCCGAAGCCGATGGCCTGACCCAGGGCCTCCAGGGAGTCCGCCTTCCATGCCTCGCCCGCGGCAAGGGCGGCGTCCATCTCATCCTTCAAGGTGTAGTAGGAGGGGACGATGATGCGGGCGCGGAGCTTCAGGCTGTCGATGGTCTCCTCCGAGAGTACGCCCCAGAGGCCCCGCTCCGTCATGGCGTCCAGCTGCTCCTGGGTGAAGATGAGATAGGCGTAGCCCGCCCGGCGGAGGGCGGAGGCCCCGTAGGACAGGGCCTGGGTGACGAAGAATTCCTCGTTCACGAAGCGCTGGCCGGAGGGGTCCAGGGCCAGGAAGCCCGCCTGGTTCATGAACTTCATGTACCCGGCGTAGAAGTCCACCTTCTTGTTGCTGCAGAACTCGGCCAGGTGGGGCTCCACCTCGTCGGAGAGGACCGCGCCCGCGGCCAGGCACATGTTGAGGCCGTCGCCCACGTTGGTGGCCAGGCCGTTGAGGTAGAAGTTGTCGTGGCCGAAGTACTCGGTGAGCATCTCGTCATTGCCGCCGAAGCCGCCGGTGCAGACCAGGGTGGCCCTGGCGTTGACGGTGACCTGGGTGCCGTCCTGCTTTACGGCCTTTACGCCGGCGACGGCGCCGCCGTCCTGGATGAGTTCGGTGGCGGTGGTCTCCAGCAGGAGGTTCACGCCGCCGGGAATCAGGAACTGGTCGTAGAGCACGTCGAATTTGTGGGTGCCCTTGCCGGTGTCGTGGGCGATGTCGTTGACCTTGGTCACGCCGGGGTCGTCGGTCTGGTCCCAGAGGCCCTGGAGCTTATCCACCACACCCGCGCTGGTCTCCAGAATCTTGTAGACCAGGGGGGCGTTGGCCCGCCATTTACAGAAGTCCATCAGGGTCTGGAAGGTGCCGTCCACGGTGTTTGCATCCTTCCCGGCCTCCTTCTGCAGACCGCTCTGGACGGCGGCGAAGCCGGTGGAGCACACAGAGGTGCCGCCCACCTTGCCGCACTTCTCCAGGATAACCACGTTCAGCCCGGCGTCCATGGCCTCAAGGGCGGCCATGGTGCCCGCGGCCCCCGCGCCCACAATGACCAGGTCGGCGTCCAGGGTCTCGGCGGCAGCGGACTTTGCGGCGGACTGCGAGAAGCCCGCCAGATTGGCCCCCGCCTCGGTGAGGGCGGCGGCGGCGCCGTTGAGAATGGCCTGGCTGGTGAGGGTGGCGCCGGTGACGGTGTCCACCGCCACGGACTGCTGCGCCACGATGGCGGCGGGAATGCGCTCAATGCAGGGGTCGGTGAAGCCGGGAGTGTCGGAGCAGTCCTCCACCACTACGGAGAGGATGCTGGTCTCGTCCACCGTGACGGCCACCCGGGTGGGCAGGATGGTGGCGGGGGAGCCGAAGCGCTCGCCCTCAATGGTGCCCTCCTTCCACTTGCCGTAGGCCTCGCCGTAGTAGGTGCCGGGGGTCATGTGCTGCTCCACGGCGACGGGCCGGGCTGTGAGGACGGCGCCGCTCTCGGCCAGGGCGGCGGCCGCCGCGGCGAGGACGGCGTCACTGGTGACGGTGGCGCCGGACACGCCGTCCACCGCCACGCTGCCGGAGGCCAGCATGGTATCGGGCAGCAGCGTCAGGGCCCGCCCGCCCACGTCGGGCGTTTCCTCCCCGCCCACCGCACTCACGCCGGTGAGCGCGCCGTCGGTCAGGGTGAGGGTGACGGTCACCTCGCCGCCGAAGCCCTGGGCGGAGCCCTCAAAGACGCCGGAGACGCCTGCGGCGGCTGTGGGCCGGACGCTTCCGGCCGGTGCGGACGGGGTGGGGGAGGGCGCTTCCTCCGGGGGGGTGCAGGCCGCAAGGGAAACAGCCATACAGGCCGTGAGCAGAGCGGCCAAAGCGCGTTTTGAATGCCTTCTCTTCATAAGCTGGGGATGCCTCCTTCTTCTTTCTCGGCGCGGACTGTCCGCCGCGTCAAGAAGAGCGTAGCACCTAAAGCCGCTTTAGATTCAAGAGGAATCGACAAAATTTTCACAAAAAACGGTCCCGGCGGAGAAAATCCGCCGGGACCGTGTGTTTATCATCATAGGGGGACGGAGGGATGAAACGTGAACACGGCGGAGCGCAGAGTAGCGACGCCGGGGAGTGGAGACCCTCATACACCCTCGATGGGGAGCCAGTACTCATAGTAGACCGACCGTGGACAGAGGTCCTCCTGGCACTGGAGCTCGCCGGTTTTGGCGAGGCAGCGGCCCACCGCGTCCGCCCGGACGGTGAGGCCACGCTCCTGCGCGTAGTCCAGAACGTGGCCCAGCAGGTTGCCGGTGGTGGCGTTGGGGCGGTCCAGGGTGGTGACGGTGTGGATGGCCCTGCCGCCCTCCAGACAGACCGCGCGGACGCCGGGGGAGAGGCCGATTTCCTCCGCCGTGTCCGCCTCCACCAGAAAGCCGCTCTTTCGCGCGCCCACGCTCTCCGGCCGGAGCAGGGCGGAGCGGTCCAGCACCGAGGCGGCGTAGACCCAGGGGAGAAAGCGCATCCACGCCCGGACTTCCTCCTGGAGGGCGGGGGACGGGTCTACCCGCTGGCCGTCCTGGTCGATGAGAAGCCACAGGCGGGGCATGTCGGCCACCTCGCAGCGGCGGAGGAGGCGGGCGATCCGGGCCAGATCCTCCCTCTGCCTGCCCAGGGCGGACAGACGCCGCTCCAGGGCGCGAATCTCGCCGAGCGTCTCCGCCTCCTTGGCGCCCACCATGGCGGAGAGGTCCTTGGGGGTCTCGCAGGCGAAGAGGGAGAGAGTCTCCTCCATGCTGAAACCCAGGTCGTGGTAGCGGCGGATACTGTAGAGCCACTTGAAGTTGCGGGTGTGGTAGCGCCTGGCCCCGCCCTCCTCCGGGCGGTCGGGCACCAGCAGTCCGTGCTGCTCATAGAAGCGCAGGGCCTGGGGCGTGATGCCAAAGCGTTTTGCCAGCACGCCGATTTTATGGTACATAGGCAAGCCGTCCTTCCCGCAGATTTCAGCTCAGGGGCCGGGTGGAGAGGGTTTTCCCCCCGCCGGTGACGCCGTAAAAGCCGTACTCGCCGGGGGCCAGGGGCGAGGAGGCCAGCGCGGTGCGCACCGCGTCCAGGTGCTCGGGGGCGAAGCGCACCGAGATGCCGCAGCCCTTGGAGATCTCCCGCAGGACGGGCATGACCTGAACGGGGCAGACGCCCTCCAGCAGCTTTTGGGCCAGGATGGCGCCCTGGGTGCTCTCAAAGCTAATGACGCAATAATCCATAAAGCAGTCTGCCTTTACACCGTTATGACCTTGGAGGCGGACTGCATCTGAGATACGATGTCGTACATATTGCTCACCGTGCCCACCCGGAGCTTGTCCGCAATGCCGTAAAAGTTCAGGCAGGTGCCGCAGACCAGCACCTCCACGCCCCTGGCCCGGAGGTCCTTCAGATGCTCGACCACCTGGTCGTCCAGGGCGGGGAGCTTCACGCCCGCATTCATGAAGAGGACGGACTGGGGCAGATCGCCGCCGCTGGCCAGCGTGTAGAAGAACATCCGCATCAGGTTGGCCCCCAGCTCCCGGTCGCCGGAGCCGATAACGTCCCGGCCAACGAAGACAGTGTAATGCCGGCTTGGGGCGGGGAGGGGCGCGTCTGCCGCAGCATCGCAGGCGGGGGCGGCCCCGCCGCCGCGGGAGAACTCCAGGGCAAAGATTCCGTCCGCCTCGCGGACAGTGACGGCGAAGCCCTGATTGCCCGCCAGACGCTTCAGGTTTTCCACGGCGGGGCGGTTGTCCACCTCGATGAGGAAGGCGGCCTCGCCGCCGGCGATGGCCTGCTTGGCGAGAATGACGGGGGTGGGGCAGGGTTTGCCCTTTGCATCTATCATTTTCATGAAAACCAAATCTCCTTTACAGTCATAACCACTGGATGAAAGCGGTCTTGTCCTCAGAGTTGAAGCCCGCGCCCCGGTAGAAGTTCAGCGTGGCGTCGTCCCTGCGCCCGGTGAGCAGCATGACCTTGTAGCACCCGGACTCCCGGGCGAGCTCGGCGGCCCGGCGCAGCAGGGCGGTGGCGAGGCCTCTGCCCCGGAAATCCGGGTGGGTGACCACATTCTCAATGAGGGCGTAGGGCCGGGCGGCGCGGGTCAGGTTGGGAACCACCACCAGGGCGCAGGAGGAGGCGGCGAATCCCTCCTCTACGCCCAGGAGCAGATGGTGGTTGGCGTCGGCCTGGATGGCCGCCCAGGCCGACCCGGCGGCCTCCCGGGACGGGGCGTCCTCGGCGTGCAGGAAGGAGTAGAGGGAGAGCAGGGCGTCCAGGTCGGAGGGCCCTGCCTCGCGGATAGTGAAGGACATTCACTTTACCCCCTTCGATAGGTGTGGGTGATGTGCCGCAGCTTGGCGGCCACGTCGCCGTTGAAGGCCGCCTCCCGCACGCGCCAGGACCAGTTGTGGGGGCCGGTGGTGCCGGGCGTGTTGGTGCGGGCGTCCGCCCCCAGGCCCAGCACGTCCTGCATGGGGGCGATGGCCAGGCGGCTGGCGGTCGACCAGGCCCCGGCCACGCCGCCCCAGCCGAAGCCCTCGTCGGCGCGGAGGCGGAGGTAGTCTGCGGCGAAGTCCCGGTCGGCGGGGCTGGCCTCGTCAAAGAGCCACTGGACGAAGGTAGGTGTGTCGTGGGTGCCGGTATAGGCCACTGAGTCGGTCGGGCAGTTGTGGGGAAGGTAGGCGCTCTCGCCCTGGCTGTCGAAGGCGTAGACCAGCACCTTCATGCCGGGCAGGCCGCTGTGCTGAAGGAAGGAGAGGGCGTCGGCGTCCAGGTCGCCCAGATCCTCGGCGATGATGTTCAGCGTTGGTACGGCGGCCTGAATGCGCTCAATCAGCTCCATGCCGGGGCCGGGCTCCCAATGGCCGTTCAGGGCTACCGTGTCCCCGGCGGGGATGGACCAGTAGGTGTGGAAGGCGCGGAAGTGGTCGATGCGGACCACGTCGTAGAGCTCCGCCGCCCAGGCCATCCGCTCTGTCCACCAGGAGAAGACCTCTTCCCGGTGGCCCGTCCAGTCGTAGAGGGGGTTTCCCCAGTGCTGGCCGGAGGCGGAGAAGGCGTCGGGCGGCACCCCCGCCACGGCGGAGGGACTGCCGTGCCCGTCCACCTGGAAGAGCTCCGGACGGGCCCAGAACTCTGCGCTGTCGTCCGAGACGTAGATGGGCAGATCCCCGATGATGGACACCCCCCTGGCGTTGGCGTACTGCCGGAGGGCGAACCACTGGCGGAAGAAAACTGTCTGGAGGAAGAGGTGGAAGCCCACCTCGTCCCCGTCCGGCTCCGGCGCGGGGGAGGGCCAGTGGGACCGCGGCGCATCCAATTGGGCGCGGAGGGCGGCGAAGCGGGCGTAGTCCCCCGCCCAGGGGGCGGCCTTCACGAAGTCGGAGGTATGGGCGGCCCAGGCGTCCCCGCTCCGCTCATAGGCCCTGCGCAGCAGGGGGGGGCGGGTTTTTCGGAGAAAGGCGTAGTCCACCCGGTCGGGGGTGTCCCGGCGGGCGGAGGCCAGCTCGTCCGGCGTGAGCAGGCCCTCCTCCGCCAGGGCGTCCAGATCGATGAAGTAGGGGTTGCCCGCGAAGGAGGAGGGGGACATATAGGGTGAGTCGGCGTCGCCGGGGGGGACCAGGGGGAGGATCTGCCAGTAGTGCTGGCCCGCCTGGACCAGAAAGTCCACAAAGGCCCTGGCGCCCTTCCCCAGGCTCCCCACACCGTAGGGGCCGGGGAGGGAGAAAACAGGCAGCAGAATGCCGCTGGAGCGTCCGTTCACATAATTTCATCCTTTCAAGGTGCGTTAATCCCTATTATTATAGGACGCACGGGGAGAGATGGCAAGAGAGGAACGGAGGGAAAAGCTGAGAGAGATGAAAAACGGTTCACTCCCGCAAATGCGGGAGTGAACCGGGCGGGGACTGGCTGATACGCGGGGACAGTGCCGCCGCGCAGAGGACGGGGCGCCTTTGGGGGAGGACGCTCAGACGCTTTCCGGGAGGGGGCCGCCGTCCTCGGCAGACTTGGCCTTCAGCTCCCTGAAGAACGCCGCCAGGAAGGGAATGCAGGTGACGAAGGTGCACACGTCGGCCAGGGGCTGGGTAATCTCCACGCCGGTGAGACCCGCCACCCGGGGCAGAATCAGGATGAGGGGCAGAAAATACACGCCCTGGCGGCAGGAGGAGAGGAAGGTGGCCTGCCAGGACTTGCCCACGGCCTGGAAGGTCATGTTGGACAGGACGCCCAGGGTCTGGAAGAGGAGGCCGACACACTGGGCCCGCATGGCGAAGGTTCCGATTTCCTGCATCTGTCCGCTGCCGAACATGCCGATGACCCGAGGGGCGGTCAGCCAGCCGATGATCGCCAGAATACCCATCATGACGGAGGCGGTTTTGAGGGAGAAGAAGAAGGACTCCCGCACCCGGTCGAACCGCCGGGCGCCGTAATTGTACCCCACCACCGGCTGGTAGCCCTGGCCGAAGCCGATGAGGGCGGAGATAATCAGCATGAACACCCGTCCCACCACCGACATGCCCGCCACCGCCGGGTCGCCGTAGACCATGGCCGCGTGGTTGAGGGCCACGGTGGCAATCACCGCCAGCCCCTGGCGGGAGAAGGAGGGAAGGCCGGTGCAGACGATGTCCCAATACTGCCGGCCCCTCCGGGCGACATTGCGGACGGACAGGTGCAGGATGCTCTTGCGGGTGAGAAAACAGGAGAAGAGGATGAGAAAGCTGATGCACTGGCTCAGCAGGGTGGCGATGGCCGCGCCCGCGGTGCCCAGGTTCAGGCCGGGGAGGACGATGCCGAAGGGGAGGGTGATCTCCCGAAGGATGAAGATAGGGTCCAGAACAATATTCAGAATACCGCCGATGGTGATGCCTGCCATGGAGAGGGTGGCGTGCCCCTCGGCCCGGAGGACGTTATTGAGCACGAAGGAGGCGGCCATGATGGGCGCGCCGAAGAGGATGTACTGCGCATAGGACCGGGCGTAGGGGAGGATGGTCTCGCTGGAGCCCAGAGCCGCCATGAGGGGGTCGATGAAGATGAGGCCCATCGCCGTCACCAGCACGCCGAAGAGGACGGCGGCCGTGAAGCCGGAGGATAGGACCGTATCCGCCGCCTCCTTCTGCTGGCGGCCCAGCAGCCGGGAGATGAGGCTGCCGGAGCCCATGCCCAGGGTGAAGCCGACGGCCTGAATGAGGGCCATGAGGGAGAAGACCACGCCCACGGCGGCGGTGGCGCTGTCGGAGTGGAGAAGGGAGACGAAATAGGTGTCCGCCAGATTATAGATGCCCGTGATGAGCATGCTGATAATGGTGGGAACCGCAAGTGAGGTGATGAGCCGGGGGATGGGGGTGCCCGTCATTTTGAGGTACTGCGCCTCGCTGGCTGAGTGCTCCATTACTTCCCGTCCCCTCCGCCGTCATTGGTGAGGTTGTGGTAGAGCCGGTTGAGAAATTCAAAGAAGAGGGCCCGCTCCTCGTCGGAGAAGCCGGCCAGCTCCCGGGCCTCCAGCTGGGCGCGGATGCCCACCACCGTCTCCTGGCGGCGGTGCCCCTCCGCGGTGAGGGAGATGGCGGCGGCCCGCTTGTTGCCCTCCACCGCCGAGCGGGTGATGAGGCCGTCGGCCTCCATCTTGTCCAGCAGGCGGGAGATGGTGGCCGGCTCAATGTCGCACATGGCGGCCAGGTCCTTCTGCATACAGCCGTCGTGGCGGGTGAGAAAATCCATAATCTTGGGCTGTCCCACCGAGAGGCCCACCTCGGCTATCATGGGGCGGAACACATTGTTCTGGGCGTGGAAGGCCTTGAGCAGAGCCAGGCTGAAGGGGTACTTTTTCATCAATGACACCTCTGAGAGCGTTTTGCGCGCGCCGCGGATATAAATATTAGCACGCAAACTGTTAGTAGAACAATGGTAGCTTAAAATACCTGGAATGTCAACCGATTTTGGTAATTCCGGGCGAAAAAAGGGCGGGGGCCGTGCTATACTGGGAGACAATCGGACGGGAGCGGGCCCGCCGGCCCGAGTGAGGCGCAGATTTGCCTGCCCCGGAGCGTAAATTTTTGTCACAAATCCCCGTGGGGAGTGTCTAACCTGATAAAGGAGGTACCGATATGGATCAAGACCGGGAAAAACTGATTGACCTGGCGGTGGCAGGGGACAGGGACGCGCTGGAGGCGCTGCTGACGCAGGCCCAGGACATGGTGTTCCACCTCTCCCTGCGGATGCTGGGGACCGTTCCCGACGCGGAGGACGCCGCCCAGGAGATACTCATCAAGATTATGACAAGGCTCTCCACCTTCCGCAGGGAGTGCGCCTACTCCACCTGGGTATACCGCATTGCGGTCAACCACCTCAAAAGCTACAAAAAGGGGATGTTCGCCCGGCGGCCACTGAGCTTTGAGTACTACGGGGAGGACATCCGCTGCGGCAGGGAGGGGGATATGCCGGACCTCAGCCAGGGGGTGGACCGGGCGCTGCTGGCGGAGGAGCTGAAGTACTCCTGCACCAACGTGATGCTCCAGTGCCTGGACCGGGAGGAGCGCTGCATCTTCATCCTGGGCGCCATGTTCCGCGCGGACAGTCGGGTGGCCGGAGAGATTCTGGACATGACGCCCGAGGCGTACCGTCAGCGGCTCTCGCGCATCCGCAGGCGGGTGGGCGATTTCCTGGGGGAGTACTGCGGCCACGCCGGGGGAAGCTGCAGCTGCGCCCGGCGGGTGGACTACGCCGCCGCCACCCACCGGCTGGACCCCCGGAACCTGGAGTACGTCCGGCTGGAACGGACGGAGGAGTACAAGCAGGCCATGGAGCGGCTGGACGAGCTGTCCCTCCTCTTCGACAGCCTGCCCGGCTACCGGGCCACCCCGCGCTCCAGACGCTTTCTGGAGGAGCTTCTGCGCTCAGGGGAGATGGACGTGGTCCGAAACACATAAGGAGGAGAGAGTATGAGCGAGATTATGACCTTTCTGAGCGGGCTGAAGGCGAACAACACCCTGGACTGGATGCACGACCACAGGGCGGAATACCGGGCGGCCCGCGGGAGCTTCGTGGCGCTGGTACAGGATATCATAGGAGAGCTGGCCCGTGAGGAGCCGGAGCTGGGTCTCCTCAACCCCGGGGACCTGATATCCCGGCTGAACCGGGACACCCGCTTCAGCAAGGACAAGTCCCCCTACAACCCGGCCTTCCGGGCCCACATCTCCACCGGAGGGAAGGCGCCCATTCCGGTAGGGTATTACCTCAACGTGACCCCCGGCGGGTCCTTCTTCGGCGGCGGGCTCTTCGTGCCGCCCGGCCTTACGGCCATGACCGGCCACGTGCGGGAGTATATCGCGGGGCACGGCGGGGAGCTGGAGGAGATTGTCACAGACCCGGCTTTCGCCGCGGAGTTTTCCCTGCTGGGGGAGAAGCTGAGGAAGATCCCCCGGGGCTATCCCCAGGACTTCCCCCAGGGGGAGCTGCTGAAGATGAAGAGCTGGTACCTGGAGCGGCCCTTCCCCGACGAGGCGCTGGAGGACCGGGAGCGGTTCGTCGCCCTGGCGGCGGAGAA
Source organism: Lawsonibacter faecis (assembly GCF_014287675.1). Taxonomy (GTDB): domain Bacteria; phylum Bacillota; class Clostridia; order Oscillospirales; family Oscillospiraceae; genus Pseudoflavonifractor; species Pseudoflavonifractor faecis. The sequence continues at coordinate 71,888 of NZ_JACOPQ010000013.1, read as the reverse complement.
ATTCCGCGCCATGCGGCCCCTCCACGCTTACCTGAACCGGGCGCTTCAGGGATTCAGACTGCCCGAGCGGGGGGGATAGGCCGGCCCAACTGCCGCGACGGAGGGCGCGGCGCGGATAAAGAGCGGTATGATAAAAGCTGCGGGCGTGAGTGATACTCACGCCCGCAGCTTTTATCATGTCAATTACTTGCCTGCCTCGACGGCGGTCTTGATGGCGGTGAAGACGTCGTCCTGCCCTTCACACATGACCATCAGGATGGTGCCGTCCTCCAGGGTCTCCACCCGGGCGTTGGAGGCAATCTCGTACTGGTCCGCCAGGTACATCTCAAAGTTCTGCTTCTGCATGTCCACAAAGGCATTTAGGCCCTTCAGCACGGTTTCGGACTTGTCGGCGGCGGGGTAGATGGCGGCGATGCCGTAAGCCCTGACGTTCATCATGGAGACGGCGATCGCGAAGGAATTCATGTCGTCGGCGGTGACGCCCAGCATCTCAAAAATCATGGAGGCGGTATCGTCGTCGGTCTCGGTGAGGAGGGGGTTGTACTCGTTGTCCTCGGCGCTGCGGGCGTTTTCAATGGCGGTCTTGTAGAGCTCGGTGCGCTCCTCTGCGGTGAGCTGCTTGTCGTCGCCGCCGGAGGGCTTGCCGGAGCAGCCGGCGAGCGCGGCCACCAGCATGAGCGCGGCCAGGGACAGAGAGAGGATTCGTTTCATTTTCATAACTCCTAAATTGTTGTTTTCACTGTGCCAGTGATAATTCCTTTGACGGCGCGGGACGGAAAAGGTTCCGCGCCGCGTGAAAAAGAAAAAATAAAAAGCAGACTGCGGCGGGGACTGAGGGAGCCGTGACGGCGACGGCCGCCCGCCTCAGGCGCGAATCTGTCAAGAGACCGCTGTTTGCCGTCTTATTTTTCCGCTTCCGGCTTCTCCCGGGCCTCTATCCGGACGGGGAGAGGCCCCTCGGGGGTGAGGGAGAGCCTGCCCTCCTTCGCGTCCACCACGGCCCCGCCGCCGGCCCGGAGGCCGCCGGAGAGCAGCAGCTCCGCCGCCGGGTCCTCGATCTGGGCGCGGATGGCCCGGCGCAGGGGCCGGGCGCCGTAGTCCGGGTCGAAGCCGCTGCCGGCCAGAAGCTCCAGCGCCTCCCCTGTGACCCGGAGGGAGACCCCCAGCTTCTCCAGCCGGGCGGCCACGTCTTTGAGCATATGGCGGGCGATGGCCTTGATCTCCTCCCGGCTGAGCTGGCGGAAGACGATGGTCTCGTCCACCCGGTTTAAAAACTCGGGGCGGAAGACCTTCTTCAGGTCCTCCATGACGGCGCCCCGCAGCTCCTCAATGGGGCGGGTCTCCCCCCGGGCGGCCCCCGCCGGGGCGAAGCCAAGGCGCACGCCCTTGGCGGTAATCCGTCCCGCGCCCACGTTGGAGGTCATGACCACCACGGTGTTGCGAAAGTCGGTCTTCCGGCCCTGGGCGTCGGTGAGGACGCCGTCCTCCATGATCTGGAGGAGAATGCCCCAGACATCCTGGTGGGCCTTCTCAATCTCGTCGAAGAGGACCACGGAGTAGGGCTTGCGCCGCACCTTCTCGGTGAGCTGGCCGCCCTCCTCGTGGCCCACGTAGCCTGGCGGCGAGCCGATGAGGCGGGAGACGGTGTGCCGCTCCATATACTCGGACATATCGAAGCGGAGCAGGGCCTCCTCGCTGCCGAAGAGGACGGCGGCCAGGGCCTTGCACAGCTCGGTCTTGCCCACGCCGGTGGGGCCGAGGAAGAGAAAGGTCCCCGTGGGCCTGCCCGGCTCCTTGAGCCCCACCCGCCCCCGGCGCACCGCTTTGGCCACGGCCTGCACGGCCTCCTCCTGGCCTACCACCCGCCGGTGAAGCTCCTCCTCCAGACGGAGCAGGCGGTCGGACTCGGCCTCGGTGAGGGTGGTGACGGGCACGCCCGTCCAGCCGGAGACCACGGCGGCCACGTCCTCGGCGGTGACGGCCCCCATGTGCTGGCCGGACTGCCAGGCGGCCATATGCCGCTCAAGCTCGGCGCGGAAGTCGGTCTCCGCGTCCCGGAGCATGGCGGCCCGCTCGAAGTCCTGGCCCCGGATGGCGTCCTCCTTCTCCTGGCGGGCCCGCTCCACCTTGTCCTCCAGCTCCCGCAGATCCGGAGGAGTGGCCTGGCGCTCCAGCCGCACGTGGGAGGCGGCCTCGTCGATGAGGTCGATGGCCTTGTCGGGCAGGCGGCGGTCGCCGATATAGCGCACCGAGAGGGCCACGGCGGCATCCAGGGCCCCGTCGGTGATCTTCAGCTTGTGGTGGGCCTCGTAGCGGTCCCGCACGCCCCTGAGAATGGCCACGGCGGTCTCCGGGTCCGGCTCGGGGATGATGACGCTCTGGAACCGCCGCTCCAGGGCGGCGTCTTTTTCGATATACTTACGGTACTCCTCCAGGGTGGTGGCGCCGATGACCTGGAGCTCCCCCCGGCCCAGGGCGGGCTTGATGATGTTGGCGGCGTCGATGGCCCCCTCGGCGCTGCCCGCGCCTACGATGGTGTGCAGCTCGTCGATGAAGAGGATCACATCCCCGGCCCGCTTGGCCTCGCTGAGGGCGTTTTTCACCCGCTCCTCAAACTCGCCCCGGTACTTGGTGCCCGCCACCATGGAGGAGAGGTCCAGGGACAAAATACGTTTGCCCCGCAGGTCGTCGGGCACCTGGCCCGCCACGATGCGCCGGGCCAGCCCCTCGGCGATGGCGGTCTTGCCCACGCCGGGCTCGCCGATGAGGGCGGGATTGTTTTTGGTGCGGCGGGAGAGAATCTGCACCACACGGCGGATCTCCTCGTCCCGGCCCACCACCGGGTCCAGCATACCGGAGGAGGCCGCCCGGGTCAGGTCCTTGGAGAACTGATCCAGCAGCTTGGTCTCCTTGCCGCCCTCGCCGCCGTACTCCCGCTCCACTCTGGCTCTGCCGCCGCCCCGGAAGGGGTTGGGGGCCTCGCCGCCCAGGGCGTTCATCACGTCGCCGTACATCCGCCGGGCGTCCACGTTGCACCCCGCCAGCACCCGCTGGGCCACGCCGTCCCCCTCCCGGAGGATGCCCAGAAGCAGGTGCTCGGTGCCCACGTATTGGTGCCCCAGCCGGGCGGCCTCGGAGAGGGAGAGCTCAATGATCTTCTTGCACCGGGGGGTGAGACCCTGGGAGGGCCGTCCGCCCGGCGCGCCCACCCCCACCATCCGGGCGATGGTTGCGCGGATGTTCTCGCTCTCCAGTCCGGCACTCTGAAGGACCCGGGCTGCCACGCCACGGCCCTCCCTGGAGAGGCCCAGAAGCAGGTGCTCGCTGCCCACGTAGCCGTGGCCCAGCTCGGCGGAGCTCTCCTGGGCCAGCCGCAGGGCGGCCTGAGCCCGCTCGGTAAACCGGGTCTCGCTCATGGCTTCACCTGCTTCCTCTTGTCGCCGGCAGGCTTCTTCTGCGCGACGGCGGCGCGGCCGGGGTGTCGGGAGCTGGTGGGGGACCCCTCCAGCTCAGGCGTCAGGCTGCCGGCGGCTTCCATATGGAAAGGGCTTTTTTCCTTCGTCATATGCGTGCCCATCCTTTCTCTCAGTTGGAAATATTTTTGACCGTTTCAAAGAAATATACCCATCTCAAAGAGAATTTAGCATTGCATTTTAAAAATCTTGTGGTACAATACTGATACATTCGATATTGGAGGTGTTTCCATTGGCATATGTGATTGGTAACGAGTGCGTCAGCTGTGGCGCTTGCGAGGGCGCCTGCCCCGTGTCCGCCATCTCCCAGGGTGATGAGCACTACATGATCGACGCCGATACCTGCATTGACTGCGGTACCTGCGCCGACACCTGCCCCACCGGCGCTATCTCCCAGGGCTGAGCTACATAGCTGCAAAAAACAGCGGCGCTGTCTGATGACAGCGCCGCTGTTTTGCGGCCCGGCGGAATCCAGGGGGAATGAATCGTTACATCGGTCTCAGGTTTCTGCTCAGCCGGTCGAGCATCCAGTTGAGCCGCTTTTCCCGTCCGGCGTCGGTCTTTGCGTCAAGGTAAGCCCGGGTGTAGGTCTTTCTGACCGACAGAGGCATCGCCCCAAAATTGCTGTGGGCGGGCTCGTGCCCCCGGAGCAGCTCCGCCAGGGCCCCGATCTGCTCCTGCGTCACCGCCGGAGGCTTGGGGGCGTCCCACCGGCCGCTCTCCCTGGCCGCCTCGATCTTCTCCCTGCCGAAATCGGTCATCAGCCCCTGACGCTCCAACTGCACCGCCAGGGCTTTGTTTTTTTCAGACCACTTGCTGTTTTCCCGCCGCCGGGAGAAGTACTTTCGGTAGGATTTGTCATCCAGGCGCTGCATCTGCCCGTCAATCCAGCCGAAGCAGAGGGCTTCCTCCAGCGCTTCGCCCGCCGTCAGCGTGGCGGGCCCGCCCGGCTTGCCAAAGAGCAGCCAGACTCCTCCGCTGGCGGCGCAGTTCGCGCACAGCCATGTCCTGAAGTCCTGCCTGTTTGCAAAGACCAACATTGCACGTTCCTCCCTTGTCCGGTTGTGCGGACAGCCGGGTTATGTTATGCCCATCATAACATGGACTCCGCGCTCCGGGCAAGATGAATTGCGATCTGACGGCGTGGAGGCGCGTAACGATATGATTGGCAAGAGGCCTCTTTTGAGGTATACTATACCTATTCTGGGCCGACGGGGGTCAACTATGAGGGAACTCAAGGGGAAAGACCTGCTTTTGATAGGGTTTACGCTCTTTTCCATGTTTTTTGGAGCGGGAAATTTGATTTTTCCGCCTTTTTTGGGCGCCCAGGCGGGGACGCTCACCTGGCCCGCCATGCTGGGCATGGGGGTGAGCGCCGTGGGGCTGCCGGTGCTGGGCGTGGTGGCGGTGGCCCGCGCCGGAGGATTGAGCGCCCTGGGCGACCGGGTGCACCCCGTCTTCTCCAGGGTGTTCACCATTGTGGCCTATCTGGCCATCGGCCCGTGCCTCGCCATTCCCAGGACGGCCAGCACCTCCTTTGAGATGGCGGTGCCGCCCTTCCTGGGGCCGGACGCGCCGACGGGGCTTTTCCAGCTCGCCTACTGTGCCGTCTTCTTCGCCCTGGCGCTGCTCGTTGCCCTGCGGCCGGAGAAGCTCACCGACAGGCTGGGCAAGATCATGTGCCCCATCCTGATCGCGCTGATCGTCGTGACCTTTGTGGGCTGCCTCGTCAACCCCATGAACGGCTACGGCGCGCCCCGGAGCGGGGACTACGCGGCCAGTCCGGTGATCCAGGGCTTTCTGGCCGGATACCAGACGATGGACACCATCGCGGCCCTGGCCTTCGGCATCATCATCTCCCTGAATATCAGGGCCAGGGGTGTGAAGAAGGATCCGGCGGTGGTGCGCGGCACGGTGAAGGCGGGGTGCATCGCCGGCGTCATGCTGCTGGCGGTATACGCCATGCTGGCCCACGTGGGGGCCCTGTCCGGGGGCGCGTTCCCGGGGGATGCGTCCGCCAACGGGGCGGCGGTGCTCACCCGTATTGTGTCCGCGCTGTTCGGGGAGCCGGGCAGCGTTCTGCTGGCCGTGATTTTCATTGTCGCCTGCTTTAATGTCTGCGTGGGGCTCATCAGCTCCTGCGGCGAGTTCTTCCACACGCAGTTCCCCCGGCTCTCCTACCGCACCTGGGCGGTCCTCTTCGCCGTGGTCAGCATGGCCGTTGCAGCCGCGGGGCTGGACCTCATCCTGAGGGTCTCCGTCCCCGTGCTGAATGCCATCTATCCGGTGGCCATCGTGCTTATCCTGCTGTCCTTTTTTCAGCGGCTGCTGGAGGGGCGGCGGAGGGTGTACCCCATGGCCATCCTCTGTACGGGGATCGCCAGCGTGGTGTTTGCCCTGGCCGACGCGGGGCTGCTGCCCGGCGCGGCGCGGGAGGGGCTGAAGCTGCTCCCCCTGGCGGGCGTGGGGCTGGGCTGGGTCCTCCCGGCGGCCCTGGGCGTTGGACTGGGACTGATTCTTTCCCCATTCAAAAAAGAAGGAGACATACACAATGCATGAGCATGAACACGAGCACCACGGCCGCTGCTGCGGCCATCACCACGGGCACCGGGAGCTGAGCGAGGCCCACATCGCCTTTCTGGAGGAGCTGGAGGAGCACCACTTCCTGCCGGTGGTCCGCTTCATGGTGGAGAGCAGCAGGGAGCGAGACTTTTCCGTGGAGGCCCTGGCGCCGGTGTATCTGCGCCACAAGGGGGAGACTATGGAGTGGGTCAGGGAGACGGGCGAGATGCTCCGGGACCTGGAGATGGCGGGGTACCTGACCATCGACTACGGCTACGCCTTGGAGAATTACCCCTACACGGAGTATCGGGAGTCCGAGCTGTACGCCTACTTCTGCCGCACTATAGAGGAGGGGAGGGAAAGACCCGGCTTCCTGGGGGATACCCCGGTGCTGGAGCTGGGGAGCATCGCGCCTTCCTACGAGGACTGAGCCGGAACGCTAACTGCAGCCGAAAAACGCGCCGCCGGGTGACCGGCGGCGCGTTTTTGCTTAAAACTGCTCCAGCAGGAAGCGGCCGATGCTCTCCATGGCCTGGTTGGCCTTTTTGATGGGGAACATTTGGAACACGTGCCACACGTCGTTCCAGACCTCAAGCTGGCAGGGGACCCGGGCGGCGAGCATCCGGTCCCGCAGGCGGATGGAGTCGGAGAGGAGAATCTCGTTGGACCCCACCTGAATCAGGGTGGGGGGGAAGCCGGTGAAGTCCCCGAAGAGGGGGGAGAGAAGCGGGCTGGAGAGGTCGGCGTCCCGGGCGTAGGCCGAGCGGACGGCCTTGATATAGTCCAGGCTGATGGTGGGGTCGATGTCGGCCCGCTCCGCGTAGGACTTGCCGCTGGCGGTCATGTCGGTCCAGGGGGACATGAGGATGAGCCGTCCGGGCAGCCTGCGGCCCGCGGCCCTGAGCCGGTGGCAGAGGACCAGGGCCATGTTGCCGCCGGCGGAGTCGCCCGCCACCATCACGTCCCGGGCGCCGTAGCCCTGGTACATCAGGTAGTCCCACGCCTTCATCGCGTCGTCCACCGCGGCGGGGAAGGGGTGCTCCGGGGCCAGGCGGTACTCGAAGGAGAGGACCTCCCACCCGGTGACGTTGGCCATCTTGGAGGCCAGGGGCCGGGAGTAGCCCAGATTGCCGCTGGTATAGCCGCCGCCGTGGCAGTAGAGGATGGCCCGGCGCTTGTCGTGCCCCCGGTCGGGCCGGACCCAGGCGGCGTTCATGCCGGAGAGCTCAAAGGGCTCCCAGCTCATGCCCAGCATAGGGGCGGCCAGGCGGCCCAGTAGCTCCTGGCCCGAGCGCTGGCGCTCCAGATCGTCGGGGGCCATGGACTCGGGAGAAGTGGCGGAGTGGATGGCCTTGAGCGCCCGCATCATGGGGGCCAGGCGGCGCTGCTCCGCCGCCGCCTTCTGCTCCGTGGTGCGGCGGACGAGCTTCATGTGGAGTGGTGTCTTCTCTGAATCCATGGGGACTCCTTTCGTGGGGGCGGTATCGGTAAAAGGTAATAATGGAGCGGCCGGGCGGACCGGAGGGGAAATTGAACATAAGCTTCGCAGATACCGCGCTCTGCGAAGCCCCGGTTTTCGGTAATACAGCTTTGCATTATATCATGTAAGCGCGGAAAAAGAAATAGACAAAGCCGCCGTATTGACGGCGTCCGCATCCCCTGTTTCCCTTGTAGTTTACATATATGCGTGATAAAATAATACCGATTGATGTTGGACAGAAGGGAGGGATGCCCATGGCGAAGCAGAAGAAGGAGCCCAAGCCCGGCTGGTACCGGCTGGACAACGCGGGCGTCCTCTACTCCGCGATCCAGAAGGAGAAGTACTCCGCCATCTACCGCTTTTCGGCGGTGATGACGGAGCGGGTGGACCCCGATGCGCTCCAGCGGGCGGTGGAGAAGACCATGCCGCGGTTTCCCGGCTTCCGGGTGAGGATCAAAAAGGGGGCTTTCTGGTACTATCTGGAGCCCAACAATGCCCCCGGCCCCTTTGTGAAGAGGGACATCTCCAATCCCTGCCAGCCCGTCCGCTTCAAGGAGGACAACGGCTGGCTGGTGCGGTTTTTTTACTATGAGCGCCGCATCTCCCTGGAGGTGTTCCACGCCCTGTCCGACGGGGGCGGCGCGCTGGTCTTTTTCCGCACGCTGCTGGCGGTGTACCTGCGGGAGCTGGGGCACGCCGTCCCCAACGGGGAGGGCGTGCTGGATGTGGACGAGCCACCCAGGCCGGAGGAGATGGAGGACGCCTACACCAGATACGCAGGCAAGAAGGTCCTGCGGGGCGGCTGGGCCAGGACGGCCTATCCCAACAAGAGCGCGGCGGAGCCGTTCTACACGCTGAACGTGACCATGGGCTTCGTCCCGGTGGACAAGCTCAAGGCGGCGGCCAAGGCCTACGGCGCGTCCATCACGGAGTATCTGACGGCGGTGTTGATGCTGTCCATCATGGAGAACCAGAAGGCGGAGAAGCCCCGGCATGAGAAGCCGGTGGCCCTGGCCATCCCCATCAACCTGCGCAGCGGCTTCCCGTCGGAAACTCTGCGCAACTTCATCCTGACGGTGCGGCCCTGCATCGACCCGGAGCTGGGGGATTACACCCTCAAGGAGCTGGTGGACTATGTCCACCATTTTCTGCGCCTGAACATCAACCGCCAGCAGATGCAGGCCACCTTTACGGGCAACGTGCGCTTCACCACCAATAAGCTGCTGCAGATTTTCCCGGTGTTCCTCAAAAACCCGGTGATGTCCCTCTCCTACAAGCTGGTGGCCGCCCGGCCCTACTCGGCCACCTACACCAACCCCGGGGCCTTCAGGGTGCCGGAGGAGATGGCCCCCCACATCCAGCGGATGGAGGTCATCCTGGGCCAGGCCACCCGGCCGTCCCCCCACTGCGCGTCCATCAGCTACGGCAACATTATGGAGATTACCTTCGCCGGCACCGGCGTCTCCAGCGAGACCGAGCGGCGGTTCTTCTGCCGGCTGGTGCGGGAGGGCGTGCCGGTGAGGGTGGAGAGCAACCGAACCGGCTGACCGGCGGTGGGGAAGCGGCATCAGGCCCCGGTGAGCGGTCCGCCCCGGGCAAACGGGCCCGCTCTGCGCGGTGACGTCCGAAAAGAGGACGCCCATTTCTCTGTTGCCGACTACTTCTAGCGGAGGTATCTTATGTCTTACTGTGTCAACTGCGGGGTGGAGCTGGACGCGACGGCGTCGGCCTGCCCGCTGTGCCATACGCCGGTGGTCAACCCGTCTGCCCCGGTGGATACCGTGAGCCCCAGACCCTTTCCCACCCAGAAGGGGGAGGTGCCCGAGGTCTCCAAGTGGGAGCTGGCGCTGCTCCTCTCCGCCATGCTGGCCTCGGCGGCGCTGTGCTGCGGCATTTTAAACCTCTTTCTCCACCCGGAGCGGGCCTGGTCCCTCTACGTCATCGGCGCGGCGGTTATGCTGTGGGTCTGGTTTGTGCCGCCCCTGCTGATGCGGGGGATGCACCTGTGCACCCGGCTGGTTTTCGACGTGGTGGCCGTGGCGATTTACGTGTACCTCATCTCTGTGGATTTGAGCGGCAGCGCCTGGTTCTGGCATCTGGCCCTGCCGGTCATCCTGCTGGGGGGCGCGGCGGTCCTCTTCCTGGGCCTTGTCCTGCGGGGCGGGAAGCGGAGCATCCTGAGCAGCATCACCCTGGTCATCGGGGCCGTGGGCTTCTTCCTCTTCGGGGTGGAGCTCTTTCTGGACTGGTATCTGCTGGGAACCTGGGAGCCCACCTGGTCCCTGGTGGTGGTCACCATCTGCGTGGCCCTCATCATCCCGCTGGTCATCGTCCGCCGGGTGCCCTCCCTGCGGGAAGAGGTGCGGAGAAGATTCCACATGTGAGGAGGGTTTTCCGATGATTCAGTCCATCGTGCACATCGCCCTGGTGGTCCGGGACTACGACGAGGCCATCGCATTTTACACGGAGAAGCTGCATTTCACGCTGGTGGAGGACACCTATCAGCCCGAACAGGACAAGCGCTGGGTGGTGGTGGCCCCGCCCGGTTCCAGCGGGACGACGGTTCTGCTGGCCCGGGCCTCCAAAAGCGTCCAGGAGCCGTATATCGGCAACCAGGCCGGGGGACGGGTGTTCCTGTTCCTGGGGACCGACGACTTCTGGCGGGATTACAATGAGATGAAGGCCCTGGGAATCGCCTTTGAGCGGGATCCCAAGGAGGCCGACTACGGCATGGTGGCGGTGTTCCGGGACCTCTATGGGAACCTGTGGGATCTGGTGCAGTTCAACCCCGGCCACCCCATGGCGGCGCGGGTGAAATAGACGGCAAGAAACGCGCGCAGGATTCTGCGCGCGTTTTTGATAAGGAAACAATACGCCTGCGCGGAGCATCGGTCAAGATACCTCTAAAATCAATCGGTTAGATTGCCATAATTTGGGCGGCGATAATAATGGGAAAATTAAAAGATTTAAGAATAGAGAGAAAACTTACGCAGGAAAAATGCAGATGCTGACCGGAATTGACCAAAGCGACTGCTCAAAGATTGAAAATGAAAGGCGCTACTGATTCCTTTGAGCAATGCAAAAGGATTGCAATTGCCTTGGACACAAGCATGGAGTATCTTGCCGGGCTGACCGATGAAAAAGCGCCGTACCCGAGGCGCAAAGAGTGAGGCGCCGAATGGGCGGCGCTTTCATCGGGCCGCCTTCCTACGGGGCGGGCCCCTGCCAAGAGGCCCCGGCGGGGCGTCGACGTGCCCTGCGGCAGACGATATGCACTCAGACAATGAATATTCATATAAAAACGAATAATATGCATATTGCTAGCATAGTACACGAGAATAAACGGGGGCAACTCGCATAATTATGCGAGTTGCCCCTTGCTTTTTAGCGCGGGCCGTGGTAGACTATCCCCAATGAAACAACAAACGGAGGTTTTTACCATGTCTGAGATAAAAAAAGTGGTCCTCGCTTACTCCGGCGGTCTGGATACGTCCATCATCATCCCCTGGCTGAAGGAGAACTACGGAAACCCCGAGATCATCGCCGTCTCCGGTGATGTGGGCCAGGGCACCGAGCTGGACGGCCTGGAGGAGAAGGCCATCAAGACCGGCGCCAGCAAGCTGTACGTGGAGGATCTGGTGGACGAGATGGTGGACGAGGTGATCATCCCCTCCCTGCAGATGGGCGCCAAGTACGAGGACTATCTCCTGGGCACCGCCTTTGCCCGGCCCATCATCGCCAGGCGGCTGGTGGAGATCGCCAAGGCCGAGGGGGCCGACGCCATCTGCCACGGCTGCACCGGCAAGGGCAACGACCAGGTGCGGTTCGAGCTGGCCATCAAGCGCTTCGCCCCCGAGATGAAGATTATCGCCCCCTGGCGGGAGTGGGATATCAAGGGCCGTGACGAGGAGATCGACTACGCCGAGGCCCATAACGTGCCCCTGAAAATCTCCCGCGAGACCAACTACTCCAAGGACAAGAACCTCTGGCATCTGAGTCACGAGGGCCTGGACCTGGAGGACCCGGCCAGCGAGCCGCTGTACGACAAGGAGGGCTTTCTGGAGATGGGCGTCAGTCCCGTCATGGCCCCCGACGCGCCTACATACGTGACCATCGACTTCGTGAAGGGCGTCCCCACCGCCGTGGACGGCGTGGAGATGAAGGCCAGCGACATCGTGCGCGTTCTCAACAATCTGGGCGGCGCCAACGGCATCGGCCTCCTCGACATCGTGGAGAACCGGCTGGTGGGCATGAAGGACCGGGGCGTGTATGAGACCCCCGGCGGCACCATCCTCTACCGGGCCCACGAGGTGTTGGAGATGATCACCATCGACAAGGACACCGCCCACATGAAGAGCAAGCTGGCTGTGGACTTCGCCGACCTCGTCTACAACGGCAAGTGGTTCACCCCCCTGCGGGAGGCGCTGAGCGCGTTCGCCACCGAGACCCAGAAGCACGTCACCGGGACGGTGAAGCTCAAGCTCTACAAGGGCAATATCATCACCGCCGGCGTGACCTCTCCCGAGACCCTCTACTCCGAGAACCTCGTCACCTTCGAGGAGAGCGACTACGACCAGAAGGACTCCCAGGGCTTCATCAACCTCTGGGGCCTGCCTGACACCGTCCAGGCGCTGCGGGAGCAGGGGAAGCTGAAGTAAGCAAAATGGAATAGGCAATAGGGAATAGGTGGAGAAAACGCGGCCTATTCCCTATTCCTTATTACGAATTTCATAAAAACAGTTTGGAGTGACATGGCATGAAATTATGGGCCGGCCGGTTCCAAAAGGAGACCGATACCCTCGTCAACGACTTCAACTCCTCCATCACCTTCGACGCCCGGCTCTACAAGGAGGACATCGAGGGCTCCATGGCCCACGCCGCTATGCTGGGGCGGCAGGGCATCATCGAGGCCCGCGAGGCGGAGAAGATTATCGACGGGCTCAAGGCCATTCTGGCCGATATTGAGGCGGACAATGTGGAGTTCTCCCTGGACAACGAGGACATCCACATGAACATTGAGGCCCTGCTCACCGATCGCATCGGCCAGACGGGCAAGCGCCTCCACACCGCCCGCAGCCGGAACGATCAGGTGGCGCTGGATTTTCGCCTCTTCGTAAAGCGGGAAATCCCCGTCATCATCGGCATGGCGCTGGAGCTGGAGAAGGTGCTGGTCAAAAAGGCGCGGGCCAATCTGGAGACCGTCATGCCCGGATACACCCACCTTCAGCGGGCACAGCCCACCACCTTCGCCCACTACATGATGGCCTACGCCAACATGATAAGGCGGGACATCACCCGCCTGGAGGACTGCACGGAGCGCATGGACGAGTGCCCCCTGGGCGCGGGCGCCCTCGCCACCTCCACCTACGGCGTGGACCGCTTCCAGACTGCCGCCGCCTTGGGCTTCCGGAAGCCCACCGACAACTCTATGGACTCGGTCTCCGACCGGGACTTCGCCATCGAGTTCCTCTCCGCCTGCTCCATCCTCATGATGCACCTGAGCCGTTTCTCCGAGGAGATCATCCTGTGGTGCTCCTGGGAGTTCAAGTATGTGGAGCTGGACGACGCCTACTCCACCGGCTCGTCCATCATGCCCCAGAAGAAGAACCCCGACGTGGCCGAGCTGGTCCGGGGCAAGACCGGGCGGGTGTACGGCTCCCTGTTTTCCCTGCTCACCGTTATGAAGGGGCTGCCCCTGGCCTACAACAAGGATATGCAGGAGGATAAGGAGCCGGTGTTCGACGCCATCGACACCGTGGAGATGTGCCTGCCCGTCTTCACCGCCATGCTGGACACCCTCACCGTCCTGCCGAAGAACATGCGCAAGGCCGCCAGCGGCGGCTTCATCAACGCCACCGACTGCGCCGACTACCTGGTGAAGAAGGGCCTGCCCTTCCGGGAGGCCTACATGATCGTGGGCAGGCTGGTGAATATGTGCATCAAGACGGGGGAGACCCTGGACACCCTGCCTCTCAAGGACTTCCGGTCCGTCTCGGGCGTGTTCGACGCCGACGTGTACGAGGCGCTGGAGCTCAAGACCTGCGTCAACGGCAGAAAGGTCTGCGGCGGCCCCGCCAAGGAGGCTGTGGAGCGGCAGATTGAGGCTATCCGGGCGTTTGTGGAGGAGAGAGGCTGACCTCACACAAATAAACCACAGCTTTCCTTTTTCTGCCGGCGGTGCTATGATAATGGCATGGGCGGATGAGCGGGGAGGCGCAGGATATGCGAAAAATGGCTCATATTATCCAATGAATGAAGCGCGGGGGTGTTGAAGATGTCCAAGCCCAAAATCTATATTGACGGCAAGGAGGGGACCACCGGCCTGCAGATCTATGAGCGGCTGGGGGGCCGGGAGGACCTGGAGCTGCTGCTCATCGATGATGAAAAGCGGAAAGACCTGACAGAGCGGAAGAAGCTCCTCAACGCCGCCGATCTGGTCTTCCTCTGTCTGCCGGATGCCGCCGCCGTCGAGGCGGTGGAGCTGATTGAGAATCCCGGTACCCGGGTGATTGACGCCTCCACCGCCCACCGCACCGCCCCCGGCTGGGTGTACGGCCTTCCGGAGCTCCACGGCCAGAGGGAGAAGATCAGGGACGCGGTCAGGGTGGCCAACCCCGGCTGCTATGCCACCGGCTTCATCAGCCTGGTGCGGCCCCTGGTGGAGGAGGGCGTGCTGCCCCCCGGCTATCCCCTCGCCGCCCACGCCCTCTCGGGCTACACCGGGGCGGGGAAGAAGGCCATCGCCCAGTATGAGGACCCCGGCCGGGAGCGGGAGCTGGACAGCCCCAGGCATTACGCCGTGGGCCTCCGGCACAAGCACCTGCCGGAGATGACGGCGGTCTGCGGCCTGTCCCACGAGCCGATTTTCAGCCCCATCATCTGCGACTACCCCCGGGGGATGGTGGTGGTGGTGCCCCTCCGGCTCTCGATGCTCAGCGGGGAGCAGAGTATTGAGAGCCTGCGCGACCTCTACAGCACCTACTATCAAGGGGAAACGCTTGTCACCCTGCGGCCCGGCGACGCGCCCAAATGCGGTTTTATCGGCGCCAATAATCTGGAGGGTAAGGACACGCTGCAGATCTTCGTCAACGGCAGCGGGGAACAGGCTGTCCTCACCGCCCGACTGGACAACCTGGGCAAGGGCGCCTCCGGCGCGGCGGTCCAGAACATGAACCTGATGCTGGGGCTTGAGGAGACGTTGGGACTGGTACTGGAATAGAAATTCTTGGCGGCTCGGATTGAATCCGCGCCTGCCGCCGCGCCATACGGCGCGCCCCGCTGCGCGGGGATCGGCTTGTCCCGCCCCTGAAGTGCGGCGGAATCACGAACATTGAAGGTCTGTCTGGAGGCGTATATTGATGAAACAAATTTCCGGCGGCGTGACGGCGCCGATTGGCTTCACGGCGGGCGGCATCCGCTGCGGCGTGAAAAAGAGCGCGGGGGCGGACGGCAACCAGCCCGTGGTCAGTTCCATGAAGGACTACCTGTCCGGCAAGAGGGACCTTGCCATGATTCTCTCGGAGAGGGAGTGCACCGCCGCGGCTACCTACACCATGAACCGAGTGAAGGCCGCGCCCCTCTATGTGACCATGGAGCATCTTGAGGACGGCGTTGCCCGGGGCGTGATCGCAAACTCGGGCAACGCCAACGCCTGCGCCCCCGAGGGGCACGAGAATGCGGAAAAGATGTGTGCGGCGGCTGCGGCGGCCACCGGGCTGAAGCCCACCGACTTCGTTGTGGCCTCCACCGGCGTCATCGGCCAGACCCTCAACATTGCGGCCATTGAGCAGGGTGTGCCCATTCTGGCGGAGCAGATGAAGAGGGAGGGCGGCTCGGACGACGCGGCCCGGGCCATTATGACCACCGACACTGAGAAGAAGGAGATCGCCGTGACGGTCCCCATCGGCGGGAGTACGGTGACCATCGGGGCCATTGCCAAGGGCTCCGGCATGATCCACCCCAACATGGGCACCATGCTCTGTTTCGTGACGAGCGACTGCGCGATTTCCCAGGAAATGTTAAATGATGCCCTCCATGAGATTGTGCCGCGGACCTTCAACCGGGTCACCGTGGACGGGGACACCTCCACCAACGATATGTGCGTGGTCCTCTGCAACGGCATGGCGGGCAATCCGCTCATCGAGTGGAAGGACGACAGCTACACCGTCTTTGTCCGGGCCCTCCACTTTGTCTGCGAGGAGCTGGCGAAGGCCATCGCCGGCGACGGCGAGGGCGCGACCCGGCTGGTGACCTGCCGGGTCGCCGAGGCCCGCAGCGAGGAGAGCGCTGAGCGCCTGGCCAAGGCCGTGGTGGGCTCGCCCCTGGTGAAGGCCGCCATGTTCGGCGCGGACGCCAACTGGGGCCGGGTTCTCTGTGCTATGGGCTATTCCAAGGCCCCTTTCCGCCCCGAGTACGTGGACGTAAAGTTCTGCTCCGATCTGGGGGAGATTCTGGTCTGCCGGCACGGCGCGGGGGTGGACTTCGACGAGGACCGGGCCAAGAGCATCCTATCCCGGGACAATGTGGTCATCGACGTGTGCCTCCGCGAGGGGGAGCATGAGGCGAGCTGCTGGGGCTGCGATCTGACCTATGATTATGTGAAAATCAACGGGGACTACCGGACATAGGAGAGCGTGGCGTGGAGATTTTTTTGTTCACGGTTCTTCTGGTGAGTTTAGTGCTGATACCCGGAACGATGAGTTACGCCGTGTCCCGCTGGTGCCTGAAGCGCGGGCGGCGGTTTATCTGCATTCTGGCGCTGGCGCTGCTGGGGGCGGGCGTGGTCTACGGGGTCCTGCGGTTTACCGGGATTATCCTGTTTGCCGGAGACAACTATATGTCCTATCATTTTTTCGACGCCAGCTTCCGGGACGACGGGTTCCCCTATATCTTCTTCGGCGGCGCACTTTTCCTGGGTACGGCGGCCGCCTTTGCAGCCGGACGGCATGAAGTCCGCGCCGCCGCGGCGGCGGAAAGGGAGAAAGAGTAAATGCCATATCATCAGACGGAGCGCGCCCAGGTACTGGCCGAGGCGCTGCCCTATATTCAAAAGTACTCCGGCAAAACGGTGGTGGTCAAATACGGCGGCAACGCCATGATCTCCGACGAGCTGCGCCACGCCGTCATCTCCGACATCATCCTGCTCCATCTGGTGGGCGTGCGGGTGGTGGTGGTCCACGGCGGCGGTCCGGAGATCACCGACATGCTGAATAAGATTGGCAAGGAGTCCAAATTCGTGGACGGCCTGCGGTATACCGACCGGGAGACCATGGACGTGGTCCAGCAGGTCCTCTGCGGCAAGGTGAACAAGAATCTGGTCTCCACTCTCAACCGCCTGGGCGGCAGAGCCATCGGCCTGTGCGGCATGGACGCGGGCCTCTTTGAGGCCAGGCGGCTGGATGAGAAGTACGGCCTGGTGGGGGAGATCACCCATGTGGACCCGGCGGCGGTCACCGACTGCCTGAACGACGGCTATATCCCCGTCATCTCCACCGTGGCCCAGGGGGCCGACGCCGAGACCGCCTACAACATCAACGCCGACACCGCCGCCGCCAAGCTGGCGGTGGCCCTCCACGCGGAGAAGCTCATCCTCCTCACGGACATCCGGGGCCTGCTGCGTGACCCCGGGGACGAGGACACCCTCATCCCCGTGGTGGAGCTGTCCCAGGTGCCGGGCCTGGTGAAGGACGGCGTCATCAAGGGCGGCATGATCCCCAAGGTGGACTGCTGCGTGGAGGCCGTCCGATCCGGGGTGAAGAGCACCATTATTCTCGACGGCCGCATCCCCCACTCCATCCTCATAGAACTGCTGAGCGACGAGGGGATCGGGACGATGCTTCTGTAATAGAAAAACGCAAAGGTAAACCGTAAAGAGCGCTCGGCGCGCAGTCGGCTTTCTGCCGTTCGCCTTTACCTCGAAAGAAGGGAACGCCATCGTGAATCATGAAGAACTCAAGCGTTTGGACGGCCGCTACGTCATGCCCACCTACGGCCGGTTCGACGTGGACATCGACCACGGCAGCGGAGCCACCCTGTACGACCTGGCGGGGCGGGAGTATATCGACTTTGCCAGCGGCATCGGCGTAAATTCCGTGGGGTACGCCAACCCCAAATGGGTGGCGGCCGTCACGGAGCAGGCGGGGAAGCTGGGGCACATCTCCAACCTTTTCTACTCCCAGCCCTGCGCCAGACTGGCCCAGCAGCTCTGCGAGCGCACCGGCATGGCCAACGCCTTCTTCGCTAACTCCGGCGCGGAGAGCAACGAGGGCATCATCAAGCTGGCGCGCAAGTACTCCTTCGACAAGTACGGGAAGGGGCGGGGGACCATCATCACCCTCAAAAACTCCTTCCACGGCCGCACCATCACCACCCTGACCGCCACCGGCCAGGACGTCTTCCACAACTATTTCTTCCCCTTCATCGACGGCTTCCGCTATGCCGAGGCGGGGAATATGGACAGCGTGGCCGAGGTTGCCGGCCACGACGTCTGTGGCGTGCTGCTGGAGCTGGTCCAGGGCGAGGGCGGCGTGCTTCCCATGGACCAGGCCTTCGTCCACGACCTGGCCGTCCTCTGCGCGGAGCGGGACTGGCTGCTGCTGGTGGACGAGGTGCAGACCGGCGTGGGCCGGACGGGCACCCTCTTCGCCTTCCAGCAGTACGGCATCATTCCGGACGCCGCCTCCTTCGCCAAGGGAATCGCGGGAGGTCTGCCCATGGGCGGCTTCCTGGCGAACGACAAGTGCAGCGGCGTGCTGGGTCCCGGCGCCCACGCCACCACCTTCGGCGGCAACCCCATCTGCGCCTCCGCCGCGCTGGCGGTGCTGGATATCCTGGACGAGGAGGCGCTGGCCGCCGTCCGGGAGAACGGGAACTATCTCCGGGCGAGGATTGAGCATATGGGTGTGGACTGCCTGGGCGGCACCCGGGGCCTCGGCATGATGATCGGCGTGGAGGTCCTGGGGGAGCGCAGCAACAGGGAGCTGGCCGCCAGGCTCATCGAAAACGGCCTGCTGGTCCTGACGGCGGGCACGGCCCTGCGCCTCCTGCCCCCCCTTACCATCACACGGGAGGAGATTGACAAGGGCCTCGCCATCATGGAGCGGACGCTGGCATAGACCGCCGGCGGGGCGGGTCCCGCCGAAATTACGTATCGAGGTGACTGAAATGCAAAAGGACCTTTTAAAGCTCTTGGACCTCTCGAGGGAGGACATCACCAAAATCCTGAACGTGGCCGACCAGATGAAGTACAACCAGAAGCACGGCCTGACCCACAATTACCTCCAGGGCAAGACCCTGGCCATGATTTTTGAGAAGAACTCCACCCGCACCCGTGTGTCCTTTGAGACCGGCATGTTCCAGCTGGGCGGACACGCGCTCTTCCTCTCCGGCAAGGAGAGCCAAATCGGCCGGGGCGAGCCCATCCAGGACACGGCCCGGGTCCTCTCGCGGTACTGCGACGGCATCATGATCCGCACCTTCGGCCAGGACGAGGTGGAGGAGCTGGCAAAGTACGCCTCCATCCCCGTCATCAACGGCCTCACCGACTTCTCCCACCCCTGCCAGGTACTGGCCGACCTCATGACCGTCCGGGAGCACCAGACCAAGCTGGAGGGGCTGAAGCTCTGCTTCATCGGCGACGGCAACAATATGGCCAACTCACTCATCGTGGGCGGCCTCAAGTGCGGCATGGACGTGTCCGTGGCCTGCCCCGAGGGGTACGACCCGGACCAGAGGGTGCTGGACTTCGCCAAAACCGTCGCCGACTGCAAATTTGAGCTCTGCCGCAGGCCCGAGGAGGCCGCGGTGGACGCCGACGTGGTCATCACCGACGTGTGGGCCTCCATGGGACAGGAGGAGGAAAAGGCCGTGCGCGAGAAGGCCTTCGCCGGCTACCAGGTCAACGCCGCCCTCATGTCCCTGGCCCATCCCGGCGCCATGGTCCAGCACTGCCTGCCCGCCCACCGGGAGGAGGAGATCACTGCCGAGGTCTTCGAGCACCACGCCAATGAGATTTTCGATGAGGCGGAGAACCGCCTTCACGCGCAGAAGGCGGTCATGTACCTGCTGATGGGCGGGGAAGAGGCGCAGTAGGACAGGATGGGGAGGAGAAACTGACGCCGGAGCTGCAGGCCCTCATCAACAGTATGACGCCAAAAGATTGCGTGCATAACCTTGGCATATGCTGAGCAGGCCCGGTGGGTGTCTTTATTTAATGGGAATATGTGCCAAGGCCCCATCGTCAGCAGCAGGGATACGGGTCAGCTGGCGGAAATATTCGGCGTGCCGGTCCTGGCGTGCTCGCTCTTTGACAGCGATGTGCTCACGATATCCTACAGCGACCTGGAACGGGGGATCAAGGCGGACTATGCCAGGCCGAACGTTCCAGAGTATATGGAGTTTGATTCGGATACCTATCAGACGCAGTTTCCTGAGTTCCTGGTTGACCTGTGCGGAGAGGACGCGCGGGAGAGGCTCAGGGAAATCTGGGCGAGCGAGGAGTACGTCTTTGCCGATGACAAAATGTACGACATCTGCGGGCTGCTCGGTGCGCAGGCGCTCTACAGCGGGGACGAGATACCGGAGGGCTTCATTCCAATCACATAAAAACAGGGCGGTTCCGAGGAACCGCCCTGTTTTTTCATTCATATCAAAGATAATCTTAAAAAACAAATCTGGGTTTCGCAAAAATTTGGGAGTAGGATATCCGGAAAAGGGAGGATGGGATATGAGACGATATATGCCTGTGTGCCTGCTGTGCCTGCTCCTGCTTCTGTCCGCCTGCGGCGGAAACCGCGGCGGACCCGCCGTAGTCCATGACGACCCGCCGGTCCCTGCGGCAGCGGCGGCGCCAAAGACCACTGTGGATTTGGACGCTGCGGCCTGGGAGGGCGGGAGGGACGGAGCGGCGGAAATTGTGTCTCTGGAGTACGATTTGGGGGAGGCTGCCGTGGACGGGATGACCTTTCGCATCCGGGGCAGGCTCTCACTGCCTGCGGCGGGGGAGCGCCTGCCTCTGGTGCTGGTGCTCCACGGCAACCACGACGGCAAGAACCCGGACGCCCGGTTTTACGAGGGCTTTGCCTACCTGACCGAGTACCTGGCCCGCCGGGGCCTGGCCGCGGCCAGCCTGGACATTCAGAGCGCGTACGGCCAGAGGGATGACGACGTGAGGACGGCCCAGATCGCCGGGCGGCAGCTGAACTGCTTTGCCCGGGCCAACGGCGGGGAGGACCTCTTCCCGCTGGACCTGACCGGGCGGCTGGACCTGGACAGCGTGATTCTGGCGGGCCATTCCAGGGGCGGCGACGCGGCGCTGAACCTGGGCTGCGCCTGGGAAAACGCCATAGGCGTGTGCGCGGTGGCCCCCAACCTGAGGGTGGCGGAAAAAGACTGGCGGGACATCCCCGCAGTAATTCTGGTGCCGCAGATGGACGGGGACGTGGACACGCTGGACGGCTATGCCTACCTTCGGCCCCGCTGGGATGACGGGCTGAAAAGCCCCACCGGCCTGACGCTTCTGGAAGGGGCGAACCACAATTTCTTCAACGCCTCTCTTTCAGAGGACGACGCCGCCTGCGGTAGCGGAGCGGCCCTGACGCCCAGGGAGCAGCAGGACTTCCTTTGCCGCTATCTGGCCGATTTCTGCGAAGCGGCGGCAGGGAAGGGTGCGCTGCTTGACGCCGCCGGGCCTGCGCCGGGGCGGCGCTATGGCCAGGCGGTCCGGGAGCTCTGGCTGTCGGGGGATACGGCGCTCTTATCGGACAGCGGGAAGGCCGCCGCGGCCTCCGACGGGTGCAGGACCCGGCGCATCACGGCGGACAGCCGGTCCACTGATATCGCAATCCCCCTGAGCTGGGGCACGGATCACGCCCTCACGTTCTGGGAGGGCGTCTGGGAGCGCGGGGGCGGGGCGATGGACCTGCCGCTGAAGCAGGGGGACCTGAACGGCTTTGACACCCTGGCGCTGGATCTGGCGGTGATGGAGCAGGCGGACAATCTGACGCTTGTCCTGACCGACAGCGCCGGCGGCAGCGCGGGGGTGCGCCTGAGCGCGCCGGAACCGGCCCTGGGCGGAAGCGGATATACCCTGTTTTCCCAGATACGGGTTCCGCTGAGCCTCTTCACGGAGGTGGATTTGGGGAGCGTCGTGCGGTGTTCCCTCACGGCGGACGGCGGAAGGGTATGGGTCAGCGCGGCCTGGGGACGGTGACGGACGGCGCGGTTCGCGGGGCAAAAAAGGAGGGCGGCCAATCGGCCGCCCTCCTTTTACATCTCATTTCAGTCCGCCAGATACTTTTTCACCAGCTCCTGCAGCAGCTCGTCCCGATCCAGACGGCGGATCAGCGCACGGGCGTTGTTGTAGTTGGTGATATAGGTGGGGTCCTCGGAGAGAATATAGCCCACGATCTGGTTGATGGGATTGTAACCCTTCTCCTGCAGGGAGTTGTAGACAGACGTGAGGATATCTTTAATCTCCTGATCCTTCTCATAGCTGAGGCTGAATTTTCTCGTGTAGTCCATCTCCATAATGGTCACACCCCCCGAGCAATATTGTTACTTCTTGTAACTGTTCCCTATTGTACCCGAAATAAATCAGAGTGTAAAGGGGAGATTGCGAAAATTTAGGAAAGTTTAATAGTTGGGGCGCCAATGCGCGGCTTCTATTTGCCATACCTTCCATTTCCAGTTTGAAATGGGCGCAGCCGCACAAACTAATGCCGAGGTGAACGGCAATGAAAGGGAAGTACAACGACATGTATTCGCTCTTCCGGCACGAGCGCGGCGCGGAGGATTTTTTCAACGCGCTCCCCAGCTACGTGCAGGACCGCATTGGCCCCAGATACCAGAGCATCGACTCCTTCGAGCGCCTGGAGGAGTACGCGGTGAAATACAGCCGCCATTTTTAGGAGGATGAGCAGGATGCCCAAGGACAGCCAGCCCGACAGCAAGAAGGCCCGGATGGAGAAGTGCAACGGCCAGACCCCCATTACCCGGGAGAATCAGAACCAGAACCGCAGCGCGAAGAAGAAGTCCATTCCGAATCACGGCGCATAGAAAACAACCCGTACCTGCGTAAACCGCCCCGTAATGTGCTTTCAGCACATTACGGGGCGGTTTATTTCTTGTATCGGAGGGGGGGCGTCTGCCTGCCCGCCGATTCCTCTCGGGCGGTGCAGTCCGGGGCAGTGGGCGCTTTATCTGCACGGAGCAAATAAATTTTTGCTCCGGCATCAGGGTTTAGGCCCTGCGGGAGAGGGTCAAAACGCTTGCACGGCGCCGGGGCGGTGTGGAGCCTATCGCAGCACAGCGCCCAGCTCGCTCTCCAGCAGCGCCAAAACAGACTTCACGTCCTCGTCCGCCTCGGCGGCGGTGAGGCTGCGGTCCTCGGCGCGGAGGGTCAGGTTGAAGGCCACGCTCTTCCTGCCCGCCGGGATGGGCGCTCCGGTGTAGATATCGAAGAGCTCCACCTCCTTCAGCAGACCTCTGGCGCCCCTGCCGATGCAGTCCACCAGGGCGGCGACGGTGACGTCGTCGCCGCACACCACGGCGATGTCCCGGGTGACGCTGGGGAAGCGGGGGAGGGGCTCGTACCGCGCCTCGCCGGCCCGCTGCTCCAGCAGCGCCAGGAAGTCCAGCTGGGCGGCGAACACGTCGCAGTCCATGCTGTAGTTCTGGGCGGTGAGGGGGTGGAGCTGGCCGAGGACGCCCAGCTCCACGCCGCCCGCCGTCACCCGGGCGCAGCGGCCGGGGTGGAAAGCGGGGATGCCGCTGCGGGACTCAAAGCGCACGTTCCGGACGTTCATGGCGGCGAGCACGGCCTCCACCACGCCCTTGAGGGCGAAGAAGTCCGCGTCCCCGCCATAGGCGCCCAGGGAGAGCATGGGCCGCTCCTCGGCCAGGTCCTGTCCGTCCACCGGGTGGTAGACCGTGGCGATCTCGTAGAGACGGGCGGACTTGTTGCGGTAGGAGTAGTTCCGGGCCAGAGTCTCCAGCATGGAGGGGAGGGCGGTGGTCCGCATGACGGAGGTGTCCTCCCCCAGGGGGTTGAGGATGGTCACCGACCTGCGCAGGGCGGAGTCGGCGGGAAGGCGGATCTTGTCGTAGTAGGACGGGGAGATGAAGGAGTAGGTGATGATCTCGCTGTACCCCATGCCGCGCAGGAGGGCGCCCGTCTGGCGCTCGGACTTCTGCTTGTCCGAGAAGCCGCCCTGGGTGGTCTCGCCCCGCATGAGAGTGACAGGGATTTTGTCGTACCCGTGGAGCCGGGCAACCTCCTCGGCAATGTCGGAGTAGTGCTCCACGTCGGAGCGCCAGGAGGGCACGGTGATGGTGTCGCCCTCCAACTTGAAGTCAAGGCGCTCCAGCATGGCGCGCATCTCGTGCTCGCTGATGTCGGTGCCCAGCAGGGCGTTGATTTTGGCCGGCTCCAGCTTCACGGTGCGGGGGTTTTGGTCGGCGGCGATGACGTCGATGACGCCGTCCACCACCTCGCCGCAGCCCAGCAGCTCCACCAGCTCGCAGGCACGCTGGACGCCCTTATAGGTATTCATGGGGTCCAGGCCTTTCTCATACCGGGCGGAGGCGTCGGTGCGCATGCCCAGGGCGGTGGCGGTGCGGCGGATGGATACGCCGTTGAAGTTGGCGCTCTCGAAGACCACCATGGCGGTGTCGCCCATAATCTCGCTGTTGGCGCCGCCCATCACGCCGGCCACGCCAACGGGCCGGTGTTCGTCGCAGATGCAGAGCATATTGGTAGTCAGGGAGCGGTCCGCCCCATCCAGGGTCTGGATGACCTCGCCCTCCCGGGCGGTGCGGACGATGATCTTTCCGCCCTCCACGCAGGAGAAGTCGAAAGCGTGCATGGGCTGTCCGTACTCCAGCATCACGTAGTTGGTGATGTCCACGATGTTGTTGATGGGCCGCACGCCGCTGGAGCGCAGACGGCGGCGCATCCACTCGGGGGAGGGGGCGATCTTCACGTTGCGCACCATCCGGGCGGTGTACCGGGGGCAGAGGTCCGGGTCCTCGATCTCCACGTCCAGAATGTCGGCCACTGTCTCGCCCTCGGTGCCCCTGACCTTCGGGGTATGGAGCTTGAGGGGCGCGCCGAAGGTGGCGGCGGTTTCCCGGGCCAGGCCGATGACGCTTAGGCAGTCGGGCCGGTTGGGGGTGATCTCAAACTCCACGACGGAGTCGTCCAGACCCAGCAGGGGCACCACGTCCGCACCGGGGGCGAGGCCGTCCCGCAGCAAATCGGGGTCGTCTGAGAGGATGAAGATGCCGTCCTCGATGGCGTAGGGGTAGTCGTGGGTGGTGAGGCCCAGCTCCTTCAGGGAGCAGAGCATGCCGCAGGACTCCACGCCCCGGAGCTTGCCCGCGGTGATGTGGACGCCGCCGGGCAGCCAGGAGTCGTCCATGGCCACGGGCACGCAGTCGCCCACCTCCACATTCTGCGCGCCGGTGACAATTTGAATGGGCGCGCCGGTACCCGCGTCGATACTGCAGGTGAACATATGGTCGGAGTCGGGGTGGCGCTCCATGGAGAGGACCGTGCCCACCACCACGTTTTTGATCTCCCCGCCGGGGATGGACACGCCCTCCACCTTGGAGCCGGAGAGGGTCATGGCGTCGCAGTATTCCTTGTCGCTGACATGAATGTCCACGAATTCCGTCAGCCATTTACGAGATAAATTCATAATTTAGATTCTCCCTTTTTCTGCGGCGGGGGATGGCCCCCGCCCTACGGTTATACGGAGGTGTGCAGGACGGGGACAAGCCCCGCCGCTCCCTCAAAACTGGCTGAGGAACCGCATGTCGTTCTCGAAGATCAGCCGCAGATCGGTGATTCCGAAGCGGCGCATGGCGGTGCGCTCCAGGCCCATGCCGAAGGCAAAGCCGGAGTACACGTCGGTATTGATGCCCACGCCCTGGAGCACCTTGGGGTGGACCATGCCCGCGCCCAGAAGCTCAATCCAGCCCTCGCCCTTGCACACCCGGCAGCCGGCGCCGCCGCAGGCGTGGCACTGGACGTCCACCTCGCAGGAGGGCTCGGTGAAGGGGAAGTGGTGGGGGCGGAAGCGGGTCTTGGTGCCCGCGCCGTAGAGCTGCTCCACCATGGCGTTGAGGGTGCCTTTCAGGTCGGCCATGGTGATGCCCTTGTCCACCACCAGGCCCTCCACCTGATGGAACATGGGGGAGTGGGTGGCGTCCACCTCGTCCTTGCGGTAGACCCGGCCCGGGGCGATGATGCGGATGGGGGGCTGCTGACGCTCCATAGTGCGTACCTGCAGGGGAGAGGTCTGGGTGCGCAGCAGCAGGGAGGAGTCCTCCCTGATATAGAAGGTGTCGCCCCACTCCCGGGCGGGGTGGCCCTCCTCGGTGTTCAGCTTGGTGAAGTTGTACTCCGCCAGCTCAATCTCCGGCCCCTCGGCGATCTGGAAGCCCATGCCAACGAAGATGTCCTTCAGCTCGTCCAGGGCGATGGACATGGGGTGCTTGTGGCCCACCTCGGGGCGCCTGCCGGGGATGGTCACGTCCAGGGTCTCACTCTCCAGCCGGGCGTTGAGCGCCGCCTCCTCAATGGCCTTCTGCCGGCGGGCCAGAGCGTCGGTGAGGGCCTCCCGGACGTTGTTGGCCAGCTCGCCGATGACGGGCCGCTCCTCGGTGGAGAGGGAGCCCATCTGCTTGAGGACGGCGGTGAGCTCACCCTTCTTGCCCAGGTACTTCACCCGCAGGGCCTCCAGGTCCTGAGCGGCCTTGGTCTGCTCCAGCGCCTCCAGGGCCTCGCGCCTGATCTGCTCCAGTTTTTCTTTCATACTTACAGCTCCTTCATTCAGGGGAGAACAGGCCGCTGACGGCCAATCCTCGTTTTGACAACAAAAAATGCCCTTCATCCCTCATACCAAAGGGACGAAAGGCAAGCCTTCCGCGGTACCACCCGCATTCGCGCACCCCGCAGGCGCGCGCACTCAAGCCACCGTAACGGATGGTCACCGTCCGCGTCTTTCCCCGCGGCCGCTCCCGGGCGAACCAAGCGCACTCTTCACAGGCGGCTCTCAGCCGGTGACCGCCATTCTCTGCGTGACGAAACTGCGCTATTTTCCCGTTCTCTGCGTTTATACTTAGTGTTTATACCACATTGGCGTGGAAATTGCAAGATGAAATTGACGCGGCGTTTCCGCAGGGCTATAATGGGCGTTGCCTGTCACAGAATTTGTAAGCTGCGAAGCCCTCCCCGGCGCGCCATCGTATCACACCAAAGAAAAGTGAGCTGAATGAAGTGAGACAGAACCGCACGGAGCTGCTGCTCCGGGAGCCGAACCTCTATAGGGCCTTTCTGATTCTGGCGCTGCCCGTCTTCGGGGCCAATTTCATGAAGGCCTTCAACGAGCTGGTGGACACCTTTTTCATCGGCCAGATCCCGGGCTCCGTGGCGGCGCAGGCGGGGGTGTCCATCTCCTGGCCCCTGCTGAACATCTTCACCGCCTTCCAGGTGGGCTTCGGCGTGGCGGGGGTGGCGGTGATCAGCCAGCTTCTGGGCGCGGGGCGGAAGGACCAGGCCAGGGAGAACGCCGGTGTGCTTCTGGCGGTGGCGGTCCTCTTCGGCGCGGTGATGAACCTGCTGCTCTACTTCGCTGCGCCGGGGGTCATGGCGCTGATGGGGGCGGAGGGGGATGTCTTTGTCTGCGCCGTGTCCTATCTGCGGGTGCGCTCCTTCGAGCTGATCTTCACGTTCATCTTCGCGGCGTTCCAGGCCGTGCGCCAGGCCCAGGGGGATACGGTGACGCCGGTGATTCTGTCCGTCAGCGCCGTGCTCCTCAACATCGTGCTCACCGGCCTCTTCGTCCGGGGCTTCGGCATGGGGGTCTTCGGCGCGGGCCTTGCCACCATGCTGGGAAACGCCGCCGTCGCCCCGGTCTGCCTGCTGCTTCTCTTTTCGCCCAGGCAGTCCCTCAGCCTGACCCGGCGGGAATTCCGCCTGCGGTGGAGCGTATTCTCCCGCCTGACCCGTGTGGCGGCCCCGGCCGCCTTCAGCCAGGCCCTCAGCTCTCTGGGCTTCCTGGTGCTTCAGGCCCTGATCCTCAGCTACGGCGACGCGGTCACCGCGGCGTTCAGCATCGGCAACAAGGTCTCCAACATCCTGCTCATGCCCGTCCTGGCCCTGGGCTCGGTGCTGGCGGCCTATGTGGGCCAGAACATCGGCGCGGGCAACGGCGGCCGGGCGCGGCAGGCCTACATCGTCAGCCGGAACATCGGCCTTGTCATCGCGGTGGCGGGGAGCCTGCTGCTGTTCCCGCTGCGGGGCTGGACCGTAGCGCTGCTCAGCAACGACGCGGCCACGCAGGCCGCCGCCATGGAGTATATGTTCTGGGTGCTGCTGACCCAGCCGCTCATGTCCCTTTTTCAAAACTACCTGGGGGTCTTCAACGGTTCGGGCAAAACCGTCTACGCCTTTTGGATGTCCACCTGCCGCCTCTGGGCAGTGCGGCTGCCCCTGATTCTGTGCTTCCGCCACTTCACCGGCGTGGGGCCAAGCGGGGTGTGGTATGCCATGGTAATCAGCAATTTCATCATCTTGATTTTAGGCGCGCTCCTCTTCCGCAGGGTGGATTTCGCCCCCTGCAGGGCAGTTGCAGAGGAGGAGGCGCCGGACAGGGAGTGTCAGACGCAATGAAAATCGCAACGGCAAAGCAGATGCGGGAGCTGGACCGGATTACCATCGAGGAGCGGGGCGTCCCCTCCACGGAGCTGATGGAGCGCGCCGCCGCCGCCCTGGCCAGGGCGGCCGGGGAGGCGGCCGGGAAGGAGACCGGCGGGCGGGCCGTCTGCTTCTGCGGCGCGGGCAACAACGGGGGCGACGGCGTGGCCGCGGCCCGGCTCCTGCTGGAGGCGGGCTGGGAGATCCGGGCCGTTCTGGTGGGAAGGCGCTACCGCATGACCCCTGACTGCCAGGAGATGGCGGAGCGGCTGGAGAAAAAAGGCGGAAAGCTGGAGGACTTTACAGCCAGCGACCCGGACTTCGCCGCCTGGTGCCTGGGCGCGGACGTGATGATCGACGCCCTCTTCGGCATCGGGCTGAATACCGAGCTGCGGGAGGACGCGCAGATTGCGGTACATATGATGAATACCTGCGCCATCCCGGTGGTCTCCGCCGATATCCCCAGCGGGGTGGAGGCGGACACTGGCCGCATCCTGGGCACGGCGGTAGAGGCTGTCAGGACAGTTACCTTTACACTGCCAAAGGCCGGGC
The DNA here is from genome assembly GCF_014287675.1 of Lawsonibacter faecis. Classification (GTDB taxonomy): domain Bacteria; phylum Bacillota; class Clostridia; order Oscillospirales; family Oscillospiraceae; genus Pseudoflavonifractor; species Pseudoflavonifractor faecis. Next base: position 43,123 of record NZ_JACOPQ010000013.1, on the reverse strand, counting down.
ATTTTGTCGGAAAGGGGGCCCTCTGCACGGGGGAGCTCACCGTGGCGGACATCGGCATCCCGGCGGACCTGGTCCAGGGGCAGGAGTACCCCGTCGCGGCGGTGGAGCGCCCGGACGTCCGCCTGCCCCGCAGGCCCCGGGACGCCCACAAGGGGGACTTCGGCAGAGTCTATATCCTGGGCGGCAGCATGGGGCTCTCCGGCGCGCCGGTGATGGCGGCCCAGGCCGCCGTCCGCAGCGGCGCGGGGCTGGTGTCGGTGGGCGTGCCCGGCCAGGTGTGGCCCATCGCGGCGGCCAAGCTGGACGAGGCCATGGTCCACCCCCTGCCCTCGGGCAAGGAGGGGATGCTGGAGCTGGGGGCCGCAATGGCGGTGCTGGAGCGCCTGCCCAGCTTCGGTGTGTGCCTCGTCGGCCCCGGCCTGGGCCGCTCCAACACGGTGGGTACGGTGGTGCGCAACCTCCTCCAGGAGACCAAGCTGCCCGTAATTCTGGACGCCGACGGCATAAACGCCCTCGGCGGGCATATAGATATTTTGGATAGGCGGGGCTGCTGCACCATCCTCACCCCTCACGACGTGGAGTTTGCCCGCATCGGCGGGGACCTCTCTCACGGGGACCGGCTCCGCGCCGCCCGGGAGTTTGCGGTGGAGCACGGCTGCTGCCTGGTCCTCAAGGGCCACCGCACCATCACCGCCTTCCCCGACGGGACCGCCTACGTGAACACCACGGGCAACCCCGGCATGGCGAAGGGGGGCAGCGGCGACGTGCTGGGGGGCATTTTGGCGTCCCTGCTGGCCCAGGGCTTTACGCCCCGGGAGGCCGCGCCCATGGCGGTGTACCTCCACGGCATGGCGGGGGACCTCTGCGCCGCGGAGCTGGGGGAGTACGGCATGACGCCCACAGACATGATCCGCAGGCTCCCGGAGGTAATGAAGCTGGCCGGGCAGTAGAGAGACAGAGATAAGGGGACTGTGAAATGTACCATACGGAAGAAAAGTATCCCTTGTCAAAGCGGGACGTACGGCCCGAGGCGGCGGAGAGAGCCATTATTCTCATGTGCATGATTGCCTCGATGTTCATCGGCATGAGCCTGCTGACGCCGAACCCGCGGAGCCTTTTGCTGAATGCCCTGCTACCGCTGGTCCTGTGCATTCTCTTTGTGCTCCGGAAACGCCCTGTCTTCGGAATTTTGTATACGGCGCTCTTTTTCGCGGTCCGGCTCTACGTTCTCTTTTTTGTCAGGCCCAGCCGGGTTGGCTGGATTGTGCTCATCGCGGTGGGCGGCTTCTATATCTATACCGATATGCAGGCCGTGCGCCTGTGGAAATACAGACATCAGACGTCTTAGGGGGGAAAATCTGTGCGCCATCGCAGAATGATTGGTGCACAAATGATAATCCTCTGTCTGCTCCTGGCCTCCTGCGGCCAGGGCGGACAGGGGGGAGGCAGTAAAGCGGAACAGCTTGCCCTGGAGATCCGCACGGAGTACATCGGGATGACGGCCTGCACGGCCTCCATGGACGTGACCGCCGACTACGGGGAGCGGGTCTACCGGTATGGCATGGGCCTGACCTGGGAGAAGGACGCGCAGACCGTACTCACCCTCACCTCTCCGGAGGATGTGGCGGGGGTGACGGTGCGCATTGAGGCGGGGGAGACCGCCCTGGAGTTCGACGGCGCGCGGATTGAGACCGGAGCCCTCTCGCCCGACGGGCTCTCCCCGGTGGATTCGGTTCCCGCCCTGCTGGACTGGGTGAAGGAGGGCTTCATCGCCGAGTGCGCCGAGGAGACGCTGGGGGAGGTGCAGACTCTGCGGGTCTGCTACCGGGACCCGGACGCCGCCGCGGGCACGGGGACCGAGGCCAGCGTCTGGTTCGATACCGCCACCCACGGCCTGGTCCGGGGGGAGGTCTCCGTGGACGGGGCCACGGTTATCCAGTGCGCGTTTACCGACTTTCAGATGGTGTAAAGAAGCGGCCGCCGGTTCAATACCGGCGGCCGCTTTTCGATTACCGCTCAAGGCATCGGTTTTGAATGTCCAGCCGCGCCTCACGCTCCGCCCGGCTCTCCGCGGAGAGCTCGTGGACTAAAAATTCGGGTGAGATCCGGCGGACCACCGAGGCGATTTCAGGGCAGGACCAGGGCTGGTGGCGGTCAATTTGGAGAATATGGCCGTAGCTTACGCCGAACCGGGCCAAGTACTCCTCCGGCAGATCGGGGGGCAGGGCGCCGGTATGCGCCTTCACGTAGGCCCCGCTCACAGACTGGTGCAGATGCATCCCCCGGATGTAGCGGCACAGCGCCCCGTGCTCGTCCAGCATCCTGTGGATGAAGGCCGCGCCCTCCGCCTGGCTGCCGATTCCCGGGTCTGCGTTCATCAGATGCCCCGTGTCCAGCATGATGCCCTTGTTTTCGTAGTGGATGCCGTCCATCAGGCGGCGGGTGAGGGAGGGGTCCGTAAAGGTGAAGCCCGGCCACCACTGGTTTTCCACCAGAAGGGCGAAGGGCCAGTCCCGTCCGTCCAGCAGGAGATTGACGCACTCCGCCGCCGTATCGGCGACCTCCTCATGGGAGTGCTCCCAGCGGTAGGTGTATCCCTCCTCTATGGACACATCCGACACATGGAAGACCACGTATTTGGCCCCCCAGGCCGCCGCCCGGGCAAGGTCCGCCCGGTAGGCCGACAGGAGGGTATCCCGCCCGGGGGGACCGCCGTAGAAGGCGGCGCAGGCCGCCTTGCTGCCGAACTTCCGGACGAGGGCGGCGGCGTCTCCCCGCCAGAAGTCCAGCCAGTCCGGCCAGAAGGTAAGGTGGTAACCCACATGGAGGGCGGGTGGGATGTCCGTGGGCAGATCCTCGCCGCCCCAGACCACCTCCAGGCCGTCGCAGCCGTGGGCGCGGCAGGAGCGCTCCAGCTCGCCACCCGGATACTCCGCCAGGACGCTTCGCACCAGCGGCAGGCTCATCAGACGGCGCATGATATTCCTCCAGTCAGAATTGAAAGATAAAGGCGGAAAAGCGGGCGGGCTTCCGCCTCGGCCCCCAAACGCGCGGACAGAGGCGGAGCCCGGGACTCCGGGGGAGGAAAAACTCTCCCGGAACCGCGGCGCTCCGCCTCTGTCCGCTTGAAACCTTACCCGGCGGGGGGACGGCTTACTCCTCGAAGTGGTCGTCCTTGGGCTCGAAGTCGATGACCTTCTTCTCCTCCGCCGCCATCTCCGCCGCAATGCGCTCCGCCTCGGCCTGAGCGGCCCTGTCGGCGGCCTCTTTGGCGTCCAGCTCAGCCAGCTTGGCGCGAAGCGCGTCGCGCTCCTCGGCGGTCAGGCGCTCCAGAGCCTCCTGGCGGTACTTCTCGCGGCGCTCCTGAGCGATCTGCTCGCCCTTGCGCCTGAGATCCTCGCTGACGGCCTTGCCCTTCTCCAGGGTTTCGCCGCCCTTGGCGGTGCAGACCTTGCCGAATTCATAGGCCTTCTCGCCTACGATGGCGACGGCGCCGATGCCGGCCAGGGCCACGTTCCACAGGTCCTTACCCAGTTCTTCCAACATAGTTTATACCTCCTATTAATAGTCGTGTCAATCAATTCTTATTTGGATTATCATTTGTTTCTCGCTTTGACTATCCATATTATAACGGCATTCCCTTCAATTATCTTTGCTAAATTATGAACGACAGATTAATCTTTCCTTTATAACAGGTTAATGATATAATCTACCCTGTATTTGATTTCATTTCTAAGAGGGTAACGCAATGGAGACAGCTCAAAGCCGCACCTGGAGAGAGATCAGCCTCTCCAATCTGGAACACAATTACCGCGCCCTCCGGGCCATGCTGCCCCCGGGGTGCCGCTTTTTGGGCGTGGTCAAGGCCAACGCCTACGGAAACGGGTCCGTGTGGGTGGCGAGGCACCTGGAGAGGCTGGGCGCGGAATACCTGGCCGTGGCCTGCGTGGACGAGGGGGCGGAGCTCCGGGCCGCCGGGGTCAAAATCCCCATCCTCATTCTGGGCGACACGCCCGCCGAACGCTCCGGCGACCTGCTGGACCTGAACCTGACCCAGACCGTCCCCGACCTGGAGACCGCGAAGGCCCTGTCGGCGGCGGCGGTGGCCGCGGGGAAGACCCTGAAAATCCACATTAAGGCCGATACCGGCATGTCCCGTCTGGGCTTCCTGTGCGACGAGGCCCATATGGCGGACTCCGTTGCCCGGATGGCCCGGGCCTGCGCCCTGCCCGGCCTGGACCATGAGGGAATTTTCACCCACTTCGCCGACTCCGACGGCAGCGAGGAGTACACCATGCTCCAGTTCACCCGGTTCCTGGCCGCGGTGGAACAGCTCGCGGAGCGGGGCGTAACCTTTGCGATCCGCCATTGCGCCAACAGCGGCGCCGTGTTAAACTATCCCTGTACCCACCTGGACATGGTGCGCCCGGGCCTCGCCCTCTACGGACACTACCCCGCCCCCTCCTGCGCGGGGCTGGACGGCCCCGGCCTCCGGCCCGTGATGGAGCTCAAAAGCCGCATTGCCGCCGTGCGGGCCATGCCCGCCGGGGCCTGCGTCAGCTATGGCCGCACCTGCGCCCTGGCACGGGACAGCCTGCTGGCCGTAATCCCCGTGGGCTATGCCGACGGCCTGCCCCGGCTGTGCTCCAACGGCCTGGAGGTGCTGGTCCACGGCAGACGGGCCTGCGTTGTGGGCCGGGTGTGCATGGATATGTGCATGCTGGACGTCACCGACATTCCCGGCGTGAAGGCCGGGGACGTGGCCACCGTCTTCGGTCACGAGGGCGGGGCGCTCATGCCCATTGAGGAGGCCGCAGCCCGTGCGGGCACCATCCAGTACGAACTGCTCTGCGCCATCTCCGAGCGCGTCCCCCGGGTGTACCTGGAGTAAGCCGAATCGCCGGAGCCCGGGTCTGCGCGCTTCTCCCTATCACGCTCCGGCACGCTCGCGGCCGGGTCGATAAGTTTCCCGGCTGCGGGCAAAGCCCCGTTCCGCCCGGCGTGGAGCGGCCCGGAGCTTCGCCCATCCGCTCCAGACATATCTCCCCTGCTCACGGCCTGCGCGCTTCTCCCTGTCACGCTCCGGCACGCTCGCGGCCGGGTCGATAAGTTTTCCGGCTGCGGGCAAAGCCCCGCTCCGCCCGGCGTGAGGCGGTCCGAGGCTTCGCCCATCCGCTCCAAACTTATCTCCCCTGCTCACGGCCTGCGCGCTTCCTGCATAAACTGGTTCGGGGGAGAACCGTCCGGGCGGGCGGCGGGCCTCCGCAGGTCTGCCGGTTTTTTGCAGAGCTGTGTATAAATCCCGCCGCCCCGTGGGAGAATCATAGTGACCGCGATACGGCCCGCCAAGGGCCGTGACGCCGGTGACTATCTGACCGCGGAGTGTGAGCTTTTGTGGATAACAGCGTGAAACGTGGAGACATTTTCTATGCCGACCTGAGCCCCGTGGTGGGCAGCGAGCAGGGAGGGGTCCGGCCGGTCCTCATCGTACAAAACGACACCGGCAACCGGCACAGCCCCACTGTGATCGCCGCGGCCATCACCTCCCAGACGGGCAAGGCCCGGCTTCCCACCCACATTGAGCTCTCTGCCAAGAACTACGGACTGCCCAAGGATTCCGTGGTGCTGCTGGAACAGATCCGCACCCTGGACAAAAAGCGGCTGAGAGAGCATATGGGAAGACTGGACGACCAGCAGATGCAGAAGGTAGACAGCGCCATTGCGGTGAGCTTCGGCCTCCACACGCAGCAGCTGGTCTAGCGCAACAAGAATGGCAGCGCGGAGCCGGGAGCGGCTACATAGTAATATGCAGCCGTCCCGCTTCCGCGTGTTCCGAGTCCGAAGCGACCTATCGATACATACATAGGAGGAACCCCATGAAACAAGGCAAATGGCTGCCCCGCCTGGCGGCGGGCACGCTGGTGACCGCCGCGCTGCTGGGCGTGGCCCTGGCGGCGGGCCAGCAGGGAACCCAGAACGACCCCCTGGTGTCGCTGAGCTACCTCAATCAGAAGGCCACCCCGTCCATTCTGGAGCAGGTGAACGCCAAGGTTACCGAGCAGAGCCAGACCCTGACCAACCAGTTCAACGACCTCATCAAGTCCTACACCGGGCAGATGGAGGACAAGCTCAACGCCGCCGCCGGCGGGGATGCCCAGTCCGCGGCCTTTTCCGTGGTGGACGTGGCCGCCGGGCAGAAGCTCACCGCCGGGATCGGCTGCGAGATCATGCTGCGGGTGGGCAGCGCGGTCTGCTTTACCGACACCCCGCCCGGCTTTATCGACATGACCGGCGGCGGCACCCTGGAAAACGGACAGGCCCTGGTAAAAAATCATCTCTACATGGCCACCATCGCCGGGCGCGGCTTCACCGCCCAGGACGCGGTGAAGGTTATGGTCCGCGGCGAGTACACGGTGTCATAAAAAATAGTATGAAACGCTATTTTTTACGCGCATACGGCCACTCTGTGGCCGTGCGCTGAAATACTATGTCCATGGCGCGGGTATGTCCGCCACCCCGGCAGAAAACAGATTGGAGAGCCGGAAAACCTTGTTAAGTCAAGGTTTTCCGGCTCTCCTTGTCTGATGAGCCAAAGCTGGGGGCGGCACAAAAGCAGCCGGTGTTGATTACCACATACGCTCCCAGTAGTAGTAGGTGCTGCCGCTGACGACCTCGATGCGGTCAGTGGCCAGGGACTTCACCAGGGCGTCCATCTCGTCGGCCAGGGCGGTGTCCATGGCCTTCTCGTTCTTGAGGGCCTCCTCGGTCTGCCGGTCCAGGAAGGACTGCACACCGTCGTCGATGGACTGGAAGAATGCGTCCCGCTCCCGGACGGTGAGCCCGCTCTCGTCCTTGATGCGGTAGTGGTAGGAATACTCGGCGTAGCCGCCGGCTACCAGCACCTTGTCGCCGTAGATATCCCCGTACTTCTCATACTTGGCCGTGCCGTCGTTTGAAGGGTACTCCTTCTGTGCGCAGGCATTGTAGTGCTTGAGGCTGCACTCGTGCCTGGAGTAGGAGAGGGTGGTATTCAGGAACGAATAGAGGGGATCGTCCTCCTTCAGTGTGCAGGAGAGCCGCATCAGGGGTTCGTCCAGGGCGTGGTAGCCCTCCTCGTTGGTCCAGTCGAAGACGGCGCGGTTGAACGCCTCCACGCTCATGTCCAGATAGCCCTCCGGCCGGAGGGAGGCCAGCAGTTCGTAGTCCGCCTGGGTATACTGCATTCTGGTCTTGTAATCGGCGTCGTCCCAGTCGCGGCTGCTCTCGATGACCCTGGCGGACGCCCCCGCGGGGGCGGTGAGGCGCGTCTGCGCAGGGGAGGGGGAGGGGGCCTTTGGGGCGGCGGTTTCGGTGGTCCCCGGCGCCGTTGAGACGGCTGGCGCCGGGGCGGGCGTGCCCGCGGCGGCGTAGGCCGCGACGGTGGCCAGGGAGACCAGCACGACCAGCAGGACCCCCGCCAGTATCCAGTTTTTACGTTTCATGATTTCTCCTTTTTACCAATAGGAATCAAAGGCGTCGTAGTAGTCCACCTCGCAGCCGGTGAACTCGATATAGCTGGTGGCCGCGGCCTTTCCGGCGGCCTCCAGGGCGGTCTTGAAGTGGGCCTCGCCGTCCTTGTCGTCCAGCAGCTCGCCGGGGGTTTTGCCGTTGAGATAATCCTGTGCGCCCTGCATCACGTTCTGGAGGAACTGGTCCCGGGCCTCCACGGTCAGCTTATCCTGGTCCAGGATGCGGTAGGTGAAGGTATAGTTGGCGGTGGCGATTTGCCTGCGGACGGTGTCGCCGTAGATGTCGTCCTCGCGGTAGACCTCTGCGGTGCCCCGGAAATCCGGGTCCACCCGTTTGTCGCTGTAGACCTCCTCGGTCCTGGCGTTGTACTCGTCCTGGGAGGCCTGGACGGTGTTGAGCAGGAAGGGGGCGTTGGGGTCCGTGCTCTCCAGGAACATCATGACCGTCTCGTAGGCGCGGCCGACGCCGCCCTCGTCCCAATACCCGTCGCTGTTGAACGCGGCGTTGATCTTGCGGTTGAACTCGGCAATGGACATCTTCTCATAGCCCTCGAACTTGAGGGTGGAGATCACCAGGTCGTACTGGGCCTTGGTATAGGCGGTGGGGTAGTTGTCATCCCCGCCCTCTCCGGTGCCGTTGGTCACGACGGGGCCCGGCCTGTCCTTGATCTCGGCCACGCCGCCCGGCACCTTGGCGAGCGGGCCGCCGGGCGCTGCAGAGGGGCTGGGCGAGGGGGAGACGCTGGCGCTGGGACTGGGGGCGGGGATGCCGCCGGTGCTTTTGGGCGCGGCGTTGGTGGCAAACACGGTGGTCACCGCCACCACCAGCGCCAGGGCGGCGGCAATGCCCGCAATGGTGGTTTTTTTAATTTTCATAATCGCAGTGATCCTTTCTTCCAGGGCGTTTTTGGAGAAGCTGCTGGCCAGGGGCATAAAGTGGGTGCGCTTCTCCTCCAGCCCCACCAGGGTGAGGGCGTAAGGGGCGCGGGCGTCCCGGCCGCTCTCCCGCAGCACGCTCTCGTCGCAGGAGAGCTCCAGGTCCCGGTTGGCCAGCACATACATCACCCACACCAGGGGGTTGAACCAGTGCAGGCACAGCACGGCGGCCAGCACCCATTTCCAAAAGGCGTCGAACCGGCGGATGTGGGCCATCTCATGGGAGAGGATGAAGCCCAGCCGGGTCTCGTCGCTCCGGTCCATGCTCTTGGGCAGCAGAATAACGGGCCAGAGCACCCCGTAGGTGAAGGGGGCGGTGGTCTGGTCGGAGTAGCGCACCTGCACCGGGCGGCGGAGGCGGTGCTGTTCCAGCCAGCCGGCCACAAAGGGGTCTTCCACGGGGAGGGAGACGCGGTAATTCCTGCGGGCGCGCAGATGGACGATGAGAAACAGCGCGGCGAACAGCAGGGCCACCGCGCCCCAGACGATCAGGGCGGCGGGGACCTCCGCGCCGCCCTGTCCTCCGGCGGGCGCGGCCTGGGAGAGAAGCACGCCGGGCCGGCGCACCGTGACCCCGGCCTGCTCCGCCACGGAGTAGACGCTGGCGGGGGAGGGGAGCGAGAAGGGGAGGATGAGCCGGCACAGCGCCACCGCCCAGAGGACGAGAAACGCCTTTTTGGGCAGCTTGTTGATTCCCAGCGCCCGTGCTATGACGATGACGGCGATGAGGATGCCGCCGGTCACGCTCATTTCCAGGAGAGACAGCATATCAATCTCACTCCAATTCCTCAATCAGCTTTTTTAAGTGGGAGATCTCGTCAACCGAGAGCTTCTTGCTCCCCAGCAGGGAGGCCACCAGCCGGTCGGCGGAGCCGCCGTACATCTTGTCGATGAGCTCGTTGGTCTCCTGCTCCCGGACCTCTTCCCGGCTCACCAGCGCCCTGCAGAGGAAGCCGGGGTCGCTGCGGGAGATTGCCCCCTTGTCGATGCATTTCTTGATGACGGTATAGGTGGTGGTCTTACTCCAGCCCACCAGGGCGCCCAGGTTGTCGGCCAGCTCCTTGGCCGTGCGGTCGCCCTTGTCCCAGAGCTGCTCCATCACCTTGCGCTCGGAGTCAAACAGCTTGATTTCCATATTGGCAACGCTCCTTTTTCGCCGGCCGCGGGCAGGGGGCCCCCTGCCCGGGACGGCTCGTTCTATTGCAATAGAATCTACGGTCATTCTACTGCGATAGAACGTCAGTGTCAAGGGTAATTTGAAACAATTTCAAACTATCTGAAAAAAGGTTGACTTCTGGTGGGGAAGCCCATATACTGGACTTAGAAAAGTGAATACTTGGATGATGGTACCGGGAGATGCTGCGAAAAAGCGCGAAGGCGTGCAGAGGAGTCAGGGTTCGCCGCACAGCCGCCGTAGCGCGAAAAATCGTGGAGCCGAAGGGGAGCGCGAAATCTCTCAGGCAAAAGGACCGGTATTGGACAAAACTCCGAAGAGCCGCGCGGTCCGCGCGGCACCGAAGAAGCAATCCCGCGCTTGCGGGAGAATCTTTCAGGTCTATGACGGGGCGTGCAGAGTTCGTCTGCACGCCCCGTTTTATTGTCTCTTTTTTCACAATGCCCCACGGCAATCATAGACGCGCAGCCGGGAGCGGTCAGGCCGCCCGCCGGGATGAAAGGGAGGAAAGATTTTGATGGAGAAGAAAACACCCCTCTACGAAAAGCATGTTGCCCTTGGGGGGAAGATGGTCCCCTTTGCCGGTTATCTGCTGCCGGTGCAGTACCCCGCCGGGGTCATCGCCGAGCACAGGGCCGTCCGGGAGCGCGCCGGCATATTCGACGTGTCCCACATGGGCGAGGTCCTGCTGGAGGGGCCCGACGCGGTCAGGAACCTGGAGCATCTGCTCACCAACCGCTTTGCCGATTTGAAGCTGGGCTCCTGCCGGTACGCTCTGATGCTCTACGACAACGGCGGCACGGTGGACGATCTGATCGTCTACCGCCGGGACACGGACAAATTCATGCTGGTCCTCAACGCCGCCAACAAGGATAAGGACGTGGCCTGGATACAGGAGCACCTGACGGGGGACGTGCGCCTGAGCGACATCTCCGACAAGGTGGCCCAGATTGCCCTCCAGGGGCCGGGCGCGCGGGCCATCATGGAGCGCCTGGTCCACCCCGAGCTGCTGCCGGATAAGTACTATACCTTCTCCGAGTATGTGGGCTTTGAGAACACCCACAGCCTGATCTCCCGCACGGGGTATACCGGCGAGTTCGGCTATGAGCTGTATATGCTGCCCGACGACGCGGAGCGGGTGTGGGACACCCTGCTCTCCGCCGGGGCCCAGCCCTGCGGCCTGGGCTGCCGGGACACCCTCCGGCTGGAGGCGGCCATGCCGCTCTATGGGCACGAGCTCTCGGCGGAGATCGACCCCATCACCGCCGGGCTGGGCTTCGCGGTGAAGCTGGATAAGGAGGATTTCATCGGCAAGACCGCCCTGCTGGAGGCGGGGGAGCCCGCCAGGGTCCGCGTGGGCCTGAAGGTCACGGGCCGCGGCATCGTCCGGGAGCATGAGAGCGTCTTCATCGGCGATCGCCTCGTGGGGGAGACCACCTCCGGCACCCACTGCCCCACCCTGGGCGTGGGCTGCGCCATGGCCTATGTGGAGCGGGACGTGTCCGCCCCCGGCACCGCCGTGGAGGTGGAGGTCCGTTCACGCCGGGTGGCCGCCGAGCTGGTCCCCCTGCCGTTTTATAAGGCGCCCAAATAAAAGCGCCCCGTCCGGCGAGGGCGTCGGGCGGTCCCGCGGCGTTGGGCTTATTGCCATTTATCAAACAAGGCCTGAGACAAATCACAAATTATGGAGGTATTATGATGAATTTCCCGAAAGAGCTGAGCTATTCCGAGTCCCATGAGTGGGTCCAGAAGCTGCCCGACGGCACCGTGAGGGTGGGCCTGACCGACTTTGCCCAGAGTGAACTGGGCGACCTGGTCTTCGTGAATCTGCCCGAGGCGGGCGACTCCATGGAGATTGGCGACAGCTTCTGCGATGTGGAGAGCGTCAAGGCGGTCTCCGACGTCTACAGCCCTCTGTCCGGCACCGTCTCCGCCGTGAACGAGGAGCTGCTGGACGCGCCCCAGCTTATCAACGAGTCCCCCTACGAGGCCTGGCTGGTGGCGGTGGAGGACGTGTCCGAGTTCGGCGAGCTGATGGACGCCGCCGCCTATGAGGTCTTCTGCGCCCAGGGGCATTGATGCGGCAGGACGCCGGTCCCTTGCCGGGGCCTATCCCCCAAGCGACCAATATCTGACTGAGAAGGGAAGAGATTGCAATGGGTAGCTACGTCCCATCCACCCCCGCCCAGCGCGCCGAGATGCTCGCCGCGGTGGGCGTGAGCACGCTGGACGATCTGTACCGCGACGTCCCCCGCGACATGCTCCTCACCGGGGAAAACGCCGCGCCCGGCGTGAGTGAGCTGGAGGCGGCCGGGGAGCTGCGCGCCATGGCCGCGAAAAACCATGTGTTCGGCGCCGTTTTCCGGGGCGCCGGGGCCTATGACCACTATATCCCCTCCATCGTTAAGCGGGTGACCGCCAAGGAGGAGTTCGTCACGGCCTACACGCCCTACCAGGCGGAGATCAGTCAGGGCGTGCTCCAGTCCATCTTCGAGTACCAGACCATGATCTGCGAGCTCACCGGTATGGATGTGTCCAACGCGTCCCTCTACGACGGCGCGTCCGCCGCCGCCGAGGCCGCCGCCATGTGCCGGGACCGCAAGCGGCGGCGGGTGCTCATTTCGGGCGCGGCCCATCCCATGGTCATCCAGACCATCCGCACCTACTGCGAGGGCGCGGACGTGCCGGCGGAGGTGATCCCCGTCAGGGACGGCGCCACCGATCTGGATGCCCTCAAGGCGGCGCTGAAGGATACCGACGCCTGCTTCTACCTCCAGCAGCCCAACTACTTCGGCGTGATTGAGGACGCCGCCGCAGCCGGCGGGCTGGTCCACGCCGCCGGGGCCAGGTACGTCATGGGGGTGAACCCCATTGCCGCCGCGGTGCTGAAGACGCCCCGGGAGTGCGGCGCGGATATCGCGGTGGGGGAGGGGCAGCCCCTGGGAATGCCCCTGGGCTTCGGCGGGCCCTACCTGGGCTTTATGGCCGCCACCCACGACCTCTTCCGCAAGCTGCCCGGCCGCATCGTGGGCGAGACGACCGACGATGCGGGGAACCGCGCCTTCGTCCTGACCCTCCAGGCCCGTGAGCAGCACATCCGCCGGGAGAAGGCCTCCTCTAACGTCTGCTCCAACCAGGCGCTCTGCGCCATGACCGCCGCCGTCTACCTCTCCGCCATGGGGCCCGGGGGACTGCGCGAGGCGGCTTCGCAGTGCTATGCCAAGGCCCACTATCTGGCCGCAGAGCTTGGCAAGGTGCCCGGATTTACACTTGCCTATCCCGAAGCGCCCTTCTTCCACGAGTTTGTGATGGCCTGCCCCGTGCCGCCGGAGGAGCTGCTCGCCCGGCTGGAGGCGGCCGACATTCTGGGCGGCCTGAGCGTGGAGGGCGGCGTTTTGTGGTGCGCCACGGAGAAGAACACCAGGGCCGACATGGACCGTGTGGCGGCCATTGCCAGGGAGGTGGCGCAGGTATGAAATTGATTTTTGAGCGGAGCGTCCCCGGACGCTCCAGCGCCCTGCTCCCGGCGTGCGACGTGCCCGAATGCCCCATGCCGGAGGACTTTGCCAGAAGACAGGCGCTGCATTTGCCCGAGGTGGCCGAGATCGACCTCTCCCGCCACTATACCGAGCTGGCCGGTCAGGTCTTCGGCGTGAACGACGGCTTCTATCCCCTGGGCTCCTGCACCATGAAGTATAACCCGGCGGTCAACGAGGAGATTGCCGCCCTGCCCGGCTTCACCGGCGTCCACCCTCTTCAGCCCATCCACACCGTCCAGGGCTGCCTGGAGGCGCTGGTCACGGCGGAGAAGCTCCTCTGCCAGGTCACCGGCATGGACGTTATGACCTTCCAGCCTGCCGCCGGCGCCCACGGGGAGTTCACCGGCCTGCTCCTCATCAAGGCCTATCACAAGTCCCGGGGGGATACCGGCCGGACCAGGATTATCGTCCCCGACTCCGCCCACGGCACCAACCCCGCCTCGGCGGCCATGTGCGGCTTCTCCGTGGTCAACGTGCCCTCCGGCCCGGACGGCTGTGTGGATCTGGACGCCCTGCGCGCCGCCGTCGGCCCCGATACGGCGGGCCTGATGCTCACCAACCCCAACACCGTGGGCCTCTTTGACAAGAACATTCTGGAGATTACGAAAATCGTCCACGACGCGGGCGGCCTGAACTATTACGACGGTGCCAACCTGAACGCCGTCATGGAGGTGGCCCGCCCGGGCGATATGGGCTTCGATGTGGTCCACCTCAACCTCCACAAGACCTTCTCCACTCCCCACGGCGGCGGCGGCCCCGGCTCCGGCGCGGTGGGCGCGAAGGACATCCTCGCCCCCTTCCTGCCCAGATTCCACGCGGCGGCGTCGGCGGAGGGGTATGTCTTTGAGGACGCCCCCCAGTCCATCGGCAGCGTGAAGGAGTTCTACGGCAATTTCCTGGTGATCCTCCGGGCCCTGTGCTATATGCGCACCCTGGGAGAGGCCGGCATGCGGGAGGCCAGCCAGATGGCCGTGCTGAACAGCAACTATATGCGGGTGAGGATTGCCCCCCACTGCAGGATTGCCACCGACGGGGTGTGTATGCACGAGTTCGTCATGACCCTCTCCGAGCTGAAAAAGGAGACCGGCGTCACCGCCAAGGACGTGGCCAAGGCCATGCTGGATGAGGGGATGCACCCGCCCACGATGTACTTCCCCCTGATTGTGGAGGAGGCATTGATGGTGGAGCCAACCGAGACCGAGAGCAAAGAGACGCTGGACGCCGCCTGCGACGCCATCATCGCCATTCTGGAGCGGGCCAAGACAGACCCGGCGGCGGTGCGGTCCACCCCACACAATACACCCATCGGCCGCCCCGACGAGGTGGCCGCCGCCCGCAGCCCCAAGCTGCGCTGTGAGTTCTCCTGACCGGACTGTTGGGCGCGTCTGTACAGGGCGCGGGCTTAAATTCTGTAACGGGAGGGCAGTTCATTGACTCATTTTGACCTTTTTATTATCGGCGCGGGTCCCGGCGGCTATGTGGCCGCACTGGAGGCGGCGAAGCTGGGCAAGACCGTGGCGGTGGCCGAGCGCCGGGAGGTGGGGGGCACCTGCCTCAACCGGGGCTGCATCCCCACCAAGGCCCTGCTCCGGGCGGCCCGGACCTACCGCCTGGCCACCCACAGCCAGGAGCTGGGGATTCACGCCGACGGCGCATCCTGCGACACGGCGGCTATGTACCGCCGGACACGGGAGGTGACCGACAGTCTCCGGGGCGGCATCGAGGCCCTGTTCAAGCGGGGGAAAGTGGAGCTGCTCCGCGGGACGGCCCGCGTTGAGGGCCCCGGCCGGGTGAGTGTGGACGGCGGGGAGTATACCGCCGACCGTATTCTGATCGCCGCGGGCTCCCGCCCGGCCCGCCCCCCCATCCCCGGGCTGGATTTACCCGGCGTGGTGACCAGCGACGAGCTGCTGGCGGGCCGGGGGGCGGACGCGAGGCGGCTGGTCATTATCGGCGGCGGCGTCATCGGCGTGGAATTTGCCCAGGTATTCAGCGATTTGGGCCGTGAAATCACCATTTTGGAGGCTTTGCCCCGAATTTTAAACAATATGGACCGGGAAATCAGCCAGAACCTCACCATGATTCTGAAAAAACGGGGCGTCAGCGTCCATACTGGGGCCGGTGTGAGCAGAATAGAGGCGGATGAGGGCGGTCTGACCTGTTTTTATACGGAAAAGGAGCAGGAGGCTCGGGTTTTCGCAGACTGTGTGCTGGTCTGCACCGGCCGGAAGCCGGAGACGGAGCAGCTCTTCGCCCCCGGTGCCGAGGTCCCCTCGGAGCGGGGGTTCCTGCGGGTCAACAGTGACTTTGAGACCGGGCTGTCCGGGGTTTACGCCGTGGGAGACGTGGTGCTCGGCGGCATCCAGCTGGCCCACGCGGCGGAAAATCAGGCGAAAAACGCCGTCCGCGCCATGTTCGGCGCGCCGCGGCTCAAGGACCTGAGCCTGATCCCCGCCTGCGTCTTCACCGATCCGGAGATCGCCGCCGTGGGTATCACGGCCGACGAGGCCAAGGCCGCGGACAGGGAGGTCATCGTGCGCAAGTCCCTCACCTCCGCCAACGGAAAGTCCGTGGTGGAGGGGGCGGAGCGGGGCTTTGCCAAGCTGGTCTTCGACAGGGCGTCCGGCGTTCTGGTGGGCGCGCAGCTCATGTGTCCCCACGCTGCCGAGATGATCGGCGGCCTCACCGCAGCCATCGTGGGCGGTCTCACCGAGGCGCAGATCGAGAGAACCGTGTTTCCCCACCCGACTGTCAGCGAAATTCTGAGTTTAGACTGAAAAAGGCGGTGCATTCCATCGGAATGCACCGCCTTTTTCGTTTCAGCCGACCCGGTGCCGGTTATGACGCAAAAAACGCCGTACTGAGCCGGTAAAAGGCCTCTTGGTTCGAGAGCATGGCCGGATGCCCGCCCGACGGGAAGAGGTGCATTTCACCGTGCCCCATCTCGGAGAGCATCCTGCCGTAGACCTTCTCGAAATAGGCGGGGTCCCCGGCGCAGGCGTATTCGTCCTCGGCGCTGCCCGTCAGCAGGATTTCCGGCCGGAGTGAGCGCAGACTCCTGTGAAAGAACGCGCCGATCTCCCGCTCATGCCTGAGAATGGCGTCGGTATCGCTGTCCACCACGCGCTCCCAGTCCTCGCCGTGCATATAGCGGTAGAACAGCCTTGCGTTCTCATCCCGCTTGGAGCGCTCTCTGTCCAGCTTCAGGTTTTCGGTAAAAGCCCTGACCGCCCGTTCCCCCTCAAAGCTGTCGGCGATCAGCCGGCCCACCAGCTCCGGGGCCTCCAGCGCCACATTGACGGCCACCAGCGCGCCGCCGCTGGTCCCGACGATATCGACCTTTCCATACTGCTTTTCCCGCAGGAGGGCGAGGACCTGCTCCGCCTCATAAAACCAGAGGTCGCTGGGGAGGGCGGCAAGCCGGTCGGACCGGCCGTGGCCCAGGAAATCGATCAGAATCACGCGGCGCTGACCCTCGTACCGCTTTGCAATCTCATAGAACATATTGGATGAGGCGGCGTTTCCGTGGAGCAGCAGCAGGGGCGCGCCGGCGCCGGTCTCCTCGTAATAAACGCTTCTGTGTTCACACTGAAAATAGCTCATGATCTCACTCCTTATATCGCCGCGGTCAGAAGGACCGTGTTCTTCCGCCGCCAGACCTCCCTCACCTGGGAGAAGCCCGCCGAGCGCAGCAGGCGGATTTGGTTTGCAACGGTGCAGGGGGTGTCGAAATGGTACTCCCGCGCGTCGTCCAGGCCCTGCTGCCGCCTGATCCGCCGGTATGCGGCAAAGAGCTCATCCTCCACGGCCTGGGGGTCCGGGCACTCATGGGCGGAGATCATATAGTCGCACTCCACATAGACGCCGCCCGGCTTCAGCGCCCGGCGAATCCGGCGGTAGAGGGCGCGTTTGACGGCGTGGTCATAGTGGTGGAAGGACATGACGGACAGGGCAGCGTCGTACCGTGCGCTCCCCAGGTCACAGTCCAGATAGCTGACCTGATGAAGCTCAATGGACCTGCCGGGATACTTCTCCAGCAGCTTGTGCAGCATATGGGACGAGATATCCAGCCCGGTCACCCGGACGTCGGGGAAGCGGGTGAAGACGGCCTCCAGTTCCAGGCCGGTACCGACGCCCAGATCCAGAAGGGTACGGGTGTGCGGCGGCAGGCAGAGGGCTGGCACCCGCTTGCTCTCCGCGCCGCCGTCGATGCCGGCGGTGTGGACCTTGTCGTAACACTCGCAGCGCGCGTCAAAAAAGGAGGCCATTTCCTCCAGCGTTTCACTCATACGTCGCCCTCCGCTCCAACAGGACGGTTTTGGTGGCCAGGCGCTCCAGAAAATCCCTGTCGTGTTCCACCAGCAGCATAGTGGGCCGGTACTCCCGCAGGAGGGTCTCAAGCTGCATCCGGGAGAAGATGTCAATATAGTTCAGCGGTTCGTCCCAGATATACAGGTGGGCGGACTGGCAGAGGCTCCGGGCCAGGAGGACCTTCTTTTTCTGGCCCGCGCTGTAGTCCGCCATGTCCTTCTCGAACTGGACCCGGGAGAAGTCCAGCTTGCGCAGGATGGTTTTGAAGAGGCTCTCGTCGATGCCGCTCCCGGCGGCGAAATCGGAGAGGCTTCCGCGGAGAAAGGAGGAGTCCTGGGGCACCACGGAGAGAATGAGGCCGGAGGCAAGGGAGATGGTCCCAGTGTGGGGGACGTCCTCGCCCTGGCAGAGCCTGAGCAGGCTGGACTTGCCGGTTCCGTTCCGCCCCGTGAGGGCCACCCGGTCACCCTGCATCACTGTAAAGGAAACACCCTTGCAGCTCTGAACGCCGCCGTAGGCTGGGGCCAGGTCTGCGGCCTCCACCAGCCGGGCCTTGGGGTGGGCGAGGGGGTGGAGCTTCAGCTCCTCGGTGAGCTCGATATTCTTCAAAAGATCCCGCTTTTCCTCCGCCGCCTCCTGCCGCCGGGCCTCCACCGCCTTGGACCGCTTCATCATCTTGGCGGACTTGTGACCGATGAAGCCCCGGTCCGGGCGGAGGCCGGAGTTGCGGGAGCCATACTTGGTGGCCTCCACCGCGTCGGACCAGCCGGCGGTGCGGCGGGCGGCGGCGTCCAGCCGGGAGATGTCACGCTTGAGCTTCTCGTTCTCGGCGCGCTCCCAGTCGTCCCGGCGCTCCTTCTCCCGCCACCAGGTGGAGAAGTTCCCCTGGCGGACCTGGATGTCCAGCTTGTTGATGGAGAGGATATGGTCCACGCAGCCGTCCAGGAAGGCGCGGTCGTGGGAGACCAGGATAAAGCCGTTCTTTTTGCGCAGATAGGCGCTCACCACCCGCCGGCCCTCCAGGTCCAGGTGGTTGGTGGGCTCGTCGATGAGGAGGAAATTGCCGGGGCGCAGGAAGAGGGCGGCGAGGAGGACCTTGGTCTGCTCGCCGCCGGATAGGGTGGAATAGGGGCGGCAGAGCACGCCCTCGTCCACCTCCAATGCGGAGAGCTCCCTGTAGATGCGCCAGCTCTCCAGGTCCGGGTCCAGGGCTTCCAGGATTTCCATGGTGAGACGTGACTTATCCTCTACCGGGAAGGGGAAGTAGTCGAAGCGGAGGGAGGCGGAGATGGCGCCCGCGTACTCGTACTTCCCCTGGAGGAGGTTGAGAAGGGTGGTCTTGCCCCGGCCGTTGCGGCCCACCAGGCCGAGGCGCCAGTCGGTGTCCAGCTGGAAGGAGACGTTTTCAAAGACGTTGTCGTAGCTGCCCTCATAGGCAAATGTGAGATTGGAGACGTTGATAAGAGACATGGGAATCACCTCAATGTGTGGGATGGAGGGGGGACAGCCCCGCAAAGCGCCTTTGGATGTGAAAAAGGGTACAAAAAAAACCGGAGCGCAGGAAGACAGCTCCCTACGCCCCGGTTTCAGCAGCCTGAAGAGGGGACTCTGAACCGGTGGCTGCCCCAAACGGTTCAGAAAGACCCTGCAGACATGAAAAGGGTATAAAAGTAGGGAAGAATTGCAAATATGCCCTCCTGCCGGAATACACGACAAACCAACGGCCCCGGTGAGGCCGCGCTTGGCGTATTCACAAAACAGTGAGCTTATTTGCGCATCTTCCCAACTCCAATCTCATGATATCTGAGGACAGTATAACCAAATCCGGCGGGTTTGTCAACCGGCTTTCAGCCAGCGGGGCAGCCGTTCCGGGTTCATGACGGCCATCAGGCCGAAAAAGAGGCCCAGAGCCAGCAGAATATCCCCCACGCTGGCGAAGCCTTGGAAGAAGGGGATGGGGCAGTAGAAGATATCGCCCAGGAAGAGCAGGCGGGTCCTGCCGCCCGCCGCGCAGTACATGGGCACCCGGCCCGCCAGCAGAGAGGCGGCGCCCTCCGGAGAGAGGACGGCCAGAGCGCTGCGGGCGACGGGCATCCGCCAGCCGTTGACGGCGATGACCGCCAGATTGCACAGGCTCCCCAGCCCCATCAGGAGGGCGGTCTTGCGCAGATGCCGGTTAAACCAGAGAAAGGCGAAGAGCAGCAGATAGGAAGCGGGGAGAAGGGTCCAGCCCCAGATGCTGTAAGGCTCGGGCGAAAAGAGGGCCGCCGCCCGCTGGAGCGCCAGGGCCAGGACGGGCAGGAGCAGGAGACGCAGCCCGGCCCCCTCGAACCGGGAGAGCCGCCCGCCGGCATACCAACCCACGGCGAGGGCGAGAAGCCCGCCCAGTATCAGCATAGGGCCACCTCGGACGGTTCCTCCACACAGCGGGCCAGTGCGCCGGACTCGGCCAGGGTGGCGGCCACCTCGGCCACCTCGGGGTGGAACTGCCTGCCCGCCTCTTCCCGGAGAATCTGGGCGGCAACCTGGGGGGAACGGCCGTGGCAGTAGGGCCGCTCGCTGGTGATGGCGTCGTAGGCGTCGGCCGCGCCGAGAATATAGACCTCCAGAGGGAGCTCACCGCCCGCGGTCCCGTCGGGATAGCCGCCGCCGTCGTAGCGCTCGTGGTGGTGGCGGACCAGCTCGATGATGTCCTGGAAGAGGTCGATGTTGCGGAGAATCTCCACGCCGGTGGCGGGATGGGTCTGGATGACCGCCCGCTCCTCAGCCGTGAGGGCGGCGGGCTTCTGGAGGATGGCGTCGGGGATGCCGATCTTGCCGATATCGTGGAAGATGGCCCCGGTCTGGAGCCGCTGGACCAGCTTGGGGGAGAGCTTCATCTCCTCCGCGATGCGCACCGCGTAGACGCCCACCCGGCTGGAGTGGCCCTTGGTGTAGGTGTCCTTGGCCTCCAGCGCGGCGGTGAAGGCCTTCACCATGCTGTACTGCTGCTGCTTGGCCGAGAGGAAGAGCTTGAAGGAGTACCGGGCCAGCAGCAGAGGCAGCATAAAGAGCAGAGCCACCCAGATACCGGCGGAGGTCTGGAGGAGGAGGGAGAGAAAATAGCCGATGGGCGCGGCGCAGGCCACGCTGGGCAGGAGGCTGAGAAACATCTGGAAGATGGCGGGATAGAATTTGGTGTGATACTCCAGCGAGAAAAAGAGGAGCATCAGGACCGCATTAACCGCCATGGCCGCCAGAATGAAGAGGGCGGCGGGCAGGAGCATGCCGGGGAGGGTGATGTCCCCGGGGACGCCGCCCACCAGGTAGTAGGCCAGGCCGCCCGCCCAGTAGGAGAGGGCGTGACAGCCGATGTTGAAGAGGGTTTTAAGGGGGCTGGTGTTGAAAATATGCTGATAGCCGCCGCCGTCCGGGGCGGGGACCACCACGAGGGGGAAGGAGACGACACTGATCAGCACGGCCGCCTCCGGCCCCAGCAGAAGGGCGGAGGCCAGAATGCTGATGAAAGAGAGGTCCACTGTACAGTCCTGCCGGATATAGATGGGGAGGCAGCAGCACAGCCAGCAGAGAAAGAGCAGAAGCAGGAAGGTGCCGATATTCTGGGCCGACCAGGCGATGGGTCCGTCGATAAAGAGGGCCCAAACGGCCCAGACGGTGATGCCCAGGCCCAGCAGACCGGTCAGCATTGTATAGCACTTTGAAACAGGGCGCATAGAAGCCTCCAAACAAATCATGGGTATTACGTCAAGTCGAATGCAGCGTGCGCCGGTCTCCACCCGCTGCCGCGCTGCCTGGGTATGACGGCAGACGGCGGGGAACGCCGGATGGAGTCGCTTCATTTGACGTGAAAAAATCATCCATAGAGCGGAGTAGTGAGCCCCGAAACGCCGCTGGGCGTTTCGGGGCGCGGGGGTCAGCGGAGGGTGAAGAACGCGCCGCCGGCCAGGAGCAGGGATGCCAGGGATGTAATCGCGGCAAAAAACTTCGCCTTATTCATGGAATACGGCCTCCTTGTGAGTACTCTGTCACTCGCTTGAGACAGGCCATATCCGCTTCGCTAACAAAGATAAGGGGTGTGCTAGACGGCCTCCCCGTCCGCAAAGGGGAGCGCCAGAATCCGCCGGTTGACGGCGTCCAGCGCCGCCAGGGCCACCGAGAGGTTGGGGTCCTCCCCCTGGTAGCAGGCCCCCAGCAGGGACTCGGGGCGGCCGGCGGTCTCCAGCCGCAGGCCAACCAGGACGGCCGTTTGGCTGTTCATGGGGAGCTGCCGGGCCTCCTCCACACGGAAGCGGCAGCCGGAGGCGAGAAATTGGTTGATGGCCTCCACAGCCGCCTGGGCGATGGCCCGGGAACGGCCGGAGGCGGAGAGGTCGGAGCAGGCGACGCCGGTGCGGAGCCGGTCCTCCAGCCGGAGAGTGACCGAGGCCTGAAGCTCGGTCCGGCCGGTGGAGAGCTCCAGATGGTCGCAGATGAGCCTGCGGCTGTCCAGCCCGGGCAGTCCGGGAATCTGGGCCACGCTGATGATGCGGTGGTCCAGGGTGAGCTGGAACCGGGCCAGCAGGGCGGACTGGATGTCACGGACAATCTGCTTGGGGGTCCGGGAGTGGTCGGAGAGCACATGGACCTCACGGATGACGCCGGAAGAGACGACGAATTCCACGTTTAAAATGCCTGGAAGCTGCTCTGTGAGCGCTTTCCAGGCCGCTTCCTCGGATGAAATGGACGGGACAAGCTGATCCATGGCTGCCTCCTAACCGAAAATGGTCAATTCTCATTTTCTCATTATACTAACTCCAATCCCCACGCGCAAGGAGTAACAGCAAAAAAACGAAAAAAAGCGAATTATGGCATTAAATATAGCAAATTTACCAGTCCCTGTATGTGCCGGGGCGGCGGCGCATAGGATGGAAGAGACGAGGGGTGAACGGTATGGAGGAGCGTTTTCAACTGGGGCAGGCGGGGGGCCGCCTTCTCATGCGGGAGGAGGGCGGCCGGGTTGCGTTTGAGGCCGAGCGGCCCGAGGACGGCCGGGGCCTCTATAAGGCCTATCTCACCGGCGCGGGCGAAAAGTTTCTGCTGGGCACCTTCATGCCTGAGGGCGGTATGCTGCGGCTGCGGCGGACACTGACGGTGAATGAGCTGAGCAGGCGGGGACTCTGGCCGGTTACGGGGGGCACGGCGGAACTGGCCTTCGCCTTCCGGCAGGGAGACGGACAGCCCCAGACGCCGCCGTCCCGGCAGCACGCCCCCCAGGGCTGGCGCCTGGAGAGCGCGCCGGGGCGGCTGCTGGGGGACCGGCTGCTGGTCCAGTCCGCCGCCGGACTGACCGGGGCGCTGGTGCGGCGGCGGGAGGGCGGCTTCGACCTGGCGCTGGCCTACGAGTTCAACAGGCCGTTTCCGCTGACGCCCCTCTTCTGCTTCGCCCGCCTGGAGGAGATAAACGGGCGGGTGTACGCGGTGTTTCGCTTTAACCAGAAGGGGTGTCCCAGGCAGGAGCGGGATTGAAACACGATTCTTTTTCAAATGGCGAATAAAGGCAATGGCGGGGGACATACTAGCCATGCAAAACTTTTAAAGGAGTGAGTACCATGGCTAACCTTACCAGCAAAGAGCTGGCCGGCATTTCCGACCAGCTGAACTTCGAAAAGGTACTGTGCTGCAAGTATCAGGCCGCCGTTCAGGAGTGCACCGACGCCGATCTGAAGCCCTGCTTCCAGCAGTACGCCGACCAGCACAAGCAGAACTACGACTGCCTGCTGAACTACCTGAAGTAAAAAGGGAGGAAAAGGAACATGAACGACCAGGAACGGATTACAGACCTCATTCTGTCGGAGAAGAAGATGAGCTCCAACTACGACACCTTTGCCTCCGAGTGCGTGAACGTCCAGCTGCGGGACGAGTATCTGAAGATTTTCAACCAGGGCCACCAGACCCAGACCGACCTCTTCAAGGCCGCCCAGCAGAAGGGCTGGTACCAGGTGGAGCAGGCCCCCGAGAGCAAGGTCAGCACCGCCTACCAGAAGTTCTCCAACCAGAAGCCCCAGTAAACGCGCTGTCCAGTCGTGCGGCCCGCCGCCCGGCTGGACAGAATTGCGCTTTCGCCCCGAAGAATCCGGCTTGAAGCCGCGCAGAGGGCCCCGGCAGATCCTTTCGGATTGCCGGGGCCCTCTGTACGGTTTTTATCCCGGCCTTTTTAGCGGGTGGATATTGTTTCCGGACGCGGATTGTGTTACAATATCCGCACTGTTTTGACACAGACCTAAGGAGGAAAGAAGATGGAAGCGAAGAAAAGCAAAAAAGGCACGCTCATCGCCCTGGCGGTGCTGGCCGCAGTGCTGATCGGCTGCCTGGCGCTCTATTTTGCCATGAAGCCCGCGCCCCAGGCCGGGGGCAAGAGCATCGTGGTCGAGGTGGTCCACGGCGACGGGACCAGCAGGGAATTCAAGCTCTCCACCGAGGCCGAATACCTGGGCGGCGCCCTGGTGGAGGGCAAGGTGGTGGAGGACAACCAGGGCGACTACGGGCTCTACATCCTCACCGCCGACGGCGAGACCGCGGACGAGGGCAAACAGGAGTGGTGGTGCGTCACCAAGGGCGGCGAGACGGTTATGCTGGGCGCGGATCAGCAGCCCATCGCCGACGGGGAGCACTACGAGCTTACATTCACGGTGGGCTATGATTTCGACGTCTGATCCGCACCAGGGCGGTCTGCCCGGCGGAAGCGGCCGGCTTGACGTCAGGGGCGTCGTGGTGCTGGCCCTGCTGGGCGCGGTGCTCTTTGTGGCCAAGATGGCGATGGCGTGGCTGCCCAACATCGAGCCGGTGTCGCTGCTGGTGATGGTGTATACCGTGGTCTTCGGGCGGCGGGCGCTGTACCCCATCTACATATACGTGGCGCTGGAGTGCATGGTTTGGGGCTTCAACTACTGGACCATCAGCTACCTGTACGTCTGGGCCGTCCTGGCCCTGCTGGCGTGGCTGCTGCGGGGGATGGAGTCCGGTGTGGGCTGGGCCGTCCTGTCGGGGGCCTTCGGGCTCTGCTTCGGCGCGCTCAACGCCCTGGTCTACTGGGCCGCGGGGGGCTGGGCCTTCGCCGTGAGCTGGTGGGTCATGGGAATCCCCTATGACGCGCTCCACTGCGCGGGGAATTTCGTCATGGCGCTGGTGCTCTTCGCGCCCTGCCGGAAGGTGCTGACCAGGCTCTCCAGGCAGGTGGGGCTGATTACGTGACATCAGGCTGTGAAAGCGGTCCGGCGGACCGCTTTCACAGCCTGATGCTATGCGGGGGGCTCGACGGGATTGACGTGGACCATGCAGTGCTTGACCTGGGGGAAGCGGGTCTCAATGGCGTCGTGGACCCGCTGGGCGGCGGCATGGGCGCGTCGGAGGGACACGAGGGCGTCGGCGCGGATCTCCACGTCCACGTAGATGCGCTCGCCGAAGAGCCGGGTTTTGAGCTGGTCGATGCCCAGGACCCCCTCCTGCTCAAGAATCAGGGCGCGGAGGGCGGCGGCGGTTTCTGCGTCGCAGGCGTGGTCGGTCAGCTTGCTGACGGCGTCCCGGCAGATATCCACGGCGGCTTTGAGGATGAACAGGCAGATAATCACGCTGGCGATGGGGTCCAGGATGGGGAGGCCCAGGCGGGCGCCCAGGATGCCGGCGAAGCTGCCCACCGAGGACAGGGCGTCGGAGCGGTGATGCCAGGCGTCGGCGATGAGGACGCTGGAGCGGATGCGCCGGGCTGCGGAGCGGGTATACCAGTACATGGCCTCTTTGACGGCGATGGAGACGACCGCCGCTATCAGCGCCAGGACGCCGGGGACGCCCGGATGGACGCCGGGATTCAAGATTTTGCGCACGCCGGCCCAGCCGATGCCCAGGCCGGTGACGAAGAGGACGGCCGCCAGCAGCAGGGCGGCGACGCACTCGAAGCGCTCATGCCCGTAGGGGTGCTCCCGGTCTGAGGCCCGTCCGGCAAGTCTGACACCGGCGATGACAATCAGGGTGCTGAACACGTCGGAGGCGGAGTGGACCGCGTCGGAGATCATGGCTCCGGAGCGGGCGAATACGCCGGCGAAGAGCTTGAAGGCGGAGAGCAGAAGATTCCAGACGATGCTGACCCAGGACACGCGCATGGCCAGGCGCTGGGCGGCTTTGGGTTCCATGGCAGGACCTCCCCGGTTGATAAAGAGTTCCTGTCAGCCTATGCGGCGGCCGGGCGGTTTGATACAGGGCGGGTGGCCTTAGCGGCAGTCGGTATAGCGCTGCTCCACGAAGGGCCAGTTGATGACGTCGAACCACTTCTCCACGTACTCGGCCCGGCGGTTCTGATAGTCCAGATAGTAGGCATGCTCCCACACGTCCACGCAGAGGAGGGGGAAGAGGCCGCAGGTAAGGGGGCTGTCCTGGTTGGCGGTCTTCTGGATGGAGAGGGCGCCGCTCCGGTCGGAGACCAGGAAGGCGTACCCGGAGCCGAACTGACTCAGGGCCGCGTCCTTCATCTGCTTCCTGAAGGCGTCGTAGGGGCCGAAGGCACGCTCCATCGCCTGGGCCAGCTCGCCGGAGGGACGTCCGCCGCCCTGGGGGGAGAGGGCCGCGAAGTAGAGGACGTGGTTGTAGATGCCGCCGCCGTTGTTGCGGATGGCGGTTCGCTTGGCCTCGGGGATGCGGTCCAGCTCCGTCAGTAGCTGGGAGAGGGGCCTGGACTGGCACTCGGGGCAGTCGGACAGGGCGGTATTCAGATTGTCCACGTAGGTCTGAAAGTGCTTGTCGTGGTGAAAATGGAGGGTCTCATCCCCGATTTTGGGGGCCAGCGCCTCGTAGCTGTAGGGCAGGGGCGGAAGCTGATAGGGGTAGCATAAGTCCATAGATATCTTCCTTTCCGGTTGTACGAAATTGTTTTTTGCGCTATACTGTCTGTGCATATGATATTATTTGGAGTTTATTGAGGTAACATACAGATGACGGATTATTTTCATTTAAACGCCGCGCCCGACGAAATTCGGGCGATCAGCAGTCTGGGTCTGGCCCATCTGGGGGACGGGGTCTTTGAGCTCATGGTCCGCTCCTGGCTCTGCCTCCACGGCAAGGCCACCAACAAGGGCCTGCACAGGGCCACGGTGCGCTACGTGGCCGCGCCCGCCCAGGCGGCGGCGGCGGAGCGCCTCCTCCCGCTTTTGAGCGAGGAGGAGGCCGACGTTTTCCGCCGGGGGCGCAACACCAGCCCCCACTCGGTTCCCAAGGCCGCCAGCCGCAGCGATTACCAGACCGCCACGGCGGTAGAGGCCCTGTTCGGGTGGCTCTACCTCCAGGGGCGCACACAGCGGCTCAACGAGCTGTTTTCCGTTATGATGGAGGAATAAGATGCCTTTAGACGCAATTTGCCTGACCGCCGTGGCGGAGGAGCTGAAGAAGACCCTCACCGGCGGCAAAATCGATAAAATCTACCAGCCGGGCCGGGATGAGATCGTGATGGCGGTGCGGGGCGCGGGGGAGAATGTGAAGCTCCTCCTGTCCGCCAACCCCAGCCATCCCCGGGTCCAGTTCACGTCAATCAGCCGGGAGAACCCTGCGGAGCCGCCCATGTTCTGCATGCTCCTGCGAAAGCACCTGACCGCCTCGCGCATCCTGGCGGTCACCCAGCCCCATCTGGAGCGGGTATTGCAGTTCGAGCTGGAGTGTCTGGACGAGCTGGGGGACCGGGTAAGCCGCACTCTGGTGCTGGAGGCCCTGGGCCGCCGGTCAAACCTCATTCTGCTGGACGGGGAAGGGCGCATAACTGACTGTATGCGCCGGGTAGACGCCGATATGTCTGCCCGGCGGCAGGTTCTGCCGGGCATGTTCTACCACCCGCCCGTCCCCGTGGAGAAGCGGGACCCGCTGGCCATGGGTGGGGACGGGCTGCGGGAGCTGATCCTGGACGCGGACGGGGAGAAGGCGGCGGACAAGTGGCTGCTGGATACCTTCAACGGCCTCTCGCCTCTGGTGTGCCGGGAGCTGGCCTTCCAGGCCGGGGGAGACCCCGCCGCCCGCTTCCTGGAGCTGGGCGGGGAGGGCCGGGAGCGGCTTGCCGCCCGGATGGCCGGGTTTTTGGAACGAGTGAGGGATAACGACTTTACGCCCTATATGCTGCTGAAGGAGGGCAGGCCCTTCGACTTCTCCTTCCAGCCCATACTGCAATACGGCATGGATGTGGAGCTGCGGCGGATGGAGAGCTTCTCCGCCATGCTGGACGAGTTCTACGCCGCCCGGGAGAACGCCGAGCGGGTGCGCCAGCGGGGGCAGGACCTCATCAAGTCGGTCACCAGCGCCCGGGACCGCACCGCCCGGAAGCTGGGCAACCAGCGCAGGGAGCTGGAGGCGACCCGCGACCGGGAGCGCCTGCGGGAGCTGGGGGATATTATCACCTCCAGCTTCCATGTCATGGAGAAGGGGATGGCCGTCCTGCGGGCGGCGGACTTCTACGACAGCGAATGCCGCCAGGTGGAGATCAAGCTGGACCCCCTGCTCACCCCCCAGCAGAACGCGGCCAAGTACTACAAGGACTACAACAGGGCCAAGACGGCGGAGAAGATGCTCGCCATCCAGATTGAGAAGAACGAGGCGGAGCTGGAGTACCTGAACAGCGTCCTGGAGAACATCACCCTGGCCGAGGGGGAGAAGGACCTGCAGGAGATCCGCCAGGAGCTGACCGAGACGGGCTACCTCCGCCGCTCCTCCAAGGCCAGGGGCCGGGAGAAGAAAGTGGCGGGGAAGCCCATGGAGTTCCGCTCCTCCGCCGGACTGCGCATCTCCGTGGGCAAAAACAACAGCCAGAACGACGCGCTCACCACCAAGATGGCCTATAAGAGCGACATCTGGCTCCACACCCAGAAAATTCACGGCTCCCACGTCATACTCTGGGCCGAGGGGGGCGAGGCGGACACCCGCAGCCTCACCGAGGCGGCCGTACTGGCCGCCACCTTCTCCCAGGCGGGGGACAGCAGGAAAGTGCCTGTGGACTATACAAGCGTGAAATTTGTGAAAAAGCCCGCCGGGGCCCGGCCAGGGATGGTGGTATACACCACCTATCAGACCGCCTATGTGGACCCGGACCCGGAGCTGGCGAAGAGGCTGAGGGTGAAGTAAAATCGCCGCCGGAAAAGAACAACTGCACTCGGACGGGTCCACACAGGTCGCGCCCTTTGGCGCGTACAAGCGTTTTGCCGTGGCAAAACCTTGATGCCGGGCGGATTTACTCCGCCCGGGCAGATTTGGACGATAAGGTCCCCGCAAACGCCGGCGTTTGCGGGGCGGACCCGGACCCGGAGCTGGCGAAGAGGCTGAGGGTGAGATAAGCATGGAGACATTGAGACTCACGAGTCCCGACTTTGAGGCGGGGGGATGGATTCCCAGGCGCTTCACGGCGCGGGGGGAGGACCGCTCGCCCTCGTTCAGGCTGGAGGGGATTGTACCCGGGGCGGAAAGCCTGGCCCTGATGCTGGAGGATGCCTCCCACCCCATCTTCCCGGATTTTCCCCACTGGGTCATCTGGAACCTCCCCGTAACGGAGGAGATTCCGGGCGGAATCCCGGCGGGCGAGCGGGTGGCCGCCCTGGACGGCGCTGTCCAGGGCGCCGCATACGGCAGGCACCGCTACAAGGGGCCGAAGCCGCCGCTGCGGACCATACACAACTACCGATTCACCGCGTTTGTGCTGGACGCGCCCTGCGATCTGCCGCCCAGCGCGGGAAAGCGGGAGCTGCTGGCGTGGATGGAGGGACATCTCCTCCAAAAGGCGGAGTTGATGGGGGAATTTCAAAGCCGTCGGGCTGAGAAAATCAGCCGCTGAATAGGGGATTCTTCACCAGTCCGAAGACTGGTGAAGAATCCCCATCGATAGAAGACAAGGCTTGAGGTGAAATCAAATGGACAGCTACAACATCCTCGTAGTGGAGGACGACCAGGACATCAACCGCCTTCTCTGCAAAATTCTGGAGGGGGGCGGGTACTGCTGCCGCCCGGCCTTTTCGGGCAGCGAGGCCGTCCTCTGGGCGGAACAGTACGACTACGACCTTATCCTGCTGGATCTGATGCTCCCCGGCCTCACAGGGGAGGAGTTCATCGAGCAGATGCGCAGGAAAAAGACCATGCCCATCATCGTCCTCTCCGCCAAGGCGGGGCTGGAGAGCCGGGTGAACGTCCTCAAGCTGGGGGCGGACGATTTTATTCCCAAGCCCTTCGACAACGCCGAGGTGCTGGCCCGGGTGGAGGCCCAGCTGCGGCGGTACAAGCAGTTTTCCCGGCCCGACGGGGAGGGGAAGAGCGTCTACACCTGCGGGAACCTGGTGCTGGACCGGGAGAGCGTCACGGTGACGGCGGGGGGAAAGCCGGTCCAGGTCACCGCGCGGGAGTTTGAGATCCTCTCCCTCCTCATGGCCCACCCCAAGAAGGTTTACACCCGTGAGCAGCTCTACGAGCAGGTCTGGGGCGGGGAGTTCTTCGGCGACGACAACACCGTCAACGTCCATATCTCCAACCTCCGGGCCAAGCTGGCCAAGGCCAGCGACGCGGAGTACATCAAGACTGTTTGGGGTATCGGGTTCAAGATGAACGAGCTTTAGAGATTCTTCACTTTTCCTTTAGCACGGATTGTTGACTTGCCGTTATACTGGCATCAAGTTCAGAAAGAAAGGTTGATGCCACATGGCAGAAGGCGTTCTTGTCACCCGGAACCTGACCAAGCGATATGGTCCGTTTACCGCGGTGGACAATGTGAACCTGAATATTGAAAAGGGCCAGATTTACGGCCTGGTGGGCCGCAACGGCGCGGGCAAGACCACCATCATCCGCATGGTCACCGCCCAGACCGTTCCCACCGGCGGGGAGGTGGAGCTCTTCGGGGCCACCGCGCCCGCCGACCTCTCCAGGATGCGCGCCCGGACGGGCGCCATGGTGGAGACCCCCAGCTTCTACCCCTATCTGACCGCCCGGGAGAATCTGGAGTACTATCGCATCCAGCGGGGCATCCCCGGCAGGGGCTGCGTGGACGAGGTGCTGAACTTCGTGGACCTGGCGAAGACGGGGAAGAAGAAGTTCAAGAACTTCTCCCTGGGCATGAAGCAGCGGCTGGGCCTGGCCCTGGCTCTGATGGACCACCCCGATCTGCTGCTGCTGGACGAGCCCATCAACGGCCTGGACCCGGAGGGGATCGTGGAGTTTCGCAACATCCTGCTGGACCTGAACCGGGAGCAGGGCACCACCATCCTCATCTCCAGCCACATTCTCTCCGAGCTTGCCAATCTGGCGACCCACTACGGCTTCATCGACGGCGGCCACATGCTGGAGCAGATCTCCGCCAAGGTCCTGG
Organism: Lawsonibacter faecis; assembly: GCF_014287675.1. GTDB lineage: Bacteria > Bacillota > Clostridia > Oscillospirales > Oscillospiraceae > Pseudoflavonifractor > Pseudoflavonifractor faecis. The sequence goes on along the minus strand of NZ_JACOPQ010000013.1, from coordinate 12,307 downwards.
CCGAGAAGTGCCGGGCCTGCATTGAGCTGAGTGTGGACGACGCGGCCAAGGCCGCCCAGGTGCTGGAGCAGGCCATGGGCGTGCGGGACTACGAGGTGCTGCCGGGTCAGGTCATCCGGCTCTACTGCCATCTGGACGAGCCCGCCCGGGTCACCCAGACTTTGGTGGAGGGGGGCGTGGCCCTCCGCTCCATTGAACAGAAGGGCGCCAACCTGGAGGATTACTACCTCGGCCTGATCGGGGGTGTCCGCCATGGTTAACTATATGCGCGCGGAATTTTACAAGGTTTTTCATCGCCGGTACACCTATATTTTCCTCCTGGTCCTCCTGGCCTGCGAGGGGCTGCTGGTGGCGGGCTGGGCCTTTACCAACGCCAACGGCAACGACGTGGGCTTCGACTTTGGGGCCGGGGTCTTGGCGATGATGCTCTCGGTGGGGCTCTACTGCACCGTTCTCACCGGAGACCTGGTGTTCTCCGACCAGTACAAGTTCAACACCCTTAAGAACGAGGTGTCCTACGGCCTCTCCCGCCTTCGTATCTACCTGGGCAAGCTGCTGGTCTCCTGTATCACCGCCCTGGTGCTGTGCGCGGTCATTATCGCGACCTATGTGGGCATGTGCTGGCTGGTGCTGCCCCACGACATGGCGACGGCGGGGCAGACCCTGTCCAACCTAGGCTTCTGCCTGCTGGTGGCCCTGCCCGTCTGGCTGGGCTGCCAGGCGCTGGTGATGATGTTCTTCTTCCTGCTGCGCAGCAATACGGTGGCCTCCTTCCTGATCGTGGGCGTCATTATGGCCGTGCCCCAGGTGCTCAAGCTGTTGGGGGCGATGGTCCATCCTGTGTTCCGATACGCCTACAACGTCATGCTCACCCCTGTGCTGGACGCGGCGCCCAACATGGTGGGGGATTGGCGGCTGGTCGGGTTTGCCTGCGCCGTGGGCGCGGGCTGGTTCCTGATGAGCACGGCAATCGGAGTGGTAATCTTCCGGAAGAGAGAGATCAATTAGCGAAACGAAGGTGGCGGCGGTGCTCAATTATATCAAAGCGGAGCTCTATAAGGTCTGCCGTCGGAAGTATACCTGGATTTTCTTTGCCGTTATGCTGGTGCTGGAGAGCCTGTTCGCCCTGGTGTGGACGGGATCATGGGAGTTTTCCGACATGGTGGCCCTGATGACCACTACGATGCCCGTGGGCAGCTATCTGGCGGTAATTCTGGCGGACCTGGTGATCTCCGACCCCTATAAATCGGGGACGCTGAAAAATGAAATCTCATTCGGAATTCCCAGAAAGCGCGTCTACCTGGGGAAGCTCTGCTCCGCCGTCGTAGTGTCGCTGCTGTTCTGCGCAGTTCTCTTTTCCCACTACCTGGCCGGATGCTGGCTCCTGACGGGCCACAGCAATCCGGAGATGATCCGCGCCAACCTGGGCATCCTGGCTTTTGTGGCCGCCGCGTCACTGCCCCTCTGGATGGGGACGCTGGGACTGGCCGTGGCGCTGCTGATGACGCTGCGCAGCGAGATGCTGGCGGTGATTATGGTCTTCCTCACCATCACGGTGGGGACTGGGGTGCTGGCGCTGCTGTCCATGATTCAGCTGGAGCCTATCAGGAGCATCGCCTCGCTGGTGCTGAGCATTCTGCCTTCGTCCCAGTTTGGGCAGTATCAGGATGCGCTCACCTGGGATCTGATGGTGAGAAACTGGGCCATCGGCCTGGGCTGGGTCGCCGTGACTGCGGCCGTGGGGCTGGCGGTGTTTCAGCGGCGGGAAGTGAAATAGGGACGAAACACTTGTGATACCGGCCCTCGGGCCGGTATCACAAGCCGTGTTTTCAGATGATGAGGAGGGGGAACGGCGGTGAAGATCATTCTGATTGTAATTCTGGCCGTTCTGTGCCTCGTCCTCCTGCTCCGGGCCTACACGGTGGAGCGCGCCCTGCGGAGGGCGGCGCGCCAGCTCCGGGAGCGGGAGCAGGAGGGAAGCAGCGCCCGGCTCCTCCTGGCCGCGCCCAACTCGTCGGCGGAGGCGCTGCTGGCCGCCGTCAACGGCCTGCTGGAGCTGCGCCAGGCCGACGAGGCCGACTATGCCCGCCGGGAGAAGGCCCTGCGGCAGCAAATCTCCAACGTGTCCCACGACCTGCGCACCCCGCTCACCTCCATTCTGGGGTACCTCCAGCTCCTGGAGGGGGACGACCTGGCGCCCGACGAGCGGCGGGAGTATCTGGGCATCATCGAGAGCCGGGCCAAAGCCCTTCAAAGCCTCATCACCAGCTTTTACGACCTGAGCCGCCTGGACGGGGGGGAGTACCCCATCGTGCGGGAGAGGGTGGACCTCTACACGGTTCTCGGCGGGCTGGTGGCGGCCTTCTACAACGACCTGACCGGCTCCGGTCTGGATGTGTCGGTGGAGCTGGACGAGGGGCTGCCCCAGGTATGGGGGGACGCCTCGGCGGCCCTGCGGGTGTTCTCAAACCTCATCCGCAACGCCCTGGACCACGGGGTGGGAAGCCTCGCCATCCGGCTTTGCCGGGAGGGGGACGAGGTGGTCAGCGTGTTTGAGAACGGCTCAGGGGGCCTCACCCAGGAGGACGTGGCGCACGTGTTTGACCGCTCCTTCACCTCGGACAGGAACCGCACCAGCCAAAATACCGGCCTGGGCCTCGCCATCGTGAAAGCGCTGGCCGGGCAGATGGGGTGCAGGGCGGAGGCCGGGCTGAGAGGGGGCCTGTTCTCCATCTCGGTCCGCTGGAAAATAGCCAGATGATACGCCGCCCGGGGTTCGGGCGGATTTACACCAAAGGGGGACGCGCCGCGTCCCCGCCAATTGTCAAGTCCATTTGAACAAAAAATTATTTTTGTGGTGGGCAGACAGAATTTTGGAGGGTGGCAAGATGCAGGGCGAATAACTCAGCGGCGGTAGCGTAATTCAAGATTCTGCGGGGCATGGCGTTGATAGCGGCGGCGGCACGGGTGCAGTCCCTTTGCGTGGCCCGGCGCAATGACTTGCCCTTGGGGAAGTAGCGGCGATAGAGGCGGTTCACGTTCTCACCGCTACCACGTTCGCATGAGGTGTAGGGGTGGCAATAGTACACATCCAGACGCTTATTACCATGCCTGTCGTGCTCCATGCCATAGCAGTCGGAGAACTCACAGCCGTTGTCTACCGTCAGGCTTTTAAACGTACCTCTTGGGAATTTTGAAAGTGCACTGTCAAGAGCCTTTACGGTGGAAGCCGCCTCTTTGGAGCGCACACGAACGCAGACAGTATAACGTGTGAGGCGCTCAATGAAAGTCAGAATAGATTCACTACGGCCCGCAGATTTACCAATAACGCTGTCAAGCTCCCAATGACCAAAGGTATCACGATTCTGAATCTCGCGGGGGCGGTCCTCAATAGACTTTCCACGCGGAGGCCGGGCCGCAGGCTGGACATGGTCCTTCTTGCGTTTACGCTTTGGCTTCTCCTGCAAATTCTTGTTAGTCACACCTGGGATATAGCCCTGGTCAATATAGCGATAGAGGGTAGCCGTTGAGACGGTCCACTTGCCTTCACGCCGCATACGGCCCACAACAACATCTGGAGACATGCCGCTGAGAATTGCATTTGCAACTTCGGCGGCATAGTCATATCTATGGCCCAGCTTAATCGGGACACCCTTAACAGTGGCCTGATTATCGGCATAGTCCTGGCCCAGTTGAGCAGAGTAGCGTACAGGCCGCTTCGCCGTTTCAGCGCCCATATGCTCATACAGGCCATGCTTGACCTCATAGTGAATAGCAGACGGAGAGAAACCCAATTCATGGGAAATAAAACGGTAGCTATGGCCAGCATTATAAAGAGCCTCTATCTTCAAGCGATAGGTCCAGGTAATGCGCTTATACTTTTTCTCCCGCTCCATGAAAACCCCTCCAAAATATTGAAAGTGAATATTCAAGAACTCCAAAAAGCAGATTGAGCGCCAGGGTAGCTAAAAACTACCTTGGCGCTCACTTTTTTGGTTAATTGGAAAATATCACATTTCGACACTATTCGTCAAGTGGAAAAATTAATCAATAGAATATGTTGTCGGGAGACAAGTCACCCAGGGTCCCGTGACGCCCAAAAATTATACCGGAGTAAACCCGTGTCCTACAGTTAGCGGGAGGTAATCGTTACAGCTTTCTACAGGAGGCCAGCGGTTATCGCTACAGCCGCCACGGGCGGGACGAAGGGTACAGGGTGTCCCTGCGGGACGGCTGTGCACGAAAACGGTTTTCCGTCAAGGCCAAAAAAATTTTCGCTCTCGCGGGGGAGCGAAATTTTTTCCGCAAGTGGGCCTTGCGGGGGACGGCCCAGCCTTGACAGCAAACAGTATTCGTGCGTCGCAGTGTTCAACAAAGCTCGCGAGCGAGCTTTGTTACACCAATTCTTTATCTTGGGGAACGGGAGGAGGACCGGGCATGAAAGAGACAGTCAAAACCAGCAGGACGGCAGGGTACCTGGAGAAGATGTTCCGGGCGCTTAACCAAGACTTCTTTAACGGGGAGCTTGAAGAACCTATTATCACAATCCAGAGCACCCCCAGGGCCTACGGACACGTCACAGTGGGCAAGACGTGGAAGCGCAAGGACGATTGGAGGCACGAACTAAATTTAGGCGCTGAGACACTGGAGAGACCCATAGAGGCCATCACGGCCACAATGGTACATGAAATGGTACATCTGTACAACATCGCCCACGAAGTACAAGACTGTAGCCGGGGCGGACTGTACCACAACAAACGGTTTCGGGACGAGGCAGAACGGCGGGGGTTGGTCATCAGCCATCATGAAAAATACGGCTGGAGCACGACAGAGCCAAGTGAACGCCTGATTGACTACATCATCGACCAGGGATGGACAGAGATAGCCATGAACCGGGGCTACGGCTGGACACCTCCACCAAGCGCAGGAGGCAAGGCAGGCGCAGGAGGCAAGGGAGCCGACACGACACCGCCGAAGAAATCCAGCACACGCAAGTATGTTTGTCCCAAGTGCGGGCAGAGCATCCGGGCAACAAAGACGGTCAACATTATCTGCGGAGACTGCATGGAGCAGATGCAAGAAGTTTGAAAGTGCACATTCAAGCTGGCCTATCGGCTATACGGGGAGAAAGGAACAGAGCATGCACAGAACATGGAAAGCACACAACCACGTTACAGAAGAGATTTTGGAAAGCCAAAATTTAAGAGTCTTGATGGAAGCCATCAGATGGACTATGACATTCATACCTGAGAACCATATCACCAACTGGACATTCAGGCGCGGAGGGAGGGCAACGCAATGAAGATTATCAACGCCATAAAAAACAAGCTGCGCCCCGTCAAGGAGGAGAGTAGATGCAGGACATGTAAGGAACTAGGGTCATGTCCAGCGGCCTACACTGGGGTTCTGTATCCGTGTCCGTACTACAAGGAGGAGCCGACGCAATGAAGATGATTAACCCCAAGGGGGAGGAAATTTATTACAACGTGGTCACCAAGCACGACAAGGTGCGGTATGTCGTCCAGGCGGCATCAGGGCAGACCATCCGGGGCCGGGACAGGCAGAAGACCAAGAGCAGGACGTTTGCCCAGGAACATCAAGTCGAGGCGTGGCTCAGGCGGAACGGGTACACGGCAAGCTGATACATAGCGAGACCCCCGGCAGATGATTCTGTCGGGGGTTATTTTACGGGCAAGGCGATTTTGAAAGTGCACATGCAAGAGTTTTTCCACGGGTAAAAAGTCGGAAGAACGGGGCAGGGGGTATATACGGGTATCCCCAGGCGGGAAAGGCCGTCAGAGGGCCGCAGGAGAGGCATCAGAGGGCGGGAGAGCATCAGCGGCAGGGACTTCCATGTAAGGGAGTTCCGGGAGGTCAGGAATGATATGACTGTCGAAGTATTTGGAGTATCTGGGGATGAGTGTGAGAGTCCAGTTCCAAAACGGTTTGAAGGCCAGGGTTTCAGCAATGCGGGATTCGGCATCGGCGGAAGGTTCAGTAAGAGTGATGTTCTTAGAGATGCGTTTTCCCATGGAGAAGACACGGGCAACATTGGCATGAAGGAACATACCGTCACAGAGGTCACGGAGCTTCTTGTCAACGTCGAAGGTCTGGGAGGCCATATAGACGATACAGTGATAATGGCGCTGGAGCTTGAAGAAGTCACGGACGGAGGGCTTGAAGTTTTTGAAGTTCCGGGCATCCCACACCATACCCACTTCATCCAGGAGAAGCACGGAATCGGAGCAGGGGACGAAATCGCCCAGGTCATCAATATTGAAGATACGAACACCGGGGATATTCAGATCAGTCATATTGGTATAGACCGTCCAACCCTTCTTTACGTAGCGTAGGGCAAGCTTGACGAGGTATGTGCTCTTGCCACTACCCTTTTTACCAAAAACCAGATACAGGCGATAAGGATTGATATAACGGCGGGTAACACGGTCAAAGACAAACATACCGACAAAGAAAGCAAGAATACAAATAAGTAGGGGCACACATCACACCTCCATAAAGAATGGGAGCGGCCCGCCCGGCAGAGCCGTGGGCGGGGCCGCTCCGTTTGTTTAACCGCGGGTAGACAGCAGACGCTTGAACATACCCACACCCAGGCCGCAGAGGGGAACGCCAACGGCGAAGAGCAGGAGCACGGGGGTACTGGTGATAGTGGTTCCGACAGTGGCAACCCAGCCAATGGCAGAAGTGAAGACCGAAGTCACAGCAGTAAGCAGAGCATCCATTTAATTTCATCCTTTCATTTTTGAAGTGTATTTTTCAAATAGGGTTAGCCGCGAGTAGAAAGCAGACGCTTGAACATACCAACGCCAAGGCCGCAAAGGGGGACGCCAACGGCGAAGAGCAGGAGCACAGGATTGCCAACGATAGCTTCGCCAACCTTGGCAACCCAGCCGAAAGCGGCAGTTACGACATTACCGACATTGGACAGGAGCAGAGGGATACCAGTCAGCACAGGCTCTTCCATTTCATTTCACCCCCTTTCCCGGGGTAATCATTATCTTGAAAGCCTTTACCACGAAGCAAAAGCAAATCAACCCGAACAGGTAAAAGACAGGCTCAGAAAGCAGGAAATCCGACAGGGCCGTGAGCATCGCCACGGAGAAATCAATCATGGGTGTCATTTACTCAGAAGCACCCCCACCAGACGAAAAAAACAGTAGAGCACCACGCCAAAGAGGAACACGCCAGCGATATAGGGCCAGTCCACACCAGCCAGACCAGAGGCCACGGCGGTGACGGTCTCGCCAGCGGCATCTATTACCGTAGTGGTTACAGGCTCATAAGCTCCAAAAATTGCAAGAATTACATCTTTCATCTTCTATCCTTTCCAGCATCACGCAAATCAGTAAGTGTATCAGAACCGATAGAGCCAAAACCGAACATATACGCCAGGAGCCGCAGGGAGAGCGCCGCCAGGAAGAGGCCGACGAAGAGCGCCGCGAAGGTAATACCACCCATGCCGGGAACCTGGACCTGAGTAAAAAACTTCCAAGAAGCCGACAAGAAAAAACTGATACAGGATATAAGCTCCACGACAACACCCCCTTAGAGAAACGGAATCATATTTTTGATAAGCGTTATGACACGGATGATACCAATGAGAGAGAAAATGAATACCACACCGGAGCAGAGCATAGAAAGCGGCAATGGCATCCAGCCAAACAACATACCGATGTAAAACACAAAATCACCCCTTCACGGCTTGCAGGAGACCCAGAAGCAGGAACGTACCGAACGTACTGACAATCAGAAGTTGAACCGCCATCGGGAGCGAGTTAAACAAGGTGCTCAAAAAGGAGAAGACACCCACAGTCTCAGCTATCAATCCCATATGTCCGCACCTCCATAGGTTGCAAAGCCGAAAACGCCATCCTGTCCGCTGAACGCCGAAAAGAAGCCGCTGATACCAGAACCAAGACTGGTAAAGAAACCAACCACGCCGCCGAATATCGTACTGAACAGGCCAGAGATGAGCGACCAAAGAGCATTGACGATACTGCCGACGATATCAAAAATGTTGAATCCATCTTCCTCATCAGAGGAGCCGGGGATATCTGGCAAGTCCGTATCACCGGGGAAGCCACCGCTACCACCGCCGCCGCCACCGTTACCGGGCGGACCTACATCAGCCGTGTCCTTATGCTCCGTGCCGCACTTGGAGCACTTATAGATGGTATAACCCGCCTGGAGCAAGTTCCCGTTATCGTCGTAGCTGGCATTCACTGTCTCGCGGACAACCCATATATGACCAATAGCGGCCACAGGCTCAGTGTAGGTATCGCCGCACAGCATACAGATGTAGCTGCGCACACCGGGGATAAGGCAGGTGGGAAGCTCCGTCACAGCGGAGGTATAGGAGTGAGTACAGGGCCTAGGAGTAGGCGTGGGAGTAGGGTCCACAGGAGGCGGGTCCACAGGTTCATCCTTCGGAGTCATATAATAATAGTTGTAGACGTTAGTCACATTGCCAGAGTCAATAATGGTTATCCGTGCGCCATCGTCTCCGTACTCCAGAGTTGCCCGGCCCTGATTGTTTGCAAGGGCGATATCATAACGGCGGTTTTCGTAGTCATAATACCAAGAATCAGCTTGAAGGGTTTTACCCGTAATGGGGTTGTAGAGATAGCCGCCCTCTTCGTTGAACATGCCGCTATCCTTAGCCACGTAGACAATGATTTCGCCAGTATCATTCTGGTAGCCGTATGTAATGCCAGTCAGGGAACCGGGGCGGGAATCTCGCCCAACCTCACCTTCACCCTGAACATCAAGAGCGCCAGAGGCAGGTAAAACCTTTAGTATGTAATCAGATAGCTGAACAGTAGCAATGCATCCAGCGGGTTGAGTAACATTGAAAAGGCTACACGTAGACGAATAAGGAGTGCCCGCCTCATGAAACTCACTAACGCCTGAACCACCAAACGAATACATAGAAACAATGGGCGCCGCCGTAGGAGACGTTAAATATGTCCTGGTGCCAGTACAACCAATAACGGTATAATAACCGTCGATAGGATACTCGAAAGCGTAGGTCACGCTACCAGAACGAGCACCATATGAAGGCCATTGAAACACAAAGGACAAACTGGAACGTGAAGCGGCACAATCAGCAGTTAGCGTTCCTACCTCATCATTAGAATAAGGGCCGTCAGGGTGATGAGAGCAACGAAGATAAATCCGCGGACTTGAGCGGGAGAACGACAGATAAGAGTGAGGAACCGCAAGGTAAAGACAACCGTCCGAAGTAATTACAGATGAACCAAAATTGTTTTGTATGTTGATTGTGTAACGCCCATAGGCATCCTGCCAGTCAGATTCTGTTGCGGTTTCGGGGGTGACTTCAGGGGCAAGGAACGCAGAAATAAAACCTTTCAGCCACGAAAAAGCATCACCGTCCCCACCTTGAAAAGTTAACATCTTCCAAAAGTTGGTCACAACATATTCACCAGCATCACCAATGGTAGCGAATGAAACCGTAACAACAGAACTAAAAACAATGACAAACGACAGAATTAATGCTATAATCCGTTTACACATAACACACCAACCTTTAGAAGGGAGATAACATGGGAAAAACCTATTGGATATGCTGGTCCATCTCTTCAACCCTAATGATACTTTACATGACCCCAATCGGACTGGTAGTAGCACTTATAACATTAGCAATTATCCCACTTACAAATAAAATCCTGAAAAACAATCAAAAAAATGACACCAGCAAAAATATTCAAAATCAGATAGACCTACTCGCCAAACAACTTGGAATTGAGTACGGAACACCAGAGGAGAAGCTAATCCAAATTGCATCGATAGCCGCTAAAGGACAGGAGCAGGGCCGCGAGTAATCACGGTCCTATTCTTTTTTCCACGGGCAAAAACGAAGGGGAATGAGGCATGGGGGATACAGGGATATACCCCAGATATTCGAGCCGCTAGAGGCCGCCAAGAGCCGCACAGGAAGCAGAAGACCAATAGCCAACAATGTGAACCGGGAGAAGCGCTATCCCCTTTGAACCTTCGCTTGAAACTACACTTTCAAAAACAATGTTGAAAGCACACTTTCAAGAGGAAGTTTTTTTGTATCCCCTCCCGGCTAGGAACCGGGAGGGGATACGAGAGAGAAGAATGGAGAAAAAATCAGAGGTCAGCGGAGAGCTTGTCCAGAGCGGAGCAGACCAGAGACGGTGGAACCGCGCCACTCATAACCAAACCGCGAATACTGGTCATATAAAGCTGGAGTACATCATACGGGGAGCAGTTTTCAACGGTGGTATACACGTCGGCACCATTACCAACAATTGAAATTTTTTGGCTCATTTCACGCCTCCATACCAATTTGTTCGGGGTCAGGTTCATCTGCATCGTCAATCCATCTGTGACGGTCCAGATACGCCTGGACACTCTCATACTCAGCCACACGACCGTTATCCCGATACTCAACCACATGATGGATACGACGGTGAAACGCCTTGCGGCTTTCAGAATCGACGTTCAGATACTGGTCATCCGGGGGAATGTTAGTGATAATGAAGACTTGGGTATAACAGGCTTGCCGATTGAAGTAACGGCAGGGAAGCAAGAGCGGATAGCCGTCCAGGTAGTTGAGCATATCGCCATGCTTTAAGCCGCCCCGGAACTCTTCAAAGATAAGCACGTCCTGCCCGTCATAGGTATCAAAGGGATGCTTGTAATCGGTAACGCGATAGCAGTTGGAGTAGCCGAACTTGTCCATGACAGAACGAGTCTTGCCCATGCCAGTTTTGCCGAAGATGTATGTAACCGTCAGGTCACGCCAGGAGTTAGCAAATTCCTTGTCGCGGAGCAGGGAGCGGGTACGCTCTACCTTGTCGATGCTCAGCATGGCAGAAGGGACGGCTTCCACGATTTCCAGGTTATCCGCCCCATCTTTCAGGAGCGCCAAAATCTTTTCTACGTCCTTGCTCTTGCCCTGTTGTTCGCGGGGGAGTTCACCCCATTCCTGGAAGGTATCAGAGTGATTCACGCCGACGTGACGCTTGCCAGAGCTATCCACATAATCGTAAGAGCCGTCAGACTGCTTGTTGTATTTCTCGCCATCCTTGAGCACATAATCCCGGTTCTGTTGAGACGTGCCCTTGACGTTCTCGCGGTGAGCGCCAGGGAATGCATTGGCAAGAACGGTATGGGCCTTGGGATTCTGGAACACGATGTACAAGTGCGTATGGTACGTCCCTTCGGAACCAACCTCATTACACATACACCAGTAAACCACGGCGGCGAGGTTTTCAATGGCTTCCACGATAGCCCCATGGGTGAAACCGTGTTCCTCCGGGTTGTTGAACGTCAATTGCCATTTTCGAGATTGTGGCAAAGCGAAGCCCCCTTGTCATACAGCATACAAACATACAAAAGTCGGGAAGGGTAATACTGGCCTTCCCGACCCCCGCGCTACGCGCGGGGATGCATAGGTGGGGGCCGGGTACGGAAAAGGATGCACCAATGCCGTAAATAGCACTTGGCGCACTTCTTGCCATAGTTAGCACATGGATTGGGGTCTTCCAGATGTGAGAGACCCATCAAAATCACCTCTCACACATCAACGTTAACCGAAGCACCACGCCAACGGCAAAGAGCACCGCATAAATACACAAAACCGCCAGGATATCCAAGCCGCAAAACCACGCCCAGAAGGAACTAAAAAAAGAACATAAGGCGCTTGCAACAGACTCAGAAAATTCCCATACAGTCATAGGGCATTACCGCCGGGGCTGAATAAGCTCGAAACTCACCGGATAACCGCGATTGTCGAATTCCACGTTGTAGTCTTCGCCCACTTTGATATCAGCAAAGGGGACCTGTGCAGGGTCCAGTGCAAGCGTCTGAGCCGCCAGGCCCTCAACGCCACGGGCCGCACTGTTATAGTGCACCTGATTGAAATTGTAGTCCCGGCCGGACTTCTTGCTTGTACCCTCCAAATGGGCCTTACCAATTACTTTAATTCTCATTCTTTTACACTCCTAAATATTTTTTTTGATACAGGTCGGCCCTGTTCAAATAGAAGTGTAAACCCACCGACGCGCCGCGTCCCCCTTTTTCAGTTGACAAGCTCTATGGGAAGTGCTATCCTTACAATAATTGAGCAAACCTAACAAAAAGTTATGAAAGCCGACAAAAAGAAAGGTGGAGGGGCTCGTTGGCAAAGGTACTACGGAAAGCGGAGCTGAACAGCAGCGTGACGCTGCTGGAGGTAGAGGCGGCGAAGATAGCGAAGAAGGCGCTGCCGGGGCAGTTTATCATCCTTCGGATCGAC
>NZ_JACOPQ010000012.1 GCF_014287675.1 Lawsonibacter faecis | reverse complement strand
CGAGTGTATTTACAGGCATAAGCCGGACACCTTTGAAGAGGCCAACCATGCGATTGCCGAGTTTATTCACTTTTATAACTATGAGCGTATCCAAATAAAAACGGGAGAGGCGCCGCTTGCGCGCCACCTCTCCTCATAATCTGCTTTGCCTACTCACGGGCCGCTTTTTTGTGCTGTCTGAATAACTTGGGGCTGTTCACTGACGGACGCCGGGCGCTTTCCTTTATGCAATACAAGCCGGGTAAACTAAGGCAGCGCCGGGGCGAAACAATCTCCTCTGCGCCAAGATTGTCGCACGAGTTTCCAAAATAAAGGTATCCCTATACGTTAAACCGGAACAGTACGATGTCCCCGTCCTTCATCACGTACTCCTTGCCCTCGGAGCGAACCAGCCCTTTCTCCTTGGCTGCGTTCATGGACCCGCAGGTCTTCAGGTCCTCAAACGCCACCACCTCCGCGCGGATAAAGCCCCGCTCGAAGTCAGTGTGAATCTTACCCGCGGCCTGAGGGGCCTTGGTGCCGTTCTTGATGGTCCATGCCCGGCACTCGTCTTCGCCGCTGGTGAGGAAGGAGATGAGGCCCAGCAGGGCGTAGCTGGCCTTGATAAGCCGGTCCAGGCCGGACTCGGTGATGCCCAGATCCTGCAGGAACTCCTGCTTGTCCTCAGCGGGCAGCTCGGCGATCTCCGCCTCCAGCTTGGCGCAGACGGGGATGACCTGGGCGCCCTCCCGGGCGGCCAGCTCTTCCACCTGCTTGTAGTAGGCCACGCTGTGGTAATCGGCAAAACCGTCCTCGTCCAGGTTGGCGGCGTAGATGATGGGCTTGAGGGACAGGAGCTCGGCACTGGCAATGATGGCCGCGTCGTCTTCGTCGCAGTCGAAGGAGCGGGCGGAATTGCCGTCGTTAAGCCAGTCCCGGAGGCTGGCGAACACCTCGGCCTCCCGGGCGGCCTTTTTGTCGCCGCTCTTTAAGAGCTTCTGGGCCTTCTCCGCCCGGCGCTCCACCATCTCCAGGTCGGCCATGATGAGTTCCAGGTCGATGATGCCAATATCCCGCAGCGGATCGGTAGAGCCCTCCACGTGGATGACGTTCTCGTCGTCAAAGCAGCGCACCACATGGACGATGGCGGCGGTCTCCCGGATGTTGGCCAGGAACTTGTTGCCCAGTCCCTCCCCTTTGGAGGCCCCCTTCACCAGTCCCGCGATGTCCACGAACTCAATGACGGCCGGGGTGGTCTTCTTTGGCTTGTAGAAGTCGCTGAGCCAGCTGAGCCGGACGTCGGGCACAGCCACCACGCCCACATTGGGGTCGATGGTGCAGAAGGGGTAGTTTGCAGACTCCGCCCCGGCGTTGGTAATCGCGTTGAACAGGGTGCTCTTGCCCACGTTGGGCAGGCCCACGATGCCAAGTTTCATATATTTTTACATCTCCTTATTTTTCAAGGGGTTTGCGGAGTGCCCGCACTGGCCTGTACGCCATTTTGCACCGTTGGCACAACCCGGTACGCCCCGGCAGTTTCACATATCTCAAAGGACGGCTGAAGTCTTTGCCCCTCCGCCCCTCTCCCGGCGCGGAGGGACAGCAATGCAGTATTTGATATTTTACCACAATGGCATTTATTTCTCAAGAGCGGTACATACAAAACGCCCATGCCGAGCTGACGCCTCGCCGCAGGCGCGCCCTCAGCGCAGACTAAGGCTTTTACCTGCTGCCCCCATTGCGCAAGCCCGCCCATTTAGGGATGTCAATGGAGCAGCCCCTCGATGGCATCCGCATGTGCCCGGGCGATCAGCCGGTGTCCGTAAACCGTTGGATGGGGATTGCGCAGAAGATAGAGCCCAGGCGAGTAGAGATTGGCTACCCGTCCCATCTCACCGTGGGCGAAGCGGTCGAACAGCGCATGGATATCAGCAATCTCATAGCGCCCCCGGCACTGCGACTCGATGACGCCGTTGATGCGGCTGAGATAACGCTCCGTCAGCTCCCGCATCCCCCGATCCGCGCCGTAGCCGCCGCCGAGGTACCGGCTGTGGTTATAGGGATTATAAACCGTCATGACGACCAGGGTGCAGCCTGGGTTCAGGGTCCGCAGCCGCTCGATAATTTTGTCCCAGTCGGAGCAGAAAACACCCACGCCGGCCTCCGCTTGGGGGACGCGCACACTGGTAAACCCCGGAATGGAGGCTGCGCGCATCACGTTGTTGCCGCCGATGGAAACGGTGATAAGGTCGGCGCGCCGCACCCAGCTCTGAAACCAGGGCTGTCCCAGGCGATAGAGCAGCTCGCGGGAAGTATCGCCGTCCCGGGCCAGGCTCACCATCCGCGTCCTGCGGCCCCGCCGTTTCAGCATATGGTACAGATACTCTGTATAGCTGGTCACCCTCGCGAAGTTGTGCAGTGTGCCGGTGGCGATTGAATCCCCCAGCGCCAAATACATGATGTCCCTCACCGCGCCATACCTTCCTTGCTTTCAATGGTCCATACTATGAGGGACCACCCCGGTATGGTTCGCAGCCAGCCCGAACATCCGCCTGCCCAGGTGACGGCCGGCCGGGCCCTGCGGAGAGCGCACAGTTAGATCGGCAGCAGCGCACAGGCGATTTTGAAGTACACCACCAGGGAGATGGCGTCCACGATGGTGGTGATAAGCGGGGCGGCCATAATGGCCGGGTCCGCGTGGACCAGCTTGGCGGCCATGGGCAGAATACCGCCGATGGTCTTGGCCAGCAGCACCGTGACAAAGAGGGCCAGCGCCACGGTGAGCGCCGTCATCTCATTGCCGGGGTACATGAGGATGAGCCGCACATAGTTGACGGCAGAGAGCGCCGCGCCCACCATCAGGCTCACCCGCAGCTCCTTCCAGAGCACCTTGAAAAAGTCCCTGGGGCCGATCTCACCCACCGCCATGCCGCGGATGATGAGGGTGCTGCTCTGACTGCCCGCGTTGCCGCCGGTGTCGGTGAGCATGGGGATGAATGTCACCAGCAGTGGCATGGCGGCGAAGGCTGCCTCATACCGGCCCAGTATTCCGCCGGTGATCATGCCAGAGATCATCAGCACCAGCAGCCACACAATTCGGTGCTTGGCCAGGGAGAATGCGCTGGTTTTGAGGTAGGGCTTCTCCGACGGGGCGATGGCCGCCATCTTCTCGAAGTCCTCCGTGGCCTCCTCCTCCATGACGTCCATCACGTCGTCCACGGTGACGATGCCCACCAGCCGGTTCTCCCGGTCCACCACGGGCATGGTAATGAAGTCGTACTTCATCATCCGCGCCACGGCCTCCTCTCGGTCCTCGGTGGTCTCTGCGGTGATGAGGTCGGTCTCCATCAAATCCGCCACGATCTCCTCGTCCCCGGCCAGCAGCAGCTCCTTCACCGTCAGAACCCCCTCCAGACGGCGGGAGGCGTCGGTGACGTAGCAGGTGTAGATGCTCTCGGACTCCTCGCCCGTCCGGCGGATGTGCTTGATGGCGGCCTCCACCGTCATGGACTTCTTCAGATCCATAAACTCGGCGGTCATGATGCTCCCCACCGAGTTCTCCGGGTAATTCAAAAACTGGTTGATGAGCTTGCGGGTGTCCGGATGAGCGTTTTTAAGCACCCGCCTCACCACATTGGCGGGCAATTCCTCCAGCATGTCCACCGCATCGTCCACAAAGAGGTCCTCCACGATGGCGGACAGCTCCCGGTCCGTGACCGACATGATGATGACCTGCTGGGTCTCGGGCGGCAGATTGGAGAATACCTCCGCCGCCAGCTCCTTTGGCAGGGTACGGAAGGCCACTGTGGCCTTCTCCTCGGGCAGCGCCTCGATAAACTCGGCGATGTCCACCTCGTTCTCCTCCGCCAGCGCGGTGCGCAGGGCGCGGTAGTCCCTGCGCTCCGTTAGTTCACGCAGCGCCTCAAACTGGTTTTTTTCCATTGGATATTCCTCCTGTCGCATTCATGGCAGCAAGGAAGTCACCAAACGGGCAAACCGCGGCAGGGCCTCCGGACGCAAAGTCCGGCGGCCCTCCGCGGTGATCGCCATCTGCGGGGTATGACCCCGATTATATCAGAGGAAATATCAGGCCGGTCATCTCAGCCCGGTCCCGCAAATGGGTATCACTGCTCGTTTTCGTACTTCGGCCGCTTATGTCCACCTGATGTTCCTCCTTTTTCAGTCAAGTCCGGCGGAACTAAAATCGCTCCGCCTTTTATCAGCATAGCACGTTTCCCACATAAGGGCAAGCCATTCTATGCCCTTACACCCACTCGTGCTTCACCCGGTCGCCGTACTGGCGCTCCCATTCGGCCTCCAGTACGCTCTCGGCCACAATGTCCATCTGCTCCACGGCCTCGTAGGAGTCCACCAGTGCGCTGCCCTCCAGTCCGCTGTAGGCGTCCTCGCCCCGGAAGGAGAGCTTGAGGAGGATGGGCGTGAATACCGCGCAGCACACCACCATGATAATCACCGGCCCGAAGAAAGCGGCGGGCATCAGTCCCATGGCCATGCCCTTGTTGGCCACGATGAGGGCCACCTCGCCCCGGCAGGCCATGCCGCAGCCCACCTGGACGCACTGCATCCCCTGGAAGCCGGAGAACCGGGCGCCGATCCCGCAGCCCACCAGCTTGGAGAGGAGGGCCACCGCCACCAGCAGCACCGCGAAGAGCACGATCTGCAGGCCCATCGGCGGCAGCACCACCTTCAGACCGATATTGGCAAAAAAGATGGGGGTGAGGAGCAGGTAGGAGAGGGGCGCGAATTTGCTCTCCACATACTTGGCCTTTGGGGTCAGGGTGATGATAAGCCCCGCGGAGAAGGCGCCGATGATATCCGCCACACCGAAGAACTCCTCGGCGCAGTAGCTCATCAGCAGGCACAGCACAAAGGCCGCCACCGGCCAGCGGCGCAGGTCCTGGTTGCCCTTTTTGGTGGTGTACCAGTTAAAGAATTTGACGAAGGCGAAGCCCACCGCCGCCGCAAAGACGAAGAAGAGGACAATCTTCACCAGCACCAGGCCGATGTTCACATTGTCGCCCCCCAGGCTGGTGACGACGGTCAGGCAGATGAGGCCCAGCACATCGTCGATGAGGGCGGCGGCCAGGATGGTGTTGCCCACCCTGGTGGAGAGCTTGCCCAGCTCCTTCAGGGTCTCCACGGAGATGGAAACCGAGGTGGCCGTGAGGATGACTCCGATAAAGATATTCTGAAGCAGGGGGCTTCCGGGGTGGGCGAACTCCCCCCGGTTGAAGAAAAAGGCCAGCAGCGCGCCCATGGCCAGGGGGATCAGGACGCCGCAAAGGGCCACCAGGAAGCCGGACTTGCCGGAGTGCTTCAGCTCCTGGATGTCGGTCCCCATTCCGGCGGAGAACATGATGACGATGACCCCCATCTCGGACAGCTGGGTCAGAAGCTCGCCGCCCTCAATGACGCCCAGCAGGGCGGGCCCCAGAATGAGACCGGCCAGCAGCGCACCCACCACCTGGGGCAGCTGGAACTTGCGGGTGAGCATCCCCAGGAGCTTGGTGGCCAGCAGGATGATCGCGATGTCGAGCAGATACTTGTAGGACATAATTTATCTCCCTTCCCGCCGCGTAACTTGCGCCGGTTCCCGTTGTTCACACGGGAACCGGCGCAAACCACGCGGCAATTTTTCAACCTTGACATTATACGTCCGGTTTCTCTCAAAAACAATTAGAGAGCGGCACAAAAAAGCCGCTCTCTAACGCCTTCTTTTTTTAAGTTTGGCAAAGATATAGCCACATTCCAGCCAATTTTTCACAGTTTCGTCGATATCCCCCGGCTCTGCCAAAACCACATGGTGGGTCCAGCGGTCCGGATAGGGGTTGGCGGCCGCCGCGATACGCGGGTGCTCCTCCCGATGGTCCAGGCCGAAGGACAGCAGCAGACAATCCTCCGCCCGGCCCTGGCGCACCAGGCTCCGGGGCGGGTTGGAGAGAAATGCGAATTTAAATGGATTTCCCCAGGAGATCTGGGTCTTGGCCACTGACAGCTCACAGTCTCCCAGCTCTGAGATCACGCGTTCCATGGCCTCAAACAGGGCGGTGCGCCCAGGGTTTCCACCCAAAAATTCCAGGACCTGCGCCGTCATACCGCCTCACCCTCCGGCAGCTTCTCCACCACCGAGCCGCCCTTCCAGCGGCCCAGCTTCAGGTAGACCAATTGTATCACAATCTGAAGGGCGGAGGCAAGGGGGGCCGCCAGGCCGATGTGGAAGAGGGTCGCGCCGGGGAGGCTGCTCACGAAGAGGGTCACGGGCACCCGTACGGCAAAGGTGGACACCAGGGAGTTGACCATGGTGAAGCCTGTCCGTCCGCAGCCGCCGAAGAAGCCGTTGAGGCAAAAGACGAAGCAGACCAGAATTACGTCGAAGCTGAATGCGCGCAGGTAGAGCGCCCCCGCCTCCATCACCGCGCTGTCCTGCCGGATAATGCCGATGGCCTCTCTGGGGAAGAGCTGAATCAGGGTAAACATCACCGCCCCGAAGACCAGAGAGAAGGCGATGCCCCAGCGCAGCGTCTGCTTGGCCCGGTCGTCCTGGCCCGCGCCGATGTTTTGGGCCGTCATGGCCGAAATGGAGGAGAAAAAGGAGATGGGCCCCATCATGCAGAAGTCGCTGATCCGGCCCGAGGCGCCCACCGCCGCCGACTCCGCCAGGCCCATGTTGTTGACGGTGGAGCCGATGATGAGGAAGGAGAGACTCACCAGCACGTTTTGAATCGCCACCGGCGTACCGATTTTCACCAGGGTCCCCAGCTTCTTGCCGTCGATGCGGAAGCTCTCCCGCCGGAAATCAAAGGGGAAGTCCTTTTTTCGCAGCACAAAGACCGACAGCAGCAGGGAGAGGCCCTGGGCAGCCACGGTGGCGATGGCCGCGCCCGCCGCGCCCATCTGAAGCGGCCCCACCAGGATGAGGTCGCCGATGATATTGGCGATGCAGGCGATTAAGACAAATATCATGGGGTTCTTGGAGTCTCCAAGCCCACGCAGGATGCCGCTGACCATGTTGTACCCCGTGATGAAGAGAACGCCGCAACCGCAGATGAAAATATACTGCCGCGCCTGGGGCACCGCCGCAGCCGGCACCCGCATCAGGTCCACGAAGAGGTTGGTGCACAGGGTCACCAGCGCGGTCATGGCGACGGCCAGGATGGTGAAAAAGGTGAACATGGTGCCGATGGTGGCGGACACGTCCTCCCGCCGCCTGGCCCCCCAGTACTGACCGATGATCACCGTGCCGCCCGAGGCCAGTCCCATGATGAGCCCCGTCACCGCCATCATAATCTGGCTCCCGGTGGAGACCGCCGACACGCCCGCCGTGTCGGCGAACCGTCCGACGATAATCAGATCCGCCGCGCCGTAGAGAAATTGCAGCAGGCTGGCGGCCAGAAAGGGCAGGGTAAATCGGAGCAGGGTCGACTTAATGTCGCCCTGGGTGAGTCCTTTTTGATTCATGGCGGCCTCCTCAGTGCAGGTATACTTGGTTCCAGGTTAAAGAATACCACAGCTGAGGCCATGGGTATAGGAAAAAGCGGATATTTACGGGCAGAAGCGTCTCAACGCGGGCACTCCCCCATAAGGCCTGAGCCCCCCTCGGTCTGTCATCACCCCGCCGGGAAGCCCGCATATACAAAAACGGGTCCCGGACATGTGTCCGGGGCCCGTTTTGCGCAATTTTACTTGTAGAGCTCAACCAGCTTGAGCAGGTGCTCGTACCGGGCCTTGGCGGACCGCTCCCCACCCGGCCAGGGCCGTGCGGGGACCCGTTTTATTTGAGCTGCACGGGGCGGGTGAATCGCCCCGGCATCAAGGTTTCCACCCGGCGGCGCCGGGCGGAAACGCTTGTGCGGCGCAGGCGCCGCCCCATCTCCGATGGGGCCCCCTCGTCGTCCGCCCTGACAAGAACGGGCCCCGGACATGTGTCCGGGGCCCGTTTTGCGCAATTTTACTTGTAGAGCTCAACCAGCTTGAGCAGGTGCTCGTACCGGGCCTTGGCGGACTCCTCGTTCTCGACGAAGAGCTCCTTGGCGCGGTCGGGGAAGGAGCGGGTGAGGGAGGAGTAGCGGGCCTCGTTCATCAGGAACTCCTGGTAGCCGCCGGCGGGGGCCTTGGAGTCGAGAATGAAGGGACTCTTGCCCTCGGCCTTCAGAGTGGGATTGAAGCGGAACAGATTCCAGTAGCCGCACTCGACGGCCTTCTTCATCTCGCTCTGGCAATTGGCCATGCCGCCCTTGATGGAGTGCATCTCGCAGGGGGAGTAGCCGATGACGAGGGAGGGGCCGTGATAGGCCTCGGCCTCGCGGATGGCCGCCAGGGTCTGGTTGGGATTGGCGCCCATGGCCACCTGGGCCACATAGACGTAGCCGTAGCTCATGGCAATCTCCGCCAGGGACTTCTTGGGCATCACCTTACCGGCGGCGGCGAACTGCGCCACCTGGCCGATGTTGGAGGACTTGGAGGCCTGCCCGCCGGTGTTGGAATACACCTCGGTGTCGAAGACCATCACGTTGATGTCCTCGCCGGAGGCCAGGACATGGTCCAGACCGCCGAAGCCGATGTCGTAGGCCCAGCCGTCGCCGCCGAAGATCCACACGGACTTCTTGGAGAGGTATTCCTTGTTGGCCAGAATCTCGGCCGCCAGGGTGCAGGCCTCGCAGTCGCAGTGGGCAGCGCCCGCGGCTTTGAGGGACTCGGCGTGGGCCTTCATCTCACCCAGCTTGTCGCCGAAGACGCCGGGGGCGGCGGGGCTGGCCAGGAACGCCAGGCACTCGTCCACGGACATAATGGAGTCCTCAAGGACGGCGACGTACTTCTTGGTGGCCTCGGCGTTGGCAGTGCCGTCCTCCATGGTATCCAGCCACTCCTGAGCGGCGGCCTTCAGCTCGGGCACGGCGTAGTCAACGGCGATAAGGGCGCGGGTCTTGTCAGCCAGGCTCTCGCGGACGGCCTTCTGGCCCAGGTACATACCCAGGCCGTGCTCGGCGTTGTCCTCGAAGAGGGAGTTGGCCCAGGCGGGGCCGTGGCCGCACTTGTCCACGGTGTAGGGGGAGGTAGCGGCGGGGCCGCCCCAGATGGAGGAGCAGCCGGTGGCGTTGGAGATGTACATCCTGTCGCCGCAGACCTGGGTAATGAGACGGCCGTAAGCGGTCTCGGCGCAGCCGGCGCAGGAGCCGGAGAACTCAAGCAGAGGCTGCTTGAACTGACTGCCCTTGACGGTCTTGATATCGGCCACGTCGTCCTTGACGGAGACCTTGGCGACCATGTAATCGAACACGTCCTGCTCGGCGGCCTGGGACTCCTGGGGCACCATGGTCAGGGCCTGCACCGGGCAGACCTTGGCGCAGACGGAGCAGCCCATGCAGTCCAGGGGGCTGACGGCGATGGCAAACTCGTACTTGCCCTTGCCGGCGCCGGCCTTGAAGGGGACCTTCTTGGTCTGGGCGGGGGCATTGGCGGCCTCGGTCTCGTCCAGCGCGTAGGCGCGGATGGTGGCGTGGGGGCAGACATAGGAGCACTGGTTGCACTGGATGCACTTGTTCTCGTCCCAGGTGGGAACGCTGACGGCCACGCCGCGCTTCTCGTAGGCGCTGGCGCCCTGCTCAAAGGTACCGTCCACATGGTCCACGAAAGCGGAGACGGGGAGGCTGTCGCCGTCCATCTTGGAGACGGGCTCCAGGATGTTCTGCACCATCTTCACGGTGCCGGCGCGGCCCTCCAGCTCCACGCTCTTCGCCTCGTCCTCGGCAGTGGCCCAGGAGGCGGGAACGTCGAACTTCTTGAAGGCGGAGACGCCCAGATCAATGGCCTTGTGGTTCATATCCACCACGTCCTGGCCCTTCTTCAGGTAGGAGTGGGTGGCGGCGTCCTTCATGTAGCCGATGGCCTCAGCCTCGGGCATGACCTTCGCCAGCTTGAAGAAAGCGGACTGGAGAATGGTGTTGGTGCGCTTGCCCATGCCGATCTCGGCGGCCAGGTCGATGGCGTTGATGGTGTAGACCTGGATGTTGTGCTCGGCAATATAGCGCTTGGCCACGGCGGGCATGTGGTGATCCAGCTCCTCGTCGGACCACTGGCAGTTGATGAGGAACACGCCGCCGTCCTTCACGTCGCGGACCATGGGGAAGCCCTTGACGATGTAGGAGGGCACGTGGCAGGCCACAAAGTCGGCCTTGTTGATGTAGTAGGGGCTCTTGATGGGCTTGTCGCCGAAGCGCAGGTGGCTGATGGTCACGCCGCCGGTCTTCTTGGAGTCGTACTGGAAGTACGCCTGGACAAACTTATCGGTGTGGTCGCCGATGATCTTGATGGAGTTCTTGTTGGCGCCGACGGTACCGTCGCCGCCCAGGCCCCAGAACTTGCACTCGATGGTGCCCTCGGCCGCGGTGTTGGGGGACTTGTGCTCGGGCAGAGAGGTGCCGGTCACGTCGTCCACGATGCCGATGGTGAACTGGCGCTTGGGCTGGTCCTTCTGGAGCTCCTCATACACGGCGAAGACGCTGCGGGGGGGCGTGTCCTTGGAGCCCAGGCCGTAGCGGCCGCCCACGATGGTGGCCTGACGGCCGGCGTTGGCGAACGCGGTGACCACGTCCAGGTACAGGGGGTCGCCCTGGCTGCCGGGCTCCTTGGTGCGGTCCAGGACGGCGATCTTCTTCGCGGTCTCGGGGATGGCGGCCAGGAGCTTGTCGGCGCAGAAGGGGCGGTACAGGCGGACCTTCACCAGGCCGACCTTCTCACCGTGGGCGTTGAGGTAGTCGATGACCTCCTCGGTCACGTCGTTGATGGAGCCCATGGCGATGATGACGCGGTCGGCGTCGGGAGCGCCATAGTAGTTGAAGGGCTTGTAGTTGGTGCCCAGCTTGGCGTTGACCTTGTCCATGTACTCCTCGACGATGGCGGGGAGGGCGTCGTAGTACTTGTTGCAGGCCTCGCGGTGCTGGAAGAAGATGTCGCCGTTCTCGTGGGAGCCGCGCATCACGGGACGCTCGGGGTTCAGCGCGCGCTTGCGGAACGCCTCGACGGCGTCCATATCCACCATATCGGCCAGATCCTCGTTGTCCCAGATCTGGATCTTCTGGATCTCGTGGGAGGTCCGGAAGCCGTCAAAGAAGTTCACGAAGGGCACGCGGCCTTTGATGGAGGCCAGATGGGCGACGGCGCCCAGGTCCATAACCTCCTGGGGATTGGTCTCGGCCAGCATGGCAAAGCCGGTCTGGCGGCAGGCCATCACGTCGGAGTGGTCGCCGAAGATGTTCAGGGACTGGGTGGCCACGGTACGGGCGGACACGTGGAACACGCAGGGGAGCAGCTCGCCGGCGATCTTGTACATGTTGGGGATCATCAGCAGCAGGCCCTGGGAAGCGGTGTAAGTAGTGGTCAGGGCGCCCGCGTTCAGGGAGCCGTGGACCGTGCCGGCGGCGCCGGCCTCGGACTGCATCTCGATAACCTTCACGGTGTTACCGAAGATGTTCTTGCGGCCCGCGGCGGCCCACTGGTCGACGCTGTCCGCCATGGGGCTGGACGGAGTGATGGGGTAGATGCCCGCCACCTCGGTGAACGCGTACGATACGTGCGCGGCCGCGGTGTTACCGTCCATTGTCTTGAGTTTTCTCGCCATTTTGAACGATTCCTCCTTATGTCAACTTGTGCGAGGTGAAATACCGATTCAGCTATGGTATTTTATCACTAATGGTTCACTTTGTAAATTGAATCTTGCACCATTCGAGGTTTTTTTTAATACTTTTTTCGTTACTCTTGCCTTTAACCCATCATTAAAAAGGTATGAAAGTCAAATAATGGCCTTTCTCTCGTTGAAAAGCAGGCTCTCATGGACTATAATAATAAAATTACAGGTCCGTAATTTGGAAATCGCTTATTCAGCGCCGGCCTACCTTTTTTGCCGCTATCTGGAATAAACCAGCAAGCTTACGGATGCCCGCCCGCACATCCCCCGTCCCCGCACCTCAGTCAAGGAAGGAGGCCCGCCCATGGTCATCAAAATTCGTTCCCTCGGTCTCACCGGCGTGGAGGGGTACGAGGTCGCCGCTGAGTGCGACCTCTCCGGCGGACTGCCGGCCTTCGACATCGTGGGCCTGCCCGACGCGGCGGTGAAGGAGGCCCGGGAGCGGGTCCGCGCCGCCATCAAGAACTGCGGCTTCGCCTTCCCCGTCTCCCGCATCACGGTGAATCTGGCCCCCGCCGCGAGGCGAAAGGCCGGCACAGTGTACGACCTGCCCATCCTGGTGGGCATTCTGGCCGCCGGGGGCCAGCTCAGGGGAGATTTCTCCCGGGCCGCCTTCGTGGGGGAATTGTCCCTGGCTGGCGAACTGCGCTCCGTGGCCGGGATGCTCCCCATGGCCATGGCCGCCCGTCGCGTCGGGGTGGAGGAGCTCTATGTTCCGTCCGACAGCGCCGCCGAGGCCACCCTGGCCGGGGGGCTGAAGGTCTACGGTGTGTCCACTGTGGAGGAACTTGTCAAGCATCTCACCGGGGAGGAACGCCTCTCCCCCGCGTCCCCCTGGTCCCCGTCCGGGGACACCCCCGCCGCCCCCGACTTCGCCGATGTGAAGGGCCAGGAGCATGTGAAGCGGGCCCTGGAGATCGCCGCCGCCGGGGGACATAATATCTGCATGGTGGGCCCTCCCGGATCGGGTAAGTCCATGCTGGCCCGGCGGCTGCCCTCCATCCTGCCCGGCATGACGGAGCGGGAGGCCCTGGAGAGCACCGAGGTCCACTCGGTCATGGGCCTCACCACCCGGGAGCACCCGCTGCTGACGGAGCGTCCCTTCCGTGCGCCCCACCATACCGTCTCCCCCATGGGCATGGCGGGGGGCGGCTCCAACCCCCGGCCCGGCGAGATCTCCCTGGCCCATAACGGCGTCCTCTTCCTGGATGAGCTGCCCGAGTTCCAGTCCGACGTGCTGGAGGTCCTGCGCCAGCCCCTGGAGGAGGGACAGGTCACCATCTCCCGGGCGTCGGGCAGCGTGAGCTACCCCGCCCGCTTCATGCTGGTATGCGCCATGAACCCCTGCAAATGCGGCTGGTACGGCCACCCGTCCGGACGGTG
Organism: Lawsonibacter faecis; assembly: GCF_014287675.1. Classification (GTDB taxonomy): domain Bacteria; phylum Bacillota; class Clostridia; order Oscillospirales; family Oscillospiraceae; genus Pseudoflavonifractor; species Pseudoflavonifractor faecis. The sequence continues at coordinate 109,707 of NZ_JACOPQ010000012.1, read as the reverse complement.
CCGCTGCTCCGAGCCGGCGGTGGAGAGGTACCAGAGCCGTATCTCCGGCCCTCTGCTGGACCGGATCGACCTCCATGTGGAGGTACCGCCCCTGGAGTATGACGAGCTTTCCCGCCCGGCCCGCAGCGAATCCTCGGCGGACATCCGGGCCCGGGTCAACGCCGCCCGGGCGGTCCAGACCGCCCGCTTCGGCCCGGCCGGCCCGGCCTGCAATGCCCGGATGGACCAGAAGGAGCTGCGCGCATACTGCCGTCTGGACGACGCCTGCCAGTCGCTGATGAAGGGGGCCTTTGAGCGCATGGGCCTCACCGCCCGCAGCTACGACCGCATCCTCCGCGTGGGACGCACCATCGCCGACCTCGACGGCAGCGCGGACATCCAGGTTCGCCACCTGGCCGAGGCCCTCCAGTACCGTGCGTCGGACTATCTGAAAGGGTAGCCTCGCCGGGGAAAGGCCCTTTGCGTTGGAAGCGCCCCGCCATTCGCCCACGCACCTCTGCCGCCCTGTCGGGCGGCTCCCTCCGTTGCCGCCGCTTCATTGCGGACCGCCTGCGCGGCATGGCAACCCGCATCCTGTTTCTTCAAATATTCTAATTTTTCTGTCTTTGAGGAGGTTACCCCATGGTCACCCTGGCACAGCGTATTGAAGCGCTCCGCACCGAGGCGAATTTGAGCCGTCCCGCCCTCGCCGCCGCCCTACATTTTCCCAAGGGCGCCCTTGAAAAGTTTGAGACCGGCCGCCAGACGCCCACCAAGGAGCAGCAGGCCAAAATCGCCGCCTATTTCGGCGTGTCCCTGTTCTATCTCCGGGGCGAGAGCAACGACCGCACCCGCCAGGAGGATTGGATGGACATGGACGCGGGGGAGAAGGGCTTCGTCCCCGCCCCCGCAGCCGCGCCAAAGACGCCCAAGAGCACCGAGGCCCCGCAGGCTACCCTGCTGGACACCTTCCTGGCCGGGAAGCAGGCCCAGGACGCCCTGCGTACGATGGCTCTGGAGGTGCTTAAATCCCCCGAGGGTCAGGAAATTATTACCAATGTTGTCAAAAAGGAGCTGGCCCGCCGGGGCCTGTAGCAAGGCCGCCCATCCGATGCGCCCCGGCCTCCCCGCAGCCGGAGTTCGTCCCCGTATCCTTCAGGGCCGCGCCCCGCCGCCGTTTCCCCGTGGGAAAGGCCCTCTGCCGCGGGTGCAGGGTGAAGCGCGCGGCCCGCTGTCCTCTCTGCTTATTTATTTTTCTACAATGTTTAAGGGGTTTTTTATTTTGAACGAGATCATACTCATGAAGCTGGGCGAGCTGGTCCTGAAGGGCCTGAACCGCCGTTCCTTTGAGGATAAGCTCATCTCCAACGCCATGCGCCGGCTGAGGCCCCACGGGGCGTTCCGGGTGTACTCCAAGCAGTCCACCATGTACGTGGAGCCCAGGGATGACTCCTGCGACATGGACGGAGCGTGGGAGGCCATGAAGAAGCTCTTCGGCGTGGTGGGCCTCAGCCGCGCCCGGGCCTGCGGCAAGGACAAGCATGAGATGCTGGAGACCGCCAAGACCTACCTCTGCGACCAGCTCATGGCGGCCAGGTCCTTCAAGGTGGAGGCCAAGCGGGCGGACAAGTCCTTCCCCATGACCAGTATCCAGCTGGCCCAGTACGTTGGCGGCGAGCTGCACGACGCCTTTCCCCATCTCACCGCCGACATGCACCACCCCGACCTCACCGTCCACCTGGAGGTCCGGGACTACGCCGCTTTTGTCCACGCCGACCCGGAGCCCGGGGCGGGCGGCCTGCCGGTAGGCATCGGCGGCCGGGCGGTGAGCCTCCTCTCCGGCGGCATCGACTCCCCGGTGGCCTCCTGGATGATCGCCAAGCGGGGCATCGCCCTGGAGATGGTCCACTTCTACTCCTACCCCTACACCTCCCCCGAGGCGAAGGACAAGGTCATTGAGCTGGCCCGGCTCATCACCCCCTGGTGCGGCAAGCTGACCGTCCATGTGGTCCCATTTACCAAAATTCAGGAGGAGCTGCGCCGCGCCTGTCCGGAGGAGCTGTTCACCCTGCTCATGCGCCGCTTCATGATGCGCATCGCCCTCAGGGTGGCGGACCGGGTGAAGGCCGGGGCCATCGTCACCGGCGAGAGCCTGGGCCAGGTGGCCAGCCAGACGATGGAGGCCATGCGCCTCACCGGAGCGGTCTGCGATCTGCCGGTCCTCCGCCCGGTGGTGGGCATGGACAAGGAGGAGATTGTCCGCATTGCCCGGAAAATCGGCACCTTCGAGACCTCCATCCTCCCCTATGAGGACTGCTGCACGGTCTTCACCCCCCGGCACCCCCGCCTGCGCCCCCTCCCCGGCGAAATTGAGGAGGCCGAGGCCGTGCTGGACATCGACGCCCTGGTCCAGGAGGCGTACGACGGCATTGAGCGGATTCAGGTCAATATGAGCGAGGCATAAAGGGGACGAAGTGCAATTCCTGATTGCGCGGGGCCCCTGCCTATTTTATTTTATCGCCGGGGCGGAGTGAATCCGCCCCCGGCTCCGGCGCACCCGCGCCGGGGTCAGTATTGGCGGTTTGGAGGTCTTTACCATGTCCCACAACGCAGAACTGATCGCAGTCGGTACGCAGCTGCTCCTCGGCAATATCGCCAATGCCCCGTGCAATTCCTGATTGCCCGGGGGCCCCCGTCTATTTTATTTTATCGCCGGGGCGGAGTGAATCCGCCTCCGGCTCCGGCGCACCCGCGCCGGGGTCAGTATTGGCGGTTTGGAGGTCTTTACCATGTCCCACAACGCAGAACTGATCGCAGTCGGTACGGAACTGCTCCTCGGCAATATCGCCAATACTGACGCGCAGATGCTCTCCAAGGGCCTCTCGGCCCTGGGCATCAACGTCTTTTACCACACGGTGGTGGGCGACAACCCGGAGCGGCTCAAGGCCGCCGTGGCCCTCGCCAAGACCCGCGCGGACATCATCATCACCACCGGCGGCCTGGGCCCCACCTGCGACGACCTGACGAAGAACGTTCTGGCCGAGTGCTTCGGCAAAAAGCTGGTCTATGACGAGGAGTCCGCCGCACGCATCCGGGCCTACTTCGACCGGCTCCACACCAACCGCCCCATGACGGAGAACAACCTCCAGCAGGCATATCTCCCAGAGGGCTGCACCATCCTCTCCAACGACTGGGGCACCGCCCCCGGCTGCGCGTTCGAAGCGGACGGCGTCCACGTCATTATGCTCCCCGGCCCCCCCAGCGAGTGCGCGCCCATGTTCGAGCACCGGGCCGCCCCCTACCTCCGCTCCCTGTCCGACGGCACCATCGCCTCCCGCACCCTGCGGATTTTCGGCATGGGCGAGTCCTCGGTGGAGGCCCGGCTCCGGGACAGGATGAACTCCATGCAAAACCCCACCCTGGCCCCCTACGCCAAGACCGGCGAGGTGGAGCTGCGCATCACCGCCAAGGCGGATACCCTGGGCGAAGCCCAGGCCCTCATCGCCCCGGTGGAGAAGGAGCTGTGCGAGATGTTCGGCCCCCTGGTCTACGGGGCCGACGTGGACAGTTTGGAGCAGGTGGTGGCCATGCACCTCAAGCTCAAGGGCCTCACCCTGGGCTGCGCCGAGTCCTGCACAGGCGGGCTGGCGGCGAAGCGCATGACCGACCTGCCGGGCGCGTCCGCCGTCTTCAAGGGAGGCGTGGTGAGCTACACGAACGAGGTCAAGCAAAACGTCCTGGGTGTGCCCCAGGCGCTGCTGGAGGAGTACGGCGCGGTGAGCGAACAGGTGGCCGCCGCCATGGCCCGGGGCGCGCGGAAGGTCCTGGGCTGCGACCTGGCGCTTGCCGTCACCGGCGTGGCCGGGCCCGACCCGGACGACCGGGGCAACCCCGTGGGCCTCGTCTACGTGGCCCTGGCCGCCCCCGACGGCGTGCGCGTGCGCACCCTGCACCAGGGCATGGGCCGGGAGCGCATCCGTATCACCTCAGCCTCCCACGCCTTCGACATGGCCCGCCGCTGGCTCACCGGATTGCCTGACGGGGAATAATCCATAAGTCGCGGACGACAAAATAAATTCTAAATCTGTCATTTCCGGGGACATGCGCCCCAGAATTGACGCTTCTCATGACGGATGGGGCGGCTTTTTGCCAAGAATTGAGCCCCATCCGTCATGCAGCCTTCTGTCAAAGAAGCCTCGAAGGGCTTCTTTGACAAGCTCAAACGAGCGGCCTCCCCGGCAGGGGAGGCCGCTCGTTGATACTGTATGGAAAAATCTCGCTTACCCGCCCAGATACGCCTTCTTCACGCTCTCGTCCTCCAGCAGGTCTGCTCCCGTCCCGGTGGTGACGATTCGCCCGGTCTCCAGCACATATCCCCTGTCGGCCACGCTGAGCGCCATCTGGGCGTTCTGCTCCACCAGAAGGATGGTGGTACCGGCCTGGTGCATGGTGCGGATGATGTCGAAGATCTGCTCCACCAGGATGGGCGCGAGGCCCATGGACGGCTCGTCGAGCATGAGGAGCCTGGGCTTGGACATGAGGGCCCTGCCCATGGCCAGCATCTGCTGCTCGCCGCCGGAGAGGGTGCCCGCGATCTGCCTGCGCCGCTCCTTGAGCCTGGGAAAGAGGTCGTAGACCTTCTCCAGCCCCGGATCAATCTCGCTGCCCGGCCGGGTGAACCCGCCCATTTCCAGATTCTCCTCCACGGTCATCTGGAGGAAGACCGCCCGTCCCTCGGGCACCTGGGCCAGCCCCCGGGAGATGATCTTGTGGGCGGGCACGCCGCCGATGTTCGATTCCAGGAAGGTGACTGAGCCCGTGCGGCTGCGCAGCAGGCCCGAGACCGTCTTCAGAATGGTGGATTTGCCCGCGCCGTTGGCGCCGATGAGGGTGACCACCTCACCCTCGTCCACATGGAAGGAGATGTCCTTCACCGCGTGAATGGCCCCGTAGTATACGTTGATGTCCTTTACGTCCAGCATTGCCATGCCTACTCCTCCCCCTTGGTGCCGAGGTACGCCTTGATGACCTCGGGGTTGTTCCTGATTTCGTCGGGAGTGCCCTTGGCGATGATCTGGCCGAAGTTTAAGACGCAGATGCCCTCACAGATGCCCATCACGAGGCTCATGTCGTGCTCGATGAGGAGGACGGCGATCTGGAAGGTGTCCCGTATTTTGACGATGTTATCCATCAGCTCCGCCGTCTCGGAGGGGTTCATGCCCGCAGCCGGCTCATCCAGCAGCAGGAGGGAGGGGTTGGTGGCCAGAGCCCGGACGATCTCCAGCCGCCGCTGGGCGCCGTAGGGCAGGCTGCCCGCCTGGTGGGAGGCCAGGTCCTGCATGTCGAAAATGGAGAGAAGCTCCATCGCCCGGTCATGGGCAATTTTCTCCTCCTTCCAGTACCCCGGCAGGCGGAAGATGCCCTGCCACATACCGTACTTGATGTGGTTGTGCAGGCCGATCTTCACATTGTCCTCCACGCTGAGGTTGTTGAAAAGGCGGATGTTCTGGAAGGTCCGGGCGATCCCCATCTTGTTCACCTGGACGGTGGTCTTCCCCGCGGTGTCCACGCCGTCCAGCAGTATGGTGCCTCGGGTGGGCTGGTACACCTTGGTCAGCAGGTTGAAGACGGTGGTCTTACCCGCGCCGTTGGGGCCGATGAGACCCGCGATCTCGGTACGGCCGATGGCCATGTCGAACTCGTTCACGGCGGTGAGGCCGCCGAAGTCGATCCCCAGGTGCCTGGCCTCCAGGATGGGGGATTTATCCACGTCCCGCTCGGGAATGAAGTTGGTGGCGGGTACGGGGACCAGCTTGGTCCGGGGTCGTTCCGCTCTGCCCATTATCGCCCGCCTCCCTTCGCTTCGGCCTTGCGGCCGCGGGTGAGTTTCTCCCGCAGCCGGGCGAACAGGCCCTTGATGGTGGGGTTGTTGGTGGCCAGCATGACCAGGATCAGGACGATGGCGTACACCAGCATCCGGTAGTCGGAGAACTCGCGCAGGGCCTCGGGCAGGATGTAGAGCACCGCCGCCGCGATGATGGAGCCCCAGATGTTCCCAAGGCCGCCCAGCACCACGTACACCAGCACCAGGATGGAGGTGTTGAAGTCGAACTTGCTGGCCGCCAGGTTGGAGTAGTTCAGGCCGTACAGCGCGCCGGCCGCCCCCGCCAGGGCGGCGGAGGTGATGAAGGCCATCAGCTTGTACTTGGTGATGTTGATGCCCACGCTCTCGGCGGCGATGCGGTTGTCCCGCAGGGCCATAATGGCCCTGCCGGAGCGGCTGCGCACCAGATTGAGGATAATCACCAGCGAGAGCATGATGAGCACGAAGCCCGCCCCGAAGGAGGCGATGGTGGTGGTGCCCGTGGCGCCCTGAGCGCCCTTGATGATGGCGATGCCGCCCTCGGCCATGTTCAGGTCGTCGATGGTCAGGCTGCCGCTGATATTGAAGGCGATGTGCAGGCCCTTGGCGTCATAGCCCACCAGCAGGCAGTTGATGAGCTCCTTGATGATTTCGCCGAAGGCCAGTGTGACGATGGCCAGGTAATCTCCCCGCAGCCGCAGGACGGGCACCCCCACGATAAGACCCGCGACACCCGCAAACAGGGCGCCCACGATCATCGCCACCGCCAGACGCACGGGGGCGAAGGGGATGGCGCTCTGAAGGCTCATGGCGGTGATAACGCCGGTGAAGGCGCCCACGCTCATAAAGCCCGCGTGGCCCAGGCTCAGCTCGCCCAGGATGCCCACTGTCAGGTTCAGGGACACCGCCATGACGATGTAGCAGCAGATGGGCACCAGCATTCCGGTGAGGGAGCGGGTGAGCACGCCCTGGTCCCTCAGCATGGATACCACGATGAACGCGGCGGTGACGCCCAGATAGGTGGCGAAATCCACCTTGGTGGTCTTTTTCAGACGGCCCAGCCGTCCCATATTCTTCTTCATGCCGCCCACCTCAGACTTTCTCGGGCACGTACTTGCCCAGCAGGCCCGAGGGCTTCACCAGCAGCACCACAATGAGCACCGCGAAGAGGATGGCGTTGGCAAGCTGGGTGGAGATGTACGCCTTGGCCAGAGATTCGATGATGCCCAGCAGAATGCCGCCGAGAAACGCGCCGGGGATGGAGCCGATGCCGCCGAAGACGGCGGCGGTGAACGCCTTAATGCCCGGCATGGAGCCGGTGGTGGGCATCAGGGAGGTGGAGAAGGAGCAAAGCAGCACACCCGCCACCGCGGCCAGGGCGGAGCCGATGGCGAAGGTGAGGGAGATGGTGCGGTTGACGTTGATGCCCATGAGCTGGGCCGCCGCCTTGTTCTCCGAGCAGGCCCGCATGGCCTTGCCCATCTTGGTCTTGCCCGTGAACAGCGTCAGGGCGATCATGATGACGATACACGCGCCCACGGTGAGCAGCGTCACGTAGGAGATGGTGAGCCGCCCGCCGAAGAGGGGTAGCTGGCCGCTGACCACAGGGGTGTACCCCTTGGGGGACGCGCCCCAAATCAGCAGCGCCGCGTTCTGCAGGAAGTAACTCACGCCGATGGCGGTGATGAGTACCGCCAGAGAGGTGGCCTGCCGCAGGGGCCGGTAGGCCAGCCCCTCGATGACCACGCCCAGCACGGTACAGACCGCCATAGCCAGCAGCACGGACAGCCAGCCGGGCAGACCCAGATAGGACACCGCACAGAAGGAAATGTATCCGCCCACCATGATTACGTCGCCGTGGGCGAAGTTCAGCATCTTGGCGATGCCGTAGACCATGGTGTAGCCCAATGCGATAATCGCATACACGCTTCCCAAACTGATACCGCTGATCAGGTAGGAAAGAAACTCCATATCGTCACACCTCTTTTTCTAAACAAACACACCTTGCACACAGTACGTCTATGGCAGAAACCCGGGCGGCATCCCCTGCCGCCCACGTTTCCACCATAGAAAAAGCAGACGTTCCGCCGCAGCCGCGCTAAACTTCTCATCCCGCGCCGGAAAAACAGCGGATGGCTGCCGGGAGGAAACCTCCCGGCAGCCGTTCCGGTCAATCCTGTTTTTCGCCGCCCTCAGGGGGTGACGTACACGCCGTCCTTGATCACCACGGCGCGGGGAGCCTTGGATACCTCGCCGGTGGCGGACCAGGTCATGCCCTGGCCGGTGAGGCCGTCCACGGAGATGGAGGTCATGACGCCCACCAGGGCCTCACAGATCTCCTCGGCGGACATATCACCGGTGCAGCCGGCGGCATTGAGGGCGGCATAGATGATGTACACGGCGTCGTAGCCGTCGGCGGCGAACTGGTTGGGGGTCTCGCCGTGCTTCTCCTGGTACTTGGCGACGAAGGACTGGGTCTGGGCGTCCTCAGCGTCGGCGGAGAAGGGGGTCAGCAGCATGACGCCCTCGGCCAGACTGGTGTCGAAGCCCTCCATGGTCAGGATGCCGTCCATGCCGTCCACGCCGAAGAAGGTGGGGGCGTAGCCCATCTGGTTGGCCTGGTTGAGGATGACGGAGGCGGGCTGGTAGTAGATGGGCAGGAAGAGCACAGTGGCTCCGGCGGACTGAGCGCCGGTGAGCTGGACGGAGAAGTCGGTCTGGGTGTCCTTGGTGAAGGTGCCCTCGTATACCACCTCCAGGCCCTTGCTCTCAGCCTGCTTCACGAAGGTGTCGCGGATGCCCTGGGAGTAGGCGTCGTCGTTGCGGTAGATCACGGCGACCTTGCTGCCCGCCAGGTTTTCAGAGATGTAGTCGGCGGAGGCGACGCCCTGGTTGGGGTCGGTGAAGCAGACCTGATAGACGTTGTCCTTGCCGCTGATGACGTCCGTGGAGGAGGCGGAGGGGGTCAGGCCGAATACGCGCTCCTCATAGAGCTTGGCGGATACGGAGATGGCGGCGCCGGTGGTGACGGGGCCCACCAGGGCCTGCATGCCCCAGTCCATGAGGTTATTGTAGGCGTTGACGGAGGTCTCGCCGTCGGCCACGTCGTCCTCCGGCTTGAACTCGAACTGGACGGCGCCGCCCAGGGCGTTGATCTCGTCCACCGCGATCTGGGCGCCGTTCATGGCGGCCTGGCCGTAGATGGCCGCGTCGCCGGTCAGGGGGCCCACGCCGCCGATCTTAAAGGTGCCGGAAGCGGCGCTGGAGGGCTCCACGGGAGCGGAGGGCTCTACGGGAGCGGAGGGCTCCGCAGGCGTGGACGCGCTGGGGGATGCGGGGGTGGATGCCGAGGGGGAGGGGCTGGTCTCGCCGCCGGTCTTCCCGCCGCCGTCGTTGCCGCAGCCGGCGAGCAGGCCCAGAGTCAGGGCGCCGGCCATCACAAGAGCTAAAAGACGCTTTTTCATTTCAAGTACCTCCTTTAAGGTTGTTGACAATTATAAGTGCCGTCCTCAAAATTGTCAACCCCCTAATTGCACAACAGCATGCAATCAGGGTTCCTGTTTTTAATGGCTTTTCACCAATTATTCCACTATTTTCACCAATTTTCTCGTTTTGTAGGGTTATACCACGAGTCCCCCATTGGGGCAGAGCACCTGCCCCGTGAGAAAATCCGCCCCCTCCGAGGCCAAAAAGAGAATGCTTTCGGCCACATCCCGGGCCGTCCCGATCCGCTCCAGCGGGGTCTCCTCCCGCAGCGCGTTCAGGTCCCGGGGGGAGAGATGGGCATTCATCTCCGTGTCGATGACTCCCGGAGCCACACAGTTCACCGTGATTCCCGAGGGGCCTACCTCCTTCGCCAGAGCCTTGGAAAAGCCGATAACCGCAGCCTTTGCGGCCGAGTAGGCCACTTCGCAGGAGGCCCCCGCCTGCCCCCACATGGAGGACACAGTGATTATCTTTCCCGCCTTGCCGTGGATGAAGCGGGGCAGCACGGCGGCGCAGCAGTGGAACACGCCGTCCACATTCACCGCGAACACCCTCCGCCACTCCTCCTCCGTCATCTCCGTAAGCAGCCCCTCCCAAGAAATTCCCGCATTGCATACCAGAATGTCAAGTTGACAAAATATCTCCAACACATTGTCAACCATATTCCGGACCTGTGCGGCGTCGGACACGTCCGCCTTGACGGCCAGGGCAGTGTGCCCCGCGGCGGTCAGCTCGTCCACCAGCGCCAGGGCGGCGGCCTCGCTGCGGTGGTAGTTCACCGCCACTGCGTACCCGGCGGCGGCGAAGACGCGGGCGGTCTCCGCCCCGATTCCCCGGGAGGCGCCGGTGATAAGGACGGATTTCTGTCTGGTCATGGCACTCCCTCCCACCTTAATGAAGCGTCTTCAGCCAGGAGGCGGCCAGGGGCTGCCAGGTGGCCGCCCGCTCGTCGGTATACTCCGCCGTGCCGGCGGACTCGGCGGTGGCGATGCCCATGGCGTGGGGGCCTCTGTTATAAATATGCGTCTCCACGCTCACACCCTTGCGGCGCAGGGCCCAGGCGTAGAGCATGGTATTCTCCACCGGGACGGTGGCGTCCATGTCGGTGGACCAGAGGAAGGTGGGCGGATTTTTCGCCGTGACGCTCTCCTCCAGAGAGAGCTTCTCCAGCTCCGGGGGCAGCTTCTCCATGCCGGTGAGCCGGGTGAAGCACTCCCGGATTGCGTAAGCTCCGGCGGTGACGACAGGGTAGCAGAGGATGGCCGCGTCGGGCCGGGCCTCGCCCGGAGCGAGACCCAGGGTCTCATGGATGACGCCGTCGCCCCAGAGGTTTGCAAGGCACCCGGCCAGGTGGCCCCCGGCTGAGAAGCCGCAGACCGCTATTCTGTCCGGCCTGACGCCGTACTTTTCGGCGTTCCTCCGGATAAAGGCCAGGGCTGCGGCGGCCTCCAGAAGCTGCTGGGGCCAGCGGGCGGGCAGCACGCTGTAGTCCAGCACAAAGGCCTGGATTCCCGCGTTCAGAAACGCCAGCGCCACCGGCTCGCCCTCGGTGGGGGCGGTCACCTGATACCCGCCGCCGGGCAGGATAAGCACCGCCCAGCGCTCCCCGCCGTCGGCCAGAAGGCCGCTGCGGGGCCGCGCGTAGGCGGTGAGCCTGATCTCCGTGCCGCTCTCGGGAAGGCGGGAATGGAGTTCGGTGCGGCCAAACTGTTCATAGAGCATTGCTGATATCCCCTTTTTGGTTTTTCTGCCAGTATAACAGGTACGCAGGAATTTTACCACCCCGGGTTTCCGTCATCGCTGCTTCCCCCAGACAGAAAATAGAAATCAGTTTTTGCTTCTCAGAAAAAACTGTTGACAAACGGCGCACTTCTGGGTATAATAAACTTCGCCGTTTGGACGATTAGCTCAGCTGGTAGAGCATCCGCTTGACGTGCGGGAGGTCACAGGTTCAAGTCCTGTATCGTCCACCAAGCTAAGCCCCTGTAACCGCAATGGTTGCAGGGGCTTTTGTTATGGCTTTATCCAGTTTTGTAAAGCACGGCCCGTCACGGTTTCGGGCGGCATTGGGGGCCTAAAGCAGCAATACGGAAAGCAGCGGAACTCCATCTGCACAGGCAGTTCCCGGCGCTCTCTCCGCACCACACCGGAACACCCAGATTAGACGTCCGCAAAGGTCTGTTCATAAAATGTCCATCTTTCGCCCCAGGAGATGATGTATACTTGGACAAATCTATCCCGGATAATAGAAAGGTTTTGATAAAACGAAATACTCATTTATAGACAGGCTGGTTGCGCGGATTGACACACCCATGTTTGACTGCGGTACGGATAAAAACAGCAGCGAAGTAAACAGTATCAGCGTTTTGGTCTTGCTGCCGCGTTATCTTGTGGACACCTGGCGGGAACTGCGCGAGGCCATTCGGCAGAACAAGGCCGCTATTGACGATATGGTACGAGTCAGAGTGGAAAAGGAGTTGTGCCTCAGGGGGTTGAGCACGCCCTTCCGTCTGTTCTCTCTGCCAAAATGTACATTAAGGGCGGACTACATACTTGAGTATCATTACAGTTTAAAGCCCGTCTGATAGACTATCTCCCTCCCGGGAAAAAATACTTCTTGACAATCCGGCCGTGGGCGCGCATACTGGAGAAGTATTCTAAATGTACTGATTGATTGCTACAGATTTGTAAGTCAATTTCCATTTTGACTTATATTTCTGTGGCTTTTATTTTTGCACTGGAATAACATTTTTTAGGAGGTATCATCATGAATAATGGTACTGTGAAATGGTTTAATGAGGAAAAGGGATTCGGCTTTATCGCCAACGACGCCAACGGCAGCGAGGTGTTTGTCCACTTTTCCGCCATCCAGGGCAACGGCTTCAAGACGCTCTCCGAGGGCCAGAAGGTCACCTATGACACCGAGACCGACCCCAAGGACAGCCGCAAGCTGCGCGCGATTAACGTCTGCGCCGCCTGAGGCGCATAATTGTAAGATAAGCCCCCGTCCCGGATTGTGCTCCGGGACGGGGGCTTGCTCTATGCCTGCGCTCCTCCCCGACCCAGCAGCGCGGGTACGAACGCCGCCGCGCCGGTTCGAATTCTCTCTTGAGAGACGGATGTCTGCATGCTAATATTAGAAAAGAAGTACGGCCGTCACGGTGAACTTGACATCTTCTGATTGGGGAAACAGGTAAATGGACCTAAAAGAGAGAGCAAAGCAGCTGAAAACTGACATTCCCGCCCTGTATTTATGCCTAAAAAGCAAGGAGACCCCCGTTTTCCCAAAAATACTTGCTGCAATAACGGTTGCCTATGCCCTCTCCCCGGTAGATCTCATCCCTGATTTCATACCCGTATTGGGCTATCTCGATGATATCATTCTACTGCCCGCCTTAATTGCTTTGATCATCAGGCTTATTCCAAAAGAAACGCTTTGGCAGTTTCGGGAGGAAGCGAAAGGGCTATGGGAGAACGGCAGGCCAAAGAAATGGTATTTTACGATTCCAATCATAGCAGTCTGGTTGTGCATCCTATGGCTAGCGGTTGGATTGCTCTTGAATCCTTGACATGTAAGTAATGTGAATGGGGACAGGCGTCACATGCGCACCCAGCCCATCTGCTTGTGTCCCTCCTCCCCGGGCGGCACTCTAAGGTCGTCCGCCAGCCCGGTCACGCTCCCGTGCCTGTCCGCGCTGTTTTCATGTACTTGTTTGGCAGCCTGTGGTATACTTAATATCCGGGTTTCGAAAATATCCTTTATTTTAGATAGACAGAGAGCGTTGTGAGTGCCGTGTCATCTTACCAGATCGCATTTTTATTCTTCTGCTACTCATTCCTGGGGTGGGTGCTTGAGACCGGAACCGCCGCCGTGCGACAGCGGCGCTATGTGGACCGCTCCGCCCTCTTCGGCCCTCTCTGCGCGGTCTACGGCGTTGCCGGAGTCGTCATCACGGCGGGTCTGCAGGAGCTGAGGGGCAACTGGCTCTTCCTGTTCCTGGGCAGCGCCATCTATGCCACGGTGGTGGAGTGGATCGCCGGGCATCTGCTGGAAAGAATCACCCACACCCGCTGGTGGGACTACTCAGGCCGCCGGTGGAACCTGGACGGCTATATCTGTGTGAGCGCCTCCGTCCTGTGGGGCGTTTTAGGGCTGGCTGCAATCCAGTGGGGCAATCCGCTGCTGGTGTGGCTCTACGGTCTGCTGCCCGGCCTTGTCGGCAAGGTTCTTGTCTGGGTGCTGCTGGGTCTGCTGGTTATCGACGCGCTCGGCTCCGCCCTGGCCCTGAGCGGAACCGTACATAAGCTGCCCCCGGTGGAGGCCGTCGGAAACCGGCTGGAAGCGCTGGCCGTGCGGATGGGGCACTGGATTGTGGGGCGGGCCGAGCGGAGAATCGTCAGCGCCCACCCGGAGGCCCAATTCGTCCGGGCGGGGAAAAAGGAAAAGAGCACCGTATTCGCCCAGGGGTGCAGTTTTTATAAAATCGTGCTGTTGTTCTTCATAGGCGCCTTTTTGGGGGATATCACCGAGACCGTTTTCTGCCGGGTGACCGCCGGAGTCTGGATGAGCCGGAGCAGTGTGGTGTGGGGGCCGTTCAGCATTGTGTGGGGGCTGGCCATGGCCCTGGCCACGCTGCTGCTCTACAAATATAAGGACCGCTCTGACCGCTTCCTTTTTCTCGCCGGCACCTTCCTTGGCGGCGCGTATGAGTATCTGTGCAGTGTCTTTACCGAGGTGGTGTTCGGCACCGTCTTCTGGGATTACAGCGCCATCCCCTTTAACCTGGGCGGGCGCATCAATCTCCTTTACTGCTTTTTCTGGGGCTTTGCCGCCGTGGTGTGGTTCCGGGTGGTATATCCCCGCATCTCCGCATGGATTGAAAAAATACCCATGGTGGCCGGCAAGGTCCTCTCGTGGGCGCTGATCGTGTTTATGGTCTGCAATATGGCCGTCAGCTGTCTGGCCCTGGCCCGGTACAATACCCGGGCGGCGGGCCAGGGTGCCGGCTCCGCCTGGGAGGCATATATGGACGAACACTACGGCGACGCGAAGATGGAGCGGATTTACCCCAATGCAATTCAGACGGACTGAGCAAACGGACCCTCGGAACATATTAATCGTAAAAAGGACCTCTCCGAAGCTTCGGAGAGGTCCTTTTTACAATCGGTTGACGCACTGCGGGGCAGAGGGCTGTATCAGTCCCTACCCCAGGAAAATGGTCGCGACGCCGAAAACGGCGATGGAGAGTATCACCACGATTGCTCCGGCGAACACCACAACCTTTGTCCTCAGTCCGGCGTCCGGTATTTCGCTGCGCCCGTGGAAGATGGAGGCTGGGGCGGAGGCGCCGGGCAGGATCATGCCCAGGTTCGCCATCCACAGGAGGGCCGCGCCGGGCAGGACGGGATTCATGCCGGAGGCCAGGACGAACGGCGCGATGACCGGGATCATGGCGGTGCCGAACGCGATGTTGGAGCCTACGTTGGTCAGGATGAACATGACGATAATCGTGAAGATCACAATAAACACGGCGCTGCGGCCCTCGAAGATGGGGGCGAACAGGCTGGTGAGCCAGGGCATCACACCCGTCACCTCGCTGGACAGGGCGGAGGCCAGGGGGATGGTGGTCGCAACCATGAAGATGACGGGCCAGGAGACCGCGGCATCGGAGTGCTTGATGTCGTTAAAGACGATACAGGCCTTGCCGTCGCCGTCGCCGCTGGGCAGCACCATCAGCAAAACCGCTATCAGACAGTACAGGCCGCCCATGGTGAGGGTGTCGTTCAGGAAGGAGGCGAAGCCGCCGGTAAAGGACCCGCCATAGATGGACAGCAGCATGGAGATGACGAACGCGCTGATGATGCGCTTCATGCGGTGGGAGAGATGCTTGCTCTCATCGCCCAGCTTTTCCACGTCAAATTCCTGCATAATGCTGAAATCCACCTTGAAGACCTTGGCGCCCAGATAGACGTAGATGGTGACGAACAGGGTGCCGATGATGGCGGTCAGCAGGAACATGATGCCCATGTTGATGGGCGCGCCGAAAATCTCCTTCCAGGAGACCGACAGGCCCAGCAGCCAGCTCCGGTAGGGGATCATGCCGCTGCCCAGCATGAGGGAGACCATGATGCCGCAGAAGCCGTAGTACCGGAAGGTGCTGTTTTTCTCGTAGCCGCAGGAGTCCGCGATGTCGTTCCAGACCGCGTACAGCAGCAGGGACAACGGCAGGTCGTTCAGAATCAGGCAGGACCACATGAAGATGAACATGAAGCACCAGGTATAGAACTTGGGCTTCCCCTTAAACATCTTCTGGGACAGGGACCAGCGGACGAACCACTTGCCGAAGCCGTAGATAACGATGGCGCCGGCCACGAAATACTGGGTGAGCACCTGGAACACCACGGGGTGGCCCAGCATGGAGGCGATGCCGGCGCTCATGGTGGTGTAGCCGCTGATACCGAAGGCCACCATGGCGAGCAGGGAGGGCCAGACGATTTCGCAGGTGGAATAGCCGTAGATAACGCCGGCAAAGATGCCCAGCAGCCTCATCCCCACGGGGGTCAGGGTGGCAAAGGGCGGCAGGAAGCCAACGCCGAACATCAGGAGGATTGTTACAACAATATTTACGTACTTCATGGGCGAGTTCTTTTTTCTCAAAGTGCTTTCTGGATTAGCCAATGTATTAGCCATCGTTTATTTCCTCGCTCTCCTCAGACTTAATCTTGGATCCCGCAGGGACATGGAAAAACACACGCCGGGGGTCTCGGGTCAGCATTCATCCGCACACACTGTCCAAAATCGAAGGGGCTGCTCAAGGGCTGATGGCTCTGTTCCGGAGGTACTGAATTCAGTATAAGAGGCTGTGGGCCGATTGTCCAATCGCACCTTATGATGAGAACCCATCAGAAAAAACGCTAACCGTTTTCGGCCGTAAGCGGCCTTTGAGTCATCAGAATTTTTGCTTGCGCGGGAACAGAAAGAACCATTGGACGATACGCTCCCAAGGCTTTATTGTAAATACAGCGATTTGGCCCGCACACCCGAATCGCTGAAATTGCTCAGGGCCGGAAGGCTGCTGCAGGAGGAACGGCAAGCCGTATTATCCCACTGATGTTAGGAGAGCGTTGAGTTATGATCGAACGCATTACCGTAATCGGCGCGGGCGCAACCGGGCACACCGTCTCCGCGGTGATGACCATGCGCGGATTTGAGGTCACCTTGTATGACGACGAGCGGTTCGCCCGGCAGCTCGCGGCCGTGAGGGAGCTGGGCGGCATCCAGCTCCGGGGAAGGCTCCGGGGCTGCGCCGCCCCCGCCCGGGTCACCTCCGACACAGCGTCGGCAATCCGCGGCGCCCAGGCCATCTTTGTCCACGTACCCGCCGACCGCCACGAGGAGATCGCCCGCAGCATCGCCCCCTACTTGGAGGAGGGCCAGCACATCCTGATCATCCCCGGAAATCTGGGGTCCTTCATATTCAGGCGGGTCTTTCAGGAGATGGGTGTGACCGCCAAAGTGACCCTGACCGAGAAGGACGGGAACTTCTGCCCCTGCCGTCTGTCGGCCCCGGCCGAAGTGACCGTCGGCCTGCCGCTGAGCCTGAAGGGGCAGGTCTACTCCCTGCCCGCATCGGACACCGAAATCGTCCTCCGGGAGCTGGAGGGCGTCGTGGAGTACTCCGCGGGCCAAAACGTGTTTGAAGGGGCGATCAACGCCGGAAACGTCATCAATCACGTGGCCAGCACCATTCTCTCCGCGGCGGAGATCGACCACAAGGGCAATCAGTACTCCCTCTTCAAATACGCCTTTACCCCCTCCGCAGTCCACTGCATCGGCAAGATCGCCGCCGAGCGCAAGGCGGTCATTGAGGCTGCGGGACTCCCCTTCCACGGGGACCCCATGGGGACCATCCACAAAATTCACCATCTGGACGAGTACCCGGAGTTCCGGGCCTTTTACGAGTACATGGACGGCCCCTACGCGCTGGATCACCGCTATCTCCATGAGGACTGCGGCTGCGGCGGCGCCTTCGCGCTGTCGGTCGCCAGGCGGCTGGGTATGGAGATGCCTGTGCTGGAGGCGTTTTTGGGCGTGGCCGGAGCCATCAACGACCGCGACTACATCCACGGCGGCCGCACCCTGGAGAACCTGGGCTTCGCCGCCGAAATGACCCTGCCCGAGATTATCGCCGCCCTGTAATACGCTACTCCGGAAAGATTTGTATGAAACGGCAGAAGGAGCTTTACATGCAACGCACTGCAATTATCGGGTTCGGCTGTGCCGGATTCCACGCCGCCAAGTCCATGCGGGAGCATGGCTACAACGGCGAAATACATATTTACAGCAACACCGACACCCCGCCGGCCAACCCCATGCTCACCACCTACTATGTGACGGGTACGCTGGCCTACGGGGGGATGTTCCCCTTTGGGGATCTGGACACCCTGCGGGAGGAGTACGATCTCATTCTCCACCGGGACACGCTGGTGACCGCCCTGGACTCCGCACAGCGGCGGCTCACCCTGCGGGACGGCCGGACGGCCTTTTTTGACAATGTGGTGCTGGCCACCGGGGCCAGTGCCCTGGTGCCACCCATCCCGGGCATAGAGCGGCCCGGCGTCTTCTGTATGCGCACCGTGGAGGACGCCGAGCGGCTGCGGGAGCGGCTGGAGCAGGGGGTGCGCTCCGCCGTGGTCATCGGCGCGTCCATGGTGGGCATCAAGCTGGTGGAGCTTCTCCACAAGCGGGGCGTCCCGGTCACCCTGGCCGACATGGCGCCCCACATCTTCCCCACCGCCGCCCTCCCGGAGGTGGCGGCGGAGATCGAGCAGCGCCTGGAGGCCCAGGGCGTGCGCCAGCGCTTCTCCCGCCCCATCGAGGCCATTGAGCTCGCCGGTGACGGCCTGGAGGTCTGTCTGGGCGGCGGCGGGCGTCTACCCTGCGACATCGCCCTGCTGTGTATCGGCACCCGGGCCAACACCCAGCTGGCCGACGCGGGTATCCGGGTGGACCGCGGCATCGTGGTCAACGCTCAGATGGAGACCTCCGCCCCCGGCGTCTACGCCGCCGGAGACTGCTGCGAGGGCAACAACCTGCTCACCGGCCAGACTCAGATCATCGGACTCTGGGACAATGCCGCCCGGCAGGGAGAGACCGCGGGCGCCAATATCGCCGGCGCATTCCCCGCGGCCTCCTGCCCCGGCAACATCACCCACAACATCACCCATTTCATGAACATGGATTTCATCGGCCTGGGCGACGTGCGCATGACGGGCGACCGGCAGACCTTCCCCCTGTCCGGCGGACGCGGCCGGGTGGATTTGGTGGCCAGGGACGGCCGGCTGGTCTGCGTAAACATCCTGGATCAATACCGTGTCAGCGGCGTGCTCAAGCACTTCCTGCTCAAATCCCTGCTGGAGCCCGGCACCGAGCTGGGCCCCGTCGGCCGGGGCCGTCTGGAGCGGGAGGGCTTGCCCCATACGCTCATCGACTATCTGGAAGGACTGAATAAAAGCCATGGCTCTCATCATTGACCTGGACATCGACAAATGCTCTGCCTGCGGCGCCTGCGCCGTGGCCTGCATGGATCAAAACGACATCGACACCCAGCGCTGCGAGGCCCCGTTCCGGGTGGTCTTTGACCTGGAGCAGCCCGACGGCCGGGGACACTGCAAGTACACCTATATGGCCACTGCCTGCATGCACTGCGCGGAGGCCCCCTGCGTCACCGCCTGCCCCTGCGGCTGTCTGGCCAAGGACCCCGAAACCGGCCTGACTCTCTTCGACAACACCCGGTGCATCGGCTGCCACAGCTGCGCCATGGCCTGTCCCTTCGGCGCCCCCTCCTTCGGCGCGGACGGCAAGATGCGCAAGTGTGACGGCTGTGTCACACGCATCCGCAACGGCCTGGAGCCCGCCTGCGTACGCAACTGCCCAACGGGCGCCCTGCGCTGCGTGGATGAGGAGGGGTTCAAAAGGGACCACGTTGAGCACTCCCTCAAGAGGCTGGCGCAGCTCATTCAGCCCTGAGCGCGAAAAGCCGCCCCGGCCAAGGCCGGAGCGGCTCCCGAAAAAGGCGCTATGCCAACGCCCCCTGCTTCTCCCGCTCCTCCAGCTCGCGGTAGAAATCCCGGATGAACCCCACGAGGCGCTTCTCCTGGGTATTGAGTCCCCCCTTTTCATTGAGGACCAGGAAATTGCTCAGCTCGGTCTCAAACCCGGTGAGGCCCAGCAGGCGCAGGTCGCCGGAGGCCACATGGGGATCTTCATAGTACGACAGCCGGGGCAGCACGGCCACCATGTTCTCCGCCAGCACCGCCTTTTTAATGACCTCCATGCTGTTGAACACCGAGAACCGGCGCACATACTTCAAAATGCCCCCCACGGAGGAGGTGGACGAGATCGGGTGGGAATCCGTCACCGCCAGATGCTCCTCCGTCAGCTCCGACACGTCGGCAGACGCATTCCCCGCCAAATGGGACGTGCGGCTGACGCACAGACAGAAGTGGTCCGTATAGACCGGCTCAAAGGTAAAGCCGTTGTTGTGGGCGCTGTACTGGCTGTTGAAAAACTCGTGCCGGGCGGAGGCGCCCACCCCGATGTTGGCCATGCCGTTTGCAACGCTGCTGACCACCTTGGTGGACATTACCTCCCGCATGGAGAGGGTGGGCTCGTCCCTGCAGGCGCGCAGGCGGGCGGTGAGATACAGGCTCAGGATGCTGCAGGCGCTGGGATAGGCCACCAGCGGAATGTTCCGCCGGGTGGGCTCTGTGTCTGCGAAGAGGTTTAATAGCTGGCGGTTATTCTCCACCATCTCCTCGGCGATGGCGATGACCCGCTCCCCATGGGCCGTCAGCGCCACGCCCCGGTGGGTGCGCTGGAATATTTTCACGTTCAGCTCATTTTCAACGGAGTTGATGATGGCGCTCAGGGTGGTCTGTCCGATAAAGAGCTTCTTTGCCGCCGCTGAAATAGACTTTGTACGCGCCACCTCAAGCAGGTATTCCAGGTATTCCGTGCGCATCTGCCGCACCGCCTTTCGTTCTTTTCGCCTATTATATCCGTCATTTTGCCATCTTTCAATGAAATCTTTTTTATTTTTTTGTCAAACAAGCTGATTCTTTATATTTTCTGGAGGTGCAACCATGAAAAAGTACACCCAAATTCTGGCCGACTATCTGGCAGACCTGAAGTATGAGAATATTCCCGCCGAGGTGATTGAACGGGCAAAGATGGTCACCCTGCACACCGTGGGCGTGGCCCTGGGCGCGGCCAAGGCCAAGACCGTCCGCGAGGCCATTGAGGTCGCCAAGGTCATGGGTGAGAGCGAGCGGGGCGCCACCATCTTCGGCGACGGCTCCAAGGTCTCCGTCACCAGCGCCGCCTTTGCCAACGGCATGATGAGCGACTTTCTGGACTGGGAGGACTGCTCCTGGACCGGCCACCCCTGCTCCGGCGCGGTGCCCGCGGGCCTGGCGGTGGCCGAGGCCTACGGCAAGTCCGGCAAGGACTATCTGACCTCCTTTGTCGGCGGGTTCGAGGTCTACCAGCGCATCGCCATGGCGGTGCAGCCCACGCCCGAGCGCTTCGACGCGGGCTGGGGCCTCTACTGCTGGCAGATTTTCGCCCCCACCGCCGTGTCCGGCAAGCTGCTGAATCTGTCCGCCGACAAGCTCAACCAGCTCATCGGCACCGCCGCGGGCATGTGCCCCGTGGCCACCGAGCAGATCAACGCCACCAACACCGACTTCTACCACTACACCTACGGCCTGACCGCCAAGATGGGCGTGGAGTGCTCCCTCATCGTGGACAAGGGCATCACCACCCTGAGGGACGCGCTGGAGGAGTACGGCGGGTACTGGTTCGGCGTCTCCGACCAGTGCGACTGGGACTGGTTCGACAAGGAGCTGGGCAGCCACTACTACCTGATGGATATGCTGCTGAAGAACTGGCCCGCCAATATGTGGATTCAGGCTCCCCTGGACCTGCTGCACCGCATGGTCACCGCCAACGGCATCAAGGCCGACGACATCGAGTCCATCGAGATGTCCCCCTTTATCCCCAACCGCAGCGAAAACTGGCCCGAGGGCTACCCCTCCACCGTCCGCGCCCAGTTCTCCATTCCCTTCTGCCTGGCCATGTACCTGCGCGGGCCCCAGCTGGGCTGGGAGTGGGCCGAGGAGAAGTACCTCAAGGACCCCGTCATTCTGGAGATGGCCAACCGCTTCAAGGGCGTGGGCCGCGTGGAGCGGGTCAGCTCCCAGTTCGACCGCTTCCGCGAGGGCGGCTACCCCACCTACGAGATGAAGATCACCCTCAAGGACGGTACGGCCTACGAGGACTCCATCCAGTTCCCCAAGGGCCACCCCCAGAACCCCTATACCCGCGAGGAGTGTATCGAGAACTTCCGCGTCGCCACCGCCACCATCTTTACTGCCGAGCAGTGCGACAAGCTGGTGGACCTCATCATGAACCGCCTGGAGGATGTGGAGGACCTGTCCATCCTGGGCGAGTACCTGAAGGCGTAATGCCCGCGGGCGGCGCCCCCGCCCCCAAGGAGGAACAACCTATGGATGAACATCAGGTAGACGTCCTCTTCCTGTCCAGGCAGGAGGTGGAGTCCCTTCTGACCTACGCCGACGTGGTGCGCGCGGTGGAGGACGCCTTTCGGGCCGACGGCAGCGGCCGGATGCTCGTGCCGTCCAAGGAGGTCATGCGGGTGGGTCCCCACCGGGCCAACTGCATTTTCGCCATGCCCGGCTGCCTGGAAAGCCTGAACGCCTCCGGCGTGAAATGGACCAACTTCTACCCCGCCCAGCCCGACGGCTACCCCACCATCTGGGCCCATGTGCTGGTGCTCAGCCGGATGGACAACGGTATGCCCTACGCCATTCTGGACGCCACCGCCATCACCAATATGCGCACCGCCGGCGGCCACGCGGTGGTGGCCGCCAAGCACCTGGCCCGCAAGGGCGCCAAGACCCTGGGCGTTCTGGGCTGCGGGGCCCAGGGACGCTGCGCCGTCCGCTCCTTCGACGAGCATTTCGACCTGGAGCGCATCATCGTCTACAGCGCCACGCCCGACAAGCTGGAGCGGTACGTCCGGGAGACGGAGGGCACGCTGCGCGCCCGGCTGGAGATTGCGCAGAGCCCCCGGGACCTGGCGGAGTGCTCCGACATTCTGCTCACCGCCACCACCTGCCGCACCCCGCTCATCCGGGCCGAATGGCTGCCCGAGGGGTGCCTGGTGGACGCCATGTTCGCCTTTAACGACATTGAGCCCCAAATCAGCCGCTTCTGCGATAAGTGGGTGGTGGGCCACCGGGAATCCGACCGCATCGAGATTCTGGAGCACCCCAGCTTCGGCCATCTGCTCGACCCGTCGGACGTCTACGCCTCCCTGGGGGAGATTGTCTGCGGCAAGGTCCCCGGCCGGGAAAATGACCGGGAGCGGATCGTCTTCTCCCACATGGGGATGGGCACGCTGGACATCGCCGTGGGCGTGCATCTGGTGGAAAAAGCCCGCCGCCTGGGCGCGGGCCGGACCCTGCGCCTGACCTAGAATGACCCCGAAACGTCCGGGCGCATTTGTTTAAATAGAAACGGAGGATCTACGACATGTATGCTTGGAGAGCTGAAATCGGCCTCATTAACCCCGGCACCGGCGCTTCCATGGAGCGGGATTTTCACCGCTTCGTGCCCGACGGCGTGGGCGTCATCACCACCCGGGTCCCCTTCGGCGGCATGCCCAGCCCGGAGGGCCTGATGGAGATGGCCGACCTGCTGGAGGACTGCGCCAAGGTCTTCTCCACCCGCCGCCACGACCTGGTGATGTTCGGCTGCACCTCGGGCAGCCTCATCGGCGGACCGGGCTTCGATCAGGAGTGCATCCGCCGCATAGAGCGCGCCAGCGGTGCGCCCGGCCTCACCACCAGCACGGTGCTGATGGAGGGCTTCGCCCGCCTGGGCGTGGGCAAGGTGGCCGCCATCACCCCCTATCCTGACGACACCAACGCCATTGAAAAGCAATTTCTGGAGTCCCACGGCATCGGCGTCACCGGCATCCGGGGCATGCATCAGACCGAGAAGTCCATCGCGGACATCCAGCCCAGCTTCGTGTACCAGAAGGTGAAGGAGCTGGACCTCTCCCATTCCGACTGCATCTTCATCAGCTGCACAGGCCTGAACGTGCTGGACATCATCGAGACCATCGAGACCGACTTCGGCCTGCCGGTGGTCACCAGCAACCAGGTCACGCTCTGGGGCGCGCTGCGCCACGCCCGGGTCGGCGTGAAGATTCCCAGGCTGGGCAAGCTATTCACTCTGTAAGGGTAAGTGAGGCAAATATGGATAATATGGAAGCGCTGCTGAAAGCAAAAATTCCCTGCCCCGAGACGGGCATCGAGGTCAAACGCACCATCTGCGACATCTGCTGCCCCTGCACCCACTGCGGCATCGACGCCTATGTGAAGGACGGCGTGGTCATCAAGGTGGAGGGCACCAAGGAGCACCCCCGCAACAAGGGCAAAATCTGCACCAAGGGCCACGCCAGCCGCCAGTACATCTACCGCTCCGACCGCCTGCGCACTCCCCTGCGCCGGGTGGGCGAGCGGGGAGAGGGCAAGTTTGAGCCCATCACCTGGGACGAGGCCTACGCCGAGATCGCCCGGCGGCTGAACGCCGTGAAGGAAACCCTGGGGCCCGACTCCGTGGCCTTCTTCTCGGGTTATACCAAGTGGTACCGCCAGTTCCTCCACCGCTTCGCCTACTCCTTCGGCTCCATCAACTACGGCTCCGAGTGCTCCACCTGCTATAAGTCCGCCGTGATGGCATGGGAGGCCACCGCCGGTCTCTACGCCGCCGGCCCCGACATGGGCAATTCCAACGTGCTGCTGGGCTGGGCCCTGAACCCCTACTACTCCAAGCACCTGGCCCTGCCCCGACTCCAGGCCTTTAAGGACAAGGGCGGCAAGATCATCATTATCGACCCCCGGAAGACCCCTGCCACCGCCAAGCTGGCCGACATGCATCTGCAGCTCAAGGCGGGCACCGACGGCGCGCTGGCCCTGGGCATGGCCAAGCTCATCATCGACAACGGCTGGGCGGATCTGGACTATATTGAGAAGTACACCCACGGCTTCGAGCAGTACAAGGCCTACGTCAGCCAGTTCGACCTGGACCGGGTGAGCAAAATCACCGGTCTGGACCCGGATGATATCCTTGAGGCAACCCGGATTTACGCCACCAGCGGACCGGCCTGCATCCAGGAGTCCTCCGCCCCCCTGGCCCACCAGATCAACGGCTTCCAGAACTACCGGGCCATGATCTGCCTCAACGCCCTCACCGGCAATTTTGACCGTGCGGGCGGCTGCCTGCCTGAGACCATCACCTACTACGATCAGAGCGCCGGCTATCTGACCTATGAGCACGAGTACTACCGCAGCCGGGAGCCCAAGAGCGAACATCCCCGCATCGGCCAGGAGCGCTTCCCCCTCTGGTCCAAGCTGGTGGACGAGTTCCAGGCCATGGACCTGCTGCGCCAGATTACCGAGGAGAAGCCCTACCCCATCAAGGCGGTCTTCGCCTGCGGTATGAACGCCAAGATGTTTCCCAACACCCGCAGGTTCTACGAGGCCCTCAAGTCCCTGGACTTCTTTGTGGATGTGGATCTTTTCATGACGGACACCGCCAAATATGCCGATATTGTGCTGCCCGCCTGCACCTCCTTTGAGCGCGGGGAGTTCAAGGCCTATCCCGGCGGCTATGCCCAGTTTACCAACCCGGTCATTAAGCCCCTGTACGAGTCCAAGAACGACGTACAGATTCTCTCCGAGCTGGCCGCCGTCATGGATCTGGACGACGACCTGCTCCGACAGGGCTACGAAGCGGGCATCGCCTTCATGCTGCGGGACCTGGACGTCACCATTGACCAGATGAAGGGCAGCGACCTCCCCATCAAGGTTCCCGGCGCTCACGGCGATGTGGCGGGCGAGCTGCTGGAGCATGGCTTCCCCACCCCCAGCGGCAAGTTTGAATTCTGGTCCGAGGCGGTGGCTGAGTTCTCCCAGTCCCACGGTCTCGATCCCCTGCCCACCTACCGGGACCCCTTCGACGACCACATCGGAGACCCTGCGGAGTACCCCCTCAAGCTCATCACCGGCGCCCGCATCCCCAACGCCATCCACTCCCGGCTCCACGAGGTACCCTGGCTGCGCAGCCTGCGCCCCGAGCCCACGGCGGATCTGAGCCTGGAGGACGCGGAGCGGCTGGGCATCGCCAAGGACGACTGGATGGAGATCGTGACGCCCACCGGCCACCTCCGGGTGAAGGCCCACCCCACCTCCAAAATTCAGCCCGGAGAGGTCCATCTCTTCCACGGCTACCGGGAGGCAAACGCCAACGACCTGGTCAGCGAGGTCCATCTGGACCCCTACAGCGGCTTTCCCGGCTACCGTGCCAACCGCTGCGCCGTTAGCAAGGGATAACGATGCAAAAAGATATCCGCCGGAAAACCGGCGGATATCTTTTTGTTTCCGGGTGGTCGGGCGGCGGGTCAAATCAAATCCGGGGTGACGATCCCCGCCGCCTCCGCGAGTCCGTACTCAACCATAAAACCGCGGACGAATTCAAGGATGTGGCAGTAGCAGGCGGACAGCGTGTCGGCAAAGCCCTGTCGGTCGCCGCTCCGCAGGCAGGAAAATGCATCCAGGCTTTTCTGCGTCAGCAGCTCCGCGCTGGATGGCCCGTCGCTGTAGAAGGCAAAATAGTAGCCCCAGTGCAGCAGCCGATTGGTCGCCTGCAGAATCGTCTTCATGGGCCGGAGGGACTGGTGCCCCATGACCCACTGAACCAGAATGTCCAGCGGAATGCCGCCGCAGGACCGAAGCCGCTGCTCCAGCTCCCGCAGGGTCTCCCCGTCCATCCCTTCGCAGGCGAGCGCCGCGGCCGGGCGTATGATGACGGCCATCAGCTGCAGCCCGCTCAGATACCGCAGGGTATCTCTCTTAAACGTTTTGTTTTTCAGCACCCGCATCGTCGCCTTATTGTCCTGGAGGACGACCCGGGTCCCTTTCGCCGGGACAGTCTGGCCAAAGCCCAATTCGTTCAGCATGGACAGCGCCTTTCGGACAGTGGCGATACAGACGCCGTAAGCGTCCGACAGCGCCGCCTCCGTGGGCAGGAAGGCCCCGGCAGCGTACTCCCCGGTCCCGATTTTGTCAATCAAGTCCTGGGTGACCTGCATATAATAGTGGTCCCGCCCCCGCTCCGCCGCCCAGTCAAACCCCTTGGAGGGGTCCTCCGGCACCCCGCCGAAGGTCCGGGACATCTCGTCCAGATACGCCTGCACCGCAGATGTGACGGTGCGAAACACGGCGCCGAACCGGGCTGTAATCTCGTCCGCATCCCTTGTGGGCAGGGACTCCATTGCCCAGGCGACGGACGGAAAGCCGCCGCGCTCCGCCACCAGATCCACAAAGCGCTCCCGGCCGCGGAAAAGCGGCATTCTGGTATAGCTCCCAAGGCTCGTGAACAGGTCGCCGATCAGGAGGCTCCGCGACCCCTCCGCCAGAGCGTGGATGCACCCAGTGCAGATCTGACCGCGCTGTTCCGGGTCCTTTCCACGGAGCCGTGCAATATCCCGGGCCAGGCGCTTTCGCTCCTCCTCCCCACAGATCCGGGCGCAGAACGCCAGCAGCGGGGGTTCCAAAAGCTCCACCGTGCGGTATACCTCCAGTATGGCCGTCCTGCGCTCCAGAACGGAACTTGCGGCGGCGCTGAGCTCCGTCTGCCGGTGGACCACCACGGCCGCCTTCCTCTCCTCGGTTCGGATGTACCCCTTCTCCCGCAGCGCGCAAAGCACGTCCTTCACGGTACGGACGCCCACATGGTAGCGCTCGGACAGGCCGCTCAGGGAGGGGAGCTTGTCGCCGTACTTCAGGCGGCCGCTCAGGATTTGCTCTTCCAGGTCCCGGTATACATATGTAAACAGGGTCTGACGCTCTCTCATCTTCCATCCCTCCGCTTTTTTGCCCTCTGAGTATATCGAAATCAGCGCCGGAATGCAAGAATCATCTGTTGATGTACACAGATTTTATATTGTCCCGCCGCACAAAGAATGATAGGATTTTGGTATGGCCCTTTCCGTGCATTCCGGGCCGCCTGCCAATCTTACTGAGGATAATGTAGGGGATTTTTATATGCGGCCGATTGATCATATTATTTTCTACAAAAAGCCTATTCTTCTGGTGTCCATGATCCTGATTCTGATGACCTCTCTGATGCTGTGGAACGCATCCGACCTGAAGCAGGGCCTGGCCCGCAGTACGCAGGCTTATGTCACGGACGTCTCCTCCCAGCTGACCAGCGACATCTCTGCTCGGATCAGGGCCTGCGAGCAGTCCCTGGAGGTTGTGGCGGGCTCGGTCCCCTTTCTCCCCGACCGGGATACCCTGGAGGATTTCTTGGCGGACCGGGCGGAGATTTTGGGCCTTGACGCCCTTGCGGTCATCGTTCCGGACGGGGGCAGCGTGCCCCAGGGATTCACCCAGACGTACCTGGGCGCCCGGTCCGCCGCAGAGCAGGGCTTTCCGGCGCAGCCCGCCGTCGACTACCTGGAGGGACAGAGCCTCCTCTTCTCCGTGCCTGTGGATTTGGATCATTATCCGGGACTGACGCTGGCTGGCATCCGCAGCAAGGAGAATGTGCAGGCCCTCATCCAGCCCAGGAGCTACAGCGGCAACGGCCTGACCTGTATTGTGGACAGCACGGGCACCGTGGTCATCTCCCCCACCGACCTGAAGCCCTTCCTCCAGCTGGACGACCTCTTTCAGTCCGGCTCGGGTACGAAGGCCCACAGCCACATCACACAGATGATGGCCGACATGGCGGCCCGGCAGTCCGGCGTGTTCCAGTTCACCGCAGCAGACGGAAATGAGCTGTTCATGTCTTACCATGTACTGAACGTAAACGACTGGTTCCTGCTCACTCTGGTTCCGGCCGACCTCATCTCCGGCTATGCCGACGCCTATATTCTCCGCGCCCTGATGCTCATCGGCGGGTGCGTGCTCGCCTTCGGCCTGCTGTTCCTCGCCCTGTTCCAGTTTTACCGCACCAACCGCAGGCAGCTGGAGGCCGTTGCCTACACGGACCCGCTCACCGGCGGGATGAACGAGGCGGCGTTCCGGCTGGCGTATCAAAAGCTGGTCCCCGGCATGGCGCCCCATACACATGCCGTGGTCCTGATGGACATCAAGGGCTTTAAGCTCATCAACGAAAATTATGGCGTCTCCGCGGGCAACAAGCTGCTCCGGTATGTGCACCATACGCTGACCAGCCGCATTCAGGCGGGCGAGCTTGCCGCCAGGGCCAACGCCGACCAGTTCCTGCTCTGCCTCAGAGAGAGCGGCACGGAACAGATTCGGGCCCGGCTCGACGCCATGGTGGCCGCCGTCAACGCCCCCGACCGGCCCTCGGAAATTCGCTATCCCCTGACCATCCCACAGGGCGCCTGTCTCATCGACGACCCCGGCGCGGACATCACACTGATCGAGGCCCGCGCCCGGGCCGCGTGCAAGCTCCAGGGTGGGAAGTCGGTCTGCTCCTTTTACGACGCCGACCTGATGCAGAGGATGAAGCGGGAGCAGGAGCTCAATGTCCAGTTTCCCCTCTCCCTGGCCAACCGCGACTTCACCATCCATTTACAGCCGAAGGTGTATCTGCGCGACGGCGCTCTGGGCGGCGCCGAGGCCCTTGTCCGCTGGAACCACCCCCAGCTCGGCCTCATCTCCCCGGGTGATTTCATTCCCCTGTTCGAGCGCAACGACAACATCTGCCAGTTGGATCTCTATGTCTTCGAGGCGGTCTGCGCCACCCTGCGCCGCTGGATGGACGAAGGGCAGCCCCTTGTGACGGTATCGGTCAACCTGTCCCGGGCCCACTTCAAAAACCCCCGCTTCCTCGATCCTCTCTCCCGGCTGAAGGCGCAGTACCGCATCCCGGACGGCGCCATTGAAATAGAGCTCACCGAGTCCACCTTTTTCAACGAGCGGCAGCGGGAGCTTGTCCAGGCGTCCATCAGAGAGATGCACCGGCGGGGGTTCCTCTGCTCGCTGGACGACTTCGGCGTGGGTTTCTCCTCCCTGGCGCTGCTGCAGGAGTTCGATGTGGACGCCATCAAGCTGGACCGGCAGTTCTTCAATGAGATCGCAAACCCCAAGGGACAGACCATCATCGCCAGCTTCCTCTCCCTGGCCAAAAAGCTGGGTATCCACACCGTGGCCGAGGGGATCGAGAACCAGGCGCAGGCGGACTATCTTCTCGGTGTGGACTGCGACATGATTCAGGGCTACTATTTCTCCAAGCCCCTCTCCATCCCGGAGTTTGAGCAGTGGCGCCTCACCCGCCCGCCCCGGCACAATCCCGGCGGCGGCGCGGAGGCAGCCTGTGGTGCGAACGGCGCGGCCTCCCGGTAAAAACGCGGGGACCCGCACTGAAATAAAGCGGGAGGACGGCATTTTCCGCCGTCCTCCCGCTTTATTTTGCCGCCGGCGGCGTTTCTTCGCCATTGGGGATTGCAGTCGGCGGCATTTCTGCTACAATGGAGTCGGTACGAATAAAGACGATTTTTCTATTTTGACTTCTCTTTTGTAACCGTTTATTCTGAAAACAGACAAGCCGCGCGGTGCGCGGCGTCAGATGAACACAGGATGAAGCAAGGGAGGATATCAAAATGTCTATCGTTTCGTACCGCAGGGAATTCTCCGCGCTGCGGGGGCTGCAGTCCCCCAGGACTCTGGAGTACAGCCTGTTCGGCGGTGAGGGGGCCGCCCTGTGCGTCCGCCTCTCCGAGCGGACGGCGGAGGGCCGCGAGCGCACCTCCGTCACCGGCTTTGGCGGAGACGACTCCAGCGCGAGGGACCTGCTCGCCTATCTATATGAAAACGCCGTGCCCTTCGACCAGGGGCCGGACGTGATCGCGGACGCCTGGGCCGTACTGGGCGGAAGGCAGGGGGAGAGAGATGGAAGAGGCCGCAATCCGGCTGCTCATTGTGGATGACAACCCTGAGCTCTGCGACATCCTGGAGAACTACTTCAACCTGACGTCTGAGATTACGGTGTGCGGGGTGGCGCGGGACGGGGAAGAGGCCCTGTTCCGCATTGCCCAGAGCCAGCCGGATGTAGTGCTGCTGGACCTCATCATGCCCAAGCTGGACGGCATCACCGTACTGGAGCGGCTGGCCCAGGCGGAGCTGGCCCATAGACCGCGTTTCATCGTCACCTCCGCCATCGGGCAGGACGCCTTTACCAGCACCGCGCTGTCCCTGGGGGCCGACTATTACATGATCAAGCCCTACGACCTGGACGCCCTGCGCGCCAGGGTGCGGCTGGTGGCGGAGCGGCCCGCCGGGACCGCCGCACCGGGCTTCCCCATGGACGCGGCCCAGGCCGTGCTGGCGGCGGGCATTCCGCCCCATGTACTGGGCTACCGCTACTGCATCGCCGGCGTGGAGATGCTGCTGGAGTCCCAAGGGCCCTGCTCCATCGTAAAGGACGTCTACGCCGGCGTGGCGGAGCGCTTTGAGACGACCCCCGCCTGCGTGGAGGGCGCGGTCCGCAAGGCCATCCGCCGGGCATGGGAGCAGAACGGCGGTCAGTTTTCCGCCCTCCCCGGCCTGGGGGACACCGGCGCCGCGCCACCGGCCAACGGGCGGTTTCTGATGGCCCTGAGGGCCTGCATCGCCTCCGTCGGAAGGGGGAGGGGCCTTGGATAGTCTGGAGGAGCTGACCGGCAGCCTGGGCTTTGCCCCCCAGCAGTTCTGCGCCCTGGCCCAGCAGACCGGCGGCAATGGAAGCTGGCTCTACCTCTGCTCCAGCGGCCACTGCTGGTGCTCCTCCCAGGTCTACCGCATGTATGGCCTTCCCCGGAGGCCCGGCCTCACCCCGGAGGGTTTTTGGGCGCTGGTTTGTCCCGAGGACCGGGAGGCGGTCCGGGCCGCTTTTGATAAGCTGCAGCACGGCGGTTCCTGCCGGGTGGTCCACCGCGCGCTGGTCCGGGGACGATACAAGTGGTTGGAGCAGAGCGGTCGCTGCTACCCCGCCCAGGGAGGCCGTGAGTCCTACCTGGTGGGAGTGGTCCGTGACGTCACCCGCCTCAAGGAGGAGGAGGCGCGGCTGGCGGCCCGCCGGGCCGACCTGACGGCCGTGACGGCCTACCTTGCCGAGACCACCGACACCACCGACCTGCGCGCCATCGTCTCCAGTGTCAAGCGCACCATCCGCAAGCGGATGGACGTGGCCGTCATCGGCGTGTTTGCCCGCCAGGGGGAGCGGATCTCCCGGGTCATTCCCCGAGGGATGGACCCCCTGCAGGCCTTTCAATTTCAGAGCATTCAGGACTATGTGGGCTACCAAGCGGTGACGGAGGGCGCCCGCCAGGTCTGCCCCGTGGAGGACTACCCCAGTCCCCTGGGCAGGGAGGCCCTGAACGCGGCAGGGGGCAGGAGCATCATCTCCCTGCCCATCAAGCATGGGAAACGGACCGTCGGCGCCCTCACCGTGGTCATCCGCAGGCCCGGCGACCTGACACGTGGGGAGAACGAGTTCTGCCGCACCATCTGCGGCTATCTGTCCAACCAGCTTTACAGCGCCCTGCTCTATGAGCAGCTCAGGGAGGAGCTCGCCCACCGCAGGCATCTGGAGTCGGACAGGGAGACCATCTTCAACGAGAGCGTGGACTACATCACCGTCATCGACGGCCATGGCCGCTTTGCCCAGATCAATCCCGCCTTCGCCCGCCGCCTGGGCTCCACCCCCCAGGCTCTGCTGGGGCGCTCCATCTTCGACTTCATCCACCCGGACGACAGGGCCTTCGCCCTGTGCACCCTGCGGGAGATGAGGGCGCGGGGCGTGGTCCGGGGCTTTTGCAACCGCTTTGTATCTCTGGACGGCACGGTGGGCTACGTGGAGAACAACCTGAAATACATGGAGAACGGCAGCACCATCGCCATCGCCCGGGACGTTACGGACCAGCGCCGGATGGAGGCGCGCAACAGTGCCCTGGAAGCGTCCGTCAACCTGGAGCGGATGAAGAGCGAGCTGCTCGCGGGCATCTCCCACGAGTTCAAGACTCCGCTGAACATCGTCCTCTCCTCCCTGGATCTTATGCGTACAAAGAGCAGCATGGAGGACCCGGAGCGCTTCCAGCGGGACTACGCCCGTTTTTTCGGCTATGCCTACGAGAACTGCTACAAGCTCCTGCGGCTCACCGCCAACCTGCTGGACTCCAGCCGGATGGAAAACGGGTATTTCCGTCTTCGGGTGGGGCGGCACAGGCTGGGGGAGCTGCTGCGGGATATCGTGGCCTCGGCGGAGGTCTACGCCAACGCCTGCGGGGTGACGCTGTACCTGGAGCCCGTGCCCGACGGGGCCCTGTGGCTGAACTGCGACGCTGATTGCGTGGACCGCATCCTATTAAACCTCCTCTCCAACGCCATCAAGAACACGCCGGAGGGGGGAGCGGTCCGGGTATCCCTCCGGTGGGAGGCGGACGCCTGCCGCATCAGCGTGGCGGACGACGGCTACGGCATCGCGCCGGAGGTCCTGCCCCATATCTTTGACCGCTTTCGCACCGAGCAGCCCTCCCTCTCCGGGCGGCAGGACGGCAGCGGACTGGGTCTGGCGCTGACGAAAGCGCTGGTGGAGCTCCACGGCGGGGAAATCCGGGTGGAGAGCGCTCCGGGGCAGGGGAGCCGCTTTACCTTCTCCCTCTCCTGCACGCTGCCCCTCACCGAGGCGGGCACGCCCCAGGCCGCCGTCCGGCGGGAAGCCCTGAACTCCCGCGCCAGGGTGGAGCTTTACAGGTTAAAATAGCGGCATAAGAAGGCGGGGATTCTCAATACGAGAATCCCCGCCTTCTTATGCCGCGAACAGATTGCGGTTTAAGGGTTCCAATGACACGGCTGCGAAAGCCGGCAAGGGGACCTGTCCGTGTTTAATCTGCCTGCCTCCCGTAGTAGACCTCCAGAATCAGCGCCCTCATCTCCCCGGGGGTGGGCTTGCGGGGAGTAAAGGGGGTGCAGACATCGGCGAAGGCTTTTTCCACCAGGGCGTCCAGCTTGGCGCGGAAATCGGCCTCGTCCTTCACCACCTCGCACATGGCGTCGGGCACGTTGATCCGCCTGCGCAGGGCCAGAACCGCCTCCCGAAGGTCCCGCTCGCCCACCAGGGCGGCCAGCTCGTCATAGCGGGCCTTGGTCTCCGGGTCCGCGGCATTGAATTTCAGCCCGTAGGGCAGGACGATGGCGTTGGCCAGTCCGTGGGGCACGCCGTACTCCGCGCCGAAGGTGTGGGCGATGGAGTGGACGATACCCAGCGCACAGTTGGAGAAGGCGATGCCCCCCATGCAGGAGGCGGCCAGCATTTTGGCGCGGGCGTCCAGATTGTCCCCGTGCTCATAGCACTCTGCAAGGTTCTGAAATCCGTACCGGAAGGACGCCATGGCCATGGCGTCCGAGTAGGGGTTTGCGATGGGGGTGACGTAGGACTCGATGGCGTGAGTCAGTGCGTCCATGCCGGAGGCGGCGGTGAGGCTCTTGGGCATGGTGGTGGTGAAGATGGGGTCCAGCACCGCCACATCTGGGACCAGGCGGCCCCTCATGCAGCGGATGGAGTATTTCTTCTTTTTCACCGTGTCCTTGATGAGAGCGGCACGGGTGGCCTCGCTGCCGGTGCCCGCCGAGGTGGGGATGCAGCACAGCCGGGCCTTCTCCCGGAGATTCTTAATCTCATTGGGGGGCATCACGTCTTCCAGCTCCCGGTATTCGGGGTTCTCATAGAAGACCCACATGGCCTTGGCCGCGTCCATGGCGGAGCCACCGCCGAAGCCGATGACCCAGTCCGGCTCAAAGGCGGCCATATCCGCCGCGCCCCGGAGCACGGTCTGAAAGCTGGGCTCCGGCTCCACGTCGGTATAGCCCTTCCAGGTGAAGCCCGCGCCCTCCAGCACGTCGGTGACCATCTTGAGCTGGCCCAGGTCCTGCTGGATGGTGCCGCTCATGACAATGTAGGCCCGCTTGCGCTGCGCGGGCAGGTCCGCCAGGGTCCGCACCGCGTTCTCGCCGCAGTGCATATGGCCGCAGCCCAATTTAATGGAATACATAGGCAGTTGTCTCCTTTAATTGTAGACGATGCAGTTCTTGATGACCGCGCCGGAGGCGTGCTCCCGGATGGCGGTCTCCAAGTCGTCCAGAGGATACTCGTGCTGAATGAAATCCTCCGCCGAGATGACCCCCAGTTTGAGAAGCTCCAGCGCCGCCGCCACATGGACGGGCGTGGTGTGGAAGACCCCCTTGACGGTAATCTGGGAGTAGTGCAGCAGGGTGGCGTCCACATGGAGGACGCTGCCCGACCTGGTGCCGCCGAAGAGGAGCACAAAGCCCCCCTTCCGGGTCATCCGCACGCTGGTCTCCCAGACCTGGATAAGGCCTGTGGCCTCAATGACGATATCCGCCCCCCGCGCCCCGTCCGTCAGGGCGCGGACAGCGTCCACGGTATCCTCCACGCCTGTGAGATTCAGCGTCTTCCAGACCCCCAGCCGCTCCGCCGTCTCCAAGCGGCCCGCCACCATGTCTGTCACCAGAACCTTGGCCCCGCGGAGAACGGCCAGCCGGGCGAACATGAGGCCGATGGGTCCCGCGCCGTTGACCACTACGAAGTCTCCCAGGGAGATGGGGCAGTTCTCAATACCGTAGACCGCGCAGGAGAAGGGCTCCATGAGGGAGGCGGTCTTGTGGGAGAGGGTGTCGGGGATGACGAACATATTCTGGGCCGCAACGGGGGCGGGTACCTTCACATATTCGGCATAGCTCCCCCGGCAGAAGGTCAGGCTCTCGCACATGGAGGGCTGGCCGTGCTTGCAGTAGTAGCAGTGGTTGCAGGGGGCGGTATTGTGGCACGCCACCCGGTCCCCCTCCTTCACATGTGTCACCCCGGCGCCCACCGCGGCCACCACGCCGGAGAACTCGTGGCCGTAGGGGTGGGGCGGCTTGAGAAGCGGGTAGCCGCGCTTGAAGTTTTTCACATCCGTGCCGCAGGTGGTGGAAATTTTGTTGCGCACGAGCACCTCGCCGGGGCCGGGCGCGGGAATGGGGACCTCCATGATGCGGATATCTTCCACATCGTAGAGCATCGCCTGCTTCATCGTACCTGCCATCGCCTTAGTAGCCAACTGTGTCCCTGGCCTCGCCGGGCTTCTTGGCCTGGCCGTAAGTCTGCATCCGCACGCGGACGGCGGTCATCTCCTCCCCGGTGAGGACGGCGGGCGTACCCACGGCCATACAGCGCCACTGCATTTCGGCCACAAACTCCATATTGACGGCCAGGGAGAATGCCTTGGACATATTGGGCCCGCAGGCCACCAGGCCGTGGTTGGCCAGCAGCAGGGCCTTGCTGTCGCCGATGGCCGCGCCCACGCTGGCGGCCAGCTCCGGGGTGCCGAAGGTGGCATACTCGGCGCAGGGCACCTCGTCCACACCCGCTCCGGAGATGACGTAGTGCACGGCTTTGAGCGGCTGGCGCAGACAGGCGAAGGTGGTGCAGTAGGTGGAATGGGTATGTACCACGGCCCGGGCCTCGGGCCGGTGCTTATAGACGGTGGCGTGGAGGTTGTGCTCGCTGGAGGGCTTACGCCCGCCCTCGATGACGTTGCCCTCCAGGTCCATCACCACCACATCCTCGGGCGTGGTCTCAAAGTAGCCCAGGCCGGAGGGGCCGATGGCCATATAGCCGCTCTCCGGGTCGTAGCACGAGAGGTTGCCGCTGGTGCCCTTGGAGAGGCCCTGGCTGCTCATCTTCTTGCCGAATTCCACAATTTCGTTGCGTTCCTTTTCCATCAGCATGGCGCAGTTCTCCTTTTTATTTCATCATGTGGTTGAACCGGATATGTAAAACCATGTTCCGGCTTTTTTATGCCTTCAAGGCGCTCTGATTGACCACCATATCGCTTCTGCCCGCAGCCCAGTAGTCCTGGATGACCTTTGCCAGCAGCAGGGGGGACTTGGGCAGGGCGTCCACTACGTTGCCCGCGGTGTGGGGGGTCATGGTGAGGTTATCCAGGGCCAGCAGGGGGTCGTCGGCGGGAACCGGCTCCTCCCAGAACACATCCAGGGCCGCGCCGCCGATGGACCTGCTCTGCAGCGCCGCTACGAAGGCGTCCTTATCCAGCACGCCGGCCCGGGAGGTGTTGATGAGGTAGGCGGTGGGCTTCATCCACCCCAGCTGCTCCGCCCCGATGCTGTTTTTTGTCTCCGGGGTGAGGCGCATGTGGAGGGAGACAATGTCGCTCCGGCGGAAGAGCTCCTCCTGGCTCACCAGGGTGACGCGCAGGTCCTGTGCGTCCAGGGCCTCCTGGGAGACATAGGGATCGTAGGCCAGAATCTGCTTCATGCCGATGCCCGCCGCCTTTTTGGCCACCAGCTTGCCGATGTGTCCCAGGCCCACCAGGCCCAGCGTCATCTCGCACATGGAGGTGGTGTATGCGCTGTTCACATAGTCCTTGCGCCAGCTGCCTCCCTTGATGGCGGCGTGGGCCCGGGCGATGTTCCGGGTCTCGGCGAACATGAGGCCGATGGCAAAGTCGCTGGTGCACTCAGCGTTTCGGATGCAGTGGATAACGGGGATGTTCCGCCCGGTGGCGTGGTTTACGTCCACATGCTCCATGCCGCCCCGGCAGGTGCCGATGAGCTTGAGCTTTTTACCCGCGTCGATGAGGTCGGCGGGGACGGGGCAGAAGTGGGTGAGGAGGATGTCCGCGTCGGCAATCTCAGTATACGCCTCCTCAGGGACCTTTTCCGCCGTGGGGCCGTTTTTCTCCAGGTTCAGGGACTTTTTCTGGAACTCCTGGCGGTTCTCACAGGGCCAGAGGATGGCTTTGACGGTGTGCTCCCGCTCCCCGGCGATGGCGTGGGCAGCCTCCTCCAGGAGCTCGCAGGGGACGACGATGTCCCCGATGGCAACGATTTTCATGTTGGTTCCCTCCATTCGGGCTTTTTGAAAGGGGTATCCGTCCGGCCTCTCGGCGGCGGAACGGATACCCCTTGGCGTTCTATGCGGTTTATGCGGTCGCGGCGGGGGTATCGGCCTTGGCGCCCAGGGCGCAGCGCTCCAGGTAGTCCTGGAAGCGGACCTTGTTCTTCTTGAACAGGACGAAGAGGACCACGTACACGGCGACCACCGCGGCGATGACAATGGGGTTCATGGTCAGGAATGCCATGGTGATGAGACCGGCGGTGCAGTTGGACATGATGAAGCCGATGATCAGGGTGCCGCCCGCCAGCGCGGTGATGGCGGCGTCGAACCCGGCGTTGGCGGCGACCTGGGTGAAGGTGGCCGCCCAGTAGGACGCCATCATAATCTTGGCGCAGAAGACGATGCAGGCCATGATCCAGCTCTTGAGGATATTGCCGTTGGAGAGGGCCACGGGCACCTCAACCATGTAGGGCAGGGAGGGCAGCACCATCAGGGGGATAACAACGTTGCCGGGCAGGATGAAGGCGAAGAGAACGGCGAAGGGGATGACCAGCAGGCCGGTGGTCAGGGTAGCGGCCTCGCCGTAACCCAGGGCGTCGTTGACGGCAATAATAAACTCGCGGTTCTGGCCGTACTTGCTCTTCTTCAGCTTTTTGCGGGAGTAGTCGGTGAGGGCGGTGAAGCCGGAGGCGAAGAGGCCGGCGACCTTGGGGAAGATGGCCATGACGGCGGAGCAGGTGATGGCCACGTTGGCCACCTGGCCCCAGGCGGCCATGGTGCCGAGCTGGGCGATATTGCCCACCACGCCCAGAAGGATGCCGACGATGAGGCCGATGTACATGGGCTCGCCCAGGAAGCCGATCTTCTTCTTGATGGTCTCGGGGTCGATACGGACCTTATCCAGGCCGATTTTGCCCAGGAGGATATTCAGCACCAGGTACATGGGCACATCGCCCATGTGGTGGGGCGCGGTCATGGCGCAGTTGGGGTAGCCGTAGTAGATGGACCAGCGCTTCTGAACCGTCTCCGCCAGGAGGAGGGTCACCAGGTTCACGAAGAGCATCAGCACGAAGGCCATGACCAGATTGTTCATCAGCTGGTAGAACAGGGAGCCCCAGACAATGATGGAGTAGTTGTTCCACAGGTCGGACGGCATGAAGATATCAGTGACCTTCACCAGCCAGAGGACAATTTGGAAAATCAGGCCCACGCCGATAAACATCATGCCGATGTTGGTGGAGTATGCCACGCCGGCGACGGCCTGCCAGCCGATGTCCAGGGCGGGGAGGTTCAGGCCGGTGGTGTCGACGATCTGCTGCACCAGCGGCGATAGGATGCCGCCGAAGGCGCTGGTGATGAATGCCATGCCCTTCAGGCCGACGCCCACCAGGACGGCGGAGGAAAAGGACTTCTTTACGGGCGTACCGAAGATCAGGCAGATGACGAAGATGATAACGGGCATGAAGAGTTCTTTTCCGAAGGTATCAAAAAATACTTTTAGCCAGTCAAAAAACACAATTCCCGCTCCCTTTCTTTACTCTCAATCTCTCTTGTCGGCTTACATGGGTTTTATCACAGGGCCAGCTTGCCCACCACGTCCAGGAGCTCCTCCACGAACTCCTCCTCGTTGATGCCCACCAGGAAGCCGGTGGCGTTGAGGACGGGGATGCCGTAGATATCCTCCACGGGGCTGGTATAGGCGATGAGGTCGTAGCCGCCGGACTGGACCGCCACGGCCACGCCGCCGGGCGCCACCTCAGTGGCCTCCAGGTCGTAGCCCTTCTCCTCCAGGACGTCGGCCAGCTTCGAGGAGAGCATGGCAGAGCTCACGGTCCCGGAGCCGCACACGGACAGGATTTTTACCGGTCTCATTTGACTCGCTCCTTTCAAAAAATGTATTTATGATTCCTCCAAAGACGACAGGCAGCCCAGAATCTCCGCCTTGTCCTTTGAATCCCTGAGCCTGCGCAGCAGTTCGCCGTCCTGAATGATTTTCATCATCTTCTTCAGCATGGCGAGCTGCCGCTTGGTGTCCTGGACCACCAGGGGGATGACTACCTCACAGGAGAGCTTCTTCTCCTTCATGCCCATCATGGCGAATTCCACGGGCCTTCTGGGGATAATCACGCCCACGGCAGGGGCGTTCACCAGCTGGTTGTTGGTGTGGGGAATGGCCAGGTTGATGCCCTTTCCGGGCAGGCCCGTGGGATACTCCTTCTCCCGGGCCGCC
Organism: Lawsonibacter faecis; assembly: GCF_014287675.1. Lineage (GTDB taxonomy): Bacteria > Bacillota > Clostridia > Oscillospirales > Oscillospiraceae > Pseudoflavonifractor > Pseudoflavonifractor faecis. Next base: position 70,125 of record NZ_JACOPQ010000012.1, on the reverse strand, counting down.
ACGGCGTCGCCGTAGCCCGGCTGCACATAGCCGTATTGTTCAAACAGGCCGGCCATGAGCCGGATGCAATCCTCCGCCGAACTCACGTCGGCGTCCAGCACGACCAGCCGTTCGTCAAGCAAGGTTCCTATTGTCTCCATCTCCTTATTCGTCTCTTTTCCTAAACAGTTGCGGCGGCGCCGCTCCGCCGCGGGGTGCGTCTCGTTTTATGGTGCTAGGATATCACAGGGTCCTGCGCAAAAACAGGCCAAGTTCTTTCACAAAATGCACACCTGATTTTGCAAAAACATAAACCGTTTTGTGCTAATTGTACGACAACATCAGTAGGTGATGATGAGCGCGGCGGCAAAGGCCGCGAAGGCGGCCGCCACGACGCGGATGATGACAGTGGTCTTTTTCAGGCCCAGGGCCTGGTAGCGGTCATACCGCGCGAAGACATAGGGGAACACCGCCGCCATCGCGCCGATGCCCAGCATGGGCACGTATTTCCAGCGGGTATCCGGCGTCAGGCCAAAGAGGAACAGGTTCGCCACCACCAGAACGGTGAGAATCAGGTAGAATGGCATACGAAACTTCTTATCCCGGGCCACGAATGCCTGGGCGTACTCATAGCACGCAGCGCCGCAGCAGGGCAGCTCGTGGCCGGCCCCTGGGTTGAGGATATAGTCCCGGCTGGCCGTCATCTTCCCGCAGCAGACGCACTTCTCCGGCTCAACCGGCTTGGCCTTGGTCTTCCCTTTCTCGCTCGTCTTCATAGACTCCCTCCGCTCTTTTCTGTCAATACCGCTCCAGCAGGGCCTTGGCCCCTGCGATTTCCCGCTGGGACAGCAGCTCTTCCACCAGGGGGGCCAGGGCTGCGAAATCCGCACTGCGGACCATGTGCTTAACCTTGCCTACCTGGGCGGGCACCACGGAAAACTCGTCCAGCCCCATGGCCAGGAGCAGGGGAACCAGGCGGTCGTCGGAGGCAGCCTCACCGCACATTCCAACCGGGATGCCAGCCGCGTGCCCGTTTTGAATCACCATATGGATGGACCGCAGCACCGACAGGTTGCAGGGGTCGTAGAGATACTGCACCCGCTCGTTCTGCCGGTCGGTGGCGGTGGTGTACTGGATGAGATCGTTGGTGCCGATGGAGAAAAAGTCCGCCTCCCGGGCCAGCACGTCGGAGAGGAGCACGGCGGCGGGGGTCTCCACCATGATGCCCATGGGCACCCTTTCCGCGTGGGGCAGGCCCTCCGCGTCCAGCTCCGCCAGGGCCTGGGCCGCCAGGGCTTTCGCCTCCCGCAGCTCCTCCAGCGTGACGATCATGGGGAACATGATTTTCAGATTCCCGTGGGCCGACGCCCGGAGGATGGCCCGCAGCTGGGTCCGGAAAACCTCCTTGCGATCCAGACACAGGCGGATGGCCCGGTAGCCCAGGAAGGGGTTGTTCTCCTGGGGCAGATCCATGTACCCCAGCTGCTTGTCCCCGCCGATGTCCAGGGTGCGGATGATAACCTCCTTCCCCCGGGCCGCCTCGGCGGCAAAGCGGTAGGCGGCGTACTGCAGCTCCTCGTCCGGGTAGTCCTTCTGATCCATGAAGAGAAACTCCGTGCGGAAGAGGCCGATACCGTCGCAGATCCGGCTGTCATATGCCTTGAGGCTCTCCGTGTCCCCGGAGTTGACGCACACCGCCACGGCGTGACCGTCACGGGTGATCGCCCGCTCACGGGCCGCTGCGGCCCATAGCGCCCTCTGCGTCTCCTCCCGCTCCTTCGCGGTTAAAAATGCCTCGCGGGTGGCCGCGTCCGGGTCCGCCACGGCCCGGCCCGCGCCGCCGTCCAGGTAGAGCTCGCACCCGGAGCCCACCGCCTCCAGGATGCCGGCCGCACCCACCACGGCCGGGATGCCCAGGGTCTTGGCCAGAATGACCGCGTGGGAGGTGACGCCCCCCCGCTCGGTGACAAAGCCGCCCAGGCGGCGCTTGTCGATGCGGATGGTGTCCTCGGGCATCAGGTCCTCGGCCACCAGGATCACCGGTGCGTCCCCGCTCAGGCGGATGTCCGGGGAGACGCCGTTCATCCGCCGGATGAGCTCGCCGCAGACGTTGCGGATATCGTCGGCCCGGGCCTTCATATAGGGGTCCTCCATGGCGGCAAATTTCTCGCACACCTTGTCCCGCTCCAACGCCAGGGCGTAGTCGGCGTTGATACCCCCGGTGCGGACCTGCCTGATGGTTTTTTTGAAAAAGAAATCGTCCCGGGCGATGACGGCGTAGGCCTTGATGATGTCGGCGGCCTCGGCCCCGGTCTCAGCCAGGGTCTTCTCATAGAGGGCGTCCAGCTCCTCGGCATAGCCGCGCCGGACGGTCTGGAAGCGTTCCACCTCGGCCTCCGGGTCGTCCACCTCCCTGCGCCGGGGGGCCACGTCCCGCCTGCTCAGGACCGCGGCGGGCAGGAGGGCCTGTCCCCTGGCCCCGGAGAGTCCCTGAATCTCTGTCATGGCGTTTCAGTCCTTTCCATCAATTGAGCGCATAAAACTGCTTCACCCCGTCCACGTGGCCGGGGGTGCTGAAGTACTGGTAGACCTCCTGCAGGGTGTTCCAGTGGGTGTAGCGGTCGGCGGTGGCGAGGCAGAGGATGACGCTGGCGCGCCGCCCGTCCCGGCAGAGGACCCCCTCCCGGGACACCAGGATGCGCACGTCCACCTTGGCCCCCACCTCCCCCTGCATGGGACAGTGGACCAGCACCACCTCGTCCCGGAAGCGGTACATCTGTACCCGGCGGCTGTGGAGCAGGTTGCCCATCTTGTCGGCCAGCCGCTCCCCCTGGAGGCTCTGAGCCCCCCGGAGCACCGCCTGGGCCCAATCGGTCCCGGCGGGGAGAGAGACCACGTTCTCCCGCCGGAGCTTCTCGGCAAAGGTCTCGGTGGTCTGTGGGAGTCCGCCGCCCCCGTCCCGGCGGTCGAAGTAGCGGAAGAGGTCGAAATAGAGCCGCTCGGCCTGAACCTGGCCCGTGGTGTTCTTCTCCACCAGGCACAGAATGTCCTGGATGAGCTTGTTGTGACGGGCCACAGTGCGGTTCTCCTTCAGTACCTCCATAATCTTGCGCTGGTTGCCCTCGGTGATGATGGGTCCGGTCTCCACTAGACGCCTGCAGCTGAGCTGGCGGCTCAGGGGCACCAGGGAGACCACCAGGGCATAGTCGTCCAGCTCCCATTTGCGCACCCGGTCCACGGTGATGACGCTGTACCGGAAGGAGAGGCCGAACAGGTCCTGGAGCTGTTCCTTCACCAGGGTGGAGGTGGCCATATTCCCCGCCCCGATGATGAGGACCTCCTCAGTGGCTGCGGCGTCCCCCTGGGAGACAAACTTCTCGTTGAGGTTGCTGGCAAAATAGATACACAGGTATGCCAGCTCGTCCTCAGAGATCTCCGAGAGCACCTTGGTGTCGATCTCCTTGATGGCCCTGCGGGTAAAGTCGTACACCGCCGGATACATCCGTTGGATGTCCCGGGTCAGGGGGTTCTTGTCCATAATGCCGTATTTCAGCCGGTAGTACATGGGGCGGATGTGGTGGCTGAGCTGGCCGTGGAGCCGCTCCCGGTTGGGGAAGGTAATGCAGGCGATCCGTTCAAAATTGTAAATCAGCTGCTCCGCCAGGCCCAGAATGTAGCTGTTCTCCTCCTCCTGGGTTGCGAAGTCGGTGGTCTGAATTCCCAGGAAGAGGGAGGTGATGTAGTAGGTCTCCTTGGGGGAGATGCCCATGCCCAGCAGACCCAGCTTCTGTGCGGAGAACTCCACCGACCGGTAGGACAGGGTCTTCATCAGGGCGAACTGCTCCTCGCTGTCCATATTGATCTCATGGCCCTTCCGGCTGCGTATCCAGGAAGCCTGGATCATCATGCTCTCAAAGCCGTTCTCGTCCAGAAAGCAGTCCCCCTGGATGTCCGACTCGTACTGCTTGATGAGGCAGCGGCACAGCTCCAGGAAGTCGATGTCGTTCCCGGTGATGGCCACCATGCTCTGCTGGAGGAAGGACTTCACCGCCGCGGTGCCCTCGGGGTTGTTGAGCTTGCGGAATTGGGCCCAGAGAAGCTTGCGGATGGTGGCCTCCTCCCCCTCGATCTGGTAGCCCACCTTGATGGCGCTGCGCAGAGAGAGGCTCCAGGCCTCCAGCTCCTCCCGGATCATCTTGATGTCCGCCAGGGCGGTGTTCTTGCTCACCTCAAAGGAGTCCATCAGGCGGCCGATGGTGACGGTTTCGCTGTTGAGAGAGATGTAGAGAATCTCCATGGCCCGCCGCTCGGTGACGGAAAAGAAATAGCTGCTGTTGCGCCTGAGCTGGCGGTCCAGGGCAGCCTGGTCGGAGATCTCCGCCCGGACCCGGGCGCCGCTGATGGCCAGCCGCCCCATCCCATGCTGGGCCAGATAATCGTTGATCTTCTCCACGTCGTAATAGAAGGTCCGCTTGGCGATCCCCAGCTTCTCCAAAAGCTCCGCGGAGGTCACCTCACGGTCCGCGTCCAGCAGACTGCGCAGGATATAGGTCTGTCGGCTTTTCAGTTCCATTGATTCCTCCGTTTCTGTTGGGGCGGAGGCGGGCGCTCCGCGTTAATCCGGCAGGTTGTGCAGGAACCGGGACAGGGCCGCCCCCGCCTCCGCCTCGTCGACGCCCTCCACCTGGAGGGTGATCTCCGTCCCGGGGAGCACGCCCCCCGCCAGCACGCTGATGATGCTCTTTGCGTTGATCTCGTCCTCCTCGGTGAGGATGGTCACGTCGCTACGGTACTGCTGGCTCAGCTCCACCAGCTGGGAGGCGGGCCGGGCGTGGAGCCCGGACTTGTTCTGGACCACAATCTTCTCTTCATACATGGCGATGTTCTCCCTTCTGACACTCGTGCGGTTCTTCCGCGTATTTTGTGGGTTTAGTTCAGTGTCATCATGGTAACACGGGCATCCCCTGTTGAACATTACCAAATGAATGCATTAAAAACACGCGCCGCTGTGCAAAAAAAGGGCCCGACGGCAAAGGCGGTCCAATTTTTTCACGCTCCGCTCTGCCCTGCCCGTGCAAATTCTGTACACCGGCCCACCCTTTTGCCCGGTAAACCAGTCCACTGCCGGGCGTTCCCGCTTGCAGCCACAAAGCCGCATAAAAACGGTGGTTTCGACTGATTAAATGAAATTCTGACATTGCAGCAATACGTTCTATTATAGTGCCCGCCGCACGATACCAAAAGAGAAATTTCTCCGTTACGCCGCAGCAGTCTTTCCCAGCGTGCCGATGGGCCGGATTTCAGGCAGGATATCTCCCGCTTTTCGTTGACAGCAGGCCGGAAATAGGATAAAGTAATGGGTGCTTTTGTGGGTATTTTCTTCCTTTGCGGAGGTTATTCTAATGTTTGACGGAATTCTGTTCGACCTGGACGGCACGCTCTGGGACGCCACCCCCGCCATCCGGGACGCCTGGAACCAGGCCATGGCGGACTGCGGCGGTCCCCAGCGCCCGCCCGTGACGCTGGAGGAGGTCCGCGCCTGTATGGGCCTGCTGCGCAGGGATATCTGTGCCCGGCTCTTCCCCGGGGCGTCCGAAGCCGTTTGGGACGCCCTCTCCTCCCGCCAGATCCTCCACCTTACGCAGGCGCTGGCGGCGGGCGGCAGCATTCTCTACCCACAGGTGGAGGAGACCCTCGCCGCCCTCTCCCGGAACGCCAGGCTCTTTCTGGTGAGCAACTGCGGCGACCGGTATCTCAACGCGTTTTACGACGGCCACGGCCTGAAAAAATACTTCTTTGCCGACCTCTGCGCCGGGCGCACCCGCCGTCCCAAAGCCGACAATATCGCCCAGGTGGTCCGCGAGTACGGCCTCAAGGCCCCGGTCTACGTGGGGGACACACAACTGGACTGCGACTCCGCCCATGCGGCGGGCATTCCCTTCCTCCACGCGGCCTACGGCTTCGGCGCCGTGGAGGGCGAGCGCGCCGCAGACAGCTTTGCCGGTCTTCCCGCCGCGCTGGCGGCCATGTGTCCGCCCTGACGCTGCCCGCGGCGGCTTTACGGAGGGCCCTTTTGATGTACGTCCCCGGGCAGGTTCAATCGCCCAGCGGCAAGAGTTTGGTCCGGCCGGCCGCCATCTCGTGCAGGCATGCGCCGGCACGGCAATCGGTTTCTCGGCCCAAACCCTTGGACGCGCCTAAAGGCGCGGGGTTCAGCGACGGCCCCGGCCTGTTTCTTGGAGGTTAGCTTTATGTCTCAATACGAATCTGAAATATCCCGGCGCAGAACATTCGCAATTATCAGCCATCCCGACGCCGGTAAGACTACCCTGACGGAAAAATTTCTGCTCTACGGCGGGGCCATCGCCCAGGCCGGCGTGGTCAAGGGCAAGAAGAACACCCGCGCCGCCACCTCCGACTGGATGGAGATCGAAAAGCAGCGCGGCATCTCGGTTACGTCCTCGGTCATGCAGTTCCAGTACGAGGGCTTCTGTATCAACATTCTGGACACCCCGGGCCATCAGGACTTCTCAGAGGATACCTACCGCACCCTGATGGCGGCGGACAGCGCCGTCATGGTCATTGACGCGGCCAAGGGCGTTGAGGCCCAGACCCGTAAGCTCTTCAAGGTCTGCGTCATGCGGGATATCCCCATCTTTACCTTCATCAACAAGATGGACCGCGAGGCCCGCGACCCCTTCGAGCTGTGCGAGGAGATTGAGCACGAGCTCGGCATCGACACCTATGCCGTGAACTGGCCCATCGGCTGCGGCAAGGACTTCAAGGGCGTGTATGACCGCGCGAAGAAGGAGATTATCCATTTCACCAGCAACGGCGGCTCCAAGGCGGCCACCGCCACCCAGGTGGCCCTGGGAGATCCCAACCTGGACGCTCTCATCGGCAAGGTGCTCCACAGCCAGCTCACCGACGACGTGGAGCTGCTGGACGGCGCGTCCTGCGACTTTGATATGGATCGGGTGCGCCACGGGAAGCTATCCCCCGTGTTCTTCGGCAGCGCCCTCACCAATTTCGGCGTGGAACCCTTTCTGGAGAGCTTTCTCCGCATGACCACGCCCCCCCTGCCCCGCACGGCCGGCGGGCAGGTGATCGACTCCATGGACGATGATTTCTCCGCCTTCGTCTTTAAAATTCAGGCGAATATGAACAAGGCCCACCGGGACCGGATCGCCTTTATGCGGGTGGTATCCGGCCGCTTCGACGCAGACAGGGAGGTCTACCACGTCCAGGGCGGCAAGAAGCTGCGCCTCTCCCGGCCCCAGCAGCTCATGGCCGCTGAGCGGGAGATCATTGAGGAGGCCTTCGCCGGGGATATCATGGGCGTGTTCGACCCCGGCATTTTCTCTATCGGCGACACCCTCTGCGCCCCGGGCAAGAAATTTCAATTCGACCCCATCCCCACCTTCGCCCCCGAGCACTTTCAGCGGGTGCGCAGCCGGGACACTATGAAGCGCAAGCAGTTTCTCAAGGGTATGGAGCAGATCGCCCAGGAGGGCGCTATTCAGATCTTCAAGACCCCTTACTCCGGCATGGAGGAGGTCATTGTGGGCGTGGTGGGCACCCTCCAGTTCGACGTGCTGGAGTACCGGATGCGCAGTGAGTACAATGTGGAGCTCTACGTGGAGGGCCTGCCGTACGAGTACCTCCGCTGGATCAGGACCGAGGACGGAGAGAGCGTGCGGGAAGACGACCTCATCCTGGGCACCGACGTAAAGCTGGTGGAGGACTACAAGGGCAACCAGCTTCTCCTCTTCGCCTCCCAGTGGTCCATCAACTGGACGGCGGAGCGGAATAAAAACCTGACCCTGTTCGAATTTGGCGGAGGCGCACAGGCCGATTGACCCGGCTGCCTTTCCGCTCCGCCGTCCAGACCGCCGCCAGTGCGGCGGAGCCCGCCGAGATTGACTCGCGGCGGGTGATAAATCAAAACCAAAAGGATAGCCGCGCCAGTATACTGGCGCGGCTATCCTTTTGCTCGGTTGACAGACGGGTATCCGGCAGCTCCGGGGCGGAGCCTGCCATCGCCGCCGGTTCAGCGGCCTTGCTGTGCGCAGGGGCATTCCCCCATTCCCTCTACGCCAGGCTGCGGCCAGCGGCGTGGCGGGCTTTCTGAATGGCTGCGGCCAGCAGGGGCGCGCAGACAATTGCGACGACCGCGTTGAACGTGGTGGCCGGGAGCTTGGTGACCAGGGCCGCGGCGGCCGGGCCGCTCTGGAGGCCGCCCAGCAGAAGGCCGTCCCAGGCAAAGCCCTTGAAGAGGTAGAGGGCGGCATAGGTCACCGCGCCCGCCACGGTGGCGGCCAGGTTGAAGGGGTAGCGCTTCCCCTCCCTGTGCCCGGACCAGGCGATGAGCCCCGCCACAAGGCCGTAGGCCCCCTTGGTCAGAAAGGTGATCCAGGCCTCGGAGATATAGAGCGGATTGGTCATATCATAAATGGCCGAGCCCAGACCCGAGGCCAGCCCGCCGCCCACCGGCCCCAGCAGGATGCCGGACAGGGCGCACATAATGTTGCCCAGGTGGAACGAGGTGGTGCCCACGTTCACAGGCAGGGTAATCCGCAGGGCGGAGCCCACGCACACCAGGGCCGCCATCAGGCCGGTCATCACAACCATCATCAGCTTTTTATTCCTGCTGCTTCCATTGTCGAGAACCATATTGCATTCCTCCCACAGTTGACGTTTTCCTGTTCTTCCTGTATTATAGTCCAAACTGACCCGATTAAAAGATTCAGTTTTTAAGTTTTTTGTGGGTCCAGATTGGAGGCTGCGGCATGAAGGAATTTGCATTTACCCCCGAGTGGGACGGCAGGACGCCCCTCTACGAGCAGCTCTACCGCTACGTGATTGACGAGATCCGGCTGGGCCGGCTGCGGGAGGAGGACAAGCTGCCCTCCAAGCGGGCTCTGGCCGCCCATCTCGGGGTGAGCCTGTCCACGGTGGAGGGGGCCTACGGCCTTCTCACCGCCGAGGGATATCTCCGCTCGGTCCCCCGGAGCGGCTACCGGGTCTGTCCCGTCCTCCCTCTGGGGGAGCTTCCCGCACCGCCCCCCGCGCCGCAGGAGGTGCCAGAGCCCGCCGCCCCTGTGCTGGACAACTGCTTTTCCACCGGCGCGGTGGACACCTCGGTCTTTCCCTATGCCTCCTGGGCGCGCCTGAACCGGGATGCCGTCCAGGAGCCTGAGCTCCTCCAGCGGGGGCATCCGCAGGGAGATCTGCCCCTGCGGGAGGCCCTGTGTGCTTTCCTGCACCAATACCGGGGTGTCTCATGCCGCCCGGACCAGGTGGTGGTGGGCGCGGGCATGGAGTACCTGCTGGACCTGCTGCTCCAGCTCCTGGACCCCGCACAAATCCTGGGTCTGGAGGACCCGGGCTACCACTCCCTCTACCGCTCAATGGAGAATTTCCGCCGCCCCTTCGTCCCCATTCCTGTGAACGGCGAGGGGCTGGACCCCCACGCCCTGGCCGCCTCCGGCGCGGAGCTGGTCTACGTCACGCCGTCCCACCAATTCCCTCTGGGCGTCACCATGCCGGCGGGCCGCCGGACCGAGCTGCTCCGCTGGGCCTACGAGCGGCCGGGACGGTATATCATCGAGGACGACTACGACAGCGAATTTCGCTACGCCTCCCGGCCCATACCCGCCATGCAGGGACTGGACGGCGGCAACCGGGTCATCTACATCGGCACCTTCAGCCGCAGCATCGCCCCCTCCATCCGCGTGGCCTACCTGATCCTGCCCGATGAGCTGCTCGCCGACTACCGCGCCCGTTTCGCACACGGGGCTTCCACCGTCTCCCGGTATGAGCAGCGGGTGCTGGCCCGATTTCTCTCCTCCGGGCAGTACGCCCGCCACCTGCGCCGGGTGGGCAACCTCTACCGGGGGCGCTGCGCAGCCCTCACTTCCGCCCTGGAGTCGGCCTTTCCGGACGGCAAAATCTCCGGCAACGACGCGGGGCTGCACCTTCTCTTCACTCTCCCCGGCCGGGAGGACGGGGAAATGGTCCGCGCCGCCGGGGAGGCGGGCTACCGGGCCCATGGCCTGGGTGAGTATTGCCGCGGCACCTCCCCACGCCCCGGCACGCTGGTGCTGGGCTTTGCCGGTCTGGAGGCGGAGCGCGCGGCAGCGGCGGTAAGCGATCTGAAAATTGCGATTGACCGCAGTTGAACGCGGGGCGTTCGTTTACCATCCTCAGGCGAAGGCGCGTGACGCGCCTTCGCTTTTTTTCGGCCTCCGCCACTCGGCCACGCACCTTTTTTCCCGAAGAGCTATAGAATGAATCAGATTACCGGGAAACGGGGGCGGAGATATGGCGCAGGAGACAGGGCAATCCACCGGTGGGCCGGACCGGGAGCTCCTCTGCCGCCAGCTGGGCATCACCGACACCTCTCTGGGCTTTCTGCTCATCATCATCGCCGCCACCCTCTTGTCCTACTGGTCGGTGGTCATTCAGCGCAGAGGGCTCTGTCTCACCATCCAAGACGAGACGGAGGAGGCGGCGCGGCTGCCAAACGTCTATCCAATCAGACGCAAGGCCTCCGCCATGATCATCGGGGCGCTGGGGTTTTTCCTCTGCCTGGCGCTCAGCTCAGCCCGTGAGGCGGAGGCGGGGGACGACTGCGTGGCCAAGCGCTCGGCCCGGGTCAACGTGTGGGCCTCCCTCTTCGTGCTGGTGGCCGCCCTGCTGCGGCTGGACGATCTGGACTTTGTGGCGTGCTGCGGACAGACTGCGGTCCAGGAGAACAGCCTTGAGGACGAAGCGGTTCTGGAGGACAGCACACTGCCGGATTGACCGGTATTCCGGAAGACAGGAGGAACAAACGTGGCATATTCAGACCTGGAGCTTTTGGCCCGCATTGTCAAGTGCGAGGCAGGGGGCGAGGGGGAGAACGGGATGCAGGCGGTGGCCTCGGTGGTGATGAACCGGGTCAATATTACATACGGCGAGTACGGACGGCTCCATACCGTCCGTGAGGTGGTCTTTCAGCAGCGGCAATTCGTCTGCGCCATGGAGACCGTGGGCGGGCAGTACAACGCCCAGAACCTCTACAATATGTCTCTGGAGCAGATCCACTGGGACATCGCCGAGTGGGCCATAGCGGGCAACCGGCTGACCAATCTGGGCTTTGCCCTCTGGTTCTTCAACCCCTACAGCCTCAACTGCCGCCCCAATTTCCCCTCCCGGGTGGGAGAATTCGTCATCCGCATCGGCGACCACTGCTTCTATAACCCCACAGACGCCTACGCGGACACTTAGATTTGGAGGTTACCCCTATGGCACAATTTTTCCCCGACGCGGTACGGGACATCGCGCTCAACAGCGCCAATCAGAACGGCGGGCTCAACACCCCGCCTCCGCAGGACTTTGACACGCCCGCCATGCAGGGCTCGCTCCAGCAGGCGCTCAGCGAAAACCTGGGGCAGTTCGTGGTGGTGGAATTTCTCATCGGCACCCAGACGATGGAGCAGAAGTCCGGCATTCTCTACGCGGTCGGCAGCAGCGTCCTGACCCTCTTTGAAGAGGAGAGCCAGACCTTTGTCATCTGCGACATCTTCTCCGTCAAATTCGTCACCTTCTATCTGCCCGGCCAGCGGCCCCAGCGCTACTCCGGCGTTTACGGCGGCGTCTCCTACCCCGGCGGCACTGTCTATACCCCGGGCCCCGTCTCTCCCGGTCCCGGCGGCGGCGTAACCCTCTCCGGAATCCCGGGCATCAACGGCTATCCCGGTATGATGGGGAGATAAGAAAAGGCCCGGCCCTCCATGGAGGGCCGGGCCACAGGTTGTCGAAAAATCCGGCCGGATTTTTCGACAGAAGGCTGCATGACGGAAATTTATTTGATTCCATCGTCTGCGCGACGGCGGAACTATGCGAGGCTTGCTCTGCGGAGGATTTTTTATACAAGCTGAGGCGGTTTCCCATGGATTCCATGGGAAACCGCCTCTTTTATTCGTCTCAGAATAAACCCGTAATTACCCGTAAGCCGCTAAATGCTCTCCGGGTCCTCCAGGTGACCGCCGAAGGCCTCGACCGCTCTGGCGTCCGCGGCCCTCTGCTCCTCGATGGCCTGTTTCAGTAACATGTCCTTGACTTTCATCAGGCGGATGGTGGAGGCGCGCTCGTTCTCATCCAGCTTCATGGAGATATACTTGATGGACTCCTCCATCTGAGGAATTTTCACATATTCCAGGGCGTTGACACGGCGGCGGGTCTTCTCAATCTCCTCGGCCAGGAGCTGGGAGGTCTTCTCAATCTGGGCCAGGCGGAGCATATCCTGAAAGACCCCGGCCAGGGCGTCCACAGCGTCGTCCAGCTCGCCGGAGGTGGCGGCGAAGCCGTAGGGGTAGATCTCCCCGCCGTCGTCGCTCCTGGTCTTGAACCGGTACTCGGGCACGTTGACGGACATGATGTTCTTAAACGTCATATCCAGCTCCACCGACTGCTTGGGGTACAGGAGGGACTGCTCCAGCATCTCCGAGGACATCAGGGCGGATGCCACGGTGAAGGAGCCGTGGGCGCGCATGAGCCCCTCCTCCACCTTTTTCCGCAGGGCGCGGTTTTCCCGCACCACGTCCAGAAACTGCTTCATCAGCTCGTCCCGCTTATCCTTCAGCAGCTTGTGGCCGCGCTGGGCGGTTTTCAGCCTACCCTTGAGCCGGGTGAGCTCCATCCGTGTGGGGTTTACGTTGATTGCCGGCAAATACGACACCTCCTCTCAAAAAATCGTGGGGCCTTGCCGGCGGGGCGGGATCTTGCCCGCCCCCCACAGGCGCAGGTTTCTCACTATTTTTGGGGGAGATACTTTTCAATAAACTCCGGCTTGATACGCTTGAGCTCGGCGGTGGGCAGGATGCTCAGCAGCTCCCAGCCCAGATCCAACGTCTCGATGATGGAGCGGTTGTCGTCGTTGCCCTGGGACACATACCGCTTCTCGAACTCGTCGGCAAACTTGGCGTACAGCAGGTCGGTGGGGCTGAGGGCGCTCTCGCCCAAGATGGACATGAGCTCCTTCATCTCCTTACCGGTGGAGTACGCGGCAAAGAGCTGGTTCATGGTGCCCGCGTGATCCTCGCGGGTCTTGCCAACGCCGATGCCCTTATCCTTCAGCCGGCTCAGGGACGGCAGCACATCCACGGGAGGGATGACGCCCTTGCGGTAGAGCTCGCGGGAGAGGATGATCTGGCCCTCGGTGATATACCCGGTCAGGTCGGGGATGGGGTGGGTCTTGTCGTCTTCGGGCATGGTGAGGATGGGGATCATGGTGATGGAGCCGGGGCAGCCCAGACGGCGGCCGGCGCGCTCATACATGGTGGCCAGGTCCGTATAGAGGTAGCCGGGGTAGCCGCGGCGGCCAGGAACCTCTTTCTTGGCCGCGGAGACCTCGCGGAGGGCCTCGGCGTAGTTGGTAATATCGGTGAGGATGACGAGGACGTGCATCCCCTTCTCAAAGGCCAGGTACTCCGCGGCGGTGAGGGCCATACGGGGTGTGGCGATACGCTCGACGGCGGGGTCGTTGGCCAGGTTGGTGAAGAGAACGGTCCTGTCGATGGCGCCGGTACGGCGGAACTCCTGGATAAAGAAGTCCGACTCCTCAAAGGTAATGCCGATGGCGGCGAAAACCACGGCAAAGTTGGAGGCGTCGTCCCCCAGCACTTTGGCCTGACGGGCGATCTGGGCGGCCAGGGCCGCATGGGGCAGGCCGGAGCCGGAGAAGATGGGCAGCTTTTGTCCGCGGACCAGGGTGTTCAGCCCGTCGATGGTGGAGATACCCGTCTGGATAAACTCGTTGGGGTAGTCGCGGGCGGCGGGGTTCATGGCCAGGCCGTTGATGTCCCGGTGCTCCTCGGCCAGGATCTCCGGGCCGCCGTCGATGGGATGGCCCATGCCGTTGAAGACGCGCCCCAGCATGTCGCCAGAGACGGCCAGCTCCAGGGGGTGGCCCAGGAAGCGGATTTTGGAGTCCTTCAGGTTGATGCCGGCGGAGGCCTCGAAGAGCTGCACCACGGCGTTGTCGCCGTTGACCTCCAGCACCTTGCAGCGCCGGACGCTGCCGTCGGGCAGCTCGATTTCGCCCAGCTCGTCGTAGGTGACGCCGCTGACCTTCCGGACCATCATCAGGGGGCCGTTGACCTCCTGAATCGTCTTGTATTCACGGATCATGCGTCAGCCTCCCCTTTCTCGGCCAGAGTCTCGATCTCAGCCTCCATGCTCTTGGCGATGTCGGCGTAGACCTCCAGATACTCCTCGGCGCGGACGCTCTTGGCGCGGCCGATGCGCTCCCGGCTGGGAATCTCGAAGAGCTCCTGTACGCTGGCGCCCCGCTCGATGGCGGCGCGGCAGAGCTTGTCGTAGCTGAGAATGAGGTCCATCAGCTGGAGCTGTCGGTTATAGGAGGAGTAGCTGTCGATATCCACAAAGGCGTTCTGCTGGAGGAAGTCCTCGCGGATCATTTTGGCGGTCTCCAGGGTGAGCTGATCCGTGGGGCTGAGGGAGTCCTTGCCCACCAGCTGGACGATCTCGTTCAGGCTGGATTCCTCCTGTAGGATGCTCATGGCCTTGTCCCGGTCCACCAGGAAGCTCTTACCCAGGTTCTCGTCAAACCAGGGCTTGAGGGAGTCGAGATAGAGGGAGTAGGAGTTGAGCCAGTTGATGGCGGGGAAGTGGCGGCGGTAGGCCAGGGATGCGTCCAGCGCCCAGAAGACCTTGACAATGCGCATGGTGGCCTGGCTGACCGGCTCGGAGAGGTCGCCGCCCGGAGGGGAGACCGCCCCTACGGCGGTGAGGGAGCCCCGGCGGTCGCCGCCGGAGCAGAGGCACTCCACGCTGCCGGCCCGCTCGTAGAACTGGGCCAGACGGGAGGAGAGGTACGCGGGGTAGCCCTCCTCGCCGGGCATCTCCTCCAGACGGCCGGACATCTCACGCAGGGCCTCGGCCCAGCGGGAGGTGGAGTCGGCGATGACGGCCACATCGTAGCCCATGTCGCGGAAGTACTCGGCAATGGTGATGCCGGTGTAGATGGACGCCTCACGGGCGGCCACGGGCATGTCGGAGGTGTTGGCGATGAGGACGGTCCGCTTCATCAGGCTCTCGCCGGTGCGGGGGTCCTTCAGCTCGGGGAACTCCCGGAGCACGTCGGTCATCTCGTTGCCGCGCTCGCCGCAGCCGATGTAGACCACGATATCCACGTCCGACCACTTTGCGAGCTGGTGCTGGACCACCGTCTTGCCCGATCCGAAGGGGCCGGGAACGGCGGCGGTGCCGCCCTTGGCGATGGGGAACATGGTATCGATGACACGCTGGCCGGAGCAGAGGGGGGCCGTGGGGGGATACTTGTGCTTATAGGGCCGGCCTACACGGACGGGCCACTTCTGAGTCATGGTCAGCTCATGGCTGTCGCCGTTTCCGTCCTTCAGGACGGCCACGGTCTCCAGCACGTTGAAGCTGCCGGCCTCAATCTTTTCGATGGTGCCGCTCAGGCCCACGGGGACCATGATCTTGTGGAGCACCACGGGGGTCTCCTGGACGGTGCCGATCACGTCGCCGGTCTCCACCGTGTCCCCCGCCTTGACGGTGGGTACGAACTCCCACTTCTTCTCGTGGTTGAGGGCGGGGACCTGCATACCGCGCTGGATGGTGGCGCCGGCGATGCGCATGATCTCCTCCAGGGGGCGCTGAATTCCGTCGTAGATGTTCTCAATCAGGCCCGGCCCCAGCTCCACGGAGAGGGGGGAACCGGTGGTGGTCACCTCTGCGCCGGGCCCCAGGCCGGAGGTCTCCTCATAGACCTGGATGGACGCCGAGTCGCCGTTCATGGTTAGGATCTCGCCGATGAGCTTCTGCTCGCCCACGCGGACCACGTCGGCCATGTTGGCGTCGGCCAGGCCGGTGGCGACCACCAGCGGGCCGGAGACCTTTACGATCTTTCCGCTCAAAGTTTCAACCTTCTTTCAGGTAAATTCGCTCCATAAGCGTTCTTACCGCTTCAACCCCTTCGGAGTGCGGAGGGGGTTATCCGGGAGAACTGGTTCACCCGGAAGGCGCGGGCGCAATTCCCACATCCTGCGCAGAAAATGCCCGTGCCTTAAGGGGGCGTATCGGGCCCCAGGCCCGTTATTCACGGAGGATTTCATCCCCCATAATCGCTAGAGAATGTCCGCGCCCACGGCGCGTTCCACGGATTTGGTCACGTTCGCCATGCCGATGCCCAGGCTGCCCGCCTTGCCGGGGATAAGGATGACCGCGGGGGTCAGCTCGTCCTTATACCGGGCCACCTCGGCCTCCATCTGGGCGGCGTACTGCTCGGTGAGGTAGACCACGGCATAGTCCTCCTTGGCCAGGCGGTGCAGAACGGTCTTGGCCTCCTCCGCCGTCTCGGCGGGGAACACCGAGAGGCCCAGGGCCTTGAAGCCCAGGACGCTCTCCCGG
Organism: Lawsonibacter faecis; assembly: GCF_014287675.1. Taxonomy (GTDB): domain Bacteria; phylum Bacillota; class Clostridia; order Oscillospirales; family Oscillospiraceae; genus Pseudoflavonifractor; species Pseudoflavonifractor faecis. The sequence continues at coordinate 53,706 of NZ_JACOPQ010000012.1, read as the reverse complement.
TCGCCCAGGACCGCGATCTTCCAGTTAGACATATGATTCACGCAGCCTTTCCCGGATGGTGTCCGCGTCCAGACCGGCCAGCCGCCCGGAGATCAGCACCCGGACATTGGTCAGCTCGTTCTCCTTGGCGGCCAGATAGCCGATGAGGGGGGCCTCGCCGAAGGCCACATACTTGGCCCCTGCCAGATAGGTATTCACCGCGTCGTCGCAGAGCTTCTCAAACCGGGTGAGGGAGCCGCCCCGGGATGCGGCCGCACCGGCCTCCGCCGCCTCCTTCAGGGAGGAGGTGGAGAACATATCCTCCACCGATCCGCCGGAGGACACGGCGTTCATAATGCGGTTCACGTCCACATTGCCCCCGGCAAAGAGGACGCTCTTGAGGAAGTCGGCGCCTTTCCCCATGCGCAGGGTGCGCACCACGCTGCGCAGATTGGCGGCGTCGATGCTGGCGCGGACATAGCCCTCCAGGAATGCGCTGCCCGACTTGCGGGCCAGGTCCGCCATGTCGGCGAAGTAGGCCCGGTCCAGCACGAAGTCGGCCAGCTGCGGATCCCCTGTGGTACCCAGCACGTCCCGGGCCTCCAGTACGGCGCTCTGAAGGATGCCGGGCATCCCCCTCATATCGCTGGCGCGGACCTTCTCGCTCAGCTCGGCCACGCTGACCCTGCCCGCCTCCACCAGCAGGCGCTCCGGATCGGTCCCGGTGGCCTCGGCCTTGAGGAGGGTCTTGGCGTTGTGGTAGTCGTATTTAACCTTGAAGACGTCCAGGATGTTCTTGTCCGGCGCGGAGGAGGAGAGATCTGCGAAAACCCGCTCCCGCTCAACGGCCAGCGCTTCATCCAACTCGTCCAGACCCACGCGGGGCATCTCCGGCCAGCCGCACTCGGCGAGTACCTTCACCGCGTCCTCCACGGTGCGGGCCTCCAGCATCCGGTCCAGGCGGTCACGGGTCAGGAGGTTGCGCTCCATGGACTTGATGCGGGTGGACAGGAAGAGATATTGGGTATCATTTATTTGTGGCAAAACGGTTCCCCCTTTGAAAGGAGTGAAAAAGGAAAAGTGAAAAGTGAAAAAGCCAATTGGTCCCTGCCAAATACAGCTCTGCGCTGCCAGCAAACCATTCACCGGCACAAGCGGCTGCGGGTGTTCCCGCTTTCCGCCTCTTCATTTCTCATTTTTCACTTTTCATTTAGTCAAAAAGTGCCTTGGCGACCTCCCCGGACATGGCCTCCCGCTGGAGGCGGACCAAGGTCTCGAAGGTGCAGTTGACCTCCACGTCGCCATCGGAGAGGATGACGCCGCCCCTGATGGGCCGGGTCTCCTCGGCCAGCGTGAGCATCCCGGTGCCAGCCAGGATGGCGGAGGCGCCGGTGACCACTCTGTCCAGAATCGCGCCCGCCTTGGTGTCGGCCAGCTCATCGGGCAGCTTGGGGGCCACCTGCTTTGCCAGCATCTCGTTGGCCCTGGTCACCACGGCCTTGCCCACCCGGGAGCGGTCCTTCCGGGAGAAGATGACCTGCTCCTTGCCGGACTGGGCGGCCTTCACCGTCAGGGCGGCCAGCAGGTCGATATACTCCTCGTCGGGCAGGGTGCACAGCTTCTGCAGGGCCAGCTCAAAGGCCCGGTCCAGCATCTCCTGCTTGGCGGCGAGGGCCAGCTTGCGCGCCTCCAGCTGGGCGACGCTGCCCAGGCGCTCCACCCGCTCGGCGGCGGCCTTTTCGCCCCGGGCGACGAGATCCGCGCGCTCACGGCCGGCCTGGGCCTGGTAGCGCTGGGTGATGCCCTCCGCCTCGGCCCTGGCGGCGTTCAGGACGGCGTCAATCTCGCGCTGGGCGTCGCCCTCAATGCGCTCGGTAATTTTTTCGATTCCGTTCATATGTGTATCCTCAGGTCGCGGAGAAGAAGAAGATCATCAGGAAGGAGGCCAGCAGGCAGAGGATGGCGTAGAACTCGACCATCAGGGCCATCAGGATGCCCTTGGAGAACTCCTCGGGCCGCTTGGCCACGATGCCGATGCCGGCGGCGGCGCAGCGGCCCTGGGCGACGGCGGTCACGTAGCCGCCGATTGCCATGGGCAGGCACGCGCCGAACACGGCGATGCCGGAGCCGATGTCCAGGGTGGGAACGCCGTTTAAGAGACCCATGTTGAAGATGGCCCAGAACCAGATGACCAGGCCGTAGAGGCCCTGGGTGCCGGGGAGCAGCTGGAGAATCAGGGTCTTGGAGAATTTGCCGGGGTCCTCGGAGACCACGCCCGCGGCGGCCTCACCCGCGATGCCGACGCCCTTGCCGGACCCGGCACAGGCCATGCCGACCGCCAGGGTGGCGCCGATGAACGCGATACCGGTACCAATCAGATTTTCAAGCATTTCAATTTTCCTCCTCGATGATATCTACATATTTGGTCTTATAGGACAGAGGCTGGAACGGCGCGCCGCCCTCCTCGTAGAATTTGCCGAAGAACTCCAGGTAGTGCAGACGGGCCGCGTGGACGAAGGTGCCGATGACGTTGACGCCCACGTTAAACACATGCCCGATGATAAAGACCACGATGAACATGATGATGCCCATGACGGACAGTCCGCCCAGGGTGCCCAGGGTGTTCATGACGCTGGCGATGACCGAGGTTGCCAGCATCAGGGCCATGAGGCGCGAGTAGGACAGGATGTCGGAGAGCCAGCTCGTCACGTCGTAGAGGCTCGCCACGCCGCCCATGAGCTTCCCGAGGATGCCCCGCTTGGTGTGGCCCTGGGTGAGCACCAGGATGAGGCAGCCGATGAGGATGGTCCACCAGGGAAGCCCCGCCACCACCAGGCCGATGCTTGCGAAGAAGGCCCACCAGGGTACCACGTCCAGCAGCGCGTCCACGCTCGTTCCGTCCCGGAAGCCCATGTAGATATGGATGCACTGACCGAACAGCAAATGCACCACGCCGATGACGATGGCCAGAATCAGCGCGTTCATGGGCGAGTTAATGGGGTTGACGACGATGCCGTTGTTAAAGATCTGGAGCCAGCGGGGCAGCTCCGTGGGCGGGATGCCCAGCATCATCTCGGCAAACTTGGGAATTACGTCTCCGAAGAAGCCGCCTGTAAACACGCCGCAGATGGCGGTGGCGATACCCATGTACTGCCCCAGGCGGAACATATAGCCCATGGTGTACTTCGGATGGTACTTCCTGGTGATATAAAAGCACAGCGCCCAGATGATGATGCCGTAGGCCACGTCCGCAAACATAAAACCAAAGAAGAAGAGGAAGGTGAAGAAAATCAGCGGGTTGGGATCGATCCCCCGGTAGGCCGGCATGGAGTACATCTCGGTCACCATGTTGATGGGGTTCATCCAGTGGGGATTCTCCAGCAGGACCGGCGGCTCCTCCTCTTCCAGAGGCTCCGCAGTCTCCCAGGCACAGGCGTAGTTCATCATCTCCGCCTCAGCCTTGGGGAGGCCCGGCTCGGTGATCCACCCCTCCAGGAAGACGATAGTGCCGTTGGTGAGCAGCTTCTCCCGGGCGGCCTGCTTGGCCAGCTCCGCCACCAGCCGGTCGGCGCAGATCTGCAGATCCTGCCGAACGCCGCCCATGGCGGTAATTTCGGCGGCCACATGCTCCCGCTCCTTGGCGTTCTCGGCAAGCTCGGCGTCAATGCGGGTGATGTTCTCCGCGGCGGTGCCGCCGAACTCCTTAAAGCTCACCGTGGAGAAGGACCAGGGCTTCACCGTCTCGGCCACGGTCTCGGCCTCGTCCCGGTGGCAGACCAGAAGCAGATAGTGCAGCTCCTTGTCCACGCTGGCCTCGAAAAGCTCGGCGGAGGGCGCAGCCTGTAAAAGCGCCGCCCGGACCTCGGCGAGGTCCACCCCGGCGGGGCAGGTGTGGAAGGAGATCTGGGCGTGCTCGGTGGACTTGGTGTCCAGAGGCAGGTCCAGGGAGGCCCAGGGGACCAGAGCCGCGCGCTGGGCGGAGATGCGGTTGCCCTGGGTGTAAATCTGTGAGATGCGCTGGGTGCGCTGGTTGATTTCCGCCGCGCTGTTCAGGGCGGTCTCCAGTGCCTTGCCGTTGAGAAACTCGGACTCCTTGATGGCCTTGCGCGTGACGAAGAGCTTATCCAGCAGCTTCTTCTTCGTCTCCGGCGCGTATTTGCGCAGGGCCTCCAGGGCCGCGTTCACGGCGTTGGCGCTGGCCTTCACATCGCCCAGTGCGGAGGTATCCCGGTGGAGCAGGGCCATCCACTCGGGGTCGGAGAGGGCGCCCTCCGGCTCGGTCACCTCCACGCAGCCCACATGGAGCAGCCGCGCGAGCAGTTCGTCCCGCTCTTCCGCCAGGGCGATCACCCGCAGCCGCTTCATCTTGACGATGGCCATTAGATGTTCACAACCCTTCTGACGATAAGTGCCGCGGCCTCCTCCAGGCGCGCTTCCGCCGACCGGCGCAGTGCGTCGCAGGATGCTGCCGCCTGAGCCAGAACCGCTTCATTGTGCCCGGCAGCGCGCTGCTCGGCATCCTTCATAAAGCCCTTGACCAGCTCCTCGGCCTCGCGCCGGGCCGATTCCACCAGCTCACGGCCGGCCTTGTCCGCGTCCGTCACCAGCTTTTTCGCCGTTGCCGCAGCCTCCGCCTTGCGCGTCTGGGTGTCCTGCTCGGTCTCAGTCACTTTTTTGATCGCTTCGAGAGACATTTCTTCACCGCCTTCCGCATCTGTCTTCTATCGAGAAAAAATGATTGCTTTGCGCCTCTATGAGGAATTCTTTACTACATTAGCCCATGATCTACCATTATAGCTTAGCACCAAAACATCCTCAAGGCAACTGGAATAGGTGTAGCAAAATAGACAAACATCTGAAAAAAATTTTGTTAAAATAAAAATTTTTCAGCGTCATGGAGCCCCCGGTCCTTCGGCCCGGTGAGACTGACCGGCCCGTCCGGCCCCGGCGCACCGGGAGACATTAGGTTAACAATACCACAATTACATTACAATCGCAACTTACAATCATGGATTTTTGTATAAAATGCTTCCATTTCCGATACTTTTTCCATTTCAATTCCCGCCCCCTCACCGTTCGGGCGCGGACCGCCCGGCCTTATCCTCCGGGCCGGGAACGCCGCAAGCTCCTTTCCATTGGCAATTTGCAACTTTGTTAAGTGATTAACGAATAAAAGTATATCGCCCCAAGGCTTTCCGCGTCAAGAGCAAATTGTCATAAATATCCGGCGCAGCGCCCCGGATTTTCAGTCCGCGGCAAAATTTCCGCCGCCCGCGGCGTCCTGCGGATTATCTTTCTATTTTATATCAATTGGTGAAAATTATAATTCATATTTTTCGTTGTATGCGCCTTTATTCAATTAAAAACCGGGCGCACCGCAGGCGGGTTCCGCCTGCGGTGCGCCCGGACTGATAAACGGCAGATCAGCCGGCCAGGTATTGGACCATCTCTTTTGCCGCCCAGGTGCCGCTGGCCATGGCCAGGCCCAGGGCGGCGCCCTCGTTGGAGTAATAGGGCGCGGTGTACATGCTGCCCGCATCCACGCCGGCCACATAAAGGCCGGGAATAGCCTCGTTCCCCGCTGTGAGTGCCCGCAGACGGCTGTCCACTTTCACGCCGCCCAAGGTGCCCCACGCGCTGGGCTCGTACTCAAAGACATAGAACGGGCCCTCGCTGACGCTGGTGAGGAAGGTGGGATCCTTGTAGAACCGGGTGTCCTCCCCCGCCTCACACATGGCGTTGTACTCCGCCACGGTCTGGGGCAGGTTTTCAAGACCGAAGTACGCGGCGGCCTCCTCGATGGTATCCGCCTTGCAGGCCCATCCCTGGTCAATGGCCTCCTGGAGCTGGGCCTCGTTCTGGTCCAGCAGGGCGGCGGCCAGGGTCATCTTGCCCACATACCAGTTCTCAGGGCTGCCCAGGTAGCTGTAGATGCCCTCCTCACGGCAGGCGTCAAAGTACGCCTGATCGATGACGGAGTAGTACAGCCCCTCCCGCAGGGTGGCCTCGCCGCCCTCGGACAGGGCCATGGTGGCGATGACCTCCTCGTTGAAGAAGCGCTCGCCCTCCCGGTTGACCATCAGGCCGCCGTAGACCGCGTATTTAAAGTTCTGATTGGCGGAAAAGCTCCAGCCGCCGCCCTTCTGGTTGGCGCCGGCAAACTCGTTGGCAATGATGGACCAGTTCCTGTCCAGCACGCCGCCGGCCTCCACCACCATGTTGATGCCAGCACCGTCGGACAGGGTGTTGCCCAGGGGGTTGATTTTCACCTCGCCAAAGTGCTCGGCCATCATTGCCTCATTGCCCAGATAGCCGCCGGTGCAGATCAAAACCGCCTTGGCGCGCACCTCCACCGGGGTGCCGTCAGACCGCTCTGCCAGGACGCCCGCGGCGGCGCCGTTCTCCATGATGACGCTCTTGCCTGCGGTCTCCAGCAGGAACTGTCCGCCCAGGGACTCCACCTTCTCCTTCACCGGCTGGAAGCGGTCGTCTCCCCGCTCCTCAAAGCCGTGGCGGGCGCGGAAACCCGCACCGTAGTTGTCGGGCCGCAGGTACATGCCCACGCCGGCCTCCACCATGGAGTTGATGGTCTCGCCTGAGACGGAGAGCACATTGCGCAGGAGGCCCGCGTTGGCGAGGGAGTGGCTGTAGTCATACATGTAGCGGAAGAGGGTCTCCACGGTGACGGTCTGGTCCTCCTCCGCCTGGACCACGGTCTCGCAGGCGCTGGGCCCGCCGGCCTGGGCGGCGTTGGACACGCCGATGGTCGCGCCCTTCTCCAGCACCAATACCTTCAGTCCGGCCTGGGACGCCTCCAGCGCGGCGTTCATGCCCGCCGCGCCCGCGCCCACGATGACCGCGTCGGCCTCATAGCTCACAGTCTCCTTCTCCCCGCCGGCGGCGGGCGTCTTGAGGGCGGCGGCGTCCCCGCCGGCCTTCGCCACGCACGACTCCACGGCGGCGAGAATGGCATCCCGGGTAACGGTCGCGCCGGCCACCGCATCCACGGCCAGCGTCTGGCCGTCTACAACGGCCTTGGGCACCCGCTCCAGGGCGGGCTCGGCAATGCCCTCGGTCTCCTGGTGAGCGGTAACGGTGACGCTCTCAATGGCGGCCTCGGTAAAGACCACCTCGACGGTCACATCGCCGTTTTTACCGGCTGCGGAGGCGGTGTAGGTCCCGGCCCGATACGCCCCCGCGGGAGAGGCGCCGGGCGCCGTGCTCTCACTGGGTTGCACACTGGGGGAGGGGCTCGGCGCACCCTCATTGGTACACGCGGCAAGACTGAGCGCCATTGCCCCGGCCAGCAGGAGGCTGGCCCATCTCTTTCGGTTCATCATTCCAACTCCTTATTTCTCTTCGGACTTTGTGAAGTCCTTAACGAAAAGGAGTATAAAGCCGGGTGTTACACCCAAGTCAAGAGCAAATTTCTAAAACAGAGGCCTTTTTCGCCCTAATGCAGGTTTTCAACCCATTTCCCATCCGCCACAGGCAGATAGACGGCCCGGTGGGCGGTCCGCATACCGCCCTCCATGGTGGTGACGGGCACCCGGCAGACCACGTCCTCCTCCACGGCAAGGCCCTCAGCCGCCAGCCAGGTTATGACGCTTTGGAAGCCCTCCCGGCTCACCTTGACGGCTGCGTCATGATTCTCCATCAGGCGGACGCAGCGCCTGGGCGGAAGATAGCGCAGCTCCTCCACCGGCCAACCCTCCGCCCGGTCCTCCCGCAGGGCCAGGCCCCACTGGAAGTGGAACGGGCCGTCCCCCCGGAGCGCGCCGGCCCGGAGCACCAGCAGCCGCTCGCTCCAGGGCAGCTCGTCCAGGAGCCTGCGGGCCAGCAGCTTCTGTTCCCCGGTCTGGCGGAACTCTTCGCTGGAGGACTGGGCCAGAAAGTAGTAGCCCGGCCGGACGCAGACCAGGGGTTCCCGCTCCGGCGCGCTGAATTCCGCCAGAAAGGCGGCGTACTCCTCCACCGCCGGGATGAGCCGGTCCAGACGGGCCCGCTCCTCCTCCAGAGCCGCCCGCCGCCCCTCCAGCGCACGGGCAAGCGCCGAATGGTCCATGGTGCGCAGCGCGTCCGCCGTCTGCCGGACGGAGAAGCCCATATTCCGCAGTGTCAGGCAGCTCACCAGCTGGCCGCCGTCATAAATATTGTAGTAGCGGTACTGGGACCCGGGGTCCCGCCGGGGTGCGATAAGACCGTACTCCTCATAGAGCTTCAGAAGGTCCGGAGAGACCCCCATCTCCTTTGCCAGACCGCTCACCTTATACTGCTTCAAATTCTCCGCCCCCTTTGTCAAAAGCTTATCATGCCAACGGAGCAAAAACAAGGGCGCGGAAATGCTCCGCGCCCCTGCTGCATATTCCGTTATTCCGGCAGGACGGCCCAGCTGTATGCCACATCCCCGGCCGGGGGCGCGTCCAGAATCACGATCAGGTTCTCCTCCGGGTGCTCAAGCCCCGCTGCCTCCAGCTTGTCATAGTATCCCGCGATATCGGCCCCCTCCAGGTCCACGTAGATGCGCTCGGCGTATCGGCACAGGGCGTCCAGGGTCTGGCCGGTGAGGGGATTGACCCCGTCGTCCAGCGTGGTCTTGTCGGTGACAATGCCCAGGCGGAAAGGCGGATAATCCCGTTTTGGCGTATTGTCCAGCGTCTGGCGCAGGTCGCTGTAAAAACCGGTAATGGTATCCGTCAACGTGGCGGGATCGTAACGGTCCCCCTCCACAAGCAGATTCAGATTCCCCTCGGACGGGAATGCCGCGTTGTCCAGAATCAGGTCGGTGAATTGCAGCTTTCCAATCAGCTCCGCGCACAGGTCGATGACGTACTGCCTCGCCGCCTCCACCTGGGGGCTCATCCAGCGGATATCGCCGGGACCGCGCCAGTTGCCGATATTGGTCCGCAGGGCCAGGCTGTTGCGGTTGTAGGGCGCGGTGTTGTCACGGAAGCAGGAGAGATAGGCCGCGTTATAGAGCACGCCGCCGTTGATGTCGTTGGCCATGACGATGCCGTCCTGCCGCCCCGCGTCCGCGCCCGAGGCTTTGATCTCCCTGGCCAGGGGGACGTCGGAGATATAGCCCAGATTTCCGTCGTACCCTTTCATGTTAAAGATGAGCTGGGTGGCCGAGCCGAACCCCGGATAGGTTTCCTCCACCGCTGTATCGCCGGCCAGATACCTGTCGAAAAGGCCCTTCACGTTGTCGTCGTGGAGCGCGTCGCCCGGCAGGGAGATCATGCGTGTGTACTCCGGTTCCGGCTCCGGCGTGGGGGAGGGTGTGACGATGACGGGAGGCCTGGACTCCACAATCACCGGTGTGGACTGGGAGGGGGAGGGCTGCTGCTCCTGGAAGAAGGGAATTTCAAACCGGATGCCGTCGGCGGAGACCACCATATATTGCTGCAGGAAGAAGAACGCGGCCACCAGAAGCACCAGGACAATCAGGAGCACGGCGATGACAATTTTCAGGAATGTACGGAACTTGGATTTGCCCCGATAGGAACCGTATCCGTTGTTTCTTCTCATGTGATGGTTCCCATCCTTTCCTCACTGCCGCCGAGCCGCCCCATTATGAGCATTGACCGCCCGCCCCCGGCGGGCTATTAATCATACTACCCCATTATTGGGTTATCATAACACAGCCCAGGAAAAAAATCACAACAAATTTACAACAAAAGGTTACACCCTTCGGGGCGCGGTTATTCCCCGCCCTCCTGGCCCCGCTTCACCAGGGCCTCATCCAGCTTCTCCAGCGCGGAGAAGACCAGCTCCCGGTCCCCCGGCTCCATGGAGTCCATCAGGCTGGAGAAATAGCCGGAGACGTTGGTCTCCGCCTTTCGGCGCAGCTCCTTATACTTGTCGGTGGCGGTCACGTAGATGACCCGGCGGTCCGCCTCGCTCCGCTCCCGGCGGGCCAGGTCCAGCTTCTCCAGCCGGTCCACAATGCCCGACACCGTGGAGTTGGCGCTGCCCGTCCGCTCGGCCAGGGCGGAGATGGGCAGGGGGCCGTCCTCGCCCAGGACGGTAAGGACCAGGGCCTGGGGGAAGGTGAGGTTCAGCCGCCCGAAGTGGCTGCGGAACTGCTGGGACATATGCTGCGTCACCCGCAGATAGCACATCAGAATATCGCTGGATTGTTTCATAGGTATCCGCTCCTTTCAAAGGGCGGCGGGGGGCCGTCCATTGCTTCGTTTCGTGTACGAAGCAAGCATATCCCACCCCGGAGCGTCTGTCAATCAATGGCGAAAAACATTCATGGATTGTTTACACAACTGAAATAATTGAACCCGTCTCAGCCACAGACCGGACCTCCGGCGCTCCATCCCCATGAAAAAACGGGCGGGCATAATGCCCGCCCGTTCAGCCGCCCGGTTCCCGTCAGCCCTGCGCGGGGGTCATGAGCCGGTCCAGAATGACGGCCAGCTCGGCCCGCGTGGCGTAGCCCAGAGGGCTGAGGGTATTCTGACTGGTGCCGGTGATAAGCCCGGCGCCCACTGCGTGCTTCATGCCGTCCACCGCCCACTTGGAAACCTTGTCCCCGTCGGGGTAGAGGCTGAGTACCCCCTCGGCCAGCGCGCCCCCTTTATAGTAGGTATAGCGGCTGAGGAAGAGGGCGAGCTGTTCCCGGGTCACCTGATCGCCGGCGCCAAGGCGTCCGTCGTCGTAGCCGTCGGCGATGCGGACCTCCTTCGCCCAGCGGGCGGCCTTGTCGCACCAGGAGCCCTCCTTCACGTCGGGGAAGCCCTCAATGCCGGAAGGCTCGGGACTGCCCTCCATCCGCCACAGGACGGTGAGAACGGTGGCCCGGATCACGTAGGCGTCGGGGGCGAATGTCGTGGCGGTGGTGCCCGTCATGATTCCCTTTTCCGCCACGGCCTGCACCTGCTTCTCGTACCAGGCTCCGCTCCTCACGTCGGTAAATTCCACGGCGGAGGCGCCGGCGGCCAGGCTCAGGGTCAGTCCGCATGCGCAGACCAGAGTGAGTAATTTTCGCTTCATCCGTTCCATACACCTGCTTTACGTTTGAGTCCCAAACAGTGTATCGCAGGTTTTTTACGAATCTGTGAACAAACTGAAATTTCAGCAAATTGTAAGATGTTCTGCACGCTTTCAGCGCAAAACCCAGTGGAGCATGAGCAGCAGCCCGAAGCCGGGCGCGCCCAGCACGCCCATGACCAGGGCGTTCACAAGGTTGACTCCCAGGTGGACGCCCACGTAGCCCCCCACCTTGCTCAGCAGAAAGAGCACCGCCAGGCCCACCGCGGTCCGGGCCGCCAGCCGCCCCAGCCACTCCAGCGGCCTGCGCAGCGCGGCCAGGGCGATGACCAGAATCAGTCCGCCCACAATCCAGGGTAAAATTTGAATGACGCTCTCCAAGGACCCCGCACCTCCGCAAAAAATTTGCCAGGGCCTTGGCGTGGGATTATCTGCGTAAAGGTGTTCCGTCAATCTCCTTGACCCGCCGGAGCAGATAAGAGTACCGGGACTGGAGGGCGTTGATCTCGAAGACATAGGACTCGATGAGGTCCGGGTCGTGGGCGCTGTTGAAGCAGGAGTACGCCTGGGCAATCAGCGTACGGGTGCGGGAGAGGCCCTCCATGAGCGCGGTGCGCTCCTCCTCCTCGGGTGTGGCGCGCTTCTTGCGGAAAGCAAAGGTCCTGGCGGCTTCGGCCATGGGACCGCCCCCTTTCAAAAATAGTGTATTTTCATTTTGGACAAATATGACAAGCGCTATACCTCGTTTTTCCTGGCGTATTTTCGCCCTCGTATCACATACTATGCTCGGACAAGACATAGCATCCCTCCTTTCTTTTTAAGCCGGTGCCCGGCAAAGGCATGGCTCGCCCGAAGGGCAAGCCGGTCATACTTGCCCTTCGGCGAAAGGCGAAAAGACAAGGGGCCGCATTGGGAACTGTTTTTTTAGAGAGAACAAACCCCCCAAAGCATTCCACCGTCTTGTCCAAACCAGACCGACCGCGCGAGGATTGATTTCAAACCGGCGCACCGTTCGGCTGGAGCGGGGCTGCACTCAGAGATGAGGCGGCCCCGTTTTTTTATTTCTATAAGGCTTTTCGCCGCCAGGAGGGCGGCCGCTCTTTCCCAGCCGTTTTCTTGACACAAGCGCCAAATTTGGGATACAATAGTAAACTGAAAGATAATGTCCTGCGCATTTATATTTTTATGAAGTACAGCGAGGAGACGCCCATGGCCAAATCGACAAAATCCTACGGCAACGAATCCATCTCCGCCCTGAAGGGCGCGGACCGGGTCCGCAAGCGCCCGGCGGTTATTTTCGGCTCCGACGGGCTGGAGGGCTGCCAGCACGCGGTGTTTGAAATTCTCTCCAACGCCATTGACGAGGCCCGTGAGGGCCACGGCGACCTCATCACCGTCACCCGCTACGAGGACAAGTCCATCGAGGTGGAGGACTTCGGCCGGGGCTGCCCCGTGGACTGGAACGAGGCGGAGCAGAAGTTCAACTGGGAGCTGGTCTTCTGCGAGCTCTACGCCGGCGGCAAGTATAACAACAACGACGGCGACAACTACGAGTACTCCCTGGGGCTCAACGGCCTGGGTTCCTGCGCCACCCAGTACGCCAGCGCGTATTTCGACGCGGTGATCCGCCGGGACGGCTATAAGTACACCCTCCACTTCGAGCGGGGCGAGAACGTGGGCGGCCTCCAGAAGGAGCCCACCGACCGTGGCAGAAAGACCGGCTCCACCTTCCGCTGGAAGCCCGACCTGGACGTGTTCACCGATATCGACATCCCCGTGGACTTCTACCTGGACGTGATGAAGCGCCAGGCCGTGGTCAACGCCGGGGTCACCTTCCGCTTCCGCAACCAGGTGGGCGGCAAATTTGAAACCACCGACTTCAAGTATGAAAACGGCATCGTGGACTATGTGAAGGAGCTCGCCGGCGAGACCTCCCTCACCCAAAGCGTCTTCTGGCAGACCGAGCGCCGGGGCCGGGACCGCGCGGACAAGCCGGAGTATAAGGTGAAGCTCAGCGTCTCCTTCTGCTTCTCCAACACGGTACAGGTCATCGAGCACTACCACAACTCCTCCTGGCTGGAGCACGGCGGCAGCCCGGAGAAGGCCATGCGCTCCGCCTTCGTCTCCGCCATCGACGGCTACCTCAAGGCCCAGGGGAAATACCAGAAGAACGAGAGCAAGCTCACCTGGGTCGACGTGCAGGACTGCCTGGTGCTGGTGAGCAACAACTTCTCCACCCAGACCTCCTATGAGAACCAGACCAAAAAGGCCATCAACAACAAGTTCGTCCAGGAGGCCATGACCGAGTTCCTCAAGGCCCAGATGGAGGTCTACTTCATCGAAAACCCCTTCGACGCGGGAAAGATCGCCGAGCAGGTGCTCATCAACAAGCGGTCCCGCGAGTCCGCCGAGAAGGCCCGGCTCAATATCAAAAAGAAACTCACCGGCAGCATGGATATCTCCAACCGGGTGCAGAAGTTTGTGGACTGCCGCACCAGGGACACCGAGCGCCGGGAGCTCTACATCGTGGAGGGCGACTCCGCCATGGGCGCCGTCAAGCTCAGCCGGGACGCGGAGTTTCAGGGCATCATGCCCGTCCGCGGCAAGATTCTCAACTGCCTCAAGGCAGACTACGGAAAGATTTTCAAGAGCGAGATCATCACCGATCTTCTCAAGGTCCTGGGCTGCGGCGTGGAGGTTCACGACAAGCATGCCAAGGATATGGCGGAGTTCGACCTGATGAGCCTGAGATGGAACAAGGTGGTTATCTGCACTGATGCCGATTACGACGGCTACCAGATCCGCACCCTGATCCTCACCATGCTCTACCGCCTGGTGCCCACCCTGATCCAGCGGGGGTACGTCTATATCGCAGAGACGCCCCTCTACGAGATTAACTACAAGGAAAAGACCTGGTTCGCCTACACCGACAAGGAGAAGAACGATATCGTGGCCGAGCTCGGCGCCGACAAGAAGATCTCCGTCCAGCGCTCCAAGGGGCTGGGCGAGAACGAGCCGGACATGATGTGGCTGACCACCATGAACCCCGAGACCCGGCGGCTTATCAAGGTCATGCCCGAGGATGTGGAGCGCACCGCCCGGGTGTTCGACCTTCTCCTGGGCGACAACCTCCAGGGCCGCAAGGACCACATTGCGGAAAACGGGTATAAGTATCTGGAGCTGGCCGATATTTCTTGACGGGGCGATGGGCGAGGAGCCTCGTCAAGGCGCAGGAAGCTGCGCCCGCCCGATAAAGCTTACGGGATTCCCGGCTGTTCTTCCGCCGCCGCCTGCGCCGCCCCGTAGGCCCACACACCGCCATTCAAAATAAGGAGGTCCCTATGAGACGATTTCTCTCCGCCGCCCTGGCGCTGGTGCTGGCGTTTTCCCTGTCCCTGCCCGCCCTGGCCTGGGGGGAGCCGTCGGTCAAGTACGCCTCCTTTGACCAGTACCTGGACTTTTACCGCGCCCAGGATGACCCGGAGACCCAGTCCCTGGTCCGCTTCCTGGTCGCCTACCTGGACGCCCATCCGGACGAGGTCGCGTCCTTCGACCCCCACGCTTATTTTGAGGCCAATATCGCCAGCGGCGCCGGAATGAACATCGCCAATTGGTTTTTCGATCAACTTCCGGACTATACCGAGGACCACTTCCGCGCCGAGATGACGGACGCCTGGCTCACCGGGCTCTACCGCGACGAGCTGAACGCCCTGACGGATACCGACCCGCCCATGTGGCGGCTCTGCCTCTCCCCCTCCGCCGTCGCGGGGGAGGAGATCTCCCTGGAGCGCTGCCTCGCCTACACCGCCATGACGGAGGAGCAGTACGCCGCCATGGCCAAGTGGTGCGCCCGGTTTCAATTTGAGCGCCCCGGCGAGTGGGCCGCCTTTGACCCGGACGCCTATTACCTCTCCAACTCCCAGAACGCCGAGGTCCCCGATAAAATGGCCTGGAGCGGGGAGCAGGGTTTTGAGGACTACACGCGGTACGGCTGGATGCGAGCGATGTATCTCGCCTGGGAGAAAGACCGCGCCGCGCGGGAGATGGCCCGGCGGTACCCGGAGGACTACGCCGCCTTCGACCCGGACGCGTGGTTTTCCGCCCGTGCAGGAGAGCTGACCCGATTTCAGGGCGGCGGCAAGGAGGACTACATGGAGGCCCGGGGTCTCACCACCGGGGAGGAATTCCGCCTTGCCATGTTCGCCGACTGGCTGACGCTGAGCGTCAGTCAGCCCATGGATGTCACCGTCACCGTCAACGGCGTGCCCATCCTCGCCTGGCTCGATTTTAGCCCCGCATACCCCTATGCAGAGCAAGGGCGAATTATGGTCTCCACTCCGGCCCTGGCGGAATCCCTGGGCTTCTCTGTGGAGCGGGACGAGGAGAACCGCGTCCTCATCTGCACCAAGGGGGACTGCTCAGTCACCTTTACCGACGGCGAGAGCGCCTATCTCGTAACCAGGGATGGAAAGGCCGAAGTCCTCGCCCTGGACGTTCCGACCAAGTCCCACGGCCCCGGCGCGCCCTGCTACGTCCCCCTCCGCGCCCTGGTGGAGGCCCTGGGCTGCGACGTGGAGTGGAAGGGCCCCTTCCGCACCGCCGCCGTTACCACCCCACGGGAGGAACGCTGAGATGAAAAAGACGGACTTCCCCATATTTATTCTGGCTGGAGCCATCCTTATCTCCGCAGCCCTTGTGACCGCCGGACTCTTCCGTGGCGGCGGCCGGCCGGGCGCTGACGCCTCTGGCTCGCCGGCCGCCACAATAGACGCGGCCGAGGCCTACCGGCTGGAAAAGCTGAACGAGGTAAACGACATGGTGCTGGAACGGAAGGCGGTCCCGGAGGACTATCTGCGCTACCTGCCCGAGGACCTGCGAGATCCGGTGAAGCAGTACAACGCCGACACCATGGGAATGAAACTGTCCTACGAGCAGAGGGGGAGCAGCATCGCCGAGGGGCTCCTCTACGAGCACAGGGAGGACCCGGGGGATTATGAGCGGGGAGAGCTGTTCTACTCCATGGCGGACCGGATCTCCACTCTGTCCCTCTACGGCAATGTGAACCAGCTCTGCAACCTTGACCCCGTCCTCACCTACACCCTGGCCAAGGAGGGGGGCGGCTCCTGGGGAATGTGGGCCTACTACATTGAGCATGGCAATTACGACACGGAGACCAAGCAGCGCCGTGCGGAGTACCTGGACGGCGTGTACGCTCTGCTGGACCAATTTGACGCATACCGCGCCTCACTCACCTCAAATCCCGATAAGGACTGATACCGATGGCTAAGAAAAAAGCCCCCGAGGAGGGGGCCAAGCACAAGAACAATCCCAACGTCATCGGCCTGCGGGCCGAGGTGCTGGAGCAGCCCATCACCGAGACGCTGGAAGTCAACTATATGCCCTACGCCATGAGCGTGATCGTCTCCCGGGCCATTCCGGAGATTGACGGTTTCAAGCCCTCCCACCGGAAGCTGCTGTACACCATGTACAAGATGGGGCTTCTCACCGGCGCCCGCACCAAGAGCGCCAACATCGTGGGCCAGACCATGAAGCTCAACCCCCACGGCGACGCCGCCATATACGATACCATGGTCCGCCTCTCCCGGGGCTATGGGGCGCTGCTGCATCCCCTGGTGGACTCCAAGGGCAACTTCGGCAAGGTCTACTCCCGGGACATGGCCTGGGCCGCCAGCCGATATACCGAGGCCAGGCTGGATAATATCTGCTCCGAGTTCTTCCGGGACATCGACCAGGACACTGTGGACTTTGCGGACAACTACGACGGCTCCATGAAGGAGCCCACCCTCCTGCCCACCACCTTCCCCAACGTGCTGGTCTCCTCCAACATGGGCATCGCCGTGGGCATGGCCTCCAACATCTGCGGCTTCAACCTGGGGGAAGTCTGCGACGCCACCATCGAATTCCTCAAAAACCCGGAGTGCGACCTGCTGGGCATCCTCAAGGCGCCCGACTTCCCCACCGGGGGAGAACTGCTCTACGACGGTGGCGAGCTCTCCAACATCTACCGCACGGGCCGCGGCTCCTTCAAGGTCCGCTCCAAGTGGCGCTATCTCAAGGCGGAAAACCTCATTGAGATCTACGAGATCCCCTACTCCACCACGGTGGAGGCCATTATGGACAAGGTGGCCGAGCTCATCAAGTCGGGCAAAATCAAGGAGATCGCCGACATGCGGGACGAGACCGACCTGACCGGCCTCAAGCTCGCAATCGACCTCAAGCGGGGCACCGACCCGGATAAACTGATGCAGAAGCTCTTCCGCTCCACGCCCATGATGGATTCCTTCGGCTGCAATTTCAACATCCTCATCGCCGGCATGCCCAGGGTCATGGGCGTACGGGAGATTCTGGATGAGTGGACCGCCTGGCGGATGGATTCGGTCCGCCGCCGGACCTACTTCGTGATGAAGAAGAAGCAGGATAAGCTGCACCTGCTGAAGGGCCTGAAGAAAATCCTGCTGGACATCGACCGTGCCATTAAGATTATCCGTGAAACCGAGGAGGACTCAGAGGTCATCCCCAACCTGATGATTGGCTTCGGGATTGACGACATTCAGGCCGAGTACGTGGCCGATATCAAGCTGCGCAACATCAACAAGGAGTATATCCTCAGGCGCATTGAGGAAACCTCTGACTTGGAGGCGGAGATCGCCGACCTCCAGGACATTGTCAATAACCCGGGGCGCGTCAAGAAGCTCATCATCGCCGAGCTGCAGAACGTAAAGAAAAAATTTGCCGTCCCCCGGCGCACCGATATTATCTACGAGCACCAGATGGCCGCCGAGCCCGACCCGGAGGAGGAGATCCCGGACTACCCGGCCACCGCCTTCCTGTCCCGGGAGGGATATTTTAAAAAGATCACCGCCGCCTCCCTGCGGATGAACAGCGAGCAGAAGTATAAGGAGGGGGACGGCCCCTTTCTCCAGTGGGAGTGCACCAACCGGGACGAGCTGCTGGTCTTCACCGACGCCCAGCAGTGCTACAAGACCCGCCTGAGCGACTTTGATGACGCCAAGGCCAGTGTGCTGGGCGACTATCTGCCCACCAAGCTGGGCTTCGACGAGGGGGAGGGCTTCGTCTGGGCCTGCATCCCCGGCGACTACTCGGGGAATCTGCTCTTCTTCTTCAAGAACGGCAAGGCCGCCCGGGTGGAGCTGGCCGCCTACCAGACCCAAACCCGGCGGAAGAAGCTTACGGGGGCCTACTCGGATAAATCCCCCCTTGCCGCGGCGTTCCTTCTGCGGGAGGACCTGGAGCTGGCCGTGATTTCCACCGAGGGCCGCTGCATGGTCTTCCATACCGCCGCCCTAGCCCCCAAGGCCACCCGCTCCACCCAGGGTGTGAACGTGATGACCCTCAAGCCCAAATACTCTGTGGAGACCGTCAAGCCCCTCGGCGATACCCCCATCGTCAACATCTCCCGCTACCGCGCCCGCTCGCTGCCCATCGCCGGGGCCCTCCTCAGGGAGGAGGACCGGGGGGAGGAGCAGATGACGCTGCTGTAAAGAAAAGAGAAAATGGAAACGCAGCGGCCCCTGCCCTGCCCGTCCGCGGCGCAGCTTTTTGGATACAGCCCAATTTCTTTTTTCTCTCTTCACTTTACTTTTATCGAGGTGCCTATGAAGCCAAAATCCAAAGCGCTTAATTTAGTCTGGTCCTACTTCATCATCACCGTGGCGTCGGCCATCTATGCCCTGGGCTTCAACTGGTGCTACAAGCCCAACGACATCGCCTTCGGCGGCATCACCGGCGTGGGGCAGATTATCAACGCCATTCTGCCCTGGGCCCCCATCGGCACCATCGTCATCATTCTCAATATCCCCCTCTTCATCCTGGGGTGGAAGCTGCTGGGGGGCCATCTGCTGGTGTCCTCCCTCTTCGCCATGGCGGTCTCGTCGGTATTTATCGACGTCATCGACTATTTCTGGACCTTCCCGCCCATGGAGCCCCTGCTGGCATGTATTTTCGGCGGCCTCCTCATGGGCGTGTCCCTGGGCTTCGTGTTCCTCCGGGGGGCAACCACCGGCGGCACGGATCTCATCGCCCGGCTTCTCAAGCTCAAGCTGTCGTGGCTGCCCATGGGCAAGCTGCTCATGGCCATTGACCTCATCGTCATCGTTGCGGTGGCCCTGGCCTTTCAGAACCTCTACAGCGCGCTCTATGGCCTGGTGGCCCTCTATATCTCCACCATCGTCATGGACGGCGTGCTCTACGGTCTTGACAACGCCAAGGTGGCCTATATCATCAGCGACGAGTACAAGCGCATTGCCGACGCCATCGTCCACGATCTGGACCGTGGCGTCACCATCCTCCACGGTGAGGGCGCCTACTCCGGCGCGGAGAAGAAGGTCCTCATGTGCGCCTTCAAGCAGCGGCAAATCGTCACCATCAAGCACATGGTCAAGGAGATAGACCCCGACGCCTTCATCATCGTCTGCGAGGCCCACGAGGTCCTGGGCGACGGGTTCCGGGAGTATAAGCAAAATGACATTTAAGAGAACAGGGGGAAGGAATACTGCAGGCCGGATTTCTGCTGTTTTCGAGCGCTCCGCTTCTTCGGGGCATCAATCTTTTTTTGACCGGCCGGCAAGCGCATGGTAAAAATTTATTAAGCCAATTCTCTGTTTCTCTCCATATTTTTGACCTAAGAAGGGAGTTTTCGTTATGGCCGACATCAAGAAACTGCGCGGAAATCTGGAAATGCGGGGCTTTGCCACCTCCTGCTTCGCCACGGCGGAGGAGGCCGCCAGGTACCTGGACGGCAGGCTGGACGGTACGTCCATCGGCATAGGAGGCTCCATAACGGCCCAGCAGCTGGGACTGGACCAGCTGCTGCCCTCGCACAACAGCGTGTACTGGCACTGGCTGGGCGGCTCCTCCGGTCAGGCCGCGGCGGCCGACGTTTACATAAGCTCTGTCAACGGTATTGCCGAGACCGGCGAGCTGGTCAACATTGACGGCACCGGCAACCGCGTAGCCTCCACCATCTACGGCCATAAGTCCCTCTATCTTATCGTGGGCGTAAACAAAATTGCCCCCACCTTTGAGAAGGCCCTCTGGCGGGCCCGGAACATCGCCGCGCCCAAGAACGCCCAGCGCCTGGGCCGAAAGACCCCCTGCGCCGCCAAGGGCGACCGCTGCTACGACTGCGAGAGCCCCGACCGCATCTGCCGCGCCCTCACCGTCCTCTGGGCCAGGCCAACGGCCATCGAGTACGCCGAGGTGGTCATCGTGGAGCAGGAGCTGGGACTGTAAGAGAAGGCAAAACCACGAAGGAATCTTGTTTTCTGTTTTTTGTCCGCAGGCCGATTTGCTTTTTTATTTCTGACTGGTAAGGGGGGGCGCCGTTGAAACGCAAAATACTGTGCCTCATGCTGACGGGGCTTCTGGCACTGAGCGGCTGCACCTCCCTGCTCAACCACGATTATGTGGACGTCCAGCCCCACGCCGACCGCCCGGTCACCGAGGAGGACTCCTCCATCGTCCGGGTGGAGACCTATAAGCAGCTCATGGACGGCATCTACTCCTTTGTCCAGGACGGGCAGACCCGCGGGGTCATTCACATCGCCAATTACAAGGGACGCACCAACAGCACGCTGGAGGCCGACCTGGCCGCAGCCTGTGACGAGGTAAAGTACGAAGACGCCCTGGGGGCCTACTGCGTGGACTATATCCGCTACGAGACGTCCTACATTGTGTCCTACTACGAGGCGGATATCTACATCAGCTACCGCCGCACCCGGGACCAGGTCAAGAGCATCAAAACGGTCACCGGCAGCAGCGCCATTCGTGAGGAGCTGCAGGGCACCCTGTCCTCCTTCGGCTCCGAGGCGGTCCTCCAGGTGAGCTACTTCAACGAGGATGAGAGCTACATCCGGGGACTGATCCATCAGGCCTATTACGATACCCCCATGGCGGCTATGGGGATGCCTGAAATCGACATTTCCATCTACCCCAACTCCGACACCGTGCAGTACGGCGCGGGCTATCCCCGCATTGTGGAGATTCTCCTCACCTATCCCGAGGACCAGGAGACCCTGCGGAAGAAGAGCGTGGCCCTGGCCGACCACGCGGAGTCCCTGGCGCCCCAACTGGCCGCCCTGCACGGCGAGGAGGCCGCCCGGGAAGCCTTTGACCAGCTGCGCGCGCAGACGCTCTACATCCCCTCCGGCGGCGCAAAGTCACCGGAACGGCTGAATACCACCTACGCCGCAGCCGTCGAGGGCAGGGCGGACAGCGAGGGTATGGCTCTGGCCTTCCAGCTCTACTGTCAGCTGGCGGGCGTGGAGTGCACCGTGGTGTCCGGCGCGGTGGACGGCGCCGCCCACTTCTGGAACATCATCGCCCTTCCCGGCGGGGAGTACCGCCATGTGGACGCCACCCGTGAGGACGGCTTCGCCCTCCACGACGCGGATCTGGCGGCTCTGGCCTACGCCTGGGACCGAAAGGAATATCCCGCCTGCGGCAACCAGCCCATCCCCGATGGGGAGCAGGCCCCGGAGGACACCGCCGCGGCAAACCCGGACGGCAGCGGCCTCACCGTCCCCAGCGAGGACAGCGGCGACTTTAGCCCCGACGAACTCCCTGCGGACTCGCCCGTCCAGTCCGCCTCCCCCCAGCCCTCCGCAACTTTTTATGTCGGGAATAAAAATGCCCCTTGACAGATGGTCGTTTATTGCTTATAATATCATCTGTCGCTGCGGGTGTAGCTCATCTGGTAGAGCGCCACCTTGCCAAGGTGGAGGTAGCGAGTTCGAGCCTCGTCACCCGCTCCATAAAAATAAGACCAGCCTGTGGGCTGGTCTTATTTTTATGGAATCCTGCGGATACTTATACTGCATTCCCGAACCGAACTCGGGCGGCACACTCCGCCCGCCGACGTCGGGCACAAGTCAGGGACAGCCTTTCGGCTGTCCCTTTTCGCTGCCGGGAGCCGTTGCAACGGCACGACCTGGGACGCTTCAAGCGTCGCCCCTACTCCCTATGTTCCAGCTCTCCCAGGGTCTGCACGGCGGCATCCACAAACTTCTGGGATTTTGCCGAAAGCGCGCGCCGCTTACCAATCAGCGCCCGCTCCGCCTCGGTCAGATCCAGCGGCGTGACGGCCATGGGTTCGCCGTTCAGAAGGGTCCAGAGCGACACCCCAAGCGCGTCGGCAATCTTCTGCAGGTTTTCGATGCTGATTTTATTCACGCCGCGCATATAGGTACTGATTGTGCTTTTGGAGAGGCCGGTCAGCTCGGCCAGCTTCTTTTGTTCAATGCCGTTCCAGTCCATTACTTCCTGGATTTTTTCTATCATTGTCACACGGCCCACCTTCTTTTTGAAGTATTATATCGAACTGAAGAGAAGCTTCTTTTTCAGGACATCAAAAATAGTTTTAAATCAACAAACTATGGTTTGACATTTGCTGTAAATTGTATTAATATGGCATTACAGCAAAATATTAATTGAAAAGGGGAATATTATATGAAATCTACGGGCATCGTAAGAAAAGTAGACGAACTGGGCCGCATTGTCCTGCCGATTGAGCTGCGCCGCACGTTGGACATTGCCGAAAAGGACAATTTGGAGATTTACGTGGACGGCTCCTCCATTATTCTGAAGAAGTACCAGCCGTCCTGCATCTTCTGTGACGATGCGAGGGACGTCATTAACTTCAGGGGCAAGAATATCTGCCCCGCATGTCTGGCCGCCCTGTCCGAAATAAAATAGGCGGACTGCCCGCGGGCGCCTCCCCGTACTTCCTGCCCGGCTTGAATTGCACCCCCATTCGGTAAGAGCGCGCCGCAGCCAGCTGCGGCGCGCTCTTGTCACATCTGCTCCAGAATGCCCCGCAGGAGCCAGGTGTGCTCGGCCTCGTCACCCGCCAACTCCAAAAAGAGCTCCCGCAGGCAGGGGTCGACGGTCTGGGCCGCCGCCGCGCGGTAGGCCGCCTCGCCCCGCTGCTCCGCCGCGAAGCGGGCGCGGAGCACGCCCATCCAGGTCCCCGCCGGAGCCGTGGGCTGCCGGTCGGGCCAGAACTGCACGCCGGATATGAGGAAATAGGCGGTGGAGAGCCGCTTGGCGTGCCGCCGCTCATCCTCACCCATGGCACGCAGGGTCCGCCCGGCGTTGCCCGGCGCCCGCCGGGAGAGGCCCTGGTAGAGCCGCCAGTCCGCCACCTCGTCGGCGATAAATTCCTGAAGCATCTCCCCGTGTACCGCCGACGCACACCCCAGGCAGGGCACGTCGTTCTCCGCCGCGGGCATCTCCGCCGCAGCCGCCTCCATCCGCCGCGCCGGTGCTGCGGGCAGCATTGCGGCCGGCGCACAGACCGCGGGCGACGCCGGAGCCATCCTGGCAGGGGGTGCGCAAACCTCCCCCGCGGCCGCTGCCCGCGCCGGTGCGGGCGGGGTCAGCACCTCTTCCTCCAGGGTTTCGTCTGAGTAGAGCGTGAAGGGACAGTCGGGCCGGTCCTCGGGCATCACCCGGCGCCAAACCCGCTCAAACGCCTCCCGGTCCATCACCTTCTGGCCCGGCCCGGCGCAGGGCAATCTATCCTGTTCCATAGGTCTGCCTCCTATTATTTCAAAGATTCCAGCCCATACTATGATGAAACGTGAAAAAATGTCCGTACCCCTCCGTTTCTTCTCGACGGAAACACTTGTTTTCCTAGTTAAATAGTGGTATAACTAATAAGAAGCGCGGAGCGCCTGTGAGCAGGCGGATAAGGCGGAGCGCAGACAAAAAAACAGGGCGGGTCGTCTCCCGCAAGACCCGGCGGCATTTTTTGCGGAGCTGCGGATTATCCGCCGTCGCGGAGGGCGTGCAGCGTGACAACGAAGCGCGGAGCGCCTGTGAGCAGGCGGATAAGGCGGAGCGCAGACAAAAAAACAGGGCGGGTCGTCTCCCGCAAGACCCGGCGGCATTTTTTGCGGAGCTGCGGATTATCCGCCGTCGCGGAGGGCGTGCAGCGTGACAGCGAAGCGCGGAGCGCCCGTGAGCGGCCCGATATGGGCGTCGGGCCCAGCTTTCCCGCAGAAGAACCATACAAAAGGAGCAGCTGCGATGTTAAAAATCAAAGACCTGGTTTTTCAGGTGTCCGACGAGGACCGGACCCTCGGCATCCTCCAGGGCATTACCCTGACCATACCGGACAACAAGTTTGTGGTTATCACCGGCCCCAACGGCGGCGGCAAGACCACCCTGGCCAAGGCCATCATGGGCATTGTCCAGCCCACCGGCGGCCAGATCCTCTGGAACGGGACCGATGTCACCGGCATGAGCGTGACGGAGCGGGCCCGGCTGGGCATCAGCTATGGCTTCCAGCAGCCCCCCCGCTTCAAGGGCCTGCGGGTACGGGATCTGCTGGCGCTGGCCTCCGGCCGGGAGGATCTGACCCACGACGAGGGCTGCCAGTATCTGACCAAGGTGGGCCTGTGCGCCAACGACTATATTGAGCGCGAGGTGGACGCCTCCCTCTCCGGCGGCGAGGTCAAACGCATTGAGATCGCCACCATCCTTGCCCGGAAATCCGGCCTGATGATCTTTGACGAGCCCGAGGCCGGCATTGACCTGTGGTCCTTCGCCAAGCTCACCGAGACCTTCCGCGCCATCCACGACGCCCGGAACGCCACCCTGGTGGTCATCTCCCACCAGGAGCGAATCATCGATCTGGCGGACGAGATCGTCATGGTCTCCGGCGGCAAAATCACAAAGCAGGGGCCCAAGGACGAGATTTTCCCTCAAATCCTGGCCAACACCATCGCCGGGTGCAGTTATATGAGCGAGGGGGCGGCGCAGTAATGGAAAAGATAGATCTGAAGCTCCTCAAGGAGATTGCCGAGCTGGAGGGCACGCCTCAGGGCGCCTACAATATCCGCAAGAACGGCGGCGCGGGCGGGCGGGCCTGTACGGAGCACATCGTCATCGACACCAAGACGGACAAGCCCGGCATCGACATCCGCATCGCCCCCGGCACACAGCACGAGAGCGTCCATATCCCGGTAATCATCACCGAGACCGGCCTCACAGAGCTGGTTTACAACGATTTTTTCATCGGTGAGGACTGCGATGTGGACATCATCGCCGGCTGCGGCATCCACAACACCGGCTGCGAAACCAGCCAGCACGACGGCGTCCACACCTTCTATGTGGGTAAAAACTCCAGGGTCCGCTATGTGGAGCGGCATTACGGCGAGGGTGAGGGCTCCGGCGCGCGGATCATGAATCCCCAGACCATCGTCTACCTGGAGGAGGGCGCCTCCATCAACATGGAGACCACCCAGATCCGGGGCATCGATTCCACCAAGCGTGAGACCAAGGTGGTGGCCGGGGCGGGGGCCGAGGTGGTCATCACCGAGAAGCTCCTCACCCACGGCGCTCAGACCGCCGAGAGCGACATGGAGATCATCCTCCAGGGTGAGGACTCCAGCGGGCGGGTCATCTCCCGCAGTGTGGCCCAGGACACCTCCCAGCAGGTCTTCTACCCCAGGATGACCGGCGAGGCCCGCTGCTTCGGCCATGTCCAGTGCGACTCCATCATCATGGGCAACGCCAAAATCAAGTCCATCCCCGCCATCATCGCCGACAGCATGGAGGCCCAGCTCATCCACGAGGCCGCCATCGGACGCATCGCCGGGGACCAGATTACCAAGCTCATGACCCTGGGGCTGACCGAGGAAGAGGCTGAGGAGAAGATTCTTGAGGGGTTCTTGCAGTAAAATCTGTCTTTCGTAAAAAGAAGTAAAAATAGAGCGGAACCGGGTAACGGTTCCGCTCCATTTTTGTCCCAAGCTCTTCACCAGTCCGGATATCTCGCACCGCCGCGGAAGAGAGCCGCTTATGAAAAAGAGAGGCCGGAGCGATCGCTCCGGCCTCTCTTTTCAGTTTGCTTGTTACTCCTCGTCCCAGTCGGCGTAGTCGTCGTACTCGGAGGAGCGGCAGCAGCAGGCCCTTTTCTCGGCCAGCTTTTCCCGGGCGCAGCCGAAGAACGCCACAATCTTATCCCAATAGGCGATCACGCAGCAGGCCGCGGCAGCGGCAGCCAGGGAAAAAGCAACGATTTTCAGCACAAAACGGGCAACTTTCATCTCTGTCGCCTCCTATCATGAAAATGATAGTTATAGTGTACACGTTTTCTGTGCAAATTACAATCACCCCGGCAAACTTTTTCCCTTGTATTTTAGGCCGAAATAGAATAAAATATAGGAACGAATGAGAAGAAGTTCCCGTCTTTGGACGGATAAATCCCCCATAGAAAGGAAGGGTCCCTATGAAGCTGCAGACCGAAAAGGGCGAGATCCGCATCAGCAGCGATGTGTTTACCAACATCACCGGCGCAGCGGCCACCAACTGCTACGGCGTAAAGGGTATGGCCGTGCGCTCCAAGACCGACGGACTGGTCCACCTCCTGCGCCGCGAGTCTATGGCCAAGGGCGTGAAGGTCACCCATAACGACGACTCCACCGTCTCCATTGAGCTCCACATCATTGTGGACAACGGCGTGAATCTGACCGCCATCTCCCGCTCCATTATGGAGCGGGTCAAGTACGACGTAAGCCGCACCACCGGCGTGGAGGTCCGCAACGTGGACGTCTGCATTGATTCTATGGTCATTGGTTAAACCATCCAGAAAGGAACATCGACATGAGAGAGACCATTGACGGGGCGTCGTTCCAGCGGATGGTAATCCACGCGGCTGCCTCCATCAATATACAGAAGCAGCACATCAACGAGCTGAACGTCTTCCCCGTGCCCGACGGCGACACCGGCACCAATATGGGCCTCACCATTTCCACCGCCGCCGCCGAGATGAAAAAAGCCCCTCTGAACACCGTGGGCGAGGCAGCCGGCAAGACCGCTTCCGCCCTTCTCCGCGGCGCCCGGGGCAATTCCGGCGTCATTCTGTCCCTGCTGTTTCGCGGCTTTGCCAAGGCCGTGAAGGAGAAGGACACCATCGACGGCAGAGACCTGGCCGTGGCCCTGGACTTCGGCGTGGCCGCCGCCTACAAGGCGGTTATGAAGCCCGCCGAGGGCACCATCCTCACCGTCTCCCGTCTGGCCGCGGCCCAGGCCGCCGCCACCGCCCGGGAGAACAACAACGCCGAGGCGGTCCTGGAGGCCGCCATCCGGGAGGGCCGCGTGGCCCTGGACGACACCATCAACCAGAATCCCGTCCTCAAAAAGGCGGGCGTGGTGGATGCGGGCGGCAAGGGCTTTCTGGTGATTCTCCAGGGTATGCTGGACGAGCTGCGGGGTGAGCCCATCCCCGAGGGCGGCGACGAGGCCGCCGCGGCCCCCAAGGATCGGGCCGACTTTGAGCGCTTCTCCACCGAGGAAATTCAGTTTGGCTACTGCACCGAATTTATCTGCTCCAGGGACAACAAGAAGAAGGACCCGGAGGCTCTGCGCGGCTTCCTCAGCGCTTTGGGCGACAGCCTGGTGCTGGTGGACGACGACGAGATCATCAAGGTCCACGTCCACACCAACAACCCCGGCCGTGTTCTGGAGGAGGCCATCACCTACGGCGCCCTCCAGACCGTAAAGATCGAAAACATGCGCAACCAGCACAGCGAAATCCTGGAGGAGGCCCACGAGGCCCACCAGGAAGAGGCTGAGCGCAAAGTTGCCGCCCCGGAGAAGAAGTACGGCTTTGTATCCGTCTGCGCCGGTGACGGCCTGGCCGAGGTCTTCCGGGATCTGGGCGTGGACGGCGTGATTTCCGGCGGCCAGACCATGAACCCCTCCACCGAGGACATCCTGCGGGAGATCGACAGGACCCCCGCCGAGATCGTCTTCGTCCTGCCCAACAACAAAAACATCATCATGGCCGCGCAGCAGTGCGTGCCCCTGGCCGAGGGCAAAAAGGTCATCGTTCTGCCCAGCAAGACGGTTCCCCAGGGCATCTCCGCCATGCTCAGCGTGGACCCGGACGCAGGCGAGGAGGAGAACGTCTCCGCCATGACCGAGGCCCTGGGCCGTGTTTCCACCTCTGAGATTACCTACGCCGCCCGGGACTCCGATTTCGACGGCTTTGCCATCACCCAGGGGGACTACCTGGCCCTGGCCGAGCACCAGCTTTTCGGCACTGACCGGGATATCCATGTCCTGCTGGAGCGGCTGGCCCAGGCCGCTCCTCAGCAGGAGGCCGAGTTTATCACCATCTTTTACGGCGAGGACGTGCAGGAGGCCGAGGCCCAGAAGACCCTGGAGCTGTTCAGGACGGCCTGCCCCAAGGCGGAAATTACCCTTTTAGCAGGCGGCCAGCCGGTCTACTACTATATGATTTCCGCGGAATAATTTCTCCGCATAAAAGGGCGGCCTTTGGCCGCCCTTTTTCTCTATATTGGGGTGGGGATAGTAAGTAATTTTATAGCCGCTGAGCTTCCCCCATTCTTTCCCGACTTTAAACACAGAGGTGCAAAACCATGTACGACTTTACAACCTTCAAGCCCCGCAGGGGCATCGGCGCGGAGAAATGGTCCACATTTGAGCGGCAGGCTGTGGATAACCCCGACCTGGCCCCCTATTCCATCGCGGATATGGAGTTTCCCGCGGCTCCGGAGATCACCGCCGCGCTGAAGGAGGCCGCCGACTTCGGCATATACGGCTATACTGTGGCGGACAGCTCCTACAGAGACGCGGTGTGCGCCTGGATGGACCGCCGCCACGGCTGGGCGGTGGAGCCGACCTGGATATTCCAGACCTACGGCGTGGTCCCGGCCATGAACCTTGCCCTTCACGCCCTCACAGCGCCCGGTGACGCGGTGATCATCCAGCCCCCCGTCTACCCGCCCTTCCGGGCCGTTGTGACCTCTACGGGCCGCCGGGTGCTGGAGAATCCGCTCCGGGTGAAAGACGGCCGCTACGAGATGGATTTGGAGGGGCTTGAGGCGTTGGCCCGCCGGAGCGAGGCCAAGGTGTTCTTCCTCTGCTCCCCCCACAATCCGGTGGGCCGGGTGTGGACCCGGCGGGAGCTCCAGGCGGCGGCCGATATCTGTGCCGCCAACGGCGTCACCGTCTTCTCCGACGAGATCCACGCCGACTTTGTCCACCCCGGCAGCGTACATATCCCTTTCGCGGCCCTGGACGGCCCCGCCGCCCGGGAGTGCATCGTGGGAACCTCCGCCAGCAAGAGCTTCAATCTGGCCGGACTGGTGACCGCCAACATCATCGTATCCGACCCGGACCTCCGCGCCAGGCTAACGGGCAAGGTGGTGGGCTATACAGGGGAGTACACCAACTACTTCGGCCTGGCGGCTACCCGGGCCGCCTATGAGCAGGGGGAGCCCTGGCTGGAGGCGCTTCTGGAGGTCATCCGGGGCAATTATGATTACTGTAAAAATTTTATGGCCGAAAAATTCCCCTCCGTAACCGTCTATCCCCTGGAGGGCACCTATCTCCTATGGGCGGACTTCAACAGTCTGGGGCTGGAACCGGCGGAGCTGGAGCGCTTCATGGTGGAGCACCAGCTCTACCTGGACGAGGGGTATCTCTTCGGCACGGGCGGCGCGGGCTTCGAGCGCATCAACCTGGCCTGCCCCCGGCAGTGCCTTACTGCGGCTATGGAGCGGCTGGACGCCGCGGCAGCGGAATTTGGATTTAAGAGGTGAGCTGAGGAGATGAAGCGGGAACAGCTCTACAGGCTCGGCTTCTACCTGGGGGGCATCGTAACCCTGGCGGTGGGCAACGTCCTCAGCACCAAGGCGCTGCTGGGCGTCTCCCCCATTATCTCCCCGGCCTACGCTATTTCGTCCATCTGGAAGATCGACTTCGGACTCGCCACCTTCGGGGTATACCTGGTTTTCCTGGCCGTGGAGCTGCTCCTGCTGGGCAGGCGGCGGACCTGGACGGTGCTCCTGCAGATTCCCTTCTCTCTGGTGTTCAGCCTTCTGCTCAACGTCTTTATCGCCGGGTATGACGCCCTCGCCGCTCCGCTGGGGCTGGACGCCCCCACCCTGTGGCAGAAAATCCTTCTGCTGACAGGCTCTGTGGTCCTCACCGGGGTAGGCGCGGCCATGATTGTGAATATGCAGCTGGTCCCCAGCCCCCCCGACGGCATGGCAAAGGCGGCGGGGGAGGCCCTCCGCCGGGGCCTCGGCTTTGGGAAAAATGTGGTGGACCTGTGTTGTGTGGTGGCCTCCACAGCCCTTGGCCTGATTGCCGCCCGGACGGTTGTGGGCATCGGGCCGGGCACCCTGGTGGCCATGGTGGCAATCGGGCGGTGCATCGCCCTGTTCAATCATTTCTGCCGGGAGAGGATGCAGCGCGCCGCCGGGCTTCTGAGCGCTGAGGCGGCTGTGCAGGAATGAGACGGTCCAAAGAGTCCCCGAGTCAATGGAAATCGGGGCGCGGCAGGGCCTTACCCCAGGGCTGATGGTTCTGTCCCTCTGGTATCGTTTACCGCCGGCCCTTTGTGATCGAAAGAGTCCCCCGGCTCCCAAATTGGGAGCCGGGGGACTCTTTTCACATCTACAACACTTTGGAGAGAAAATCAATGGTGCGCTGTTCCCTGGGATTGGCGAAGAATTCCTGGGGGGTGTTCTGCTCCAGAATCTTGCCGCCGTCCATAAAGAGGACACGGGTGCCCACCTCGCGGGCAAATCCCATCTCGTGGGTGACCACCACCATGGTCATGCCCTCGTGGGCCAGTTCCTTCATGACCTCCAGCACCTCGCCCACCATCTCGGGATCCAGGGCGGAGGTGGGCTCGTCAAAAAGCATCAGCTTGGGCTTCATGGCCAGGGCGCGGACGATGGCAATGCGCTGCTTCTGGCCGCCGGAGAGTTGGGCGGGGTAGCTCTCCGCCCTATCCTTGAGACCCACCCGGTCCAGGAGGGCCATGGCGGTCTTGTCGGCCTCCTCCTGGCTCATCAGCTTGGTCTGTACGGGGGCCAGGGTGATGTTCCTGCGGATGGTCATGTTGGGAAAGAGGTTAAAGTGCTGGAAGACCATGCCCATCTGCCGCCGGACGGCGTTGATATCGGTCTTTCTGTCGTTGACGACGGTGCCCTCAAAAATGATTTTGCCCTTGGTGGGGTTCTCCAGCAGATTGAGGCAGCGCAGAAAGGTGGACTTGCCGGACCCGGACGGGCCGATAATAACCACCTTTTCTCCCTGATCGATGTGCTCGGTGATGTCGTCCAGGACTAGGTGGCTGCCGAAGGCTTTGCTCAGGTGTTCAACGTCGATCACTTGCCTGCAGCCTCCTTTCCATATGTGCGAAAATCAAGGCGAGGGTCTTGGTGATGATGAAGTATGCGACCGCAATGATCAGGAGCGGCGCCGTCGCATCATAGGTCAGGCTCTGAACGGAGGAGTAGACCTTGGTCAGATCCACCAGGGCAATATAGCCCACTACGGCAGTCTCCTTTACCAGAACAATGAATTCGCTGGTATAAGTGGGAAGGCAGTTTTTAATTGCCTGTGGAAAAATGATATGCCACATGGTCTGGGCGCGACTGAGGCCCAGTGATCGCCCTGCCTCCATCTGTCCCGAGTCCACCGCGTTGATTCCTGAGCGGTATATTTCCGCCATATACGCCGAGGAGTTCACTCCAAATGCAATGATGGCGACCACCATTTTGTTGTCGGTGACGTTCAGCAGGACCACGTTATACATAATAAGAAGCTGCACCACCACGGGGATACCCCGTATGATGTCTATGTACGCCTGGGCGGGCCAGCGGAGAACCTGGTGCTTGGAAAGGCGCATCAGACAGAGCACCATACCGAAGACGGTACTGATGCAGATCGCTCCCAGAGTAATGGCCAGGGTATTTCCCAGGCCGCCCAGATAGAGCTTCCAGCGATCCTCAAAGAGAAACGCCTGGTAGAGTTTTGTGCCGAAATCGGCAAGACCGTTGAACAGTGGAACCGCCACCTTTCTCTTTGTAAAGCGCGCGGAAGCCTGCGCCGCTTCAGCGGCGCAGGCTGACTGCGTGAATCGCTTCCAGGAAACGCTTACTTCTGCACAATGATGGACTGGACGGCGTCGTAGTAGCCGTCGGTAAAGTTGGCGTTCTGCTCACGCTCATCGTTCCGGGTCAGACCGGCGGCAATGAAATCGATCCGGCCGGACTGGAGGGCGGGGATGAGTGCGTCGAAGTCCATATTCTCCACAGTGACCTCATAGCCCATCTCAGCGCAGAGGTACTTGACGAAGTCCACGTCAAAACCGGTGGGCTCCCCCGCGCTGGTCAGGTACTCGAAGGGCTCAAACTCGCAGTTGGTGCCCATCACCAAGGTGCCCTTGGAGTTCTCAACCGGCTTGAGCTCGGGGAGGGTTGCATCCTCCTCCTTGGAGATGTATACGCTCACCAGGGCATCAAAGGTGCCGTTGTCCTTCAGGGTCTTCATAGCGGTGTTAAACTCAGCGGCCAGATCGGCGCCGGCATCGTTCTTCTGAGTGGCGATAGCGTAGGTCTCGCTCTCCTCGCTGGCGGGGAAATCAAGAAGCATCAGCTTGTCGGGATTGGCGGCCACCAGTGCCTTGGCGGGGTTGGTGTCGATAACCACACAGTCCACACGGCCATTCATCAGCTCAATGGCGCAGGCGGTGGCAGCCTTAAAGGCAGAGACGGTGGCACCATCGATGGCTGCAGCTACGTCATTGCCGGTGGTACCCTCCTGAACGGCTATTTTAGCGCCCTTCAGGTCGTCTACGGAGGTCCAGGCGGCGGGGCCGGTGGCGGCGGGCTCGGCGCCCTGGCTGGCGCTGGGGGAGACGGACGGGGCGCCCGCGTCGCCGCCGGAGGGCGTCTCACTGTTGGCACAGCCGGTCATCAGGGTAACGCTCAGGCCCAGGGCGAGGCCAAGCGCAAGGACTTTTTTCCAGGTTTTCATATTCATTCTCTCCTCAATATCGGTTTGGGATTTGTGATTGTCTGAATTATACACTCCATTCACGCATATTGCAAGTCTTTTTTGAATTTTTGTGGTAATATTCCAAAAACATCTGCATGAATATTCATTCTAGTGCATTTTGACAACACCCCGGCCGGGCGGAGAACGCCGGACGGAAAAAGGGCGCGGGAGGCATTGCCTCCCGCGCCCTTCAGCAGTGCGGAGTCTAGTCCGGCTCAGCCCTTCTGAGCGTAGCCAAAGATGAAGTAGCCCAGAGGCGTATAGAACACGCCGCTGATGCTGGGATCCATCATATACTTCTGGGTGTAGAAGTAGATGGGACCCAGCGCCCAGTCTTCACCGATGATCATATCCTCGGCCTCGTGCATGGCCTTCATACGCTCGGCGGGATCGGCGGTCGCCTTGGCGCGGTCGATAGCGGCGTCGTACTCAGCACGGCTGTACTGGGCGTCGTTGTTGCCGCCGTCGGTGTACCACATATCCAGGAAAGAGATGGGGTCGTTGTAGTCGGCGATCCAGCCGTTACGGGCGATGGAGTACTCGCCGCGCTTACGGGTCTCCAGGAAGGCGTTCCACTCCTGGTTCTGGAGATCGACGGTGACGCCCAGAGCGGTCTGCCACATCTGCTGCAGCGCCTCGCCGACGGCCTTATGAGCGTCGGAGGTGTTGTACAGATAGGTGACGACGGGGAAGCCCTCGCCATTGGGATAGCCGGCGTCGGCCAGGAGCTGACGGGCCTCCTCGCAGTTCTTCTCGTAGATCTCGTCGGTCAGGGGAGCCTCCCAGTAGTCGCCGCCGGTGGTGCGGAAGTCATCGCCGTTGGCGCCGGCAGCGTCATAGACGCCGGCGGGCACGAAGCCGGTGGCGGGGACCTGGCCGGTCTGGGTAACCTGCTCCACGATATACTTGGAGTCGATGGCCAGGGTAAAGGCCTTGCGGACTCTGGGATCGTCGAAGGGGGCCTTCTGGACCTGGTAGCAGACATAGTAGGTGCCGATATAGTCCACGATCTTCAGCTCGTCAGAGGCGAGGAGGGCGGGGATTTCGTCGACGGGCATATCCTCGATGAACTGCAGATCGCCGGAGCGGTAGTTGGCCAGCATGGCGTTCTGGTCCTCCATCAGCTGGAAGGTGATGACATCGGGACCCAGGTTGGCAGCGTCGTAGTAGTACTCGTTGGGCACGGCCTTGATATAGGAGTCGTGCACCCACTCGCTCATCTTCCACGCGCCGTTGGAGACGTAGGTGTTGATGTCGCGGGTCCAGTTGTCGGGGTCGGCGGTGACAATGTCCTCACGGACGGGATAGGTGGCAGGGAAAGCACAAATCTCCATGAAGTAGGGGCAGTCGTAGGTCAGCTCCACCACGAAGGTCTTGTCGTCGGGAGCGGAGACGCCCAGGGTGGAGGGATCGGCATAGTCCATGTCGGCCTTCACGCCCTCGGGAAGCTCACCCACAGGATTGCCGTCGGCGTCCAGCTCAACGGCTACCACGTTGCCGTCGGCATCCACATACTGCTGCTTGCCGTTGGCGTCCAGCACGGGAGTACCGCCGTTGATGGCGGCATAGCCCTTGACCATGTCGATCATATAGCAGTAGTCGGCGGCGGTGGCGGGAGTGGCGAGGCGCTGCCAGGTGTAGACGAAGTCGCCGGCGGTGACGGGCTTGCCGTCGGACCACATGGCGTCGTCACGGATCTTGAAGGTGTAGGTGACGGTGCCGTCGCCGTTGTCAGTCTTCTCGGGCTCGCCGGCGGCCTGGCCGGGAACCAGAGCGGCATAGTTCATGCCGGTGGTATCGGGCACAGCGTTGCCGCTGTCGCCCCACTTCATGAGGCCCTCAAAGAAATGGTTGAGCATGATGGCGCCGTCAACCGCGGAGTTGAGGGCGGGGTCGATGCTCTGGGGCTCGGAGGCCAGGCAGACGGCCATATTGAACTCGTCGCCGGCGGGGGTGGGCTCCACGCTGGGCTCGGCGCTGTCGACGGGCTCACTTGCGGTGGGTTCCACGCTGGGGGGAGTGCTCTCGCCGGTGGGCTTGGTGGCGCAGCCGGCCAGCAGGCCGACGCACATAACGCCGGCGAGAAGCAGAGACAACAGCTTCTTCCAATTCTTCATTGCTTTACTTACCTCCCAAATCATTTTGTATCGTTACGCTCTCGTGGCGTGATACACAAACGGATAATTACCCTTGTTCCCCTAGGGGAACATAAAAAATGCGCATGCGCATTTTTCGACAGACACCGACGGACTACACTTGTCCGTCGCAGAAGCAACACTGTGTGCGGTCATTATACCACGGCGCTTTTATAATGTAAAGCAAATTGTTTCCAAAGTATTACACAATTTACGCGCTGTGACTTTTTAAGCCTATGTAGGACCGCCCCCAGGGCGGCCCGGAAACGGTGTGCAGCGGGGGAGAATCGGTCAGGGAAAACAGCGCTCCGACGGCGGCACATTGCCCTTGTTCCAGGGACACACCCCGCCCGCCTGCGGGACCCCAGTTCTTTTTATCTGCCTGGGCGGACTGAATCCGCCCGGCATCAAGGTTTCGGCCCGGCGGGGGACGGTCCGAAACGCTTGGGAAAGAGCACTCCCCCGCCTCAGTCCAACAGGTGGCAGGCGGCCCAGTGGCCGGGGGCGCGCTTCC
Organism: Lawsonibacter faecis; assembly: GCF_014287675.1. GTDB lineage: Bacteria > Bacillota > Clostridia > Oscillospirales > Oscillospiraceae > Pseudoflavonifractor > Pseudoflavonifractor faecis. Next base: position 18,213 of record NZ_JACOPQ010000012.1, on the reverse strand, counting down.
CCGCAAAGCTCAGGCTTTGCGGAGACCCCAATTTTTTAAATCTGCCTGGGCGGAATGAACCCGCCCGGCATCAAGGTTTCGGTCCGGCGGGGGACGGTCCGAAACACTTGGGAAAGAGCACACCCCCGCCTCAGTCCAACAGGTGGCAGGCAGCCCAGTGGCCGGGGGCGTGCTCTTTGAACTCGGGCACGGCCTCCTTGCACTTGTCGGTGGCATAGGGACAGCGGGTATGGAACCGGCAGCCCGTGGGGGGATTCATGGGGGAGGGGATATCTCCCTCCAGCACAATACGCTGGCGTGCCTTGGAGACCTCCGGGTCGGGTACGGGCACGGCGGAGAGGAGGGTCTTAGTGTAGGGGTGGAGGGGGTTCTTGTTCAGCTCATAGCTCTCGCCCAGCTCCACCAGGGAGCCCAGGTACATCACGCCAATACGGTCGGAGATGTGGCGCACGACGGACAGGTCGTGGGCGATGAAGAGATAGGTGAGCCCCAGCTCCTCCTGCATATCCTCCAGCATATTCACCACCTGGGACTGGATGGACACGTCCAGGGCGGAGATTGGCTCGTCGCAGACGATAAACTCAGGCTTTACCGCCAGTGCGCGGGCTATGCCCACGCGCTGCTGCTGGCCGCCGGAGAACTCGTGGGGGTAACGGTTGGCGTGCTCGGTGTTCAGGCCCACCCGCGCCAGCAGATCCTTGATGATCTCGGTGCGTTCGGCCTTGCTCTTGGCAAGCTTGTGGATGTCGATGGCCTCGCCGATAATCTCGCCCACGGTCATGCGGGGGTCCAGGGAGGCGGAGGGATCCTGGAAGATGATTTGCATCTTCCGGCGGTAGGGGAGCATATTGACGGCCGTCTTTTTGCCGGTGGGCACGCCCTTCTCGTCCAGCATCCCGCGCTCGTAGATCACCTCGTTGCCGTAGGTAATACGGCCGGAGGTGGGCTCGTGCAGGCGGAGGATGGTGCGGCCCAGGGTGGTCTTGCCGCAGCCGGACTCGCCCACCAGGCCCAGGGTCTCGCCCCGGCGGATGAAGAGGGATACGTCCTCAACCGCCTGGACACCGGGGCCCCTGGTCCCCTTGACCTTAAAGTATTTCTTCAGGTTTTCTACCCGAAGGAGGATATCGTCAGTCATTTGTGCCCGCCTCCTTCTTCGCGTTTACCTGCTCCTGCACCCGCAGCCAGCAGGCGGAGCGGTGCCCGTCGCCCAGCTCCACGTAGGGAGGCATCTTCTGCAGGCAGACCTTCATGGCGTGCTCGCACCGGGGTGCAAAGGGACAGCCCTCGGGGGGATTGAGCATGTCCACGGGGGTGCCCTCAATGGGGATCAGCCGCTCGTAGCTGTCGGCGTCCACCCGGGGCATGGAGCGCAGCAGTCCGACGGTATAGGGGTGGCCCGGGGTATAGAAAATGTCGTTGACAGGGCCCTGCTCCACAATTTTGCCCGCGTACATGACGCTGACCTTATCGCAGATTTCGGCCACAACGCCCAGGTTGTGGGTGATGAAGACGATGCCCATGTGGGTCTTCTTCTGCAGCTCCTTCATCAGCTCCAGGATCTGGGCCTGAATGGTCACGTCCAGGGCAGTGGTGGGCTCGTCCGCAATCAGCAGCTTGGGGTGGCAGATGAGGCCCATGGCGATCATGACGCGCTGGCGCATGCCGCCGGAGAACTCGTGGGGGTACTGCCGCATACGTCTGGCCACGTTGTTGATGCCGACCAGCTCCATCATCTCCATGGCGCGCTTCTTGGCATCCTCGGCGGAGATGGACTTATCGTGGGCGCGGAGGGCCTCCACAAGCTGATTTCCCACGGTGTAGACGGGGTTGAGGCAGGTCATGGGGTTCTGAAAGATCATCGCAACCTCCCTGCCGCGGAAGTCGGTCATCTCCTCCTTGCTCTTGGCCAGCACGTCCTGACCCTCAAAGGAGATGGAGCCGCCGATGACCTTGCCGGGGGACTGGAGCAGGCCGATGATGGAGTAGGCCTCCACGCTCTTGCCGGAGCCGGACTCGCCCACGATGCCCATGACCTCGCCGTAGTTCAGGTCGTAGGAGATGCCGCCCACGGCCTTGACCTCGCCGGCGGGGGTGAAGAAGGAGACGCGCAGATCCTTGACCTCCAGGAGCTTGCCGTCCTTGGGGGCCTCGACCACCAGGTCGTCGCGCAGGGTATTGGTATTCTGTTCCATAATATCTCCTCCTCCCTTATTTCTTCAGGCGCGGATCCAGCGCGTCCCGCAGGCCGTCGCCGAACAGGTTGAAGGAGAGGATCATCACGCTCAGGATAATGGCGGGGAACAGCAGGCGGTAGGGGTAGCTGTAGAGGCCCTGCAGCGCCTCGGAGGCCATGGAGCCCAGGCTGGTCATGGGGGCGTTGACGCCCACGCCCAGGAAGGAGAGGAAGGACTCCAGGAAGATGGCCGAGGGGATCTGCAGGCAGGTGGTGACCACGATCTGGCCGATGCAGTTGGGCAGCAGGTGACGGCGGATAATGCGGCCGCTGGACGCGCCCAGGGCGCGGGCGGCGGTGACGTACTCCTGCTGCTTAATCTGGAGGACCTGGCCGCGGATAATGCGGCTCATACCCACCCAGTAGAGAATGCCGAAGGCGATAAACATACTGATGAGGTTGGCGCCCAGCACGGTGGTGAGGCCGGACAGCAGCCCCCCCGAACTGGAGTATTCCTGAATCACCGGGCTGAGCATGGCCGCCAGGAGCAGAATGACCAGCACCTCGGGAATGGAGTAAATCACTTCCACGATGCGCTGCATCACGGTATCCACCATGCCGCCGGCATAGCCGGAGATGGACCCGTAGAGCGCGCCGATGACCAGCACCAGCAGAGCGGCGCAGACGCCCACGATCATGGAGACGCGGGTACCGATCATGACGCGGACCATGATGTCGCGGCCAAACTTGTCGGTGCCGAACAGGTGGGGGAAGACCTTCTCGCCATTGGCGATCCGCTGCAGCTCGTTATTGGAGTAGCCGCCCAGCTTGGCCTTGACGCCCAGCTCGGCCCTGACGTCCTCTTCCTTGGTGGAGAGGCCCTCGCTGCCCTCGGTGGCGGCCTTCTCCGCAGCCGCCTTGGCGTTGGCGCGGATCTTGGCCTGCTGCACGGCGCTGAGGGTCTCGCCCTTGGCCTCGGCCTCGGCGATGGCCTGGGCCACCGCCTCCTCCGGGTCCAGGGCGGCGGAGCCGGTGCGCTCCTCAATAACGGCGTTCACCCGTGCCTGGTCCTCCAGGGTATAGTGCCAGGGGTGCAGGTTCTCCGCGCCCTTGTTGAACTCCTCATATCCATAGGGCACCAGCACGGGGCCCAGGAAGCCGAACAGGACGATGACAATCAGCACGCACATGGCCACCATGGCCACGGTGTTCTTGCGCAGGCGCCGCCAGGCGTCGCGCCAGTAGGACACGCTCTTGCGCTGCTGGATGAAGTCCTCCTTCTCCTCCTTGGTGGCGGGGGTGAAGTCCAGGTTGTTCCACTCCAGGATGTCGTCGATTTTGGGCTGCAGTGAGCCGATGGGGCTGTGCTTCACTTTTTTATCCGCCACGGCTCAGTTCCCTCCCTTGGCCAGATTGATGCGGGGGTCGACCACCTTGTAGAGGAGATCCACCATCAGGTTCATGAACACGATAAAGGTGGCCAGGAAGATAACCGTGCCCATAATCAGAGGATAGTCCAATGCCTGAACGCTCTGGACAAAGAATTTACCAAGGCCCGGAATGCCGAACACCTTCTCCACCACGAAGCCGCCGCACAGAGTAAAGGCGGTCAGGGGGCCCAGGTAGGTGATAACCGGAATCAGGGCGTTGCGCAGGGCGTGCTTGAAGATAATCTTGCCGGTCTTCAGACCCTTGGCCCGGGCGGTCTTCACATACTCCTGGTTGATGGCGTCCAGCATGGACGACCGGGTCAGCCGGGCAATATAGCACATGGGGTACAGCCCCAGGCAGAAGCAGGGCAGAATATAGCCCCGTATGCCGTTTGCCGGCGAGAAGGTGCCCGGAAAGAAATTGAGTGATTCTATTCCTCCGCAGAACACCACCAACAGCACCGAGGCCACCACAAAGCCCGGCAGCGATACGCCCAGGGTGCAGACCACCCGCAGGATGCTGTCGATGAGCTTGCCGCGCTTATAGGCCGCCAGGCAGCCCAGCGGCACGCCCACCACCACGGCCCAGGCCACGGCCATAATACCAAGCTGTGCGGAGAGGGGGAATTTCTCCACAATGATATCCATGACAGGGCGGTTCTTCTGTGTCTTGATGGACACGCCGAAGTCGCCGTGGATCAGGTTGTTCATATACTTGGCAAACTGCTCGGGGAGCGGCTTGTCCAGGCCGTACTTCTCGTTCAGGGCGTCAATGACGGACTGGGGGGGCGTCTTCTCTGCCAGCCAGGGGTTGCCCGGCGCGGCGTTCATCAGAAAAAAGGTGATGCACGCCACGATGAACACCGTTAAAACCGCCATGAGGACGCGCTTTATGGTGTACTTTACCATCTCTTCACTTCCTAATCATTCAAATGCTCTGTATATCCCAGGGGGGCGGGTACGGCCCGTCCAACCCCATAAAACGGTTCGTTTATTTTATCGCAAAACAGTCACCCAGTCAAGGGTTAACGGCCACGGAATTGATGGAAGCGCCGTCATTTCTTGCATGTGTCCGCATCACAAGTACATATTTGCGCCATGCTGTCCTCAAAAAGCTTCGGCAACGGAAAACAACTGTCCACGTCATGCGTTGTTTCCATCTTTATTCGCCCGCGGCCCAGGGAATTCCGAAACAATATACATAAATTTTGAAACAATATTTGCTTTATCCCTTTTCTGCGCTACTTTGATAAAATGCATTTTGCGTCTTTGAAATATGCAAATTCAAAAGCGGCGGGACATCTGACATATGTCCCGCCGCTTGTTGCCCGGCTCGTATTTCCCCGAAGTCAGTCGAATGCCAGGCCCAGATATCCGTCCCCGGCCCCCCGCCATTTGAGGCCGAAAACGGCGTTGAGCCACTTGAGCATCCCGAAGCTCCGCGTCTCACCCAGCTCAGAGGCGCTGTAGGGTCCACGCGCCTGGTACGTCCCGGCGGGGAGCCGCTCCTTCACCAGGGCCAGACCCCGGCCCAGGAGTCCGGGCGGTAGAAGCAGCTCCTTGAGAATCAGGCGGCTGCCGTCGTACTCCGCCGCAGCGCAGCCCTCTCTGCCGTCCACCCGGAGCCGGTACAGTCCCGCGCCGCTCAGCCGGGACACCCCTGCCTGGAAGGCGAGCAGGCCGCCGCCGTACCTGACATGAAAGACGCCCTCCAGCAGCCGCTCCCGCAGGGCGTCATACGCCGCCGCATCCGCCGCCTCGATGGCGTCCCCCGGGGCGGGCGCTCCGATTTCACCGGCCGGCAGGTCCGTCCACGAGGCGGTAAAGCACTCGGCGAAGTCCACCGAGGCAAAAAATTTGTGGAGGCTCTTCTCCGCAGGAACCACGGTGACGCAGTCCACGCCCCGCTCCCGCAGATAGAAGTCCACATAGCGCAGGAGCATCCGCCCGTAACCCCGGCCCCGGGCCGCCGGGTCGGTGGCCAGCGCGTAGACATAGGCGGAGCTGGCCGTATCGCCGTCGGGCAGCGCCAGCTCCACTGCCGGCAGGGCCAGCATACTATAGACCACGCCGTCCTCCAGAAGGACCAGAACGTCCTCCGGGCCGGCGGCCGTTTGATAGAAGAGGTCGATATACCCGTCGCTGTCGCCGAAGGCCAGCTTCCACAGCTCCCGCTGCCGGCTCAGCTCCTCCGGCTTGGAGGGGCGCATTTCAATCATGGTCCTCACCGGGCCTTCCGTCTGAATGTTTGAGGCGCACCCGCTCTAATGCACCTATTATAAGGTAGGGGCGGCGTCCGGTTCCCTGTCGCGGGGCCTCAGTCCTCTCTCCATACGGCGCTGTGCTTCTCCACCATCAGGTCGGGATAGTAGGACTCCTTGGCCTTTCTCAGGCCCTCCACGCCCATATCATCCTCCCGGTTGAGGTACTTAATCCCCGGATGGCGCGCCCGGACCCACCTCGCAAATTCCCGGTTGATGAGGGCGTAGGCGCCCTGGAGCTCGCCGTAGGCCTTCTCAAAGTGGACGTCGAAGGTGTCGGAGGAGAGGACGTCCCCCATGGTGAAGGCCACCACCTCGCCGTACACCCGGATGAGACCGCCCTCCAGGCCCAGCTCGTGGTAGTGCGCCATGGCCAGGCGCAGTGCGCGGCCCTCGTCCCCCAGGTCCCGCTCCTCGGCGGCCCCTTCCCGGATCATGCTGCGGCGGTACCACTCCTTGTCCATCTCCAGGCACTCGGGCAGGCTCTCCGGCGTGATCTCCTCATAGACCCAGGATGGGTTATTATCCAAAAAGCGGCTGATGTGGTTGCGCTTGTTGTGCAGCTTTTTACCCGGCAGGTCGGCCAGCCGGTCGATCTCGTAAAGGTAGTCGTACCCGTCCCGGTCTGCCTCGTAAATAAATTTCCCGGGAAACAGGCGGTCCAGCTCCTCCATCTGGCGGGGGGTGAGACAGACCAGCCGCAGAGGCTGTCCCCGGCGGTCCGCCTCCTCCTTCAGGGCCAGGATGATCGGCCGCACATCCCCGCTGCCCGCGGGGTAGAGGTAGCTGCAGCCCAGCCCGCCGCACAGGTGGGCCAGCAGGAAGCTGTCTATCCGGGCCAGCTCGTGGCGGTAGGCATCCTTCCAGACGAAGAGATTGGTAAAATTATACTCGCAGCCGCGGTAGTCCGCCCGCCGGAGCAGGTCGTCCACCCAGGGTTTGTCGCTCAGTTCCGGCGCTATGAAATCTATCATGTGTATGAACGCTCCCTAATATTTGGTGATTTATGCAGTGGTATCTTATCATGTTCCCTACTAAAACGCAAGGAATTTACTCGCCAAGCCTTGCTTTACACCCCGGAAACTTCGTAGTATAATATGGATACATTTTGGCGGGAATGGGGCGAAAACCGTGAAGAATTGTAGAGAGCGCCGGGGCTTCACCCTGGCCGAGCTTCTGGTGGTCATCGCCATCATCGGAGTTCTGGCCGCCATCGCCATTCCCGTCTTCTCCGCCGCTACCCGCCGTGCGGAGGAGGCCGCCTGTCTCAGCAACCGCACGTCCCTGGCCCACCAGCTTATCTATGAGCAGATGGGCAGCGACGCCGTGCTCACCCGCAACGAGCTGCAGGAAATTGCCGATGAATCAGGTATCAAATGCCCCTCAGGCGAAGTCTATAAGATTACTGCCAGCGGGGAGGGCAATCTGCAGATTACCGTCAACTGCCGCCTCCACTCACAGACAATTCCCCAGCAAGTTACTGACGCCTACCAGGACTTACTGAATAAGAACCCCAAAGAGACCAACGACGACCTCCGGAAAACATTCTACGAGCAGAACGGCAACGCCTGGCCTATTCTCCGCGTCGACGGAACAGACTACTACATTCAGCCTTATTATAATACAGGTGATACGAACAGGCGCCCTCTGATCTATGCCACTTTGGCGGTTCCCGAGTGTGAGCTTAAAGGGAAATGGCAATGGGCGGCCCGATTTATTTACGAGCCGGATGAGCAGCGTTGGTATCAATGCATGAACTGGGCCGGCACAGGGCAGGACTCCTGGGCTGTTGGTGGAAGCACAGTTGAGCAGATTCTGGAACGTGTCCATGGCAATAATCCCAACACTGGCAGGCCGTACTTTACACCATATACCGGATCTTATGAGGAACTTCCAGCCACCCCGTCAGAGGGCAATTGAGCTTTCCCGCCTAGTATAACCATACGATACACAAAAACCCGCCCGGGCGATGCCGGGCGGGTTTTTCATATGCTGTTTCAAACGGGCAGGCCCTCTTCCGTCCATCAGGTCCCGTCCCACCGACTGACGGAAAAATCCACCCGCCCGTCCTCGGTAAATGCCACGCCCTCCGCCTCCAGCATGGCGCGCTGGACGCCGGGCCCGAAGGCGCAGGTGGTGGAGCCGTCCGCGCGAAGCACCCGGTGGCAGGGGAGCTCCGGGTCCCTGCAGGCCCGCAGGGCGTATCCCACCGCCCGGGACGCCCGGGGGCTGCCCGTCATCAGGGCCAGCTGCCCGTAGCTGGCCGCCTTGCCCCGGGGGATGCGGGCCACCAGGTCGTATACCTTATGATAATAGCTCATCCCATCACGCCCCTCTTTTAAAACCAATATGAGTATAACACAAAACCGGTGAGAAAAAACGATTGGACCTGCAAAATGCAGGTCCAATCGTTTTTTAGAAGGGGAATGAAGCGCGGTATTCACACTATATCAACGGATTTTTAGTATCCGGGATAGGCGTCGCTCTTTTTCGGCACTACAAAGGCGCAGACCAGATAGAGCCAGAAGCCGATTCCGCCGGCAAAGAAGAGGGCCGCCCAGATGATGCGGACGATGCTGGGATCAATATTGAAATACTCGGCGACGCCGCCGCAGACGCCGGCCAGGATTTTACCCTGCTCCACACGATACAGTCTTTTCGGTTCGTTCATGAAGAACGCCTCCTTGTTTTTCTTTGTGACTATATCTTAGCACGCAGCCCATAAAAAAATCCTTCCGGGAGTCTTAAAATTACATGAAAGGCAGATAAGAATTTCCTGGACCCGGCATGCCGCGTCTCTTTTCAGACTCAAAAAATAAGCGCATGGCTTTGGGTGGCCCGGCCTGCATAGATAAACAAGTCCGGAGGAAACGCATATTCGTTCCTCCGGACTTCCGTTTACTTTTTTATCAAATATACGTTTCCCGCTGCGCTGACGGAAACCTCTTTTTTATCTGTCCGGGGCAAGTAAATTGCCCCGGCATCAAGGTTTCGGCGCGCTTACACGCGCCGAAACGCTTGGCGCGTATGCGCGCGGCGTCGTGGGCACATGGGGCTCCGCGCCTGTTCTTACCGCTTTACAAAGTAGACAATTCCTGTCGCGCCGGGCCCCACATGAGTGCCCACGACGCTGCCGATATCCATGCCCAGAACGGCGGCCCCGGCGACCCTGTCGGCAAAATAGGCCTGGCACTCCGCCATCGCCTCGGGGGAGTTGGAGTGGCCGAAGGAGACAGGGAGGGAGAGATCGGGCTGCTCGCTCTCCATGCGCCGCTCAATCCACTGGAAGGCGGCCTTCCGGCCCCGGGCCTTTCCGATGGACTCCACCAGTCCGTTCTCAATGGTGATGATGGGGGAGATGCCCAGCAGTCCGCCCACCACGGCGGTGGCCGCCCGGATGCGCCCGCCCATCTTCAAGTATTTGAGGGTATCCACCACGGCCAGCAGCCGCGTCCGTCCGGAGAGCTCCTCAATTCGGGCGGCGATCTCCCGGGCGGAGAGTCCCTGGTCCCGCAGGAGGACGGCGGTCTCCACCAGCAGCCCCAGGGCAAAGGTTACGGTGTGGGAGTCCACGATAAAGATATGCGCCTCGCCGTCCACCATGTCCCTGGCGATGGCCGCGCTCTGGCAGGTGCCCGACATGGCCCCGGAGATGAAGATGCCGACCACCTCGTCCCCCTGGTCGAGGTACTTGCGGAAGAGGGCGGCGAACTCCTCGGGGTTCACCTGGGCGGTGGTGGGCAGGGTCTCCACCCGGGCCAGGCGCTCGTAAAACTCCCGGTTGGTGATGTCCACGCCGTCCCGGAAAGTCTCCTCCCCGAAGTGGACGGAGAGAGGCAGGGACTCGATGTTCAGCTCCTCCCGGCGCTCCCTGGACAGGTCGCTGGTGCTGTCAGTCACGATACGGATCATAAAGTACGGTCTCCTTATTCTACCTTATTATAATGGCTGTGGACCCGCCGGGGCCCCTACATGGTCTCCTTGTGCTTGGCCCGGAAGAAGGCGGACACACTGCCCAGGGCCCGGACGAAGATCACGGTCTCCTCCTCGGTGAGGGTCTCCAGGATATCCGCCACCATCTCCTCGTGGAATCTGGCATGGCGCGCGTCGGCCTCCCTGGCCCTGGCGGTGGGGAGGATGCGCACCACCCGTTTGTCCCGCTCGTCCCGCCGGCGCTCCAGGTAGCCCTTCCTCTCCAGCAGGGAGACGGCGGTGGTGAGGGTGCCCGCCGTGACCCGCTGGGCGGCGGCGATGGCGGTGGCCCGGTTGTCCCGGCCCTCGTCCGCCGCGCGGCAGACCTCCTCGATGAGGTGCAGCTCCCGCAGGGACAGGTCCTTGTACGCCTTGGCCAGGGCGTTTTCCTCCGTTTTCAGGATCTCGTTGAAGACCTCCACCAGGAAGCGGTTGAGCGCCTCTCCATGCTGATCCATGGCTGTCCCTCCGTTCTTTTGAGTGTCAAAGCATAGCTATTATATCGAAGAATCCTAAAATGTCAAGCATATTTTGAATTTCAAAATAAATTCCGGGCAGGACAGGCTCATACTCTGCCGCCCGGCCGCATATGTTTCTCTATGATAACACCCACAACTCACGACAGATAAGGACGGGAGAGCAATGAAAAAACGCAGCGACAAAATTCAGTGGGGCCGGGTTTTCCGCCGCAGCGCGGCCCTCTTCATGGCGACGGTGGCGGTGTGGGCCCTGCTGACTCTGGGGGGCGCGGGCGCGGCCACCGACGCGTTCCACGCCCTGGGGGAGGACCCCGACTTCATCTCCTCCCTCCTCCGCACGGAGCTGGGGGACGTGGCCCGGCCCATGGGCCCCCTTTCGGTGATGGACGGCTGGAGCCGCCTGGCTCTGGGCCAGTCCGCCCTGCTGCGCAGCAACGAAAAGGCCGTGGCCGCCCGGCTGGAGGGCGGGGGCGGCCAGGCCGAAATTCCGCCCGCGGGCAGCGACCCGGCCGGGGAGGACCCCCTGTCCTCCCAGAGCGCCCACGAGGACCCGGACGACCCCCAGAACCTCCCCCAGGTGACCACCGCCCCCGACGACATCGTGGCCCGGACCCTAATCCCCACCTCGGCCGACGGGTACGCCTATGCCGACGGCGTGTACATCTTCAACCGCACCAAGCTCCCCGTGGACGCGGCGGCCCTGGCCTCCGCGCCGGTGAACATCACCCTGGGAGACGCCCAGGAGCCCCAGGTCCTCATCATGCACACCCACGCCACCGAGGCCTACACCCCCGACGGCACCGACGTCTACGAGCAGACCGACAACAGCCGCACCCTGGACACCGACTGCAACATGGTCCGCATCGGCAACGAGATGAAGGCGGTCTTTGAGGAGATGGGCCTCTCGGTGGTCCACGACGAGACCACCTACGACTACCCCCACTACAACGGCTCCTACACCCGCTCCAAGGAGGGGATTGAGAAGTACCTGGAGCAGTACCCCTCCATCAAAATCGTCCTGGACGTCCACCGGGACGCCCTGATTGGGGAGGACGGCACGGTCTACAAGGCCCTGACCACCATCGACGGCAAGCCCACCTCCCAGGTCATGCTGGTGCTGGGAAGCCCCGAGGGGGGCGACCACCCCAACTGGTACGAGAACCTGACCCTGGCCATGAAGCTCCAGAAGAGCATGAACACCCTCTACCCCACCCTGGCCCGGCCCATCACCATCCGCAGCTCGGTCTACAACCAGGACCTCACCACCGGCTCCCTGCTGGTGGAGGTGGGCTGCCACGGCAATACCCTCCAGGAGGCCATTAACGGCGGCAGGCTCTTCGCCCGCGCCGCAGGCCAGGTGCTGCTGGGGCTGGAGGGGCAATAGGCGTCCCCGGTGGAGGCAACATGAAAAGGGGCGGCGGTCCAGACCGCCGTCCCTTCTCTGCCGCGCACCCGCCGCGGAGTCTTAATCCGGCCGCGCCAGGGCCCGCAGGGACATCACATACGCCGTCAGCTCTTCCGGGTTTTTGATGTGGTCGTGCCTGTCGTTGAACCCGTAAACGCCCGGATACTGTGAAAAGCCGCCCTCATTCAGGGCCAGATAAATGCTAAGGCGGGTAGCTCCGTCGGATACGTTGAGATAGACGTACTCGCCGCTGAAAAACCCGCTGCCCTTCTCTCCCACCTGACGGGTGTAAACCAGCTCGTTGCACAGGCGCGTCAGCTCCCGTACCTGCTCACCGCTCATCTCCGTAACCCTCGTTTCTCCGAAGTCCACGGTCGCCCAGGGCGGAAACTCCCCCGCCCCCTCCGTGTCCAGCGGCATATGGAAGGGGATGAAGTACCACACAGTGACGGCGGCGCAAACCAGCGCCAGCCCCCCGGCAAACCAGCGCTTTTTCGTGCTGTTGACGAGATAATAGAGCAGTCCTATGCCGCCCGCAATCATAATCAGCAAAATGTAGTTCTGGTAGAAGAACAGCTCATTATAATCCATGCCGCCACCTCCCGATTGAAATGTTGATTGGCTCCCTCTGTCCGGTTATCGATTTGGCGCGGGATAATGTTACAGTAAAACGGGTACTGCCGCAAGAAGAGGGCCGGCGGCCCTCTCCTTGCGGCAGTACCGAATTAAGCCGGTTGAATTTGATGATTCTTCTCCGCGTCCAAAACAAACCACGCGTTGCCGCTTCGCCTGAGGCCTTCACTGTCCGTCCAGGCATAGTGGAAAAGGATCTGTTCGCTGTCATCCGACCATTTGAGCGGGAAAAATACCGCCCGGGGCACGTCGGCCAGCGTATAGTCGAACTCCCAGTGGGACATATAAAAGGGAATGCGCAGGTCTTTTCGATTGTTCGGGAAAGGCACCTCGACCTGGAAACGCTCCAGCGGGAAATAAAACGTCGTCATGTCCAGCGATTCCACCGTAATCACCAGACGCTGGCCGTCAGGAGACCATATCGGGTCCCGGGCCGTCCCCGCGGACAGCCCGCCGAAGCCGGTGGAGACAACCTCCAGCAGCGTTATACCATCCTCATTTTCTTCCCACAGGTAGCACCAGGAGCTTCCGATATTGGGCTGATAGGTCCCCTCCCGGTTGCCGCCGGGCTGGTAGAGCGTGATAAACCGATTGCTGCTCGGTTGACGGGACCACTCCCCGCCCAGTACGATGGAGCTTTCAAACGTCTTAATTTCCTCCTCGGTAAAGGCGTCGCGGTACACCCAGAAGTCGAAGATCAGGCCGTTTCCCACCACAACAAACACGTGGTCAATGGCGGTCCCCCGCCCATCCGTCGTATCAAAGCCAAACGCGTTCAGGCCGCGCTCCATCGTGCGAAGGTCCCCGTCCATCGTCTCGCCCGCCGGGGCCAGGGCGGCAAGGTCTTCATACTCCGCCGTTACCCAGTTGATCTCATCCATCCCGGGCGTCAGCCCCTTTTCCAGCCGGTTCATACCGCCGACAGTGCGCTCGTCCACAAAGAAATAGCCGGAGCCGTCGTTTTGGATATAATCCCTGCTCAGCGGAAGCCGGAGGCTGTAGTGCGGGCAGGAGACAAGCCCGTCCCGCTCCCACGACGCGCCTTTCTCAGCCCCGGCATGAAGGGCTATGGCGGCTGCGATTCCCACAATTGCCGCAAAACAAGCCAGCATGATAAAAATATTGCGCTTTTTTGCCATCATGTTTGTCCCCTCCCGTCACTGTGTATCCGCAAAAGACTGAAGCGCCTTTACTTTACTATTGTTTATAACTGCTGATTTGTTACAAGCGGTAATATAGAGTTCATTCTTTTACGAAATTAATTTTCTCTGTCCGGCTATTCCTTTGGCAGGGAGTAATGCTACACCAGGGATTGCCCCTTGCGTACAAAACAGATGCGGCGGCCACATGGCCGCCGCATCTGTTTTCAGGAGGGGGAAAAAACCGTCCCCTTGTCTTTTTGTTCTTCTACTAAATCGTATAAGTAGTTTAAGACTGCTTCTGGATTTAATACACGGTCTACTTTGTCGGTAACTGCGTATAATAAGAAATTTCCATTAAATCCGTCTTTTTCCATGGAAAACAACACTGATAAGTGATTTCCTACCCCATTAATCACCACCTGCGCCATTTTTTCTCCGACATAGGTAAAGTTTTGTTGCCCAACTTGGCGCTGGAATTTCAATTCGTTACAAAGCTCCACCAATTCTTGTTTTTGCTCGGTGGTAAGGTCAACTCTGATTCCCTGAACGTAAACGGACACACCACCCAATTTCTCCGCTGATTCCATCGGCATTTGCACACTGAAGGGGAGGAAATAAACCACAATCACTACAGCGCAAGCCGATGCAATACCCCCTGAGACCCATCGGTATTTATTACCTTTGTGTAAGAGAAAATAAAGGAACGACACGCCTCCCCCAAATATGAAAAGGAAAATAAAGTTTTGATACATTAAATGCCTGACCATAGATTCTCCCTCTTACCGGGTGTATCGGTTATCATCTTCTTGCACCAAAACCAAAGATGTTTAATCAATTTTTTCTCCAAGACAAAGATTAACACTACCGGCTCCATCAATAAAATTCAACATATCTATGATTTCTTCGGCAGTAAGTGTCATACTAAGGAATTCTTTAATTGCAGAAATATTTTTATTAGAAAAATCTTTTAATTTAATGTCAATCTTATTCGTAATATCGTTAGCGTCTAATAAGGATATCCCATATTCTCTCATATGGGGCACTAATGTATCTACAATTTTTTCCAATGTAGAAAGGGGGTATTTTACTTGTACAAATTTAATGTTTTGCAAATCCGCTTTTAAACCAAATACATCCCGAGGAACACTACCTACAATATTTACCACTAAGTTTCCATCAGCATCACGATAATATCCCCCAAAATTTTTGTCAGGAAGGGTATTACCGATAAACAACACATCAGATGCAGTTTTTACGCCATAATACTCTTTAATAGATTCTCCTGCATAAATGGTTTCAGACTTAGCCTGTTGGTCTTCTTGAAATGCAGTGGCAGATACTGTAACTGTCATGCCTACACATAATATAACGGCAATTATAGCAGTTATAGTTTTTTTCATCCTCGTACCACCTTTCAAATTTATGACAAGACACAAGGCAAGGGCAAGACAAGGGGGACGGTTCTTTTGTCTTATTTGCATTCAAAACCGTCTCCCGGCCTCTCTGGTCGGTAAGGTCTCACGAGCTCCCAAAATGCCCTTCATTTCATTATCGTTTTTGACCGCCGATTTGTTACAAACAGCAGAAGAAAGTTCATTCTTGTACGCAATTAATTTCCTCTGTCCGGCTATTCCTTTGGCAGGGAGTAATGCTACACCAGGGATTACCCCTTGCGTACATAACAGATGCGGCGGCCATATGGCCGCCGCATCTGTTTTCAGGAGGACAAAAGAATCGTCTCCTTGTCATCTTCCTTTGTCTTATTTGATTTGTTTGTCTTTACATAATGCTTCCCACGCTATTGCAATAAAAGCGAACTGGGGTACTAAAATTTTTCACAGTTGTGCTATTAGCTACTTTCCGAAGACGCAATACAGCGGAACAGTCTTTAACTTTTACTTTCTTATTGTCATAGAAATAAGTGTGGGCCCAGATATATAGCCATCACACCACTTACAATAAGTGTAAGACCAGACTTGGTCATAAATATGACCATCAAATTCCATCTCATCAAGGTGCTTCACATCATAAGTAGATGACCCATGAATATGTCCTTGCGTATCACAGGTATTTGCGCGGGGAGTTACTGCTTCTCCAGTTGAAAGAAGCCGCTTGTGGCTTAGCGCAGTAGATAGTTCCTCCTGCTCAAGATAAATTGCAAACTCGCTTTCTTGAGCCGGAATTCGCGTAGCCGTAGCCATGATACCAGTCATCCCAATTACCAAGCAGATAGAAGCAAATAATGTAATTCCCTTTTTCATGCAAGAAACTCCTATACATGAATTGTGCACACAGGGTCAGTTTTGTGCAATAATTTTGACAAACCGTCTACTCGCTTCTTTATACTCATGATAATACTGTGTAAAACTAAACGGCCTTTACTCTACTATCACATATAAACATTGTGCTATAGATTAAGTAAATGACGTTTTTGCACTTAGCCCATTGGAATCACCTTTGCCCTTTTCTAGTGAGCTTTAAGCGCATCAGCATTTTGCAAATGTCTCGGCTGTCATACCTTCGCTATTGCCCTTGGAGTCATAGACCCTTGCACTTATATAAAGGCGGTAATTACCACTTGAACAATTTGCTACGCTCTGGTCCAACTCAAACTCAGCACCATGGACTTCCTCGTACCAGGTCTCTACATTCGTGTAACCGCCGCTTGCTTTCTCCTTTTGCAGATAAACCGTCACTCTCATCATGCTCGTGCCGACCTTACCAGTCATGGTTACATTACAGAGGGCGGTAGAGCCGGAAAAGACGAGCCACATATTGCAGTCATCAATTTGATCCCACCGGGCTGCGGCGGATGCGGACACGCTGAGGGAAAACACAAGTGCGAGGGCCAGGGTCAGGGATACGATTCTCTTTTTCATTGGAAATCTGTCCTCTCTATCTGTATTTGACACAATTATTTTTTGTGCCTCTGTTCATGTAACGTACCAGCACCCAAAATTAAGTCAGGATTTTAAAAATTTTTTATTTATATACAGTCAATGGGTTGGCGCTTTATCCCAATATTTAAGGAGCACCCTGCAATTTTTTTGCAGGGTGCTCCTTTTTATGATTCAATCTCTCGAATGCCTTCCGCAATCCGAATTAACTCACTGGTGTCAATACCGGACATCAATTTAAATGTTATATTATTATCTTTATCCACCCATAGCAAATTGTTCCTATCATCCTGTACATTTGCCCGGAATAAATAAGCCTTGTTTCCATTTATGCTTAGCTCTGCATAGTCTTTACGTTCGTTGTCAAAGCCGACCAAACCGCCCGACACCGCAGGACCATAGGTTAAAAATATTTTCGTCCCCTCGTCGTTAATATAGGTCACCTTTGTCATAATGCTCATGGGACGTTCACTTTCCAGCCGGAACCCCTCGGGCAGATACCCCGTCTTCCACTCACCCGTTTCCGTTCCGGCGTTGGGGTTTGCGGTAAATATAAACCAGGTATGGGTCTCCAGCCACTGTGTCAGCACCTCCTGCACCCAGGCGCGGGCGCTGGGACTGGCGGCCATGAGGGCGCCGAAGGCCAGGGAAGCCGTCAGCAGGACGCAGGCGGCGGCGCGCAGCAGCTTCCGCCATGCGCTGCGGGTGGTGCGTTTGTAATAGGCAAAGGGCTGGTTGAGCATTTTCAGCCTTCGGCGGCAGTACCGGGGCGAAAGCTCGGGCGGCGGCCCCGCTTCGGCCTCCTCCAGAACATCGGCCCAGTCCTCCCGGACGGCCTCGATCAGAGCGCGGCGGAGCAGCTCGTCACAGGACCCTTCCTTTATCGTTATATCCCATCGCCTCCAATCGCTCCCGCAGCATGATGCGGCCCCGCTGGAACCTGGTCCGGGCGGTGTTTTCCGCAATGTCCAGCTCCCGGCCTATCTCGTCGAAGCTCCACTCCAGCACCAGCCGCAGCTCCAGGACCCGCCGGTACTTCTCCGGCATGCCGCGGATCTCCCCCACCAGGGCCCGGAACTCCGACTCCGGGTGGACGTTGTCGGGCACGGGCATATCCCAGTCCTCCGCCATTTCCGTGGTGCGTCCCTCCTTGCGGAGGATATCCAGCGCTGTGTTCTTCGTTATAGTAACGATCCAGGGATCAAATTCGTCACAGGATTTTCGGAAAAGTTTTTTCGCATCGTCAAAATGCTTGATAACCTTAATCATGGTGTCGTGCACGGCGTCCTCCGCCTTTGGGGCCGAGGATGTAAGGTGCATCGCCACCGCATAGATTTTTCGCTCGTATTGCTCGTAGATCTCCGTAAATATCGCCTTGTCGCCGTCATCCTCCAGCATGGACAGGTATAGTGCCAGCATCCGTCCCGCCCCCTTCCATCACAACAGTATAACGGAAAAAACGGACAAGTAAAGCGTCAATAGATGTAAAAACCGGCCTTTCTCGTGTGAGAAAGGCCGGTTTTTGTATAATCTTACAGATTATAGTTTTGCAATGATCTGATCGCTCTCGGTGACGGTGCCGAAGTGGGTCTCAATGTCCCAGAGGGTGGACTCCTGCTCCCGGGGCCCGGTGGCGCGCACGCAGTCCCTGGGCACGATGACCTGATAGCCCAGGAAGAACGCGTCGTGGCAGGTGGAACGCACGCAGATATTGGTCACCACGCCGGTCACCACCACGCTCCTGCGCCCCAGCTCCCGCAGCACCAGGTCCAGGTCGGTCTGGTAGAACCCGCTGAACCGCCGCTTGGGAATCTGGTA
>NZ_JACOPQ010000011.1 GCF_014287675.1 Lawsonibacter faecis | reverse complement strand
CGAGTGTATTTACAGGCATAAGCCGGACACCTTTGAAGAGGCCAACCATGCGATTGCCGAGTTTATTCACTTTTATAACTATGAGCGTATCCAAATAAAAACGGGAGAGGCGCCGCTTGCGCGCCACCTCTCCTCATAATCTGCTTTGCCTACTCACGGGCCGCTTTTTTGTGCTGTCTGAATAACTTGGGGCTGTTCACCCGCAGTCATCTGCTGTTTTTGTATACTCACGTTACTCCATGACAGTCCCCCTGATGTAGTTCATTTTCCTACATCGGGGGGCTTTTGTTTATTTTTTACTTTTACCGGGACTGTTCAATGATTATAGTTGCACATTTTTTACACAAGGATTAAGATATATTTATAACATTTGACAGTACAGCTTGCCGTTCCAAACTCCGGGTACGGACGCAATGCCGCTTGGACCATCCACGCAGTAAATCAGAACACCGGTGAGCGCTGTGATACGGTCGGGAAGAAGACGCTGATGCTTGTTTTATGTGGTCTGCTGCCTATGGGCCGACATTATCCCAATACAACGGAACGAGAAAGGATGGAATTAGAGCAATGAAACGAAGGATTCTCTCCCTCTGCCTGACCCTGTGCCTCCTCGCCTCTGCTATGCCGGCGCTGGCCGCCGCGGCAATTTCATACCCAACGCTGACGCATGACCCCGTCCATGGGTTCATCTATGCGGACGGCTATGCAGTCACTTTCCGCGAGGGGACAACGGCGGGCCATGTCAATGCCTTTCTAAACGACGATCTTAACACGCCGCTGTGCATCCAGTTTGAAAAGGCCCCTACCGAGGCCGGCTACGATTTCGGTTGGGACGACATATACGGCAGTCCGCTGTCCCGAAAGGCGGAGCGTGTCTCCATCACCATGGAGGGCGGAGAGCTTCTCTCTCTGATCGGCAGTGCCCGTGAGGGGGTAAGCGGAGATATCCGCCTGACCGCCACCGGCGGTAAACTGGAGCGTGTCACCGGCACCTACAGCAACACAAGCGTAGGCGGCGGGATTTACATCACACTGGGCGGAAATGTGCGTATTACCGGCAGCGTCTCCGTTAAGCAGAATTGGAGCCCGGCCCCCGCCGGCGGCGCGCATATCTATCTGAGCGGAGCGCCCACGATAGGCGGCGGGCAGAGCGGCATTATGATGAACGGCGGCACGGAGAACTACGGCGACGGCGTGGACCACGTTGAAATTACCGGAGTTCTTAACGGTGGGAATGAGTCGATCAGCCTTTATCTTCCCAAAGGCTACGCCGGCGGCACCCTCGCCACGGGCGCGACTTCAGCCGGCGATGCAAAAAAATTCCGTCTTGTGGGCCCTGGTGCGGATACCTACGCGCCCTACTACGAGGATGGAAAAATTGTCACGGGCCCGGCTCTGTCCGTCCAATTTTATGTTGACGGCCGGGTGTACTCCGTCCAGTGGACAGCTCCCGGCGGTACGGTCCGCTGTCCTGCCGACCCCATCGTCCCCAGCAAAACACGAACATTTCTGCACTGGTCCCTGACGGAAAACGGCGGTCCATACAATTTTGCTGCTCCCGTTACCAAGGATCTAAACCTCTACGCCGTCTGGCGTGAGCCTGTCCTCCCCTCCTCTGTCACCTTGAATAAGAACACGCTCGCTCTTACCTATGGCGGCAGCGACAGCCTTACCGCCTCCCTGCTCCCGGAAAATGCGGACAACCAAAATCTGCTCTGGTACAGCAGCAACTCCAATGTCGCTGCCGTGGCCAACGGCGTGGTGAATGCCAAGGGCGCAGGCACCGCCACCATTACCGTGAAGGCGGCGGCGGCCCCCGCCACCGTTCTTAATACCTGTGCGGTCACGGTGGAGAAAGCGGCGCGCACCGACGCTCCGGCAGGCCTGCGCGGTGTTCAGCCAACTGCCCCCGGGGCGGCAAATGGCACAATTTTAGGCTTGGATCCCTCGCAGCCCTATGAATGGCGTGTTGAGGGTGTAGGCGAATATACGGCGCTGGGCAACGGCGCCGATCGTATCTCCGGCCTTTCCTCCGGAGCATATGAAGTCCGCATGGCGGAAGACGGAAATCACCTCGCCTCCCCTGCGGCACAAGTGACGCTGCCCGCCTACTCCGATCAGTTTATCCCCGTTGCTTCTCTCACCGATGGACCCAGCAGGGCGTCCACCATGCAAGCGTGTTTCCTCACCGCCGGAATCCTTCCCATGGAAGCCACCTGCAAGGAAATCATCTGGAGCGTGAAGGACGCGGGCACTACCGGCGCCGAGATAGCGGGAAACCGCCTGAATGCCATTGCCGGCGGCGAGGTTATCATCACCGCCACCGTCACAGGCGGTTTGGGAGAAGGTCAGGACTATGCCCAGGACTTCCACGTCCAGGTGACGGATATACGTCCCGCCGTTGAAGAAGTCAATTTGTCTACGAACAACCTCAATCTCACCGCAGGAAACAGTTTCAGCCTGACCGCTCACGTTTTGCCCGCAGCAGCCATGCAAAAAGTCCGCTGGTCCTCCGACAATCCCGCCGTGGCTGTCGTCGATGAAAACGCTGTTATCACCGCCGTGGCGCCGGGCACGGCCACTATTACCGTTGCCAGTGTCGCTGACCCAGCCAAGACAGCCATCTGCGTTGTAACCGTGAAAGCGCGCAATATACCCGTCACCGGTGTGTCCCTGGATAAGTCCAGTTTGACGCTGGCCATGGGCGGCAGCGAGACGCTGACCGTCACCGTGTCCCCCGAGAATGCCACCAACAAAAATGTGCGCTGGACTACCAGCGACAGCAGTGTCGCCACTGTTGAAAATGGCGTGGTGACTGCCAAGGCGCCCGGTGAGGCTAAGATCAGCGTGCGTTCGGAAGACGGTTCGTTGACTGCCGAATGTCTTGTGACCGTGAGTGCCCCCGTCCAGCCCCAGTACATAGTCACCTTCATGGCTGATGGTATTGTTGTGGGCACGAGGAAGGTCATTGCAGGCGGGGCATTGGGCGCCGCTGAATTCCCTGGCGTGCCCGAAAAGACCGGCTATGCTGGCAAGTGGGACACAAATGGTGAAATCGTCAACGTAACGAAAGACTTGACGGTTACAGCAGTCTACACGGCGCAAAAATATGAGGTGACTTTTGATGCAAACGGCGGCGAGCCTTTGGCAGAGCACACGATTACAGTCGTCTATGGCGCAGCCTACGGCCCCCTGCCCACACCCGCTCACGCCACAGCGGGTATGAACTTTGTCGGCTGGTATACGCAGGCAATCGGAGGGTTGCAGGTGAATGCGGAAACGAAGGTCGCCACGGCGGAAGACCACATTCTCTTCGCCCATTGGAGCGACGGGGGCGATTCGGCGGTACCTGTCGTCATCGTCAGCGGGATGCCCGGGCAAGTAACCCTGCCGTACCATGGCGCAGGGATTGCCCTCAGTGTAGAGGAAGCAAGTACTTACAGCTACCAGTGGGCAAAGAATGGAGGTGATATCAGCGGCGCAACGGCAAGCTCTTATACCATTCCTGCCTCCGATGTGACATGGGTGAATCATGGAGCTGAGTATACCTGCACGGTAACGAATGCCGAGGATGGCAAGCGGCCCGTCAGTGCCACCGGCGCAGCGGTGACTCTCAGTGTGCAAAAGGGCACACAGGAAGCGCCGGACAGTCTGACCGGCGTGGCGCCCAGCTCTGTTGATGGAGTTGACGGAAAGATCATCGGCCTAGAAGCCGGGCACAGTTACGAGTATCAGCGCATGGATGGCGGCGCCTACACCGGGGTAGGTTCCTTGTGCGTGGAGATTACCGGCTTGTCTGCCGGGACTTATCTGGTTCGCCTCGCCGGAGATGATAATTATCACCCCTCCCCCGACGCCGTGGTACTGGTGCCCAGTTATACCGCGCCGACTGTTCCCGTCACAGGCATTGCGCTGAACAAATCCAGCCTGGCCTTGACTGTGGGCGGCAGCGAGACGCTGACCGTCACCGTGTCCCCCCAAAATGCAACCAACAAAAATGTGAGCTGGACCACCGGCGACAGCAGCGTCGCAACTGTTGAAAATGGCGTGGTGACCGCCAAGGCCGTGGGGCGCACAACCATTACAGCCGCCAGCACGGAAAGCGGCAAAACCGCAGTTTGTACAATCACCGTGAACGCGGCTCCCACGGAGGTCAGGAACATTTTAAGCGTGTCAAAAGCGGCGCCCATTACTATGGATTACGGAACAACAGAGGCCCAGGTAAAGGCAAAGCTCCCTACCGGTGTGCAGATCACGCTTGACGACGGAAGCAGGCAAACCGCAGGAGTCAAATGGCTCTGTGAGACCTCTTTTGACGGCAATCAGTCTGGAGATTACATTTTTAAGGGCACCCTTGCGGCGGCTTCCGGTATTGCCAACCCCAACGGACTGCAGGCCGAGATCACTGTCACAGTCAAGCCGGATACGGCGCCGCCCGTTAACCCCGACCCGCCCGGCGGCGGAGGCGGCGGTGGCGGAGGTGGCATTACACCCACACCGCCCGTGGTAAACAAAAATCCTGACGGCAGCGTAACTACCACGATTGCCGATGAAAAGTCTGGCACCGTCACCAAGACCACCGAGTATCCCGACGGGGCCAAAATTTTGGCTCTCACGCCCAAGGACGGGGAGACCTCAATTGAAATCACCATTCCCAAAAAAGCCGGCAAGGTCTCCGTTACCATTCCCACCCCAGTTCCGCCCAAGCCCGGCGAGGTGGCCGTTTTTATCCATGACGACGGCACAAGGGAAATTCTAAAAACATCAGTCCCCACCGGGAACGGCCTGCGAATCAGTCTTGAAGAGGGGGGCAGGCTGGAACTCATCGACAATACCAAGAACTTTGGCGACGTTGCGGAGGACGCTTGGTACGCCGACGCCGTAACCTTCGTCACCAGCCGTGAAATCTTTCATGGCGCAAACGCGAATACCTTTCAGCCTCGGGAGAACGCCAGCCGCGCCATGCTCTTCACGGTTCTTGCCCGTCTTGATGGTCAGAATACAGCAGATGGCGGGAAGTGGTATCAGGCCGGGATGGACTGGGCTGTGGAGGCAGGTATCTCTGACGGCTCTAACCCGAATGGTGAGATTACCCGCGAGCAGCTCGCCGTGATGTTCTACCGTTACGCCGGATCACCAGAGGCGAGTGTTGCGGCTCTGGACGATTTCGACGACAACGCCAATGTGTCTGGTTGGGCCGGCGACGCCATGCTCTGGGCTGTGGAAGCCGGCATCCTCGAGGGCAATGCCGGCAAGCTCTCCCCTGATAAAACCGCTACCCGCGCCGAAGTGGCTGTCATGCTCCAGCGGTTTATAGAACTACTGGTGAAGTAAAAGCAAGGGGCCCGGTGATACCGGGCCCCTTGCTTTTACACTCCGGCTTGCGCCTTGTCAAGCGCCCGCCTTCCGGCGGTCCTCATCGCCGTAAATCCCTTTGATGGAAATTCCGTCTTCCGGTATATCAGTGCAATCCGGAATTATTTGTGCTGCCAGAAAGCGACCGGCACGGATGACCTCCTGCACGTCAAAAGTCAAAATCAAAGGCAACGGGAGCGTTTTCTGCGACGGTCTCGTACAGAGCGTCCATAACCTCCACATTCAGCCAGGCGTGCACCGCAGCAGATACTGCGTCATCAAACCCGGGGATCTCATACACCGCGTCAACCAGGGCAGCGTGTCGGGGCGCGCCGTCAGGGGACTGATAGTCCAGCGTCTCTCCGGGCTGGGCGTTGTAGAGGAACTCCGCCAGGGTCTCATCCCCCTTCTCCAGGGTACGCATCCCGGCGCTGGACAGCGTCTCGGTGGTGGCCTCGCCGTTTTCTTCCAGCTCATAGGTAATGGATACCAGCTGCTCAAAGGAGGACCGGTGGGCGTCGTAATAGACCCTCGCCTGCTCCAGCATATCCTGGTCGGCGTACTCTACCAGATAGTTTAAAATGTCCTCCTCCAGGGTGCTCTCCAGATAGCGGAAATAGGTCTCCAGGGTGAAACCGGTGACGCCATATACCGTTTCGCCGCTGTCCGCCTTGGCGCCGCGGATGGTGTTCTCCTGCTCCATACGCAGCTCCATGGCGGCAAATTCAAAGGGACTGCACACCCCCAGGTGGTTGCCCAGAGAGAACTTGGCATTTACCTTGTTAATGTAGTCCCGTGTGAGCTGCTCCTGCGCCTCGCCCGAGCCGGCGGCAGGCAGGTTCTTCTTCACATAATCGCTAAAAAAATTATATTCCTCCCGGCCCACCGTGCGGATGGCCCCCTGATAGGAGGACAGCTCGGCCATCAAATTCTCTGCAGCAGCCGGGGCCGGCAGCCCATACTGTACGGCAGCCCACACAATCACTGCGAGTACAATTACTGCCGCTGCAACCGCCGCAATCCAAAGCCTGTTGCGGGGCACAGCCTGTCCCACCCGGCCTCCCTTTTGCTTTGCCATCCTGGTCACCCCAATCAATTCCACTGAAGGTAGTATACCACATCTCTCCCCCGGCAGTAAACGAGGGGACAACGGGGGGCCGGCGGAAGCCGGTCTCCCCGTTGCCGTTAAGACTGCTCCTGAGGGCCCGGCGCTTACCCGGCGTACTCGAAAGCGCCGATGCCGGGAGCGGAGGGGACGGCGCTCCCCGCCAGATCCACGCCGCTGAACATTCCATCGTCCATGCTGGGCAGAATGGCGCCCTTGCCGCTGTATGCGCCAGAGGTCAGGCGATAGGCGTCCGCGCCGCTGCCGCCGGCGAAGAGGGCCTCGCCCTCCTCCCTGGTCAGTGAAAGGTTCGGGTGGGCGGCATCGTCCTCGGCGGGCAGCCCGGTGATGTTGATAAACAGGTTGCTCTGCCAGTCGCCGCTGTCCTGCCAGGAGGTCACCCCCACCGGAGTGTCGCCGGTGTAACAGAAGATATTATTGTAGAACCGGTACTGGCCCGAATTGTATTTGAGCAGGTAGAGCTGGTTGTTCTTCAGAGCGCTGCTGCCCAGGATGCAGGTGTTGTTGTAGACCTGAGTGTTGATGCCGCTGCTGCCGTTGAGAAACCAGCTCATGCCGCCGTTGGTGTTGGGCAGGTTGCAGCCGTCGTTCTCGGTCACATTATAGCGGATATAGGTGTTGATGGAGGTATACATGGCCGACTCGGTACACAGCATCATGAAGGCCGCGTTGTCGTGGAGATAGTTATACTGCACCCAGGTATTCTGGTTCAGGGCATCCACCTCAATGCCCTGACCGTCCTGGATGATGACGCCTTGCTCCACATTGGTGTCGCCCACCTTGTGGCGGGTGGCGTTGGTGCCGTTGGCGTAGCACTCGTTATACTGGAATACCACGTTGTCCGAGTTCCAGTTGAACATGCCCACGGCCGCGCGGAAGGGGTCGGAGATATGGATGGCGCAGCGGGAAACGGTATTGTTCTCCGCAACCGCGTTGAACCAGGAGTCCACAATCAGGCCATCGCCGTCAATCTCGTGGATGCTGCAGTTGGCCATGTAGAAATTGCGGCTGGGATAGTAGGAGTACTTGCTGTTATACTCGGCGCTGGGGAAGCTGGGCCAGGCGCTGCCGGTGTCGGTATACCGGCGGTAGCCCCAGACGCTCAGGGAGTTGACGCCGTCGCGGCCGCACTGGTAAATCTCGCAGTTGGTGATACTCACATCCACAAAGCAGGAGGGGACGGGAACCGCCGCCTGGGTACCCACATTGAACTGGATGCCGCCGCTGGTCTTTCCGGCGTTGATGCCGGGGCCGCGGAAGCCGTGGATGACCAGGTTGTCGAAGACAAAGTGGCTTAAATCGCCCTGGTCCACGTTCACCACCCGGACAGCCGCGTTGTAGACCTCCAGATTGCCCACGAGATAGAACTCGGGGTCGTAGGAGGGGTCGTGGAGCTCCAGGTCACGAATCTCCCAGTGGTCCACATTTTCCAGCCAAATGGTGCCGTTGACCCTGCGGGTGACCACGGAACCGGCGCCCAGGGCATATTCAAACACGCCCTCGGGATCGGGTTGGAGAACGGGACGCTCGCCCTCGCCGTAGCTGGATACCACGATGGGCGCCCCCTCCGCCCCGGAGCCGCTGGGTCGCAGCATACCCACGAAGGTGTCGCCGGTCTTGAAAAGGATGTAGTCGCCGGGGACGAAGTTCAGGGTGTTCAGCTTGTCGATGGTCTGGAAGGGGGTCTCCGGTGTCAGGCCGTCGTTCAGGTCGCTGCCGGCGGAACTGGACACATAGTAAGTCCGCCGGGTTCCCTTTTCCACTGTGAAGCCGTCGGCAGCGCTGACACCGCCGGCTGTTACGGTGAGCTCTACGATCCTGTCGGCACTCAGGCTGGCTGACACCGGCTCAAAGCTCACGGTAACAGTCCTGCTGTTGTCGTAGGCAAGGCCGGTCATCCGGAAAGCGGCCTTGCCGCCGTCCACCTTCAGGTCAAAGCGGAAGTCGCCCGCGGTGGGGGCCATGGTGGGGACTTCCTTCAGAGTAATGGTGGCGACGCCGTTGACCACGTCCACCTCATCCACCCGGGTGGGGATGACAGCTTCACCGGAAGCAGCAATTTCGAAGCTGAGGTTGATGCTCTCGCCCTCATAGGTGAGAATCACGGTGATGGTCTGCGCCAGGGGGGCGGCGGCGATGGGAGCGAAGGTCAACTTGCCGTCCTTCTCCGTCAGCTCCAGGATTTTGGCGTCTCCGGGGTTCAGGCTAGAGGTGTATACGGCGGTGAAGCCGCTCAGATTCAGCCCCTCGCCCGTCACGGTGATGACGCCGTTTTCAATGTGAGCGCCCTCCACGGGGCTGGCGGAGACCAGGCTCGCGTCATCCACATAGGCCACGGCGAGCTCCTTGCCCTCGTTCCAGACATTGTTGTAAAGATCGAGAACGGGGTTGCCGCCGGTAAAAGTGAACTCCACGGAGTACTGCCTCCACTCGTTCCCGGCGGCCTTTACCATAGTCTTGCTGCCCTGGCCGGCATAGTCCTTGACGGAGATTTCAAGGATGTCGTCGCCGCGCTCCACCTTGGCCCAGATGGAGAAGGTGTAGGTCATCCCCGGCTGGAGGGTGGAGCCGTCGATGTTGTAACGCAAGCCGGAGCCATCCACACGGCTCTGCGCGTCATCATTGAACTTGACGCAGCTGCTCCCGCCGCGCCCGCCGGTTTTAGACTGCTGAACCAGCCAGTTGTTCCAGCGGCCGATCTCGTTGTTCGTCACGAAGCCGTCGGGCAGATCGAACCCCGGGTCCGCGATCAGGTTGGTTTTTTCATAGGTATCGTTCGCCGCAGAGGCAGCGACAGCCCCGGAGACCGCCATTGTGCAGAGCATGGCGGTGGCGAGGATGAGCGAAACGACCCGGCTAAGCCTTTTAGTTTTCATACCTTTACCCCTTTTCAAAAGGTGTCCGTCTAACAGACAGCGTTTGCGCTTCGTCCGCTCCGGGTCAGGCGTGAAGCAGCTTGGCACAGCGCTCCAGAATGGCGGCGGCCTCAGCGCGGCTGATTTCCGCCAGAGGCGCCAGGCTGTCGCCGCGCCCCTTCAGCAGGCCGCCCTCCACAGCCCACGCCATGGACTCGGCGGCCCAGCCCGAGACGCCGCCTGCGTCGGCGAAAGCGTTCAGCACAGTCAAATCCACAGGCCCGGCCTTGTCCCGGCCCTTGGCATAGCGGTGGAGCATGACAACCATCTGTTCCCGGGTCAGCACATCCTCGCCGCCGAAGATACCGTCACTGTAGCCGTTGATCACGCTGTTGGCGGCGCACCAGGCCACCGCGTCGGTATAATACGCGCCGGGCCTCAGGTCGGTAAAGGCAGGCCAGGCGGTGATCTCCGGCTCCCCGGCCAGGTTGTAGAGCAGCTGCGCCATCATGCCGCGATTGAGGATACCGGCGGGCTCGAAGGTCAGCGCGCTGGTGCCCCGCATCAGGTTCTCGCTGTAGACGTAGGCCACAGCGGAGGCATACCACGCATCCGGAGCCACATCCACGAAGGGGAGCGGGTCCACATGGTTTTCAGGATTCTTGTCCGGCCTGGGCCGGACAACCACTGGTCCCTCCTCAGGAGGGACCGCCGGATCGCTGCCCTGCTCGCTCCACTGCGCGGTGAGGGTAACGTCGGCGGTGATGGCAGCGCCCAGGAAGCGCTGTCCATCGGCGGTGAACCAGCCGTCCAGGGTGTACCCCTTGCGGGCTACGTTGGGAATTTGGCTGAGTGTGAGTTCCTCGCCCTCGTAGACGGTGATGCTGCCCTGCCCGCCCAGCACGCCGCCGTTGGCGTTGAAGGTCACGGTGAAGACGGGAATCGCCGTCCATGTGGAGGTAACCATAGTGTTGCCGGAAATGGGGGTGTCTGCGGTGAAGGCCGCGCCGCTGCCATCCACCCAGCCGGCGAAGCGGTAGCCCTCCCGGGTGGGGTCGGCGGGCATCTGCTCACCCATAGTCTGACCCTGTGCCACGGTGTAGCCCACGCCGTCGATGGTCACGGTGCAGGCCACGGCGTACTCGCCGCCCCACCGGGCGGTAAACACGGTGCCCGCCGGCTGGCCGGACACGGCGGTATCCCCGGGCACCGCCGCATTGGTGGCGCCGATCTGCCAGCCTGAGAAGGGGACGTTGTCCCTGGCGGGCAGCGTGGGCAGCTCACCGCAGCGCAGCTCAATGCCGGACAAATCCACTCCGCCGGTGACAGCGAAGTAGGCGTCACTGCCGCCGGACTTCACCAGGGATTCGCCGGGCGTGTCCTGGGTGTACACAATGGCGCCGTTCTGATGGAGGAAGGGCAGCATCCCCTCATAGTCGTGGTAGGCGGCGGCGGGGGCGGCTCCCTGGATCACCAGGTTCATCCGGCTGTGCCCGCTCATGGACTGGAACGCGCCGTTGGGTATGTTGCCCAGCGTCCCGGCAACCGTCACGCTGCGCAGCCGGGTGCAGTTGGCAAAGGCGTTGGAACCGATGGAAATCACACTCTCGGGCAGGGTGACGCTTCGAAGCTCCAGGCAGCCCTTGAAGGCGTTGACGCCGATATCGGTTACAGTGTTTGGAATCTCAATGGAGCCGATGCGGGTACTCTCAAAGGCGCTGTCGCCGATGGTCCCCACCCCTTCGCCCAGGGTGACGGAGGTCAGCGAGGTACCCTTGAAGGCGTTGCTGCCCACGCTGGTGACTCCAGCGCCGATGGAGACGGACCTCAGCGTCCGATCTGCAACGCCGTTGAGCCAGGGCGGGGTGCTGGTGTTCTTGGAGGAGTAGTTCTCCATCCCGCCCTCACCGGCAAAGTAGAGGCGGTTGTCGGCGGTGCGGGCAAAGCTCACCTTGCCCCCCGCCTGGCCGGAGCGGTCGATGCCGGTGGTGGTGGAGCCGTCCAGCATGGTTATTTCACAGCCCATCACGCCGAAGCCGCCGTCGCTGTTCATCTTCAGCATGGAGGCCCGGTTCTGGGGCAGGGTGACGTTCCGGACAAAGTCGGGCACGGTAAAGGTCTTCTCCCCCTCCACCTCAATATAGCCGCCGGTGGGGATGGTGAACGCGCCGTCTATTGCCGCGATCTCGCCGCCGGTTGCGTCATAGGCGGCCACGGTCTTGCCGTCGTCAATATGCTCGTGCAGGAAGTAGATATAGGCGGAGCCATTTATGCTGAATTGACCATTATCCGCGACGGGACCCCAGAAGTTGCTCATCCACTTATCGTTTGTGCTGTTCTGGCCCCAGATGAAGAGGGTGAGCACGCGGTTGGATGCGCCGATGATCTTATAGGCGCCGCCTGTCTCCGCTCTGGCGGTGACGGCCAGGTCGAAGGGGTCGCCCACCATGGCTGCACCCATGTTCAAATATCTGCCGCCGTTTGAAATCTGGTAGCCCCCCTCGGTGGCGGTGACGGTCATCAGCAGCTGGTCCAGGGTCAGTCTGACGGGTTCCTCACCCAGCAGGTAGCCCACCAGCTCGCCGTTCTCCAGGCCCAGCCTGGCGGTCACAACGCCCTGTCCCTTGATGACGCCGTTGTTGGGCTGGCACGCCTTATCCGGGTTGAGGTACAGGGCATAGACGTCAGTGTCCCCCTCCGCGCCGCTCTGGGCCAGGATCAGATGCTTGCCCCCCGCTGTGGCGGGCAGGGCCGTGGGGTCCTTCATGAACAGGTCGTAGCCGGGGACGTTCAGGGAGGTGAGCCACTGGGTCCCGCCGGGCTCCTCCACCTCCGCGCAGGTGGCCTCAATGGACAGATACCAGGTATTTTTGCCGTCAGCGGACACGGTGCAGTTAGGGTTGGCGGCCTGGTCCTTGATAAACGTCCAGCTCGCGTCGGCGGCGCTGTAGTAATAGTAGGCCACAGGCAGGTTGGCGGTGACCAGCTTGTGGGGTTCGCCGGTCTTGGTGCTGAGCTTGCCGAGGTAGTCGTTCAGGCTCCCCTTGGGGGTCACCGGGCAGCGCCAGGGGTAGGTCTCCGGCCGGTAGCCGGTGTTCTCCTCAATTTCGCCCACGGTGAAATCGTTCACCCACTGTGACCAGCCGTTCTCGCTGACGGCGCTCCACCAGTGTGTGTCCTTCCCGCTCTCGCCCTTGTCCCGGCAGACGATCTCAACCTGATAGAGGTCGGCCTCCTGCACAGTGGGCTTGGCGGCAGGCTTGCCCTCCTCCGGCTCCGTTCCGGTGCCGGGATCGGGCGCTTCAGCGCAGGTGACATAGACATGCAGAGTGCCCTCGTGTTTTTCGTTTCCCTGATTAAAGGTCACGTTGGTATCCGGCTGCTTATCCCGCAGAAGGGTCCAGCCGTCCGTGCTGTTCCAGTAGTAGTAGGCGACGGGGTAGTCCGCCTGCGCCGTGACCGCCCGGTGGCCCTCCGCTTTGGCGTTAACCTCTGCCAGATAATACTCCATCGTATCTGCAGGCGTGACGGGGCAGATATAAGGGTACTGCTCCGCCGTCCCGTTATCCAGGTCGTTCGCCCTGATTTCACCGACCGTAAACTGGTCGGCCGTGGTATTCCAGCCATGCGCGCTGGGGTAGGACCAGTAGTGGGCAGGCTCCTCCTCACACATAACCTCCACCTGGTACAGTTCCGTATCGGCATTGATGGCAGGCTTCTCCGTGGGTGGGACGTCCTCCCCCGCGGCAAATGCCGCGCCCGGCAGCAGCGTCAGCGCCATGCTGAGCGCCAGCAGGACTGACAGGATTCGTTTCTTCATAACGCGCCTCCTATTCGAGTATCGCACAGGTTATTCAACCTATCGTTTGATATCCTGCGCGGACAGCGGCTTGTTTCCAGCCCATGGGGTCCTCAGGCCGGCTGAAGTGTGAGGTAGCGGTCCAGAATGACCGCCGCTTCCGCGCGGGTAACGGCAGCCTTGGGGGCCAGGCAGTTGTCGGTGCGGCCGACAATCAGCTTATTGGATACAAGCCAGGCCATGGCCTGGGCCGACCAGCCGGAGACCTCGGCGCTGTCGGCGAACTGCTCCAGCACGCCGGTGTCAGCGGTCGCATCCCGTTTGTCAACCAGCCTGGCGTAGCGATAGAGCAGGGTGGCAAGCTGTTCGCGGGACAGGGCGTCCTCACCGCCGAACATCCCTCCGCTGTAGCCCTCAATCACGCCCTTATCGGCGCCCCAGGCCACGGCGTCGGCATAGCTGACTCCGCCCGCCAGATCCAGGAAGGATGCCTGGCCGGCAGTCTCCGGCTTCCCCGCCAGGCAGTAGAGCGCCTGGGCGGTCATGCCCCGGGTCATGGCCCCGCCGGGCGCGAAACGCTGGGCATCCACTCCCTCCATTACGCCCCCGTCGACGATGTTGGCAATGGCTACGGCGTACCAGACGCCCTCCGCCACATCGGTAAAGGGAAGCCGGGGGGCATCCTTCTTCGGAGACGGAGACACATAGATCACACCCCCGCCGCCAGCCGAC
Organism: Lawsonibacter faecis; assembly: GCF_014287675.1. Classification (GTDB taxonomy): domain Bacteria; phylum Bacillota; class Clostridia; order Oscillospirales; family Oscillospiraceae; genus Pseudoflavonifractor; species Pseudoflavonifractor faecis. Next base: position 110,274 of record NZ_JACOPQ010000011.1, on the reverse strand, counting down.
CGGAAGGAGGCTGTCAGGGTCAAATCATGGCTGGGCATGATGCGGTCCTCGGGCAGATTGGTCCAGCCGGCGAATACCTGGCCGGACGGAGCGGCGGGATGGGTCATGGGAACGATGGTGCTGCCTGCGTAACAGCTCTGCACGCCCCAGATCACGTCGTTGACCACATAGGTCACCATGTACCGCTCGGTGTTACCAGTGCGGTACTGGGCGTAGAGCGTCTTGGATGCCTCGTCGATTCCGGCCTGCGCTGCAAGGGCCTCCTCCTCGCTGTCATAGGTTCCGGCCAGGGCCAGCACGTCGGCGAAGTTGGCCTCATACTCCTTCAGCGCGCGAATCAGGACCTTGAGCCCGTCGGCGGTGACGCTGTAGGTGGTGGTCTCGGCGGTGACAAGCTCGCCATAGAGGCGAATTTCGAAGGGCTCCGGCTGCATCCTCCAGCCGCTGGAGAACGCCAGATACTTGCCGCCGTTCCCGACATGGTAGACGCCGTTCCCCTGATGTGTGACGGTGAAGGGCACGGCAGCGTCGCCCAGGGCCAATTGGGAGCCGCTGGCCGCAGCGGTGAGATACTTGCCGTTGGTAATGCTCTTGAAGACAAACGCGCCGTCCTCCTGCTCCTCCAGGCGCCACAGGTCGTCGGTGGGCGACCAGCTGTCGGCGGCGTGGTTGGCGATCATCTGCTCCCCATCCATGGTCGGTCTGCAGTGGTCCGTGGCGTTTTTATTGGTGTTGTTGTGCATCACCCGTTCCCCAGACAGGGCATAGACGATATAGGGCTTGCTCTCCTCCACGCCGTCCTCATCCAGCACATAGCGGGTGGTGCCCGGAATGGTGGTGGAGGTCAGGGCGCTCTTGAATTCCTCGGGCAGGGTCAGTCCGCCCTCGGGCTGCACCAACACCTCAATGGCGGCGGTGCGGGTGAGCGGGCCGTAGGTCACGGAGAGGGTAATGGTTGCGGTGCCCGCTCCGGCGGCGGTGATCACGCCGTCGGCCACAGTGGCCACACTCTCGTCGGAGGAGGCCCACGCCACCCGGGCGTCCGCAGGGGAGTATTTGGGGGTGACGGTCTTGCTGCCGTTATAGTCCAGGTCGATCATTGCGGTGTCCACAGTGAGGGTGACGGGGACAGTGGGCTTCTCCGCCGTCAGCACCCAGCCGCTGCCCAGCAGATCCGCCGGGGTCAGCTTGACAAAGTTCATGGCCATGACGCCCTTGGTGGGGCTGAGTTGGGTGTCCTGCTCATACAGCACGGCAAAGCCCTCCGTGCCGGGGAGCTGGGTCAGGCAGGAGTAGTTGTACCGGCCCTTGAAGCGGACGGTGTCCTTGTTGAGCCAGGTGACGCTCTGGCCCTCGTCGGTGCCGACGGCGCCGATACGGATGACGCCGTCGCTGCGGTAGTTGTTCCGGGGGTAGGACGCCAGGATCAGGTTTTCATACACGGTGTTGTCCGGCCCCACCAGGCAGCCCTCCAGGTTGATGAAGGATACCATGCAGTTGTTGCAGTAGGCCAGGCTTTTATCCAGCTTGTACGTGCCCCAGGTCAGGCCGTTGTCGCTGCTGTCGGCGTAGCCGATATAACCGTTGCTCACGTTGCGGGAGTACATCCGCAGGTCGCCGTTGGGCAGGCGGACAACCTGGGACTCGCTGGCGGAGTCTGCCTCGCCCAGGTTCTCGGTGCGCTCTCCCCGCTGCCAGGTCACGCCTCCGTCGTCCGAGTAGACGGTGCTGGCGCGGCCGCCGTTGCCCTCCCCGGTCCAGTTGTCGTAGAGCTGAAACAGGATACGCTCGCCGCCGTTGGGGAGTGTGGCTGTGAAACCGCGGCCCGGGCAGAACACCAGGAAGCGCTCATTGTCCAGCTTAATCCCGGCGTTGATGAGCACGGGGTCGCTCCAGACCAGCTTGTCCCCCTCCACCTCCGCGCTGCGGATCATCAGGTATGAGGTAGAGTATGCCTTCCACTCGGAGGCCAAATAAAAGAGGTTGGACTGGACATAGTGTTCGCTCTCCTTCTGCCGGCACAAGACAGGCCGGATGTCCGGGCTCTCCGCACCGTAGTCATACCAAATGTCAAAGGAGGCATCCACATAGTAGCCGGTCTCCATCTCCTTGCCGTCCCTGTGGAAGATGGGGAAGAGGTCCACGCTCTCGCCGGTCTTTTCCGCCGTGGCGGTAGCGTCCTTGAAATCCACCCGGTAGAGGTAGTGGGCATCCGCAAAGGTCTTCCCTGTCTCGGCGGTAAGGCCGTCGGTGCCCTTGACGATGCCGCCGTACTGTGACTCGGTGATGTTGCCTACCATCAGCCAGCCGTTCTCGTCGAAGCCGGATCCGGCCTTCTGGGCGTTGGCTTTGAGGTTGACATTTGGGGGCTGGAGGTCGACGGCCATCCAGAGCTTCCCGCTGCTGTCCACAGTCAGGGCCGGGTCGATAAAGGAGGCGCTGTCCGTCTTGCTCTTGGCGCCGTTGGACCAGTAGGTAGGGTCCTGGATTGGGGCGAAGTCGGCGAAGTAATTGACCGCCTCCCACTCCCAGGTCTCGCCGCCGTCCTTGGAGACGGAGACGATGGTGTCCAGGTTGTTGGGAGAGTCGTTGGTATTGGGCCAGCGCAGATCGGAGGCCGCCACAATCCAGCCGTTTTCCAAGGTGACCATGGCGGGAATGCGGAAATAACTTTGAACGTCCTCATCGCTCATTGGTTCGCTGCTGGTTCCGCTGAGGATAGTATCGGGTGTGGTGTAACCCTCCTCAGGCTGGCCGGCGGGGGCGGGGAACTTCCCTTGCTCCGGCTCAGGAGCAGGCTCTGGTTCGGGTTTGGGTTTTGGATCAGGCTCCGATCCCTCGCCTGCATACCAGATGTGAAAGGTATCTTTGCCCGCGCCGGCAGGGGTGATTTGAAACTCGACAGCACCACCTGCGGCGAATACCACAGTGGCATAGCCGTCTCTTTCGCGGATTTTTGTTCTATCGGTCAGGTTCAAAACAGTTCCATCCATGGTATATTGAATGAAATATCCCCCGTTTTCACCCTCAGCCAACTTAACGGTACCGGCTCTCGTATCGGTGCGGGTGTCGCCTGTCACGGTGTCGCCTTCCAGGTCAAAGGGGTTCATGTATGTATCTGAGCCTGAAACACTTAGATCTCCGGGGTCATAGAGCCGGTACTCCGTACCGGCGGCCAACTCAGTCACCACCTCTCCAGTGGTGCTCTTAAGCTGAAGTTCGCCGGCAGTATCGCCGATGACCCACCCCTTTCTGTTGTCAGCACGTGAAAAATACAGCCTTTCCGAACTATCTCCTGCAGGCTCCGCCGCCAACACAGTCAGCGGCAGGCAGGCCGCTGACATGATAGCGGACAGGAAAATTGCGACGAGTCGGGAGCACGCTTGTCTTTTCATGCTTGTCATCCTTTCTTGTTTTTACCCACCGTGCGGCGCGAAGCTGTCTGCGGGGCGCAGTGCACAGCCTCCTTCTGTGAACTGCTGAGCATTCGGGTTCCGGAATCAGCCGGGCGTCGCTTCACTCTGTCCCTTGACGTTTCTAGTGCTAGTATATAGGCCATCCAAATGCGTGTAAATCTATAAAAACAATTAAATTATAAAAAACAAATAAATGTGTCAGTTTTATAGGTCCTGTCTCAGCATGCGCTGCTTTTTGAATTGGCACTGTTTCTGTACTTTCCGCAGATAAATTTGTAAGATTGCACAAAATCGCTCACCGAACAAATTCAAAAACCTGTCGAGCCTCCTCCGCCGTTGATACCCCGTATTCGGTGTATGCAGTCCATTTTTTTTGCCGACCGCAGGAATATTGACCGCAAAATCACCAGGATAGACATACTTCCCCGTTAAACCGGCATTAAACACATGACAATTATATAAAATCGCTTATTAGAATGCCATTTGTTGAAATTGCCTGAGTTTACATGGTGTCCCGGCTTGGAAGAAGGGGCCGTTTTGTCAACTTCTTGACTTTCTCGCCGGCACAAATTACAATAAAAATAACACTTATATAAAACGCAAGAAGGAGCAGCTATGTATCAAGACATGCATGTGACAAAAAAGTGGGAGTTTACCGAGCCAATGGCGGTCTGGTCCATCTATAAGCTCTTCACCGAAAAGGATTACATTATTAACCATCGCATCATCATCCCCGACAAATACTTTTTCATCTATACGATGGAGGGCGTCGGTCACTTCGTCGTGGACGACGAGCCGCTCGTGGTTGGCTCCAACAGCCTTGTGGTGGTCAATGCAAAGCGCAACCTCTACTACCGCTGCTCCGGCCCTAAGTGGAATTTTTGGCTCATTGAGTTCAAAACCACCCATCTGCGTCTTATTCCCAACCATGTTTACCCCCTCACCCTGAGCAAGGCCGGCGCCAAGCTCTGTACCGACGCCCTGGAGGAGTTCAAGCAGGAACGCCTTCAAACCGCCGCCGCTCTGTTCCAGGCCCTTTACTACACCTCATGCCGCATGGTTCAGCAGGCCGACCGCGGCCAAACCCACCGCCTCCTCAACTCCGCCCTGCTCTATATGCGAGAAAACATCGGCAGATTTTCTGTCAAAGAGCTCTGCCGCTATTTAAATGTGGAGGAATGGACCCTGCGCAATATTTTTATGCGGGAACTGAGCACCTCGCCCAAGAGGTACTTTGAATACCTGAGACTAGAGGAATCAAAGCGCTATCTGGAGACCACTTCCCTTTCCATCGCGGCCATCGCCACACAATTGGGTTTTTCCAACCCGGGCCATTTTTCCACTGCTTTCCGGAAGGAATACGGTCAAGCCCCCATGAAATACCGTCAGGATTTTAATGTCGGTGCCGATTCAACGAAATAGGGGTGCTTCGCTTATCCTCCTCCAAGCCACTATGGCATATGTGGCTTGGGAAACAATGAATTGCTTTGTTTTGAAAACTAATACTGTCATTTCGGGGAAGGTTTAATTTTATTCACCAGGGCGATTATGCATACAGCAGGCCGCCAGTACTTACTCTAATTAGGATAATCTACCGCCAGTTCAAAACAGGCCAGCCCAACACAAAATTGTGAGGCCGGCCTGTTTTGAACTGGCGCAGAGACAATACCTGTGCCGGAAATTGCATCGTATCCAAACGCAGAAGCGGAGACCGCATCCATTTGTGGTCTCCGCTTCTGCGTTTCCATGACCGGTTCTCCTGAGCCCTCCAGGAAACGTCCTCGTATACGAACACACATTCATATATACTTCAAAAACGCTCTTAAATCAGCTGTCAAAGTCAAATTATCTCAATATATACTATCGCTTCAACGAATCATTCACAAAAATTAAGAATATATGTTCATCTATATTTACAAATATCCATATGTTGTGTACAATTATTTCAGGCAATTCGACAGGATACATTAAAAAACACCAAGGTTGGGAGGGCGCAGGATGCTGCGGGATTTAATCAAACAGGAGCGCTGTGTGTTCCATGAGGGGTTTGAACGCTGGGAGGATGCACTGGCCGCCGGCGTGGAGCCGCTGGTCCGCTGCGGAGCGGTGGACCAGGCCTATGGGGACAAAATCGTCGAGGCGGTTCGGGCATACGGGCCTTATATCGTAATCTGCCCCGATGTCTGCCTGCCTCATGCATCGGCAAAAGAACTGGTCCATCAGACTGCCGTGAGTCTGATGATCTGCCGCAAAAGCGTGGCATTCAGCGGCGACCCGGCGGAGCGGGCCAGGCTCTTTTTTTCCGTGGCGGCGGTGGATGAGGACGCGCATCTGGAGAATCTGCAGGCCATCATGGCGCTGGTGGAACGAGAGGAGGTTATAGCCGCCCTTTGTCAAGCGAAGACCCCGGAAGACCTATGTGAACTGACGGAACGTTTTGGCATCTGAGCCGAAAACATGAAAAAGGGGAATGGAGAGTAAATGGATATTATTTTAACCATCTGGTCGTTTTTCCAGACCAACATCCTGACGAAACCCGCATTTTTCGTCGGCATCATTGTTTTTATCGGATATCTGCTCCTTCGCCGCCCCGTATACGAGGCATTCGCCGGCTTTGTCAAGGCCACCGTGGGCTATCTCATCCTGAACGTTGGCTCCGCTGGACTGACCAGCAATTTTCGGCCCATCCTGTCGGGTCTGAACACACGTTTTGACCTGTCCGCCGTGGTTATCGACCCCTACTTCGGTCAAAACGCCGCCTGGTCCGCCATCGAGAGCGTAGGCCGCGCCTCCTCCAACACCATGGTGGTGCTGCTGGTGGCGTTTATCTTCAACCTTCTGCTGGTGGCCTTCCGCCGCTGGACCAAGGTCCGTACGGTCTTCATCACCGGCCATATCATGGTGCAGCAGTCGGCCACCGCCCTGTGGATTATGCTGTTCTGCTTCCCCGTAATCCGGGATGTGCCGCTGATTATTCTGCTGGGCATCCTGCTGGGCTCCTACTGGGCGGTCGCCTCCAACCTCACGGTGGAACCGACCCAGAAGCTGACCGAGGGCGCCGGCTTCGCAGTGGGGCATCAGCAGATGATCGGCGTCTGGCTGGCGGACAAGATCGGCTGCGCCTTCGCCAGGCATGACAAGAAGCGCCGGGCCAGCGGCAAGGAGGCCAAGGAGGTCAAGCTGCCCAAGTTCCTCTCCATCTTCGACGACAATGTGGTCGCCACCGGCACGCTGATGCTCCTGTTCTTCGGCATTATCATCGCCATTCTGGGCAAGGACCTGATGCATGAAATCGACACCAGCTTCGCGGGCAACCAGAACTTCGGCTTCTACATCATTGAAAAGGCGCTGAACTTCGCCGTCTACCTGAGCATTCTGAAGCTGGGTGTCCAGATGTTCGTCGCCGAATTGACCACCTCCTTCCAGGGCATTTCCGAGAAGCTGCTGCCCGGCTCCATGCCCGCCATCGACTGCGCCGCCACATTCGGCTTCGGCAGCGCCAATACCGTCACCCTGGGCTTCCTCTTCGGCGCCATCGGCCAGTTCATCGCCATCGCGGGGCTCATTATCTTCCGCAGCCCCGTGCTCATCATCACGGGCTTTATTCCGGTCTTCTTCGACAACGCCACCTTCGCCCTGTTCGCCCACCGCAAGGGCGGCATGAAGGCCGTGGTCGCCACCGCGTTCTGCTCCGGCCTCATCCAGGTGCTTCTGGGCGCGGTGTGCGCCAGCTTTTTCGGCCTGGCCCAGTACGGCGGCTGGCACGGCAATTTCGACATCAGCACCGTCTGGCTCGCCGGCGGCGCGCTGATGAAGTACACCGGCTATATCGGCCTTGCCGTCTGCGTCGCGGCGCTGCTGGTCATTCCCCAGATCCAGTACCGCCGCCATAAGAGCACCTATTTCACCATTGCGGAGGACTACGGTAAGTACTGCGAAATGACCGGCGAGGAAGAGCGCTGAGCCCACGGGAGCCCCTCCGGAGACAGAGGGGCTCCTACAGAAAGGAGTCTTTGTCATGCTGAAAGTCATCTGCGCCTGTGCCAGCGGAATCGGCACAAGCCAAATGATCAAGATTAAAATCCAGCGCGTCTTTGACAAGCTGGGCGTCCCGGTCTCCATCACCCACTGCAGCATCGGGGATGCGAAGGCCACCGGGCAGAAATACGACGTCATCTTCTGCTCCGCCAACTTCGCCGACCGCTTTGACAAGGCCGCCGAGGCCGGGACCGTCATCATCGGTCTGAAAAATTTAATGGACGAGAAGGCCATCGAGGCAGAGATCCGCGCCCGGATCCTGCACCAGGAATAAGGAGGAGTTTTATGTTTATTCGCACGCTGACCGGCGACATCGCGCCGGAGGAGCTGGGCGTCTGCGACTCCCATGAGCATCTGATCCGCTCTGGCGGAGAGGAGACCCGGGACCCCGACTTTGTGATGGACTCCGTGGAGGCCGCCAAGAAGGAGGTCGGCTATTGGCTGGCCGCCGGAGGCAGGGCCATGGTCCTGATGGACTCCCTGGGCTGCGGTCGCAACGTGCCCAAAATTCTGGAGGTGGCGGAGGCCTACCGAGGCAAGGCCAACCTGATCCTGACCACCGGTTTCCACAAGGCCGATTTCTACGACGTGCCGGTCCACTGGATGACCACCGTCAGGGAGATCGACACCTGCGTGGACCTGCTGGCCGCCGAGGTGGAGGAGGGTTTGGATATCCACAGCTACAACGGACCCGTGGTGCAGCGGGTGGAGGCCAGGGCGGGCATCATCAAGGCGGGCACCAGCTACGGGGCCATCCAGGCATTCGAGTACAAGACGCTCCGGGCGGCCGCCCTGACCCAGCAGCGCACCGGCTGCCCGATCTCCGTCCATACACAGCTTGGCACCATGGCCTACGAGACGGCCAACCTGCTCCGGGAGTACGGGGCCGACCTCTCCCACGTCATGCTCTGCCACGTCCATAAGAATCCGGATAAGTACTATCACAAAAAAATAATGGAGACCGGTGTAAACATCTGCTACGACGGCCCCGACCGGGCCAAGTACTTCCCCGACGCCCTCTATGCGGAAAACCTGAAGTGGCTGGTGGACCAGGGCTTTCAAAAGCAAATCCTGCTGTCAATGGACGCGGGCCGCGCCAGCTACCAGCGCGGCTATATGGAGGAGAAGGACCGCACCGTCCTGGGGGTGTCCTATCTGCTGGAGCGCTTTGTCCCCCTGCTGCGGGAGGTGGGCGTACCGGACGACGCCATTAACGACATGCTGGTCAGCAATCCCGCCCGGGTGCTGACCTTCCGGCAGTGAGGGACGCGCCATGAGAGCAGCAGTTTACCGCGGCGTCGGCCGGATGGCGGTCGAGGAGCTTCCGACGCCCCGGGTAACGCCGGGCACCGTCCTGGTCCGCGTCAAGGCCTGCGCCCTGTGCGGCAGCGATATGCGCACATTCCGCCACGGGCATACCGCCATCACCAGACCCACCGTGCTGGGCCACGAGACCGTGGGCGAAATTATTGAGACGGCCCCGGACGTGACCGGCTATCAGGCGGGCCAGCGGGTGGCGGTCACGCCGGGCGTGGGCTGCGGCCGCTGCAGCTGCTGCCTGTCCGGCTGGCAGAATATGTGCCGACGCCGCCAGACCATCTCCCAGCACTACAACGGCGGCTTCGCCGAGTACGTCCTCATCCCCGAGGCAGCCGTACGCGGCGGAAATCTGAATCTCCTCCCCGACGGCCTGTCCTGGCTGGAGGCCTCCCTGGCCGAGCCGCTGGCCTGCGTGCTGAACGCCCAGGAGCTTCTGGATATCAGGCTGGGTCAGACTGTGGCGGTCATCGGCGCAGGCCCGCTGGGCTGCCTCCATGCGGAGGCGGCCCGCAGCCGGGGCGCGGAGAAGGTATTCCTCATCAACCGCAGCGCCGCCCGGCTGGACCTGGCCCGGAGCTACGGCTTTGACGCCTACCTCTCCTCCGATGCGTGCGACTGCGTCCAGGCAGTCAGGGACCTGACGGACGGGCGGGGCGCGGACGTGGTCATCGTCGCGGCCGGGAGCGCCCAGGCAGCCGTGATGGGAATGGAGATGGCCGGCAGGATGGGCAGGGTGTGCATGTTTGCCGGCCTACCGAAGGACGACTCCATGGTGTCGCTGGACCTCAACCAGGCCCACTACCGCCAGATTTCCGTGATAGGCGCCTTCTCCTCCGCGCCGCGGCACAACGCCCTGGCCCTGTCGCTGATCGCCTCCGGCCGCATCCGCGTCGCGCCCGTCCTGACCCATGCCGCCCCGCTGGAGCGGATCGAGGCGGCCATCGCCGCCGCCATGAGCCACCAGGGCATGCGCGTGTCCATCTCCCCCTGCCTGAACGAGCTGGAGCAGGAGCTGAGGGAGTTGCCGCATATCCAAATTGTCGGGGCGTGACCCGCAGCCACCGGAACACGAGCCGGAGAGGAAGGAGACAAAGCAATGAAATTTTGTGTCGTGGGAGACCCCATGATCTCCTCTAAAGCGCTTGAAAAGGCGGTCTATGAGGTGTTTGGATCGGAGTCACAGGTGGCCCGGGTGGACTGGGTTCCCGAAAGTGAGGAGGAGTTCTGGTACCTGCGCAGCCAGGTGGAGAAGCTCGGCCCTCAGGCGGGCAGGCCGCCTGAGGAAATCGCCGCCGCCGCCCGGGACGCGGACGTCATCATCACGCACCACACCCCCATCCAGCGCCGGGTTCTGGAGGCCACCACCGCCAGGTATGTGGGCGTGTGCCGGGCCGGAACGGAGAACGCCGACGTGGCCGCCGCCACGGAGCGGGGCATCAAGGTGCTGAAGACTGTGGGCCGCAACGCCGAGGCCGTGGCCGATTTCACGATGGCGCTGCTGCTGTCCGAGCTGCGCAACGTGGCCCGGGGCCACGCGGCGCTTATGCGCGGTGAGTGGAGAAAAAAATATGTCAATTCGCCCTTCATGGGCGACGCAGCCGGCAAAACCGTGGGTCTGGTCGGCTTCGGCGTGATCGGCCGGCTCCTCGCCAGGAAACTCTCCGGTTTTCAGGTGGATTTGCTGGTCTGCGATCCCTTCGTCTCCCCCGCCGAGATTGTGGCGGCGGGGGGCCGGGCGGTCTCCCTGGATGAGCTGTGCAGGGAGTCCGATTTCATCAGCCTTCACGCCCGCCTCACGGAGGAGACCCGCGGACTGCTGGATGAGCGGGCGTTCGCCCTGATGAAACCCACCTGTTACCTCATCAATACCGCCCGGGCGGGCCTCATCTCGGAGTCCGCTCTGGTGGACGCGCTCCTGCAGAAGAAAATAGGCGGCGCGGCCATCGACGTCTTCTGGACGGAGCCGCTGCCCGAGGGTCATCCCCTGCTGGGCCTGGACAACGTAACGCTGACGCCCCACCTGGCCGGCGCCACCACCGACACGCTGAAAAAGACCCCCTATCTGCTTCTGAACGAGCTGCGCCGGGTCATAGTGGATAAGGCCGATTCCCGCTGGGTGATCAACTGACGGCCCGGCGGCCGGAGGAGGGATAACGAGCAATGGCGAACATACTCATCACCACCCGTTCGGTGGCCAGCTGCGCAACCGCCGTATCCATGCTGCAGCAGGCCGGACACAGCATCAAGGTGCAAATCGGAGTGGGCGATATGCCCGAGGAGGTCATGGCCGGCCTTGTCGCGGGGGTCGACGCGCTGATTGTGGGCGTGGACCGCGTGACGCGCCGGGTGGTCGAGGCCGGGGCGCCTACATTGAAAATCATCGCCCGCAACGGCGTGGGCTACAACAATGTGGACCTGGATGCCGCGGCGGAACACGGCGTCGCCGTCACCGTCGCCCCCGGCGCCAGCGCCGTCTCGGTGGCCGAGCTGGCGCTGGGCCTCATGCTCACGCTCTCGCGCAGCATCGCCTGCCAGAACCAGTGTATCCAGTCCGGCGGCTGGGAGCGCCCCATGGGTACGGAGCTGTACGGACGCACCCTGGGCATTCTGGGCGTAGGGACCATCGGGAGCGAGGTCGCCCGGCGTGCCAGAGCGCTGGGGATGAACGTTCTGGCGTGCGACATTCTGCCCAACCACACCTTCGCGGCGCAGGTGGGCTTCCCCTACGTTCCGCTGGAGGAGCTGCTCCAGGGCTCGGATATCCTCACGCTCCACGTCCCCGCCACACCGGAGACGCGGGGGATCATCGGCCGCGCCGCTCTGGCGCGGATGAGGCCCGGGGCGCTGCTCATCAACACGGCACGGGGAGAGCTCGTTGATGAACACGCCGTCCGCGGGGCCATTCTCTCCGGCGTGCTGGGCGGCTACGCCGCGGACACCCTCCTGCGCGAGCCGCCCTTACCCGGGGACCCGCTGCTGGGTCTGGACCGGGTGGTGCTCACCCCCCACTGCGGGGCATACACCCGTCAGGCGGTTGAACGCTGCGGCATCATGGTGGCGGAGGAGGTCCTCCGGGTCCTTTGCGGCGAGGCGCCCCGCCATCCCGTCGTCCGTCATTAGGGGGTAGGGGAATGGAATACCGGGAACTGGCCGTCATCGGAAACGGCTGCGCAGGCCTCGCCTGCATCCGGGCGCTCCGCGCCTGCGGAGACAAGCGGCCCATCCTCGTTTTGAGCGATACGCGCTGGCCCGCCTATAACCCGATGCTTACCACCTATTTTGCCGGGGGCAAAATCTCCCGTGAGCAGATGTTTCTCTTTGGGCGCAATGAGGACCTGCGCACGAAGCTGGACGCGGAGATCTGGGAGGGCTTCCGCGCGGCCGACCTGGACGCTGAGGGACGAGTCATCCGGGACCAGACAGGCAGGACAGTGTCCTACGGGCAGTGCCTCGTCGCCACGGGCGCCTCCCCCATCCTGCCCCGGACCCCCGGAATGACCCGGCAGACGGTCTTTTTCATGCGCACCATGGACGATGCGCTGCGCCTGCGCAGGCGCCTGGAGGAGCAGCCGCCACGGAGCGCCGCCGTCATCGGCGCTTCCATGGTGGGGGTCAAGGTGATGGAGCTGCTCCACGCCAGGGGCTGCCGGGTGACGCTGGCGGACCTTGCGCCCCACATCCTGCCCGGGGCCGCATCCCCGGAATGCGCCCGCGAGATGGAGCGGCGGCTGGAGTCCAGGAGCGTCCGGCTGTGCCTGGGCGTGACGGCGGACCGGCTGGAGCCGGACGGAACGCTCGTGCTCTCCAGCGGAGAGCGGCTGGAGAGCGACCTGACCGTGGTGTGCATCGGCGTGCGCTCAAATCTGGATTTCCTGCGTCCGGGCCAGGTGGAGACCGACAGGGGGCTTCTGGTGGACGAGTATATGCGCACCAGCGCGCCGGGGCTCTACGCCGCGGGGGACGCGGCCCAGGGCCGGGAGCTGCTCAGCGGGGAAAGCATGGTTATCGGCCTGCTGGCCAACGCCCGGCGGCAGGGCCGGACGGCGGGACGTAATCTGGCGGGTGTCAAGACCCCCTACCCCGGCAACGTGCTGCACAACATCACCCATTTTATGGACATGGAATTTCTGGGGGCGGGCTCCGTGCGAAGCTATGATCAGGTGCGCTGCATGAGCCGCGGGGACAGCTTCGCGCAGTTATTCTGGACAAAGGGCAGGCTGACCGGCGTGAATCTGCTGAACGGGGGCGCCGTGGCGGGACCCGCCCGCCAGGCGCTCTTCCGGCAGGCGCTGCGCGCCGGCGGACAGCCCCCTGAGATACCGGACGAGCAAAATTTACTGCTGCGGGACTTGGAGAAGGAGTTGGTACAGCCGTGGACGTGACCGAGCTTGAAAAAGGTAAGATTCCCGGCGTCGAGACCGGGATCGAGATACGAAAATCCATCTGTGCCATCTGCGACCCCAGCGGATTGTGCGGGCTGGACCTGTCCGTGGACCGTAGCGGCGTGATCTGCAAGACCGAGGGCAGCGCGGAGCACCCCCGGAACAGGGGGACGCTGTGTTCCAAAGGGGCCGCAACCAGGCAGTACGTCTATCACAGCGAGCGCGTCAAAACGCCTCTGCTGCGCAGCGGCCCCAGGGGGTCCGGAAAATTCCGCCCCGTCTCCTGGGACGAGGCGCTGGACCTGACGGTCCGGCATCTCAACGAGACCAAGCACAGCTACGGCCCGGAGAGCGCGGTTTTTTACTCCGGCTACGCGAAGTATTACCGCCCCTATCTCAAGCGGCTGTGCCACAGCTACGGCTCCCCCAACTACCTCACCGAGGCCAGCTCCTGCCACTCCGCCATGCTGATGGCCCAGCGGCTGGTGTACGGCCACCAGGCCGAGGCGGACGTCTCCAATGCGGACTTGCTGCTGTTGTGGAGCATCAATCCCTTCCACGCCAACGTCCACAAGGCGCGGGACATCCAGGCCCGGCTGGACCGGGGTGCGCGGATGATTGTGGTGGACCCGCGGGAGACCCCCACGACCGCCCGGGCGCACCTCCACCTGCGTCCCAGGCCGGGAACGGACGGCGCGCTGGCCCTCTCCATGGCGCAGGTCATAATTGAGGAGGAGCTCTACGACCACGATTTTGTGGACCGGTGGTCCTACGGCTTTGCAGAGTACCGGGATTATGTGCGCTCCTTCCCGCCGGAGGTGGGCGAACAGATGACCGGCGTGAGCGCCGACCTCATCCGCCGGGCGGCCCGGATGTATGCGTCCGCCCGCCGGGCCGCTCTTCTGTACAGCTCCGCCTCCATTGTCCACCACACCAACGGGGTGCAGAACTACCGCGCGGTGTTCCAGCTGATCGGCCTCACTGGGAACCTGGACGTGGCCGGCGGGAACCGAATGGAGCCGGTGAGCTTCATCAACTCCGCCGGGCGCATCCCGACCCGGGAGACGGAGTTTACACAGTGCCGCCCCTGGTCGGAGATGGCCCCGCGGATTGGAAGCGGCGCCTTCCCGGTCTGGCCCCGGGTTATCGACGAGGAGGGGCAGGCCATGGCGCTGCCAGCCCAGCTGCGCACGGGGAAGCCCTACCCGGTCAAGACCCTGGTCGGCTTCGGGCTCAACCACCGTATGTGGCCCGCGCCGGAGGCGTTTTTGGAGAGTCTTTCCCACCTGGACTTCTTCGTCAACACCGAGCTGTTCCTGACCGATACCTGTAAATATGCCGATCTGGTGCTGCCCGCCTGCACCTCCGTGGAGCGCAGCGAGCTGCGCTGCTACGGCAGCGGCTATATCATCCTCACCCAGCCCGCCATAGCGCCCCTTCACGACTCCCGCTCCGACGTGGACATCATCTATGAGCTGGCCCGGCGGCTGGAGCTGGACGACCCCCTGTTTCGGGCGGGCTATGAGGCCGGTATCGACTATATCCTCGCCCCCAGCGGGATTACCGTGGAGGAGCTGAAGCGGCACCCCGGCGGCATGCCGGTGCCCAATCCCACGCCCAAGGTGGAGCGGAAGTACCTGACCGAGGGCTTCCACACGCCCACGGGCAAGTTTGAGTTCAAGTCCAGCCTGCTGGAGGAGCTGGGGGAGTCCCCCGGCTGCGAGGCCCTGCCGGTCTATACGCCGCCCAGGCACAGCCGGGAGCGCACGCCGGAGCTGGCGGAGAAGTATCCCCTGGTCCTGAGCAGCGGCTCCCGCCTGCCGATGTTTGTCCACTCCAGGACCTACCGGATGCCCTGGACCAGCAGCCTCCGGCCCGGCTTCCCCTCGGCGGACCTGTCGCCGGAGGACGCGGCGCGGCTGGGCATCGCCCAGGGCGACCCCATCCGCATCAGTACACCCTGCGGGTCCATTGAGGTGGGCGCCAATATCACCCGCATGACGCAGAGCGGCGTGGTACATATGTACCACGGCTTCCCGGCGGCGGATGTCAACACTCTGCTGAGCGCGGACTATCTGGACCCCATATCCGGCTTTCCGGGCTACCGCTCGTCGCTCTGCCGTGTGGATAAGATCGGAGGGACCAATCCATGAGCAGATTCATCGCCTTCGAACCGGGCCTGTGCGGCGGCTGCGGGGCCTGCGTGGTGGCCTGCATGGACCAGAACGACATCGACTGCGCCGCAGGCCAGCCGCCCTTCCGGCGCGTCTACCAGCTGGAGGAGCCCGGCCTCCCCCTCCTTTACCGCTCCGTGGCCTGCCGCCACTGCGAGGACAGCCCCTGCATGGCGGGCTGTCCCACCGGCGCCATCTACCGGGACGGGGAGACCGACCGTGTGCTGGTGGAGCGCAGCCTCTGCATCGGCTGCCACAGCTGCGCGATGAACTGTCCGTTCGGCGTCCCCCGGTTCGACTCCGAGGGACTGATGAGCAAGTGCGGCGGGTGCAGCCAGCGGCTGAAGGCGGGACTGGAGCCCGCCTGCGTGCGGGTCTGTCCCCAGCGGGCGCTGACTCTGGCGGAGGAGAACACGCTTCCTGCCCGGAGAGAGAAGCAGCTCGCGCGGGGTTATATTCACCTGCGGGGAGACAGGGACGAAAAGGAGACTGACTGAAATGGTCACATTCACCCATACCATTGTAAATTCCACCGGGCTGCACGCCCGCCCGGCCGCCCTGCTGGCCAAGCTCTGCCAGCGCTATCAGTGCGAGATTGTCCTGAACAGCGGCAGCCGCGCCCTCCAGGGGAAGAGCGTGGTCAGCATTCTCTCCGGCGGGCTCAAAAAGGGGACCCAGTTGACGGTCTCGGCCTCCGGCCCGGACGAGGCCGAGGCGGCGCAGGCCGTTCAGGCATTTCTGCAGGAGCTGGGCGAGTAACCAGATCGGAGGGAGGCGAGGGCCGTGGAAGAATTGATGGGACGGACAGGTTCCAGAGGGAAGGGCATGGGCGTACTCCTGCTCAAGGGGGCGGGCCGCCCGGACCCCGCGCCCGAGGCGGCGCAGGACCCCTGCGCCGAGTGCGGGCGGCTGAAAGACGCGGCGGACAGATGCCTGGCGGAGTTCAAGGAGATGGAACAGAACGCATTCCGGCAGGGTGGCGCAGGCGCTGCGGAGATTTTCCAGGCCTATCAGGCTATTCTGGAGGACCCCTACTTTTTGGAGGAGATGCTGGAGCGGCTCCGCCGGGAGCGCCTGCGGGCCGAGTGGGTGGCCTTTGACGCCTGCCGGAGCCTGGCCCGGTGCATGGCGGACAGCGGCGACGGCTACCTGGCCGGTCGGGCCGCCGACTTCCGCATGGTGGGCGGCGCGCTGCTGCGCGCGCTGGCCGGGGAGAACAGCGTGTCCGAGGCCCCCGCCGGGCAGGATATCGTCCTGGCCGCCGACGACCTCTCCCCCGCCGATACCATCTCCATCGATAAGAGCCGGCTGAAGGGAATCGTCATCCAGCAGGGGACGACCAGCTCCCACACCGTCATCCTGGCCAGAACCCTTGGCATCCCGGCGGTTGTGGGTGTGGACGGTCTGCTGGAGCGCTGCACGCCCGGCGCGCTCGTCCTTGTGGACGGAGACGCCGGCCGGGCGGTCCTCTCGCCGGACGCGGAAACCCTGACGCGTTTCACCGGGGCGCTCCGGGCGGACGCCGCGCACAGGGCGCGGATGGAGGCGTCCGCCCGCAGACCGGCTGCGACCAGGGACGGCCGCCCCGTGGCGGTGCGCGCCAACACGGGCGACTGCGAGAGCCTCCGCGCCCTGGAGATGGACGCCTGCGACGGCATCGGCCTCTTCCGCACGGAATTTCTGTTTCTGGGCCGGAGCTGCGCCCCCACGGAGGATGAGCAGTTCGCCGTCTACCGGGAGGCCGTGACGCGGGCGGGCGGCAAGGAGGTTATCATCCGCACGCTGGACGTGGGGGGCGATAAGCAGGCGTCCTACATGGGCCTTCCCGCGGAGGCGAATCCCTTCCTGGGCCTGCGCGGTATCCGCGTCTGCCTGGAGCGGCCCGAGCTGTTTCGGACGCAGCTGCGCGCCATCCTGCGCGCCTCCCTCTTCGGCCCGCTGAAGATCATGTTCCCCATGGTCACAAGCTGTCCGGAGCTGGCGTGCGGCCGCAGGGCGGTGGAGTCCGCGGCCGCCGGGCTGCGGGCGGAGGGCGTTGCAGTCCCGGACCGGGTGGCCGTGGGCGTCATGGTCGAGACTCCGGCCTCAGTGCTCCTGTGCGACCGGCTGGCGGCTGAGGCGGACTTCTTCAGCATCGGCACCAATGATTTGACGCAGTATATCATGGCGGCGGACCGGATGAACCAGCATGTGGCCGCTCTCTACGACGCGGCGCATCCGGCGGTGCTGCGGGCCGTCGCCGCCGTGGCCCGGGCCGGTCGGGCGGCGGGCGTTCCCGTGGGCATCTGCGGTGAGGCGGCGGCAGACGAGGCTCTGGCCCCCCTCTGGGCCGCCATGGGCGTCGGAGAGCTGAGCATGGCAGCAGGCCGAATCGGTGCCGTCAAGGCCGCCCTGCGGGCGTCCGATGCGCGGGCATTGGAATCTTCCCTGCCCGGCCTGCTGGCCTGCAGGGACGGAAGAGAGGTCCGCGCCCGCCTGAAGACGCGCCTTGAGGAGGTGACGCTATGACGCCGGAAGAGAAGCTCTCCCGCATCCGCCTGGTGGTCTGCGACATGGACCGCACCATTCTCCGTACGGACAAGCGTATTTCCCGGCGGACCGTCCGTGCGGTTCACGCGGCGCGGGAATGCGGCGTCGAGGTGACGCTGTGCTCGGCGCGGGTCTTCTCCATGATGGAATACTATACGCATGCGCTGGATATCCGCGCTCCGGCCGTCTCCTGCAACGGCGCCGCCATTGTGGAGCCCGGGACCCGGCGTGTGCTCTATGAAAATCCCGTCCCGGAGGCCGACGCCCTGGAGATTCTCCGGTTCTGCCGGGAAAACGGAATTGATCACGGGGCGCTGGGGCTGAACCACTGGTGGTTCTGCGAAGGCAGCATGCGCGCGGAGGGGTTTACGCTCTATAACGAGGTGGCGGGAGAAAACCGTTACCCGCCCATGCCGCTGGAGCTTTTCGACGCGGAATTTCGCTGTATCCGCGGTGAGAGCATCCATAAAATCCCCATCTGCGAGCGCACGCCGGGCGACTGCGCCCGGGTGGCCGGTCTGGCGGCCTCCCGCCCGGGCCTCATCGCCTTCGCGCCGGAGCCCGGCTACCTGGATGTGGTGACCGCGGGCAACGACAAGGGCGCAGGCGTCACAAGGCTGGCCCGGCTCCTGGATATCCCTCTGGAGCAGGTCTGCGTGATGGGCGACTTTGATAACGACCTGCCCATGTTCGCGGTGGCCGGGCTGTCCGTGGCAATGGAGAACGGGACGCAGCGCGTCAAGTCCGCCGCCGACCTGTGCACCGGCACCAACGACGGCGACGGGGTGGCGGAATTCCTGGAACAGAACATTTCCCGTAAGATCTGGTCCCGGTGAGGTCGGCCGTGCAGAAATCACCCCCGGAATCGGTTGAATGGAAAAGTATTCTATGTTAAACTGAAGAAAAAGCAGAAGGGCCGCCAAATTCATTCAGCCATATCATTGAGTTGTCCGACTACAGTAAGGAATGGGATTCGCATGAGGAACAGCAAGGCCGCTGTAACACAGCGCCGGGAGCACATTTTGGAGCTTCTGAAACGTGACACCAGCATCCGGGTCAACGACCTGGCCGATACCCTGGCGGTATCCCAGCTCACGGTCCGGCGCGATCTGGAGCAGTTGGAATCCGAGGGCAGGGTTAAGCGAATGCACGGCGAGGCGAGGATTATCGACCCCGCCATCCACCTCACCTACCGGGGCGACGAGCATTTGCTCCAGATGCAGGCGGTCGGGGCCGCCGCCGCCCGCATGGTGGAAGACGGCGATACCATTTTTGTCAATTCAGGCCGGACCGCCGTATACGTCATGCAGAACATCAAAAAGCGGGATGTGTTTGTGGTCACCACAAACCTGCGCGCCCTGATCATGGAGCAGAACCCCAATCTGCATATTATGCTGACCGGTGGGGAATTCTCAGACCGCTTTGATTCTCTCGTGGGAGAGTTTGCAGTCAATCCCCTGAATCAGGTGGTCTCGTCCAAGTGTTTTCTGGGCGTCATCGGGATCAGCGCCGCAGGCGGTCTCACGACGTCCTCTCCGCAAAAAATTGTGATTAACAAAACCATGATCGCCCGCTGCAAGGGACCGAAGATTGTGGTGGCGGACGGAAGCAAAATCGGCAATTCCACCAGCTTTTATACATGCCCGGTGACGGATATCTCCTGCCTGGTCACCGACACCAGCGCGGACCCCGAGGAGCTGCAGCGCATTCGAAACACCGGTGTGGAAGTCGTCGTGGTGGACCCCTACGCCCCGGCGCCGTGAGCCGAAGGAGGATCGCCTGCCGAAAAGCCCGCCGCAGAGAAAGCCTTGCAGAGTTTTGCCGTCCGCAGGCGGCGGAATCAAATGAATAACCGTCATTTCCGGGGACATATGCGCCTGGAAAACGATACTTCTCATGACGGATGGGGCGGCTTTTTCCCCAATAAATCGAGCCCCATCCGTCATGCAGCTTTTTAACAAGCTGTGAGGGAGCCCTGTAAGCGATGCTTACAGGGCTCCCTCTTTTTTACCGTCTATTCATGCGCCGGGCGGCTTTCGACGCTGTGGAAAGCCCGTTTCCTGCTGGGTGGGCCGCCGCGTTTTCAGAAGCTCTGTACCGCGAGAAAGGCCACATAGCTGAGTACGGCGTAGGCGACCACGAATACACACGCAGACAGCGCGGCCACAAAGCCCAGCCGGGCGGCTCTTTTCCCCAGGCTCAGCCGTTCCCCCGCCGCCAGCGCCACGACGCCGACGGCAAGGCCGGCCGCGGCCAGGATGACGGCGGGCACGGTGGCGTTCAGGAGGCCCAGAACGACAGCGGCGACAGCGGCAAGCATGGGCAGGCCGCAGGTCACCCCGTCAGGGATAGAGGTTTTTGGTGTTCCGGCCATATCAGTTATCCTCCTTTTTATTTCGTACGGTGCGGACAATCACCAGAGCCCCTCCGGCAGCACAGGCCAGTACGACCACAGCGTCCGCGATGTACAGCCAGGTCATCCACATGGGCGTGACGGGTACGACCTCCGCCGTCTGGGAGACTCCGTTCATCGCCGAGCTGTTGACCACATTGAAGAGGATTCTGTGGGAGGCCCGGCGCAGCGCGTTCAGAAGCGTGGGCCGGGCGGTCAGGTCCTTGACCACATAGTTATCCGCGTTGGTGTTCAGCCACATGTCGTTGCCCGCGCCGATGCCGCTGAGAATATGCATATTGGCGTAGCCGATGTTGGCCGAGTCGGTAACGACCGTGCCGCTGAATCCCCACTCGTCCCGAAGCACGGTGGTCAGCAGAGGGGCGCACGCCCCGGCCCAGTACGCGCCGATGCGCTGGTAGGAACTCATCACCGCCCGGGCGCCGCCCTCCTCCACCGCCATCTCAAAGGGGGCGAGGTAGAGCTCGCGGATGGACTGCTCATTGGCAAAGGAGGAGTAGGAGTGGCGGTTGGTCTCCTGGTCGTTCAGAGCGAAATGCTTGATGTAGCAGTACATGCCCTTGGACTGGGCCCCCAGCACCTGCTGGGCCGCCAGCACGCCGGACAGGAGGGGGTCCTCGGAGTAGTACTCGAAATTCCGGCCCGCGAAGGCATTCCGGTGCATATTGATGGCGGGGGCGTACCAGCCGCTGACGTCGGCGTAAAGGGCTTCCTCGCCGATCATCACCCCCATCCGGCGGGCCAGGTCCTTGTTGAACGCGGCGGCCAGTACGATGGTGGAGGGGTACGCCATACAGCGGATGCCCTCGCTCTCCGCGATGCCGCCGATGCTGGCGGAGATGCCCTGGGGGCCGTCCTGGTCCGTGGCGCCGGGATTGCCCACACTGGGCGTCTCCATGGTGCGCCAGCCGCCCAGCTGGACCAGCTCGAACATCTCCTGGGCCGTCATCTGGTCCAGGAAGGTCTCCCACTGGGAGTCCTCAAATTCCGCGCCCCGGAGGGTAATAAGCTGTATGCCGGTATTCCGGCCCATCACCGGGGCCTCGTCTCCCGGGTTTTCCCGCAGATAGGTCGCCTCGGTGTCCAGATCGTCGATTAGCTGCGGGGGAGCGGTCAGCTGCAGGTGGGTGGGGAAGGTCCCCTCCCAGTCGCTGCGTGAGAGGTAGACGACATCCTCCCAGTAGTGCCTGAGATCCGCAAAGTCGAACTGGTTGGTGATCGCATAGCCGGTGGCGTCGGACACGGCGTAGGTCTCCGCGTCGAAGTCCAGGCGGAATTCCGCCGTCAGGGCCGGGTCTCCCTCCCCCGTCATACCGTCCGCCGCCGTTTTGCCCTTGGCGGCCAGGATATTGTTGACCGCCCGGTGGGCGTCCGTGCCCACGGTCAGGTAGTAGACGCCCTCATCGATGATGAAGGTCTTTGCGTTGTTCGCATCGTAGGATTTAAACCGCTCCTCGCCGACGGTCACGGTCACCGTCTCGCTCCCGCCGGGTTCCAGAAGGGCCGTTTTCTCAAAGCCCACCAGCTCCACCGATGCCTTTTCGATACCGTACCGCCGGTCGTAGTCAGTATAGGGCTTCTGGGCGTATACCTGGACGACCTCCTTGCCGGCCACGTCGCCGGTGTTGGTCACGGTCACCGTGACGGTATAGGCGCCGTCCTCCCGCTCGGCGCGGAACCCGCTGTACGCAAACCGCGTGTACGACAGGCCGTATCCAAAGGGGAACTGAACCGTGGCGGCGTAGTCGTAGCCGCCGGCGTTCCCCTGGCCGAGCACCCGGTCCTCATAGCGGGTCTCATAGTAGCGGTAGCCGATGTAGATGCCCTCCTGATAGGCCACGTACTTGTTCTGGTAGTGGTAGGCGGAGGGCACGCTGAACGCGCCGTAGCGCGCCTCAATTTCCGCCGTGTTGGTATAGGTGTTGTCGTCCGTGTTCAGGGCCGCGGGCGCGGCGTCGGGATGGTAGGCGATGGTATCCGGCAGCTTGCCGGAGGGGTTGACCTCGCCGGTAAACGCCTTGGCCATGGCGTTCAGGCCGCCCTGTCCCACATAGCCGATCCAGAGGCAGGCCTGGATTTTGGAGTAATCCTCCAGCCAGCCCAGCTCCGGCATATTGCCCGTGTTGACCAGCACGATAATCTTGTCGAACGCGGGGTCGTCCTGGAGCATCTGCAGCACGCCCGCCTCGTCGTCGGTCAGGGAGAGAAAGGAGCCGCCGCTCTCGTCGGAGGTCAGGTTCAGGTCGTTTTGCTCGCCGCCGGACCGGGCGAAGACGAAGACCGCCGCGTCGCCGTAGTCCGCGAAGGAGGCCCTGACCGCGTCGGTATACTCCCTGGCGGGACACTCGTTCACCCGGTAGACGCCCTGGGCGTTATCAAAGGGGTTCCAGGACATCCGCTCGCGCATGTACTGCCCGTGGTTTTCCTCATAGAAGCTCCAGAGCGTATCGTTGACGGCATACCCCACCGACTCGAAAGCCTGGCGCAGGGTGGGCACGTCCGCCGTACTGACCTGGCCGGAGCCGGTGCCGCTGTAGAGCATATCCACCGTGGATTCGGAGAACAGGCTCAGTCTCTGGTCCGGGCCCAGCGGAAGGCAGCCGTCCTCATTTTTCAGGAGGACCATTCCCTCCGCCTCAATCTCCTCGCTTACCCTTGCCGTCTCGCCGCCCAGCTCCTCCAGGGTATAGGCGCTTTCAAAGTACTCGGAATCCCCCTGCTCCCCGCCCTCAATGTCCACAATCATGGACATGGGCTGGTTCAGCGCGGTGGAGATGATGGTCGCGAAGCTCATGGCCGTGTTGTTCAAGACCAGCAGCAGCGCAAGGACGAACGCTATCACCGAGCACCAGATTGAGCCGAATGTGACGTTGCGCATCTTCTTTCTCCCCATAAGTATGCCTCCTTCTTTTTGTTCGCCGGGTCCCGTGGGTTCCCGCACATTGTAGCAGGATTTTGCCCGGGCACGCGCTTGAGGCAAAAGGAGCGCCGGGGATGGCAAGGTCTGTTCCGTCCTGGCACAGACAGGGCCTTTTCCGGCACAGATTGCGCGGCGGCGGGGCTCCCGCCCCGGAGAAGGTTCAAGGCCGCCAAAAGCGTTCTTTTGGCGGCCTTGATAAAATGGAATTTTGCGCCCGGCTCAGGCAATGAAGGGGAAGAGGGCGTCCACGTAGAAAATCTCACCCCTCTGCTCCATGCGCAGCTCCGCCCTGTACTTGTCCGCAATCAGGCGCAGGCTCAGTACGCCGAAGCCGTGAAAGTCCCGCCCCCTCTGCGTGACGGGGAAGCCATCCCGGAAGTCCAGCTTTGTCCCGCACCAGTTCTCCTCATGAATCCAGACATGCTCCCCCTTCTTTTCCACGCTGAAAAAGACGTCGCGCTTTTCCGGCTCGGCATCCTTTACGCTTTCGATGGCGTTGTCCAGGAGATTGCCGAAAAAAGAGGCGAGTTCGGCTGTGGACAGGAAATGGAGCAGCTTACCGTCCGCGATGCAGGCCAGCCGGATTCCGTATTTCTCAGCCTGCAGGCTTTTTTCCGTCAACACCACGTCCAGCGTCTCATTCCCGGTTTTTGCAACTGCGTCGCAGATAATGATGGCCCCTTCCACCTCTTCTATCACCGCCCGCCGCTCCTCCGGGCAGTCGATTTTTTTGAGGGCGGCAATCTGGTGCTTCAGGTCGTGACATTTGAGATTAATGACGTCCAGGCTCTCCTTAAACAGGTGCTGCTGCTTTTCCGACGCATAGAGGAGCTGCTCCGCGATCTCCTTCTCCCGCTGGGTGCGCGACTGCTCAAAAATGCGAAACTGTACCAGCAGGAGCAAAATGCAGGAAAGGATTCCATAGAGGCACACGGCCACAACCTGCGTCTCCCCCAGCACATTCTGGGAGAACTGGCTGAGCACGTTGACCACCAGCAGCATGAAGAGGGAAAAGAGCAGCAGCGATTTATCGTTCCGCTCGGTCAGATTCTCCTTCTCATACCGGCGGACGAAGACAAAGTAGAAGAGCAGGCACACCGCCGCCATCATCAAAAAGCTGATGGCGTAATAGCGCAGCTCCCGCCCGGAGGGAAAGAAGCTGATCTCCAGCAGGACCTTCAGCCAGTAGAGCAGGTGCTGCCCGGTGTAGGCGAAGGTGGTGAAGAAAAAGGCCTGAGCCAGCGACGTCTGGAAGCAGTACCACAGCAGCAGGATGACCCAGAGGAAGCACAGGATAAAGCCGCCTGAAAACCACCCCACCCGCGCCACCTCCGTGAGCGTGACGAAGCAGCGGATGGCCAGGTATGGCAGGCAAATGGCGGTGAAGCGCACCCAGAACAGCTTCCGCCGGGCCAAGCGGAGACAGAACAGCAGGCTGAGCACCAGAAGCTGCACGTTGAAGAAGGTACAGAAGTCCAGAATATGGACTGCCATGCGGTAAAAATCCACTAGGCCCGTCCCCCCAGGTACGACATGAACGCGCTGACAAACCGCTTGTAGCGCGGACGGGAGATGTGCAGCTCCCCCGCCTTCAGGTACACGGCGTCCTGTCCAATCCGCATCACGTGCCGCAGATTTACCAGGCAGCCGTTGTTGCAGCGGGCAAAGGCGCAGGGGGAGAGCCGCTCCTCCAGCTCCTCCATCCTGGCCCGCTCCCGGTACTCTCCCATGTCCGTGTGGTAGACGGCATAGTGCTTGACCATCTCCACATAGTACACCGACGAAAGCGGCAGCCGGACAATCTGACCGGCGTCGTTGAGCAGAATCTCCTTCTCACTCCTGCTCTCAATACGCCCCACCGCCTTGGTCATGACGGTGGAGATATTGAAGTAGCTGATTGGCTTCACCGCGAAGTAGAGCGCGTCCACCTCATAACCCTTTACCGCGTACTTCGCCATATTTGTCACAAACACGATACAGACGTTTTTATCCAGCTTGTAGAGCACCTTGGAGGTTTCAAAGCCGTCCAGCAGCGGCATTTTGATGTCGATGAACACGATGTCAAACACGGGCTTGTAGTCGCTGATAAAGGACAGCCCGTCCTGAAATGCGGAAATGGTGACCGGCAGGCCCTTCTCCGCCGAATACCGCTCGATATATTCCCGCAGCTGCTCGACCGCCGGCAGTTCGTCGTCTACTATCGCAATGCGGACCATATACTCCCCTCCCAAGCGGGCCGCAGCACCGCCTGATGCACGGCCGCGCGCCTATTCCGCCGTTCCTGGTGTGCAGATAGGCGGTATCCAGCTTTATTTTCGCAGATTCCGCGCTGTTCTGCAAGGCCTAAAAACGGGAGGGCGCCCGGCGCCCTCCCGTTTTATCCCAGTCCGGCCGGAAGCTTCGAGGCCGCGCCGGGACGCGGGTGGAGATACACCCGCGGAATATGCTCCTTCAGCATGGCAATGACCTCGCAGGGATGGCCCCCATAGAGTTCGGCGTATTCCCGGATTGACACGCCGCCTCCATCCGCTTCGCCGAAGACCGTCACCTCGTCCCCCAGCCGCACGTCCGGTACGTCGGTGATATCTGCCACCGAAAAGCTCATGGAGAGCTTCCCGACAACCTCCACCCGCCGGCCGCGGATCAGCATATGCGCCCCCCTGGTCAGCCCCCGGACAAGTCCGTCGCCGTATCCTACGCCCAATACGGCGACGGTCATATCCCGGGGGGCCGCGTAAGTCATCCAGTAGCCAATGCAGTCGCCTTTCTTCACCTGCTTTATCTGCAGCACCCGGGTACACAGCCGGGCCACACAGCGGGCCCCCAGCGGTTCATAGCCCTTCTCAATGCCCAGATAGGCGGAGGTCAGCCGCGCGAACTGCTGGTGATATTCCGGATGCGACAAAAACAGCATGCTGCTCTCGCAGTGCATAGGCAGACATATCCCGATTTCCGCCAGGAAGTCTCCGAAAGCGGAAAACCGCTCCAGCTGTTCCACGTTCAGATGGTCGAGGGCCGGGTCCTGCATACCGGATATGTGGGTCATAAGCCCCTCGTTTGTAAGGTGCGGCAGGGCCGTCACCCGCCGGATATCCTCCCGCGCCTCCTCTTCCCGCCCGTTTACTGGGATGCCCAACCGGTTCATACCCACATCCACCTTGATGTGGGTACGAAGGCGGCCGCAGGGCGCCGCCGCCCGCTCCAGGAGCAGCGCGTGCTCCAGATCCACCACGGGGAGGATGATATTTTCCCGTATCGCCGCCTCCACGCTCTCCGGCGCCGCAGGGCCCAGCAAAAGGATGGGCTCACGGATGCCGGCCCGGCGCAGCGCCAGTGCCTCCGCCATGTCGGCAGTGGACAATATCCGGCACCCGCAGGCCGCCAGCTCCCGGGCAATCTCCACTGCCCCAAGCCCATAGCAGTTGGTCTTTACCACACCGATAGGCGTACACCCGGGACCCGCCAGTCCCTCCACAATGGCCGCATTGCGGCGCAGTTTTTCCAGATCGATCTCCAGCCAGCAGCGTTCTTCTTCCAGCCTCATGGTGATGGCCGCACCTTTCCGCCGCAGTCCGGGGCGTCGGCGGGGATCAGCCGCGACGCCTCAGATGCGGCACACGTGATCAGCGGGGATTTTGATTGGGCCCATATCAGTCGGCAGACAGCCTATACCGTGTGCTCATCTGTCTCCCCGTCCTCCGCCTCCTCAGCGAAAGACGCCTCGTGGTTTGGGTCCATTTGGTTGGCCAGCTTCAGATCCAGATACCCGTTGTACAGATTCATGAACCGCAGGACCACATCCATTGTCTCCTCATCCAGGGTACTGAAAAAGCTCTGGTCCCGCAGCTCCCAGTAGCGGTGCCTCGTCCGGTGCTGACGAAATATCTCCCGGCCGTAGGGGGTAAGCTTGTAATAGATCTCCTTCTGGTTGTCCGGCAGCTGGTAGGACACCACCGCGTCCTTACTCAGAAGCTTGCGCAGAACCTTGGAAATGGCTCCCCGCGTCATATTCATTTGCTCGGCGATCGCAGAGGCGTTGGGCCGCTTGGTTTTTCCAATGCAGTCAATGCAGTTGAGCTCCGAGTTTCCATATCCCTGCAGGATCTCCCGGGAATGCATTTTCAGCAGCATGTCATTCGTATTGGCCAGGCGCAAAAACTGTTTCAGAAGAAGGTCACCCTTCGTCATGTCGGCTTCCTCGCTTTCTTCCTCATTCAATGGTTCATCACTGTATTTATACCATGATTTGTGCCTTCGCGCAAGAGGTCAGCACCGTTTTTTGTTTCCTTGTCTTTCGTTGTTTCTCTGTGTTCTTTGGAATCAATTTTATTTTACTGTATTTTGTTTGTTTTTGTCAAAATACCAAGTAATCATTCTTTTTTGACCATATATATACTAATTTATATTTCATTTTTATTAAATATGCTCAAATTTTTCGCGTTATTTTTTGTATCCCAGGAAATTAAATTGTTGACTTTTCTATATAGTTCGCTTAATATTTAAGTCACAGCCCGCGCTTTTAAAATAAAATAAGTTCCCAGGAAACAAAGCAATGACTCCACGCTGCGATTAGAAAGGAGCATGTAATCATGCCAAAAACCACGCTGACAGCAAAATTTATACGCATTCCCGTGGACGGAGGCCGAATCCGCGTTGCGCCGGCCTTTGACGACTTTCTGGAGAGCGACAAAATGGTCGTTCTGGAACTGGGAATGCAGAGGGGCAACCTGGGTCCAGACTATTTTGAAGCGGAAAAAAGCAAGCAGCACATATCCCGCGTCAATCACTTCAACGCCGTCTGCCGCCAGTGCGGCATCCCGGTCGTTCACATCGGGCATCAGTTCCGTCCCGGCGGGCTGGATCTGGTCAGCGCCCAGCATCTCCGTATTACGCCGCTCTCCGGCAAGAGGCCCTTTCCCAACCCCGCCATGGAGGAGGGGAGCGCCCTGTGCGAATTCGCCACCGAAGTGGAGGCCGGAGATCTCACCCTTCTCTCCGCCAAACGGCATAACGCCTTCGAGGCCACGGAGCTGGAGTTTCTGCTGAAAGTCATGGGCCGCCGCATCGTCATTCTGGTCGGCGCCGGGCTCGACTGCCTGGGTATGGGCACGGGATTTGCGGGAATGTGCAAGGACTATAAAACCCTGGTGGTGGAAGACCGCTTCCTCCCCTATTTTGAGGATTTGGGCGAAGAGTGCGCCAGGGCCTGCACAATGTTCATCGGGCTTGTGGTCCGCGCCGACGAGCTGACGGACGAAATCCGCGCCGGCGCGAACGGAAAGGAGTCTTAACCATGCCTTATACGGATATGAAGATCAATCTTAACGGCAGGATGGTCTCCCTGCCCCAGGGCTTTGACGACTACCTCGATCTCAGCCGCGCGGTCATCGTGGAGCTGGACATGCACGGCGGCCATCTGGACCCGGGGCCGGACTGTCCCGCCCCCAGCCCCAGGGGGCGGGAGATCATTGACGACGTCAACCGCTTCAACGACGCCTGCAGGATGCTGGGCGTACCCGTCATCCACATTGTGAACACCTACCGCTCCGGTGATTTTGAAGGCCGGGAGTCCGGTTGGCGGCGGATTACCGAGGGCCACTACTCCATGCTCCCCGGCGATATGACGTCCTGCACCAGGCACTACGGCAACCTGGGCCTGGAGGGTACCAAGTGGGGTGCTCTTGTGGTGGAAAACAAGCCCGGCGACATCGTGGTGAACACCAAAAAGCGCGTCACTGCCTTCGAGACGACCGATCTCGACCTCATCATGCGCGCTTTGGGCCGGGATGTTATGGTTATCACCGGGATTATGACCAACTGCTGTGATCTGTGCACAGCCTACTATGCGGGCAGCAAGGACTACAAGGTCGTCCTCTGTATGGATATGACCCGCGGCTCCAGCCCTGCCGACGAAGCTGCCGCCGGGCTTATGATCTCCCGGTACATCGGGCTGAACACCAACTCCGGGGAGCTGCTCCGGGAGTGGCGGGCCCAGAAGTCCTGAAAGGAGTCTCATCCATGAAAATTACCGGTATCAGGACCTACTGGCTGAAGCTGCCCTACGCCAAGCCCTTTGAACCCACCTGGTATCCCGGAAGGAAAGAGACCCACCAGCACATCCTGCTGGTCCGCGTCACTACGGACGAAGGGCCGGAGGGCTTCGGCTGCGGAGAATTTCCTTTTGGGCTCACCCCCACCTACATGCAGTTCATCCAGGACATGATTGCCCCCTGGCTCATCGGCCAGGATCCCATGATGATTGAGAAGCTGGCGGCCCGCATGAAAGGCGACGGCCGGCTGGCGCCCCGACCATGGGTGGTGGAAAACGCCCTGTGGGATCTCATGGGCAAAATCTGCGGCCAGCCCACCTACAAAGTCATGGGCGCCTACCGGGATAAAATTCCCGCCTACGCCGCCATGTGTGAACTGCGCAGCGACGAGGAGCGCCGGGAGGATGCGCTTCGCCTTCTGGAGGAGGGCTTCCGGGCCGTAAAGCTCCGCCTGTT
This sequence comes from Lawsonibacter faecis, assembly GCF_014287675.1. GTDB lineage: Bacteria > Bacillota > Clostridia > Oscillospirales > Oscillospiraceae > Pseudoflavonifractor > Pseudoflavonifractor faecis. Next base: position 80,576 of record NZ_JACOPQ010000011.1, on the reverse strand, counting down.
CATGCCGACGATCAAAGAAGACCTACACATTGTAGAAAACATCCGCAGGGCCGTGGGCGATCGGATGACCATTATCTGCGACGCCAATCAGGGCCCCGTCCGGGACCGGAACTTTGAGGGCCGCTCCCCCTTCTGGACCTATCAGCGGGCGCTGGAGACCGCCAGGGAGCTGCGGGATCTGGATGTTCTCTGGCTGGAGGAGCCTCTGGATCACTATGATATTCACGGCATCCGCCGGCTGACGGAGGCCACGGATATCGCCATCGCCGGGGGTGAGATTATGAACGGCATTCAGGACCACGCCATGCTCATCGACAACGACTGCTACGACATTTACATGCCGAACATCACCCTCTGCTGCGGCATCAGCCAGGTGCGCAAGGTCGCGGCCATGGCCGAGCACCACGGCAACAAGCTCTGCAACATCCACGGCTGGGTGCCCGGCACGGGCGTGGCCGCGGTGCTGGCCACCATCTGCTCCTACCCCAACGCAACATGGATGGAATACCCCCACGATCCTCCGGCCATTGGCCCTGAGAGCTTCCAGGGCATCGTAAAAGAGCCTCTGCGCATCTGCAAGGCCGACGGCTGCATTCATGCGCCCTCGAAGCCGGGCTTTGGCGTGGAGCTGGACGAGGATAAGGTCCGGGCGTATACGGTTATGGAAAAATAAGCTTCATATCGTTTCCGACCATCAAACCGAATCAGAGCTATGTCGGCCCCTGTTCCACCGGCAGCCCATCGACAAATACTGCTTCCCCGGCATTATCACGACACAGCGCCACTACTAATTTTGAGAGGAAGTACTGTCATGAAAAACGCACCGAGAGAGAAGAAAAAAGCAACCGTCGCCTTTTCCGCAATCGCGTTGTTGGTTCTTGTGGCGTTCATCGCTGTCATGCTCGGCGTTGCCAAGGCTCCTATCGTAGTCGTTATGCTGTTTTCCTGGCTGGTCATGATCCCCTTCGCCCTGTATCTGGGCTACAATCTGGTGGAAATTGAAAAGGCCGCCCTCGATCTGATCCGGCCCGCGGTGGGCGTGATGGCCCTGATGATCGCCGTGGGCGGCATGGTGTCGATTTGGCTCTCCGCGGGCACGGTCCCCTCTATGATCTACTGGGGGCTGAAGATCATTTCTCCGGGCGCGTTCCTTCTGGTCGCCTTTGTCGTGACCTCCATCGTCTCCCTGCCCACGGGCACCTCCTGGGGAACCGTCGCCACCGTCGGCGTCGCCATGATGGGCGTGGGCATCGGTCTGGGCCTGCCCGCCGGCATCGTGGCCGGCGCCATCATCTCCGGCGCTTATTTCGGCAATGGGTTCTCCCCCGTTTCCGACGCGCCGCTCATGCTCTCCTCGGTTCTGAACATCAAGGTATGGGACCATATCAAGCACATGAGTCTCACAACCGGTATTGCCTGGGTGCTGTCCGCCGTCCTTTTCGGCGTGATCGGTATCCGCTACGCAGGCGCGGCCATGGACCTGGGCAGCATCAACGAGCTTACAGCCACTCTGGACTCCCTCTTTCATATCAGCCCGGTCACCCTGATCCCCATGGCGGTGGTGCTGGTCATGATGATCACGCGGTTCTCGGCGCTTCTGTCCATCCTGGTGGGCAGCGTAGTGGGCGTCCTGGTCTCCGTCCTCTACCAGGGCTTTGACCTGGCGGCGGTGGTCGGCTATATGAACACGGGCTTCTCCATCCAGTGCGACAATGCCATCATCTCCTCCCTGCTCAACCGCGGCGGCTTTGCAAGTATGTACGAGCTGGTCGCCATCATCATCGGCTCTCTCGGTGTGGGCGGCATTTTGAAGGGCACCGGCATGCTGGACGTGCTGATCTCCTCCATGGGCAAATCCCTGAAGAGCATCCGCAGCCTGACCGTCGCCACCGCCATTGCCAGCTTCATCACCACCGCCATGGTCGGAACCTACTATTTCTGCATGACGTTCGTGGGCACCCTGATGCCTCCGCTGTATAAAAAGGCAGGCTATACGCCTGAAAACCCCGGCCGGATTATCAACAACATCGCCAACTGCCTTGTGGCCTTTCTCCCCTGGAACGCCGGCGCCCTGTACATGTCCTCCCAGCTGGGCGTTCCAATCAAGGACTTTGTCCCGTTCATTTTCTTCAACATCATCGTCATCGTAGTCGACCTCATTTTCGGATTCTTCGGCATCGGCGCGAAGCGTTACACGCCGGAAGAGATGGCCGAGTTTGCCAGGGAGGAGGCGGCCCAGACGGCGGCCGCTCAGACCGCCGTCCAAACAGAGTAAAGGCAGACCGGGCCGCCGCGTCCCCGCTCCCTCTCGCCGGCGGCGGGCCGCGGACCCACTCCCGCCCGAGCGGCGTCCCTTCCCGAGCGTTGACAGGCACTCTAGTATTGACAAGGACATAGACAGATATGGGAAATGTAACGTTTGAACTGAATGAGACTCTCGTCACCGCCCAGGCCGAAGGTCAGACCCTTTTGAAGTACCTTCGGGGCGTGGCCTGTCTGAAAGGCGCCAAAGAGGGCTGCGGCACCGGCCACTGCGGAGCCTGTACCGTCATCATCGACGGCAGGGCGGTACGCTCCTGCGTAACCCGGCTGGACAGGCTGGACGGGAAAAAAATTACAACCATCGAGGGGCTTCGGGGTGAAAACGGCGCCCTGCACCCCATCCAGCAGGCCTTTCTCGACATCGGCGCCGTGCAGTGCGGCTTCTGCACGCCCGGAATGGTGCTTGCGGCCAAGGCGCTCCTGGACGCGAACCCCAACCCCACCGACGAGGAAATCTGCGAGGGGCTGAAACATAATTACTGCCGCTGCACAGGCTATGTAAAGATAATCCAGGCCGTGCATCTGGCCGCCGCCCGTCTCCGGGGCGAAAACCCTCCCCTTACGGAGATACAGGCCCTGGAACATATTGAGCTTGTGTCCTACCATGTTCCCGGCGATCCCACGGCAGAGCATCTCACCGGCCGGCACATCGGCTGCAGCGAGCCGGACTGCGACGGCCCCCAAAAGGTACGGGGCGCCCTGGCCTACGCCTGCGACCTGGGCGATGAATCCACCCTGCACGGCGCCTTTACCTGGTCCAGGTTTCCCCACGCCCGGATTCTGTCCATAGACTGTTCCGCGGCGGAGGCCGCCCCCGGCGTTCTGCGTGTGCTGACCTCCAGGGATGTACCGGGACAGAATGTGTTCGGCACCTTCAACCCCGAGCAGCCGGTGTTCTGCGAAGATGAGGTGTGCTTTCTCGGGGACATGATCGCCATGGCCGTGGCGGACACCGAGGAGCATGCCAGGGCCGCGGCCAAGCTTGTAGAGGTCGCGTACGAGGTTCTTCCCGGCGTATTTGAAATTGAGGACAGCCATGCCCGGGGCGGCCGGCAGGTTATCCGCACCATCGACTTCTCCAAGGGCGACTATGACGCCGAGACCCGCCGGCCGGGCCTGGTCCATGTGGAGGGCGATTACTATTTTGAACGTCAGGAGCACGGCGCCCTGGAGCCCCTGTGCGTTCTGGCGGAGCCCGATGCGAACACCGGCGGCGTACATATCACCAGCTGCACCCAGTCCCCCTTCGAGATTCGGCGCATGCTGGCGCCTATCCTCGGCCTTGCGGAGGCTCAGGTACGCGTCACGGCCTCCCCGCTGGGCGGCGGCTTTGGGCAGAAATGCGATTCCTACATCGAGGCCCAGGCTGCCTTGGCCTCGATGGTTACAGGCCGCAGGGTACAGGTCACCCTGCGCCGCAGCGAATCCCTGATTCTCTCCACCAAGCGCCACCGGTACCGCAACCGCTACCGGCTCTCCGTGGACAGGGACGGCCGCTTCCGGGCGCTGGACGCGCTTATCACATCCGACGCCGGGCCCTATGCCGGACTGAGCGGAGGGGTGCTGGAGCAGGGCTGTATTTTTGCCCTGGGACCCTATCGTCTGGATGCCGCCCGAGTTCACGCCTATACCGTCCGTACAAACACCGCCCAGGGCGGAGCATTCCGGGGCTTTGGCATCAACCAGAGCGCCAACTGTATCGAGACCCTAATCGACGAGGCGGCCGAAAGGCTGGGCATGGACCCCTTTGAAATTCGTCTGCGCAATGCGCTCTCGCCCGGCGACAGGACGTTGACCACCGAGGTGGTTCAGGAGAGCGTGGGCATTCTCCAGACCATCCGAATCTGCCGGGAGAAGTCCCAGCCCATCATCGCCCGCTACCGGGAGGCGTACCGGAAGAAGAGCGATCCCGATCTGGCTCTGGGGGTGGGCGTGGCCAGCGGCTTTAAAAACGTGGGCGTGGGCAAGGGGAATCCCGACGACGGCGGCTGCATTCTGACAAAGCTGCCCGACGGGCGCTACACGCTGGCGGTCTCCGGCATCGATATGGGGCAGGGCTTTCGCACCGCCATGGTGCAGATTGCCGCCGAAATGCTGGACGAAAGCGCCAGCTGCTTCGAAGTCGTCAGCGGCGACACCGCCCAGACGCTTCCCCACCGCCAAGCCGTCAGCGAGCGGCAGACGCTGGATACCGGCCGGGCCGTGTACATTGCCGCAAATCAGATGCGCGAAGAGCTGGCCGCCCGTCCCTGGCGCCCCGGCGAAACCCGGCAGACCCGCTGCAGCCATTCGGCGCCGAGGACCTACGGCATCGCCGGCAGAGAACAGGCCCGCAGAGACAAAAATCCCTATCAGAATTACCGCGGCTATGCCTTTCTCACCCAATGCGTCATCGTGGAGGTGGACCGCCGCACAGGACGGGTCCGGGTGCTCCATGTTATCTCCGCCAATGATGTGGGACGGGCCATCAATCCGCAAATTATCGCCGGTCAGGTGGAGGGGGGCACATCCATGGGCATCGGCTACGCCCTGTCCGAGGGCTTTTCCTACACGCAGGGCAGGCCGGATCAAAAGGCCTTCGGCCAGCTGGGTCTGCCGCTGGCCGGCGACGCGCCGAAATATGACGTAGTCCTGGTGGAAGATCCCCATATCGAGGGTCCCTACGGCGCCAAGGGCTGCTCAGAGGTCGCCACCGTTCCCGCCACACCGGCAGTCATGAACGCCATCCATGACGCCGTCGGCGTCCGGTTCTACCACACCCCGATTCGCCCTGCTGATATCCTGGCCGCTCTGAAAAAAAACTAACGGCGCCCCGCGGGCCGGTCCTGCCGGCGCCGGGGGCGCAACCGGATACATCCAGCCTGAACAGCAAAAAAGGCCGCGAAATCATAGATTTCGCGGCCCTTTTTGGCAGCTTCCGCCTCAGCGCCTTGATGCCGCGGCAGGCACGCTCTCACCTCATGGGCAGCAGGAGGTCTACCGAAAATACGCCGTTCTCCCAGGCGGCCCGCATCTCGCCCCTGTATTTATCCACCAGATACCGGACGCTCCTCATCCCATAGCCATGGTACCGGGTATCTCCCTTCGTGGTGACGGGCAGGCCGTCCTTGAAGGTGGGGGCCGCAGAGCACTGGTTATGAATGTGGATGAGAAGCATCTCCCTCTCCCTGCGCACATTGAGAGAGATGAGCCGCTTATGCTCCTCCTCCTTGCCGACGCTTTCCAGGGCATTGTCCAGCAGATTGCCGAAAAGGGAGGCGATATCGGGCGCAGAGAGCCACTGCAGGGCGGCTCCATCCACAATATATGTGAATTTGACGTGCTGTTTGATGCAGATTGGGTAGATGCTCATGATGACGCTGTCCAGCACGTCGTTCTCCGTCTTTACAAGGGAGTCGTAGATGTCGAACGTCTGCCTTATCTCCTCATAGATGGCCTGGCGGCTCCCCTCCGGTTCCTCCTCCAGACGGCGGAGCTGGTACTTCAGGTCGTGGCATTTCATATTGACGAGGTCCACCGTCTCCTTGTTAAGGGTGTGCTTTTTGGCCTCCTCCATCAAGAGCCGGTCCAGAATCAAGTTGCTCTCCTCAAGGCTCCGGTTTGCAAAGTACCCGGTCTGCAGAAAGAGGCAGAGAAAACAGCCAAAGAGAGCATAGGCAGTACAGACTACGTCAGTGGTAAAGCTATTCAGCGCCGCTCCAAATCCGTAGCCCTTGACGATATTCAGAATCATGCAGATCGAAAGATTCACCACAGAGACGACGCATACCCGCACATCGGAGGCATCTATGGAGCTGCGTTTCAAATTCGGGCGGAGGAGAACGTAATAAACCGCCAGGATAACAACCGTTTTGAAGCACAGCCATAACCCGATTTTTTGTCCCCATTCGGAGAAGACCACGCCATTGCTGCGCAATATAAAAATGGCGATGCTGGTCACCGCGTATCCGATGTGCTCCAGCGAATAACCCGCGGCGCAGAAAAAGACCGCGTTTCGCAGCTCTATTTCCCAGCACAGCATCACCAGCGGGATGGTCGCCAAAAAAAGCAGTGTGAAGTGCCCAATCTGCAGCAGAAGAGAGGCGGCATCCCCGACAGCGATTGCCCGAATCTGTCCTACCAGCAGCCCCTCCAGATACACTGCCGCCGGAAAGAGAACCAGCAGTGCGGTCAACCCCGCCGCAAAATACCGCCTTCTGGGCTGCCCCTGCAAAAGAAGGATCTCTCCAATCAGCAGCGTGGCAATATATGTCGTAGCAGAAACCGCAATCGTCTGATCCACCTCAACGCCCTCCCACACAATTCATCAGGTCATTGATAAACTCTTTCCGGCGCTGCCGGGCCAGGGGCAATTCCTCACCGCCGACAAAAACCGAGTTTTTGGTGGTCCGCTCCACAAAGCGCAGATTCACCAGGCACCCGCTGATACAGCGGGAAAACCACTCCCCCTCCAGCTCGGCCTCCACGTCCCGCATGGTGCCCCGCATCTCCCACACACCCCGCGTCGTGTGGAATGTCAGGGTATTGGTATGCTTTTCCACGTACAGGATATCCTCGGCGGCCACGCTGACGGTCTCCGTGGCGGAGAGGTTCAGCAGTATCCGCTTTTTGGCCCGCCTGGGGGCGTTGAGAAACGCCCGGCGCATGCAGTCGGCCACGCTGAAATAGGAGACCGGCTTGACGATATAGTCCAGCGCCCCCACCTTATAGCCCTTCAGCGCATACTGCGCCATATTGGTGACGAAGACGATGTTCACGTCCCGGTCTATCTCCCGCAGCTTCTGGCTCACCTCCAGGCCGTTAAACAGGGGCATCTCAATGTCCAGGAAAACCAGGTCGGCGTCCAGCTTGTAGGATTTGAGGAAATCCAGACCGTCCCAGTGGAGGTGTATTTCCACAATTTCCCCCAGCTCTTCCGCATACCGCTCGACATATTTCTTCAGACGCCGGGCGTCCTTCTCGGAATCTTCCACGATGCTGACCGACTTCACGCCATCCCTCCTCAAAGCGGGCTCATTCCCCGCTCTATTGTAGGGTATTTCAAACAGTTTTTCAACTTTCAAACCACAGACTGAACCGTTCACAGGAATCCGGCCCGCCTCCCAGCGAGGCGGGCCGGATTCCTCCTATGCCGCTTGATTCTCCCTGCGCAGCCTTATGAACAGCCTGACGTTCAGTATACACAGCACGGCGGACAGTACGGCCTCCAGCGCGAGCTTGTTGCCGCCGTAGGCGGCGAAATCGTAGATGCGGAAGCCGTAATTGCTGACCTTCGTAAACATGGATACCACGATGACCCCAAACCAGATTACAGTCAGCAGTTCCAGCACAGCACAGACGCCGGAGAGTCCGCCTGCCGCCTTGCGGACCCCAGGCCGTTTACCGCTCCGATCCAGGGCGTAGATGACAATCATTGCCACCGGGGTCAAAAAGAGCAGCGCGGTGAAAACCATGGTGACCATCCCAAGGCCGCCGGCCAGGGCGGAGGCCTCGGTGACGCCCATTACCACACGCCACTGGGCGGCGAAGAGCTGGGCCGGGATAAACACGCCGGGTCCCATGTGGGACAGGGTATACCCCAGGCCGAAGAAAAAGGTTGCCTTGGAATCGCCGGCGCTGGAGCCTGCCACGTTCACATGGCCGTACTGCATGAAGTGCATGGCGCCGCTGCCCAGCGCGTCCCATATAATCAGGGGGAAGAGCAGCGCCAGGGCCAGCAGAATGGCGGAAAAGACGATCAGCTTCTTCTCGGTCCTCCGGCTGGCCAGGGGTGAAATAACGATATCGTTCATAGGAACCTCCCGTGTTTCAGTGGGGGAGCCGCGGCGCTTGGCCGCGGCTCCCATTCGTCGATCAGAATCCCCAGCCGCCCTGGCTGTCGTCGCTCCACTGGGCGGTCACGGTCACGTCGTAGCCCTGGACGGTAAAGGGGTCGCCGGGCTGATAGGTCACGCTGTCGGCCTTCCAGCCGGTGAACTCCGCCCCGTCACGGGTAAAGCCGCACTCAGGCATGGTAACGGTCTCGCCCAGCCTGCCGCTGACGGGGGCGGTGTCCCCGGCCGCGTTTTCCTTGCCGGAGACGAACTCCACCGTGAAGGAGGGCTCCTCGGGAACCGGGACGGAGGCGCCCAGCTCCGCGTTATAGGCGGTGATGAGGGCATAGGCGGAGATGTGGTTTACATGGTTCTTCATGCCGCCCCGGTCGCCGGGATGGGTGAGGGTGTAAGTAAACGTCTTGCCGTCGGAGGTGACCTCCACGTCGCTGTTGCGCTCCACGCCGTCCTGCTCCGACAGAACCATGGACAGCTCCCCGCCGTCGCTGAGGGCCCAGGTGCCCTCAAAGTGGGAGAAGCTGGCCTGGCCCTCGGCGTCCGCCGTCCAGGTGCCGTCGGCGTAGAAGATGGTATAGGCCGCGGTAGGGCCGATCAGCCCCTTCCCCATAGCGGTCATGTCCATCGTCCCGGGGTTTTCGCAGAAGCTGCGGATCAGCTCCTTGGCCTGGAACACGGCGGTCAGGGTGATGTCCGCCGTGCCCACGGTGAGGGTGGAGCCGTTGGCGAAGTAACTGCCGCCGGCATCCTGCCAGCCCACCTGCTGGGCGTGGTCCTTGGTGGCCTCGGCGGTGGGAAGGACAACCTGCTCGTAGGGCTCATAGGACCCTGACGCGGGGGCGCTGCCCGACGCGCCCTCCGGCAGGACATAGGCGACCTTGACGCCCGAGCCGCATGCCGCCAGCGAGACTGTCAGCACTGCGGCAAGCGCCGTTAAAAGAATCCTGGAAAGCCGTTTCATCTCTTGCCCACCTCTCCGCCGTTCTTTTTTCCTTTGACAATGCTCCGCACCAGCATTGCCGCGCAGGCAATGGTGACGACGCCCAGCGTCACGTCCAGAGCAGTCAGAGCGGTCTGCCACCAGGGCGTGACCGCCACCAGCCGGGTATTGGAGCTCAGGCCGTTCATGGCCGCGCTGCGGGTGGCGCCGTAGAGCATCCGGTGGGCGGCCTCCACCAGGGCGCTGACGATGACGGGGTCATTGCGGTAGGGTTCGCTGGTCAGCAGGCCGTAGCCGTACTCGTTGCTGGCGGTGGAGAGCCACATCGTGGTGCCGGCCTGAATGCCGTCGATGACGTCCTGGTAGTCGGCTTCGTACATGTCGGTCACAATATTGCCCTCAAACCCGCATTCCTCCTCCAGGAAAACGATTTGCGAGTTTCTGTGCTCGCCGGGCCAGATCATGCCGATGCGGTTGAAGGAGTTCATGAAGCCCATGCCGCCGCCCAGGGTGACGGTGTACTCGAAGGCGGGCAGGTAGCACTCGCGGATGGTCTGCTCGTTGGCCCAGGTAGCGATGCCGTGCCGCTCGTCCTCCTGGTCGTTGAGGAAGAAGTGCTTGACGAAGCAGACGCTGCCCTTCTCCTGCATTCCCTGGACGGCAAGGCCGCAGGCGATGCCGGTAATATAGGCGTCCTCGGAGAAATACTCGCCGTTCCGTCCGGAGTAGGGAGAGCGGTGGATGTTGGGGCTGAAGCCGTAGAGACCGATGGCCTTGGCCGAATCGGTGGAGGCGTGGAGGTTGTTCTCGCCGGTCAGGAGGCCAATTTCCTTCATGATCTCCCGGTTGAAGGTGGCGGCCCGCAGATCGCCGGAGGTGAAGTCCACACCCAACAGATCCGGGTTTGCGGTAAAGGGGTTGGTGCGCCCCATGGAGGTGTCCTGATCGGTCTGGCGCAGCTTGCCCACGCTGGCCACGGCGTCGGAGCCATACCAGCAGTTCATCACCAGCTTGGCGGTCTCCTCGTAGGTCATCTGCTCCAGCAGCTTATCCCACAGGGGGTCGTCGTACTCCACGTCCATAAAGGCCGCCAAAGTCAGGCCGTTGGCCACGCCGAAGCGGGGCATCTCGGTCTCGGCCTGTCGGGCGGGGTCGGCCACGTAGGAGATGGGGCGGGCCTGCTCAACCATATCGTCGTTGTACCTTATCGTCTGCGCCGCGGCGGGCAGAGTGCCCTCCCAATCGCTCCGGCTCACCCAGGTCACGCTGTTGGTCTGGCTGGCGGCGGCGTCCTTGTTGGGGTCGGCGCACTCGAAGAGGTTGGTGATGGAATTTCCTGTGGCGTAGGATTTTGAGAAGATCTCGGTATCCAGCGCGGCCACCTGGTACTCGTATACCATGTCCGTGTTTCCGGCGGAGTCCGTATTGCCGAAGCCCTTCTTGGCGAGGATGTTGTTCACAGCCTCATGGGAAGAGCCCGCCGCGGTGAGGTAATAGCTGCCCGCGTCCAATATGTAGGTCTTGGCGTTGTTGGCGTCGTAGGAGCGAAGCTGCCACTTGGGCACCTCCACCGTGACGCTCTCGCTGGCGCCGCCGTCCAGCATCCCGGTCTTGGTGAAGCCCACCAGCGTGACGGCGGCCTTCTCGATTCCGTTTAGCTTGTCGTAGTCGGTATAGGGGGACTGGAGGTAGACCAGTACGGAGTGCTTCCCGGGTACGCTGCCGGTGTTGGTCACATCCAGGGTGACCACGAAGTTGTCCCCGTCCTCGGCCACCTGGAAGTTGCTGTAGGCCCAGGTCGTGTAGCTCAGGCCGTGGCCGAAGGGATAGGCCACGTATTCGTCGTACTGGAAGCTCCCGGTATTGGGAGTGCCCATCACCACATCCTCATAGCGGGTCTCGTAGTACTTGTACCCCAGGTAGATGCCCTCCTGGTAGACCACGCTGTCCTCCCAGAAATCGCCCTGGGGATTGTTGTTATAGGTATAGTTTTCGTTCTTGACCTCTTCCACCAGGGCCTGGTCCACCCCGGACAGGTCTCCGTCAATGGCGCCGTAGTTCATCATGACGGGATTTTTGAGGTTGTCCATATAGACGGTGTCCACCAGGCGGCCCGAGGGGTTCACCTTACCGCTCAGGATGTTCACGAGCCCCTCGGTGCCGTAGGTCTCCTGGGCCTGGCCCATCCAGATGCAGGCGTCTATTCCGAAGCGCGGGTCGTTGATGAAGTCGCCGTGGACCATGTTGCTGGTGTTGATGACGACAACAATCTTTTTGAACTTACCCTCGTCCTTGAGGCGCTTGACGTTCTCCATCATGGACTCCTCACCGGGGGAGATGTCCAGGTAATCGCCGTTGGCGGCGTCCACGGCGGTGTTAAGTGAGCCTGCGCCGGGGTGGGCGCAGTCGGTGCCCTCGCCGGCGCGCCGTCCGATGGTGACGAGGGCCACGTCGCCCTGGGCGCCGCCCAGCACGCCATCGTCCCATACGGGTACGCCGATGGTGGTCCGGGCGGTGGCCTGTTGGCCGCCATAGTAGTCCCATACGGCGCTGTCGACGGTATAGCCGGCCTTTTCGAGCTCGGAATTCAGCCCGGTGATGTAATTGGGTCCGGCGACGCCGAACACGGTGATTTTCGTCTCCCCGCTTTTGATGGGAAGCGCGCTGCCTTCATTCTTAAGCAGGGCCGCGCCCTCCTCCACCGACCGGCGGAACAGAGCCTCCGCGTCCGCCACCAGCTGCTCCTCCCCTGTGCGGTCATAGGTATAACCGCTCTTGAAATACTCCGTGTCCACCGCCGCAGCCGTGGGGTCCACTTCGATTTTAGAGGTGGAGGCCATAAGCAATGTGTTGAGCACGGGCTCAAAATAATTCGCCACCATTGTGCCGATGATGGCGACCACCAAAAAGACTGCGAATATGCTTGTCAGCGTCATCCACAGCTTTCGGTGGCTTCTCTTCTTTCCCATTCCGTTTTCCTCCCTATCCCCCTCAAAAAGAGGGGGGCGTAATACGCCCCATGAATGATCAACGGGCACGATGATTGTAGCATTTGATTCAAATCTTCGGGGCGTTTTGCCGTATGTTGCGCACTTACAGACAACCTTTGTACGGACAGGACCATTTACCACAAAAATCAGGCCGTTTATCACACCCGCGTATCCCCGCCGCAGCAGACCTCCTCCTGTCAGCCGAAACAAAGCGCCGCCGTCCTGCTTCCTCAGGACGGCGGCGCTTTGTTCTATCCTTGGTTCTTCCCCGGCAAAATCAGATGCGGGCGCTCCCCGCTCTACGCATGCGGAAATTTTGCCTGCAGCTGCTCCAGAAACTTGGCGGTCGCAGGGGAAAACACCTGGTATTTCTTCCATACGATGTCCAGCCCCACCTCCAGCTTCGGCCGCAGCGGCCGGAAGCACAGGGCGCTGTCCCCCGTGGTGTTGATGAGCTTGTCCAGGCTCAGGGCATAGCCCAGCCCCTCCTCCACCATGAGCGAGGCGTTGTAGATCAGGTTGTATGTTGTAACAATATGCAGTTCCTCATGCTCTCTGCCCAGCCACGCCATCAGCTCCTTCTGGGCCATGGTCTGGCGCGAGGTGAGAAGCGGAAGCTCCCAGAGGTCTTCCGGCTGGATGTACTCTTTTTCTGCCAGCGGACTGTCCTTCCGCATCAGTACGCCCCAGATATCGGTGGCCGGGAGCTGGATGGAATCATACTTTTTCATATCAAAGGGCTCCACCAGGATGCCCAAATCCAGCAGGCCCTTGTCCAGCCGCTCCGACACATCCTCCCCGTTGCCGCTGTACAGGTGGTAGCGGATGCGCGGATAGGCCGCCTGCAGCTCCTTGGCCGTCCGGGCAATCAGCCGCATGGCGTCGGTCTCGCCGCCGCCGATGTAAATATCGCCGGTGATATCGGCCTCATCCGTCTCGCAGAGCTCAGAGCGCGTCTTTTCCATCAGGTCCAGAATCTCCTCCGCGCGCTTCCGGAGCAGCGCCCCCTCCTCCGTGAGGGTGACCTTGCGGCTCCCGCGGATCAGAAGCTTTCTCCCCAGCTCCGCCTCCAGGTCCATCAGCTGGCGGGACAGTGTCGGCTGCGTTAGATGCAGGGAATCGGCGGCGCCGGAGATACTCTCCTCCCGGGCTACCGCCAGGAAATATCGCAGTACGCGCACTTCCATTTGTTTTCCCCCGTTTTTTTCCCATTCTACCGCCGCGCAATATGCCTGTCAAGCATATATACATATAATATATAGGTATTTGCAATTAGAGATGCAGTCGCCTATACTGGAGCTGAACCCAGCGGCAAGGTCCCCCCGGGCAGTATGAAGCAGACCATCATGAGGAGCTCAAACATGGAACTGAAGGAACTATTGGAACATCTCAACCGCGGAGAACGGGTGATAAACGGCTCGGAGGCCCACCGGTCCATGAGTGCGGCGGCTTATGAAGCGATGGAGCTGACCGCGCGGCTCAACAGCGGCTGCCACGGTCCGGAACAGATTCAGGCGCTGTTTTCCATGATTATCGGCAAGAGCGTGGATAGGGCATTCACCCTGTTTCCGCCCTTCTACACCGACTTCGGCAAAAACATTACGGTGGGAAAGGGCGTGTTCATCAATTCCGGGTGCCGCTTTCAGGATCAGGGCGGCATCACCATCGGCGAGGGCAGCCTGATTGGCCATAACGTGGTGCTGGCGACCTTAAACCATGAGCTTGACCCCGACCGCAGGAAGGATATGCATCCCGCGCCCATTGTCATAGGCAAACGCGTGTGGATTGGGTCCAGCGCCACCGTTTGTCCCGGGGTGACCATCGGAGACGGCGCGGTGGTGGCGGCCGGCGCGGTGGTGACAATGGATGTCCCATGCAACACGGTGGCGGGCGGCGTCCCCGCCAGGAAGCTGAAGGACGTCGGACAACGCGCGAGCGCCGCCGCGCCTGTCTGAGCGGCGGAAGCCGGGGGATAAAACATCATTCACATCAGGAGGAAACTGCGATGCTAGGGAACTTTACCTACTGTAACCCCACCCGCCTGTATTTCGGCGAGGACGCCCTGGAGAACCTGGGCGCGGAGCTGGCCAAATACGGCAAAAACGTGCTGCTGGTCTATGGCGGCGGCTCTATCAAAAAGTCCGGCCTGTACGGCCAGGTGACCGCAATCCTGGCGGACTGCGGCAAGGAAGTCTGCGAGGTGCCCGGCGTGATGCCCAACCCCACGGTGGATAAGCTGTATGAGGGGTGCAGAACAGCGCGGGAGAACCGTGTGGATTTCATTCTGGCCGTGGGCGGGGGGTCCGTCTGCGACTATGCCAAGGCGGTGTCCGTCTCCGCCTGGTGCGAAGAGGACCCGTGGGACAAGTACTTCCTGCGGATGGAGGATGTGGACAACAGAATCATTCCCGTGGGCTGCGTCCTCACCATGGCGGGCACCGGCTCTGAGATGAACGGCGGCTCAGTCATCACCAACCACGCGTCCAGGCTGAAAATCGGCCATGTCTTCGGGGACAATGTGTTTCCCAAGTTCTCCATTCTGAATCCGAAGCTGACCTATACCCTGCCCAAATACCAGATGGCGGCCGGAATTTACGACATCTTCAACCATATCACGGAGCAGTACTTCTCCGGTACGGACGACAATACCTCCGACTATCTCGCCGAGGGCCTCATGAAGTCCCTCATCCACAGCAGCCGCATTGCGGTGCAAAATCCGCAGGATTACGAGGCCCGCAGCAACATCATGTGGACTGCCGCCTGGGCGCTCAACACCCTCATCGCCCAGGGCAAGCGAACCGACTGGATGGTCCATATGATCGGCCAGTCCGTGGGGGCGTACACCGACGCCACCCACGGCATGACCCTCTCGGCGGTCTCCATGGCGTACTACCGCGCCTTGCTGCCTCACGGTCTTGACAAGTTCCGGCGCTTCGCCGTCAACGTCTGGGGTGTGGACCCCGCCGGCGGTCCCGCCGTCGAGGTGGCCGCGGAGGGTTTGAAGCGCATGGAGGCCTGGATGCGGGAGCTGGGGCTGGTCATGAACCTGCGCGAGCTGGGCGTCACAGAGGACATGCTGGAGGGCATCGCAGACGGCGTCTTCCCGATGGACGGCGGCTATAAGGCCCTCAGCCGGGAGGAGATTGTGCAGCTTCTGCGGGAGAGCCTGTAGTCCGCCGGCGACAGAGACAGGAGGAATAAGCATGCATAAAAAGGTCCTGATTGTCTCCACCTCGCCCCGCAGGGGCGGGAGGGGAAGGCGGCCACAATTTGTGGCCGCCTTCCCCTCCTTTTGCATTGATGCCCGGCCATCCCCGATTGCCGGCGGGAAAAATCCACAGGCCGCCGGGCAGGGCCGTCTTCCGCATGTGGGCCGCGCCGGCGCGGGCGCTGAAAACACGCCTCGATTCACTCCTGCCGATCCCACATAGTATCTGCGCCGCCGTCACCCCGCTCCTGCTCCGCCATGGTCTGCGCTATTTTTTGAAAGCTCTCTGAAATCAGGCCGTAATTCTCCCGGCGGTGGGGCAAAAGGCACCGGCTGCAGTCCTTCACCCCGTTTTCCAGGTAGGTAAAGCTGCCCCCGCACCTCCTCCCCAGCATATAGAGGGGGCAGTAGCAAAAAAGGCAGTTGAAATCCATCCCCTCCGCCACCGGATGGCAGGGATAAAACTCGCAGCTCTGATTGCTGAAAAATGAGAACGATTTCCCCTCCCAAAACGCTTTTTCTTCCTTCACCGTCTGCTCCTTTCCCTCTCTGCACGGTCCTGCCGGCATATGGCTAACGTCCGCCGGGCCGCGGCCATATCCAGCCGCAAAGGTGGGACGGCTCCTGCCCCGGAGCCGTCCCGTTTTACCGAAATATAGGCAAGAACATCCCTGCCGGTTCACATGCGTCTGCGCCGGCAGGGCGTCTATCGTAAGCGGCCTGGCGGCGCGGCGGACCGTGCTGGCAGTCACGGTCCGCCGCCCGCGCCAAGAGAGAGGTTTTCAAAACAGACATGAAAAAAAGCTGTACCCGGGAGGGTACAGCAACAAAACTATGGTGCAACCATAGGTGAAACTGCACCCTCCTTGGCCCGAGGAGGCTTCGTGTGCGTTATACACAGGCAGGTATTCTGACTTAGGCGTCCGACACGATACCCCGTCTTCCCGGAGCGGCAGCTCCAGTGACATTTGGGGACCGCTTCGCCAATACAGCAACGGCATTGCGCGGGACTCTCACCCGCTTCCCTGTGAGGGGCTCCCCTTGGGAGCCCACCTGTATACCACTCATGATTCAATTGTCTGTTCCTGGAATTATGATACACCTGCGGCCCCCGGATGTCAAGGGGCTTCCGGCCGTCCCCGCCTGTCGGAACCGGGCGGGGATGGCCGGAAGCGGCCGCGTTTAGCCGTTCAGCGTCTGCCAATTGGCGGGGTACACAAAGTAGGCGTAGCGGGTTTTGTCCGGCGTCTGAAAGTGGATGCGGCTGTTCTTGGGGATATAGATGATATCCCCCGGCCGGCCCACCACCACGCGCCCGTCGATCTCAATCTCCAGGGTGCCGTCGATCACGAAGTCATACTCGTCGTAGGTGAGCGTCCACTCAAAGCTGGTATGGTCCAGCTCCATGATGCCGCAGCCCATGCGTGGGGCCTCCTCCAGGGTGACCACGTCCTTGAGCGTCACGCCGTCCTGTCCGAAGGGCTCACACCTGACGGTGCTGGTCTTGATGCCGATGATGCCGCTGGGATCCACGTGCTTTTCAAAGTCGGCAGCGGGAGCGCCTGCGGACTCCTGAAGCACCTTGGTGACGATCTCGCGGATGAGCTCTTCACTCACGTTCATAGATCAGGTTCCTTTCTCATTGGAAAATCAGTCGTCCTTCTCCATCTCGGCCCTGGTGATTTCAATCTTGGCCAGCAGCTTGGGAGAGAGGAGGTTTGCCAGGATCAGTGCGGTAATGCCGGCCACCAGCTTGCCGACGATCATCGGGAAGATCATCTCGTTGTTGGCTCCGGCGGCAAAGCCCAGGTGATCGCCGAATACGAAGGCGGCGGACACGGCAAACGCCACGTTGAGGAGCTTGCTTTTATCGTTCATCTTATTCATGATGTTGAACATGGCGATGTTGTTGGCCAGGGTGGCCACCATGCCGGCAGAGCCCTCGCCGTCCATGCCCATCATGCTGCCCAGCTTGCCCAGGGCCTTGCCGAAGTGCTTGGTAATCCAGGCCACCATGGGGAAGGCGCCGATGAGGACGATGGCGATCTGGCCGCAGACCAGCAGGCCGGACTCCAGCGGAATCACGCCGTCCCCGTCGGGGGTGACCATGATGTTGAAGAGGGGGAACTCGATCTTGGTCTGGTACTGGAACACGGCGATGGCGGTCAGAACCGTGATGACCACGGTGACGCCGGTGCCGAACTTGTTGAAGCCGTTGATCATCTTGCCGGGGAAGAACCACAGGCAGATGCAGATGATGCCCGCGATGATGATGACGGGGATCAGGTTGCGCAGGATGGAGACAATGTCCATCTTAAGGCTGGTCATGTTCATCACCAGTCCGCCGGCGATACAGCCGATGGGCACGGTGATGAGGCCGGCCAGCACACCGGCGCCCAGGAAGGGCCGGTCCTGCTTCTTAATGATGGACAGGGCCACGGGAATGGTAAAGACAATGGTGGGGCCCATCATGCTGCCGAGGATCAGGCCGGCGAAGTTGCCGGTGGCCGGGTCGCCGGCGAGCTGCATGGCCAGCGGATAGCCGCCCATATCGCAGGCCAGGATGGTGGTGGCGAACATGGAGGGGTCCGCGCCCACGAGGCCGTAGATGGGGACCAGGATGGGCTTGAGGATGATGGCCAGCACCGGGGCGGCCGCCACGACGCCCGCCATGGCGATGGCCAGGGATCCCATGGCGTTGAAGCCCTCTTCAAACTTTTCGCCGTAGCCCAGCTTGTTGCCGCGGATGCGGTCCACCGCGCCGACAATCATAAAAATCATCATAATCAGCATGATGACCGAGTTGATGGAAATATTGCTAATCCACGCCTGGATGCTGCCGGTAAATACTTCTACGTTGGTAATGTTGTCAATGAGTTCCTGGAACATACACACGTCTCCTTCTCCAAATCAGATGGCGCGCAGGGGGTCTATAAAAGGGACTGGAGCACCTGGGGCGCGGGGCGGGGGATGACGCTGGTGCCCACCAGCAGCTCCGTATTCTTCGCCGCCGCGGACACCGCCTCCCGGACGGCGCCCACGTCTCCTGTCAGGGTCACAAAGCCCTTGCCGCCGATGGCGTAGCCGATGCGCACCTCGATGAGGGTGACTGCGGCGGCCTTTGCGGCAATGTCGGCGGCGGTGATGGCGGAGGCCACCGAATAGAACTCCAGCACGCCCACCGCGCCGCTCAGCGGCGCCTGGGTGGTCCCGCTGATGGCGGGGATGAGCTGGGGGTGGACGTTGGGAAGCAGCAGCGTGTTCACCACGCACTCCCCCCCGCGCTTCACGCCCTCCGCCATGGACGCCTTGACGTCGCCGGTCTCGCCGGCGATGAGGATAATGTACTTGCCGGGGCATACAGTGGAGGCGCGGACAAGGTCCACCTGGGCCGCCTTTACCATATAGTCGCTGGTCTCGACGCCCCGGGCGATGCCGGTCAGTTCAACCATGCCGATGGCGTTTCCCATGCCGCTTATACCTCCCTACGGCGGAGCCGGGCCCCTGCCGGTGTGATTTCTGTCACCACGCCGTCGATGCTGGCGTGGATATTGGCGGAGAGTCCGTCCCGGGCGGCGGCCGCCAGCAGCTCCCCTGCGGACACCGTATCCCCCACGGCCCTGACGGGCGCGGCGGGAGCGCCGATATGCTGCCGGAAGGGAATGAATACGCTTTCCGGGGCCACGGTCCGGCAGTCATGCGCGTGCCGTCCGCAGTAGCTCAGCAGGCCCAGGCGGGCCGTCAGCCGGTCGGTGGGGGTCTTATGCTCCTCCACGTACTCCCTGGCCTGGGGCTCCGTCTCCCGCGGGACCTGGATGCCCCGCCTGCGCAGCTCCCCCTTGAGGCAGCCATTCACCTTTCGGGGGGAGAGCCCCATGGGACAGGCGAACATCTCGCATACGCCGCAGTCGCAGCAGTTGGCCGCGTCGCCAAAGGCCCGCAGGTACTCGCCGTCGTCCTCCATCCCCGGCTCGCGCCACAGACTCCGCATGACCAGATGGGGGCGGATCTGGTGCCCGATGAGGTAGCGGGGGCACAGGTCTGTGCACATCCGGCACTGGATGCAGGCGCTCTTGGCCTGCCGCCGGATGGTCTCCATCGGCAGCGAGGCCCGGCGGAAGAGGTAGTGGTCCCCGGGCAGGACGACGAGGTTGCCCGTGGTCTTGGTGACCACCGCCGCCTCAATCTCAGCCCGGTCCGTAAGCGGCCTGCCCATCATGGGTCCGCCCACGATGAGGGCGTAGTCCGCCAGAGTGGGACAGGCCGCGGCCACGCAGTCGGTGAGGGCCGTACCGATGGGCGCATGGAGCACAACCGGCTCCTTCACCTCGCCCACCACGGAGAGGTACTTTTCCGTCACGGCCCTTCCGCTCATGGCGTCCAGGATATTGAGCAGGGTGCCCACGTTGTCCACGACGCACCCCACATCCAGCGGGAGGCCCCGCTCCGGGACGCACCGTCCCGTCACCTGCTGCACCATGGTCTGTTCGTCACCGGCCGGGTAGAAGGTCTTCATACGGAAGAGCTCGACGTCGGCGTTCATCCGGCGGATGGCGTCCTCCAGGGCGGCAATTTCGGCCCGGTACTTCCCCTTGAGGGCGATCACCGTCCGTTTCGCGCCCAGATGGGCGGCCACCGCCGAGGCGGCGGCCACGATCTGGTCCGGGAAGGTGCGGCAGAGGTATTTATCGGTCTCAATCAGCGGCTCGCACTCGGCGGCGTTGACCAGGAAGCACTCCGCCCGGGCCGAGAGCTTTACGTGGGTGGGGAAGCCCGCGCCGCCGGCGCCGACCACCCCCGCGGCTTTCACCGCTTCGGTCAGATTCATAGCTGTGACTTCCTTTCGCGGGCTGCGCGCCGTCGGGTGCGAGGCCGCGCTGTGTCATTGCAGCGCGCCGGGATCAAGCTCCTGGTCATCCACGATGCCGACCACCGACGCATCCACGGGGGTGGACATATCTCCGGCCGCACTCCGGGCCGAGCTGCCGCTGACGATAAGGACCGTCTCCCCCACCCCTGCGCCGATGATGTCGGCTGCCACGATGGGCGTTGTGTCCGGTGTGCCGTCCAGCGGATTCAGCGGCTGCACCAGCAGCAGCTTCAGCCCCGCCAGTTTCTCTTCCTTGCGGGTGGCCCAGATGGTGCCGATAACCTTCGCTACTTTCATAGCAGTGATCATTCCTTTCCGGGATAGTGGCGGTATGCGGCCGGAGCTTCACCGGGCTCAGTCCCGCTCAAGGCGGATTCCCCGGTCCTTTGCGCAGTCCTGTGCAAGCGCCGTGAGAATGCATTTGGCGGGGAGGCGGATACTGGTAAAATGGCCGGCCAGCGCGTCGGAGACGTCCTTCTCCGTGAGGACCCGCTTCTCAAGCCGCAGCTCCCTCTCCGCCCGGCAGGTTTTTTCCGCCGCCGGTGCGGACGGGCACGCTGCGGGCGCGCACGCGCGTGCGGCCCCGTCCAGGATGGACTGCTCCAGATTGCCCTGGGCGCAGATTGTCACGCCCGAGGCGATCAGCAGATCCAGCTTCTCCCGCATCATGGCGTAGTAGGCGCCGGGCGCGGTGGTGGCGTAGCGGTAGAGCTCCACCTGTTCGGTGGGCACATACACCCGCTTGCCCCTCAGGATGGCCTGGGCTGCCAGGCGGGTGTAGGGCGTGTCGCACACGCCGCCGGCCAGCTTGCCCAGCACCTCGTTGGAAAACTGGTAGAGCACCACCACATCGTATCCGCCGATGTCGGCACAGTCATCCTGCAGGAGCGCGCAGTCCGTGCGGTAGCGCTCCTGCAGCCGCACACTCTCCAGCACGGCGTGGCAGGCCTCCCCGTGCTGCTGGGTAAGCACCAGCAGTCCGGGCTTGGCCGCGCCGCCGCAGCTTTCACAGGGGGCAGGCACGTCTCCCGTCTCGGCCAGCTTCGCCGCCACCCGGGAGACAATCTCGTCGATGAGCCGCGTTTGGTCCATGCCTTCCCCTCCTTTCACTTTACTAAATTTTGCAGTTCATGGCAATGCCTGTGGGCGTCACCAGAAACGGATTGGCGGGTTTGAAGGTCCGTATCCCGGTCTCTTTTTCAAAAACGCCCTCAATTCCGGTGAGGCAGCAGGTGCCGCCGCAGAGATAGATGGCGTCGGTGCCGGCCTTATCCACGCAGCGCCGGACAATGGCGGCCATCTTCTCCACCACGGGGCGGACCACGGGCAGGATTTCCCGGTGGCGGGCATAGTCCTGCTTGATGGCCTCGGCCTCCTCAACGGGGATATGATAGTTTCCGGCCAGCACCAGGGAGAGATGGGTGCCGCCGGTGGGCTCATCCTCGGTCTGCACCACCCGGCCGCCCTTCAAAACCGCCAGCCCTGTGGTGCCGCCGCCGATATCCACCACCACGCCGTCCTCAATCTCATAGACGGCGTTGGCCGCGCTGGGCTCATCCAGCACCGCGGTGACCTCCAGCCCCGCGCCCTCGGCCACATACTGGTGGGTCCTGGCGCTGGACTCGGTGCCCGCGGGCATGGCGATGGCGCAGTTCACCAGCTCCGCGCCCAGCCGGGCCTCCAGCTTCTCCTTCAGCTCCCGGACGATGCGCAGCGCTCCGGTGTAGTCCACCACCACGCCGTCCCGCAGGACGCCGGACGCCCGCTTTTCGCAGGCCACAGGGTTGTTCTCCTCGTCCAGGACCACCAGCACGATGTAGGCCGTGCCCAGGTCCACGCCCACCTTGAGCTTACCGCTCACAGGCGGGAAGGTGTTGGTCTCGGACTCCTCCACACGGGAGAGATAGGCGTTCACGCGGTCAAGGTCCAGCATACTCCAGGCGCTCCTTTTGAAAAAATCGGGTGCTTAACGGATAATCTTTCCCAGGGTAAAGCCGCTTACCAGCGCGGCGTTGGCCTCGTCGAAATCAATATGCATTCTGCAGTTGAAATTGGGACTGACCCGGATGACGACGTCCCGGAACACGACGGGCCGCTCCGTCATCACCGCCACCGAGACCCGCTGCTTGTCGTGCAGGTTCAGCAGCTCTGCGTCGGCGGTGGTGAGGTGGATATGGTTGCGGGCGATAATGGCCCCCTCCTCCAGGTGGATGCTGCCGCAGGGGCCCTCAATGGTGACGGCCCCGGAGCCGGCCACATCGCCGGACTCCCGCAGGGGGGCCTTCACGCCCAGCTCCACGCAGTCGCTTTTGCTCAGCTCCACCTGGGCGGCGCCGCGGACCGGGCCCAGCACGGCAGTGCGCTCCTTCCGGCCCTTGGGCCCCACCAGAGTCACCCGCTGCCCGGACAGGAATTGTCCGGGCTGGGAGAGGGGCCGCTTGGGCTCCAGCTTCGCGCCGGGTCCGAAGAGGGTTTCCACATCCCGCTGTGTCAGGTGGACATGCCGGGCGGAGACCTCCACCTCCACCAGTCCCGCCTTGTGGACGGCATCCAGAACGGCGGATACGATTTCTTCCATTCCTCTGTCTTCCTCCTCAGCGGTACTGGCCGGCCAGGTACATACACATCATGATATGGATGGCGCTGGACAGGCGGTTGAGCTCCTCGATAATATCCCCGCGGGTATACCTGGCGCCCACCCGGAAGGCCTCGGCCGCCGCCACCTCCGTCTCCCGGACGGCGGTGCGGATCTGGTTGAGCAGGGCGTAGTCCCTGCCCATGGTGCAGTCGGGCAGGACCATCTGCTGGATGCCGAAAAACTTCTTCGGGTCGTGGGACCGCTCCCGCAGCTCGGCGTGGGTGAGGCCCAGGATGGTCCCGCCGCTGAACGCCTCGTCCAGCACGTCGCAGCGCATCATCTCCCGGAGAATGGCGAGGATGCCGCCCAGGTCGTCCACCAGCTTCTGCTTCCCGCCCTCGGCGATCTGGACCTGGGCAAGCACAATCATGGCCTGCAGACTGTCCAGCCTGCCCCGGAACAGGATGCGGGGGTGATTTTTGACCACCAGCACATTTCCGTAGAGGTGGGTCATGTGCTCGGGCTTTTCCATATAGTAGGCCCCGGTCTCATAGTCCACAAATCTGGGCTTGGGAGGCTCGGGCGCGGACATCACAATCTGCGGCATGGGGGGCACTTCCGTGGCGACGACCCTTGGGCCGCCCGCTCTGGGCTGCGCGCCCTCCTGCGCAATTCTGATCTTGCGCTGCTGGAGGTATTCCCGGGCCGCCGGGGTCAGGATTTTACCCACGGGGATGTAATAGGTGTCCGGCTGGCTGTTTCTCAGCTCCAGCCGTAGGATCTCCTCGGTGATTGCCTTCACGCGCTCCACCCCTTCCTTTGGTAGATGGACACGGGCTTAAGCCCGTGCCTTACTTCTCCAGGGTGGGCAGAATGCTCTCCACCTCGTTGTGGGGACGGGGGATGACATGGACGGAGACCAGCTCGCCCACCCGCTCGGCGGCGGCGGCGCCCGCGTCGGTGGCGGCCTTGACCGCACCCACGTCGCCCCGGACCATCACGGTCACCAGTCCGCCGCCCACGTGGACCTTGCCGATGAGGGTGACGTTGGCCGCCTTCACCATGGCGTCGGCGGCCTCAATGGAGGACACCAGGCCCTTCGTCTCAATCATACCAAGCGCTTGCATTGCAGACATAACAGAAACACTCCTTTTATTGATATTGTCGGGGCTCTCTCAGCCCAGCGTGGGGAGAATGGATTCCACTTCCTCGTGGGGACGGGGGATGACATGGACGGAGACCAGCTCGCCCACCCGCTCGGCGGCGGCGGCGCCCGCGTCGGTGGCGGCCTTAACCGCACCCACGTCGCCCCGGACCATCACGGTCACCAGTCCGCCGCCCACGTGGACCTTGCCGATGAGGGTGACGTTGGCCGCCTTCACCATGGCGTCGGCGGCCTCCACGGAGGACACCAGGCCCTTCGTCTCAATCATACCAAGAGCTTGCATTGTGTTTGCCATCGATAACGCTTCCTTTCAAAGACGATGTGCCGAAGGCACAGGGCTTCTATCTCAATTTACCTCAGCCGGCCTGAAGGCGGCCGATGATTCTGCGGACAATTTCGTCCACGTCCACGCCTGAGAGATCCGCGCCCGTGCGGCAGATGCCGTCGGAGCAGTCGGGGACCTCGGCGCGGATGTCGGCCAGCTCCCGCTGTCCGTGGGCCACGTAGCGCAGGTTCAGCAGGTGCATGGGACCCACGTTCTCAGAGGTGGCCGAGCCGCCCACCGCGCCGCAGCCCAGGGTCAGGGCGGGCTGGAGGGCCGTGGTCCCGCCGATGCCGCCCAGGGCGCTGGGGGTGTTCACCAGCACGCGGGAGGCGGGGACGCGCCGGGCGAAGTAGTCCACCATCTTCTCGTCGTTGGTGTGCATGGAGAAGGTGTGGCCCGCACCCTCGTAGTGGAGAATTTCGCAGACCTTGCCGCACACATCCCGGTAGTCGGCACCGGTGTAGAAGCCCAGAATGGGCCCCAGCTTCTCGTTGGAGTAGGGGTGGCCCCGGCCCACGCCGGTCTCCCGCGCCACCAGCACCCGGGCGCCGGCGGGGACCCTGTCCAGGCCGGCCAGCTTGGCGATGGTGTCCACGCTCCGCCCCACAATCTCCGGGTTCATGGTGCCGTTGGCCCGCAGGATGAAGCGGCCCAGCCGCTCCCGCTCCGCGTCGTCCAGAAAGTAGGCCCCCTGGCGCTCCATCTCGGCCTGCACGGCGCCGGCCATGTCCTCGTCGCAGATAATGGACTGCTCAGAGGCGCAGACGGTGCCGTTGTCAAAGGTTTTGGAGTCCAGAATACGCTTGACCGCCAGCGGCAGGTCGCAGGTCTTTTCCAGATAGGCGGGGCCGTTGCCGGGTCCCACGCCGATGGCGGGCGTCCCGGAGGAGTAGGCCGCGCGGACCATGGCGGAGCCGCCGGTGGCCAGGATCATGGCGACGTCCCGGTGGCGCATGAGGTTGTCGGTGGCCTCCATGGTGGGGATGGTGATGCAGGAGACCAGATTCTCGCTGCCCCCCGCCTCGGCTACGGCCTGCCGGATGACCTTGACGGTCTCCAGAATGCTCCGCAGGGCCGCGGGATGGGGGGAAAACACGATGGCGTTGCCCGCCTTGATGGCGATTTCGGCCTTGTAGAGCGCGGTGGAGGTGGGGTTGGTGGAGGGGATCAGCCCCGCGATGACGCCCACGGGCACCGCGATGGTCCGCACGCCCTTGGCGTCGTCCCGGCCCACCTCGCCGATGGTCTTCATGTCCTTGATGTACTCGTAAACGCCCCGACTGGCAAAGATGTTCTTGATGACCTTGTCGTCCACGATGCCGAAGCCCGTGTCCTCGTTGGCCATCTGGGCAAGCCTTCTCGCGTTGCGCACGCCCGCGTCGGCAATGGCCCGCACGATGTGGTCCACCTGCTCCTGGCTCATCCCGGCCAGCTCCCGCTGGGCCTCCTTGGCCGCCTCCACCAGCTCGCGGACCTCCTGCATGGACAGCAGGTCTTTATCAATCAGCTGCATAGCTTAATCTCTCCTGTTCTTGAAACGCGCGGGGTCAGCGGCCTTTCAAAAATGCGGTGATGGCCGTCACCAGTTCTTCCTTCTTGGCAAAGCGAATCTCCTTGCGCGTCATGCTCGCCAGCCCCAGCTGCCGTGCGGCGGCTCTCAGCTTCACCACCGCCATTGTCTCCAGCGCCTCCGGCGTCAGTTCGTCCGGCTCCGGAGCGCGCTCCTCACCCTCCCGGCCGTCGGAGTCTTTCGCCGCTTCCGGGGTCTCCGGCCCGGGAACCGGTTCTGGCTCGGACAGGCGGTCCGGGACCGGAGCGTCCGCCCTTGGCGGGGGTTCCCCTCCGCCGTCCAGCACGCCCTCCAGCTCTCCGTGGGGCCGGGCGATCACATGGGCGGAGAGCAGCTCTCCCACCCGCTCCGCCGCGGCCGCGCCCGCGTCCACGGCGGCCTTGACCGCGCCCACGTCGCCCCGGACCATCACGGTGACCAGCCCCCCTCCCACCTGCTCCTTGCACTGGAGGGTGACGTTGGCCGCCTTCACCATGGCGTCGGCCGCCTCGATAGAGGCCACCAGGCCCCGGGTTTCAACCATACCCAATGCCTTCATATGTACCTCCGTTCATCGCCCCCGCGGTCTCCGCGGGGGTCTGCTGTCCCCGCCGTCAGATCTTCGGCTGATCGGCGACAGACTCCACGGCGGCGGCAAAGGCGTCACAGGCGGACTTGCAGGCGGACTGGCTGCCGGTGAGCAGCGCGCCGCCGAAGTTGGTCTCGGACGGGGGCGCATAGAGCACGCACATCCGCACGTCGGCGGCCTTCAGGGCGGCATCCACGCCGTACATGGCCTCCAGCGGGGGGGCGATGAGATAGGCCAGGGCCTCGCCCTCCTGGATGCCCGCGCCCTCGGAGAGGTAGGAGCCGGTCCGGGAGATGCAGTGGGCGTAGTAGCAGATGCTGTCGTCCTCGTTGGCGGAGATGAAGTGGCAGACGTTTTCTATCACGTCCACGCAGGCCTCCAGGCCGGCTCTGGCCTCCGCCGGGTTGGGGGCGGCCAGGATGCCGATGACCTCTCCGGCCAGGGCGGTGTTGGCGTTGGCGGCGCCGGCGTAGAAGCTCTTGGCATAGACCACCTTGCAGTCCGCCTTCTTGGTGGCTTCGTCCAGTGCCGTGTAGGTCACGTCGTCGCTGTCGGCGGTGATGATGGCCAGGGACTTCTGGTCGGGGGCCAGGCCCAGCTCCTTCGCCATGTCGGGGGAGACGTTGGGGATCAGTCGGGTTGCCATAACGTGTGCGGGCAGTGGATCTCTCTTCATGGTAGTTTTCCTCCCTACTCCTACAGTTTCAAATCGGTGCCGCTGGCCTTCTTCTCCAGCATGATCTTGATGATCTCGGCGATGTGGGCCCCCGCCTCGGCGGGGATGGTGCCCGCCCGGTGGATGTTGGAGAGCACGGTGCGCCGCGCCTCGGGCATCCCCATAGTGGCCTTGTAGGCGATATAGGCGGACATGGACTCGGCAGTGATGAGGCCGGGCCGCTCGCCGATGAGCACGCAGGTGACCTCGGCGCCGGTAATCTCTGAGATCTCATCCATCACGCCCACCCGGCCGTACTTCACGAAGAAGGGGGTGCCCACATCGATTTTGTAGCTCTGCAGGCCCTGCATCAGGGCGGGCAGCAGGTCGCCGACGTTGGCGGCCACGGCGGCGGAGCTGAGGCCGTCGGAGACGTAGATTTGAACCGTCGGGTTCTTCTTGCACTTCTCCCGGACGGCGGCTGCGCCCTCGGCGCTGAGCCTGCGGCCCAAATCGGGACGGGTCAGGTAGGTGTCCTTGCTGTCGCACTGGGTCTGCACGGTCCACAGGCCCATCCGCTCCACAAACTCGGCGTCCACGTCGCTGAATACGGCGTCCTGGGCGGCGGAGTGGGCGGCGCGGAACTGGAGCTGGGGATCGGTCTTGTAGCGGGCGCCGGCCTTGCCGATGCCCAGGCGGCAGGGGGCGTTGGCCTTGAGCTCGGCAAAATCCTCTCCGTTCTCGGGGTCTTCCACCAGGTACTGCCTGCGGATGTCCACCTCGGTGATATCGGGGATGCAGCCGTCCTCCACCGCGGACGCGGGAGCGGCGCCGGCCGCCCCGTCGGAAACCGCGGCGCGGGCGGGCGTCATGTTCATCTCCGTGAGCACCTGCTCGATAATGCTTCTCAGGTCCTTCTCATCCATGATTTCCACCCCTTCCTTATCTCTTCAGGAACACGGAGGCGTCGCCCGCTTTGGGGGTCAGCCTGCCGTTCTCGGAGAAGCCCATCTTCTCCAGCCACATATCGAACTCGTGAATGGGGCGCAGGCCGAAGACCTCGCGCAGGGCCGCCGCCTCGTGGTAGCCGGTGCACTGGTACATCAGCATGCAGTCGTCGCCCTGGGGCACGCCCATGATGTAGTTGCAGCCCGCGGCCACCAGCAGGGTGGCAAGGTTCTCAATATCGTTCTGGTCGGTCTTCATATGGTTGGTGTAGCAGGCGTCGCAGCCCATGGGGATGCCGGTCAGCTTGCCCATGAAATGGTCCTCCAGGCCGGCACGGGTGACCTGCTTGGAATCATACAGGTACTCGGGGCCGATGAAACCCACGACGGTATTCACCAGGAAGGGGCTGTACCGCTTGGCAAACCCGTAGCAGCGGGCCTCCATGGTCACCTGGTCCCAGCCGTGGTGGGCCTCGCTGGAGAGCTCGCTGCCCTGCCCGGTCTCAAAGTACATCACGTTGGGTCCGGTGCAGGTGCCCTTGGAGAGCATGGTGGCCTTGCCCTCGTCCAGCATGGCGGCGGTGAGGCCGAAGGCCTCGTTGCCCTTCTGGCTGCCGGCGATGGACTGGAACATGAGGTCCAGGGGTGCGCCGAATTTCTGCGCGGCCTCGGTCTGGGTGGTCACGTGGGCCAGGACGCAGATCTGGGTGGGGATCTCCCACTTGTTCTTGAACTCGTCGAACATCTTCAGAATGCGGGCCACGCTCTCCACGCTGTCGTCCACGGGGTTGAGGCCGATGACGGCGTCTCCGCAGCCCAGGGACAGCCCCTCCATCACCGAGGCGATGATGCCCTTGGGGTCGTCTGTGGTGTGGTTGGGCTGGAGGCGGGCGGAGAAGGTGCCCGGCAGACCGATGGTGGTGTTGCAGTGGGCGGTCACGCGCATCTTCCTGGCCGCATAGATGAGGTCCAGGTTGCTCATGAGCTTGCACACCGCGGCGACGATCTCGCTGGTGATGCCCCGGGAGGCCCGGCGGATCATATCGGGCGTGGTGCGGATATCCAGCAGCCACTCGCGAAACTCCGCCACGGTCATATTTTTAAAGCCGCTGAAAATGGTCTCGTTGACGGCGTCCTGGATAATGCGGGTCACCTCGTCCTCCTCATAGGGGACGGCGGGGCTGTTGCGCAGATCGTTCAGTGTCAGATGGGAGAGAACCACCTTCGCGGCCACTCTCTCCTCTGCGGATTCGGCGGCAATGCCTGCCAGCTTGTCGCCCGACTTCTCCTCGTTTGCCTTGGCCATGACCTCGCGGATGGATTTGAACTCATACACATGGCCAAACAGCTTTGTCTTCAGGATCATGCTACTTCACCTCTCATAACGCTTTCATCAGGAATTAAAGATCAAGGTCTTAATCACGACGGGCAGCACCTGCCCGCCCGCGATGGGTTCGCCGATATCGATGTAGTCGCCGCTGAGGGTCTTGATGCCGTCGATGCAGATCACGTCCTTCTCATGCTGCAGCATCACGTTGAGGGCGTTGCCCAGGGCCTTGCCGATATCGTTTTCCACCACGACGATCAAGGGATGCCTGCTCCTGATCACCTCCTTCGCGCTTTCTGTCACCGCCGCCGCCAACGCCTGAATTTCCGCAAAGCCGGTGCGCTTCTCCCCGGTAAAGGCGATGGCGATCTGTTCCGCCTTCCCCTCCGGCATATACAGCGGCATCTGATCCAAAATGGAAGCCTTCAGCGTCTCCAGCGACGCCTCCTCTTCCTCGGACACCTTGAGAATGGGGACGTTTTTGATGGGCAGCTTATTCCGCTCATACCGGATGGTGCTCCCGCTGACCTCCGTGGTGTGGGTCCCCGCGCCCACCACGGTGGCCCGGATGGTCTCCAGGGCCTCGTAACGCTCCACCCTGCCCAGGTCCGGGTCCTCCCGGATGGCCCTGCCCAGCAGGACGCCGACGTCCCCGTAGCGGAACACGTCCCCGCCGGGCGGCTGGTACACGCAGTCCGCCACGCCGCCCGAGTAGGTGACGCCCCGAATCCGGGGCGTTTCCGGCAGCGGCCTCCCGGCGTTTGTATAGAGCCCGGCGTGGTCCCCGTCCGGCTGTATCAGGTGCAGGGCCTGGGCGAGCTGTGCCGCCATGAGGCGGCACACGGCATATAGCTTCTTCTCGTCTGCCGCCTCCCCCACCGAGATCGATATCCCGTGGCTGCGGGCCAGGTCGCGTATCTTGGGATAGATATAGCTCAGGCGGTCCTGCTCCACCTTGATAAGCCTGCCGCCGATGTCCAGGCAGCTGGTTCCCCGCAGGGCGCCCTTCTCATAGAGTGCGATATTGCTGGTGCCGCCGCCCACGTCCAAATTGGCGATCACCGTATGCTCCCGTTTCGACAGGGCGTCGGCCCCCGCGCCCCGCGCGGAGAGGACCGACTCCAGATCCGGCCCCGCCGTGGCCACCACAAAATCGCCCGCCAGGTCGGACAGCGCGGCCAGCACCTCATTGGCGTTGCGCTTCCGGGCGGTCTCGCCGGTGATGATGACCGCGCCGGTACGCAGCTCCCCCGGGGTCATGCCCGCCGCGCGGTACTCCTCCCGCACAATCTTCTTCACCGCCTCGGCGTCAATCTCCGTGGCCGATTTCAGCGGCGTAAAGTAGATTTTGCTGCGGTAGACGACCTCCTTTTCCACAATATCAATCCGCGGCACCGTGTAGCTCGTGGCCCGGTTCTCGATGGTCAGCCGGCTGAAAATGAGCTGTGTGGTGGAGGTTCCGATGTCAATTCCCACGCTGAGGATTACTTCATGCAAAAGGTTCACCCGCTTTCCGGAAAAAAAGAAGCCCGGGCGCAAGGATATTCCTTGCATCCGGGCTTCAGCGCTCCGTTTGATGCGCCGGCGTTACGTCACGTCGGCGGCCTCAATGATTTGATTTTTAAAGTCAAAGGTCGCGCAGGTCCCCGCGGGGCTGGACTCGATCTCCATCGTACCCCGGAGCTTATCCTTTACCAGCGTCTGGACGATGGACAGTCCCAGGCGGTTCTGCTCGGTATTGTTCACGTCAAAGCCGCCGCCGTTGTCAATCACCTGAATCCGGGAGTACAGCTCCCCCTGATTGACCACAATGCGGACCTGACCGTTCTCCCCGCCGCGGAAGGCGTATTTCAGGGAGTTTTGCAGCAGCTCATTGATAATGAGGGCCACGGAGGTGGCGATGTCGGAGTCCACCTTGAAGTCGTCCCCCTCCAGGGAGATGGTCACCTGATAGTGGGGATTGGCAAAGTAGCGCATGGTGTTGTTCTTGATGTTGAGAATAACCTCGCCTATCATAACCTCGTCCATGCCGCTCTGGGCCAGCAGCTCATGGGTGCTGGCGATGGACAGGATGCGGTTCATGCTCTCGCCCAGCACCTGATGGGTCTCCCTGCTGTCTGTGCGGCGCATCTGCAGCCGCAGGAGGCTGGCGATGGTCTGGAGGTTGTTCTTGACCCGGTGGTGCATCTCCTTGATGGCCACCGACTTCAATATCAGGGCCTTCTCCTGCTCCCGCCGCCAGGTCACGTCCCGCACCACGATGGCGAAGGCCATGTCCGGCGCGTCCAGCTGAATGCGCTTGATGTTCAGCACCTGCCGGCCCACCGTGGTCTCCACGTAGGAGTAGCCGCCGATCTCCTCCCCGCTCTCCTCCGGCTCCACCAGGCGGATATTGTCATAGGGCTGGCCCAGCACGTCCTCGATGTAGCCCAGCTTCTGATAGAGGTCCCGGGCCAGGGTATTGCGGAAGGTCACAATCCCCTCCTGGTTTACCATAATGAGGGCCTCGTCAATGCACTCCGTGAGCCAGTTGCTGTCGGAGGCCATGTGGGCCAAGGCCTTGGCAATGGTCTCAAAGCTGTGCTGGGAGAAGTGGATGCGCTCACTGACCTGCCGCTGCTCGTCCACCCGCTTTTCCCGGATCAGCACGCCGATGATGCGGCTGCCGCTGCGGATGGGCTCCACGGACTGGATGGTGTTGCCGTTTTCCTGGGTGATGGCCTTCATCTGCTTGGTGCCCACCCCCAGGCGCAGGGTCCGGGCCACGGCGGGCTCGTTCTCCGGCTTGGCCAGCAGGCCCACCACGGTCTTCTTGTAGGAGGATGGCACATCGGCTGGCTTCGCCTCGGCCACCACAATCGCGTCCCCGTCCCGTCCGGGGCAGTCAATGAAGATATCCGCGTCCTCCAGGTTCGCCAGGGGCTGTAAAACCCCCGCCATGTTTTCAATGATGCCAATCTCCTCGTCGGAGAGGTCGGTGTACTTCCTGCACAGCTTCCAAATCGTATCCACCGGCTATACCCCGCACTTCACGAGGATCATTTCCGCCACCCGGCGCATGGAGAGATTCTTCGCCTGACTGAGCCTGCGTATGTAGTCATAGGCCTCCTGCTCGGACATTTTCTGCTCCGCCATGACCTGGCCCTTGGCCTTTTCAATTATGCTCCGGTTCTCCAGCCGCTCGGAGACCTTGGCCATGTCCTTGCGCAGCCGCTGCATCTCCCTGCTGCGGGCCACGGCCAGCTCAATGTTGGGGACCAGGGACTTCTCGTCGATGGGCTTCACCAGATAGCCGCTTACCCCATAGCCCTTGGCCTGTTCGATGAATTCCCGCTCGCTGTAGGCCGTGAGCATGATGACGGTGTCCGCCAAATCCTCCTCATAGATAATCTTGGCTGCGGAAAGCCCGTCCAGAAACGGCATCTTGATATCCAAGAGCACCAGGTCCGGGTGGTAGAACTTGCAGTTCTCCACCGCGTCGAACCCGTCGGCCACCTCGGCCACCACGCTGTAGCCCTCTTCAGTCAGCAGCTCCCTCAAGTCCATTCTGGTAATCGGCTCGTCGTCTGCGATCACCACGCGGATTCTCTCCTTGTCCATGCGGTCCCCTCCTACCTCAAAGGAAATCCAGGTGCCTTACCAGCGCTTCCACACCCTCGCCGGTGACGCTGCTGACGACAAAGAGCTCCCCCGCGCCGGCGGCCTTCAGGTATTGCTTTGCATGCGCTACCTGCTGCTCCGTCGCCAGGTCCTGCTTTGTCACAACGCCCACGGCGGGCTTTGCGAACATGCTGCTGTACGCCGGAGGAAACATGCTCCCGTTCTCCGTCGCATCCTGCACCAGTACAATGATGTCCGCATCCGTCGCGGTCACCATAAGCGCGCCGCGGAAATAGCGGCGCTCCAGATATTCACCCGGCGTGTCGATCATACTCTGATTGATGACCTGCACCGTCTGGGTTTTATGGTATTTCAGCTCCTCATTGTTGATCCGCTGGCAGAGGGTGGTCTTTCCAGCCGCCGAACGGCCGATGAGGATAATGCGCTTTTTTCTTTCCATGCCTTCAGGTCTTTGTGATGGGCGCGGAGGCAAACCCCATCATGCCGCACAGGGTCTTCATCACGTCGTCCAGGGCGGCCTGAACTGCGGCCACGTCGCCGGTGATGACCAAGCTGCCGTTGAAGCGGTCCACAAAGCCGATGCGGACATCCGCCGACTTGGTGGCCACGTCGGCGGCGATCATCGCCGCCTCGCTGGGCGTAATGGTAAAAATACCGATGGCTCCGCTGGCGTCAATCAGGCCCAGCTTGGCGTACAAATCCTCATTTGGATTTGCAATCACATGGGCCAGTGTCACCTGTTTGCCGGGGACGAATTCCTGGATAATGCGCTTTTTCTCGTCAAGCTCTATCAACTTGGCACGCTCCTTACGCAAGCCGCCGGGCTTGCCCAGAATGGGCCGCGCGGCGCTCTCTTCACGCCGCCGGGTCAAAATTAGTCTGCCCCAAGAACGCAAAAAAGCCCCCTAGAATTTCGTAAAATTCCGGGAGCTGCATCGCTCTTGTAGCGTCACCTGACGAGCAGCACTAGCGCCGCGCTGTTCGCTTGTTGTGAAATATCCTTATCTACTTTTCCATTGCTTTGGCTATTTTAACAGAATTTTCTGACGCTGTCAATTGGAAATATCACATTGCAGCCAAACCCACCGCCGTGCCGGAAGTGCGGCGGTGGGTTCTTTTTCCTCAGGGCAGCCGGCCGGCAAAGGCCTTCCGGAAGACCTGCTCAATCTCATCCACGGTGCAGGTCCGGGGGTTGGTGGCGGTGCAGCGGTCTGCCATCGCGGCCTCGGCCATGCTCCTCACCTCCGCCTCAAATTCCCCCGGACCGACCCCGGCGGCCTGGATGGTGGCCGGGATGCTCAGCTTCTCCACATACCGCCGGGCGGTGCGGATCAGGTTCAGGGCGCTCTGGCGGATGCTGCTGCTCTCCAGCCCCAGCAGACGGGAGATCTGCGCGTAGCGCTTGGCAGTGGGGGTGAGCTTCTCGGCGCAGCCGGCGTTGAAGCTCATGACGTAGGGCAGCATAATGCCGTTGGCCCGGCCGTGGGGAATGTGGAATCTGGCCCCCAGCGCATGGGCCATGCCGTGGTTGAGGCCCAGGCCGGAATTGGAGAAGGCGACGCCCGCCAGGCAGGAGGCATTGTGCATCTTCTGCCGGGCGGCAAGGTCGCCTGGGCTGCCGTACGCGGTGAGCAGATTGCTCCGGACCAGCTTGATGGCCTTCTCCGCCGCGGCGTCGGAGAAATCGTTGGACGCGGTGGAGACGAACGCCTCCACCGCGTGGGTGAATACGTCGATGCCCGTGTCGGCGGTCACCGCGGGGGGTACGCTGGTGGTGAGCTGCGCGTCCAGCACCGCGAGATCGGGCAGAAGGCTGTCGTCAATCAGGGGGTACTTGAGCCCCTTCTCCCGGTCGGTGATGACGGCGAAGCGGCTCACCTCCGAGCCGGTGCCGCTGGTGGTGGGGACGGCGATGAAGGGACAGCTTCGCATATCCCGCTCCCTTGCGGCAAAATATACGATGGCCTTGGCCGCGTCGATGGCGGAGCCGCCGCCGAAGGCCACCACCGCGTCGGGCTGGAAGTCCAGAATCATCCCCACGCCCCTGGTGACGGTGCCGATGTCCGGGTCGGCCTGCACGTCGGAGAAAATGACGTACTCCCCGCCGGCCCTCTCCAGGCGGTCCGTGACATAGGCCACCCTGCCGCTCTCCGCCATGAATTTGTCCGTGACGATGAACACCCGGCGCAGCTTCTCCGCCAGCTCGTCCATGCCTCCCCCGATCAGGATTTTCGTTTTGACGTGAAACGTGTCCATATCCCTGCTCCTTTCCTGTTCCCGCTGAAACATAAAAAAGCGCCCTGAACTCTCGTTCAGGACGCTGCACCGCACCCAGTAAGGCCCCACCGCTGCCTCGCGGCCGGGCAGATATACTTTACTCCCGCCGCCCCCGGCCTGTCAAGGGCTTTTTCCCGGAGGCCGCCCGCCGCGAAAAAAGCAATTGACTTTTTTTGTGAACGCTGACATAATGGGCCTCGTCAAAGCAGGTGCGCACGGGGACCGTCCAGCCGGCCCCGCCGACAGGATTCAAATATGTCGCGATGTTAGGAGTGTATCAATTGGATATCAGGTTCGTTCTCCCCTCGGAGGCCGGACAGTTGGCGCGGAACGTGGTCACCTCGTTTCCATCCAAGACGCCGGCCGCCCTGCTGAAGAATCTGGAAGGCGAGCTGTACCGACCGGACGAGGGACGTTACCTCGGCTGTTTTGACGACGATGGGACCCTGCTGGGCTCCATTCTGATGATGGATTTCACCCTCAACGCAAGAGGTGTGATGATGCCGATGGGGGCTGCGGCCTACGTCTCCGCCAATTTTCTGCACAAAAAGGAGCGGATCGCCTGCACTCTCCTGAAGGTACTCATGCGGTACTACGCCAAGACGGGGACGCCGATTGGCTGTCTCCACCCCTTCAACCCCGCCTTTTACGGCAGCATGGGATATGGTTACTGCAATGAAAACATACTCTATGCGCCCAAGCCCTGCCACATCCGCTCCTTCGGGGACAAATCCGGCCTTTCCTACGCCGGTCCGGAGGAGCGGGCGTCCGTGCTGGCCTTCTACCGCCGCCATGCGGAGCGGACCCACGGCGCCACCGTCCACCACTTCATGGACCCCCACCGGATTTTCGACGCGCCCTACGTGGTGGTCTGCCGCCGGGCCGGGGCGATAACCGGCTATCTGACCTTCAGCTTCGTGGAGGTGGACCACTACACGGATATGTACCACGACCTTCTGGTGCACGAGATGGTCTACGAGGATTTGGACACGCTGCGCCGGTTCATGACCTTCTTCGCCTCCCAGTCAGACCAGATTGAGCGGGTGCGCATCTTCTCCTCAGACGAGTATCTCCACATGATGTTCACCAACCCCGACAGCGGCGAAAACCGTGCCCATGACGGCTGTATCCAGGAGATTGGCCGCCGCACCATGGGATATATGGTCCGCATCTTCGACGTGGCCGGATATTTCCGGCTCCAGACCCGCTGCTGCGCCCCTGTCAGCCGGGACTTTGTCCTGGCCCTTGAGATCAGTGACCACTTTATCCCTGAGAACAGCGGCACGTTTCTCCTGAGCATCAGCGGCTCCACGGTGTCGCCCGTTGAGCATGCTCGGCCGGACGTCACCCTCAGCGCCGATATCTCGGTCCTCTCCTCCCTGGTCATGGGCGCCTACCCGCTGGACCGTGCCCTGGCCTTTGGCCGGGCGTCCCTGAGCGACTCGGGCTACGCGGCGGATATCCAGCGCGCCATCGGCTGGGACACCAAGCCCGTCAATTACACCTATTTTTAAGTCATCCCAAAAAGGATGGGCTGTCCTAAAAAGGACAGCCCATCCTTTTCTGTCAGCCCAAAAGCGTCCGGGCACGCTGGTATTTGGAGCCCTGCGCGCACACCAGCCCCGGCAGGGCGCTCTGCAGCGCCGCAGCCAGCCGCGCCAGCCCCTCGCTCCCGCCCGCCTTGTGCTCCAGCTCCATCTGGCGCTCCCGGCACGGATGCCCCCCGGCCGGCCCGGTGTATGCAACCTCATCGAATGCCAGCTCATAGACGCCGCCGCCGTCCGCCACCCGCACAAGGCGGCGGTGATTCTCCACCTCCGCGCAGCGCTTCAGCATCTCGGGCCCGGTCCCGGGCAGCTCCGCCAGGCAGCTTCTGAGGAAAGTCCGCACCCGTTCCCCGCGCAAATCTCCGTCAAAAACCGGCAGTTCCTCCTCCCGCCGGGCGAACAGACCGCCCTGCCGCTCCGCCGGCTTCCCCTTCCATGTGAGCAGCGCAGCCTCGCCCGCCGTACGCATCCGCAGCGAGCACCCCCCGCGCAGAAGCGCGTCGTCGGCCGTGTCGTAGTACACATCCCGCTGGCGGACGTCGCCCTGCCGCTCCACAGTACAGCCCATACGCCGCAAGACGCCCATCACCTCATCCTGAAACTGGTCCCAGGGCTGCGTATCCGCGACGATATACTTCTGCTCCAGCTCCAGTCCGTCCTCCGGCTGCGCCCCGCGCTCCAGAAGGGCAGCCACGGCCACGTGATACTCCGGCAGGCCCTCCGCCGCCCAGAGCAGGGGCATCCCCAGCAGTTCTTCCGCGACGCGGCCCAAATCGAAGCCAAAGCCGGAAAAAGAAAGGCGCATCCGCT
This sequence comes from Lawsonibacter faecis, assembly GCF_014287675.1. Lineage (GTDB taxonomy): Bacteria > Bacillota > Clostridia > Oscillospirales > Oscillospiraceae > Pseudoflavonifractor > Pseudoflavonifractor faecis. Next base: position 43,025 of record NZ_JACOPQ010000011.1, on the reverse strand, counting down.
CCGGCCTGCGGCAGGGCTCCCCGTCCGCGCGGCTGCACCGGCTGCACAGCTCGCAGCGTCCCGCCGCCACGCTCCAGCTCCCCGGAAGCACTTTCTCAAGCTCCAAAAGCGATTCCCGCAGGACGGCCTTCGCCTCCCCGTAGGCGGCCCGGCGCAGCTCCTCCGTCCGCTCCGGCGTGACGGCCGCCGCCCGGGCGGCCTCGTCGTAAATCACCTTCACGCCGACAATGTGGACGCGCTCATAGGGCGCGAACGCCTCCCGGGCCGCCGGGACGCCGGGCGGACAGGACCAAATCCTGCCGTAATCCGGGCAAGCCTTGCAGGCCTCCGCAAACCGGCCGGGACTGCAGAACTCCTCCGGCCACTGTGCAGCCGGCAGCGTCACCGCCTTGACCTGGGCACGGTACATATTCAGCGCCCCCGTTTCCTTTGAAACTTTTTACTACATGGTATCTATTGTACGATACCTCGGCCCGGGGATCAATCCCTCCCCCTCGCAAAGGTCCCATGGAATTACCGCGGCCCGTCACGGGAGGGGCCGCAGATAGACCAGCACCCCCAGCCCGCCGGTGACGACCATCAGCAAAACGGGATTCACCTTCCATTTGCGCAGTGCGAACAGGGACGCGGCAAACACCGCCAGCGCGGCCCAATCCGGCGCGGCCTCAAGTGTGGGGGCGCCCGTGCCGAAAAAGGCGAGCAGTAAGATGGTGGCCGCCGCCGAGACAATCAGGCCCAGCGACGCCGCCTTCAAGCCGCCCAGCACCTCAAACACATACGCCGACTCCCGGTGCCGGTTGAAGAAGCGATACAGCGCCAACGAGAGCGCCACCCCGCACAGCACGCAGCCCACCGTCGCGGCCACAGCGCCCGGCACGCCTGCGATTTGAAGGCCCACAAAGGTGGACGTATTGACCGCCAGCGGCCCCGGCGTCATCTGGGAGATCGTGATGATATCGGTGAATACCTTCTCACTCACCCACCCGGCGCGCTCCACCACCTGCTCCTGAATCAGCGGGATGATGGCGTACCCGCCGCCGATACTGAGCAGGCCGATTTGCAGAAACGTCGTAAAAAGGCTCCATACCGCGCTCACCGATTCATCCTCCTCCCGAATAATACCCGGCCCGCGCACAGCAGGCAGCACACCGCCAAAATCAGCGCCACGTTGACGTCCAGCACGAAGCTGGCGAAAAAGGCGCACGGGATCATGGCTGTCAGCAGGGGCGAGCGCTCTTTCAAAATCATGCCGCACATATCGATGACGAGGTCCACAATCAGCGCCGCCACCCCAGCCTGCATCCCCTTCAATACCGCGGCAATGACCGCATTGGCCGCAAAGGCCGCATAAAAGGCGGAGACAAATCCCAGGATGACCAGGGGCGGCAGTACGGCGGCGGCGCAGCTCACCGCCGCGCCGCCGACCCCCGCCACCCGGTATCCGGCCAGCGCGGACAAATTGATGGCGATGGCGCCCGGCGTCGACTGGGCCACAGCGGCCATACTCACCAATTCGTCCTCTGTGAAATACCGCTTCTGCTCCACAAAATAGCGGCGGATCATGGGCACGACCACATAACCGCCGCCAAACGTGAAGGTGCTGATGAACAGGTTGATGCCCAGCAGCCAGAGATAGGGCTTTTTAGATTCCAAAGACGCACTTCCTTTCCATTCCCTATCAATTATATGGCTGGATTACCAATCTGTAAAATGATATAATCACATCATATCCATTAATATAATTCATGTCAGGAGCGTGGAAGATGAACCTGCGGCATTTGGAGATACTGGAGGCCGTCGCACAGACCGGGACCTTCACCGGCGCGGCGCAAAAGCTCTATCTCACCCAGTCGGCGGTCTCTCACGCCGTCGCCGAGCTGGAACGGCAGGCGGGGACCGCGCTGTTCGACCGCCTGCCCAGAGGGGTGCGCCTGACCCCCGGCGGCGCCCTGCTGCTGGAGGAGTCCCAGGGGGTCCTGACCTCCTTCCGCGATTTGGAGGCCCGTATGGACCGCCTTGAGGAGCGCGCGCCTGTCAAGCTGGTGTCCAGCATCACCATCGCCTCCTTCTGGCTGCCCAAAATCCTGCGCAGCCTGCGGCTCCGGCTGCCGGACCTCCAGATACAGGTGCGGGTGGTCAGCGCGGCCCGGGCCATCGGACTGATGCGGAGGGGGGACGCGGACCTGGCCCTGATTGAGGGGGCCGAGCCTGCGGGGGCATTCCTCAGCGCGGCCTTTGGCTCCTACCGGCTGTGGGCCGCCTGCGCACCGGATTTTCAGCTGCCTGCACGGGCCTTGACGCCCCAGGAGCTGTGCGCCCTTCCCCTGCTGCTGCGCGAGACCGGCAGCGCGATCCGCGACAGGTTGGACAGCGCACTGTACCTGGCGAACCAGACGGCCCGGCCCGTGTGGGAGAGCGTCAATTCCGCGGCGCTGATCTCTGCCGCCGCGGCCGGCCTGGGGGTTACTGTGCTGCCGGACCTGCTGCTGTCGGAGCCGGTCGGCCGGGGACAGCTGCGTGTTGTGGCGCTGGAGGGCATATCCCTTGAAAATGAGGTGCTGGCCGTCCGCCATAAAAGCAAGGTACTCACACGCAGCCTGGCGGCGGTTTTAGAGGAAATCGGGGTCTCTCTATGAGCGGAAACACGGGAAGCCCGGTCACCTCAGCCCTTCGTTAAAGACGCTCCCTTATTAAGGGTCAGCCTCGGGCCGCGGGGGTCCACCATACCACGCCGCTGCGGTAGGCTGCGGCTGCCCGCCAGCAGCCGTCGGGTCCCCGGGTGAAGTGGCGGCACAGGATTTCACGGGCGGTCTCCGGGTCCACACAGTCGGGCGCGCAGCGGGCGCACTCCCCCCGGACCAGGGCGTCGGCGTCCGGGTAGCAGAGCTCTTTTTCAAAGGGCAGAATAACGACGTTGGCGTCAATCCCCATCTGGTAGAGGACGCCCACAAAATAGATATAGTCCTTCCACTCCCAGGAGACCCGTCCCCCGGCGGCATCCAGCTCCCGGACCCAGGCCGGCGCCAGTCCGGTGTTCATCCCCGCCACGCACAGCTTGCCCGCAGCCGCGTCCATCCGGGCGAAGCAGCCGGCCAAATCCGCCTGACGGTAGAAGCAGTTGTACCCAAACACCAGGTCGTAGGTGCGCCCGGGTACAAAGTCCTCCCACTTCTCATGGAAAGTGCGGATATTGCGACAGCCCTGCTCCTCCCCGATCCGGAGGATGAAGTCCAGCACATCCCGGGAAATATCCACACAGGCCACCTCACGGCAGAGCCGGGCCAAATCCAGGGTATAGTTGCCCCAGCCGGGACCCAGCTCCAGAGCGGTCTCCACGGCGTGCTCCCGAAAGACGGGCAGGAGCCGCTCCAGGACGCGCCGGGAGGAGGTGTCCGGCGCGTAGCCGCTCTTGCGGCCCATGAAGGTCCTCCAGAACTCCCGCTCGGTCTCGTCGTCGGCCATGCGGGGGGATGTGCTCCTTTCCACCCGGTTTGCCCAGAGGCGGTTGAAGTCGGGCAGCTTGACGCGCTCTCTCATAGGCTTCTCCTTTTTGATACGGGCGGCTGCTCCCAGTGCGAATAGGAGTGGAACAGCTCCTTTGTATATGGGTGGCGGGGAGCCTCCATCACCTGGTCCCGGCTGCCCGTCTCCACCAGCTTGCCCCGCTGCATCACGCCGATGGCGTGGCTGATCCAGCCCAGCAGCTCAATGTCGTGGGTGATGTAGAGGTAGGTGAGCCCCAGCTCCCGCTGCAAATCCCTCAGAATGTTCATAATGTGGGCCTGGACCGACACGTCCAGCATGGAGGTGGGCTCGTCCAGCAGCAGCACCTCCGGCTCCAGCAGGAGCGCCCGGCAGATGACCAGCCGCTGCCCCTCTCCCCCGCTGACCTGGTGGGGGTAGCGCGAGAGGAGGTGCTCGGGGACGCCCACCTGCTTCAGTGTGCGCTGAATTTTCTCCATCCGGGCCTCCCGGTTCTCTCCCAGGCTGTGGATCTCCATGGCCTCCAGCAGACTGTCCCGGACCTTCATGGTGGGGTCCAGGGACGCCTCGGGGTTTTGGAAGATCATCTGCACCCGCCGGTGGTACGCCTTGCCCGCCCCCCGGCCCAGCGCGGCGATGTCCTCCCCCTCGAACAGGATCTGTCCGGAGGTGGGCCGGATGAGCCGGGTGATCATTCTGGAGAGGGTGGTCTTGCCGCAGCCGCTGTTGCCCACCAGACCGAAGGTCTTTCCCCGCTCCAGGGAGAAGCTCACGTGGTCCACCGCGTGGACGGTGCGGGCCCGGAACACGCCGTGGGAGAAGTCCCGGCACACGTCCCGCAGCTCCAGTACGTCAGGCATAGAGAAAGCACCTCACCTTCCCGCCGTCAGGCAGCTCGAAGTCCCCCGGCGCCTCCCGCCCGCAGCGCTCCATTGCCTTGGAGCAGCGCGGGTAGAAGGGACAGCCCCGGTGGCTCAGCCGCGCCGGGTCCGGCGCCGGGATGGGCGTCATACCCCTGCTGGGCAGGGAGTGGATCAGCCCCGCGGTATAGGGGTGCCTGGGCCGCTCCATGACCTCCCCGGCGGTGTCCTGCTCGATAAGCTGCCCCATGTAGAGCACCCGGATATCGTCGCAGAGCTGCCGCGCCAGGTGGAGGTCGTGGGTGATGACGATCATGCTGCTGTGGTGCTGCGTATAGATCTGCCGCAGCACGGTGTAGACCTGGTTGCGCAGCACCGCGTCAAGGCCCTTGGTGGGCTCGTCGGCAATCACCCAGCCGGGGCGGCACGCCAGGCCCAGGGCGGACACCAGCCGCTGGTTCATGCCGCCGCTCATCTGAAAGGAGTACTGCCCCAGAATAGACTGCGGCTGATCAAACCCGAACTGTCGCAGCAGCTCGGCCGCCTCTGCCTCCGCCGCCCTTTTCCCCAGCCTGCCATGGGTGGTGATGGCCTCGGTGATCTGCTTTTTGATCTTCATCACCGGGTCCAGGGAGGCGTTGGGGTTCTGGGGGATGAGTCCGATGGACGCGCCCCGGAGCTTGCGCAGCTCCCGCAGGGGCAGAGTTAAAAGCTCCTGCGCTCCGAAAAAGCACTCCCCCGTGACCTTGGCGGTGTTGGGCAGCAGGCGCAGCAGGGACATGCCCATCACGCTCTTGCCGCTGCCGCTCTCCCCGATGACCCCGGAGATGCGCCCCGCGCGGAACGTGGTGGAGAGGCCGTTGACGGCGCAGGCCGGCCCCTGGGCGGTCTCAAAGCAGACGGAGAGGTTGCGGATTTCAATATTGGGTACCGCCATGCTCACAGCTCCTTTACCGAGTCCTGCTTCACGTCCAGCCGGTCCCGCAGCAGGTCGCCCAGAATGTTGATGGACATGGTGAGCAGAATGATGCACAGCCCCGGCGCCCACAGAAGATGGGGCGCGCTGCGGAAATACCGCCGGGCGCTGCCGCTGATCATCTCGCCCCAGTCCGGGGTGGGAGGCTGAATGCCCAGGCCCAGGTAGCTCAGGCCCGCCACCGACAGCACAACCCGCCCCACCCGGGTAGTGAACAGAATGATAATGTTGGTGCGGATATTGGGCAGGACGTGCCGGAGGATGATACGCAGATGGCCCGCGCCCAGGCAGCGCATCCCCTCAATGTACATCTCGTTTTTCACCTTCAGCACCTCGCCCCGCACCAGCCGGGAAAAGCCGACCCAGGATGTCATGACCAGAGCCAGCACAATGCTCCGTGTGTTGGACCCCAGAATCCCCACCAGTGCAATCATCATCACCATGCCAGGCAGTCCCTGAAAGATGTTGGAGACGCCGGTGATGACCGCGTCCACCGCGCCCTCGCAGTACCCTGCGGCCACGCCGGCCACCAGCCCCACCCCCATGGAGCAGCAGGTGGCGGCCACCGCCAGCAGGAGGGACGCCCGCCCGCCGAAAATAATGCGGCTGAGCACATCCCGCCCCAGTGCGTCGGTCCCCAGCGGATGGGCCCAGCAGGGGTCGGCCAGGCGGTTTCCCATGTCGATCTGGGTGGGGCTGTAGGGGGCCAGCCAGGGGGCGAGGACGGTCATCAGCACAATCAACAGCAGTATCGTGCACACGACGGCCAGCTTGATATTCTGCTTTCTGCGCAGCGTCATGCGGCTCCCCCCTGAACGCGTATTTTCGGATTGACCGCGATGTAGAGCAGATCAATCGCCAGCGTAATGAGCACAAAGGTGGTGCCCGTGATGAGCACATACCCCTGGATAACGGGATAGTCCCGGTTTTGGATGGCGCTGAGCACATAGCTGCCCAGCCCCGGGATGGCGAAGATGCTCTCGATAATGGTGCTTCCGCCCAGGATGCCCCCAAAGTAATTGCCGATGAGGGTGATGATGGGCACCAGGGAGTTGCGAAAGGCGTGGCCGATCATCACAGCCTTCTGGGGAAGACCCTTGGCGTTGGCCACCACGATGTACTGCTCCCCCAGCTCCGCGAGGATATTGCCCCGGGTAATGCGGGAGGTGGAGCCCACGTTGGCCGCCGCCAGGGCGGCGGCCGGAAGGATCATAGAGGCAAGTCCCCGGTCCAGTCCGCTGGTGGGCAGCCAGCCCAGCCATTCCGCGAAGACCGTGATGAGAAAGAGTGCCAGCCAGAAGCCGGGAATGGACAGCAGCAGCGTGGAGACGGACTTTAAAACCGTGTCCACCCAGGTCCCGTGGCAGGCGGCCATCACCACGCCGCCGCCCACGCCGAAAAGGACAGCCACCGCCAGGGCCGACAGGGAGACCTTCAGCGTGAGGGGCAGCCGCCTGGCCAGCTCCTGGGCGATATCCCGGTTGCCGATGTAGGAGCGGCCCAGATCGCCCTGGAGGGCTCTGCCCAGCCAGCTGAAATACTGCGCCGGCAGCGGCTGGTCCAGCCCCAGCCTGGCGCGCATCTCTGCGCGGTCTCCTTCCGTGGGGAACTCGATACCGATGCGAAACAGCGCGTCGTCCACCGGGTCGCCGGGGGCGATGCGTCCCAGCAGAAACGCCGCCAGCGTGATGCCCAGCAGCACCGGGATGAGAACCAGCAGCCGTTTTGCGATATACTTTACAATAGCCATCATCTACCGACTCCCCGGAATCATTTCAGAGAGGGGACGTCCCCGCGGCGCGGGGACGTCCCCTCTCTGGGTCTCCGCCTTCTGCGGAATTTAAAATCGGAGTCCGGCCCCAGCCGCGGCGGTCAGGGTCGCGCCCCCGCAGCGGATGCGGGGGTATTTGAATTTACTTCGCCCAGCAGACCTGGGTGAAGCCGGTCAGGCCGTAGACGGTGGCCTGGTAGCCCGTGATGTCGCTGGAGCAGGCCACCACTTCCCGGGAGTAGAGCACGGGGATATTCGGGAAGTCGGCGGCGGAGATCTCCTGGAGCTCGGTGTAGATCTCAATGAGCCGGTTTACGTCCAGGGACGCGGCGGCCTCGTCGATGAGGGCGTCCACATGCTCGTTGCTGTAGCCCAGGCCGTAACTCACATTGGTGCCGCCGCCGGTGCGCATGAAGCCCTTGAACAGGGAGAAGGGGTTGGCGGAGGGCAGGCCCTGGATTTTCAGGCACAGGTTGTAGTTACCCGCCTTCATCTCATCCTTGCAGGGGCCCCAGTCCATCATCTGGATATTGACCTTGATATCGGTGCCCTCGATGTTTTCGAGCAGGGCCTGAATGTACTCGGCCTCCTCCTGGTAGGGGTAGCGCTTGGCGTCCACACCGGGGAGCAGGAACGTCAGCTCCACCGGCTGGTCCCCCACCACCTCACGGATGAGGTCCATCCCCTTCTCCGCGTCGTGCTGCACGCTCTGCTCGGAGAAGAAGGGGGAGGTATAGCTCAAAAAGCCGCCGGCGGCAAGTCCGTAACCGTTGTAAAAGCTGTCGATGATGGTCTGCCGGTCGATGAGCAGGGACAGGCCCTGGCGCATCCGCACGTCGTTAAAGGGGAACGCCGCGCCGTTTACATTGAGGAAGTGAGTGATGCCGGAGTCGCCCACGGAGACGGTGTAGGCGCTGTCGCCCTCAATCTCGGCGGCCTGGGAGGGGGAGATGGCGCCCAGATCGCACAGGCCCTGAACCTCCCCGGCCCGGAGGGCGGTGTAGCGGGTCTCGGCGTCGGGGATGACCTTGAACCGGAAGGTCTTGGCAATGCCGGGGGTGCCCCAGTAGCTGTCGCTGCGTTCAATCACGCAGTACTGGCCCAGTACGTTTTCGGTCACGGTGTAGGGGCCGGTGCCGATGGGGAACCCGGCGAAATTGCCGTCCTCGGCGAAGCAGGAGGGCTCAAAGATGGCGGAGCCGTAGTTGACCATGGTGTAATCCTGGAGCGGCAGCCCGGCCTCGAAGGTCAGCACCACGGTGTAGTCGTCGGTCTTCTCGTAGGAGAGGAGGCCGGGGTAGATGGACTCGATGTTCATGCCGTAGAAGGAGGACTCGAAGGGGCCCTTCTTCATGCGGTCGAAGTTGGCCAGCACGATGTCTGCATTGAAGGGCGTGCCGTTGGAGAAGGTCACGCCCTCACGCAGGTGGAAGGTCCAGACGGTGGAGTCCTCGTTGTGCTCCCAGGCGGTGGCCAGGGCCGGAGCGGGCTTGCCGGACGCGTCCTTGGTGAGCAGAGGCTCCCACACGCCCAGGGACATGGACGCGTAGTAGGCGTCCTGCTCGCCGGGGCACTGGTCCCGGGACGCGGCGAAGACGATCTCGCGGGTCTGGTCAATCTCCGCGCTCTGGCTCCCGGTGGGCGCGGGGCTGGACGTCCCGTCCGCCGTGCCGGGTGCCGAAGCGCCGGGCGTGGGGTCGGTTGGCTTCCCGGCGGTGCAGCCGCCCAGCGCCAGGGACAGGGCGCAGGCGACGGCCAGCAAGAGGGTAAGCGTTCTTTTTTTCATGGTTGAGCTCCTTTCCTGAATGGCTCCGGCCGGCGGCCGGAGAGAGTCGACGCATGAATCCGAGGCACAAAACCTGAAGCACATACGGGCCATCCCGGCCCGGCATCGGGAATTTCGGCTCTGCTATGCCGATACACAGCAAAAAGGGCCTCCCCGGCGGGAGGCCCTTTCCAAAATTCCATGTCGGCGGCGCGCAGAGCGCGCCGCTGCAAAACACCGCTTTTCCCCGCCGAAAAAACTGTGCACTCAAGGCTGCGCTGGCTGGTCTCCTGGCTTGGATTCATCCTCGCGCCCGCCTTCCCATCCGGCGTGCCGGACAGTGACGTCAATGAGCGCTCGTCATCCTTACAGTAGAGAGGGCTGCCGCGGACTCGCACCGCGTTCCCAATTAAAGCTTCTTACCCCGCGTCGCCGCGAGAAAGCTACCAACTGCCGATTCAATTGTCGTGAGGTATTATATATAGAAAGTCAGATCTTGTCAAGAGATGTTATATCATACGCCCGCTTCTGATATCTGCCCATGGAGCAGAGAATCCCTACTTTAATATGCCCATTGTCGTGAGCACATCTGTGTGCTGGCATTGATACCATGAAAGACGGTACGCTCGGGGCAGCAGCTGCTGCCCCGGCAAAGTCGAACCTGGGGGAGGAAACATGAACACGCCAAGGCTTGAGACAAAAAGGCTGATGTAAAGAAAATTCTGGAATATTTCCAGCGTCCATTTTGTGGAAGCAGGTCTAGAGGTTCGGCCGGGCTGCCGAAGCTGCCCTGTCATAAATGACACATTCACTTCAAAAATGACCGACGACGGGCCGGCTGTCTCTCGCGATCAAGCGGGAAGCCGGGCTTTGCATAACTGCAAAGTCCGGCTTCCCGCTTCTTTTTTACACATTTGGCATGGAATTTGCACTCACATTGGTCAGACACAGTAACCCATAAGCCCAAACTATCGTTAGGAAAGGACTTGAAGATATGGAACACTGCCTATCCCCCCACGAGGCCAAGGTGGAACAGGGCCTGCTCTGCATCACCGACGACGGTGCCGTCAAGCAGAGCCGGGTGAATCAGATGCTCTCCCACATCCTGGACCAGCCGCCCAGAGTGGCGGTGGAGCGGGCCAAGTGGTTTACCCGCTCCTTCCGTGAGACCGAGGGTCTCCCCAACAATCTGCGCTGGGCGCTGGCCCTTCGGACCTGCGCGGAAAACATGACCGTAACCATCAACACCGGCGAGCTCATCGTGGGCCAGATCGGCTCCGGCACCCGGTACGCCCTCATCTACCCCGAGCTGCGGGGCGGGTGGCTGACCGAACTGGCCGAGGCGGCGGACCGGGAGGGCGGCAAATTCCTCCTGACCGAGGAGGACGAGACCTGTGTTCTGGAGGAGATCGTCCCCTACTGGAAGGGCCGCACCTGGCATGAGGGCTATATCCGCCAGCTGCCGGAGGAGACCCGCCGGGTCCTCTGGGACGCGGCGGACGACTACGCCTGCAGGGGCGTGGTCAACGCCCTCACCACCCAGGACAGCGCCCTGGTCTGGGCCCTGGACTATGAGAAGGTGCTGAAAAAGGGCTTCCTCGCCATGGGGCAGGAGTTCCAGTCCGCCCTGGAAGCCCTGGAGGCCCGGCCCATCCCGGACCATATGGAGCGCCGCGCGTTCTACCGCGCGGGCGTGATTACCTGCAGCGCAGTCGTCACCTGGGCCGGGCGCTACGCCGACGAGGCCGGACGGCTGGCGAGGGAGGAGCGGGACAGCGCCCGCAGGGAGGAGCTTCTGGAGATCGCGCGGATCTGCCGCCGGGTGCCCGCCCATCCCGCCGGGAGCTTCCACGAGGCCCTCCAGGCCGTGTGGTTTGCCAACGCCTTCTCCCGGCTGGAGCAGATCGTGGCCGGTCAGATGGGCCTGGGCCGGATCGACCAGTACCTCTACCCCTACTTCAAGGCCGACCGGGAGAAGGGCCTTTTGGACGACGATAAGGCCCTGGAGCTGCTGGAGTGCCTGTGGCTCAACCTCTCCCGCATCCGCCGCCTGGTGCCCACCGGCTCCATCGCCAACTATCAGGGCTATCCCCACTTCGAGCAGGCCTGCCTGGGCGGTCAGACCCCCGACGGCCGGGATGCCTCCAACGAGCTGTCCTATCTCATTCTTCAGTCCAAAAAGGAGTTTCCCCTGGACTTTCCCGATATGTCGGTGCGCATCCACTCCATGACTCCCGCCCCCTTCCTTCAAAAGGCGGTGGAGGTTATCAAGGAGGGGACCGGCTTCCCCAAGCTCTACAACGACGAGGATATCGTCCCCCTCCTCATCGCCAAGGGCGCGACCTACGCCGAGGCCCTGAACTACACCGGCTGCGGCTGCGCCGAGGTGCGGGTCATCAACCGGGAGACCTATATGACCCAGGGCAGCCAGCTCAATATCCCCAGCGCGGTGGAGATGGCCCTCCGGGACGGGTATATGCCCCGGGTGGGCGGCCCCGGTGAGCGCATCGGACTGCCTACCGGTGACCCCAGCTCCTTTAGCACCTGGGCGGATTTCTGGAGCGCTTTCCTGGCCCAGCTGCGCAATATGTTCCACCACGCCTTCGTCAACCGCTCGGTAGGTGACCTGACCAAGCCCGCCTTTTTGGCCGCTCCCTTCCAGTCCATGCTCCACGACCTCTGCCTGGAGCAGTGTCTGGACATCCACATGGACCAGGCAAAGTTCCGGGGCGGTATCAGCCTCGGGAACCTTTTCGTCATCGGCGTGGGCACCACCATCGACTCCCTGGCGGCGGTGAAGAAGCTGGTCTACGAGGACCGCCGGATCACCATGGACGAGCTGCTCGCCGCCCTGGACGCCGACTTCCAGGGCTATGAGGTCATCCGCCAGCTCTGCCTGAACTGCCCCAAGTACGGCAACGCGGACCCCTATGCCGATGAGATTGGCCGGGCCCTGGACCTGGAGATGAACGCTCTGACCGACGCCTACCGCAACCCCTGGGGCGGCACGGACAACATCTCCTACGTGCCCGTCACCTCCCATGTGGGCCTGGGAGGCTACCTGGGCGCAACCCCCGACGGCCGCTCTGCGGGCAAGTCCCTCTCCGAGGGGGTCTCCGCCACCCAGGGCTGCGACGTGAACGGCCCCACGGCGGTTCTCACCTCCATCAAGTACGCCAAGAACATTCAGATGCAAAACCACGAGGCCAGGCTGCTCAACATCAAGTTTACCCCCCAGCTGGTAAAGGGCGAGGTGGGCACCCAGGCCCTGGAGTCCTTCATCCGTACCTGGTGCGACATGAAGCACTGGCACGTCCAGTTCAACATCGTCAACCGGGAGACCCTGCTCAAGGCCCAGAAGGACCCGGAGCGCTACCGCAGCCTGCTGGTCCGGGTGGCGGGCTTCTCCGCCCATTTCGTGGAGCTCTCCCCCGCCCTCCAGGACGAGATCATCGCCCGCACCGAGCACGAGACCATGTGACGGGGGACGGATATGGACGGAATGATTTTCAACGTGGAGCGGTTCGCCATCCACGACGGGCCGGGCATCCGCACGGTGGTCTTTCTCAAGGGCTGCCCCCTGCGCTGCGCCTGGTGCAGCAACCCGGAGTCCCAGCGGCCGGAGCGGGAGCTCTTCCACAGCGGGAAGAAGTGCCTGGGCGGGGTGGTGTGCGGTATCTGCGCCGCCGCCTGCCCCAACGGCGCCGTCGTCAATGCCGCCGGCGTCCTTACGTTCCGCCGGGAGCTCTGCGTGGCCTGCGGGACCTGCGCCGCCCTCTGCCCCTCCAGGGCGCTGGAGATGCAGGGGCGTGTGCGCAGCAGCGGCGACGTGCTTCAGGAGCTGCTGGCCGACGAGCCCTTTTACCGCAATTCGGGCGGCGGCGTGACCCTCAGCGGCGGCGAGCCTCTCCTTCAGGCAGAGTTTGCCGCGGAGCTGCTGGAGCGGTGCCGCGCCCTCCACCTCCACACCTGTGTGGAGACCGCGGGCCACGTTCCCTGGCACAAGCTGGCCCTGGCGGCTCCCCACGTCAAAGAGTTCCTCTACGATGTAAAGCTCCTGGACTCCGCCCGGCACAGGGCCGGGACCGGCGTGGGCAGCGAGCTGATTCTGGAGAATTTGAAGCGCCTCAGCCGGGAATTTCCCCACATCCCCATCACGGTGCGCACCCCGGTAATCCCCGGCTTCAACGACAGCGAGGAGGACATCGGCGCCATTGCCCGGTTTCTCGCCCCGCTGGAGTCGGTGAAGGGATACGACCTGCTGGCCTACCACAGCTTCGGCGCGGCAAAATACCGGGCCCTGGGCAGGGACTACGGCATGGACGAGACCGTCCGCATTCCCGCCGAACGTCTTTCCCGCCTCCGGGAAATTGCCCGGCTGGAGCAATACCGCTGACGCCGCCGTGAGCTTTGTGTCAGTTTTGACCCTTCACGTCATCTCTGACACATCACATCTGACATATACCGCCCAGCCCGCTCCGCCCGCCGCCCGGGAAGGCCGGAAAAACGGGCGGGCCGCGATATTCTCCAGGAAAAGGACTTTGGCATACCGCTTGCAATGTAATATAATGTCGAACCAAGGAGCCAATCCCTGAAAGCGGCTTTTTCAGCGGCCCTGCCGGGCCGCTGCGGAAGAATCATTTTGAAGAGGAGAGGACCGGCATGAAAGACCAGAGCAAGAACGCGAATCCTGCCCCTAAGACAGAGTTTGACGACGTTGCAGTCCCCCTTTCAGCGCGCAAATCCACCTTCAGCCTGCTGATGATATCCTTCGGCTACGTCTTTGTAGCCACCACCATGGAGATCGGCGGCAACATCTTCGGCGCCATGCACTTCGGGGAGGCCATGCTGGTGACCGTCATCGGCTGCGCGATACTGGCGGCCCTGGCCATCACCATGGGCATCATCAGCCAGAAGACCGGACTGAACTTCTGCCTGCTCAGCCGCTACTCTTTCGGCGAGGCGGGCAACTGGGTGATGGTCTTCATCGTGGCTTTCACCTCCATGGGCTGGTTCGCTGTGGACGCCGGCCTGGTGGGACAGACCGTCCACGCCCTCTTTCCCACCGTCCCGCCCATGGCCGCCGCCTTGGTCTGCGTGGTCATCTGCACCCTGGTCGCCCTCAAGGGCATCAAGGCGCTGAGCATTCTGGCCGATATCGCCGTGCCGGTGGTCATCGTCTTCGGCGTCATCTCCATCGTATTGTCGCTCAAGAGCACCGGCGGCCTCTCCGGCCTGGCGGCCAACAGCACCAGCGACGGCAGCTTCACCTTCAACGCCGCGGTGGTGGCCTGCGTGGGCATCTACGCCCAGGCCGCCGTCATGTTCACGCCCGATATCATGCGCTTCGCCAAGAGTAAAAAGTCTGCGGTTTGGATTATGCTGCTCTCCCTGATGATTGCCAACCCCTTCGTTCTGCTCATCGGCGGCTTCGGCGCGGCCGCCACCGGCGAGTACGACATTGCCTTCATCCTGGCCGCCCAGGGTCTGCTGGCCCCCTCCTTTATCGCCCTGATGCTCAATATGCTCTCCACCATGAACGGCTGTGTCTATACGGGTACCCTGGCCGTCACCAGCTCGGTCCCCAAATTCGCCCGCTGGAAGCTGGTCCTCGCCTTCGGCGTCATCACCTTCATCCTCACCGGCTTTGACATCTTCAACCACTTTATCACATTCATCAGCACCCTGACCAACACCATCCCCCCTCTGGCAGGTGTGTTCCTCTATGATTTCATCTTCACCTACCGCGACAGGTACCCCGCCCTGGAGCGCTCCAGCTTCCCCAAGGCGAATATTGCCAGCTTCATCGCCTGGCTCTGCTCCATCGCGGTCTCCTACTGCGTGCCCTGGGGCCTGTCCATCGTCAACGCCGTGGTCACCGCCTTTGTGGTCAAGCTGCTCTTCGATAAGGTATTCAAGCTCAACAACGCGGTCAAGGCCGCCGACTGAACCGGGAGGTATTTATGGGCAATCTACAGAAATTTGACAAGCTGGACCACGCCGCTATCCTCATTGTGGACATCACCAAGGAGTTTCTGGTCTCCGACGGCGTCAAGGTGGTGGCCGAGAGCGAGGCCATCGTGAAGCCCAACCAGGACCTGATTGCCGCCGGCCGGGCCGCGGGGGTCCCCATCCTCTACTGCAACGACACCCACCGCCCCGGAAAGCCTGACGCGGAATTCGAGCTCTGCTCCGACCACTGCTTTGCCGGCACCCCCGGCGCCGAGGTCATCGACCAGCTCGCCCCCCAGCCCCAGGACTATCAGATTCCAAAGCGGCGCTACAGCGCCTTCTTCCAGACGGATTTGGACATCACCCTCCGGGAGCTGGGTGTGAAAAACGTCATTGTGACGGGCGTGCTCACCAACATCTGCGTCCGCTCCACCGTGCACGACGCCTTCTTTCTGGGCTACCGGGTCTTTGTCCCCGCCGACTGCTGCCAGGGCTCCAGCAAGGCCATCCACGACGCCGCCCTCTGGGACATCGACCACTACTACGGATACGTCACCGACTCCGCCACGGCCATCCGCCTTCTCTCCCGCTAGTACGGGCGGTGGAAAAACCTTTCATATACCAAAGCCCGTCCGTCTGCTATAATCTCTTTATAAATATCCGGCTGAAGGGACGCTGTGGGGGCCATGATGGAGACTTTAAAGGGCTTGAACGCCTGGGACGTGCTCAATAATATCAACGACGGCGTGGTCATTGTGGACAGCGGGGGCAAGACCCTCTGGGTCAACACCGCCTGGGACCGCATCACCGGCCTCAACCGTCTGGACGTGCTGGGCAAGCGGATGGCCGACGTGGTGGGCGAGGGCTTCTATGACCGCTCCGTCACCGAGGCCGTCCTCCAAAGCCGGTCCATCACCACGATCCCCCAGTCCTCCAAGACGGGCAAGAGCCTGGTCTCCACCGGCATCCCCGTCTTCACCGGGGAGGATCCCCGGGAAATTCAGTACATCGTCATCTGCATGCGGGACATCACGGAGCTCAAGGACGCGGAACACCGCCTGAAGCTGGCCAGCGAGCAGAACGAGCAGTTTCTCCGCCAGCTGGAGGAATTTCGCAAGCAGTCCGCCCCCGGCCATATCGTGGCCGAGAGCAAGGCCATGCGGGACGTGCTGGAGCTGGCCGGGCGCATCGCCCGGGTGGACAGCACCGTCCTCATTACCGGCGAGTCCGGCGTGGGCAAGGGGCTGCTGGCCCGCTACATCCATGACTGCTCCCCCGGCCGCAGGGGCGGGCCGTTTGTCCCCATCAACTGCGGAGCAATTCCGGCCCCCCTGCTGGAATCGGAGCTCTTCGGATACGAGACCGGGGCCTTTACCGGGGCAAAGCGCGGCGGCAAGGCCGGACTTTACGAGACCGCCCACCAGGGCACTCTCTTTCTGGACGAGATCGGCGAGTTCCCCCTGGAGCTACAGCCCAAGCTGCTCCATGTCCTCCAGGACGGCGCGGTCACCCGGGTGGGCGGCACCGCCGCCCACCGTTACGATGTGCGCATCGTGGCCGCCACCAACCGGGACCTGGAGGCGCTGGTGGCTGCGGGTCGCTTCCGGGCCGACCTCTACTACCGCCTGGCGGTGGTTCCCATCCAGATTCCCGGCCTGCGCCGGCGGCAGGAGGATATCATCCCCCTGGCCGCCTTCTATCTGGACCGCTACAACAGGCGCTACGGACTCCGGCGGCAGCTCACCGCACCCCTGCTGGACCGCATGACCGCATACCCCTGGCCGGGCAATGTCCGGGAGCTGAGCAACGCTATTGAGCGCATGGTGGTCACCGCGGAGACCGATTTTCTCACCGCCGGCCAGTTCGACTTCAAGCTCCATGCCGGGGATGACGCAGCTCCGGCGGCGTCTGTTCCCAACCCAGGCGACGAGCGCCCCCTCCGGGTCCGTCTCGCGGAGGTGGAGGCCGAAATCATAGCCCGGGCCATCCGCGACCACGGCACCCAGGCCAAGGCCGCCCAGGCTCTGGGCATCAGCCTGAGCACTCTGATTCGCAGGCAGAGACACGGCCGCCCGGTTTGACCAAGGCGAGCGCCTCCCCTCTCCCGGCCCCGAGACTGTGAATTCCTGCCTCAGCCAACGCTCTATGCCGGACAGCGGGCGGCCCATGTTGGGCCGCCCGCTGTCCGGCATACTATTTTTATCTGCAAATCCATCCTATCGCCCCGACTCCCCCATCGCCTCCTCCAGCTTTTTCAGGGCTTTTTTCTCAATACGGGATACATACGACCGTGAAATCCCGCACTGGGCGGCTATCTCCCTCTGGGTGAGGGGATTGCGCCCTCCCAGACCGTAGCGGAGGTTGATGATCATCGCCTCCCGGTCGGTGAGGCAGCTCTGCACGCATTTGCGCACCTTCAGACAGGAGTCCCGTGCGTCCAGATTATCCAGCATATCGTCGTCCACGCTGATGACATCCATGAGAGAGAGGGAGTTGCCGTCCCCGTCAGCGTCCAGGGAGTCGGAGAGGGACACCTCTCCCTGGAGTTTGCGCTGCGAGCGGAAGTGCATCAGGATTTCATTCTCAATACAGCGGCTCGCATAGGTGGCCAGCCTCACGTTCTTATCCGGCTTAAAGGTGGAGATGCCCTTGATCAGCCCTATGGTGCCAATGGAAATCAGATCGTCCTGGTCTCCGGACTGGGTGTAATACTTCTTAATGATGTGGGCCACCAGGCGCAGGTTATGTTCAATGAGGATATTCCGCGCCTCCATATCCCCTTCGGCAAATTTCTCCAGGTACATCCGCTCCTCCTCGGCCTTCAATGGCCGAGGGAAGGAGCCGCCGCTCCCGCCGCCGGAGAGGCGCAGTGTGACAAAAAGGCCGTTGAGCATCAAAAATATCCAGGCTGAAAGCATATCGGAACCCCCTGATTCTATTCAGATACCCTATCCTATTCCGTGTGTGCAAGTCCCTATGTGTCGCCGATCCCGGCAATCGGGCGCGTCCAGTGCCCCAACGTCTCCACTTTCAGCGTCATTAATCGTCAGCGGGGCCGCGCTGCGGCCCCGCTCTCCTCATAATACGATGTATATGAAATGACCGGGCGGCCCGGCCACTCCATCTCTCCCCCGCCCGGTTCCGTTTTTTACAATACTTTTTCC
This sequence comes from Lawsonibacter faecis, assembly GCF_014287675.1. Classification (GTDB taxonomy): domain Bacteria; phylum Bacillota; class Clostridia; order Oscillospirales; family Oscillospiraceae; genus Pseudoflavonifractor; species Pseudoflavonifractor faecis. The sequence goes on along the minus strand of NZ_JACOPQ010000011.1, from coordinate 25,054 downwards.
AATCGGGTTCTCTCCGCGCCAAAGGCCCGGCCGGAATCCCTCCTGACCGCGAATCTCCTTTGTCACATTTGCGAATTGGTCCGGGCGCGAAAGGTTGCTTTTCGTCGAATCGTAAAAAATGTGTAAACCGCTTTACTAACCATTTACGAACCGGGACAAGCAGTCTATAATTTAGTCTGGATTGATAGGGAAAAAAGGAATACGAGAACTCTGACAAGGGCGTCAGGGATGGAGGCAAAGAGTGAGTACATTAGACGTGGTTTCGCTTCTGGGCGCAATCGCCACCTTCCTCTTCGGCATGTCGACGATGACGGACGGACTGGAAAAACTCTCCAGCGGACGGCTGGAAGGCATTATGGAGAAGCTCACCAACAATATTTTCATGAGCGTTCTGGTGGGCGCGCTGGTGACGGGATTGATCCACAGCTCGGCCGCCACCACCATCATGTGCGTGGGCTTCGTCAACTCCGGCATCATGAAGCTGGAGCAGACCGTAGGCATCATTATGGGCGCCAATATCGGCACCACCATCACCGCTCAAATCCTCCGCCTGGGCGATATCTCCTCGGACAATATCATTCTCTCGCTGATGAAGCCGGAGTATTTCGGCCCTCTGCTGGCCCTGGCCGGCATTGTGCTCTATATGTTCCTCAAGGGCGGCAAGAAAAAAATAGTGGGCCAGTTCCTGCTGGGTCTGGGCCTGCTGTTCATCGGCATGTCCACCATGAAGGTGGCCGTGGCCCCCCTCCAGGACGTCCCCGCCTTCCGGGAGCTCTTCGTGGCCTTCTCCAATCCCCTGCTGGGTATTCTGGTGGGCGCGCTGGTCACTGCGCTGCTCCAGAGCTCCACCGCCTCGGTGGGCATCCTCCAGGCCCTCACCTCCACCGGCATCGTCACCTTCAACATCGCCTTTCCCATTATCATGGGCCAGAACATCGGCACCTGTATCACCACGCTCATTTCCTCCGTCGGCGCCAGCAAGAACGCCCGGCGCACCGCCATGCTCCACCTCTACTTCAACGTCCTCGGCACCCTGGTTTTTCTCTGCGGGATATACGGCGCCCAGGCCGTCGCCTCCGCCGCAGCAGGCGGCCTGCCCTTCTGGGGCGCCACCATGAATATGGGCGACATCGCCACCCTGCACACCTTCTTCAATATCGGCTGCACCGTCCTGCTTCTCCCCTTCCACAAGGTGCTGGTCCGGCTGGTGGAGCGCACCGTACCCGGTGACGACGATCACGAGTTTGCCGTTCTGGACGAGCGCTTCCTCGCCACTCCCGCCGTCGGCCTGGACCGCGCCCACGACGCGGTGGTACATATGGGCTCCCTGGCCCGGGACAATTACCGCGCCGCCGTGGAGCTGCTCAGCGGCTACGACCCCAAAAAGCTGGAACTGCTTCAGGAGAACGAGTCGGCGCTGGACAAGCTGGAGGGTCTGCTGGACGGCTATCTGGTCAAACTCTCCGACCACGCCCTCTCCGGTGAGGAGAGCGCGCGGGTCTCCGAGCTGCTGCACACCCTGTCCGACTTTGAGCGCATCGGCGACTACTCCGTCAACGTGTCCGAGAGCGCCACCGTCCTCTATGAGCGGGGCATCTCCTTCTCCCCCTCCGCACAGAAGGAGATGGCCGCCATCACCGGAGCGGTGGGCGAGGCGCTGGACAAGTCCCTGGCCTGCTACACCACCCGCTCCCAGGCCATCGCCCTCCAGGTGGAGCCAATTGAGGAGGTGGTGGATCTGATGCGGGACGAGCTGAAGAGCCGCCACATCGAGCGGCTGAAGTCCGGTGCCTGCACCGTGGAACTGGGGTCCCAATTTCTGGAGCTGCTCATCAACCTGGAGCGTATCAGCGACCACTGCTCCAATGTGGCCATCCACATCCTCCAGCAGACCGCCCCCAAGGACGCCCTGGTCCGCACAGACTCCCACGCCTATATGAAGGCCCTCCACCGCGGGGACGACAAGGAGTTCGAGGAGCTGTACAACGAATACCGCGAGAAGTATTACAGCCCCATCGAGCGGTTTGAGCCATAAGACATCAAAAGGGTCGGCCCGTCCAATGGATGGGCCGACCCTTTTGATGCGCTGCACCGCCCGCCTCAGCCCGCGGGTCCTGACGCAGTAAAACAGCTGAAAGAGCCCGTCAGATACAAAATTTCGCTGCCACCACCTGAACGAAGAGGATATCCGGTGCGAAGCCGCGCACCACGCCCATAGGAATTCCCGCCATCAGGGTCGCCGTTGAGTATCAGCGTCGGCAGTACCGCGTGCACGAGGAGTGTGAACAGGATGCTGCCCGCGCCCGGCCGCTCTCTCCGCTTCGCGCAGCATTTTTCAGCCGGAACAGCGGCAGGACGGCGACAATTAGGATACCCGGCAGAATACCGTCGATGACCGCGTGCGTCTGAACATACGCCCCCCGCCCATCAGCCTGTAGGCGATATATAGGAGAGCGCGGGGCCATGGCGTTGGAGACAAAGTAGTCGCAGGCGTTGAACATCACAATGATTGCCACGCCCTGCCCGGGCAGAATCTGCATATTTGTGGTGTAGCTCTCCACAATGCCGCCGTGGGTGTAGATAAGCTCGCCGCTTCTGAGGTCCAGCCCCAGCCCATGCCGTACCGATAGCCCTCCTGGACAAAGACGGTGTCGCCCATGATGGTCTCCATGCTCTCTCCATGAAAGTTCGCTGTAAAAGCTGTGAAATGATACCTTCTCTTGGCATAAAAAGAGGCCCTGTCCGGTAGGGACAGGGCCTCTTTCGTATCCATCACATGAGCTTGACGGTATAGTACACGGCCATAATCAGCAGCCAGGCCACGGGCACCGCGTAGTAGACCATAACGGTCACCACCGCGCCCAGGGCCAGGGCGGCCACCAGGGCCGCCGCTATGACGGCGCAGGTGATGTAGAGCAGCGCATAGTTGGCGTTCTTGGGGAGCACCTCCAGGCTTTTGCCCTTAATGGAGAGAACCCCGCCTCTGCTCTGGAGGACCCGGGCCAGGACGGCCACCGCCACCAGGAAAATTCCCAGCAAGACCAGCAGCGCGTAAGTCCGCGCGCCGCGCCCGCCGTCCTTGAACAGGGCCCAGAGGCCGACGATCCCGGCGGTGCACGTCAGCGCCACGGTGAAAAACTCCCGCTGATAGAGGTAGTAGATCAGGGCCAGCACGGCGGTCACGGGGATGAGGTAGGTCAGTAGGTCCGCGCCGGAGGGATTGAACCGGTACACCAGGAAGGAGCAGACCGCCAGCCCCAGCAGGAAGGACGAGACCGCCCAGGGGAGCACGCCGCCCTTCCCCTGCCGCTTGCGTGAGAAGCACCAGACGAAACCGAGGACGGCCAGAATCAGAGCCGCGATGGGGATGAATTTTAGGGCTTGTCCGATGCCGTACGCCAGGTTGACGCTCCATTCGGACGTATCAAAATCAATGTAATATCTCTTCGTCAGAAACAGCAGCACTTCCATGACGACCGCCCCGCCGAACCAGTAGAGGACCTTGCTCAGGGCGATGTCTTCCTGGCGCTGGCGCTCGGCCTTGACGCGCTGCTTCTCCGTCCGTTCTCTGTTATCCATTCAGCCATCTCCTACAGGGAATTCCCGTTTCACAGAATCAATCTATTGTATTTTAGCAGAAAGCGTCGGGCTTTGCAATAAGAAAAACGGAGAAGCACAGGGCGCGCGCTTTCCTTTTATGAGCCCTTTTTTCCGCTGCGTCCCGCCGGCTTAGAATTCCGGCCCAGGTGTTGACCCCGGAGAGGTCTAAAAAGAGGATACGGCCCCGCGGCAGGAAGCCAAAGAGCGCCAGGCCCATCCCCAGCGCGGGGAAAAGACGGCGGTGACGAAACGGGGCCCGAGGGCGTAGACGAAGTGCAGGCAGGTCCCCGCCCTCCCGGGACGCCGAGCCTCCTGCTGCCGGCTCTGCACCGACAGGAGATGGGGCATGACCCAGCATTTCCACATGGCTCTGAACAGCGGCGGGCTGGAAATCGAACGCTGTGTGGACCTCACCACCCGGGCCTCTCAGGGGGGCCGGTCTGAATAAAAAAGAGGCGGGCATACCCTTCGGGTATGTCCGCCTCCATTGTGCGATGCCGCCGTCATCAATCCTCCGCAAAGAGGTCTGCGAAGGTGAAGTCCCGACAGTCCACCAGGCCCCGGTCGGTGAGGCGCAGCTCGGGGATGCAGGCCAGGGACACCAGCGCCATGGTCATGAAGGGCGCCGGCAGGGTGCAGCCCAGCGTCTCCCAGGCCTGACCCAGTGTCTCTACCAGGGCCGCCATCTCCTCCGCGCTCCCCTCCCCCATCAGCCCCGCGATGGGCAGGGGGGCGAGGCCTAAGACCTTGCCGTCCAGCACGGCGCACATGCCGCCCTCGCAGTCCAGAAGGGTGTTGGCGGCGAGGACCATATCCGCGTCGGACGCGCCCACCACCAAAAGGTTGTGGGCGTCGTGGGCCACGGTGGAGGCCATGGCCCCGCGGGTGATGCCGAAGCCCTTCAAAAAGCCCAGGCCGAATTTCCCGGTGGCCCTGTGCCGTTCGAAGACGGCGGCCTTGAGCACGTCGGCGGCGGGGTCGGCCCCCACCTGTCCGTTCCGGGCGTGGAGCGTCACGATTGCCTCACGGGTGGCGGCGCTGCCGCCGATGACCTCGACGGTGCGCACCCTGACGGGTCCCTCGTCCACAGGGGCCCTGACGGTCAACTGCTCCGCTGTGACCGGGCCGGGCAGGTGCATGGAGCGGCGGGCCCACTCGGGGAAGGCCGCGGCCGGCAGGGGCGCGGTGAGCGCACCGTCCTGGGCCACAGGCTCGCCGTCAATCACCACCAGCCGGACGCTGAAATTCTGCAGGTCATCGAAGAGCACCAGATCGGCGCACTTGCCGGGTGTGATGGAGCCCAGGTCCTGGTCCATCTGGAAGCACTGGGCGCAGTTGATCGTGACCATCTGCAATGCGGCCACGGCGTCGATGCCCTCGGCCACCGCACGGCGAAGAAGCCGGTCCACATGGCCCTCGGACACCAGGGTATGGGGGTGGGCGTCGTCGGTGACCAGGACGGCAAAGCGGCTGTCCACCTTATGCCCGGCCACCGCCCTGGCCACCTCGTGGAGATCCCGCCAGCCCGAGCCCTCCCGCAGCATGGCGTACATGCCCAGGCGCATCTTGGCCAGTGCCTCCTCTGCCCGGACCGACTCGTGGCAGCAGCGCACGCCGGAGGCGATATATGCGTTGAGGCCCCGGTCCATGTCGGGCATGGTGTAGTGCCCGGTGACGGTGCGCTCCGCCCTGAGGGTTTCGGCCACGATGGCGTGGGGACCGTCGGCCCCGGTGAGGATGCCGGGGTCGTTCATCATCTCCCCCAGCGCCACGCAGCGGGGGTCCTCCATGGCTTTCGCCACGTCGGCCGCGTCCACGCTGGCCCCGGTGTCCTCAAAGCCGGGGACCGCGGGGACACAGGAGGGCATGGTCAGCATGGCCTTGAGGGGGGTGCTTCCGGCAGCCTCCACCATCAGCTCCACGCCCCTGGGCCCCAGGACGTTGCAGATCTCGTGGGGGTCGAAGTAGACGCCCACGGTGCCGTGGGAGATTACGGCGGCAGCGAAGCCCACGGGGGTCAGCATGGAGGATTCGATATGGATATGCCCGTCCAGCAGGCCGGGTGCGAGGTACTTCCCCTCAGCGTCCACCACTCTGGTCTCCGGCCCGATGCAGTGGGTGGCGTCGCTCCCCACGTAGGCGATGCGGCCCATTGCACACGCCACATCCACGGGGTACTGAATCTCTCCGGTGCATACGTTGACCAGCCGGGCGCCGCGCACCACCAGCTGGGCCGGGGCCCGCCCCTGGGCCACGCCGGCCAGGGTTTTGGCGGCCTCCCAAAGCGGCGTGCGGCAAAATACGTTTTTCATAATCTCCCTCCTGTTCCTGTGGAAGAAATCAGGGCTTGGCGGCAGTGACGGAGTCCTTGCCCTGCGAAAACAAACGGGGGCCACGCAAAGCTTTTTGGCTTTGTGGGAGAGGAGGCGCGGACAGACTTTTCCACGGGATAGGAAGCGCGCGATTGACAGTCTGCTCCGGCGGGCCCGCCCCTCAGGGAAGCTGCGCCCAGCCTACGAGACGCCGTGCTTCTCCCAGGTCTCCTCCACAATACGCTCCATGGCGTTGAGAATATTCTCGTAGCCCGTGCAGCGGCAGAGGTGGCCGGAGATGAGCTTCTTGAGCTCCTCCCGGCTGTACCGCTTGCCGGTGCCCACGATCTCCACCGCGGTCATGATGAGGCCGGGGGTGCAGAAGCCGCACTGGACGGCGGCCTCCTCCACAAAAGCCTGCTGGATGGGGGACAGCTCCCCGTTGGGCCCCTTGATGCCCTCCACGGTAAGGACGCTCCGGCCCGCGCACCAGGCGGTGAGGTAGACGCAGGAGTTGACGGCCCTGCCGTCCACCAGGACGGTGCAGGCACCGCACTCCCCGGCCTCGCAGCCCTTTTTCACGCTGGTGAGGCCCAGGCGGTTACGCAGGGTGTCCGCCAGGGACTCCCGCACATCGTAGGCCACCTCCTGCTCCCGGCCGTTGACGGTCATGGTGATGATATCAAGCATGGATTTCACCTCCCGCAAACGTGATGGCCCGGCTCAGCGCCCGGCGGCTCAGCTCGGACACCAGCTGGAGCCGGAAGGCCCTGGATGCCCGCCAGCTGTCCCGGGGCTTCACCTCGGCCAGCACCCCCTGGGACACGGCGTCCAGCAGGTCGGCGTCCAGGGCCATGCCCTTCGCCTTCGACTCGGTCTCATGGCAGCGCATGGGGATGGGGGCGGCCACGCCGAAGGCGACGCGCAGATCGTCCACGCGCCGTTTGTCCTCCGTAAGCTTAACGCAGACAGCGCAGCCCAGGGTGGCGATCTCCATGGCCTCCCGCTTGCCGTACTTGATATAATGCCCGCCGTAATTCTCATAATCCGCCCTGGCGATGCGAATGGCGGTCAGGATTTCGCTGTGCTGCCGCACCGTTTTGCCCGGGCCGGCGTAGTAGTCGGCGATGGGCAGGCGGCGCACGCCGTCCGGGCCGGTCAGCTCCACCACGGCGTTCAGCGCGAAGAGGCTGGAGGCCGAGTCGGCGGAGGTGACGCCGTTGCTCACGTTGCCGCCGATGGTGCCCACGTTTCTGATCTGGGGGGAGCCCACCTGGTCCACCGCCCAGCAGAGGATGGGGATGCGCGACTGCAGGGCCTTGTTGTTGGTGATATCCGAGAAGGTGGCGGCGCCGCCGATGACGATGGTGCCGTCCTCCTCTATCCGGATGCCCGTCAGCTCCGGGAGCTGGTTGATGCTCACCAGGCTGCACCCGGCCAGCTTCCCCTCACGGGTCTGGATCAGCACATCCGTGCCGCCGGAGATCAGCATGGCGTCCGGGTCCGCCTCCAGCGCGCGGACGGCGTCGGGCACGTCCTTCGCCCGGTAAAATCGTTCAATATCGTACATAATATGCCTCCTGTGTCGCGGGCAGCCGCTCCCGGCGGCCCGTCTCCATTAGATCAGTCCCGCCTGGGTGAAGCGCTCCACCAGCTTCTGGGGCGTGAGGGGCAGGGAGTCCACGGCCACGCCGGTGGCGTGGAGGACGGCGTTGCGGACGGCGGGGGCCACGGGGATGGCGGGCGGCTCGCCCAGGGCCTTGTTGCCGAAGGGGCCGGTGGGGTCGGGAACCTCCACGAAGAGGGCGTTGAGCTTGGGGGTGTCCATCACCGTGGGGAGCTTGTAGTCCAGGAGGTTGGGGTTCAGGGGCCGGGCCTTGCCGTCGTAGATCAGTTCCTCGCCCAGCGCGTACCCCAGGCCCATGCTCATGCCGCCGTGTACCTGTGCCTCGGCCAGCTTGGGGTTGATGAGCACGCCGGAGTCGTGGACGTTGACGATATTAAGCACCTTCACCTTCCCCATGGGAATATCCACCTCCACCTCGCAGAAGCACACGCCGCTGGCGAAGGTGTTCTCCTTGCAGTGGGAGGTCTCCTCGGCGGAGATATGTACCGACTTGTCCAGGGAGTAGAATGCGGTGACGGCCACCTCGCCCAGGGGCAGGAGGGCCGCGCCGGAGGATGCGTCCACGATCTCCCCGCCCCGGAGGTCCAGGGCCTCCGCCGGCCGGGAGAGCATGCCGGCGGCGTAGTCCAGGATGCGCCTTTTAAAGACCGCGCCGGTCTTCTTCACCGCCTTGCCGCTGACGTAGGTCTGGCGGGAGGCGTAGGCCCCGGTGTCGAAGGGGGCGGTATCGGTGTCCTGGGCGGAGACGATGTGGATGCGCCCGGCGGGGATGCCGGTGCACTCCGCCGCCATCTGGATGAAGACGGTGTCGGCTCCCTGGCCGATCTCGGTGGCCCCCATCTGGAGCTGTACCGAGCCGTCCTGGTTGAGGAGCATCCGGCAGGAGGCGGTCTCCAGGCTGATAGGGTGCACGCCGGTCTTATAGCAGAAGATGGCCATGCCCACGCCACGGCGGACGGGGCCGGTCTGGCCCCTGTACTTCTCCCGCAGCTCCTTCCAGCCGATGAACCCGGCGCCCTTCTCCATGCAGGCCTTGAGGCCGTAGCTGTTGAACTTCACATGGGTGTGGGGGTCCTCGTAGTCGGGCCCCATGCAGTTGAGATAGCGGAACTCCAGCGGGTCCATGCCCACCAGGGCCGCCAAGTCGTCCGCCATGCACTCGGCGGCGAAGTCGGCCTGGGGAATGCCGTACCCCCGCATGGCCCCGCCGGTGGCGATGTTGGTGTAGACGGTGCGGCACTGGGCCTCCAGTGCCTTGCGGTCCCGGTAGAGCTGCTTGAAGCAGTTGGCGGCGTTGGCCACAATGGCGTGGCCGTGGGAGGCGTAGCCCCCCTGGTTGGAGTCGGCTCTCAGCCGCCGGGCCACCACCGCGCCGTCCGGCCGGACGGCGGCCTCCACCTGGAAGCGGATGGCGTGGCGGACGCGGGTATTGGCCAGAGTTTCCTCACGGGAAATCTCCAACTTGACACAGCGGCCCCCCACCTGCTGGCAGAGCCAGGCGTTCAGCGGCTCGTAGAGGACGTCCTGCTTGTTGCCGAAGCCGCCGCCGATGTAGGGCTTCACCACCCGCACATCCCCCCAGGGAATGCCCAGGGCCTGGCCGATGACCCGGCGGACGATATGGGGAATCTGGGTGGAGGTCACCACGGTGATCTTCCCGCCCGCCATATAGGCGTGGGAGACCGGCGGCTCAATGTGGCAGTGCTGGACGGTCTGGGTCTCATAGGTCTTTTCCAGCCGGAGGAGGTCCGGCTCAGAGGCCGCGGCCTCGTCGAAGGTCATATCGCCCACGCTGAGGGCGGAGCGGACCAGCACGTTGTCCGGCTTCTCCTCGTGGATGGGGGGCGCGGAGGAGTTCAGCGCGTCGTCCACCGTGACGCAGGCGGGGTACTCCTCGTACTCCACCCGAACGGCCCGGACGGCCCGGGCGGCGGCCACGTCGTCCACCGCCACCACGGCGGCGATATCGTCCCCGTAGACCCGGACCCTTTGATTTAAAAGCTTGCGGTCGGACACGTCCTGGTGGGCGGCCTCCACACTCCAGGGGTGGCCGGGGGTGGGGAACTGGATGTCAGGTACGTCGAAGCAGGTAAGGATTCTCACCACTCCGGGCACTTTCTCCGCCTCGGAGACGTCGATGGACACCACCCGCCCGTTGGCGATGGTACTGTGGACCACCCGGGCAACCAGGCAGTCCCTCGGCTCCAGGTCGCCGGTGTATTTGGCCGCTCCGGTGACCTTGTCGGCGGCGTCCACGCGGATTTTGGGGATTCCGATTTCCATATGGGGCACTCCCTTTCAGAGGAATGATGCATGGCCCGGCCCTCCCCAGAGGACCGGGCCAGTCGCGCAGTCGGTGTTAAATGAGGATATACTTGAGGACAAAGAGGATGGCCAGGATATACATGACGATGCTGATGGTCTTGCGGCGCTCCTTGCCGCCGAAGAGGTTGATGACCACGTAGGAGATGGTGCCCATGGCGATACCCTCGCTGATGGAATACATGAAGGGCATGGCCATGATGCAGATGAAGGCGGGGATGCCCTCAAACGGGTTGTTGAGGTCGATTTTGAGGACGGCGCTGACCATCAGGAAGCCCACGACGATGAGAGCCGGGGCGGTGGCGAAGGAGGGGATGGCCAGGAAGATGGGAGACAGGAAAAGAGCCACGCCGAACAGCGCCGCGGAGACGAGGCCGGTGAGACCGGTGCGGCCGCCCTCGGACACGCCGGAGGCGCTCTCCACGAAGGTGGTGATGGTGGAGGTGCCCAGCAGGGCGCCGGCGGAGGTTCCGACGGCGTCGGCCAGCAGAGCGCCGCGGATTTTAGGCAGCTTGCCGTCCTTATCCAGCATATCGGCCTTGGAGGCCACGCCGATAAGGGTGCCCAGGGTGTCGAACATGTCCACGAAGAGGAAGGCGAAGACCACCACCAGGAAGTCCAGCCATTTCCCACTGATGAGGGCGGAGAAGTCCACCTGACCCAGGGTGGGCAGGATGCTGGGCACGCCGAAGCCGGAGGTGAAGTTGGGCAGCACGCTGAAGAAGCCCATGTCCGGGTTGGGGACATAGAGGCCCACCAGCTCGCAGAGGATGCCCAGCAGCCAGGTTGCCAGGATGCCCCAGAGGATGTTGCCCTTGACCCTTTTCACCACCAGGACGGCGGTGATGAGCACGCCGATGACCGCCAGAAGGACGGTGATGCCCTCGGTGTTGAAGATGGCGGCGTTGTTGTGCCAGTTGTAGACGCTGACCTTGGTGCTGGCGTTTTCCACCACCAGCTTGCAGTTTTGCAGGCCGATAAAGGCGATGAAGAGGCCGATGCCCGCCGATACCGCGTGCTTGAGGGGCATGGGGATGGCGTTGAAGATGGCCTCGCGGACCTTGGTGAGGGAGAGCAGGATGAAAATGACGCCCTCCACGAAGACGGCGGCCAGCGCCATCTGCCAGGAGTAGCCCATGTTGCCGCACACGGTAAAGGCAAAATAGGCGTTCAGGCCCATGCCGGCGGAGAGGACGAAGGGGTAGTTGGAGAAGACCGCCATCAGTACGGTCGCCAGGATGGAGGCGATGCAGGTGGCCGTGAAGACCGCGCCCTTGTCCATGCCGGACGCGCTGAGGATGTCGGGGTTGACCGCCAGGATGTACGCCATGGTCATGAAGGTGGTGACGCCCGCGATGATCTCGGTCTTGACGTCGGTATGCCGCTCGCTGAGGTGGAACACTCTGTCCAGTGTGCCGCTGGGGGCTTTTGTCGGTGTACTCATGATTGGACCCTCTCTTTCATTCATAGAGCTTCGGGACAAAAGCGGCACACACCTGCCGCCTCTGTCTCCTTACCACGATGAGTTTCCCACGGTTCGCACGGATTTAAAAGATTTTCTGCCCCTTGACGTATTTCGCTGCCACATCCCTCTCTTCCGTCAGATAGACTGCCCGCTCCAGGCGGTCGCCCACGCTGAGTTCCAGCGGGGTTTTCAAATGGCTGTCGTCCAGGACCACGGCATCCAGCTCGTAGCCCGGGGCGAAGGAACCCACCTTGCCGAAGAAGGAACCGCCGCCCACGGTGCCCAGCCAGAAGGCCTCGGCCACCGTCAGGGGGGCCAGGGTCTGGTCCAGCAGCCGCCAGCGCAGCTTGGAGCACTGCACCGCATCCGCCACGGCGCGGAGTATGGAGAGGCTGGACCCGCCCGCCACGTCGCTGCCCAGGCCGATGTTCAGGCCCTCGTCCAGGTAGCGCCGCACGGGGGCCACACCGGAGGACAGGTTGGTATTGGACTGTGGACAGTGGGCGATATACACGCCCCGTTCCTTCATCAGCGCAATCTCCTCGTCGCAGGAGAGCACACAGTGGGCCATAATGGTCTTCGCCCCGCCGCCGAAGAGGCCGAAGGCGTCATAGGCGTCCCCGTAAAAACGGGAGGCCGGACACAGCTCCTGAACCCAGGCGCCCTCTCCACCGTTCTCCGACAGGTGGGACTGGACGGGGAGATGGTATTCCCGCTGAATCTCCGCAAGGCGTTCCATCAGCTCGTCGGTGCAGGAGGGGATGAAGCGGGGGGTCAGAATGGGGCGGGTGCGGCGGTACTTGCCCGAGGTCTCCTCCAGCCAGCGCACCGTCTCCTTGGCGGAGCTGCGCGCACCGCTCTCCCGGATGAAGTCCGGGCAGTTGCGGTCCATGTTCACCCGGCCCACCAGGGTCTCCAGGCCGGTCTCCTCCAGGAGATCCATCAAAAGCTCGGTGGCCTCGGTATGGGCCGTGGCAAAGATGCAGGCCCGGGTGGTGGCCCCCCGTTTCAGGTCCCCGGCGAAAATCCCGTAGGCCTTCCCGGCGTAGTCCAGGTCCCGGTACTTGGCCTCCTCCGGGAAGACATGGGCCTCCAGCCAGTCCAGCAGCTCCAGGTCCATGCCCAGCCCCCGGAAGGCGTACTGCGGTGCGTGGACGTGGAGGTCGGTGAGGCCGGGGATGATGAGCCTGCCGCTCCAGTCCTCCACAGGCAGGCCCCAGTAGGGCTCGGGCAGAATCTGATAGATACCGGCGGACACGCCGTCCACCGAGACCAGGAAGCCGTCCCGCACGGTCTCCAGGTGCCTGGGGTCCCTGCTGTAGCAGAAGTCCCCTTTCAGTACGAAGGAATTGCTGTTCATAGCCTGCCTCCCCTTAATCCGGCGGGATCGGACAAATGGGCGCAAAAAAGCCGCCGTCCGAAGCGTATAAGTATCCCGGCCGTTTACCGGGAACTCATAGCGCAGCTGTTACGGCAACTGGTAGAGACGCCCGACCAATCTCGGGCCTATATAAGTTCCTGCATTCAGTTTTGAGCTGGAATCGGCACGCCGGGAACAAGGGCAGCAAAAAAGCCGCCGTCCACGCTGCCGCCGCCTCCAAAAACAGATCTTGCTCTCAGAGACTTATAGCGCAGCTATTTCCGGTAGCTGGTAGAGACGCCCAACCAATTATGGGCCTATATAAGTCTGTCGCTCTTCACTTGTCTTCCTGTTGTGCTTTTATTATAATCACTAACGCTCCCCTTGTCAAGGCCCGCTCCTCTGTGCAATTTGACAGCATTTGGAGCGTCAGTCCATAGGCCGGAGGCCTTGTCTCCCAAGGGCTGGGACGATTGAAGCGACGCGTTTGTAAAACAAAAAGTCATTTGTCCTAAAAATTTTTATTCATTTTTACCATAAAAACGCTGCGGACACCGGACCATTGCGTGTTATCTGCTTTTATGGTATGCTTGGGCTGTAGTAAACGGCAACCGAAGGGAGGCAGCCTATGGCGCTCATTCACTGTCCCGAGTGCGGAAAAGAGATCTCCGACCAGGCCCCGGCCTGCATCCACTGCGGATACCCTTTGGCCCAGGAGGCGCGGGAGGCCGGACCCGCCCCGCGGGAGGGCACCTACGCCGTCGTGCTGATGAGCGACGTCCCCAAACCCGAGGAAGTTCTGGAGACGCTTCAGAACAGGGCGGGGATGACCCGTTGCGAGGCTTGCGACGCCGTTGGGAACCTCCCCTTCCCGGTCTGGCAGGGACTTACGCTGAAGGAGGCCTATGCCTCGGCCCGGGCCTTTGAAAACTGCGGCGTGGTCAAGGTGGTCCGGGACGAGGAGACTCTAACCCAGGAGGATATGGCCCGCGCGGACCCTACTCCGCCTCCGTCCGAACCGGGGCGCGCGGAGGGCGGATTGGGGTTTGGCGGGACGGTGCTGGCCGTCGTGGTGGGAATTATCGTGGCCGTTGTTCTGCTCTCCCTGTTCTGAGGCGGTGCGTCCCCCAGTGCGGGCTGATATTGGCCGCGGCCCTGCTCTATCTCTGCAACCGGCTGTTTTTCCTCCCTGGGACCACGGGGGCTGTCCACCTGTTTTTCGCCTGGTATTTCAGCGATCTGCTGGCAGGGGCGCTGATTCCCGCCATTGCCGCCCTCCTGCTGATTTTAGCACGGCTCCCACCCCTGACGCGCCCCCTGTCTGTTACGGGCTTCGCCCTGTTGTGCGGCCTCTTCTGGGAGCTGGTCACGCCGCTCTACAAGCCGGGGGCGGTATGCGACCCGCTTGATTTGCCGGCCTATCTGGCGGGGGCGTGGATTTACCTTGGACTCGTACACGCCGCGGCGCGGCCCGGCTCCCGTGCAGGCGGGATGCCCCGGAGCAGCGGCAGTCCCAGATGAAAGGGACCTCGGATGCGCAGCGACTGGGAAGACCTTTCCGTTTCGGAAACATGTAGAGGCCATTCTCACAGCTCTTTTTTTGAAGTGCGGTATTGCTCCTCATTGCCCCGGTGGCGAACAGAGTATCGCAACACAGAAAAAATGGGGTGAAACGATTGTTTCACCCCATTTTTTCTGTTTAAATATCTTTCCAGTTGATAACGTCCTTGTTTTTCACAAAATACTCCACGCCGGAGTAGAGGGTGGTCAGGACGATAACCGCCATCACCACAACGTCCGCCACGCCGTTGGGAAAGAGGAACATGACGCAGATGCCCACCATGGTGGATGCGGTCTTGATTTTTCCCGACCAGGCGGCGGCGATCACGCGCCCGCCCTCCACGGCGATGAGCCGCAGGGCCGTGACGGCGAACTCCCGGGCCACCACCACCAGCATGGCCCAGGCCGGGAAGCGGCCTGCGCTCACAAACCAGATCAGCGCGGCCATGACCAGCAGCTTGTCGGCCAGGGGATCCATGAACTTGCCGAAGTCGGTAACCTGATCGTAGTGCCGGGCGATATAGCCGTCGATAAAATCGGTCACGCTGGCCAAAACGAAGATGGCCAGGGCAATCAGCTGATTATAAGGGAAATCCAGGTAGAGGACCACCAGGAAGAGGGGGATGAGGAACACCCTGGTCAGCGTGAGCTTATTGGCTGTATTCATGGCCTCAATCCTCCTCGATCTCACCCATCAAATCTCCATCCTCCGCGCCTGTGATGCGCACCTGCACAAACTCGCCCGCGCTTACCACGCCCGCGGCGGTAAAGTACACCTTGCCGTCCACGTCGGGGGAGTCCGCATAGGAACGCCCGGCATAGCAGCCCATGTCGGGATCGAAGCCCTC
Organism: Lawsonibacter faecis; assembly: GCF_014287675.1. GTDB lineage: Bacteria > Bacillota > Clostridia > Oscillospirales > Oscillospiraceae > Pseudoflavonifractor > Pseudoflavonifractor faecis. Next base: position 9,960 of record NZ_JACOPQ010000011.1, on the reverse strand, counting down.
GCAGAGAACCTCCAGTGTCTCCCCCATCCGCCGGGCGTTGAAGTCGTCCATCACCCGGGACTGGAGGTCCACCAGAAGCTCCACCCGCCGTGCGGCTACATCGACGTCCACCTGGTTCTCCATAACGGCCGCGGGCGTCCCCTCCTCAGGGGAGAACTGGAAGATCCCCGCCCGCTCAATACCCGCCGACCGGAGAAAATCGCACAGCTCCTCGAACTCGGCCTCACCCTCGCCGGGCAGGCCGCAGATCAGAGAGGTGCGCAGCACCAGACCGGGGAGCCGCGCACGCAGCTTATCCAGCAGGGCCACAATCTCCGCCTTGCTGCCACGGCGGTTCATGGCCTTCAGAATGCCGTCGTTGATATGCTGGAGGGGGATATCGATATAACGGAGGATCTTTGGCTCGGATGCGATGACGTCAATCAGCGCGTCATCCAGCTCGTCGGGGTACAGGTAGTGCAGCCGCACCCAGTGGAAGGGCAGCCTGCACAGCTCCCGGAGCAGCTCGCCCAGCATCCTCTTGTGGTAGAGATCAATCCCGTAGCGGGTGATGTCCTGTGCGATGACGATGAGCTCCTTCACGCCCCGGTCGGCAAGCTCCCTCGCCTCAGCGAGCAGGGATTCCATCGTCCGGCTGCGGTAGCGGCCCCGGAGATAGGGAATGATGCAGTAAGAGCAGCGGTTGTCGCAGCCCTCGGCGATCTTCAGGTAGGCCGTATAGCCGGGGGTGGAGACCATCCGGGCCCCATCCTCGATGGTGTCGTCAATATTCCCGAAGAAGGTGGGCTGGTCCCCCTCCATCACAGCCTCGATGGCGGGGACGATATCGGTATAGCTGCCAGTGCCCAGAATGCCGTCCACCTCGGGCATATCCTCCAGCAGCTCGTCCCGGTATCGCTGGGAGAGGCAGCCGGTGACCAGCAGCTTCCCCAGCACGCCCTGGTTTTTCAGCTCCGCCAGCTCCAGAATATGGTCGATGGCCTCGCTCTTGGCGGAGTCGATAAAGCCGCATGTGTTGAGCACGGCCACGTCAGCCCCCTCTGCGTCGGCGGTGACGGTATGCCCCGCGTCACGGCAAAGGGCCATCATCTGCTCAGTGTTTACCAAGTTTTTGGCGCAGCCAAGGGAGACAAACGCCACTTTATAAGTATTCAAGACAGCATACTCCTTAGAAAAATAGGTCAAATAAGGATATCACGAAACGGCCGGGTTGTACAGCCCCAATTGCAGGGCGCCGGAAAGCGGACATGGCAAATCGCGCCCCCGCGCGGGCCGGCGGCCCGCGCGGGGACACGACAGGCCGTGTCCGCTTCTCTTCTCATTCTTCCTCAAGCTCCGCGCCGTAACGGCGCAGGCCGGACTTGATGTCCTCCCAGCGGTAGCCCCGCCGGGCCAGTGCGTCGGAGACCCGCTTGAGCTCCCTGGCGTCGGGCTGGCGCCCTCTCAGCTTCTGGCGGATAAAGGCGTCGATCCCGTCCTCCGGCGCCTCGGCTTCCTCCAACGCGGCGTCCCAGTACGCCCGGGGCACTCCCCGCTTGAAGAGCTCGTCCCGGACCTTTCGGGGTCCAAAGCCCTTGGCGGAGTAGTGCCGGGCCACCGTTTGGGCGTACTCGGCGTCGTTGAGGTAGCCCAGCCCCTCCAGCCAGTCCGCCGCCGCCTCGGCGTCCTCCGTCGGAATCGCGGGCTTTTCAGGGTCCCGGGGGCGGGCGGTGAGCTTCTCCACCAGCTCCTTCCGGGACATGGGCCGGGCGGCAATGCGGTCCAGGGCCCTTTCCCGGACGTCAGACCGCCGCACCGCCTCCTCCAGCTCCCGCCGGAGGTCTTCCGTCAGCTCCATGCCGGAGTAGAGCCCGAAGGCCACCACCTCGTTCTCCCCAACCCGGAGAATGGAGTCATCCTCCAGACAGCACAGCCAGCGGCCCTGGATCTTCGTGGAGGGGAGCAGTTTAGTGATCCGCATCCTCGCCGTCCTCAAAGTCCTCGGCACTCACGTCCACGGCCCTGCCGGCCGCCCGGGCGGCCGCCCGGGACTGATTGCTCATAAGTTTATAGGAGTTCTTCCGGATCTCGGCCTCGATGAGGTCGGCAGTCTCAGGGTTGTCCTTCAGGAACTGCTTGGCCGCGTCCCGTCCCTGGCCCAGACGCAGCTCGCCCATATTGAACCAAGAGCCGGACTTCTGGACCACCTCCAGCTTCACGCCCAGGTCCAGAATCTCGCCGATTTTGGAGATGCCCTCGCCGTACATGATGTCGAATTCAGCCTCCCGGAACGGGGGTGCAACCTTGTTCTTGACCACCTTGGCGCGGGTGCGGTTGCCCACGATCTCGCCGCCGTTCTTCAGCGCCTCAATGCGGCGCACGTCGATACGGACGCTGGCGTAAAATTTCAGCGCCCGTCCGCCGGTGGTGACCTCGGGGTTGCCGTACATCACGCCCACCTTCTCACGCAGCTGATTGATGAAGATGACGATGCAGTTGGTCTTGGCAATGGAGCCAGCCAGCTTTCGCAGCGCCTGACTCATCAGCCGGGCCAGCAGGCCCACATGGGAATCGCCCATGTCGCCCTCAATCTCCGCCCGGGGGGTCAGAGCGGCCACAGAGTCCACCACCACCACGTCGATGGCGCCGGAGCGGACCAGGGCCTCGCAGATCTCCAGGCCCTGCTCGCCCGTGTCGGGCTGGGAGATCAGCATGGACTCAATATCCACGCCCAGGGCGCGGGCATAGGTGGGATCCAGGGCGTGCTCGGCGTCGATGAAGGCCACCTCGCCGCCCCGCTTCTGAGCCTCGGCCACAATGTGGAGGGCCAGAGTGGTCTTACCAGAGGACTCGGGGCCGTAGACCTCAATAATACGGCCCTTGGGCACGCCGCCAATGCCCAGCGCCAGATCCAGGGAGAGAGAGCCGGTGGGGATGGCCTCCACCACTACGCCCTGGTTCTCGCCCAGGCGCATGATGGAACCCTTGCCGTAGGTTTTTTCAATCTGGGCCATGGCGGTCTCCAGGGCCTTCTTCTTGTCAGACGCGGGAGACGCGGCCTCCACGCTGGACTTTTTCTTGTCAGCCATTGATAATCCATCCCTTCTTAGTTAAAGAAGAAAGAAAAAAGACGGGCGGCGCAATTGCCCAGCCGCTCTTTTCTTTTTTCCGCTTTTATTTTTCCAGTGTCCCCTCCACGACCCGCCAGATACCGGCGGTATCCCGGCTGGTCTGGATGTGCTCATAGCCGTTTTGCGCCATCAGCAGTTCCACATCGGGGGCCTGGCCGATGCCCACTTCAAACATCAGGCTGCCGCCCAGGCGCAGAGCCGCCCCCCATTTGGAGGCGATGTCCCGGTAGAAGTCCAGGCCGTCCGTCCCGCCGTCCAGGGCCAGCATGGGTTCGTAATCCCGGACAGATACGTCAAGCCCCGGCAGATCGCCCGAGGGGATGTAGGGCGGATTGGACACAATTACGTCAAAGTCCCAGAGCACCGCCGAGGGCGCCTGCCGGGCGTCAGCCTGGACACAGGTCACCCTGGCGTTCAGGTCGTTGCGGCGGACGTTCTGCTTGCAGATCTTCAGGGCCTCCTCACTGTAGTCCGCCAGCACCACCCGGCAGTCGGGCACATTGGCGGCCACCGCCAGCCCCACGCAGCCGCTGCCGGCGCACAGATCCAGCACCCGTGCCCCCTCCCCGGCGGCCCGGGCCAGGAGGATGGCCCGCTCGGCCAGGACCTCGGTATCCATCCGCGGAATGAGCACGTCCCGGGAAATATCCAGGGGCAGTCCGTAGAACTCCCACTCCCCGATGATGTAGGCCACCGGCTCGCCCGCCAGGCGGCGCTCCAACAGACCGGCCATGCGGGCCTCCACCTCGGCGGAGACGTAGAGAGGCAGATCCCGGTAAAATTGTTCCCGGGTTTTTTCGGCCGCGCAGCACATCAGCTCCCGGGCCTCCAGCTGTGCGGCGTCCACACCCGCCGCCTTCAATTGCTTCCTCGCATCGAGATACAAATTATTGTAGGTCGTTGCCAAACCGATTCCCCCAACAAGAGCAGCAGGCAGTCGGTCAACACACAATGACCCGCCGTGAGCGACGCGCAGGCCGCAATAAGCTCCGCGGCCCGCCCGGCTCCCTGCTCTTCCTTTTTCACATTTCCCTTACCAGGCGTCCTTCCCCTTTTCGCTGGGCAGCACCAGCTCCAGGGAGCGGATTCCCACCTCGATCATGGAGTCGTCCGGCTCGAAGGTGGTAAAGTTCTGCATCCACAGGCCGGGGGCGGTGCAGATGCGGGTGAGAGCGTTCTCATGGCCGCCCATATAGCGGTTGATCTCATAGGTGACGCCGACCACCAGCGGCAGAAGGGCCAGATGGACCAGGGTGCGCAGCCATACGTTGGTAAACTGGAAGAAGGCGAAAAAGACGCTGGAGAAGAGGATGGAGATAAAGATGACCACGAAGAGGAAACTGGTGCCGCAGCGGGGATGGTGCCGGGGCTGGGCCCGGACGTTCTCCACTGTCAGCGGAAGTCCCTTCTCATAGCAGAAGATGGTCTTGTGCTCCGCTCCGTGGTAGGAGAACACCCGCCGGATATCCTTCATCTTGGAGCACAGGAATAAGTAGCCCATGAAGATGGCGATTTTCAAAATTCCCTCCACCAGATTCCGGCCCCACAGGGGGAAATTGGGGAAGAAGTAGAGGATGCCGCCGGTGAGGAAGGTAGGCAAAATGAAAAAGAGCAGGACGGAGAAGCCGATGCCCAGCACCACCGCCAGGGTGATGAAGAAGCTGGCGGCCTTTTCGCTGCCCAGCCTGGCGTCCAGCCACTTTTCAAATTTGGAGGGTTCCTCCGGCTCCTGCTCTTCCTCCTCGGGATAGAATTCGGCGGAGTACATGAGGGCCTTGACGCCGTTGGCCATGGAGGATCCGAAACTGAAGATGCCCCGGATGAAGGGCACGCCCAGAATGGGGTGCTTGTCCTTGATGAGGATGCGCTCCTCCACCTTCTCCTCCAGGCCGCCGTCCGGCCTGCGGACGACGATGGCCTTTTTCTCGGGGCCCATCATCATGATGCCCTCAATGAGCGCCTGCCCGCCAATCATTGTCTTGAAGGGCGTGGCGCAGGACTTATTTTCGTTAGACATTCGGTAACTCCCTTATCTATCAAAATCCGCAAAAGTCAGTCTTATCTGCCCGCGGTCCACAGCGAAGGCGGCTCCTCGGAGCCGCCGCGCGCCGCGTCTCTTTTTAATTTAATTGCAGTATATCAGACGCCATTCTAAATTGCAAGCGTTTTATCGAACCTATGTTCCAATCGGCAGGCGAATGGTGACGACACACCCGCCGCCCTCGGCGTTTCCGATGTCCAGAGTGCCGTTATGGCGGGAGATAATCTCGTCGCACACCGCCAGGCCGATGCCGCTGCCGCGGGCCTTGGAGGAGCCCTTGTAGAACTTGTACTTGACGTGAGGCAGCTCCTCCTCGGGAATGCCGGGGCCGTAGTCCCGGATGGTGATGACCACCGAATCCTCCTCCCGGCCGATGGCGGTGTCGATGCGCCTGCCGGACCCGCCGTGCTTGGCGGCGTTGTCGAAGAGGTTGGAGAAGACCTGTCTCAGCCGCTCGGGGTCGGCCTCAATGGTAGGAAATTCCTCCTCGGTATCCTCATAGTTGAGGGCGATCCCCTCCTTGCGGAAGAACTCCTTATAGGTGTAGACCGCGTCCTCCAGCTCGGCCTTGATGTCCACGCTCTCAATGGATAGGGTAAAGCGGCCGTCCTCAATCCGCGAGAACTCCAGCAGCTCCTCCACCATGTTGGTGAGCCGCCGGGCCTCGGAGACAATGATGCCCATACCCTTGCGCACGTCCTCCGCGTCCCGGACTTCGCCGTTCTGGATGGTCTCGGCCCAGCCGTTGATGGCGGTGAGTGGGGTGCGCAGCTCGTGGGAGACCGAGGCGATAAACTCGCTTTTCATCTTCTCGGACTGTTTGATCTTGAGCGACATATCGTTGATGGTGTCGGTGAGGTCGCCGATCTCGTCGTCAAACTTCTTCTCAATCTGAATGCCGTAGGACCCGGCGGCGATGCGCTTGGCTGTTTCGGTGATGCCGGCCACCGGCTCCACGATGGAGCGGACGAAGTAGAGATTGGAGAAATAGACCAGCGCCAGAATCAGGGCTCCCACCGCCAGGGCGATGCCGATGACGGCGGCGATCTGCCAGTCCACCAGCCGCAGGGAGGTGACCATCCGGGCCACCGCCTCCACCTGTCCGTTGATGACCAGGGGGCTGGAGACTGCCATAATATGCTCCCCGGTGTGGGGGTCGCTCCCCGTCCAGATTCTGGTCTCCACCTTTTCGATGGCCTCGGCGATGTCCGGGGTTCCGGGGGCGGTGCCGGTAGACAGGCCGTAGCTCTCGTCCATGCCGTAGCTGGAGACCTGGACCGTGCCGTCGGCGGCGCTGATGAACTGGACCTGAATGTGGTCCTGATCGCCGAAGCGATTGGTGACATACTCCTGGGCGTAGGTGAGGTAGTCGTTCTTATTGCTGATATTCCCGCCGCTCACGGCGCTCTCCGCCTTGCCCTTGAGCTCGAAGCTCATGCTGGAGTAGTAGTACCCCGCCAGGGCGATGGAGAAGGCCGTCACCGCCAGCAGGACGATGAGCAGCACAACGCTGATGGAGTTGACCATCCAGCGCTTTCGTATGCCCTTGAACTTTTTTTGTCTTGCTTCCATTACCTCACCACCGGGTCAAAGAAAATGAAAAAACACTTCAATCAGCGCCCCGCTCTGCGGGGCCCCGGACGACCCGCTTCGGCCCGCCCTAGAACCCCCACTTGTACCCGTATCCCCACACCGTCGTAATATAGGACGGGTTCTGCGGGTCGTCCTCGATTTTGATGCGCAGGCGGCGGATGTTCACATCTACAATCTTCAGCTCGCCGAAATAGTCCCGGCCCCATACCGCATCCAGAATCTCCTCCCGGGAGAGGGCCTGGCCCGGCTTCTCCATGAAGAGCTTGACGATGGAGTACTCCACCTGGGTGAGCTTCACGCGCTGTCCGTTCTTCTCCAGCGTGCGGTTGCGGGTGTTGAGCAGGAAGGGCGGCTGGCTGATTTCTCCGCTGTCCTCCACCGCGCCGCCCCCCGCCCGGCGGTAGAGCGCGTCGATGCGGGCGGTGAGCTCCGCCGGGGAGAAGGGCTTGGTCACATAGTCGTCCGCGCCGGTCATCAGGCCGGTGACCTTGTCCATCTCCTGGGTCCTTGCAGTTAACATAATAATACCAATCTGACTGTTGCTGGCACGGATACGGCGGCAGACCTCAAAGCCGTCCATGTCGGGCAGCATGATGTCCAGCAGCGCAACCTTGATATCCGGATTCCGGCGCAGCTGGCTGAGGGCCTCCTCGCCGGTTCCGGCCTCAATGGCCTCATAGCCCGCGCGCTTGAGGTTGATGACCACAAAGCTGCGGATATTGGCCTCGTCTTCCAACACGAGAACTTTTTTCATGGTGCTCCCTCCTTGTACTCCAATCGTTTCCGCGCCGTTGCGGACACGCGGAAATGCAGTGATTTTTCATCATTCGGCCGGCTGTCCAGGGGCAGAGGCTATGTCCCGGAGGACCAGTCGGTTTTGCTCTGGCAGAACCGCTCCAGCACGTCCGCCTGGTCCAGGCCGTAGTCCCGGGTTCCCGTCAGCTCGGCGGAGTAGATGGTATTCTCATCCTGGTCCAGGGTAAAGCGGCCGCCCATCCGGGCGCGCATATGCCGGTTGGGCCCGGTGAGCTTATAGATGGTCAGGACGCTCTCCCCCTCTTCTCCTGCCGCGCCGGTCAGAGAGAAGACGGTGGCCTCCTCCCCGGAGCTTGCGTACTGGGTCACATCCACGCGCCCCTCCCAGCTCTCAGGCAGGATAAAGTACCAATTATCCTTAAAATTGTGGTAGGTTGTGAAGACCTTAACGCCCTTCCCGCTCAGGTCGAACTGAACCCACTCGTAGAGCACCTCTGCGGTGACCACTGAATCGCTGGAGGCCATATCGACGGGCATGGGGATTTCCAGAACGTTGTCGCCGTTGATGTCGGTAATCTTGGCATCGTCCTTATCCCGTCTGGTGATATAACTCACGCCGCCGGCGATCTCGCTCCCCGGTTCGTTCTCTTCCATCGTTATGTTTACCAGGGCCTCATCCCGCCAGGCGAAGATGTCGGTGAGGATCTCCTCCCCCTGGTAAGAGGTGACGAAGAGGGCGGGTACCGGCGTGTCACCCCGGAGGTAGCCCTCCTGGACAAAGGGGACCTTCAGGCTGTCGGTCACCAGCTCCGTGACGCCCTGGGAGAGCATGGCGGAGCTGCGCAGGAGCAGACTGTCCCCGTCCGAGTCCCAGAATTCCACACGGTTTCGCCCCTCGATGGGGTCCATCCGCACCAGTACCAGTTCCTTGCGGTTGTCCATGTCCAGGTCCTGGAGCTTGAAGCTGTTGTAGCTGCTGCGCATGAGCTCGGTGACCTCAAACCGCTCCACGGAGTAGACCGACAGCGTGGTGGCGTTGCCGCCCGACAGCCAGCTCACCACCAGCTCCTTGGCCGGACCGCCGTTGACGTCCTCATAGGTGATGGACTGGATGGCGGACCCGTCCCCCTCAATGGCGGCGCCGACCTCGTAGCCGCTGTCGGTCAGACGGAAGATGTAGATTTTCAGCGGCTTCTCATCGGCGCTGGCGGTGCTCACCCGGAAGAAGGCGATGGCCTCCATCACGCCGTCCCCATCCAGATCCTTGAGCTGGACGGGCTGGTTGTTCTCGCCCCGCTGGGGCGCGGAGTACTCCGCGCCCGCGCCGGTGATCTCCTCGATCTTGGCCTGGAGGTTCTGGTACTCCTCCGGGAGCTTGGGCAGGGAGTAGAGCTCGTCCACCGAGCGGAAGCAGCCGGACAGCAGTCCCAGCAGGACAGCCGCCAGCAGCAGCAGAGCACATTTCTTTTTCATATCGTCAGGCCCTCCGCGGTCAATGTTGGGCATAAATATCTGTTTTGTATCATATCATAATTCTTTTATCATTGGTATGGGAATTTGTAAATAATGTGACCGCCGGAAGATCTCCACCGGGTCGGACGTTTTTCCCCAGGAATGCAGCATTTTGAGGAATGTGCTTGAAAAACTGTGCGGATGGAATATAATTCTAGGGAATGGCAGACAGTTTGCGCCTGTTCTCTGTTTTCCTGACGGGAATTTGCCGCAGACGCAGCAATTAAGGAGGTATGACTCATGAAAGTACTGCTCATCAACGGCAGCCCCAATGAGCACGGCTGCACCTACACCGCCCTGAGCGAGGTGGCTCAGACGCTGCACGGGCATGGCATTAAGACGGAGCTTCTCTACCTGGGCAAAAAGCCCGTGGCCGGGTGCATCGCCTGCGGCGGCTGCGGCCGGACCGGAAAATGCGTCTTTGACGATCAGGTCAACGACGTGCTCTCCCGGCTGGACGCCATCGACGCGGTCGTGGCGGGCTCCCCCGTGTACTATGCCGCCGCCAGCGGGCAGATTACCTCCTTCCTCAACCGGCTCTTCTACGCGAGCGGCGGGCGCATGGCCGGGAAGCCGGGCGCGGCGGTGGTCTCCTGCCGCCGGGGCGGGGCCAGCGCGGCCTTCGACCAGCTCAATAAATATTTCACCATCTCCAGTATGCCGGTGGTCTCCTCCCAGTACTGGAACCAGGTCCACGGCTCCACGCCGGAGGAAGTGCGCAGGGACGAGGAGGGCCTCCAGACCATGCGTACCCTGGGGGAGAACATGGCGTGGCTTCTCAAATCCATCGAGGCAGGGCGGAAGGCCGGCGTGCCCGCGCCGGTGCGGGAGTCGCCTTTAAGGACCAACTTCATCCGGTGATGAATTGCACAGGCGGCGGGAATCGTAGAGGGAGCGGGATGCTGATGCATCCGCCGTCGGTCCCCGCCTGCATGGTGATTGCGCCCT
>NZ_JACOPQ010000010.1 GCF_014287675.1 Lawsonibacter faecis | reverse complement strand
CCTCCATCGCTCCTATTTTTGTATAGCTTCGTTTGCTCATAACAATACCCCCTGATGTAGTTCTATTATCCTACATCAGGGGGCATTTTGTCATTGTCCGTTTTTACTGGGGCTGTTCATTTACGGTTGGATGGCGCTTTTTTACGCCGATGGCTGCGATTTCCCCTGCGGTAGGGGCGGATAGGCACCCAAAATGTGCAGAAACCGTATCTCCTGAAAGTAATAAGTACTCAGCGGGCGGAAATCCGCGTCATAGGAGTGGGCGGCGATGAGCGTATTCTCCAGCGTGGGCGGATTCCCCATGGCCACGATGATGGGGGTGTGACCGAACACCTCTTTATTGAACCGGAGCTGTACAAAATCTCCCGGCTCCAGCTGCTCCAAGGTGGTATCGACACCAAAGGGACCGGGCGTCTGCCCTATCCGGGTAATGAAGTTGTAGAAATACTCTACCCCGGTCCACGAGGGCGACTTCTGGTTGGCATTGATATAATACCAGCCGAAAACGGGCTCAAAATTCATCACACCCGTCCCGGCGTAGAGGCATTGTGAGGCGAAATTGGTACAGTCGCCCCCGATTTCCTCATAGTCATAGAAGGCCGGGTTCCGGCCGAAGGCCCACTTGTGGGCGTAGGCTACGGCGGCCTTGCGGTCATACGGGATAACAGCAGACGACACAGTGCACCCATCCTTTCGTCTTCTCACTGCGTCATCCTATGCTCAGCGGAGCAGCTTTGCAACCTCGGTTTCGGGCAGTGTCCGGCCCAGAATGGCGCGCAGGGCGGCCGCAGGGTCGTCGCAGGACCGCGCCGGCGGAGCCTGAGCCTCCCACGCCTCCGCCGTGCCGTAGAGGAGCGTGGACCAGTTCTCATTGAGACGGCGGCCGCTGCGGATTGCGGTAATATAGAGGTGCTCCATGAGGAAGTCGAAGGCTTTCGCGTAGGTCCTGCCGTCCAGCTGGGAGAGCCGCTTCAGTTCCCCGGTCTCCAGGGGCGGACTCCCCCCCAGAACGGCGTGGAGCGCGGCGGCGTCCGGGGGCATGGGCCGCCTGGCGCGCAGCTGTCTGAGGAGATGGTAGACCTCCGGAGAGAGATAGACGGTACGCCTGCGGTATACCTTGGCGGTAAACAGGCCCTGCCGGTCCAAAAGAGCGGTCATATCCTGCCAACAAAAGCCCAGGTCGTCCAGAGCCGGCAGATAGGGATTCACATTGCAGCCGATGATTCCCATTGCGTTCAAATACTGCTCCAGGGCGTCGGCGCTCATAATCTGACCTTCTTTCTGTAATAGTCGGAGAGGGCCTGCATAAAGACGAAGGGGAGAAGGTCTCCCCTTCTCCCCTTCTGAATGTGCAGTTTTAGGCCTTGCCGGCGCAGCCCAGCACGTCGGTGATCTTGTGCTTGACGAGCTCCTTGATGTTGGCGCGGGCGGGCTTCAGGTACTCGCGGGGGTCGAACTTGTCGGGATGCTCAGCGAAGAACTGGCGGATGGTGCCGGTCATGGCCAGGCGCAGATCGGAGTCGATGTTGATCTTGCACACGGACAGAGAGGCGGCATGACGGAGCTGGTCCTCGGGCACGCCGATGGCGCCGGGCATGTTGCCGCCGTTGTCGTTGATCATCTTGACATACTCCTGGGGCACGGAGGAAGAACCGTGGAGCACGATGGGGAAGCCGGGCAGGCGCTTGGAGACCTCCTCCAGGATGTCGAAACGGAGCTGGGGCTTGGTGCCGGGCTTGAACTTGTAAGCGCCGTGGCTGGTGCCGATGGCGATGGCCAGGGAGTCGCAGCCGGTCTTGGAGACAAACTCCTGGACTTCCTCGGGGCGGGTGTAGGAGGAGTTCTCGGCAGAGACATTGACCTCGTCCTCCACGCCGGCCAGAGCGCCCAGCTCGGCCTCGACCACCACACCGTGGTCGTGGGCGTACTCCACGACCTTCCTGGTGATCTCAATGTTCTCGGCAAAGGGCTTGGAGCTGGCGTCGATCATGACGGAGGTGAAGCCGCCGTCGATGCAGCTCTTGCAGGTCTCAAAGCTGTCGCCGTGGTCCAGGTGGAGCACGATGGGAAGGCCGGTCTCGATGACGGCGGCCTCCACCAGCTTAATGAGATAAGTATGGTTGGCGTAGGCGCGGGCTCCCTTGGAGACCTGAAGAATCAGGGGGGCGTTGAGGTCCTTGGCGGCCTCAGTGATGCCCTGCACGATTTCCATGTTGTTCACGTTGAAGGCGCCGATGGCGTAACCGCCGTCGTAAGCCTTCTTAAACATTTCCGTAGATGTGACCAAAGGCATAGGAAACATCTCCTTTCAAATTTTGCACCATGATTCTATCAGTTCTGATTGATAATTGCAAGAGTATATGCTAGAATATTTCCGCAGAAATAGAATTTATCTCAGACTTATCGCAAAAACAGATCAAAACTAGAGAGGAAGTAAATTGTTATGAGTGAACTGAGAGGCGCGTGTATCATCGGCCAGTCCGGCGGCCCCACCGCTGTTATCAATTCCAGTGCACTGGGCGTCATCGAGACCGCCCTGGATTCCGGCGTAATCACCCGTGTTCTGGGCGCCGCCCACGGCATTAAGGGCGTGCTGGACGACAAGCTCTACGATATGGCCCAGGAGGACCGCGAGGAGCTGAGCCTGATGCGTTACACGCCCTCCTCCGCCCTGGGCTCCTGCCGCTATAAGCTGGCTGATCCCGACAAGGATGACACCGACTACAAGCGTATTCTGGAGATCTTCAAGAAGTACGACGTGCGTTACTTCTTCTACAACGGCGGCAACGACTCCATGGACACCTGCAACAAGATCTCCAAGTATATGCAGAAGGTGGGCTATGAGTGCCGCGTGATGGGCGTGCCCAAAACCATCGACAACGACCTCAACGGCACCGACCACTGCCCCGGCTTCGCCTCCGCCGCCAAGTTCATCGCCACCTCCTGCATGGAGGTCCACCGTGACGCCCACGTGTACGACACCGGCATGGTGACCGTGGTAGAGGTCATGGGCCGCCACGCCGGCTGGCTCACCGCCGCCGCCGGGCTGGCCACCTGGGCCGGGTACGGCCCCGACCTCATCTACCTGCCCGAGACCGACTTCGACATGGACAAGTTTATCGCCGACGTGACCGCCATCTACAACAAGACCGGTAAGTGCATGGTGGCCGTGTCCGAGGGCATCCACTATGCCGACGGCCGCTTCGTCTCCGAGGCCTCCACCTCCGCCACCGACGGCTTCGGCCACGCCCAGCTGGGCGGACTGGCCGTGATGCTGGCCGAGGTCATCAAGGAGAAGACCGGCGCCAAGGTCCGCGGCATCGAGCTCTCCCTGCTCCAGCGCTGCGGCTCCCACGTGGCTTCCGCTCGGGACATTGAGGAGGCCTATATGGCCGGTCAGGCCGCCGTGGAGGCCGCCGTGTCCGGCGAGACCGATAAGATGGTGGCCTTCGACTGCACCCGCGAGGGCGGCATGTACGAGTGCAAGATCGCCCTCAAGCCCCTGGACATCTGCGCCAACTTTGAAAAGAAGGTGCCCCGTGAGTGGATCAACGCCGCGGGCAACGGCATAGAGCAGCCTTTCATCGACTACGCGCTCCCCCTGATCCAGGGCGAGCCCACCGGCCCCAAGAATTCCTCCCTCCCCCGCTTCGCCACCCTCAAGAAGGTCCTTACCACCGATATGTAAGCGCAAGATGAAAAAGTCCTCCGGCTATCCGCCGGAGGACTTTTTTGCCGCCAGGCCGCGCAGGGGTGGCAGCGAAAGCCGCCTTGCTGCGCGGACATCGGGAGATATGTCCGCATTCAGTAGATCCGCGCGTAGATCCGCGACAGCTCCTCCAGCAGGTCCAGGTGGGAAAAATCGTGGTGGTAGACCATGTTGATCTCCCGGGTCATGTTGGCGTTTTCAATGGGGACCGCCGCCAGACGCCCGGAGCGCAGCTCCTCCCGGCAGGCGCTGTGGGCGATGACGGAGACCGCCAGATTCATGGAGACCAGATTTTTAATCATGGCGATGTTGTCCATCTCCATGATGACGTTGAAATTGCTGATGGTCTCCCCGTGGCTCATGAGAAAGCTCTCGAAGAGCACCCTGGTCCCCGCCATCGGCGGGCGGAGAATCAGCTTCTCCCGCTTCAGCTCGCTGAGCAGGACGCTCTGCCGGGCGGCGAAGGGGTGCTCCGGCGCGACAATCAGGCAGAGGTAGTCGGTGTCCAGCAGGACGGAGCGGTAGCGGCTGTCGGGCAGGATGCCCTCCACAATGGCCAGGTCCAGCTCGTAGAGTCCCAGCTTTGTATAAAGATTTTGAATGGTATCAGTATAAACATTAATGTGAGTTTGGGTGTGCTCGCTGCAGTAGAGGGCCAGCACCTGGGTCATCAGGTTCTCCCCCGCCGTCCGGGTAATCCCGATATTGAGGTGCCGGGTCTTGGTGCGGTGATCCTCCAGCGCCTGACGGCAGTTGTTTTCAATGGCTGTGATACGCCCGGCATATTTGAGCAGAATCTCCCCCTCGGGCGTGACAGACAGGGACTTCTTGCCCTTTTGAAAGATTTTAATGCCGAACTCCTGCTCCAGCTGCCGGATATGGTGGCTCACGGCAGGCTGGGTCAGATTCAAGGCCTCCGCCGCCTTGGTGAAGCTGCCCGTCTGGACCACTGTCAGCAGTGTCTTGACTTTTGCATCCACCATGGGTCCCGCCTCCTTCCTGCTCAATATAAATACTATTTATGATAATCCAATATATTATAATTTGATTCTATCACACTGGCTTCCTATAATCAATATGGTAAAGGAGAGGGCGCCGCCTCCCCTGTGCTCAGAAAGGAAGTCATCGCTATGCTGCATCTCGACGCACTGAACAGCCCTGCGGCTGAAATCATACTGTCGCTGTCCATCATGCTTCTGGCCGGGTTCCTGGCGACCAGGCTGACCCAAAAGCTCCGGCTGCCCAATGTGACGGGGTATATCCTGGCGGGCATTGCCGTCGGACCGTATGTCCTGGGTCTGGTCCCCGGGAGCGTGATCGACGGGATGGACTTCGTGACAGATATTGCACTGGCCTTCATCGCCTTCGGAGTAGGCCGGTACTTCAAGCTGGAGAAGCTGAAAGAGACCGGGGCCAAGGTCATCGTCATCACGCTGCTTGAGGCCCTGGCGGCCTTTGGCGCGGTCACCGCCGCCATGCTGCTGGTATTCCGCCTGCCCCTCCCCTTCTGCCTCCTGCTGGGGGCCATCTCCTCCGCCACGGCCCCCGCGTCCACCATCATGACCATCCGGCAGTACCGGGCCAAAGGGCCCTTCGTCAATCTGATTGTGCAGATTGTGGCGCTGGACGACGCGGTGGCGCTGGTGGCCTTCAGCATGTGCAGCGCCATGGTATCCGCCGTGGACGGCGCCGGTGCCGTGAGACCCATGACCCTGCTCGCACCCCTGCTGTGGAGCGCGGCGGCCGTTTTGGGCGGTGTTCTGGCCGGGCTGCTGCTCCACGCCCTGGTGGACGGCAGCCGCTCCAGAGAGCACCGTCTGGTGCTTGTCATAGCGGTTCTGCTGGCCATCACGGGGCTCTGCGCCATAGTGGACATCTCCCCCCTGCTCGCCTGCATGGCCGTGGGGACCGCCTATATCAACGCCGGTGGGCGGAAGCTGACCTTTGAAGAGGTGAGCGACGCCACGCCGCCCATCCTGCTCATTTTCTTCGTCCTGTCCGGGGCGCGGCTCCAGGTGCCCATGCTGGCCACCGCGGGGCTGATTGGCGTGTGCTACTTCTTCGTGCGCATCCTGGGCAAGTATCTGGGCGCGTGGGCAGGCTGCGCGGTCTGCCGCACCCAGGCCTCCACGCGCCGCTGGCTGGGTCTGGCGCTGGTGCCCCAGGCCGGGGTATCCATCGGCCTGGCCGCCCTGGCGGAGCGTATCCTGCCCGGCCCTGAGGGGCTGATGGTCTCCACCATCATCCTCTCCTCGGGTGTGCTCTATGAGATGGTGGGGCCCGCCTGCGCCAAGGCCGCGCTCTTCCTCTCGGGGACCGTGAGGAAACAGCCGTCGGAAGAGGAGAAGCCGGAGGAGGCCGCCGGGGAGGACAGCGGATATCCGAAGGCAAGCTGAACATGAACCCCCCGCCCGGAATGCATTCCGGGCGGGGGGTTCATGCCGTGCTGCGCGTCAGGAGCGCCGCGCCCGGTTCAGGCTGTCGGCGCCTATTTCTTTCGGTTCAGCTTGAGAACGACGCCCCGCTCTGCTGCGGCGGCTTCAAAGAGCTTTACAGCCGCGGCTGCGCGCTCCTTGGGGGTCAGGGCGTCGGGCGCGGCCTCCCGGGCCAGGCGGGACAGGACCGCGTCCGTGTCCTCCGGCTCCAGCAGATTCACCGCCAGGCAGTAGAAGCTCTTTTTCCGCCCGTCGTTGTAGTGCGCCAGCAGAAAGCGCAGGCGCCGCTCCTTCTCGCCCAGCGCGGCGATATAGCGCTCCAGCCCGTCCTGTCTCGCCCTGGCGAAGTCCCGCTTTACGCTGCGGTAGGTGATAAAGGAGTCGTAAGGCTCATCGGCCTTGCAGCGGGGGCAGGGGTAATCCTCGCACTGGAAGCAGTACTCCACGCCGTGCTCCGCGCCGCAGCGGGTCAGCGCACAGGTGGCGTGCCCCGCACCGCCGCAGCCGGGGCAGCCGGGTTTGCCGTCGTCCCGGTGGTACATGGGGCACAGGGCGCAGTTGAGCCCGCAGGCCGCGTACTGCGGGTAGGTTCTCCATTGCTCCTTCATACGCGTCTCCTCCTGCATATTTGAAAAAGCGCCGGGGAGTCTGATATCCCCCGGCGCTTTTGGTATCTGATCCGTTACTCCGCGGCGACTCCGGTGAGGGCCCTGAGAACCCGGTAGGCATTCTCATCGATGCCCTTCCTCATGGCGAGGGCCTCGTTGATATCGAAGTCCACGTACTCGCCGTCCTTGTAGGCGACGACCCGGTTGGACTTGCCCTGGGCCAGCAGATGGACGGCGTTATAGCCCATATATGTAGCGACCATGCGGTCCCGGGCGGAGGGGGACCCGCCCCGCTGCACATGGCCCAGGACAGTGACGCGGGGGTCCAGGCCGGTGGCGTCCCTAATCTTGGCGGCCACGTCGTAGGAGCTGCCCACACCCTCGGCCACGATGACCATGAAGTGGGTGCGCCCGCCCAGGCGGGCGGCCCGGATAGGCTCCACCACGTCCCGCTCAAAGTCAATCTCCTTCTCGGGGATCAGCACGGCGGTGGCGCCGCAGGCCATGCCCACATAGAGGGCCAGATGGCCCGCGTGGCGGCCCATGACCTCCACCACGCTGCAGCGCTCATGGGACTGCATGGTGTCCTTCAGCTTATCGATGGAGTCCAGGGCAGTGTTGCAGGCTGTGTCGTAGCCGATGGTATAGTCGGTACAGGCGATGTCGTTGTCGATGGTGCCGGGCATGCCCACCACGGCCACGCCCTCCTGGTTGCAGAACTCCATGAGGCCCCGGTAGGTGCCGTCGCCGCCGATGCCCACAATGCCGTCCAGCCCGAAGAGCTTACAGGTGGCGGCGGCCTTTCTCCGGCCCTCCTCCGTGCGGAACTCCTCGCTCCGGGCGGTGAAGAGGGTGGTTCCGCCGTGGGCGATGAGGCCGCTGGTCTGGACAAAGTCCATAGGGATGATGTCCCCGGTGATGAGGCCGTTGAATCCCCGGCGGACGCCCAGGCACTCAATACCCATATGCATCGCCGTGCGGACCACCGAACGGATGGCGGCGTTCATTCCGGGGGCGTCGCCGCCGCTGGTGAGGACGCCAATGCGCTTGACCGCGTTGTGCATAGTAAAAGACCTCCATAATGATAGAAGATATGGCCGGAGAAATCCCATGCCCGGCAGAGTCAGGCGTCCCCTCTGCGCAGGGGCATTCCGGATTGCTCAGACCTTCAAGTCTGCGTTTTTGCCCAGGGCCGCCCCGGGGTATTTCTCCAGCACGGGGGCCACGTCTGCCGCCAGGAACTCCTCCACCTGCTGAGGGCAGCGGCCGATATAGCGGCCCGGCTCCAGGTGGGCGGTCAGCTCCTCCCTGCTCATGCCGAACATGGGGTCCCCGGCGATGAGATCGATGAGGTTGTTCGGCAGGCCCAGGTCCTTCACATTCCTGCCCGCCTCCAGCGAGTGGACCCGGATGCGCTCGTGGAGGTCCTGGCGGTTTCCGCCCCGCTTCACCGCGTCCATCAGGATATTTTCGCTGGCCATGAAGGGCAGCTCCTCCAGCACGTGCTTCTCAATGACCTTCTCATGAACCACCAGCCCGGAGGCAACGTTGGCGTAGAGATTCAAAATGGCGTCCACCGCCAGAAAGGCCTCCGGTACGGAGAGCCGCTTGTTGGCGGAGTCGTCCAGGGTGCGCTCAAACCACTGGCTGGCGGCGGTGACGGCAGGGTTCACGGCGTCGGCCATCACATAGCGGCTCAGGGCGCAGATACGCTCGCAGCGCATGGGGTTGCGCTTGTAGGGCATGGCGGAGGAGCCAATCTGGCTTTGCTCAAAGGGC
Organism: Lawsonibacter faecis; assembly: GCF_014287675.1. GTDB lineage: Bacteria > Bacillota > Clostridia > Oscillospirales > Oscillospiraceae > Pseudoflavonifractor > Pseudoflavonifractor faecis. Next base: position 141,302 of record NZ_JACOPQ010000010.1, on the reverse strand, counting down.
TCCTCCACCTCCTTGAGGTGGCACAGCAGCCGCATGTCGGTGGCGAATTTGCTGGCCGACTGCGCGATGCCGGAGAGAGTGGACAGCACGCCGTAATCCATCTTCCGGGAGTAGGTCTGGCCGGAGACGCTGACCACGCCGTCAAAGCCCATCTCGGCGGCAATTTTGGCCTCCAGGGCTTTCACCTTTTCGTGGTCGCCCCCGAAGAGCTCCAGGAAGCTGGCCTGGGTGCCGGTGGTGCCCTTGGAGCCCAGGAGCTTCAGGGTGGAGATGCGGTGATTCACCTCGTCGAGGTCCATCAGCAGCTCGTTCATCCAGAGTGTGGCGCGCTTTCCCACCGTCACAAGCTGGGCGCTCTGGAAGTGGGTGAAGCCCAGGGTGGGCAGGGCCTTGTACCGCTCCGCAAAGGGAGCCAGGGCGGCGAGCACCCGTACCAGCTTGTCCCGGACCAGGAGCAGGGCCTCACGCATGAGAATTACGTCGGTATTGTCCCCCACGTAGCAGCTTGTGGCGCCCAGGTGGATAATGGGCATGGCGTTGGGGCAAATCTCCCCCCAGGCATGGATATGCGCCATCACGTCGTGGCGCAGCTTCTCCTCCCACCTGGCGGCGCAGGCGTAGTCCACGTCGTTTGCATGGGCCTCCAGCTCGCCGACCTGGGCCTGGGTCACCGGGAGGCCCAGCTCCATCTCGGCCCGGGCCAGGGCGATCCAGAGTCGGCGCCAGGTGGTGAATTTCTTGTCCGGGGAGAAAATAAACTGCATCTCGCCGCTGGCATAGCGGGAGGAGAGCGGACTCTCATAGACGGCCTTGTCGCTCATGGAGTAACCTCGTTTTCATCGGTATGGGGACGCTGTTCGACGCCTGGCTTTATCTTTTCACGTTCGGTAACAGAATACCACAAAAGCGGGGTCGGCACAAGGCCAACCCCGCTTCGGGCATTCGTTATTCTGTAAGAAATTTGGCGAGCCGGGCCAGGCCCTCTTTGATATTGTCCATGGAGCAGGCGTAGGACCAGCGGACGAAGCCTGGCGCGCCGAAGCTGGTGCCCGGCACCACGGCCACAAGGCCCTTCTTCAGGAACAGGGCGGCAAAGTCCTCGGCAGACTCGATTTTCACACCGTGGAGGGTACTGCCCAAAATGTCCTTCAGGTTCATCATCACATAGAACGCGCCCTCCGGCTTGAGGCAGCTCACGCCCGGTATGGCGTTCATCCCCTCCACCATGGCGTTGCGGCGCGCCTCAAAGGCCTGGCGCATGGTCTCTATCTTGGCCTGCGAGCCGGTGAGGGCCTCCACGGACGCCTTCTGGGAGATGGCGCAGGGAGAGCCGGTGGAGTGGCTGACATAGTTGGCCATTATTTTGGCGATCTGATCGTTGGCGCAGGCGTAGCCGATGCGCCAGCCGGTCATGGCGTAGGACTTTGAGACGCCGTTGACGAGGACGGTCAAGTCCTGAATCTCCTCCCCCAGGGACGCCAGTGAGACGAACTCGCGCCCGTCGTAGACCAGGCCGTAATAGATCTCGTCGTCCACCACATAGATCTCGTTTTTCACGCAGAGCCCGGCGATGGCCTGTAGCTCTTCCCTGCCGTACATCATGCCGGTGGGGTTGGAGGGGTTATTAAGAATCAGGGCTTTGGTTTTGGGGGTGATGGCGGCGGCCAGCTTCTCGGCGGTGAGCTTGAAGTGCTCCTCCTCGGTGGCGGTGACCACCACAGGCACGCCGCCCATCATCTGAATCAGCTCGATATAGCTCACCCAGTAGGGCGCGGGGAGAATGACCTCGTCGCCGGGGTTAACCAGCGCGCGGAGGGCCAGGTATACCGCGTGCTTGGCGCCGCTGGCGGCCACAATCTGGCTGGGCTTATAGATGAGGCCGCAGTCGGCCTTCATACGGTCGCACACGGCCTGGCGCAGCTCCACCGTGCCGGCGGCGGGTGTGTAGCGGGTAAAATTCTGCTCAATTGCGGCTGCGCCCGCCGCCTTTATCTCATCCGGGGTATTAAAATCAGGCTCACCCGCGCCGAAACCGATCACGTCCACGCCCTCGGCCTTCATCTGCTTGAACAGACTGTCGATGGCCATGGTGGCGGACGGCTGGATGGCGCTTGCGATGCGGGACAGCTCTTTCATGGTGTTTCTCCTCCCAGTATTCCCTCAGCGGGCAAGGGCAGCCGTCTGTCGGCCGAAGGAAAGCTCAACTAGAAACATTATATGCGGCGATATGCAATATTGCAAGCATGAGATTGCACACCAGGCGCAATTCTCCAAGTTTCGATTTTACGGCGGATTTTCAGGAAAAAAGCTGTGCCTTTTAAACAAAAGACACAGCTTTTTGTATGGATTCCAATTCAGGCGCGCCGGTTGGGCATGGCCTTCCGCGCGTGGATGATGCGCACCACAACAGGGCTGAGCACCATGTTGACGCCCAGCTCCAGAACGAAGTTGACCCCCACCAGTCCGGTCAGGATGTAGGTGGCGATATCGGCCCCGGCCCCGGTGGCCCAGGAGACCAGCACGTCATAAAACAGGAAGTAGAGCGCCAGCAGAAAGAGCCCGGTATTGACCACCGGACTGACGACGGCTGCCGATATGGCCGCCGCCGTCGTGCTGCGCCGAGACAGCGCACGGTAGACGTCCCCCGCGGCGAGGCCCGCCAGAACGCCCTTTCCCAGGCACACCACGGCGGTCAGGAGCGGCTGGGCATTCCAGAGGACGGCCCCGCCCATGTCCCAGCCGAAAATGCAGGCCACCAGCACGACGAAGCCAAACACGCCGCCCAGATAGGCGCCGGATTTCGGCCCGTAGATCGCCGCGCCCACCACGATGGGGATCAGGGTCAGCGTGATGGAAAAGGGGCCGAACTTGACAAAGGTGCCGATGACTTGCAGGACGACAATGATGCCCGTAAAGAGGGCCAGTCCCGTCATGCGCTGGGTCTTGCTGTGATTCATGATCATGTGAAAAACCTCCTGCTCCCGCTCCTCACTCATCGGGACGCGGTCCCGGGAACTCGGATGCAGGGCAATTTATTTACTCACGGCCCGCGAGAGCCGTTGAGCACTGGCAGAGCGGCCCGGAACCCCGGCCCGCAGGCTTTACCCCTTCCGCTGCTTTCCCACGGTGTTCTTCTTATAGATCAGATAGAGCCCGTTCAGCAGCAGATCGGCATCGTAGTGAATTTCACGCCTACAGTATTTCAGCACGTCGGGAGCGGCGTTTCCGGTGCCCACCACCGCAGCGGCGGGTCCGGCGGCCTCCTCCATGCGCGCAATCATGCCGTCAATCATGCTGGCGTTGCCGTAGACCACGCCGGAGCGCATGGCTCCCACCGTATTGTGCCCCAGAAGGTCCTCCGGCGGCTCAATGGAGATACGGGGCAGGGCGGCGGCCCGGTCGGACAGGGCGTCCAGCGCAATGCGGATGCCGGGCATGATGACGCAGCCCTCGTACACGTTTTCCCGCAGATAGGACATGGTGACCGCCGTGCCCAGGTCCACCACGATGATGGGGCCGGGGTATTGAGCGATGGCGCCCACCGAGTAAGCAACGATATCCGTGCCCATCTGGGTATGGATATCCGACTTGATGTTCAGCCCGGTCTTCACGCCTGGGCCCATGAGCATGGGCTCCCTGCCGGTGAGCAGTTCCACCGCGCCGCAGATGGCGGCGGTGACGGGCGGGACTACGCTGGAGATAATGCAGCCGGTGACGGCCCGGAGGTCCGCCCCGTAGAGGTCGAAGACGCCGCGCAGAGAAACCGCGCACTGGTCCCGGGTGCTCCGCTGGCTGGTCGTCAGGTCGGACCGCAGATGCAGTACTCCGCTCTCGTCAAAGAGGCCGATGGTGGTGGTGGAGTTGCCCACGTCGATGGCAAGTACCATGCGCGCCACTTCCCTTCTCCAGATAGTAAAAGGATTTTAGCAGAAAACAGGGCGCTTGGCAAGGGAAACGGCGGAGGCGGCTGAAGCCGTCTCCGCCGTTATCGGGAAATTCGTCGCCGGGGCCGACGCCTCCCCTAGCGGGCTGCGGGCGCGGAGATGACGCGGCGCGGGATGGGGCCTGAGCGCATCAGGCCATCGCTTCAATCCTGCCGCGAATCAGCTCGCCCATCCGCCTGGTCCCGATGGGAGTCACGCCCGGCCCGGCGATATCGGCGGTGCGCCAGCCCTCGGCCAGCACCGCGTCCACGGCGCGCTCAATGGCGGCGGCCTCGCCGGGGCGCTGGAAGGAGTAGCGCATCATCATGGCGACGGACAGAATGGTGGCGATGGGGTTGGCCTTGTCCTGGCCCGCGATGTCGGGCGCGGAGCCGTGGATGGGTTCGTAGAGGCCGGGGGCGGTATCGCCGATGGAGGCGGAGGGCAGCAGACCGATGGAGCCGGTGATCATGGACGCCTCGTCGGAGAGGATGTCGCCGAACATATTCTCGGTGACCACCACGTCGAACTGAGAGGGGTCCCGGACCAGCTGCATGGCGCAGTTGTCCACCAGCACGTCGGAGTAGGCCACGTCGGGATACTCCCCGGCCAGGCGGTGCATCACCTCCCGCCAGAGGCGGGAGGTCTCCAGCACGTTGGCCTTGTCCACGCTGGCGAGCTTCTTCCCCCGCAGGCGGGCCATCTCGAAGGCGCGGCGGCCGATGCGCTCAATCTCCTGCTCGGAGTAGGCCATCAGGTCGGTGCACTCCACGCCCCGGTCGGGGGTTTGGTAGCGGTCCCGCTTGCCGAAGTACACGCCGCCGGTCAGCTCCCGGACCATCATCAGGTCAATGCCCTTTTCGGCGGTCTCCTTTTTCAGCGGGCAGGCGTCGGCCATGGCGGGGCGGAGCACGGCGGGGCGCAGATTGGCGTAGAGCCCCAGGTCCCGGCGGATGGCCAGGAGGGCGGTCTCGGGCCGCTGCTCCGCGGGCTTGTCGGAGCCCCACTTGGGGCCGCCCACAGCGCCCAGGAGCACTGCGTCGCAGGTTCTGCACTTCTCGGCGGTATCGTCGGGATAGCTCTTCCCCACCGCGTCGGTGGCGCAGCCGCCCAGGAGCACGTCCACATATTCAAAGGTATGACCGAACTTCTCTCCCACGGCCTCCAGCACGCCGACGGCCTCGTTCACCACCTCGGGGCCGATGCCGTCGCCTTTGATGAGGGCTATTTTATAATTCATTTTGCAATCCCCCGGGCCTTCAGGGATTTGAGCAGTCCGCCGTTTTCAATGATGCCGTTGATGAACGCCGGGAAGGGCGCGGCCTCCCAGGTCTTGCCCAGGGTCTCGTCGGTGATGACGCCGGTGGCGAAATCCACACTGACCTTGTCCCCCGCCTGGATCTCTGCGGCAGCCTCCGGGCACTCCATGATGGGGAAGCCGATGTTGATGGAGTTGCGGTAGAAAATCCGGGCGAAGGAGGCGGCGATGACGCACTTCACACCGCAGGCCTTGATGGAAACCGGCGCGTGCTCACGGGAGGAGCCGCAGCCGAAGTTGGCCCCGGCCACAATGATGTCCCCCTCCTCCACTGTGGAGGCGAAGTCGGCGTCGATGTCCTCCATACAGTGGGAGGCCAGGGCCTTGGGGTCGGGATTGTTGAGGTGGCGGGCGGGAATAATGACGTCGGTATCCACGTTGTCGCCGTATTTATAAACCTTCATGGTCTCATTCCTTTCTTCAAAGACGGGGATGCGTCACTGCGAACCAGCCCGCGGGCCGGTTCGCAATCCGTATTCTCCTTACAGGGTAGCCGGATCGGTCACCACACCGGTGACGGCGGAGGCGGCGGCCACGGAGGGGCTGGCCAGGATGATCTCCGAGCTGACGGGTCCCATGCGGCCCACGAAGTTGCGGTTGGTGGTGGAGATGGCCCTCTCCCCGTCGGAGAGGACGCCCATATGGCCGCCCAAACAGGGGCCGCAGGTGGGCGTGGAAACGGCGCAGCCGGCCTGGATAAAGGTCTCAACGTAACCCAGCCTCATGGCGTCCAGCATGATCTGCTGGGTGGCCGGGAAGACGATGCAGCGCACGCCGGGCGCCACCTTGCGGCCCTTGAGGACCTCAGCTGCCTGGCGCATATCCTCCAGCCGCCCGTTGGTGCACGAGCCGATGATGACCTGCTGGATGGGGGTGCCCGCCACCTGGTCCACGGTGCGGGTGTTGGAGGGCAGATGGGGCAGGGCCACGGTGGACTTCAGCTCATTGAGGTCGATGACCACCTCCCGCTCGTACACCGCGTCGGGGTCGGCCTCGAAGGACTCCCAGGGGCGGTCCACCCGGCCGTCCAGGTAGGCGCGGGTTACGCCGTCCACCGGGAAGATGCCGTTCTTGCCGCCGGCCTCAATGGCCATGTTGGAGATGGTGAAGCGGTCGTCCATGGAGAGGGCGCTTACACCCTCTCCGGTAAACTCCAGGGACTTGTAGAGCGCGCCGTCCACGCCGATGAGGCCGATGAGGTGGAGCATCACGTCCTTGCCGGAGACGAAGGGACGCAGCCTGCCCTTAAGGGTCACCTTAAGAGCGGGAGGAACCTTGAACCAGGCCAGGCCGGTCGCCATGCCGGCGGCCATGTCGGTGGAGCCCACACCGGTGGAGAAGGCGCCCAGCGCGCCGTATGTACAGGTGTGGGAGTCCGCGCCGATGATGGCCTCGCCCGGAGCCACCAGGCCCTTCTCGGGCAGGAGGGCGTGCTCCACGCCCATCTGCCCCACGTCGTAGAAATGGGTGATGTGATACTCCCTGGCGAAGTCTCTGGCCTGGGCGCAGAGCTGGGCGGACTTGATGTCCTTGCAGGGGACGGAGTGGTCGAGGACGATGGCGATTTTGTCCCTGTGGAAAATCTCCGTCAGGCCCGCTTTCCTGAATTCCGTAATGGCTACGGGAGCGGTGATGTCGTTGCCCAGCACCATGTCCAGCCTGGCCTCAATGAGCTGCCCGGCCTCCACCTGGTCCAGTCCCGCGTGCTTGGCGAGAATCTTTTGGGTCATGGTCATTCCCATGAATGGTCCCTCCTGTCGTTTTTCGTATTTTCAGTATGCCAGACGGCTTGCAAAAAGAATGTAAAGCGTGATACAATCAACCTGTCAGAAAGAATTGCAGATTGGCAGGTGATTTCCATGGATACCTGGCGTCCCCTGGCGGAGGGCCGGGCCGCGCAGCAGTACGTGCCCGGCCAGCTCATCTATCTCCAGGATACCGAGGCCCTTCAATTCTACTACATCCTAAAGGGTACGGTAAAGTGTTTTCTCTCCTCCGAGGACGGAGACGAGCGCACCCTCACCCTCCACCACGGCGGCGACCTCATCGGCGAGGCCGCGTTCTTTGACGGGCAGCCCCGGGTGTCCTCGGCGGTGGCGGTGACCAGATGCGAACTGGTGGCGGTGGACCGGCCCCACCTGGCGGCGGTCTTTGCCAGATACCCCGATCTGGCCGTGTCCATGCTGGAATACCTGGCCCGGACTATCCGGCTCCTCTCCGCCCATGTGGACGGCAGCTTTTTGCAGGCTGACCAGCGCATCGCCCGGCACCTCCTCTCCCTCCCCGCCGACGAGCACGGCGTCCTCCGCTGCACCCATGAGGAGATCGGTTCCTCCGTGGGGGTGAGCCGGGTCACCGTGAGCCGGGTGCTGGGTGAGCTGGCCCGGGCGGGCACTGTGGAGACGGGGTATAAATCCCTCAAAATACGCTCCACCGCCGCGCTGCGGGAACTGGCAGGCACAGGCGAATAGAGGGACGGCCCGCAGCGCACCTGCTGCGGGCCGTCCCTCTATTCGCTGTTCCTGGTTTTCCGGCGGAGGGGAATCCCTCTCGCCTTTTTCCGAATGTGTTACAGTATAATGCAGATGAGTCCGCCGGAGCCCTCGTTGATGATGCGGGTCAGGGTCTCCTGGAGCTTGGAGCGGGCGTCGTCGGGCATCCGCAGCAGCTTGGTATGCAGATCCTCGCTGACCAGCTCGTGGAAGGACTTTCCGAAGATGTTGGACTGCCAGATTTTCGCGGTGTCCCCCTCGAACTCCTGGAGCAGGAAGTTCACCATCTCCTCCGACTGCTTCTCATTGCCCACAATGGGCGAGACCTCTGTCTCGATGTCGGCGCGGATCATATGGATGCTGGGGGCGCTGGCCTTGAGGCGCACGCCGTAGCGTCCGCCCTGCTTGACAATCTCCGGCTCCTCAAGGGTGAGCTCGTCGGTGCTGGGGATGACGATGCCGTACCCGGTCTCCCGGACCTCCTTCAGGGCCACCGACACCTTGTCGTACTCGTGTTTGACGCAGGAGAGCTCGGTCAGCAGGCCCATCAGGTCGCCGTCGTCGTGGATGGTAAAGCCCGACTGCTCGGAGATGGTGTCGTAGAACAGGCTGCGGGGCAGATCCAGCGTGGCGGCGGCCAGCCCGGTGCCCAGGCTGATGGAGCTGACGCGGGCGCTGGACACGCTGTCGCACTCGCCTATGGCGGAGACCGCCCTCTCCACGTCCCGGATGCGGCGCATCCCGGCGGCGCCCTCCCGGATGGCGGTATAGAGGCCGCTCTTGATGGGGTGGTCGTAGGGCAGGGCGTCCACCCAGGGGGGCAGAAAGAGGTCCAGCTCCTTGACGGGGAACTCGTACAGCACGCCCTTGATGATGTTGGTGACGGCATTCTCATCCAGCTCCAGGCAGTTGGCGGCGATACACGTCACATCGTACCGGCTGGAGATATCGGCCTGGATGGCCCTGGCCCGCTCGGAGTTCGGCTTATCCGAGTTGAGGACCACCAAAAAGGGCTTCCCCAGCTCCTTGAGCTCGGAGATCACCCGCTCCTCGGCCTCCAGATAGTCCTCCCGGGCGATATCGGTGACGGTACCGTCGGTGGTGACCACGATGCCGATGGTGGAGTGCTCGGCGATGACCTTGCGGGTACCGATCTCGGCGGCCTCGGTCATGGGGATCTCGTGGTCGAACCAGGGGGTGGTGACCATGCGGGGCATATCGTCCTCCAGCTGGCCCACCGCGCCGGGGACCATGTACCCCACGCAGTCGATGAGCCGGACGGAGAAGGCCGCGCCGTCGTCCATGGCGATTTCCACCGCCTCCTCGGGGACGAACTTGGGCTCGGCGGTCATGATGGTCCGGCCGGAGCCGCTCTGGGGCAGCTCGTCGCGGGCCCGCTCCTTGCGGTAGACGTTTTCAATGTTGGGAATGACCAGGGTCTCCATAAAGCGCTTGATGAAGGTGGATTTTCCCGTTCTGACCGGCCCCACCACGCCGATATAGATATCTCCCTCGGTGCGCAGGGCAATATCCTCGTAAATCTTACGATGTTCCAATTTGACTCCTCCTTGCACGCGTTCCAGGCATGGCCGGGCAAGCCTGCTTTTCCCTATATAGGTATGGGGATAAGCCGTGGTTTATGACAAGAGAATCGGGCGGTGCGTAAAAATCCCCGGGCGGCAATGCGCCGCCCGGGGACAGGGATCATCTCTTTCTGGGAATCAACAGGAGCTTTCCCGACAGGCCCTCCTCGCTCTCCAGCTCGTTTGCCTGCATAATATCCGCCGTGGTGGTGCGGTAGCTCTTGGCGATATCCCAGAGCCGCTCCGCGGCCACGGCCCGCAGGACAATGGAGGGCCCCTTCTCCTCCACAGGCGCCTCGTTCACCTGAACGCCGCATACCCCGGTGACCCGCTGGGTGGACTGGACCATGTAGTGGAAGTCCAGCTCAAAGCGGACCTCAATGCCCCCGGTGGTAGGCGTGGCAAAGGCCTCGCCCGCGTTCCGGCACCCGCAGGTACAGGTGCAGCCCTCGGGCACGTCGGCCTGACAGGGCACCGCAATCTGCCGGGACACCGAGTAGATCTCGTCGTCCTCCGCCAGATAGACGACGGTAACCACCGCGTCGGCGGAGAAGGTCAGCTTCTCCCCCTCCCGTATCTGGCTGACGGCGCCCAGATTCACATAGGTATCCAGGGTGGACTTGGCCAGCACGCCCGTCTCAATGACCTCACGGGCCGCCTGGCGGCGGGTATTCTGCTCCAGCAGGCGGTTCATGGTGTAGGACTGCAGCTCGGCGGTGAGCTCGCTGGAGACGCTGTAGATATCGGTCAGCAGCTCCACCGACCGCTCCTCCCGGACTACCGCCTGGGCCAGCAGGCCCAGGGAGACCGAGACGGTCCGCCCGTCCCCCGCGCCCAGACTGCAGCTCAGATCGGTGAGCAGAACGTCCAGGGCGCAGTCGGCCTCCTCCTCGACCCCGCTGACCTCCATAATCTGGGAGAAGGGCAGCTCGTAGTCGGTGGAGGCGATGGCGCCGTCGGAGCTCCGGTAGAGGAGCTTCAGCGCCGCCTCACCCTTGAAAATCAGCTTGTTGCCGATGATCTTGGACTCATTGCAGATGAGCTCCACGCTGCTCTTCAAAAGCTCCTCCGCCTCGGGGCGGCTTCCGGAGATGGTGAGGTCGTCTGAAAATGTAAAAGGTTTTTCCTGCACACATGCGACCATATAGGCGCTGCGGCTCTCGCGAAGCTGCTCCACGGCGCTGTCGTCCTCCGCCCCGGTACAGAAGGCGGTGTCGGCGCTGCGGTAAGCCCGGACCGCCACGGCCAGGTTGACCCGCACCAGCACCTTACGGGGGTTGATACTGCGGGTCTCGGCGGCCTGGACGCTGGGGACGGCCACTACGCCGCAGCCGGGAGCCACGCCCGTGCCGTCGGCGCTGCAGAAGAAGGGGATATTCACCTCAATGCGGCGCACCCCGGTCTCGCCGTCGGGCAGATAGAGGACGGCGCAGCGGACGGTGCCGGAGATCTCCACCCGGCCCTCCTGGGCCTCCTTGCTCTTCAGGCAGACGGTCCCGGCGGTATCGACGATGCGGAGAATATCCGGGCAGGCGTCAGGAACAATCATTTCCATAGTCTCTTCATGGAGAACGGTGGCGTCCAGTACGGTATCATAGCAGCTCAGATGATCTCGGTTCAATGCAAGCTCCATAGCGTTCCACTCCTTGTATGGGTTGTACGAGCATTCCTGCCCATTTCATGCTACAGAACTATATGTACAAGACCATCCCGATATGCCCCATACAGGATCGCGGGAATGGGAATTATCTCAGGCCGAAGATGGTTTTCAAAAGCCCGCACAGCGCCTTGGGAGATTTGACCACAACGATTTTCATAGCAATTGCCTCCTTCAAATATGGACGGTATCAGTACGTTTGCTTCAGCCTGCCATGGCCCCAGAAGCCCAGGGCCGCCCCGATGACCAGCATCAGAATGCTGCCCGGAAAAAACAGCAGGGCGGCCCCGGCCGCGCAGGCCGCAGCGGTCCCGAGGGTGCGTTTGCTGGGTAGGCGCATCATAAAAGCCGCCTCCTTTCGTAGGGACTGGTTACTAAACCAGTATACGCAGCAGGAGGCGGCTTGTGATTGCCGTTTTGCTCTATTTGTCTTCCCAATCGTGGTGTTCCTTCGCCTGCTCGTAGAGGCGCACATAGCTGGCATGGCGGCTGTGTGCTATCTTCCCCTCGGCCAGCGCCTCAAGAACTGCACAGCCCTTTTCCTTTACATGGGCGCAGCCCACAAAGCGGCAGCCGTCCAGGTACGGCGCAAACTCCCGGAAGGTGTGCTGCAGGTCGTCCTTCCTGCAGCCTTCCAGCCGATCGATATCAAAGGAGGAGAAGCCCGGCGTATCCGCCACAAGGCCACCGTTGTTCAGGCGCAGCAGCTCAACATGGCGGGTGGTGTGGCGGCCCCGTCCCAGCTTGTCGCTGACCTCCCCTACCTGAAGTCCAAAGCCCGGCTCCAGGGCATTGAGAATGCTGGACTTGCCCACCCCCGAATTTCCCGTAAAGGCAGAGACCTTGCCGGCAATTGCGGCGTATAGCTCAGACAGCCCCTCACCCGTCTCCGCGCTTACCCGGAAGGTCTGGAAGCCCGCGCTCCGGTAGGTCGCGTAGAGGGCCTCGGCCGCGTCCAGATCGCATTTATTGATGCACACCAGCGCCTCGCAGCCCTTCCACTCGGCCAGGGAGATCATACGGTCCACCAGAAACGGGTCGGTGATGGGGACGGCCCCCGAGGCGATGATGACCAGTTGGTCGATGTTCGCCACGGCGGGACGCTGAAACTGATTTTTGCGCGTAAGTATCTCATCCACCATGCCGCTGCCGTCGGACAGGGCGGTAAATACCACCCTGTCCCCCACCAGCGGAGTAATTTTCTCATGGCGGAAACGCCCCCGGGCCCTGCAGGCCACAGTGGGCGCGCCGTCCTTGCCGTCCACGTAGTAGAAGCCGCTGAGGGCCTTTAAAATGACGCCCTCGCTCATTTTACGAAATCTTCATAGCGGGTCTCGGCCAGGACACCGTCGAAGTAGATGCACACCTCAACGCCGGCCCCGCTCCCCTTGAGGACGGGCCGAATCCTGCGCAGGGTGGTATCGAGGCTCTTCTCCTCAAACTGCGTCTCTCCGCCCACGGTGACCACCACGTCGACCACATCCTGGTCCACCGGCAGCTCAATGGAAATCTGCTTCGTGACCAAGTCCACCGCCGGAGGCGACTCCGGGGGCTGGCTGGGGCTTTCGCTGGGCGGAGGCGTCGGCTCCTCGGAAGCGGGCGGAGTGCTCTCGTCCGGGCCGGGGCTGGGGGTCACGCCGGGGTCCGGCCCCTTGCTGATCTGCAGATTGACGATGCTCTTCTCCGCCACCTCTGACCCGGCATCCACGCTCTGGTTCACCACGTAGCCCACGGGCTGGAGGTCGTCATAGACCTCGGGAGAGGCCCCCACAATGAGGCCCAGCTCTTCAATCATCGATTTGGCCCGCTCCAGAGGCTGACCCACCACGGTAATCATCGTGACGGTCTTGACCTCTGCGCCCTCGCTCACCACCAGGGTCACCACATCGCCCTCATTCAGCCTGGTGTCCTTGGCGGGGTCCTGGCGGATGATGTACCCCTTGGCAACATCGGAGTGCTCGGTCTCAATCGTAACCTCAAAGCCCTTGTCCCTGAGCAGCGCCTCAATCTGGGACGCTCTCTGGTTGGTATAGTCGTCCATGACAAAGCGGGAGGTCCCGCCGCTGACGACCACGCTGATGTTCATATTGCCCGACTTGACTTCCTCACCGGCATCCGGGTTCTGGCTGATGATCTCCCCCTCGCGCACGTTCTCGCTGTCCACGGTACGTTCCACCTCGACCGTGAAGCCGTTCAGGAGCACGGCGTCGTTCTTGACGTCGTCGTATATCCTGCCTACCAGTTTGGGGGTTGCGTACAGGACATCCTCCGGCACGACGATATTGCTCAATATTCCCCAGAGGAAATAGCCGATAGCGGCCAGGAAAATCAGAATGGCGCCGACCGCCAGAACAGCGGGCAGGGGGCTTCCCTTTCCGCCCGACCGCCTGCGGCGGGGGCGCTCCTCATAGTCGTCCTCATCCTCGTCGTCGAGCTCCTCCCGCTCTCTGCGCCGCTTGGAGGGCGGTGCGGAGGGCGCGGCGGGGCCGTGTCCGCTCCCCGCGTTTGCGCCTGCGGCGGCGGCCGCCACGGCCCCGCGGAGGTTCAGGCTGCCGCTGGTCTCCATCACCTGGGTGGGCTCGTCGCCGCCGGTGAGAAGATCGGCGTCCGTATAGTCGAAATTAATGTTCGGATTCTTTCGGAACTCCTCCAGATCGGCCAGCATGGCGTCGGCGTTGGCGTAACGCTGGTCCATGTTGGCCGCCATGGCCTTCATGGTGATGGACTCCAGTGCCTCCGGGATTTCGGGGTTGATCTCCCGGGGCGAGAGCGGGATGGAGTTGATGTGCTGAATGGCCACCGAAATGGGGGAATCCCCCTCGTAGGGCAGGCGGCCGGTGATCATCTCATAGAGCACCACGCCGGCGGAGTAGATATCGCTCCGCGCGTCGATATGGCTGCCTCTGGCCTGCTCCGGAGAGATATAGTGGACGCTGCCCAGGGCCTCCTGGGTCAGGGTGTTCTGCGCGGCGGAGGTAAGCCGGGCGATGCCGAAGTCGGCCACCTTCACGCTGCCGTCCCGCAGGACCATGATGTTATGGGGCTTGATATCCCGGTGGATGATGCCCCGGCTGTGGGCATGGCCCAGGGCCTTCATAATCTGGGTGATGAAATGGAGGGCCTCACGCCAGTTGAGGGCCTCCCCCTTCTTCTGCATATACTGCTTGAGGGTGATCCCGTCGATGAGCTCCATTACGATGTACTCCAGCTCGTCGGAGCGGGACACGTCGTAGACAGCCACAATGTTGGGGTGGGACAGCATGGCGACGGCCTGGGATTCGTCGTGGAACCTTCTGCGGAACTCCGCGTCCTGGGCTAAATCACTCTTGAGAATCTTGATGGCCACCAGGCGGTTGAGCCGGTGGCAGCGGGCCTTATAGACCACGGCCATGCCGCCCGCGCCCACGCGCTCTAAGATCTCATATCGATTGTCGAGTAATTTACCTATGTATTGATCCATGGTAAATATCCTCCTATGCTTTTAATCGTTACGCCTGGAGCAGGACGGCGGTCACGTTGTCCGGCGCGCCGCGGGACATGGCGATGTCCAGCAGCCGTCCGCAGCAGTCCTCAATGGCGCCGCCGTGGATGATCTCATAGAGCATCTCCTGGTCGGTCACCACGTTGGAGAGGCCGTCTGAACAGAGCAGCAGGCAGTCTCCCTCGCAGAGCTCCCGGTGATAGAGATCGGCGCGGATGTGCTCCTCCGCACCGAGGGCGCGGGTAATCAGGTTTTTGCGGGGATGGAGCCGCGCCTCCTCGGGGGTGATCTCCCCCCGCTGGACCAGATCCTCCACCACGGAGTGGTCCCGGGTGACCCGCGAGATGCCCTCGCCGGTCACATGGTAGCAGCGGCTGTCGCCGATGTTAAGAATGTGGGCGAGGCGGCCCTCCACCAGGGCGGCCACCATGGTGGTGCCCATGCCGCCGCAGTCCGGATCAATGCTGGCCCGGTAGTAGACCGCGCTGTTGGAGATCTCCGCGGCCTCCTGCAGGACCTCGTCCGGCTCGGCGGGCAGGCTGCCGCCAGCCTCCTCGGCCCGGGTCCGCAGCGCGTCCACGAAGGACTCCACCGCAAGCGTGCTGGCCACGTTTCCGGCCTTCGCTCCGCCCATGCCGTCGCACACGACCACAACGGCCAGGCCCCCGCTGGGCACATCCAGGTAGTAGGCATCCTGATTCTGTTGTCTGACGGCGCCCTTGTCGGTGACGCCCCATGCTTTTATCATGTCGATTGCCTCTTCTCTATATGGGAGGTGTTTCTGTATTGCCCGCTTCCTCCGCCTGAACCTTCCTCCGCAACTGGCCGCAGGAGGCGTCGATCTCACCGCCCAGCTTCCGGCGGACTGTGGCGGTGACGCCCTGGCTCTCCAGCCGCTTCTGGAAGGCCGCCACCCGCCTGCTGGGCTTCAGCGGACTCTCCGCCACCTCGTTGAGGGGGATGAGGTTCACATGCCCCGGCGTCCCCCTCAGGTGCTTCACCAGCAAATCCGCCTGCCAGTCGGCGTCGTTCACGCCGTCGATCATGGCGTACTCATAGGAGATGCGCCGGCCCGTGGTCTCAAAATACCGGCGGCAGGCGCGAAACAGCTTCTCCACGCCCACCGAACGGTTGACCGGCATAATGCGGGAGCGGGTCTCGTCGTCCGGCGCGTGGAGGGAGACGGACAACGTCAATTGTAACCGAAGTTCGGCCAGTTTGTCAATTTTTTCAGTCAGGCCGCAGGTGGAGAGGGAGATATGACGCATTCCGATGTTCATGCCGTCGGGGTGGTTCACCAGCTCCAGAAAGCGCATGACCGTATCAAAATTGTCCAGCGGCTCCCCAATGCCCATCAGGACAATATTGGAGATGGAGGTCTGCGCATCCAGCTGGGTGAAGAGCACCTGGTCCAGCATCTCGGAGGGCGTCAGGTCTCTCACCTTCCCCCCCAGGGTGGAGGCGCAGAAGGCGCAGCCCATCCGGCAGCCCACCTGGGAGGAGATGCAGACAGTATTCCCATGATGATAGCGCATCAAAACAGTTTCGATGCAGTTTCCGTCTCCAAGCCGCCAAAGATATTTGATGGTTCCATCCTGGGAGTCCACCTGCCTGCGCTCCACCGCCGGGACCGTGATGAAGCAGGCGGCGGAGAGCTTCTCCCGCAGGGGCTTGGAGAGGTTGGTCATCTCGTCAAAGGACTCGGCCCCCCGGTGGAGCCACTGGAAAATCTGTTTGGCCCGGAAAGCCGGTTCCCCCAGCGCTTTTATAAAGGCGGTCATCTCCGCCAAATTCATGGATTTGATATCCGTCATGAGATCTCCTCGCTCCGCGCGGCTGTGGGGCGCGGCGTCCGGGCAGCGCCCTCACTCCGCCGCAGCCTGGCGAAGAAGAATCCGTCGGTGCCGTGCCGGTGGGGCCAGAGGGTGAGCATCCCCTCCTCCACGCAGCCAATCGGCTCCGGCAGCCGGAACTGCTCCAATACAAAGTCACCGTGCTGTTTAAGAAAAGCCCGCACGACTGCCCCGTTCTCCCGTTCCCGCAGGGTGCAGGTGGCATAGAGCAGGACGCCGCCCGGGCGGACATAGCCCGCCACATTGTCCAGAATCGCGCTCTGGACGGCGGGCAGATTCTCCAGGGGCCCGGGGTCCTTGTAGCGGATATCCGGCTTTTTGCGGATAATGCCAAGTCCCGAGCAGGGCACGTCGGCCACGACCAGATCGAAGGCCTGCGCAAACTCCTCGCGCCGCAGCTTGGCGTCCAGCGTGCGCGCCGTGATACAGCCCAGGCCCAGCCGGGCCGCTCCGGACTCAATCAGCCCCTGCTTGCGGGAGTGGATATCGCAGGAGACAATCTCACCCTTGTCCTCCATGGCGATGGCGGCGGCGAAGGATTTGCCGCCGGGGGCGGCGCAGGCGTCCAGCACCCGCATCCCCGGCTCCGCGCCGGCCGCCATAACGGCCAGCCGCGCCGCCGGGTCCTGCACATAAAACCGGCCCTCTTGGAAGGCGGGCAGGCGCTCCAAATCCCCCGCGCCCGTGAGAAAGAGGCAGTCCTCCAGCCAGGGGTGGCGCTGCGCCTGCGCCCCCGCCAGCGACAGCTCCCGCAGAAGCTCCTCCGCCGTGGTCCTCAAGGTGTTGACCTGGATACAGGTGGGCGGCTCCTGGTTGTCCGCGCGGAGCAGCGCCTCGGCCTCCTCCGGCCCAAGGGCGCCGATGAACTCCTCCACCAGCCAGACGGGGTGGCTGTACAGGGTGGCGAGGTAATGAACGCTGCTGCGCCGATCCACCTGGGGCAGGTCATCCAGGTGCCGGGCCAGCGCCCGCAGCACACCGTTACATAGCCCGGCCGCGCGGGGGTTCTTGCTGTACCGCTTGACCAGCTCCACCGACTCGTTCACCGCGGCGCTGGCGGGAATTTTAGTGAGGAACGCCATCTGGTACACCGCCAGGCGCAGGGCGCAGCGGACGTTGATCTCCATCTTTTCCGGCGGCATGGAGGAAAATTTGCCGAGATAAAAATCCAGCAGCATCCGGTTTTGGAGCACGCCGAAGCACAGGCGTGTGGCCAGCGCCGCGTCCCGCCCGTCCAGCCG
Source organism: Lawsonibacter faecis (assembly GCF_014287675.1). Classification (GTDB taxonomy): domain Bacteria; phylum Bacillota; class Clostridia; order Oscillospirales; family Oscillospiraceae; genus Pseudoflavonifractor; species Pseudoflavonifractor faecis. The sequence continues at coordinate 123,754 of NZ_JACOPQ010000010.1, read as the reverse complement.
GGCCTCGCGGAGCGCCTTATTCAGATATCCGTCCGACCAGGCCCCCTGCCGCTCACAGGCTGAGAGGGTCTGCAGCGCAATTTCCCTTGCGGTCACCGTCTTCTGCGAAGCCATGGCTGGTCCTCCTTCCGATGGTTTACATGATTTGGCCGCCGACGAGGTAAATCGCCTGGGCCAGAATAAAGAGCGCCGACATACCTGCGGTCAGAACGGCGGTCAGCCTGGGCCGCCGCTCGGTCAGGCAGGCTGCAAACATAAAAAACGGGAGGGCGCAGGTCAGATACCGCCCGGCGCTCAACAGCCAGGAGAGGGAGTAGTTCAAAACCAGGCACGCGAAGGCGTAGAGGGTGAACATACTCCGGTGCCTCCCCCGCTCATGCCAGAGCAGCACGAAAAAGAGGAGGAACAAAAGCACCTCTGGCAGCCAGAGCTGAAGCTGTACGGTCAGATTGCCGTAGGTGATGGCATTGATCAGCAGATACTGCAGCACCTGGGAAATCCACATAAATCCCTGGGACCAGCGCGCCTGCTGATGTGCTGTAAAGGCAAACGGGTTCCCGTCAATCGCGTAGTTCAGGCAGAGGTAGACGACCGTGCCCAGCACGGGCAGAAAAATCAGAGGCAGACGGCAGAGGACGGCGCGGAGGTTCCGCTTCAGCTCCGCGCCCCGCAGGGCGAAAAGCCGCCTGGACTGTATCAGCTCCGCCAGAGCGGCGCCGATCAGCACAAGCCCGTGCATCCGGGTCAATGCCGCCAGCGCGCCCCAGACGCCCGCGCGCAGCCACTGGTGCCGCCGGATATGGTAGAGTCCGGCGGCGGTGGTCAGCAGGAAGAGTCCCTCGGTCATCATGGCCCCAAAGAAGAAGGAGAACGGGAAGACGGAGAGGAACACCACCGTCCGCCACGCCACCGCCCGGCCGTACTCCCGGAACGCCAGCCGGTAGAGGTAGGCGCAGCCTCCGGCATAACAGAAAAAAGAGACCAGCAGACCCGACAGGACCGTATCCCCCACCGCCAGCCTGACCAGGCGCACCAGCCAAACGTAAAGCGGATAGAACACCAGGAAATAATGCTGGCCGTCCTCGGTATATCCCCCGTATCCCTGCTCCACCAGGCGGACATAGTGAAAACCGTCCCACTTTTCCCAGAGGGACAGCAGACCCCGCCCGTCCCTGACCCCGAGCATCACCAGAGCGACGGCACAGACAGCCAGAAAGATAAGAAGGCGGAAGAGCATCGCCCCGCCGAAGACCGCCGCGGTCTCCCCCGCCCCGGCCTCCCGCCCCTCCTGCTGCTCCGGCGGCGGCAGAGCGGCCCGGCGGAGCGGCGCCCCGCTTGCCTTCAGCCAGCGGACCGCAAGCGAGACTGCCAAAATCAGAATCGGCGCAGAGACGAGCAGATTCCAGAGCAGATCAAACCATTTCATATCAGTCTACGGAGATGGGGTGGCCCCTGAGCCAGTCGGCGGCCCTCATCCGTCTGCCGCCGTCCGCCTGGAGCTCGTCTACGCGGAGGACGGTTCCCCCGCCGCAGGCCACCTTGATGCCGTTCCTCCCGGCCTCCAGCACTGTGCCGGGCGCCCTATCCGTTCGCTCATCCGGCACGGCAGTGGAAAACACTTTACAGCGGCAGCCTCCCAGCTCCGTCACGGCGGCAGGCCAGGGGATCAGCCCCCGGACCTGATTGTGCAGCTCCCGCGCGGTGCGCTTCCAGTCCATGGGTGAGAGCTCCCGGCTCAGCATGGGGGCCAGAGTCATCCGGGCGGCATCCTGCGGCACGCGCCGGGCCGTCCCCGCGGCGATGGCGGCCACCGATTTCACCAGCAGCTCCGCGCCCATGCCGGCCAGGCGGCTGTATAGGGTCTCCACCGTCTCGTCCGGGTCGATGGGTGTGCGGACCTGATCGATAATATCCCCCGCGTCCATCTCGGTGGCCATATGCATAATGGTCACGCCGGTCTCCGCATCCCCGTTGAGCACCGCCCAGTTGATGGGGGCGGCCCCCCGGTACCGGGGCAGCAAGGACGAGTGGACGTTGATGCAGCCCCTGGCGGGATAGTCCAGAATGTCGTCGGGCAGGAGGCGGCCGTAGGCCGCCACCACGATGAGCTCAGGCTCCAGCGCCCGGATCTGGGCCAGCGCGGACCCGTCCCGGAGCTTCACCGGCTGAAAGACCGGGATATGATGTGTAACGGCAAATTCCTTAACAGGCGTTGGCTGGAGCTTGTTCTGGTGCCGTCCCACCGGCTTGTCCGGCTGGGAGAAGACCCCGCAGACCTCGTGGCCCGCCTCCACCAGCGCCGCCAGGGAGGGCACGGCGAACGCGGGCGTGCCCATAAAGAGGATTCTCATGCTTAATCCTCCTGCTCTTCCATCATCTCTTCCAGCTCGTCGTTGGTGTAGAGCTTGCCCTCCACCAGCTCGGTATAGAGCCTGCCGTCCAGATGGTCCACCTCGTGGCAGAAGCAGCGGGCGGTCATGGCCTCGCCGGTGCGCTCGAACCACTCCCCGTTCCGGTCCTGGGCCCGGACGGTGGCCTTCATGGGCCGCTTGACCCTGCCCCAGTACCCGGGCACGGACAGACAGCCCTCCAGGCCGTCCTGCTCCCCCTCGGTGGCAACGATGGTGGGGTTCACCAGTTCCAGGATCTCACCCTCCTCCTCGCCGGTGGAGATGACCACCACCCGGCGCAGGATGCCCACCTGGGGCGCGGCCAGACCGGCGCCGCTGGCCTGGGCGAGGGTGTCCCGCATATCGTCCAGCAGGCCGTGGAGTTTTTCGTCAAACTGGGTCACCGGATGGGCCTTCTTTCCCAGCACCGGGTCGCCCTTGGTAATGATTTTCCGTACAGACATGGGTTTCTCCTCCGTTTCACACGACTGTTCTGTTTTATTTTTCTCAGGCGTCTTCCTGTCACGCCGCGGCGTCTCGGGCGGACCCGGCGCCGCGTGTTCCCCGGGCTCTGCCCAACCGTCCCGGCCTTAACGGCCTGTTCCGCCCGCCGGAGCGCTTCCGTCAGTCCAGCGGGTTCACATCCGCGAAGACGGACACGCCCCTGTTCTCCTTATCGTTTTGGGCGGCGACCACAAGCGCCGTGATCAGCGCCCGCAGGCTCTTCGTATTCTTACCCGAAAGGGTCAGCCGGTAGCGGTAGCGGTTGTTCACCTTCGCCACCGACGCCGGCGCGGGGCCCAAAAGCTGTATTCCCAGCGCGTCGTAGGGCGGCTGGGCCAGCCAGCCCTCCAGGGTGCGGCGCAGCTTCATGCAGACCCGGAGCACCCGGCTCTCCTCCGCGCCGGAGGCGGTAAGGACAAAGAGATCCCGGAAGGGCGGACAGCCCCGGAGGCTGCGCATCCCAATCTCCTCGTCATAAAACCGGTCGTAGTCCTGGGCGGCGGCGTTGGTAATCACGTCGTTCTCCGGGGTGTAGGTCTGAATGACCGCCCGGCCCTGTTTTTCCCCCCGGCCCGCCCGGCCCACCACCTGGGTGAGCAGCGAGAAGGTCCGCTCGCCCGCCCGGTAGTCGTCCACATAGAGGGAGAGGTCGGCGGCGATGACCCCCACCAGGGTCACGTTCTCAAAATCCAGCCCCTTGGCCACCATCTGGGTGCCGATGAGGATGGGCACCCTCTCCCTCTCAAACCGGGAGAGGAGCTTCTCGTGGGACTGGGTGGCGGACACGGTGTCCGTGTCCATCCGCATGACCTCCACCCCGGGGAACAGCTCCTCCAGCTCCTCCTGAACCTTCTGGGTCCCGGTGCCCACGAAGCTGAGGGCCCCGCCGCACTGGGGACAGGCTGCCGGCAGCTTCTCCGAGTGGCCGCAGTAGTGGCACATGAGCCGCCCGTTGGCCGAGTGGTAGGTGAGATAGACCGAGCAGCGGGGGCAGGTGGGCACCTCACCGCACTCTCCGCAGGTGACCATACGGCTGGCCCCCCGGCGGTTGATGAAGAGAATGCTCTGCTCCCCGTGGGCCAGATTGGCCTCCAGCTCCTGCCGGAGCAGGCCGCTCACCGAGGTGCCGTTTCCCCTGCGCAGCTCCTGCCGCATATCCGCGATATACACCCCGGGCAGCGCCTGCTCGTTATAGCGGTTTTTCAGTTCAAAGAGGTGGTATACCCCGGATTTCGCCAGATACATGCTCTCCACCGACGGGGTGGCGGAGCCCAGCACCAGCAGCGCGCCGCTGCGGGCGCAGCGGAACTTCGCCACGTCCCGGGCATGGTACCGGGGGACGTTTTCCGACTTGTAGGTGTACTCCTGCTCCTCGTCCAGAATCAGCAGTCCCAGGCGCTCCACCGGCGCGAAGACGGCGGAGCGGGTACCGATGACCACTCGCGCCCTCCCCGCCCGGACCCGCTTCCACTCGTCGTACCGCTCCCCCGCCCGCAGCGAGCTGTGGAGGACGGCCACCTCCTCCCCGAAGTGGGAGGTAAAGATATGCAGAAGCTGGGGGGTCAGGGCGATCTCCGGGACCAGCACCATGGCGGCCCCTCCATCCGCCAGGCAGGCCTGGATGAGCCGGATATAGACCTGGGTCTTGCCGCTGCCCGTCACCCCGTACAGGAGGGCGGCGGCGGACTTGCCCCCGGTCCGCAGGGCGTCGAGGCCCCGGAAAGCGGCCTCCTGCTCCCCGTTGAGGACCACCGGCCCCGCCGGCTCAGGGCTGTCCACCGCCACACGGCGGAAGACCTCCCGCTTCTCCTGGGTGACGATCCCGCTCCTGACCAGGGAGCGCAGGGTGGCGGTGGACGCGCCGGTAAAGTAGCAGATCTCCTTGGAGGAGGCCTGTCCCACGGCGGAGAGCAGCTCCACCACCGCATACCGCAGGGGCGCGCTCTTCCGCTTGGGGGCCACCAGGGCCAGGGCCTCCTCCGGCGGCATCAGGAGGGAGGCGACCTGCTCGGTCTTATCCCCCACCCCCCGGGAGGCGCTGGTCTCCAGAATCAGAACACCTTTATCCACCAGGCTCTTCAGCGCCGGGCCCGGGTCCTTCGCGCCGAATGCCCCCCGGATCTGCCCCAGCTCGGCGGCTCCGCCGCAGGAGTAGACCAAATCCAATATCCGCCGGGCGTAGTCGGAGCGGCCCGCGGCCTCATAGGCCCCCTCCTTATCCGCCTGATTCACAAGGCGGTAGCGGTCCTGCAGGGAGAAATAGAGCCCCGCGGGCAGCATGGCCCGGGCGGCGTCGTAGACGGTGCAGAAATACCGCTCCCGCATCCAGAGGGCCAGCTGGATGCTCTCGCCGTCCAGCACCGGCTCCTCGTCCAGAAGGGAGAATACCGCCTTGAGCTTCTCGCTCTGGGGACCGTCGGCGATGGCGAGGATAATCCCCTCAATCCTGCGGTTGCCCGCCCCGAAGGGCACCAGCACCCGCATACCGGGCCGCGCGGTCTCCAAAAGCTCAGCAGGCAGCAGATAATCATAGGGCTTGTCGATGGCGAAGGTCGCGGCCGACAGAGCCACCTTCGCCAGCCGGACCTGGTCCATCCGCTTCCCTCCCCGAAGACTTAAACTTCACCGGCGCTTCACAAAAGGCAAGTGATGGGGTGCGAAACGCTCCCGTCACTTGCCTTTTCGCAGGATTACGCTATTTCGCAGGGTGCATCCGTCGACACTCCGCGGCTCAGACGGCCTCGTCTTCCTCGTCCTGGGGGGTGCACTTGCCATCGGCAACCTCGCGCAGGGCCATGGAGACCGGTTTGTCATCCAGGGGGATTCCCTGGTCGTCGGCCTCGCTGGCGATCTGACGGGCGCGCTGGGCCACCACGTTCACCAGCATGTAGCGGCTGGGCACCTGGGCGAGCAGTTCGTTCATAGGGGGTTTGAGCATCATAAGACATCATTTCCTTTCGGTCGATTGGGTGGGCGCGGCGGAGCTCCCCCGCGCCTGTGAAGGCCGGGTCTATACGTCGTCCACGAGGCACATGCGGTTCTTGGTCCGGCAGTCCTCCGCGGTCAGAATGGCGATGATCTCCGCCGCCGCGGAGGACACCTTGTCGTTGACGACCAGATAGTCGTAGTTGGGGATCTCATTATACTCCTCTTTTGCCTTTTTTAACCGGCCCGCGATGACGTCCTCATCGTCGGTGGCGCGGCCGTGGAGGCGGCGGGAGAGCTCCTCAAAGGAGGGCGGAATAATGAAAATCAGCACCGCCCCCGGACACTTGGCCCGGACCTTGGCGGCCCCCTGGACCTCGATATCCAGCAGCACGTCGGTACCGGCGGCCAGATGGTCCTGGATGACCTTCAGGGAGGTGCCGTAGTAATTGCCCACATACTGGGCGTACTCCAGCAGCTCTTGGTTTTCAATCATTCGCTCGAATTCCCCGCGGCTGACGAAGTTGTAGTTTACGCCATCGGCCTCGCCCACCCGGGGGGCGCGGGTGGTGAAGGAGACGGAAAAATGCAGGTTTTCCCGCTCACTCAGCAGCTCGGAGATCACCGTGCTCTTTCCCACCCCGGAGGGGCCTGAGAGGACGATCAGCTGTCCTCTGGTCTTTTTCTTTCGCATCATGCTTCCTCATCCTCCTCAGCCGCCGGATCAGGCGTCTCCCTGCCGCCCAGGCGGCCCGCCACAGTCTCAGGCTGAATGGCGGAGAGGACGATATGGTCGCTGTCCATAATGAGAACCGCCCGGGTGCGCCGGCCGTAGGTGGCGTCAATGAGCATTCCCCGGTCCCTGGCCTCCTGAATCATGCGCTTGATGGGCGCCGACTCGGGGCTGACAATGGCGATGAGCCGCGATGCAGAGACCATGTTGCCGAATCCGATGTTGATAAGCTTCATTGGGAAGCCACCCTCCCTGCCGCGCTGCGCGCCCTCTGCGGCGGGTCCTGCCCGCGTGCGCGCAGCGCTTGTGTCTATTCTATATTTTGAACCTGTTCCCTGATCTTCTCGATCTCCGCCTTGATGTCCACCACCCGGCGGGAGGTCTCGATATCATTGCACTTGGAGCCGATGGTATTGGCCTCCCGGTTGAACTCCTGGATCAGGAAGTCCAGCTTCCGGCCAACGGCCCCGCCCTGATCCAGCATATGGGTGAGCTGGGAGAGGTGGCTGCGCAGGCGGACGGTCTCCTCGTCCACAGCCACCTTATCGGCGAAAATCGCCGCCTCGGTGAGGATGCGGCTCTCGTCGATCTGGGAGTTCTGCAAAACCTCCGCCATCTTGGCGGCCAGACGGGCGCGGTAATCGGCCACGATGCCCGGGGAGCGCTCCTCCACATAGGCGGTCAGCGCGCCGATGGTCTCCCCACGGCCGCGGATATCCTCCGCCAGCCGGGCCCCCTCCCGGGTGCGCATGGCGTCGAAATCCGCCAGGGCCAGGTCGGTCACGGCGCAGAGATCGGCGGCCACGGCCTCCAGGTCCTCCTGGGTCTTCTCCACCAGAAACACGTCCTGAAAGCGAGTCAGCGTGGAAACCGAAATATCGTCCCGCAGCCCGTAAGTATCGCGCAGCTCGCACAGGGCGGCGTAGTAGCCGTCGGCCATGCTCTTGTTAACCGAGATGGTCACGTCCCCCGCCCCGGCCTGGCCGATGGTGACGAACACGTCCACCTTACCCCGGGAGATGCTCTTTTGGACCCGGGATTTGATCGCGTCCTCGGCAAAGACATAGATGCGGGGCATCTTGATGGCGCAGTCCAGGTAGCGGTTGTTGACCGAGCGGATCTCCACCGTAATGGTGCGGCCGCTCAGCGTCGCCTCTCCCCTGCCGTAGCCGGTCATACTCTTAATCAAAGGGCGTCCTTCCCTTCTCTTTTGTTGTATCGGATTATTATAGCAAAAAAGAGTGCGCTTAACAAGCCTTTTTCCAACATCAGGCCTTTCGGACCGCTTTGTCGATCCGCTGGACATAGAAGGAAATCAGCTTGGAGAACCCGTAGTCGTAGATGACGAAGACCACATTGCCCACCAGATAGAGCGCCCAGAGCTGCTCCATAAACGCGGGCAGGCCCGCCAGCAGCACGGCGCGCAGGGTGAACCAGAAAACCGTCAGCGCAAGGTTGAAGACCGCCAGCTTGCACGCCCACTCCAGCGGCAGCTTCCTCAGCCGCTCGATGAGGCACTTGAGCATGGGATAGAGTCCGAAGAAGATCAGGTACAGCAGGGCGTTTTCCTTCATTGGGGAGAGGAGAAACCCAAGAATGCCGGTGGCCGCATAGCAAAAGAATCCGGCGGGCAGGCCGCCGGAGACCACCGCGGCGGCGGGCACCAGGCCCGCCAGCGCCACCACACCCAGCCGCCCCGTGGGCGCCATGGACGCGAGATATAAAATCACCAGGGACAGCGCCGTGAGGACGCCCGCCAGGGCCACCCGGCCCGCCCCTTTTCCATAACGGCCGCCCATATCAGTTACAGCCGCCGCACAGGCAGTTCATGCAGAGCATGGTGGTGCAGCAGTCGGCGGAGCTCATGCCGCCGCCGGCTCCGTAGGGCCGGTAGGCCTGTCCCCCCTGGGCCATCATGTTCAGGGCCTGGCGGTACTCCATGTTGCCCGGCTCGGCGTTGCAGGCGATCTGGTACTGCTGCCGGGCCTCGTCCAGCCAGCCCCGGCGGTAGGCGATGCAGCCGGAGAGGAAGTGCCACTCGGCGTCCTGTAAGGGCGCCTGCCGGAGCAGCTGCTCCGCGCCGTTGATGTCGCCGCCGTTGATGGCCTGCCGCACCCGGTTGTAGAGCGGGCTGGCCGAGGAGGCGGACTGGCGCTGCTGCTGGTAGCCGTAGGCGCTCTGGCTCTGGTACGCGCCCGCACCGGAACCGCCGCCGCTGCGCATCCGGTTGATCTCATCGTAGGCCTCGTTGACCTCTTTCATCTTCTCCTCGGCCAGATCGGCCAGGGGATTGTTCTGATAGTTGTCCGGATGGTATTTCCGGGCCAGCTCCCGATAGGCGCGCTTGATCTCGTCGTCGCTGGCGGTGGAGGATACGCCGAGAATACTGTAAGGATCAGTCATGGATCAATCTCCTGTACTTATTGATAAAGTCAAAAGCGGCCCCGCCGCCGGAAACACACATTTATTGGCGCGGGATAAAACCGGCGTGTGCCGGGCGCTTCTTCACGCCGGCCCACTCGCCCCGGAAAACCAGCTCCTCCACCGCGGGCAGGCCCAGGTAGAGTATATTTTCAATCACCGGCCCCCAGCCTCCGAAATCCACCAGTGAGAATGCGGAGACCGCCAGGTTCAGCGAGTGGCGCAGGGTCGTGCGCAGATACTCCGCCTCCTCCCGCTCCCTGCCCTCAAACCGGGCATGGATGGGGTTATAGCTGCCGGACGCCAGATCCTCGCCCAAATCGTCCCAGGCGTCGGTCAGGTAAATCCAGCGGCCCACGTGGTAGAGAAGCTGTCCCACCGCCCGGTCCCGCACCTCGTCGCCGGAGTCCGGCGCGGCCGCCTGGAGAAGCCGGGCGAAGGTGTCCGCCGTGCGGTCAAGGGAGGGGGAGCCGGCCAGCTCCAGCGCCCGGAGCTCCTCCAGGCAGCCGCGGGCGGCGGCGTCGAACCCGGGGCGGGAGGAGGCCGCCCTGCGGTAGCCCCGCCGCAGGAGCACCGAGAGGACACGCGCTCCAAGCCCCTTCCAGAAGCCTTCGTCCTCAACCGTGTCCCGGAGCTTCCAATAGCTGAGAATCACGCTCTCGTCCGCCGCCGCCTCCAGCCCCGCGCCGGCGGTGCAGGCGCACTTCTTCCTCAGCGGGTTGGCGGGGCAGCGGCAGTACCCGGTGGACGGCCTGTCCTCCTTCGGGGCGAGAAGCATGGCCAGAAAGGTGAAGTCGTAGTTGAGGAACATCCGGGCCACGAAGCCGTGCCGCCTGCCCATGGCGGCGCAGAGGCCGCAGTACATGGCCTCATAGGCCTCCAGCTCCCGGACCTTCAGCTCCTCCCGGAAGGGCCTGACGTATCCGAACATCAGCGCCGCTCCACGGAGACGATGCGAAACGAGAGGGCCTGCTTCCTCTTCACACGGCGGTCCAGCAGCAGGTCCGCCGCCGCCCCGGCGGCAAATCCCACCACGCCCAGGGTAACGGATACGGGCGTAGAAAAGGACAGCGCTCCCGCCGCCAGGTAGAGCGTGAAGAAGAGGACGAAGGGCAGCAGGTAGACCACCGCGGCCATCCCGAGGACGTGAGCGCTGGAGGTCTCCACCGTCACGGTATCCCCCGGCATGGCCCCCGCCTCGTTCTCGGCGGTCACGGTGACGGTGGGCTGGTCGTACATCTTGCAGCCCTCGCAGGTGGCGCAGTGGTGGCCGCAGGCCGACTCTCGGCGGACGACGATCTCCGCTTTTCTGGAACTGACCAGCCGTTTGACCATCGCCGTCTGGGTCATAGCGCCCTTCCCTCCTACTGCGTAATATCAATCGTAATATTGTAGTCGCCGCCGACGACGCCCACGTCGTCGCTGCCGTCCACATAGACCTTGGCGGGGATGTTGTGCCGTCCCACGGCGGTGGCGTTGCTGGCGGCAACGTCCGCCACAATGCGCAGCTGCCCTTCATAGATGCGGTTCACGGCCTCCTGCGTCCCCCGGATGGTAACCTGCCGGGACTGTGTGACCAGCTCGACATTGAGGCCCTCGGGTTTGTTCACGAGGACAATATTGGTCACGGCAAATTCACGTCTCGCCAGCGCCCCTTCCTTGATGGCGACGCTGACCGAAAGTTCCTGGATGCCGCTCTCGTTTCCGAAGCCCTCCGAGAGGGTTATGGGGAACGTATAGGTCTTGCTGGTGATGACATCCGCCAGATCGACCTGGCCCACCACCAGTTTGTGCAGCCCGTCCAGCTCGTCCTCCGGCCCGGTGATGCTGATCTCGCCCACCACCACCTGCCTGGCGCCGTCCGGCTGATCCTCCAGCGGCTCCGCGCCCTCCAGAAGCGGCAAGACCGTCACGTCGTCCGGCGTGGCTCCGCCGCCCGGCACCAGCTCCACCACCAGCGGAATCTGCTTGTACTGCACGATGGGGTAAATCACATGGACGGTGTCCACGTTGCTCTGAATATTGGCGTCCGTCAGTTCCTCGCCGTCGGACCCTACAAAGACGAAGGCCAGATCCCCCTCATAGGTTTCGCTGAGCTCCTGCTGGGTGAGGACCACCTTGGCGCTGGCGACCTGGTTGACCAGCTCGCGCTGTCCGCTGACGCTGATGGTGCCGGGGGTAATCGTGGCCTCCCCCGCCTGATAGCCCTTGGCGATGCTGCCGCTGAACTCCACATAGACGGGGACTTCCTTGGTCTCCTTCTTGGAGACGGTGAACTCGATATACAGCCCGTCCAGCTCCGTGTTCAGGCTGATATCCCCCTGGTTGACGTTCTGCGGATAGCTGACGTTGACAATCCGGCGGAACGTCCCCGGCTCCACGATGTTGGAAAGATCCACCGTCAGGCTGATCGTATCCCGGCTGAGCTTGTTCAGGGTGGCGGATTTTGCGGAGATATTCAGCGTCAGGGACTGCTCCCCGCCCTCGGTGACGATGAGGTTGCGGGAGTTCAGGATGCCCGTCCCAGTGAAGGTCACGGGGATGCCCGCGACGTCTTTGGTTAGGTCCGGGTCCGCCTCCTTTACCACATAGGCCCAAAGGATTACCGCCATCAGAATGGAGAGCAGGACGTAGAGCCATTTGCTATTTTTGATTTTGTTCCACATCGGCGTCCTCTCCCTTTTTGGACTTGAAAATACCGGCAAGGCTGAACTTGGGCTTGGCCTCGGCCTCCTGCTCCGGCATCAGCTCGTTGCGGAGGAGCCGGTCCAGGGTTTCCGGCGCCAGATGCCGCTTGAGCATCCCGCCCACCGCCACCGAAATGGAGCCGGTCTCCTCGGAGACGATGGCCACCACCGCGTCGGACGCCTCGCTGGCGCCGATACCCGCCCGGTGGCGCATCCCCAGCTCACGGGAGAGGTTCACGTTCCCCGACAGGGGGAGCATACAGCCCGCGCCCGCGATGCGGCCGCCGCGGACAATCACCGCGCCGTCGTGGAGGGGCGCCTTGTTCCAGAATATGTTCTTCAAAAGCTCGGCGTTCACTGCGCAGTCCAGCACCGTGCCCGTTTTAATCGCATCATCCAGCAGGTTCTGCCGCTCGAAGACCATCAGCGCCCCGGTCTTGGTCTTGGAGAGGTCGGTGTAGGCCGCCACGGTCTGGGTGATGGCGGCGGCCATCTCGTCGGGGGTCTCATTGTGGGAGAAGACGCCCCCCAGCTTCCCCAGCTTGCTGCGGCCCATCTGCTCCAGGAAGCGGCGCAGCTCCGGCTGGAACAGAATCACCAGCGCCAGAACGCCCCACTCCAGGGCCTTGCCCAGGAGATAGCTGAACACGGTGAGCTGGAACGCGCTGGCCAGTGCGAAGACCACCACAACGATCAGCACGCCCTTGAGTACCTGTCCCGAGCTGGTGCGGCGCACCAGCATCAAGAGTTTGTAGAAGATGAACGCCATGATGACGATATCCACGATTTCAGGAATGCCGATGGTCCGGAGGATCTCCAGCACCCCCTGCCACCACTGTATGATGATGTCCATGCCAATCTCACCCGCGTTTCTCACTGCCTGTTGGGCAGCTTCGGGATGGGATTTCCCGCAATCTGCCTATCTTAAAGATTATACTTTATCGGTGACAAAATGGCAATAAGGCGAACATGAATTTTCTATTAATATCTCCACCCACGCCGGCGGTAGCCCCAAAAAGGGCGATAACCTCTCCTGATCCCCCTGTTTCCACACGGTTTTCTCTCATACGCCTCAGAGCGGCTGTTTTACCCAGAAAACAGCCTTTATTGCGGAATTTTTCTAAGATTGGGCGCCGGGGGCTTTTGAAGCGCCACGGCGCCCGGACCGCAAAGAGACGTGGGGGGGGGGGGCGGGGGGGGGCGTGCCGGCCCTTCCCGGGCCGCCACGTCTCTTTGCATTTAGATACTACAGGCTGATATAGCGCATCAGGATGGCGGACACCTCTGCGCGTGTGGCGGCGGCCCCGGCGTTGAGGGATGCGCCGTCGCCCTGAATCAGGCCCTGCTCCACCGCCCAGGCCATGGCGTCGGCGGCCCAGGCGGAGACCTGGCCGCTGACGGAGGTGCTCACGGCGGGAGCGCCGCTGAGGCGGTAGAGCATTACGGCCAGCTGCTCCCGGGTGACGGGGGCGGCGGGGCTGACGCTGCCGTTGTCCGGGTTCACGATGCCCTGCTCCACCGCCCAGGCCATGGCGTCGGCATACCATGCGTCGGAGGGCACGTCGGCCGGCGCGGCGCCGGCGGCGGACTGCCTGCCCTCCAGCCGCCAAATCACGGTGGCAATCATGGCGCGGTCGGTGGTCATCAGGGGCGAGAAGGCGTTCTCCCCGGTGCCCTGGAAGAGCTCGCGGGAGGTAACGAAGTCAATGGCGTCGCCCGCCCAGCCGCTGACGGGCGCGGTATCGGCAAACGCCTTGCTGTTGTCTACGATTTTGATGGTGGCGGAGCCGTCCAGGGTCAGAGCCACGCCATCGGCATCCACAGTGGACTTCATGACAATCTCCTCCGTGCCGTCGGCATGGACCAGCACGGCCACCGTGCCGGCGGTCACGCCGGCCACGGGCACCTTGACGGCGACGGCCCCGGCGGAGGACGGCAGGGTGACGGAGACCACGGGCGCGGCCCCGGAGGTCTTGGCTGCGGCCACGGGGGCCACCGGCAGCACCACGGGCGCCTCGGCCCTGGCGGCGGTCTCCACCGCCTTGACTGTGACGGTGGCCTCCGCCCTGGTCTCCCCCCCGGCCGTGACGGTAGTGGTGCCCTTGGAGCCGTCGGGCCTGGTCACGGTTTCGGACTTGACGCCGTCAGCGGTCTCCTGCTTCTCGGTGACCGTGCCGTCCTTCCTGGTCTCCACCACGGTGGTGGAGCCGTCGGGCCCCTTGGTGGTCTCGGTGACGGTCCCGTTGGCGTCGGTCTTGGTGGTGGTCGTGGAGCCGTCGGGATTGGTCACGGTCGTCCCTGGCTTGGACGGCGTGGAAGGGGGAACATAGACCGTTTCACCGGTCAGGTCCACCGTCACAGATATAAGAGCCAGCCCGCCCACTTTCATGGTCCCGGTAAAAGTGGCCTTTCCGGCGGATTTCACGTTAAGCACCAAATCTGCATCGCTGCTGGAGGCGATATCCGCGATGTCAGGCTGATTGGCGGTCCAAGTAACTTCCGCGCCCACAGGCTTGGTCATGGTGAGAGCCAATTTTACGGTATCGCCGCTGTAGGCCGTGACTGCCGGTTTGTCAACGTTCAGGGCAAACCCACTTTTTGTCTTGCCAGTAAAAGAAACTTCGGCCTCATAGCCGTCTTTCGCGGCTTCGGGATAATAAACGGTCAGCGTGGCAGCCACATTTTTAAATGCATTTTCATCAATCGTCGGAACGGTCTCGCCCTGCATTACAAGCGCAGACCCATCCTTCTTCAGTGCGCCGTTAAAAGCGTTTTTTCCAATAGACGTTACGCTTGCTGGAATGACAACGCTGGCCAAATCCGCGCAAGTAGCAAACGAGTTTTGTTCAAGTGTGGTTACTGATGCGGGTATTACAATGGATGTCAGTCCTGCTTTGCGAAAAGCGTTTTGTCCTACAGAGGTCAATGTGTCGGGCAAATCAATGCTCTTCAGACTCGAACAGCCGCTAAATGCGTATTTACCAATCGTGGTGACCGACGGCATAGTAACGCTTTCGAGGGAACTGCAGTTCGTAAAAACGCCGTTGATGCTGGTTGTCGCGTCGGGAAGCTCCGTTACGTCATCAGGAAGCGTGATGCTTTTCAATGCCGCGCACCCGCTGAACGCCCCACGACCTATCGTCCTCAGGCTGTCTGGCAAGCTGATGGTTTCCAAACCGGCACAGCCTTTAAAAACATCTTCGCTGAGCGCTGTCACGCCCTCCGGCACGGTAACGCTGGTTGCTGTTTTATCAAACTGGCGCAGTACCGCCGTCGAACTGCTAAACGTACCGCCTTCCAGACTGTACGCCAGGTTTTCCGGGACGATTGTCAGGGTATCTATATGGTCGTAGCCGTCAAAGGCGTCGGCGGCGATGTCACATACCCCGGCAGGAATGCTCAGGTTTTCAATTCCACTGTCCGCAAACGCCTGTCCTTCAATGCTCTTAACGCTTTCAGGAAGCGTCAGGGAGGTCACCGCCCTACAATGCCAAAATGCACGGAATCCGATTTTCTCAAGCTGACTGTTCGCCTCAAAAACAATGGTACTCAGCGTTGCCGTTCCGCTGAGAGGAGGGGTAAATACCGACCCGCCGATTTCCTTTATGGACGCTGGAATGGTAATTGAGGTCAGAGAAGTTGCCCCAAATGCATCATCGCCAATGTACTCTATTTCTGAATCTGCCGCAAAGGTGATTGATGTTATATTTCCAGCCTGAACAAACGCTCCTGCCGCAATTCCGACAATTGCGTATTCCGTACCTTCGTGGGTCACAGACGCTGGAATCTCGTAAGAAGTTTTACAATAATACGAACCCGCGGCATGTGCGCCGCCCGGCGCATATTTATAGCGCGGCGCGACCTCTACCTGGTGTTTCTCGTGGTCTACAATCTTATAAGCAATACCGTCTTCTAAAAAGTCGGCATACTCGTTGGGGAAACTCCCCTCCTCGTCCGCTGCCAGTGCAAGCGGCGTTCCGACCATAAGCAGCACCGCGCAAAGCAGCACCGCGCAAAGCAGCACCGCGCAAAGCAGCACCGCCAGAACTCGTTTCAACTTCATTTAATCATTCCTCCCTCATGAGGAATATAAGGCTTTAACGCCATCCTATAGCCGGCATATCCCACATAGGGCGGGACATTGGCCTCAACATATTCCCAACCGGTCACATTGCTTTCAAACCAATTTGCAAGCTCAGCGTCGCTCATTCCGGGATAAGCGGTGATAAACACTCCATATTCGGTCTCATTTGCTTCCAGAATGACCGATATTTCGTCCAACACATCAAAGTTAAACTTCGTCTGCCCCTCCGCTTCTACGCGAATTAGGTTCTGGGACAGGTCTGCATTACTGCTATACTTGTATGCCTGAATAGAGCCATCCATAATATTGAAAACATTGGGCTTGTTCGTCACGGAACCATATATCCCGTTATTCAGCGCAATCGTGGAAAACCCATTTTGGCCGGAGGTCGCCACATTGATGCCCATCAGATGGGAATTGGTAATATTATATGTGGCGTTGATACTCCAGATATTAATGGCCGCCCAGCCCCGAATGGTGCTGTTTGTAATGGTAAACAGCGTATTCTGCGTATCGCTTACGCCCTGGCTGTCGCTGTGTCCGTTGATGTTGATACTGTAGCCAAAGCCCTGAATTACAGAATTGTCTACCGTTACCGCAGCAGCCTTTAAATCGGTCAGCGATAGGCCCCGCGTATCGCCCACCGTGGCCCAGGTTTCATAGCTCTGACCGGAAGGAAGTCTGGAGCACTGAATCGTGGAGTTTAAAACAGTAATCGCCGCGCCGGTCACCAAATTGTTGTAATCCGCCGGAAAATCGTTTACGCCGCGGTCGTTGACTGTCAGCACACAGCCGTTTACCGTGAGCTTTGGAGCCGTACCGGACAGAGAAATTCCGTCGGCTCCCGCCGCCGCTGCGGTGATGTTCAGGTCATTGACTGTCAGAAGATTGTTCGATGTGGCCGCAATTGCCGCATCGTTTCCCGTATAGGTCAGCGTGTGATTGCCGCCATTGATGGTAACTGCTTTGTCAATGCTCAGTGGGCCGCTCAGTGTGATATCCGCGCCCAGGTTGACTTCACCGCCGGCGGCCACGGCGTCGATAAGCGCCTGCTCCGTGGTCACCTCCGACGCCGCGAACGCCGCCGGGAGCAGCGAGACCAGCATAACCGCGGCCGCCAGCAGGGCCACCAACTTTTTCTTCATTTTACCTTCCTCCTTTTGTTTCTTCCATACTATTCGCCCCGTACTTCATACCGCTGTGCCCGCTCCTCCTTTCAAAGAAAAAGCGCCCTCTCCCCTGTCGGCAAAGATGGCGCATTCCACGGCTGGCTGGCATACCGCTCTCTTCAAAGCGGATTAGCCCCTCTAGCTTTGCGTCGCTGTCTTTAGACAGGTTTGCCCGATGATTTCAGTTGTGAGAGCGCCGCATAGTGCAGGATTGTCTTTTACAGTGTAAAAGACACGAATGCGTACGCATTCGTCATTTTCTTTATTTTTCCTTCTTTTCCTATATTATAAATCACTCTCTGTTGAATAGCAATCCCTTTATCATATTAAATGAGAAAAAACGGCGGAGCGGCCTGAATACCGCTCCGCCGCACTATTTCTTTTCCCCGGCGATGACCGCCACGGCCCGAACCAGCGCGTCGGCCTCCTTGGGGGTATTGAACGCGGAAAAACTGGCCCGGACGGTGCCAATCTCCAGGGTACCGGCGGACCTGTGGGCCAGCGGCGCACAGTGGAGCCCCGCCCGGACGGCGATGTCCTGCCCGCCAAGGGTCTCCCCCACCGTCTCGCAGTCCAAACCGTCCACATTGAAGGAGAGAACGCCCGCCTGGCGCTCCAGCTTTTCGTCTGCGTAGACCGTCACGCCGGGAATGCCGGCGAGGCCCTCCGCCGCGCGGAGGGTCAGCCTGCGCTCGTGGGCCAGTATTTTTTCCATGCCCTGGGACTGGACGTACTTGATGCCCTCCAGCAGTCCGGCCGCGCCGGGGATGTTGTGGGTACCGGCCTCCAGCCGGTCGGGCAGGAACTCGGGCATGGCCTGCTGGCTGCTCAGGCTGCCGGTCCCCCCCTCCAGGAGGGGTTCCGCGCCGGCGCCGCACAGCAGCAGGCCGGTACCCTGGGGACCGTACAGCCCCTTGTGCCCCGGCATGGCGGCGAAGGCCGCGCCCAGCCGGGGCATATTCACGTCCAGGCAGCCGGCGGACTGGGAGGCGTCCAGGATAAAGGGCACACCCCTGGCCCGGCAGAGCGCGGCGACGCGCTCCACAGGCAGGACGTACCCGAACACGTTGGAGACGTGGTTGCAGACCACGGCGGCCACGTCCCCGGTGAGCTGCTCCTCGAAGCGCTGATACAGCAGCTCCGGCCGGAACAGGGGCGCCGCCGCCACCTTGATGCGCACGCCCTCTATCGCATACAGCGGGCGGGACACGGCGTTGTGCTCGTAGCCTGAGATGAGCACCGTGTCCCCCGGCCTGACAATGGACTTAATCGCCAGATTGAGGCCGTGGGTGGCGTTGAAGGTCAGCACCACGTTCTCGGGGTTCTCCATATGGAAAAGCTCCGCCGCCGCCTCACGGCAGGCGAAGGCGGTCTCGGCCGCCAGCATGGCCGGGCGGTGCCCGCCCCGGCCCGGGCTCGCCATGTGCTCCATGGCGTAGGAGGCCGCCCGCACCACGGCGGGCGGCTTTTGCAGGGTGGTTGCCGCGCTGTCCAGGTATATCACAGCAGCCTCACCTCTTTGTAGCTGCCGTCGCTGGACATGATAAAGACCCGCTTGGGCGTGAGTCCCACCCGGTTCAGAACCACCAGAGCGTCCGGCAGGTTACGCTCGGACACCTTGACGGAATGACTGCACCCCTCGCCGGAGATGCTCTTGGGAGACCGCAGGATATGGGCGGTGATGCCGGCCCGCTCCAGTGCTTGGGCCGTCCGCTGCGCATAGGTCAGAGAGCGGCAGATGATAAGATAATAGACCATAAAAAAACGCTCCTCTCAGTGCAGTGTATGCACGAGGGGCGCGTTTGGTTTTTATCCGCCGTCTTCCTCCAGCAGGACCACGGCGTGGGCGGCGACGCCCTCGCCCCGGCCGGTAAAGCCCAGCCCCTCCTCGGTGGTGGCCTTCACATTGACACGGTCCCCGGGGATCCCCAGGTATTGCGCCAGGAGGGCGCGTATCTGTGGAAGATAGCCCGCCAGCTTGGGCCGCTGGCAGAGGATGGTCATGTCCGCGCTGCCTACACGCAGCCCCTTGCCCGCCAGCATCCCCATCACCCGCTCCAGAAGAAGGAGGCTGGAGATGCCCTCGTAGGCCGGATCGCTGTCCGGGAAGGCCCCGCCGATGTCCCCCAGCCCGGCGGCGCCCAGCAGGGCGTCCATCAGGGCGTGGGTGAGCACATCGGCGTCCGAGTGGCCCAGGAGGCCCAGCTCAAAGGGAATTTCCACACCGCCCAAAATCAGCTTCCGCTCCGGCACCAGGCGGTGTACGTCATAGCCGTGTCCGATTCTCATAAGCTCAAGCTCCTCTGCGCTCCGCCCAAAATTTCCGGCCCCGGCGAAAGGGTCATTCCCTCCCGCTCAGGATGGCCTCGGCAATCAACAGGTCCGTGGGCGTGGTAATCTTGATGTTCTCATAGGAGCCCTCGGTGAGGGCCACCGTCATGCCGATGCGCTCCACGGCGGCGCAGTCGTCGGTGACCGCCGCACCGTCGTCCAGCGCCTTCTGGAGCGCGCCACGGATGAGGTCGGCATGAAAGACCTGGGGCGTCTGAACGGCGAAGAGGCTGTCCCGGTCCAGCGTGGCCTCCACCAGGGCGCCGGACGCCCGCTTGACGGTGTCCTTCACGGGCACGGCAGGGGCAGCCGCGCCGCACTCCGCCGCCCGGAGGATGGCCGCGTCCACCACCTCGGGCGGCACCAGGGGCCGCGCCCCGTCGTGGATGGCGATGAGCTCCGCCTCCCCGCTCACCTCCCGGGCCCCGGCCAGAACGGAGGCGGTGCGCGTATCCCCGCCCACGATGACCTTTGTGACCTTGCCGAAGGCGAAGTCCCTGCAGATCTGGCCCACCGGGACAATCAGGTCTCCCCGGGTGACCACGACAATCTCTTGGATGAGGGCGCTGTCGTTCAGTGCGCGCAGGGTATGTACCAATACGGGATAGTCGCCCAGAATGGTCAGGATTTTATCCTGCCCCTCCATCCGCGCGGCGCTGCCTGCGGCGGGCACCACCGCGGCGCAGTAGGGGGTCTGAGCGTTTTTTCTCCGCCGCAGGCGGCCGAAAAGCCCCATGATGCATCATCCTTTCGCCAATGCGGGCAAAACAAAATCCCCCGCGTTTGCCGTGGGGGATCACGTTTCGCGCCCAGATCTGACCGGAGCGTCTCCGCACGGCGGCGGGATGCGCACAATCGCCCCGGAGCGTGTCCGGCTCCCAGCCGGGCGTCCCCTGGAATTCTATTACGCCAGCGCGCAGTTTATGCGCGCCTCCACGTCCTCATAGCTGGTGTTCTGGGAGAGCACGATCTCGGAGATCAGAATCTGCTTGGCAGAGTGGAGCATCTTCCGCTCCCCGGTGGAGAGTCCCCGGTCCCCGTCCCGCAGCATCAGCCCCTTGACCACCCGGGCCACCTCCAGCAGGTCCCCGCTCTTCAGACGCAGCATGTTTTCCCGGTAGCGGCGGTTCCAGTTCTGGGTCATATCGACCTCAATATCGGGCATGGCAGCAATCACCTTGTCCGCCTCATCCCTCTCACACACGGGCCGGACGCCGATCTCCCCGCTGTTCTCAGTGGGGATCATCACCAGCATGCCGCCCACAGGAAGCTTTAGAATGTAGTACTCCCGCACCACACCGTTCACCTTCTTCTGGACGATACTGTCCACAATGCCCGCGCCGTGCATCGGATGCACGATCTTATCGCCTACCTGAAACATGTTGCACCTCCCAGCGCTCCCAAACCTACTTTCCCTATCGTACCGAAATGATACTTATATTATAGCCTTCTGTATAACATTTTGCAAGTAAAATCAAAATTTACATATAAATAGCCAAAAAAGAGGCCTGTTTTCCATGGAAAACAGGCCTCTTTTTGTGTATACAGGCAGTAATGCGCCGCGCTTCTTACTCCTCGGGAGCGCTCTCGAACCCGGGCGCGACCTCGGTGTGCCCGCCCTCAGAGGTGGCCACCAGGGTGTCCTCTCCGCTGTCCTCGCCTGCGTCGGAGCGCTGGGCATCCTCCAGCAGGGCGCGGATAGACAGGGAGACCTTCTTGCGGTCCATGTCGATATCGGTGATTTTCACGTCCACCATCTCTCCCTCGCTCAGCGCGTCGCCGGGCTTGTCAATCCGGTGATCGGCGATCTGGGAGATATGGATCAGGCCGTCCACGCCGGGCACGATCTCGGCGAAAGCGCCGAAGGTCATGAGCTTGACAACCTTGACGCTGGCGGTGTCGCCCACGCCGTACTTGTCGGTGAACACAGCCCAGGGATCCTGGCCGCGGTCCTTCATGCCCAGGGAGATCTTCTTCTTCTCCTTGTCGAAGGAAATGACATAGACCTGGACGGCGTCGCCGGTCTTCACCACCTCGGAGGGATGCTTGATACGGCTCCAGCTCAGCTCGGAGATATGGACCATGCCGTCCACGCCGCCAATGTCCACGAAAGCGCCGTAGGAAGTCAGGCTCTTCACCACGCCGTCATACTTCTTGCCTTCCTCGATGCCCTCCCAGACGGCGGCGGCCTTCTCGGCGCGCTCCTCATTGGCGACAGCGCGGATGGAACCCACCACCCGGCGGCGGGCGCGGTTGACCTCGGTGATGCGCAGACGGACCTTGTGCTTGAGCAGCTCGCTCATAGGCGTCTCCCGGGGCAGACCGGTCTGGGAGGCGGGGACGAACACGCGCACGCCCTTGATGGACACCACGACACCGCCCTTGTTCTCCTCGGTGACCACACCCTCCACGGTGGTGTGATCCTCGCAGGCCTGGGCCACGTCGTCCCAGCTCTTGACGGTGTCAAGACGCTTCTTGGACAGGGTGACCACGCCCTCCTGATCGTTCACGCGCATGACGTAGGTCTCGATTTCCTCGCCGACCTTAACCAGGTCCTCGACCTTAACAGTGGGATCGTCGGTGAGCTCGGACACCGGTATGTAACCGGCGTGCTTGGTGCCCAGGTCGACGTAGATCTCCGTAGGCGTAATACCAGTGACGACGCCTGTAACCTTCTCCCCTGTATTTAAAGTCTTGATCGATTTCTCCAGCAGTTCAGCAAAGGATTCTTCGATCTCCATGATTTCGTCGCTCATTTTGTCATAGACCTCCTTTATAATCCACCCCGGCGTAGACGCGCCCGCGGTGATTCCAATAGAAGCCTTCCCATACAGGTTGGAAGGTTCCAGCTCCGCCCCTCGTTCGATCCATATGACCATGGGACAGAGGGCGCGGCAGAGTTCGGCCAGGTGTCTCGTGTTGGCGCTTTTGCGGTCTCCAATCACAATCATGGCGTTGCTCTCGGCGGCCAGAGCTTGGGCCGCCCGCTGCCGCTTGCACGTAGCACCACATATTGTATCAAAAACTTTTAAATTTGTACACTCTTTTTTTGCTTTTTCTACGCACAAATCCCAATCAGCCCGGGTGGACGTGGTCTGAGAGACCATTGTGATTGGTTTTGCGCGGTTTTCCGGTTCCTCGTCCAGCCAGCGCTCCAGGGCCTCGCAGTCGGCCAGCACCACGCCCCGGCGGCACCAGCCGGCAATCGCCCGGACCTCCGGATGTTCCGGGGACCCTATAATGACGCTCTGACGTCCGTTTTGTTCCGCCTCGGCGACAATTTTATGAATCTGCGAGACGTTGGGACAGGTGGCGTCCAGAATCTCCGCCCCCCGGGATTCCAGCAGCTCAAACACCGCCCTGGGCTCCCCGTGGGACCGGATGATGACCGCGGCCCCCTCCGGCACGTCCCCGGGCCGCTCCACGCTGGAAATCCCCATGGCCTCCAGCCGCGCAATCACGCTGTCGTTGTGGATGAGGTGGCCCAGCATGACGCATTTCTTGCCCGAGGCCGCCGCCTGCTCCGCCAGCTCCACCGCCCGCTTCACCCCGTAGCAGAAGCCGGCGTGCTCCGCAAGGCGCAGGCTCATGCCGCCTTCCCCAGCGCGTAAATGCGCTCCATCAGATCCTCGGCAATCGCCTTGTACTCTTCGGCGGTGCCTTTCCTGCCCTCCACCTGGGGATAGTAGGGCTCGCCGATCACCACGTCGGTAAAGCGAAACCACGGCTTCCTGGCGGGTATGTACACCGGGACGATGGGCACGCCGGTGCGGACGGCCAGCATGGCCGCGCCGGTCTTGGCCTCGCCCTCCTCCCCGTCCCTCACCCGGGTCCCCTCGGGGAAGAGCAGCACGTTTTCGCCGCTCTTGAGGAATTTGATGGCGGTCTTGATGGCGCCCACGTCGGACTTGCCCCGCTCCACGGCGAAGACCCCCGCCTTTTTCAGGAGAAAGCCCAGGATGGGCGCCCGCATGAACTCCGCCTTCGCCATGACCCGCATCTGGTGCTTCCGGCCCACCGCCATCACCAGACAGACCGGGTCGCTGAGGCGGGTATGGTTGGCGCAGAACAGGGCGCCCCCCTCGGGGATATGCTCCCTGCCGATACAGCGGCAGGGGTGGAACAGGCTGAAGAATGGCCACACAATGGTCCAGATGATAGCATACGCTGTTCTCATGCGTCCAATCGCTCCTTGATGGTATTCAGCAGCACGTCGAAGCTCTCCTCCAGGGAGTTGCCCGTGGTGTCCACCAGCAGGGCGTCCTCCGCCTGCCTGAGGGGAGCCGCCGCCCGGCGGGTGTCGTTCTCGTCCCGCTGGATGATATCCCGCAGGACGGTTTCGTAATCGCCCCCGTGCCCCCGCTGCAGCAGCTCCGCATACCGCCGCTTCGCCCGGTCCTCCGGGGCGGCGGTGAGAAAAATTTTCACGTCCGCTCCGGGCAGCACCACCGTACCGATATCCCGGCCGTCCATAATGACGTTCTGCCGCCGGGCAAGTTCCCGCTGCATGTCCATCAGGAATGCCCGGACCTGAGGCAGGGCCGACACGGCGGAGGCGTACTTGGAGATCTCCGGGCGGCGGATTTCGTCGGTCACGTCCTCGCCGTCCAGATACATATGCTGCAGACCGTCCTCTCCATGCCTGAGATCGATGTCCAGCCCGGCCAGCATGGGCACCACCGCCGCGCCGTCGCCGGGGTCCACGCCCCGCCGGCAGGCGGACAGGCCCACCGTGCGGTAGATGGCGCCGGTGTCCACATAGAGGTAGCCCAGGGCCTCGGCCAGCATTTTTGCCAGGGTGCTCTTCCCCGCGCCGGACGGCCCGTCCACCGCGATGCTTTTATAAGTCATGTGGTATCCTCCCAATCAAAGCTGTGGGGCTGCGCCCCCGCCGCTACAGGGCTGCCGCGGCCGCCTCCCCCGCCGCGCGGCCCGTGGCCCAGGCGATTTGGAGGTTAAAGCCGCCGGTGTAGGCGTCCACGTCCAAAAGCTCCCCGGCGAAGTACAGCCCGGAGACCAGCTTGGACCCCATGGTTTTCGGGTCCACCTCAGTGACCTTCACCCCGCCGGAGGAGATAATCGCCTCCTCCACCGGGCGCGGCCCCCGGATATCCACCCGCAGGCCCTTGAGAAGCTCCAGCAGGCGGCGGCGCTGCTCCCTGGTGACGGAATTGACCTTGGTCTCCCCCGGGATGCCGGACAGCTCCGCCAGCACCGGGGACATCAGCCGGGGCACCAGGGCGTCCAGCACATTGTGAAGGTCCCGGTTGGGATTCTCGGAAAAGTCCCGCAGGAGCCGGGCGTCCAGGGTCTTTTCGTCCAGGGCGGGCTTCATATCGATAAAAACGCTGTAGCGCTCCTTATCAAAGTCCCGCATATGGGCGCTGGCGCTCAGAATCAGCGGCCCGGACAGTCCGAAGTGGGTGAAGAGCATCTCGCCCTGCTCCTGAAAGACGACCTTGTTCCTGGAATTTTGAACCTTAACCGATACATTTTTCAGGGACAGCCCCTGCATTGCGGCGCAAAAATCCTGTTCGGCCACCAGAGGCACCAGGGAGGGTCTGGGGGGAATCACCGTATGGCCCAGGGCCTCCGCAATGCGGTAGCCGTCCCCGGTGGAGCCGGTCAGAGGATAGGAGACGCCGCCAGTGGCAAGGATAACCGCCTTACATGGAAACCGACCCCGCTCCGTCGTCACGCCGGTGACGGCCCCACCCTCCGTCAGGAGGGCTTCCGCCCGCTCCTGCGCGATATTCACGCCCGCGCGGCGCAGGCCCATGAGGAGGGCGTCGATAATGTCGGCCGCCCTGTCCGACGCGGGGAAAACCCGGCCGCCCCGCTCCGTCTTGAGGGGCACCCCCAGCCCGGCGAAGAGCTCCTTCACCGCTGAGGGCGGGAAGCGGGTGACGGCGCTGGTGAGAAAACGACTGTTATGCGGGACGTTTTTGAGCACCTCGTCCGCGCCACAGTCGTTTGTCACGTTGCAGCGGCCCTTCCCCGTAATATAGAGCTTGCGGCCCAGCTTCTGGTTCCGTTCCAGCAGGGTCACACAGGCACCCTGGCGGGCGGCGGTCAGCGCGGCAAGACATCCCGCCGCCCCGCCGCCGATCACGATTATATCCGGCGTCAAATTTCCATCATCCTTCATCCGAGCCTGCCGTGCAGGCGCTTACGTTTCTTCCTCTACCTTCTCATAGACCTCGTACTCGTCCCAGATCCGCTCCAGGGTCTCGAAGGTCCGGGACAGGTCCTCGTTCTTCCGGCGGCCCACCGCCACGATGAGGGCGTTGACCATGGAGAGCGGGGCCACCAGGGAGTCCACAAAGGAGGCCATATCGCTCTTGGCGAGGAGCGCGTGGTTGGCGATGGCGGCCAGCGGGGACGCCTCGCTGTCGGTAATGGCCACCACCACCGCGCCCTGGTCCCGGGCAAACTGCATGGCCTTCACCGTCCGGCTGGAGTATCTGGGGAAGCTGACACCGATGACCACGTCGCCCTCCCCCACCCGCAGAATCTGTTCAAACATCTCACTGACCGAGGTGGTATGTACGATGACCACGTTTTCAAAAATCAGGTTGAAATAGAACCCCAAAAAGCTCACGATGGCCGAGGCGGAGCGCACGCCCAGGATATAGATGCGCCGGGCGGACACGATGGCGTCCACCGTGTGGTAAAAATCCTCACGGCTTACCGCCTCCATGGTCATGCGGATCTTCTCAATGTCCGACTGCATCACCATGGGCAGCAGGTCCTGGTCGGTGATGCGGTCGTTGGAGACCTCGATGCGCTGGATGGAGGTAAGCTTGTTGCGGATCATCTCCTGCAGGGCCTTCTGCATGGCGGGATAGCCGTCATAGCCCAGCTCGGCGGCAAAGCGCACCACCGTGGACTCGCTGACGTTCACCGTCTTGCCCAGCTTGCTGGCGGTCATGAAGGCCGCCTTGTCGTAGGACTCCAGAATAAATTTGGCAATGAGCTTCTGGCCCTTGGAAAAGGCGCTCATACTGGCCTGAATAACCGATAATATATCCTTGGACATGGTTCCTCTATCCTCCCGGTACCCCCCGTTTCGGGGCGCGCCATTCTCTGAATCAGCAAATAGTATCATACCGGGAATTCGGCTGAAAATCAATAGCATTCTGCAAGACGTAACATTTTCCTTGCAAAATGGCGGGACTTCCCTCCCTTATCCGCCGCGCAGCCGGGCCACTTCCTCCCCCGTCAGACGCCGCCAGCGGCCCGGAGGCAGCTCCCCCAGCGCCAGCGTCCCCTCCCTGACCCGCTTGAGGCGCCTGACCTCCAGTCCGGCGGCGGCGCACATCCGCCGCACCTGGCGGTTCTTTCCTTCGTGAATGACCACCGAGAGGCAGGCGCGGCCCCCGCCCTCCCGGCGCAGCACCTCCACCCCGGCGGCGGCCAGGGGCACGCCGTCCAGGCTCATGGGTCCTCTGAGGATGGGCAGCGCGGCGTCCACGTCGCCGGTGACCGAGACCAGATACTCCTTCTCCACCCCGTGGCTGGGGTGAAGAAGCGTGTGGGTCAGCTCCCCGTCGTCAGTCATAAGGAGCAGCCCCTCCGAGTCCAGGTCCAGCCGGCCCACAGGCCAGACACGGGCACCGCAGGCGGACACCAGCTCCGCCACGGTCCTGCGGCCCTTCTCGTCGGAGAGGGTGGTCACATAGCCCCGGGGCTTGTGGAGCAGGATATATGTATGCTCCCCCACCGGCCGGACGGGCTTGCCGTCCACCTCCACCCGGTCCCGCGCCGGGTCCGCCTTGTCGCCCAGGCGGGCCACGCTTCCGTTGACGGTCACACGGCCGGCCTCAATGTACCCCTCCGCCGTCCGGCGGGAGGCCACGCCGCAGGCGGAGAGTAGTTTTTGCAGGCGTTCCTCCACGCCGTTCACCTCTTTTGAGCAGGATTGCCACGCCGGCGAAGTGACCGGCGCGGCAATCCGCAGTCGTCTAGGGTGTATCTGAAATTTCGGGGTGGTGTGGATTTCGAGCGGAAGGCGTCATGCAAGCCGTTTTTCGCAGGAATCCTGGGTGGATTCCAAGGAAAAACGGCGCGGCAGGTCGCAGTTTCCGCCGAAAGGCGCGCCGCCTGGATGTTTCAGATACACTCTAGTTTTTAAAATGTCCTGGGGTAAAACGCCGCCATCACATTGGCGGTCTTGTCCCCCCGGAAAAGGCTCAGAATACGCTCAACCAGGCTCTGCTCCTCCAGCGCGTCGCTTTTCACGCTTCTGGAGTAGACCAGATAGGTGCTGCCGATGGGCTCGCCGTCCATATAAAAGGTCAGGCTTCCGGCAATCGCCCCCTCCTCGACGGGGGCCTTCACCGTCTCCGGCAGGTCTATCCTGGCGGTCACCCGTTCGCCCGCGCCCAGGGGATAGCTCACGCCGCTCTCGGTCCGTACGGGCACGAAGCGGACCAGCGACCCCGTCACCGGGAGGCTGCGCACATCCTTCCCGGCGGTGGCCAGCATGGCGCCGGGCCACTCCTCAAAGCCGTAGTCGAAGAGGGCTGCGTGATCCCGCCAGTCGTTGGGGTCGCAGAGGGTCACGGCGATGAGCCGCTGGCCGTCCCGCTCCGCGCTGGAGACCAGGGTCCTCCCGGCCTTGTCGGTGTAGCCCGTCTTCATGCCCACGCAGCCCTCATACTGCCAGAGGAGCTTGTTGTGGTTCGTAAGGCTCCGGGTGCCGATGGTAATGGATTTGGTGGAGACGATTTTTGCAAGAATTTCGTTGTCCATGACCACCCTGGCCAGCTTCGCCATGTCGGCGGCGGTGGAGTAGTGGTCGTCGCTGGAGAGGCCGTTGGGGTTGGAGAAGTGGCTGTGCTCCATGCCCAGCTCCTCCGCCTTCCGATTCATCCACTCCACGAAGGTCTCCACATCGCCCGCGCAGAAGCCCGCCACCGCCAGCGCGGCGTCGTTGCCCGAGACCAGGAGCAGGCCGTAGAGCAAATCCTCCAGGGTGAGCTTCTCCCCCACCTTCAGATACATAGAGGAGCCCTCGGTGAGGGTGTACTCACGCTTGACGGTGACCTCCTGAGAGAGATCGGCGGTGGACTCCACCGCCACCAGGGCGGTCATCAGCTTGGTAATGCTGGCGATGGCCCGCTCCTCGTCCGCATTCTGGGAAAAGAGCACCCGTCCCGACCCGCCGTCCACCAGGATGGCGGACGCGGCGGAGAGGGTGGGCGCGGCGGCCCGGGCCCGGACGGAGAGCACGGAGGAGAGGAACAAAACGGCGAACAGGGCCGCAAACATACGCTTCATACTGCGCCACCTCGAA
The DNA here is from genome assembly GCF_014287675.1 of Lawsonibacter faecis. Classification (GTDB taxonomy): domain Bacteria; phylum Bacillota; class Clostridia; order Oscillospirales; family Oscillospiraceae; genus Pseudoflavonifractor; species Pseudoflavonifractor faecis. Next base: position 95,212 of record NZ_JACOPQ010000010.1, on the reverse strand, counting down.
AACACGATAGATGGTGCTAGTATGGCCCTGTCCGGCCTCTTTTATGTCCCCGGCCGCCGCGGAATTCTCCCGGGGTTAAAACGCGCTGTCGGGCTCCTTCTTGTCCTGCTGCTTTTCGATGAAGCCGGTGACCCGGTCGATGACCTCGGGCACCATCTCCACCACCCGGTCCACAGTGGTGCCGGGCGGGGGCGCCACGGGCAGCAGGCGCACGGAGTCGCCCTTGACGATGAGGAAGGCGATGGGCATGATGTTCACGCCCGCGCCGCTGCCGCCGCCGAAGGCGTTGTCCGCCTCGGGCTTCTGATTCTTGGTGGTGAAGTCGCTGCCGCCCGAGGCGAAGCCGAAGCTCACCTTGGACACGGGGATGATGGTGACCTCTCCGGTCTGGATAGGCGCGCCGATGATGGTGTTTACGTCCACCATCTCGCGGATCTTCTGCATGGTGGTGCTCATCAGATCGCCGATGGGATGCTGCTTGTTTTCCATGGTCAAACCGCCTCTTTCTGTTTTTTCTGCCGGGTCTTCAGGTGTGAGAGTACCTTTAAAAAGCGTGCACATAGCCGTATCCCCAGGACCACGGCCTGCCCGATGGTGAGGGAAAAGGACGCGAACACATAAATCACCGGCTCCCGGCGGTTGAAGTCCACCTCCGTGCGGATACGCCGGTCCTGAATATTGAAATTATTCTCGAAAATGGGCCAAATCATACCCAGCGCAGCGTTTGCCCCGCCAAACGCCATGGCCGCCGCCGCCGGGTCGGGGGCCGCGGCGGTAAAGTCCAGACAGAGCCTGTCCACCCTGATTTTCCGTTTGAACTGCCCGGCCGCGTCGGCCACCAGGGGCAGAAACTCCTTCACGGTGCTGAACAGCCCGCCCGGTTTGGAGGGCGGCGTCTCCCCGGGCGCGGACTGCTCCCGCTCCGGCTTCTTTTCTTTTGCAGGCTTTTTCTTCACCTTTTTTTTGCGGGGGTAGACCGTAAACCGGATGAAGCCCAGCCGCGCGCGGACCAGAATGCCCGCCTCGCCGTACTCAGCCGTACCGCCGATCCGAATGAGGGATATCAGCAGCAGGACAAGAATGATGATTCCCAGGACCCGCAGGATCCCCATGGTCTACTCCTCCGTCTCCGGCGGCAGCGCCGCCGTCTCGCCGTCCGCGGTTTCCCGCTTCTCGTTCCGGGCCAGCTCCTCGGCGGCGGCCAGAAGCTCCTCCTCCGAGATCTCCTCCTCCGCCCCGGCGCCGGCCGCAGCCTCCTGTTCCGCCCTCAGCTTCTCCACCGCGGAGCGCATCTCCAGGGCAATCTGCCCGTCCTCGGCGCTGGCGTTGGGGAGCTCGGGCAGCTCCTCAAGGCTGGCGAGCCCGAAGGACCGCAGAAAGGTCTGTGTGGTTCGGTACAGGATGGGCCTGCCCGGCACGGCCAGGCGGCCGCACTCCTCAATCAGGTCCCGCTCCAGCAGAAGTCCCACGGTGTAGGAGCTGTCCACACCGCGGATCTGGTCCACGTAGGCCCGGGTGGCCGGCTGATAGTAGGCGATAATGGAGAGCACCTCCAGCGCGGGCTGGGACAGCCGGGCGGGCTTGCGGCTCTCAAAGGCCTTACGGATGTAGTCCGCATACTCCGGGGCCGAGCAGAGCTGATAGCTGTTGTCCATCCGCACCAGCCGGATGCCCCGGCGCTGGTAGCGGTAGTCGTCGGCCAGCTTCTGGCAGACCGAGTCCACCGTCTCCCGGTCCACCTCCAGCGTCATGCAGATCCGCTCTACTCCCACACTGTCCCCGGCGGCAAAGAGAATGCCCTCAATGGCCGACTCCATTTCCTTTAAATCCATAAACCTATCTCCCGCCCGGCCGATGCCGCGCGGAAACCCCTTATACTTTTGTTCTGTCCGGACGGAACCCGTCCGGCATTTTTTCAAACAAGGCCTAAACCACATCGGTGGAGAATTCAAAATCCGGCTCCGCCTCGCCCGTCGTACAGGTCACGGTACAGTCCGACTCGGTGCCCGCCAGGCGGATTTTTTTGGCCTTGCAGAGCTCCAGCACGGCGATAAAGGTTGCAACAATCTCCGAGCGGCTGCGGTTGCCCTGAAAGAGCGCACGGAACCGCGTGACCCCGAACCGGACCAGCCGCTGGACAATCTCGCCCGCCTTGTCGGACACCGGGTAGGGCTCCCGGCCCACGATCCCTTCAAAAGCCGCCATCGGCGGCGGCAGGCGGTGGTCCGTCCGCTCCATCACCGAGAGCATGGCCCTGCGCAGATCCTCCGCCTTGTGGTGATAGCGGTAGCTCCTGTTGACCGGGATCGCCTCGGGCACCTTGGTAATGTAGTCCCTGCCGATGGCGAAGCGGTCGGAGAGCTCGGGAATCACGCCCTTGATGCGGGTGAAGTTCTCGTGCCGCTGGTGCTCCTCCAGGGAGGCGATCAGCTGCTCCATCTCGGAGAGGGCCTCCTCGTCGTTGATGGAAAGGAGCATACGGGTCTTGATGAACACCAGTTGGGCCGCCATGGTGACAAACTCGCTGGCGACCTCCAGATCAAGCTGCTTGCGCCGGGCCATCCAGGTCATGTACTGCTCCAGAATCACGGCAATCTGGATGTCCTTGATCTCCATCCTGTTCTTGGACAGCAGGCTGAGAATCAGGTCCAGAGGCCCGGTGAAGTCCTCCATGTCCTCGGATTTTGCCTTAACCACCTTCTCCAGATGAAAGATGGGCGTCTCCATGGCGGTCACCTCCCTGCCGGATCAAATTTCATATGCCGGTTACGTCAAACCCACCATTCTGAGCATCACGCCCAGCACCCCGTTGATACAGAAGTCCAGCAGGCCGTCGAACACCCCGACGAACATCAGAATCATCAGCGGGATCATGACGTAACGCTCATACCGCAATATGGTATAGTATACCTTGTCCGGAAACAGGGAAAACAAAATCTTTGATCCGTCCAGGGGCGAGATGGGCAGCAGGTTGAAAAGTCCCAGGCCGATGCTCATCACCGCCGTCCTGGAGAGAAAATTGAGCAGAAAGTAGGCGGCCAGCCCGCCCGGAAGAATCCGAACCAGCCCGGAGTAGAGGGCCAGCAGCAGAAAGGACAATACCATATTGGACACGGGCCCCGCCAGGGCGGTCAGCGCCATGTCCCGCTTGGGACGCTTAAAATAGCGCATATCCACGGGGACGGGCTTCGCCCAGCCCACGCCCACGAAGAGCAGCATCGCAAACCCCAGGATGTCAATATGCTTGATCGGATTCAGGCTCAGCCGGCCCATGCGCTTCGCCGTCGGGTCCCCCAGCCGGCAGGCTGTCAGTCCGTGGCAGAGCTCATGGACCGTCATGCATAGAAGCACTCCCACTGCGCTCAGCAGCAGGGAGACCAGGCCCATCCAGTCCAGATTGTTTAAGACAGTTTGTATTCCGCGCAAAGGTACGCCACCCTTCGTCAGTCTGTGTCCAGCAATTTGCCCCGCAGGCGCCCGAGCTGCCCGTCCGTCAGTCCCACGGCCCGGAGATAGCCCTCCACGCCGCCGTATTTGGCGTTCACCAGGTCAAGGCAGCCCTCCATATACTCGCTCTTGGAGCGCCCGACAAAAGCCGCCTTGTCCGGCATCTGGGCCGCAGCCTGGCGCACCCAGTCCAGCATGTAGGTCTCGGAGATCTGATAGTCCGCCAAAATATCGTCCAGCCCCACGCCCGCGCAGGCCAGCAGAAGGGCGGCGACGCAGCCGGTGCGGTCCTTCCCCGCCGTGCAGTGGAACAGCACCCCGCCGCCGGCGTCCGCTATCGCGCTCATAATGGGCAGCACGTTTTCCGGCCGGTCCAGCATACGGAAATAACCGCCCGCCACGTCGTCCTCGGCATTGGGCGGCGTCTCGCCGCCCGCCAGGACGTGGTGGCGGTAGGTGAAGCCGGGGAGATCTCGCAGCGCACAGGGCCTGTTCTCCGCCTCCCACCTGCTGCGCAGATCCACCACCGTCGTGATGTTCCGGCGCAGCAGCCAGTCCGCGTCCCTCCCGGTAAAGCCCTGGGGCAGATCGCCCCGGAGGAGGCGCTCATACCGCGTACAGCGGCCGTCCGCCGTGGGATATCCGCCCAAATCCCGGAGATTGCGCATGGTTCCAAGCAAGATATGGCGCAGCACGGCAACGCTCCCCCTTCCCTTGTGCAGCAGATGAAATATTGGACATTATTATAGCAAATCGGCGCTCAAAACACAAGGTGTTGGAGCAGTGTTTCCCGCTGCGAAGGATTCTGCCCCGGCCTGCTCCGTCAAAACGGAGGAGGCCGTCTCCGGTCTCCGGGACGGCCTCCTCTATTCGTCACACAATATGGCTGCGCAGCACTCCGATGCCCTCAATCTCCACCTCGACCACATCGCCGGGCTTCATGGCGCCGATTCCGGCAGGGGTGCCGGTGGTCACCACATCGCCGGGCTCCAGGGTCATGGAGGCGGTGATGAACTCCATCAGCTCCGGGAGCTTGGTCATGAAGAGGGAGGTCCGGGATTTCTGAACGGTCTCGCCGTTCAGCCGGGTCTCAATGGCGAGATCCGCCCCGTCCACGCCGTCCACCACCCAGGGTCCGACCGGCGCAAACCCGTCCATACTCTTGCCCCTGCTCCACTGTCCGTCCGATTTCTGAATGTCCCTGGCGGTCACGTCATTGAGGCAGGTATAGCCCAGAATATACTCCGCAAAGTCTTTCGCCTTTACGTCCTTTGCCCGCTTCTTCACCACGAAGGCCAGCTCCCCCTCGTAGTCCAGGCGGGTGACGAAGGCCGGGGCGTGGACCCTGCCCTCGTGGCAGTTAAGGGTGTTGGGCGCCTTCAGGAACAGGATGGGCCTGTCGGGCACGCCCTCCCCCATCTCCATGGCATGGTCGTAGTAATTCTTCCCCACGCAGACGATCTTGGTCGGCTCACAGGGGGCCAGCAGACGGCACTCGGACAGCGGGAGCAGGCCGCCGTCGTAAGAGACGCTCTGATAGGGCGCGTGGGCCAAGGTGCGCACGGTCTCCCCCTTTAACACGCCCCATGCGGGCTCCCCCGCCCGCTCAAATCGCACGAATTTCATAGACTCTCCCCCACAGCTCCCAAAATGGCGCTCAGCAGCTCCTGCCGGCCGTCTCCCTTCTCGGCCGAAAAGGGAATCACCTTCACATTCTCCGCCAGCTCAAGCGTCTCGCGGATACGGGCCATATTGGGCTCTATTTCACTTTTTTTCAGCTTGTCCAGCTTGTTCGCCACAACGACGAAGGGCTTGCCGCTCTGCTTGAACCACTCGCCCATGGTGCAGTCGTCCGCCGTGGGCTTGTGGCGCGCATCCACGATCATTACGCCCAGGGTCATCAGCGAGGTGTCCGCAAACCAGCTCTCAATGAGCCGGCCCCAGCGCGCCTTCTCCGCCATGGAGACCTTGGCGTAGCCATAGCCCGGCAGATCCACCAGGTAGACCTTCCCGTCGATGAGAAAGTAATTGATATGGGTGGTCTTCCCCGGCGCGGCCCCCACACGGGCGATGTTTTTGCGCAGAAGCAGCTTGTTGATGACCGAGGACTTGCCCACGTTGGATCTTCCGGAGAAGACCACCTGCGGCAGCATGTCCCGGGGAAAATCCGCCGCGCTGGCGGCGGAGCGGATGAATTCCGCCTTTTGTAGGTTCAATGGCATAGAGGCTCCTTTCCCGGCATGGCTCTCCCATACCGCGCCCGGCTACTGCTTGAGGTTGAGTCCGGCCTCCGCCCGCCTGCTCTCGGCGGCCCGCCCGGCCAGCTCCTGGCCCTGGGCGGACATGGTCAGGCTGAGGGCCTCGGCAAGGGCGGCGTCGGCCTGCTCCACCGGAACAAAATGGAGCGCCGCCCGGACTGTCTGGTCAATCTCCTCCAGGTCCTTCACATTGTCCGCGGGGATAAGCACGGTCTTTATTCCGCTGCGCAGGGCGGCCATCGTCTTCTCCTTCAGGCCGCCGATGGCCAGCACTCTGCCGCGCAGCGTGATTTCACCCGTCATTGCAATACACCGCTTAACCGGCGTATTGGTGAGGGCGGAGACCATGGCGACCGTAATCGCCACGCCGGCCGACGGCCCGTCCTTGGGAACCGCCCCCTCCGGGAAGTGGACGTGGATGTCCTTATTTTTATAAAAATCCTGCTCAATGCCGAGCTGGGCGGCCCGGCTGCGGATATAGGTGAGGGCCGCATGGGCAGACTCCTTCATCACGTCCCCCAGGTTTCCGGTCAGCTCCACCTTGCCGGTGCCGGGGACCACGTTGGCCTCCACCTCCAGCAGCTCGCCGCCCACGCTGGTCCAGGCCAGGCCGTTTACCACGCCCACCTGCTCCAGTCCGGGCAGCCGCTCCGGCTGATACTTGCGCACGCCCAGATACCCTTCCAGGTTGTCGCCCGTGATGGAGATAGACTTTACACCATCTGTCACAACACGCATTGCCGCCTTTCGGCAGAGGGCCGCCAGCTCCCGCTCCAGGACCCGGACGCCGGACTCCCTGGTGTAGCCGGTGATGATCTCCCGAATAGCGTCGTCGGTCAGCTTGAGCTGGGCTTTTTTCAGGCCGTGGCGCCTGAGCTCCTTGGGCAGCAGATGCCGCCTGGCGATCTGCAGCTTCTCCTCGTCGGTATAGCTGGTGAGCTCAATGACCTCCATGCGGTCCAGCAGGGGCCTGGGAATGGTATCTGTGGTATTGGCGGTGGTAATGAAGAGCACGTCGGACAGGTCGTAGGGCAGCTCCAGAAAGTGGTCCCGGAAGGTGCTGTTCTGCTCCCCATCCAGCACCTCCAGCAGCGCCGAGGCAGGGTCGCCGTGGATGCTGGATACCAGCTTGTCTATCTCGTCCAGCAGGAGTAAAGGATTACTGCTTCCCGCCTGGCGGACGCCCGCAATGATTCTTCCGGGCATGGCGCCCACATAGGTCTTGCGGTGGCCGCGAATCTCGGCCTCGTCGTGGATACCGCCCAGGGAGATCCGGGCCAGCTTCCGGTTGGTGGCCCGGGCGACGGACATCGCGATGGAGGTCTTGCCGACGCCGGGCGGTCCGACAAGGCAGAGCACTTGCCCCTTCAGCTCCGGGGCCAGCTGCTTTACGGAGAGGAACTCCAGAATCCGCTCCTTGACCTTCTCCAGGCCGAAGTGGTCGGCGTCCAGCACCCTCCTGGCCGCAGCCACGTCGGTGCGCTCTTTGCTCTTCCGGTTCCACGGCAGCTCCAGGCAAATATCCAGATAGTTGCGCAGGACGGTGGCCTCGGCGGAGCCAAAGGGCTGCTTCTCCAGCCGCCCCAGCTCCTTTCTGAGCTTCTCCTCCACCTCGGCCGGCAGCTTGGCCCGGGCAATTTTCTCCCGGTACTCGGCCGCCTCGCTGTCGCCGCCGCCATCCTCACCCAGTTCCTGCTGGATGACCTTGAGCTGTTCCCGGAGGAAGTAGTCTTTCTGGTTCTGGGTCAGGCTCTCCCGGACCTTGTTCTGCATCCCCTGCTCCAGCTCCAGGATCTCCACCTCCCGGCGGAGAAGCTGATAGAGCTTTTCCAGGCGGCGGACCGGGCGCAGCTCCTCCAGAACGGCCTGCTTGTCCCCGGCGCGCATGGCGATATTCTGAGCGATGTAGTCGGCGATATAGCCAGGATCGTCGCTGGAGAGCACGCTCAGCAGCACGTCGGGCGTCATCCTGGGCGCAAGCTCGGAGTAGGTCTCAAAGAGATCGTAGGTGCGGCGGATCAGCGCCTCGGTGCGCGGCGAGCTTCTGACGCTCTCACCCGCCTCGATCTCCGCCACCTCCGCTATGAGGTAGGGCGCCGTCTGGCAGAGGCCGGCCAGCTGGCCCCGGGCCACACCTTCCACCATGACCCGCACATTGTCGCCGGGCAGGCGGAGGATCTGCCGGATGTTGGAGATGGTGCCGATGGAGAAGAGGTCCTCGGCCCTGGGGGTCTCCACGGTGATCTCCTTCTGCGCCACCAGAAAAATCGGCTGCCCCGTGGCCATGGCCTCGTCCAACGCCTTGATGGATGCCTCCCGCCCCACGTCGAAGTGAAGCAGCATATTGGGGAAGATAGTCAACCCCCGCAGCGCCAGCGCGGGCATCACGACAGGGCTCTTGGTTTTGGTCATTCGGATCACTTCCTTATAGACGGCGAGCGCCCAATGGGCGCCCCTACATACCCTCGTGGGGAGTAGGGACGGCCACCGGCCGCCCGCCCTTTGCGATAATATTAAATGGTATTCTGCTGCGCGTCAGGAGACGTTGCCCTGGGCGGGCAGGCCGCCCTTCTCTGCGCGGAGGGCCGCGCTGCCCAGACGGGGGCGCTCGGTGCGCTCGCTGTCGCGCTCCAGGGCCGGCTCTTCCTCGCCCCGCACACAGGCGCCGGTGATGATTACCTTGGTGATGGTGGGATCGGACGGGACGTCGTACATGACCCTGGTCATGGTCTCCTCCAGCACGGCGCGCAGGCCGCGGGCGCCGATTTCACGCTCGATGGCCTTGTCGGCCGCGGCCTCCAGGGCCTCCGGCTCGAAGACAAGCTCCACATTGTCGTACTCCAGGAGCTTTTCATACTGCTTCACCAGGGCGTTTTTGGGCTCTGTGAGAATCTGCATGAGCTGCTCCCGGTTCAGGGAGCGCAGAGTGGTGACCACAGGCAGCCGGCCCACCAGCTCGGGGATGATGCCGAACTTGATGAGGTCGTGGGGTTGAATCTCGCCCAGCAGGGCGGACGCGTCCCGCTCCTTCTTGCTCTGGATCTCCGCACCGAAGCCCATGGACTTCTTATCCAGGCGGCGCTCAATGATTTTCTCAATGCCGTCGAACGCGCCGCCGCAGATAAAGAGGATGTTTTTGGTGTTGATCTGGATGAACTCCTGATGGGGGTGCTTCCGCCCCCCCTGGGGCGGCACATTGGCCACGGTGCCCTCCAGAATTTTCAGCAGGGCCTGCTGCACGCCCTCGCCGGACACGTCCCGGGTGATGGAGGTATTCTCACTCTTGCGGGTGATTTTGTCCATCTCGTCGATATAGATGATGCCGCGCTCGGCAAGCTCGATATCAAAGTCGGCGGCCTGGACCAGACGCAGGAGGATGTTCTCCACGTCGTCGCCCACGTAGCCCGCCTCGGTGAGCGTGGTGGCGTCGGCGATGGCAAAGGGCACCTTCAGGATGCGGGCCAGCGTCTGGGCGAAGAGGGTCTTGCCGCTGCCCGTGGGTCCCAGCAGCAGGATATTGCTCTTCTGCAGCTCCACCCCGTCCGCGCCGCCGAAATAGATGCGCTTGTAGTGGTTGTACACCGCCACGGAGAGCGCCACCTTGGCGGTCTCCTGGCCGATAATGTATTGGTCCAGCACCTCGCGAATCTCCCGGGGCGTGGGGATCACGTCCGGGATGTCGGGAGCGGCCTGCTCCTCCGGGTCGTACGCATCGTCCAGAATGCTCATGCAGAGATGGACGCACTCGTTGCAGATATAGGCACCCGGCCCCGCGATGATGCGGGCGACCTGCTCCTGGTGCTTGCCGCAGAAGGAACAGCGTACCGGCTTACGTTCGTCGTTTTTAGGCATAGTGTTACCTCATTGCTCCTGTTCGTGATACGAACGATAGTGAGCGGGGCGAAGGCCCCGGCGCCGTGCGGCAATTGCCGCCGGCAAGAAACGCAAAGGGAAAAGGGGGCCCTCACGGCCGCCGCGTGGGGAAATCAGCGAACCGGCCTGCCGCCCCGAAAAATGCGGAGAAAGGAGCGGGGCGCTCGTTCCCCGCTCCCTTCCCTATCCTCGTTACCGCTGATAAAAGACCTTGTCGATCAGGCCGTACTCCAGCGCCTCCTCGGCGGACATGAAGTTGTCGCGCTCACAGTCGGCTGTGACGACCTCGATGGGCTTGCCTGTGTTGTCGGCCAGAATCTTGTTCATCCGCTTTTTGATGATCTCCAGGCGCTTCAGGTGGATCGCCATATCGGTGATCTGGCCCTGAGTCCCGGCGGAGGGCTGGTGAATCATAATCTCGGCGTTGGGCAGGGCAAAGCGCTTGCCCTTGGCGCCGGAGGACAGCAGAAACGCGCCCATGCTGGCCGCCATACCGATGCAGATGGTGGACACATCGCATTTCACATACTGCATGGTGTCATAGATGGCCATGCCGTCGGTGACGGAGCCGCCGGGGCTGTTGATGTAAAACTGGATGTCCTTGTCCGGGTCCTGGGCCTCCAGATAGAGGAGCTGGGCCACGACCAGGCTGGCGGTGGTGGCATTGACCTCCTCGCCCAGGAAGATGATGCGGTCGTTGAGCAGGCGGGAGAAAATGTCGTAGGAACGCTCGCCGCGGTTGGTCTGCTCTACTACATAAGGGACTAAGCTCATAGTGAAAGATCTCCTTTTTTTGATGTAGGGACGCTGGAGAGCGGTGCACATGGCGCTCCCCAACCGGTCCGCTCCCATCATCACCTCGGGGCGCACACATACCCCATGGCAAAAGCTGGGCAGTCATACCGCTAAAGTATGCCCGGCTTTATGAAACTTATTCCTCGGTCTTGGGCTCAGACTTCTTCTTGGGGGCGGCCTTCTTTTTGGGCTTCTCCTCGCCCTCGGCGGGCTCCTCGGCCTTCTTCTTGGGGGCGGCCTTCTTCTTGGGCTTCTCCTCGCCCTCGTCGGACTCCTCCGCTTTCTTCGCGGCCTTCTTGGCGGGGGCCTTGCCGGCCTTGGCGGTGCTGTAGACCACCTCGGCGGCCTTCTTGGTCTTCAGCTCCTTTTCCAGATCCTCAACCGGAACAGCGGCCTTGATCTGCTCCACATCCATGCTGTACTGCTCGGCCAGACGGGCGTACTCGGCCTCCTTCTCCTCGTCGGAGACCTCGATCTTCTCGGCCTCCACAATGGCGCCCAGCGCAAGATCGCCCTGGACCTGATGGAGGGCCCCCTCCATGGCCTGCTTCTTGAAGTCGGCCGCGGTCATGCCCATCATCTGGAGGTAGTTCTCAAAGGGGATGCCCTGGGAGGTGATGCGGCGGGCGTAGTCGTCCACCATCTGGTCTGCGCGGTGCTCCACCATGGCGTCGGGGATCTCAACCTCCATGTTGGCGACCACCTGCTCCATCAGGGCGTTCTCAAAGTCGCTCTTGGCCTGGGCCTCCCGGCGCTCCTTGAGCTTCTCGCCCAGGTCCTTCTTCAGGTCCGCCAGGGTCTCGAACTCGGACACGTCCTTGGCGAACTCGTCGTCCACCACGGGGGCCTGCTTCTCCTTGACCTCATGCAGCTTCACGTGGAAGACCACGCTCTTACCGGCCAGCTCTGCGTGGTAGTCCTCGGGGAAGGTGATGTTGATGTCGCCCTCGTCGCCGGCCTTCATGCCGACGAGCTGCTCCTCAAAGCCGGGGACGAAGGACCCGGAGCCCAGCTCCAGGCTGTGGCCCTCGGCCTTGCCGCCCTCGAAGGGCACGCCGTTGTCGAAGCCCTCGAAGTCCAACACGACGGTGTCGCCGTTCTGGGCGGCGCGGTCGGCGGAGACCAGGCGGGTGGCGCGCTCAATAAAGGGCTTGAGCTCGCCGTCAATATCCTCGTCGGACACGGCAGCCTCGGCCTTGGGCGCGGTGAGGCCCTTGTAGTCGCCCAGCTTGACCTCAGGGCGGACCGTCACGACGGCCTTGAAGCTGAAGCCGTCCTTGCCGGCGTCCAGAATCTCCACGTCGGGATAGGCCACGGCATCCAGCTTCTCCTGCTCGACTGCCTCGGCATAGGCCTCGGGGTAAACATCGTTGATGGCATCTTCATAGAAAACACCGGAGCCGTACATTCCCTCGATGATCTTGCGGGGCGCATGGCCCTTGCGGAAACCGGGGATGGAGATGCTGCCGCGCTGCTTCTTGTAGACCTTATCGATAGCGGCCTCAAACTCCTCGCGGCTGACCTCGATGACGAGCTCGACAGTGCTCTTTTCCTTCTTCTCTACGCTCTTGACATTCATGTTGTTACTTCCTCCTGTCAGCGCTTGCAGCGGGTAAAAAACAACCTTTGAAGCGCCCTTTTGCGTTATCCGATTTATACTACCAGAAAACAGACTAAATTTCCAGCCCTTTTTTCAATTATTCACAGATTATTTGGGGGTTGAAGTTCAAATAGTCGGCGGAGACCAGGTGGTATTCCACCGCGCCGTATCTCCCCTCGACGGCCAGCCGGTGGCTGCCGCCGTGGAGATGCCCGTAGTAGCAGCGCTTCACGCCGTACCGCTCCAGAAGCGCAATAATTTCAGTGCAGACGTAGCCCTGGTAGCAGGGCGGGTAGTGGAGAAAGCACAGCTTTTCCCGCTCTCCCGCCGCCCTGAGGGACGCCTCCAGCCTGACAAGCTCCCGGTTGAAGACCTTCTCGTTGTGGCCGCCCCGGTCCTCCTCATAGAACCAGCCCCGGGTGCCGCAGAGGGCCAAATCCCCGTACTCCCCACAGTTATTGTGCAGAATATGCAGGGTATTGAAACCGCACTCGGCAAAAAAGGCGTTCATCTTGGCGGCGGTGCCCCACCAGTAGTCATGGTTGCCTTTCAGCAGATACTTTTTCCCCGGAAGCGCGTCCAAAAACGCAAAATCCTCCCGGGCCTGGGGAAGGCTCATCCCCCAGGAGAGGTCGCCGCAGAGGACCACCGTGTCCTCCGGCGCGACCCTGGCAAAGCCCGCCCGGAGCTTTTCTACATACCCCTCCCAGTTGCCGCCGAACACGTCCATGGGCTTGTCGGCCCCCAGAGAGAGGTGGGTGTCTCCGATTGCATAGAGCGCCATTTTATTCCTCCGCTATCATGTTGGAGCAAGGGTTACATAGCACCCGTAGTCCTGAAACGCTTTCCCGATATCGGCAAAATCCAGTCCCAGCTCCAGCCTAATATAGTTGTCGTAAATACCCACGCTCCCAATCTGTGGGTCGGCAGGGATCCACCCATAACCGTCCAGAAAAAAAGACGCCCAGGCATGTGAGGACATAGGCTTCCCCTCGCCGTCCAAACAGATTCCTGTTTCAAATCGGGCCGGGATGCCCCTGGCCCGCATCAGCGCCAAAAAGAGGTTTGTATACTCGCTGCAAGTACCTCCTCCCCGGGCCAGCGCCTCCTCTGCGTTCAGGGTATCGCATTCTCCGTTCGAGATGCGCCGAGCCAGTTCTTCATCATACTCCAGAGAATGCGCCGCCCAATAGGCCGCGTTGCTGGCAAAAGCGAACACATCCCCGCCGTCGACCTTATCCAGCAGCGCCATCAAATCATCGCTCTCCCAAGTGACCTTTTCAGAGGGCTTTAAATAGGCGGCAATCTCTTCTGAGTAATCCCGCCCGTCAATAGGGACCGGCTCCAGAAAATAATAGGTCTGATTCTTAACGGACAGGTCGACGACCATCGCACCATCCCTGCCCTCAGACACAGAATCCACCCGTTGGGGGTAGGTGTCCATCGCCTCCAGATCCAAATCCCAGCCGACGACGCGGTAGACCGCCGCATCGGTATAGTCCTCGCTGAACTCCTGCCGGACAGGCTCCGGCGTGGCGGACGGCTCCTCCGTCCCACAGCTTGTGCAAAGCAAAAACATCAGACCCAGCATGCCCAGCTTTACATAGGCTGGTCTCATTTCAGCATCTCCAGCACCTTATCGACCATATGGTCCTTGGTGGTGTTATCCGTAAAGCGGACTTCCTTGCCGGCCAGACCGGCCAGGGGCGCGGGGGCGCTCACGCCGGTCAGCTCGGAGAGCTGGCCCAGGATGTCGGTGCCCTCCCGGAGGTCCGTCACGCCCAGCGCGCCCAGTACGCTGTCGCAGAACTTGAAGGGGCTGGCGGTGGAGACCACGATGGCGGCGGTGTCGTCTCCGGTCTCCGCCCGGTACTGGTCCAGCACGTCGAAGGCCACGGCGGTGTGAGGGTCGATGAGGTATTTGTGCTCATTCCACATGCGGGCGATGACCCTCTGGGTCTGGGCGTCGTCGCAGAAGCCGGCGGCAAAGTACCTGGACAGCTTGCCCTTGACGGCGTCGCCCACCTCGTATCTGCCCTTTTCAGCGAGCTGATCCATGTAGCCGCGGACCTCCCCGTCGCTGGAGCCGGAGAGCTCATAGAGCATCCGCTCCAGGTTGGAGGAGATGAGGATGTCCATGGAGGGGGACATGGTGTTATAAAACCTGCGGTTGCGGTCGTACACGCCGGTCCTCAGGAAATCGGTGAGCACGTTGTTGCTGTTGGAGGCGCAGATGAACTTGCGGATGGGCACGCCCATCTGTCCGGCGTAGTAGCCCGCCAGGATGTTGCCGAAGTTGCCGGTGGGCACGCAGACGTTGACAGGGTCACCCAGTTGGATTTTCTCCGTCTTCACCAGGTCGCAGTAGGCGGAGACGTAGTAGACGATCTGGGGCAGGACCCGGCCCCAGTTGATGGAGTTGGCGCTGGAGAAGAAATAACCCCGTCCGGCCAGCTCCGCTCGGAGCTTTTCGTCGGAGAAGAGCTTCTTCACGCCCGTCTGGGCGTCGTCGAAATTGCCCACCACGGAGCAGACGCCGACATTCTCCCCCTCCTGGGTGTTCATCTGGAGCTGCTGGATGGCGGAGACGCCGTCCTTGGGGTAGAAAACCAGAATGCGGGTGCCGTCCACGTCCCGGAAGCCCTCCAGGGCGGCCTTGCCGGTATCCCCCGAGGTGGCCACCAGGATACAGGCCGTCTTCTTCTCGTCGTTCTTCACCAGAGAGGCGCTTAGAAGGTGGGGCAGCATCTGGAGGGCCATGTCCTTAAAGGCGCAGGTGGGCCCGTGCCACAGCTCCAGGCAGTGGGTATTGCCGTCCACGGTGCGGACGGGGGCCACCTCTCTGGCGTCGAATTTGTCCGGGCCGTAGGCCTTGGTGGCGAAGGAGGAGAGCTCGGAGGCGGTGAAGTCCTCCAGGTAGGGGTTCATCACATAGACCGCCCGCTGCTGGTAGGACATGTCGGTCAGGGTCTTGAGGCCGTTGTGGGAGAGCTTCGGGAAGACCTCGGGCGTCAGGAGCCCGCCGTCCACGGCCAGTCCCTGGGCAATGGCCTGAGAGGCGGTCAGACGGTGATTCTTGCTGCGCGTGCTTACATAGTACATACTTCGTTCACTACCCTCATCAGATTGTTATGGAACAGGTCGCGCACCAGCGCTTCCGAATAGTTTCTCTGCAACAGCCGCTCAAAGAGCTTATCCATGTCCTGGATGCCGGCGAAGCCCCGGGGCATCCTGGAGATGCCGTCCCAGTCCCCGCCCAGGGCGATATTCTGCTCGCCGCCCAGGGCCAGAAAGTGCTCCAGATGGGCCAGTATGGTCTCCATGTCCGGGTCCTCCCCCAGAAAATCGGAGAACATATTGAGTCCGGCCACGCCATGATGCTCTATTATGGCAGTAAATTGCGCGTCGGTCAAGTTTCTCCGCGCGGAAAATACGGCTCTGGAGTTGGAATGACTGGCAAAAAAGGGGCCGGCGCACAGCTGCGCCACATCCCAGAAGCCCGGGTCGGACAGGTGGGACACATCCACCAGCATCCCCAGGTCCTCCATCCGCCGGACGAAGGCCCTCCCCTGCCCGGACAGCCCCCGGCCTGTCTCCTCCGCGTTGGAGCCGGAGAGGGCGTTTGAATGATTCCAGGTCAGATTCACCGCCCGGACGCCCATGGCGTAGGCCTCCTCCAATTTATGTAGGTCGCAGTCCAGCAGCTCCGCCCCCTCCACGGAGAGGAAAGCGGCCGTCTTTCCCCGGGCATAGGCCGCCTCGGCCTCCGCCCCCGTGCGGCACAGCGCCAGCCGATCCGCGTTGGCCGCCAGTTCCCGACGGAACAGGGCGTACTCCCGCAGGGTCAGCTCCCAGAGGGGCAGACCCGGCACGGCGGCGCCGTCGCCGAAGACGGCGAAAAACTGGGCGTAACGCCGGAACTTTCCGGTCCGCTCCAAATCCAGGTGGCCCCCGCTGCGCCTAAAGCCTCCCCCAAGCTCCAGGCAGCGGGAGATGGTGTCGCAGTGTCCGTCAAATAAATCAATCTCACTCATATCGCCGGTTCGCTCCTAAAAGGCGTTTTCAAAATAGAGGATGCGCGGATGCTCCGTTTCCATCCCCCGGGGCGCGTAGACCTCGGCCACATCGAAGCGGGGCTGAAGTCCGGTGGGGAACTGGGCGAGGTAAAGCTCAGCCGTGGTGCGCAGCCGCGCCTGCTTCCGGGCGTCCACGAACGCCCGGCCCGGAGCGAAACGGTCGTCCCTGCGCAGCTTGACCTCCGTAAAGATAATATACTGTTCATCCGCTGTAATCAGGTCGATCTCCCCGAAGCGGCACTGATAGCCCGCCGCCAGCAGGCGCTGCCCCTTCCGGCGCAGGTCCTCCGCCACCAGGGACTCCCCCCACCTGCCCAGCAGCTTGGTATTCCCGCCGCTCACAGCTTTTTCAGGAAGGTCTTGCGGTGGATGGGACAGGGGCCGTACTTCCGCAGAAGCTCATAGTGCCGCTTGGTGGGGTAGCCCTTGTGCCGCTCGAACTCGTATTCCGGGTAACGCGCCGCCATCTCCAGCATATAGCGGTCCCGGCTCACCTTGGCCAGGATGGAGGCCGCCGCGATACTGGCGCTGCGGCCGTCCCCCTTGACGACCGTCTCGTGGGGGATGGTGATGCCCCGGTCCCGGTTGCCGTCAATCAGGGCGTATTCCGGCGCGGGGTCCAGGGCGCGGATTGCCAGGTCCATGGCCTTGAGACGGGCGTTGAGGATGTTGATGGCGTCAATCTCAGCCTCGTCCACGCTCGCCACCGCCCAGGCCACCGCCTCCGCCCTGATGACGTCGAAGAGGGCCTCCCGGCGCTTCTCGCTGACCTGCTTGGAGTCGTTGAGCCCGTCGATCACCAGCCCCGCGGGCAGAACCACCGCCCCCGCGTACACCGCCCCGGCCAGCGGGCCGGCTCCCGCCTCATCCGCGCCGCAGACCAGAGTATAGCCCCGCTCAAAGCAGGAGCGCTCGATTATCCAGAAGTCCATGTCCCTCGCCTCCCGTCAATTGCCCTTTATATTACAGCGGCCCCCTGGGGAACGGCTAAGCCGACGAAAGCCCGGCAAGTCCTCAAACCGATTCCGGCAGCTCCAGGGTAAAGCGCCCCAGCTTTCCACCCCTGAACTCGTCCAGCAGAATTTTTGCCATGCGCTCCGTATCCGGCTCTCCGCCGGAGATGAGAAAGCCCCGCTTCCGGGCCGCCCGCTCCAGGAGGTCATACCCGTAGGCCAGTCCCTCCAGCTGCCCGCTTACGGGCGGCAGCTCCAGCTTGTACCGCTCCTGCAGGGCGTCCGGATAACGCTCCGCAAGGGTCTCCATCAGGTGGCAGGCCAGGGTCTCCGCGTCCATGACCTCGTCCTTCACCGCGCCGGTAAAGGCCAGGTTGAGCCCGATCCGCTCGTCCTCGAACTTGGGCCAGAGGATGCCCGGCGTGTCCAGCAGGTCCAGCCCTGCGTCCACCGCAACCCACTGCTTGCCCCGGGTGACGCCGGGCTTATCCCCCGCCTTTGCGGATTTCCGCTTGGCGACCTTGTTGATAAAGGTGGATTTGCCCACATTGGGAATGCCCACCACCATCACGCGGACGATGCGGCCTACCTGTCCCTTCTCCCGCCAGCGGGCAATTTGGTCCTTCAGCGCCTCTTTGATGGTAATTGAGAATTGGCTGACCCCGGCCCCGGTCTTGGCGTCGGTCTCCAGCACCGTATAGCCCCTGTCCTGGAACCAGGCCCTCCAGGCCCGGTTCCCCGCCGGGTCGGCCTGGTCCGCCCGGTTGAGGACAATCAGCCGGGGCTTGCTCCCCACGATGGCGTCGATATCCGGATTGCGGGAGGCCACCGGGATGCGGGCGTCGATGATCTCCGCCACCATGTCCACATTTTTCAGGTCGGCCTCGATCTGCCGCCGGGTCTTGGTCATGTGTCCGGGATACCACTGAATGTTCATCTCGCGTCCTCCGCTTTATGATATATCTGGGCCTAGTTTGATAAATGGCAATACGCCCAGCGGCGCGGGATTTTTTCGTCCGGCAAGCGGTTTTCGCAGGAATCCTGACGGATTTCAAGGAATAACTGCGCCGTTCGGGCGGAAAAAGACCCGCCGATTGGCCGTGTTGCCATTTATCATACAAGGTCTAAGTATTATACACAATATATGGCTGAAAAAAAAGGGGGCCGCCCCACTTTTCATCCCCCGAAAGCAACAAAAAAGAGAGGCAAACGCCTCTCTTTTTCGTATCGTGTCTTACAGCTTCTCCTTGATCTTGGCGCTCTTGCCAACGCGGTCGCGCAGGTAGTAGAGCTTCGCCCGGCGGACCCTGCCGTGACGGACGACCTCGATCTTCTCGATGGAGGGAGCGTGGACGGGGAACACCTTCTCCACGCCGACGCCGTAGGAGATACGGCGCACAGTGAAGGTCTCCTCGATGCCGCCGTGCTTCTTGGCAATGACGGTGCCCTCGAAGACCTGAATACGCTCGCGGTTGCCTTCCTTGACCCGGATGTGGACACGAACGGTGTCGCCGATGTCGCACTTGGGGGGCTCGGCCTTGAGATGCTTCTCAGTAAATGCCTGCATGAGATCCATAAACTTTTCCTCCTGTTTTATAGGCGTTCATGCCGGCTGATTTACCATGCCGCAGAGGACCACCCTTTATTGAGACCGTAATATGATACCACAGGAAAAGCACGATTGCAAGCATATTTTTGCCTTATTTTCGGGAATAGGCAGGTTTTCGGGCCCTCTCCTGCCGCACCAGGGAACATACCAGCCACAGCGCCGTGACCAGCAGGGTGAAGTTGCCCCGGCTACGCCACAGGACCGCCGCCCCTGCCAGCACCAGCCCCTCCGCCACCAGGGCGGAGCAGAAGCCGGTGACCCGCTCCGCCAGGCGCTGCGACCACAGCAGTGTAATGAGGGAGTAGAGCGCACGCCCCCCGTCCAGCTGCGCGACGGGGAGCAGATTGAAGCCCGCCAGCCCCAGATTCAGCCCGGCGAAGACGTACCAGCCCTCCCCGAAGCGCACCGCCAGCCGCGCGGCAAGGAGCGCCAGCCCCAGGTTGACCGCCGGCCCCGCCAGCGCGGCAATCATCTGCGCCCCCGGCCCCAAGGGCCGGGCGGAAGAGAGCACCATCTCCGCCCCGGAAGCGGACAGGCGGATTCGGCTCACCTTGCCGCCCAGTCCGAAAATTGCCGCATAGTGGCCCAGCTCGTGGAGCGCGCAGGCCAGCGCTCCCCAGAGGAGCACTCCCTGATCGTCCAGGTAGTAGAGCGCGGCGGCCGCCAGGAGAAACCCGCCGCTGATTTCAAGCCGCCCCCAGCGCAAATTAGGGTGTTTCAATATAGTAGAGGGGGTTGAGCAGCACGCCGTCCTTCTTGATCTCAAAGTGGAGGTGGGGGCCGGTGGCGTTGCCCGTCTCCCCCGACTCGGCGATGACGTCCCCCATCTTCACGCTCTGCCCCTGCTGGACCAGCAGCTTGCCGCAGTGGGCGTAGAACGTGGTGACGCCATTCCCGTGGTCAATCTGGGTATAGAGGCCGTAGATGGGGCTCTCCCCAATGTAGTCCACGGTACCGTCGGCAAACGCCTTGACGTGGGTGCCGTCGTTCACCGCCAGGTCCACGCCGTTGTGGAACTTCTCGCCGCCGTCCACCGGGTGCTCCCGCCAGCCGTAGCCCGAGGAGACCCAGGCCCCCTCCGCCCCCTGGATGGGCGACATGGTCTGGGCGATGCCCAGGCTGTACTTATCCATGGATGCGTTGGCGGGCAGCGCCTCGCCGGTGTAGCCCATGTCCACCACAGCGGGCTCGGCCGGCTCAGCCTGGGACGGCGTCGTCTCCACGGGCTGCGCCGTCTCCTCCGGCGGAGTCTCCGCCTGTACCGGCGTCGTGACCGCGGGGAGCTCCGTCTTGCTCAGGTCCAAGGCCAGAATCCCGGCAGCGGTGGCAGGAACGCCGATAAGGGCGCTGCTTTTCTCATACAGCGCCGAGGGCTGCCAGGTATCCACTTCCACCCGCTGCCCCCCTCCGAAGACATCCACCCAAAGGCCGCCCAGGGTCTCCAGCACCGGCTCGCCGTCGGAGATGGACTTCCCCAGCGAGGCGAAGGCCGCCCGGAAATCCGTATCCCCGCTGATAAGCCCCGTAATCTGTTCCCGCGCCGCCACCATCTGCTCCGGGAAGACCCCCTTCCCGATGAATACCACCAAAAAGAGGACGACGCAAATCCCAAGCTGCGCCAGCCGCCGGCACTCCCTGGGGCCCAGCGCCACCTTTGTGCCGCGCCGGGAGGCCGTATGGCGCCCCGCACTGTTCGTCCTCTGCCGTTCCCAATCGCGATATGCGCTCTCCATAGGGCCCATCCCTTCTCTGGCGTACACCAGGACAAAATCTTATGTACACCATCTCTATTCGGACGGGCCGCCCGCTATGCAAAAAATTTCCGCAAAAAGCCTCCACAGAGAACGCCCCGCAGAGTTCCGCCGTCCGCGGACGGCGGAATCAAATGAAAATCCGTCATTTCTGGGGACATGCGCCTCAGAAATGTCACTTCTCACGACGGATTAGGAGACCTTTCCCAGAAAATTGAGCCCCATTCGGCATGCAGCTTTCTGTCAAAGAAGCCCCTCAGGGCTTCTTTGACAAGCTGAAACCGGGGCGCGGCTCTCCGCGCCCCGGTTTCTACAGTCCCGCGATAAACTCAGCGATAATCCGATTGACCTCCACGGGATTGTCGCAGTTGGCGTTGTGCCCCGCCTGCTTGACCCAGTACAGCGGAAAGCCCGTATGCTCATGCCAGGCCCTGTTGTACTGCCGCGCCTTTCCGATGCCGTCCCGTTCGCCGGCAATGAGGACAACGGGGCATGTAATCCGAAGGTCCCTGTTTTCCTCCAGGAACCCGGCAAAGCCCAGCCCCATGAGGCGGCATAGCTCCTCCTTGCCGTAGGGCGCGAGGGCGCGCAGCATATTTTTGCGGGCGTACCCCGTGACGGCCGCCGCCTTTGCAATGGACCTTTTCAGTATTCTCAGGGGGAAGAGGCGGGACATCCACCCCACCTGCCGCAGCCACCACCGGTCGGAGCGGGAGTAGTACCCCTCCCCGTAGGGACAGGTGTCGATACCGACAAAGCCCTCCACCGTCTCAGGGTGACGCGTCAGGAAACTCTGAGTATGGAAGCCGCCCATGGACTGCCCGATGAAGACGGCCCGGGTGATGTTCTCCGCGGCCAATATCCGCTCCAGCTCACCCACGGCGTTGGCATAGGCCGGGTCCCGGTAGGGCCTCGACCTTCCGTGGGCCGGGGCGTCCCACGCGAGCACGGTGAAATCCGCGGAGAAGAACTCCAGCTGCTTTTCAAACAGCGTGTGGTCGGCCGTCATGCCGTGCAGGAAGACAAGGCACCGCGCCGCGCCCCCGCTCTTCGGGCGGGAGATCCAGTAGCAGGTCCTTCCGTTGAGAGATTCCACGTATTTTTCCGTCATATCAATCATATCAATTTCCCTCATCGTTCCGGCCTATACGCGTATCAGCTGCAGCATATAGTAAACGCCAAGCGCCAGAACGACTGCGCTGAATCCGCCGACGCTCCAGTTTACGGCCCGAAACAATTTCCGGTCGCCCAGAACCCGCTGAATAAATTTCCTGAAGGAATTGTAGCGGTACATCTGGGCGCACACCTTAATTAACACCAGCGACAGCAGCAGCGCGGCGATCCACGCGCCGGTTATCTCTGTTTTCCAAACCATATACCAGGTAAACGCAACAACCGCCACCGCCAGCAGGTCCGCCGCATACAGCCACTTGGGGCGGGACTCCGTGTAGGCTGAGTGCTCCTCCCAATCCTTCCACCGCTCACCAAGGCGCACAATCAGGAGCCGTGACCCAAGCCCGACCGCCGCCCATATAAAACAGAGGCACGAAAAATAGTTCAGCACTTGGTACCACTCCCTCATCTCAAATCGGGTCGGACGGCTCACTCTCGTAAAAAGCGTCCCTCAGCATCTGCATGGGGGCCTCAAAGTCCCTGCATAGGCAGTCCGGATCGCCCGTGGTCCCCTCCCGCTGCCGCTCAAGCATGAAGCCCTCGGCGCACCAAATGACGACGTTCAGCAGCTGACGCGCGTCCGCCCCGGCTTTCAGACGGCTCCAATCCACCTTCTGCATCATTTGCTCCACGCTCCGCTTTACGACATCCCCGTAGATCTCCTTGATCCGCTCCCCTGTCTCTCCGTGTTCCTCATAGTAGGCATTCATGATAAAACGAAAAATAAAGGGGTATTCCCGCACGATTTCCGCCTTGACCCTTGCAGAGCGGAGCACCACTGCAAAGAGGTCCTCCCTCTCCCAGTCGTAGAGCGCCCTCAGACGCTCCCCGACAAATTGCAGGCCATATTGAAAGAGGTAATCGTAAAGCGTCCGCTTATTTCCAAAATAGTGGAACAAAAGGCCCTTTGATATCCCCGCCTGGGCGGCGATGTCGTCGGTGACGGTACGCCTGTAGCCGTTTTCAGCAAAGCACCGAAAGGCCGCGTTGACGATACGGTCCTGTTTCTCCTGGGACAGTGTAAAAAACTTCTCATTCATCGGCTTTCCCCGCTTTCTGTTGACCGGTCCGGTTAATGCCATTGTAACACGTTGACTCTATCGGACAACCCCCTAAAAAAACGCAGCCCACTATGATAGTGGACTGCGGAGCCTTTGAACGGTGGAGCATCTGCGTCTCATGCACGGATGGCCCAGCGCAGCTTGGTCGAGCGGGCGCGGGGATTCCGAAAACACTCCTGCGCGGAGGGGCGGACGACCTCCTCCGCCACCCGGCTGTATATTCCCTCCCGCCGGCACTGCTTGAACGCCTTTTTGACCAGTCGGTCCTCGCCGGAGTGGAAGGTCAGCACCGCGGCCCGCCCCCCGCTCTTCAACACCCCCGGCAGCTTCTCCAGGAATGCGTACAGCACCTCAAATTCACTGTTGACGTCGATTCTCAGGGCTTGGAAGGTGCGCTGACAGGACTTCTTCACCGCCTCTCTGCGCTCGTCGGCAGGGAGAAAAGACAGGGCTTCCTCAACCACGGCGGAGAGCTGCTTCGTGGTTTCGATTGTGCCGCCCCGCTTGAAGCTGCGCATAACGGCGCAGGCGATGCGGCCGGCATGGGGCTCGTCAGAGTTCTCAGACAGCATCGCGGCCAGCTCGTCCTCGTCCAGCTCCCGCAGACGTTCCGCCGCTGTGACCCCGGCTGTCGGGTCCAGCCGCAGGTCCAGGGGGCCGTCGTATTTAAAGGTAAACCCCCGATCCGGGTTGTCTATCTGCATGGACGAGACCCCCAGGTCGGCTAGCACAAAATCAAACTTTACGCCGGGGGCAACCTGATCCAAATCGGCAAAATTCATTCGCCGTATCGTCAGAATATCGGGACCGTAGCCCAGCGACTCCAGCCTCGCGCGGGTCTTTTCCGACTCCACAGGGTCCACGTCGGTGGCATAGAGGTGTCCCTCCCCACCCAACTGCTCCAGCATTTTTGAGGTATGTCCGCCATAGCCCAGGGTGGCGTCATAGCCGACCTGCCCCGGCCTGATTTGCAGAACGTCCAGAATTTCATTTACCATGATGGGAATGTGCATCCCGGCGGGGGTCTTCCCCCGCTGAATGATGGCCTCTACATCAGCCCGGTACTGGTCCGGGGACAATTCCTTATATTTTTCCTGAAAGCTGCGTGGGTGGGTTCCCTTATACCGCACGCGGCGCTTGTGCTCCTGTTCCATGGACAGTCACTCCTTTTCTGGATTATACCACAAAAAGTCCAGGCCAGTAAACCAGTGCGATCTCTGCGGAGTAACCGGATATCTGCCAAGCGCCTGCAAAGCAAAAGAAGACCGTCGACATACTGTCGACGGTCTTCTTTTCTCGGTCCGAGTGTAATTATAGGACTTAGAAATAGAAAGTCAAAATTAATAGTTTTCCGGTTATTAGTAAGCTGTTTTTACATAATATTCTGAGTTAAATGTTGTTCAATTAATGCTTTTGATAAGGACTGTAGGTTATTCATAAGTAAGAATGTAAACATTGGAGACATTTGATATTCACCAGGAGTTTCCATATAATAGCGCCAAGCAACAAAATCCTCTGAATGTGCATCTAACTCTTCTTCAAATGTTTGCCCCGAGGACGGAGCTATTTTCAAATACTCCTTATATTCTTCGTTCGGCAATAAATCATACAAATATTTTAACCCATGTCCCTTTTTATAATCTATGGAGAAAAGAATAAGAATCGCCTTGAGAAATACTTCACATGAAAAAGCAGCATTAACCATAGTTGGCGTTGATAATGTTGGATAGCTTCCACCAATAATTTGTATTGAACCATCATCATTTTCTGTTCCCATACAGCGCTCTGCGCACTTCATAAAACGCCAGGCTTGATTATAAAAGTATTGTGCTTTTTTTAATGCCTCTTCGTTCATAAAGCCACCCCGTATAAAACAATTTCGCTTTTACATATCTAATTGTATAAATTATATCACCAAAAACAAATCCTGTCAGTCATTTTCGCTGTTGGGCGTAATTACGGGATTTACACTAGGCATTGAACAAAAGTATGGATATAGCAAAGACCGCCGACAAATGTCGACGGTCTTTTCAATGGTCGGAGTGGCGGGATTCGAACCCGCGGCCTCATGGACCCGAACCATGCGCGATACCAAGCTTCGCCACACCCCGATAACAGACTGCCATTTATTATAGTGATTTCCAGCAGCTTTGTCAAGGTGTTTCCGTGCTTTAAGTCCGCCGTGGGCCAAACTTCTTTTCTGTATGGCTGGCAATACGCTCCAGCCCGTGGATATGCCGTATAACCATCAAAATCGCCAGCACCGCCGACAGGATACCCGGCTCAACCCCATGGACGGCAAACGCCGGAAAAATAAAAAGGCAGGGAATAAGGACTGCTCCCAGTGGCAGATATCCGCTGAGCAATACGGCCGCCAACCCGGCCAGACAGGATACCGCGCCCCAGAGGGGCGAAACCAGCACAATGGCTGCACAGGTGACTGCCACGCCCTTTCCGCCGCAGAAGCGTCTCCAGACCGGAAAATTATGGCCCAGAACGGCGCCCAGGCCGGCGTAGAGTCCTCCAACCATGCCGAGACCGGGGGCGAGCCAAAAGCGGCACAGCGCGAGCGCCAGCGCCGTTTTCCCCGCATCTCCCAACAGCACCAAGGCACCCCATCCGATACCGAGGTGTCCGACCACATTCGCCGTACCCGGATTTCCTGTGCCCAGACTGGCGGCGCCCTGTCCTGTCCGATAGTGAGCGACGATTTCGGCGGTGAGGAAGCAGCCGCACAGGTATCCCGCCGCCAGGCAGACCAGACGTTCCATAAAAATTTCTCCTGTCACATTTTCTTTCAGTATGTCCCAGTTTGCCTGGATTTTTCAGGAGATCGTAGAGTTTTCGTCTGACTTATTTTCCAACCGGGAAAATTTTTAATAAAAATGTAATTTTCCTCTTGCATCCGCGGGATAAATATGCTAATATATCAAAGTCGCCTGAGCGAGTCGGTGACATCCGGGTGTGGCGAAGTTTGGTATCGCGCTTGAATGGGGTTCAAGAGGCCGCTGGTTCGAATCCAGTCACTCGGACCAAGAAAGTTCTGAAACCGCAATGGTTTCGGGACTTTCTTTTTTTATGTCCGAGGCCTGTTTTTCCCCCGTACCAGAATCATACCAGAATGGAGAACAGACTGCCTGCCACCCAATCAAATAAGGCGGCACAGCCCGTCACCTATCGTAAACCGCTCCGTGGAACCGTACCAGAATCGCGTACCAGAATCCACGGTATCACAGCGAATTTTCTCTCTCATTTATCGCGTCATTCCAAAGGCTTTGCTGAACTTGTCTGCGGCGGCCCGCCGGGTTTCCTCCTGGACGTGCAGGTAGTGCTGGGTCATTTCTATGTCTGCACGGCCCACCATGCTTTGAATGGTCTCCATGTCCACGCCAAGGGCCTGGAGCTGGGAGACGTAGGTGTGGCGGCAGCTATGGGGCGTGAGCACCCTCACGCCCTCCACCGCTCCTATGACACTCTGAAAGTTGCGGCGAAAGTGGCTGGGATTGAACGGCTGGCCGGGTATGTTGCTGTCCCATTTAAACCGCCCTGCCTGCTCCCGAAGAAATACGGCACTGGGACGAAAGTTGGGCGGTACGGGCACGTCGCGTATGCTGGTGGCGGTTTTGGGCGGGCCGATTCGGGGAGTACCCTTGACGAGATTGACAGCTTGGCGGATATGGATGCAGGAACCGTCCGGTTCGATGTGCTGGGCCTCCTACGCCAGCATTTCCTGGGTGCGCATACCCGATGCCAGCATGAGCCGTATGGTATGGCCCATCCTATCGACGGGCAAGTGCTCCATCAGCAGCTTGACTTTCTCCTGCGTGAACGCCTCCTTGCACTTGACCGGCCCTTTGGCCTTCATCTTGTCGGCAAATCGGACGGGGTTCTTGTGGATTAAGTCGTTGGCCTCTGCCTTGTGCATGATTTGCTACAGCATACCCCGACATTTTGCCAGAGAGGAATCCGACTTCCCAGCGGCCCGCAGGGATTTTAGAAACTGCTCCACGTCCAGCGCCTTGATGCTGTCCAGCTTGCGGCCTCCGAACGCCACGTTGAGAATGTTCAGCGTATAGCCGTAGTTCTCGTAGGTGGTGGGCTTCTTGCGGGTGCCGCGCTTCTTCTGTACCTTCTCCCAGGTCCTTTTTCCCGCCCCGTCCCACGCCCTTGCTCTGCCAGTAGGCGGTGGGGGTAAGTATGCCGTCCGCCTCCAGCGCCGAAGCAATCTCCCCGATCCCAAATCCCTCCAGGGCCATGCGGAAGATACGGCGGACGTTCACGGCGGCGGCCTCGTCCACGATCCAGCGGGTGGGGGTGGCCTCCGGGTCTTTCATGTACCCATTGGGCGGGGGCAAGAGAGGGACGCCGGAATTGCCCTTTAGCTTGTTGACGATCCGGCGCTTCTTGGAAATATCTTTGGCATACCACTCGTTGATGATGTTCTTGAACGGGGCGATATCCGTATAGGGGCTGTCGGAGTCGTACCCGTCGTTCAGTGCGATGTAGCGGACGCCGTGCTCCGGAAAAAACCGTTCGGTATATTCGCCCGCAGTGATGTAGTCCCGGCCCAGCCGGGAGAGGTCCTTGGTAATGACCAGGTTGACAAGCCCCGCCTCAATATCGGCAATCATCCGCCTGAACGCGGGGCGGTCAAGGGTGGTGCCTGTGATCCCATCGTCCACGAAAAACAGGGTGTCGGCGTAACCCTTCTCCTTTGCCACCTTTTTCAAAAGTGCCTTTTGGTTGGTAATGCTGTTGGACTCGTTGTCCATGTTATCGTCATGGCTTAGGCGGCAGTAGAGGGCGGCGGTGTTGATAGAGTGTTTTTTAATGCCTGACTGTTTCAAAATGTCCTCCTTTCCGGCAGTCAGGCAAGCGGTATTTACACTTATTATGATACCTCTGCCGACCACCAATGGGAACGATGCCTCCGAAATTCAAAGCCGCTCCGCGTCCGCCTGCATGAGCTTTAACAGGATCGCGGCCAACGTCTCGCCATCATCACGATAGACCGGCTCAACCATAAACATGATTTTCTCAATCTGATAGCTATACTTTTCCGCGCAGTTATCAGACATTCTGCCTCCTTTCGTTGCTTCGGTGGATTGCCTGTCAGCCTCCCCATGTCCCGTGGGGAAACATGAAAGGGCGGCGCGGTCTGAACCGCCCCTTCACCTTCCCCCACCTCTGGCCACACTGGCCAGAAGCGCAGGAGGGCTTGCCGTGGCCGGAAAAGCCCTCCTACCTATTAGGCGGGTTAGAGGCCGGTTGTTGCCCTCTCCTACAAATTTTCCCAGAAATAATTTTTGCGTCCTCGCCTGTGCCAAAAACCCGCCTATCTGGCAGGCGGGTTAGAAGCTAAAACCGAAGGCGCTGGGCGTTCTGTTTCGCCGCAAGTTCTACCAGAATGTAAGAAGGCCCCGGCTGGTTTGACAGCCGGGCCCTAATGATACAGGCTATTCCTTTTTGTGCGAGGGGTCGTTGAGGCGGTAGCCCACGCCCCGGACACTCTCAATGAAGCTCCCGCCGTCCAGCTTTTGCCGCAGTCGGCTCACGCTGACCGGGATGGCCTTGTTTTCATCGCCCGTAAAATCATCGCCCCACACATAGTAGCGCAGTTGTTCATGGGTGAGTACCCGCCCCTCGTGGGAGGCCAGCAGGTACAGCAGGTCAAACTCCCTGCGGGACAGCTCCAGCTCCCGCCCGTTGTAGAGGGTGCGGCGGGTCATGGGGTCAACCAGGAGGGTTGCCAGATTGGCGATGGTGTACCGCCGCTGGCCGGGTAGGGGCGGTACGGCGGCGGTACAGCGCCGGAGCAGGCCTTGGGCCCGCACAAGGCACTCCCGCAGCTCCAGGGGCTTTTCCACAAAATCGTCCGCGCCCATTTGGTAGGCCCGCTCCCTGCTTTCAATACCGCCCTGGGAGGACAGCGCCAGAATGGGCATATCCTTCATCTGCCGCATGAAGCGGATCAGTTTCAGTCCTTCCGTTTCCGAAAGGGAGACGTCCAGGATCACAAGCTGGTAATTTTGCCGCAGCAGGCGCTCGATGCCGTCCACCACGGAAAGGGTGTAATAAGCGCCGATTCCGTACTCGGCCAGGGCGTACTTGATGGCCTTGCAGTTGGCCTTGTCACTGCCGATGATCAATACCCGTTGTTCCATATTCAAAGTACAGTCCTCTTTCCCGTGACTGGCCGCCCTACCTCTGGCCACACTGGCCAGAAGCGCCTGGGTTATGCGTGTGTGGGATCGGAAAGCTCGTCCACGTTCTGCCGGTGCCATGCCCAGTTTGGGGGACGTTCCAAACGCCGGAGCTGCGGTTGCCCCTGTCGGGTTCCTATTCCCTGTGAAGCTGGTCATTGATTTTCTGTATGTTTCTCTTGGCGGAGAAGTACGCCCCACACCAAATGGCGGCATAAATCACCACCAGCACGATAACCGAAGCGGCTACACCGCCGACAGAACGGGGCACCCAGTACAGAACATAGGTGACAATGATGAAGGGGATAGCAAACAGGCAGAAATGCGCGCCGGTCTGCTTTGTCAAGCTCCACCTGTCAAGTTCCCATATCACCGAAGCCGCGCCTACAATCGCGCCAGACACACCGAGCAAGATCGTCTGTACGATAACTGCGGATTGTTCCCCGCCAAAGTCATTCACCAATTCGGGAATGACGGCGTAAAACGAGCCGTCGCCTTTTACGGCGGATATGACGATTGCGATAAGCTGGCCTAACGCAACGCCGGAGAGCAGACCGAAAAGGCTTTTGAACAATACTTTTTTCTTCATTGCCGGACACCTCCTAAATCCCTAATGCTTGTTTGATTTTGGTGACATAACGCCTTGAAACATAAGCGGTCGTGTGATTGTTCAGCTCGACGCAAATTGTGCCGCTCATGCTTAAATCGAGCCGGACAATCTTTTTCAGATTTATGATTTCAGAATTGGAGATACGCACAAAGAGCCGCTTGTTCAGCCGTTCCTCCAATTCATAGAGGCGGGGGCGCAAAATGTACTCTCGTTTTGCCGTTTGAGCATAGACTTTTTGGTTTGCCGCATAGATACGGACAATCTCGCTTTCTTCCAACAGCCGAACCTCGTCCCCGGAAAAACCCGCAATGACCTTTGGGTAAGATGCGGAGAGGCTTTGCACAAGAGCGCCTATTTCGTCTGTCATTTTGTCGGCAACAATGATGATTTTCGGGTCTTTGACGTTTTCATCTATCTTCACTTCAACTTGCATTATGTCACCTCCTTTCCTCTCGGCTCCTTGCACTTTTAGTATAGGGATTTGGAAATTGCCCCACTATCGTTTTTTAATAGGTGGTCGATTTCGGAATATGGGTGGTGTTACTCACACAATTTGTATATGCCCCACGAGGTTAAGCCCACGCCTAAAAAGATGAATGCGATACAAATCGGAGTAGTAGCACCTTGACTGACTATATGGGTATTCGGCATTGCGTCGATTATTTGATAGGTCATGTTTAAAGTCCAAACTCCAACCGTACCAAAGAGAATGAGAGTAGCACCGCATACCGCGCCGATTATTGCACCCAGGCGCTTTTTCATATTATCTATTTCCTTTTCACAAATGGGCGGCTAATTTTCAAGCGGTTTAAATGCGACTGTGATAACCGCTCCCTCTGTGTCGGTTGCCTGTGCCATTGAAAGACCCGATCCTTCTTTGAGTACAGCGGAGTAAACAACAGTTTCCGAACCGCTCCCGGCTGTTTCAGCTTGAATTGAGATGGCGCCGGTAAAAGTCGCTTCATCTTCATCGTAGATGGTAAAGGTGATTTCGACAGAAGGCTCATATTTATAATTTTCCTCTGCCTGGGGCGTCCAGTAAAGGGTACTGCCGCTTGGGAGTGATAGCTGTTTGCCCTGCGGATAAGCTGTACCGTCGTGGTCATGATAGCCTATGAGCGTGCCGGTATCGCATTCTGCCTGAATCGTCGAATAGGGCAAATCAAACTGAAACGGAAATGCGGGGAGTTTGGAGCTTAAAACCGGCTCATATTCCCATACAGCACTGGAGGTCGCGCTTGTATCCGGCGAAGTGTTGTCGCTGATCGTCCATTCCCCGGTTTCCGTGTCCTGGGTCAAGTAAAAATACTGCTGCGTCTGGCCGTCGTCCATAAAGGTCTTTGTGTGGTCGTACTCCACATAATAGTCTGCATATACCACAACAAAGTGTTTTGCCAGATACTCGTCCGTCCAGCCCCGCGCCCGGGCAAGCTCACTGCCGGAATACATGGCCGCGACACGCGCCGTTTCATCTTCATCCACCTTGATTTCATCCACACGCACGCTGACCGTATATTCCTTCCCGGCCTGTCCTTCAATCGCGCTTTGGACGGTTTGCACCGGATCGGCAGACGGCTTTTGCAGCCACGGGTCGAACCAGCCTAACTGGTATGCGGCAAATCCGCAAAGGGTCAGCAGCACGGCAATCACCGCGACGAGCGCCAGCGTCCGCTTCATGCTTCGGGCTTTTTTCGTTGTATTCATAAAGCTTCTCTCCTTTGCCTCCATAATGTATTTATCATCAATCGTTCCAAGTGCGTCGAGAATGTGACCTGCGTTCATGCCACTCCCTCCTTTTTTAGATGTGAAAGCAGCTTTGCCCTTGTCCTGTGGAGCATGGATTTTACTTTGCTGGTGCTGAAACAAAAGTCTTTGCTGATTTGCTCAATAGAGTCCAGATACCAATAGCGGCAGAGAAATACTTGCCTTTCCGTAACCGGCAGATTGGCAATAAAGCGATTGAGCGTTTTTGACAGCTCCGCCGCCATAATTTCATCCTCCACCATGGCGTTTGACGGCACACACTCCGAAAGCTCGTCAAGGGCAAGGGAAACTTCGCCGCCGCCACGCTTGTCCCGATGACTATCCCGCCATTTCTTGAGGGATACGCGCCGGGTAATTTTTCCGAGGAAAGAACGCAGGATAGACGGACGGTGTGGAGGCATGGCGTTCCACGCACCGATGTAGGTATCGTTTACGCTCTCGTCCGCATCCTCCTGATCGCAGAGAATGTTATACGCAATGGCATAGCAGTATTTCCCATACATTGACGCGGTTTCCGTGATTGCGCTCTCGTTTCTTGCCCAATATAAATCTACAATTCGGTTGTCCTCCATCCTGCCACCTCCTATGGTCTATGTAAGGGCCCTTCACCTATCTACTTCCCGTTTTTTGTCTTTGGTTGCTTAAATAATGCAATTTTTCTTTTTCATTTTATTTCTTTTTACGCCTATAAGCAAGGATGCAACGAAGGGATGAATTGCGCGGTTTCCGGGGTTGCGCAAAACGGCAAGCAAGGCAAGTGTATAGACACTTGCCATTTTCGCGCCGCGAAAATGCTTGTTTGGGTGCCCCCAAACCCGCTGGGTACTTCTGGCCAGTGTGGCCAGAAGTACCCTATTGTCTGCGGCCTGCCGTTATCGCTCCTGGGCCTTATTTTCCCGCCCACCAAGACTGAAATGTTAGTTTCTGCGGAAAGAATTAAGGGTGGGACATGAAATCATACCCCCCCTGCCAACCGGCCCCGCAAAGCCTTGGTACAAGCGGGTTTTGAATGCCTAATTGTCCACGCTCTGGCCATACATGTTATGCTTTGAAGTCCAAATCAGGGGCAGGCCATAGAAAGATACCGGCCTCCTCCAAACCGGGCCTGCGAAACCTTGAAACAAGCGGCTTTTTTCGGGCTAAAAGCTAACAGGCCAACCTTCGCTTTCATGTGTGTTTCGTTTCCACACGCTCCAATTTTTTAATTTATGGGTTCAACCATATCACCCCGCCGTTTTGTGATGGAAAGCCTCTGGTCACACTGGCCAGAGGCTTAGGAATATAAGGCGCTGCCCGTCATTTCATTTGATGGCGTTTGCCCACAGTTTAGATTTTTGTTGTAAATACCGCATGCCCACTGCTCGCAAATCATTTTTTCCTGGGTTACTCCAAGTCCTATAATTCCACTCGACCAAAGTACAAGGCAAAAAGATATTTGACCGAAAAAAACCAGTGTTTTCAAGCCTTGCGAGGCCCTCAACTGAGAAAAGTTGAGGGCCTCGAATTTTAGATATTAAGCACCCAGAAAGTCATCCGGCAGGAGTTGAACTCCCGGCCGGGGAGTACAGTGTAAAAACAGGAGCAATTCCACATTAAGTTGCCATCACTATGCACCAGAGCCACAATAGGCTTCGGCGCTTTTTATATTCTTATGTGAAAGCCACATGTGGACGAAAATACTTAATAGAATGGGCACGGCGCCTAAAGGAAAAAAGGATGGTACATTACAACAAATTACATGTACGTTGTCAATCTTGTTTCAATTTACAGCTTGTTAGTGAAAGCGTTTACCGAGAAACGATTATGAACTGTCAAAAAATAAGACGCATATTGAGGTTTTGATTTATTTGCGTTATAATATTTTATTAAAAAATAACCGAGTGAAACAAGTGCTCCGGCTTGTCGGAGTCCTTCGGTAACAGCCGCAAGGGCCTTTTTTGACAGGAGCTGAAACCTGGTGGTGAGTGCGGACAAGCAGGGGTATTTTTCGGAGCTTACCTCAGCACGTCGTTTCTAGCGGCCTAACGGGGTGCTGAGGCAACGCTTTGTGAACCGCCCAAAGAAATCTGTATATCAACCGAAAACAGCAAATAATGGAATGCTGTTTGTAAATGGAGGAAGAGATAATGAGAAAAAGCGCAGCGGCACTATGTATGGCCGTGGTTTTATGCCTGAGCCTTCTGGCTGGATGCGGAAACACTCCGGCTGCCGGGGGCGGGCAGGTCTTTGTGGAAAATGAAGCCGAGGGTCAAGATGAGCAGGTTCTGAAGTTCTTTGCTCCTACGGACAACGATTCCAGCATGGCGCGGTATTACAAGGAGATGATTGACCGCTATAATGAAGGCCATTCAGGACCGCGGGTGACACTGGAGGGAATTTCCACGGCAGACGGCTTCAACGAATATCTGGAGCAGCGTCTGGACGCCGGCGAAGGAGACGACGTATTTATCCTCAACGCGGACAGCGTAAAGCCACTCCACGCCAAGGGATACTTGTTCGACCTTTCCGGTCTCCCCGTCTTTGAAAAGCTGAACGACGCCACCAAGGATCAGGCGATGATTGGGGATATCGCCTATTGCATCCCGGTAAACATGTCGGCTTACGTCATGTTTGTCAACGTGGATCTGCTGGAGCAGTACGGCCTGGAGTCGCCGCAGAATTTGGAGGAGTTCATCAACTGCTGCCGAACCATCAAGGCTGGCGGCGGTACGCCGCTGAGCCTCAACCGCTGGTATGCGTTGACCGTACCGGCGATGGCCAACGGCCTCTATCAAATCTACAGCGCGGAGAATTCCAAGGAACTGCTTGCGGGGCTGAACAGCGGCGAGGTCAAAATCGGCGATTACATGCTGGAGGGCTTTGAGCTGTTCCAGACCGCAGTGGAGGAGGGGTGGTACGGTGACGGGCTCGACGGTGCGGCCGTCAACGCGCTCAAGGCGGGGGACACGGATTATCCGGACTTTGCCGCGGGGAAAACCGCTTTTTACTTTGTTACAGTGGGCAATATAAAACGGATGGATAGCAAATATCCGGAGATCAACTGCATCGCGCAGGGCGTCCCCATACCCGGCGGCACGGTGACCCTGCCGGCGGTGGTATCCCGCCTCAGCGTCAACGCCAACAGCGAGCACCTGGAGGATGCATTGGAATTCGTCTCCTATATCACAAACGGCGTCTACCGCAAGACCTCCGAGGGCGGGGGCAGTGAGCTGCCGATTTATGACGACGTTGCGTTCGTGCTGAGCAGTGAGAGGATGCGGCCGGCCTACGAAACCTATATGAGCGGCGGGCAGATCCCCATCGAGGACATGAGACTTAATTTCACCTACTGGGACACCGTGCGTGAGCTGTGTATCAAAATGTTCGACGGCATGACGGCGCAGGAAGCCGCGGAGGAGTACGACCGCGTCCAAGCGGAACAGCTTGCGGCGTATACAGGCTGAGAGAAAGCGGGGGGCCGAGATGAAAAAGAAGGAATTTGGCGGCAAGAAAATGGTATTTCTGGCCGTCTGTCTGTGCTTGGTGCTGACGGCCCTGATCGCTCTTTTTATCAACAAAGGTTACGTACAGTCCATTCAAGATCTGGTGCGCAGCACGACCAAGTCGAACATCAGCGAACTAACCGTCAGTAAGGCGCAGTATTTGGATGAAAAAATGCACTCCGAACTGCTCTCCCTCCAATCCCTGGCCAGCAGCATCAGCATGAACGGCCCTGAGCTTTTCGACCGGACCTTGGTGGACGAATACTCTAAGCTGCATCGCGCTACCAATCTGTGGATCACGGATTTTAGCGGCAACTGTTGGAGCGTCAGACCCGCAGATGAGGGCGGCGGTTTCCCGGAGGACGAAAGCCTCTCGGGAGCGGCCCTACGGGGCGAAACCAGCATCTCCGACACCTTCATCGGCGCACAGGGCAAGCGGCAGGTTCTGTTCCAGACGCCCCTCTACGAGGACGGGCGGGTGGCCGGCGGATTGTATGTGGCACACTCCGTTGAGATGCTCCAAAACAC
Organism: Lawsonibacter faecis; assembly: GCF_014287675.1. GTDB lineage: Bacteria > Bacillota > Clostridia > Oscillospirales > Oscillospiraceae > Pseudoflavonifractor > Pseudoflavonifractor faecis. The sequence goes on along the minus strand of NZ_JACOPQ010000010.1, from coordinate 60,029 downwards.
CTACGGAGGCACTACATACAACGACGCCGGGTACAGTTACGTGCTGGACGCCGACGGCAGCATCGTCCTCTCCCCCGTGCGCTTCAGTTCCCTGCAGCTCTACAGCCAATTCCGCCAAGTGCTGGAGATGGGCGGGAACAGTCCCGAGTCCATCTCTGCATTTATGGATGCAATCAGATCGAGTGCCAGAGGGAGCGCTATCTTCAGTATTGAAGGGGAGGAGCAGTTCCTCTCCTTCGTACCGCTGGATGAAAAGCCCGGCTGGAATTTTGTGACGGTAATCCCGCTGAGCATGGTGGAAAAGGACGGCACGGAGATTATTTCGCTGGCAGTCCGGATGGCTGCGGTCGTTATCGCGGCTATTCTTGTCACCCTGGCTCTGGCCGTCTTGATGCTTTACCACGGCACCAAGCGGCGGCGGGAGTCCGAACTCTATATCCAGAACATCTATCAGGCCATCTCCCAGAATATCGACACCGTCATCTTTATCGTGGACGATAAAACCGCTCAGGTGGAGTATGTGTTTGAAAATGCACAGGAGGTGCTGGGCATCCCCGCGGGAGACTTTTCCAGTTCGGACGGCAGGGCGGCCGGGGAATTTCAGCAGGCCTTGCAGACATGGATGCGTGAGGAGCGCCCCACGGAAAAGACGGTTTGGGAGCGCCGGTTCTTCAACGACAGGCTGGGGGCCTATGCGTGGCTGAAGCTCACCGCGCTCCCGGTGACGCTGCGCGGCGAGGCCAAGTACATCTTTGCAGCCACGGACATCACGCAGGACCGGAAGCGCCGGGAGGACCTCAATGCCGCCGTGGCGGCAGCGGAGCAGGCCAACGCGGCCAAGAGCCGGTTCCTTTCCAATATGTCCCACGACATCCGCACACCCATGAACGCGGTAATCGGCATGAGCAAACTGGCCGAGATCCATATTGAGGACCGGGCCAAGGTGAAGGAATGCCTCCGTAAGATCGAGGTCTCCTCCAAGCACCTGCTGAACCTCATTAACGACGTGCTGGACATGTCCAAGATCGAGAGCGGCAAAATGACCCTGTCGGCGGAGCCCTTCTCCCTGCCTGAGCTCATTGAGGGGGACCTGGCCATCGTCCAGCCCCAGTGCCTGGCCAAGGAGCAGACCTTTACCGTGGAGACTAAAAATATCCGCCATGAGCTGCTGGAGGGCGATCCGCTGCGACTGAATCAGGTGTTTCTAAATCTCACCTCCAATGCGGTTAAGTTCACGCCGGAGCAAGGCTCCATTACGTTTATCATCGAGGAGCTGCCTCAGCGGCACATGGAGTATGCGCTGTTCCGGTTCCAAGTGGCGGATTCCGGTATTGGGATCGCGCCGGAATTTCTGCCCAAGCTCTTTACGCCTTTCACCCGAGAGTCCTCCAAAACGGTGAACCACACCGAGGGCACCGGTCTTGGCCTCCCTATTGCCAAAAATATCGTGGAGGCGATGGGCGGACAGCTCCTCGTGGAGAGCGTGGAGGGAAAAGGCACCACGTTCACCGTCGAACTGGAATTTAAGCTTCCACCCGGCGCGGAGGATGAGCTGGACGGTGCTTCGGTTTTGAAGGGCCTGCGTGTTCTGCTGGCGGACGACAATCCCACCGATCTGGAGCTCCTTAAGACCTATCTCACCAGCTTTGGCATGGAAGTGGACGCCGTGCGTTCCGGAGAGGCGGCAGTCCGCGCCGCAGGCAAGGCCTCATATGCGCTCGTTGTGGCGGACTGGAAGCTGCCGGACATAGACGGCATGGAGGTGGTGCGCTGCATTCGGGCTGGCGGCGCCGATCCCCGGGCCATGCTGGTCACAGACGGAGACGGCTATATGGAGATGGACTCGGCAGAGAAGCCCCTGGACACCATCCTGCAAAAGCCGATCTTCAAAAGCGTACTGTGCAGGAGCCTGGTAAAGATATTTTCCGACAGGGCCAGCGAACCCGCCGATTCGTCGCCCCAGGATGTGTTGTCTGACAGGCGGTTTCTGCTGGTGGAGGATAACGAGCTCAACCGTGAGATCGTTGTCCAGATCTTTGAGCTCTCCGGCGCGTCGGTGGAGACGGCCGAGGACGGAAGGGCGGGCGCGGAGGCTTTTGAGGCTTCGGCCCCCGGCCGCTTTGACGCGATTTTCATGGATATCCAGATGCCGGTGATGGACGGCTATGAGGCGACCAGGCATATCCGCGCTTCGGGCCATCCCCAGGCGCGCAGCATCCCTATCGTGGCCATGTCCGCCAATGTGTTGGCTGAGGACGTGCGCGCCTCCCGGGCGGCAGGTATGAACGCCCACACCGGCAAACCCATTGATATGGACGATATCTGCCGGATTCTGAAAGAGCTGCTGCCCGGACGCGGGAATGCATAATACACCAGGCGGTTGGGCCGGTCTGGGAGGCGCAACTATAAGAAATGGTTGGGTAACCGATTGAATTTAAAAATCATATGGAAAAATATTTATCTATCAGGTCGGGCGCACCATCTCGGGAAAGGGGAATCGTGACATGAGAAACTTAAAAAGGGTCGTCCTGCGGGGCGGGGCCCTTCTGCTGACCTTGGCCGTTATCCTTCCGACCCTCTTTTCAGGCCGCGTCCGGGCGGCGGCGTCGGAGCGGGTTCTGAAGGTCCCCTTCCCCCAAGTACCCGGATTCACGGAGACGGATGAATTCGGCAACCGGCACGGTATTGTGGTGGACTATCTCAACGAGATCGCCAACTACACCGGCTGGAAGTATGAATATGTGGATACGGATGGCGACTCGGCCCTCTCGGGCTTTGTGAATGGAGAATACGACCTGTTGGGCGGGGCCTATTACCAGCCGGTGCTGGAGCAGTACTTCGCCTACCCGGACTATAACGCGGGGTATACCAAGTCCGTCCTGCTCTCCCGCAGGGACGATGAGAGCATACGGGCCTACGACTGGGAGAGCATGGCCGGAAAGGCCATCGGCGTTTACGACCGCGCCGGGGAGAACATCCGCAGGCTCCAGGATTTCCTCACCGTCAACAAGATCGACTGCACCATCGTCTACTACGGAGCCGAGCAGATGTCGGAGGAGGGGAACCTGTACCAGTATTTAAAGGATGGGGAGGTCGACATGCTGCTGGGCAACCGCTCCGACGGTGACGAGACCTTTCGCCCTGTGGCCGTGTTTGATTCCCAGCCCCACTATATCGTTACGACGCCGGATCGCACGGACATCCTGGAGGGGCTCAACATGGCGCTGGAGAAGATTGCCGACTCCAACCCCAACTTTGCCAGAGAGCGCTATGACGCCAACTTCACCGACAGCGGCATTGCAAGTATTTTTTTAAACGATGAGGAAAAAGCGTACATCAGCCAAAAACAAACCGTATCGGTGGCGGTGGTGGCCCAGTGGCACCCCTTCTACTGCCTGGAGTCGTCCAACTACCTCCATAACGGGCTGATCCCGGACGTCCTGGACCGGGTGGCGGCGTACACCGGCCTTACTTTTACTTACGTGACCGCGGACAGCTATGCCGAAGCCATCGAGTTGGTGCGCCGGGGCGAGGCGGATATGCTGGGCGCCTTCCTGGGTACGGCGGATGAAGGTGTGGAGATGGATATGGCCCTGTCCAGCACCTACGCCTCCCTCAACGACATCGTCGCCCGGAACAAGTCGGTCAGCTTCCCCGCCGAAGGCCTGGTGGGCGCGGTCATGGAGGGGCGGCACATCCCCGCCAGCATCCGGGCCGCCGAGGAACGGACGTACCGCAGCGTGCCTGATGCCTTGGCAGCCGTAAACCGGGGCGAGGTGGATTTTGTTTACGGCATCTCCGCCCGGATCGAGCAGGTCATCCAAGAGCACCACTACTCCAACGTGGTGCCCAACACCCTCGTCAACAACCGCAATGACATTTGCTTTGCCCTGCCCCGTCCCACCCAGGTGGATCTGCTCACCATCATAAACAAGGCCGTCAACAGCCTGAGCAGCGGGGACAAGGCCACCCTGGTCAATCAAAACCTGATCTCGGCAGGCGTAGGCCATCTCTCCGTGGTAGAGCTGGTCTACGCCAACCCTTTCCTCTTCATTTCCGTGTGCGCCGGCATCTTCCTGCTGCTGGGCATCCTGCTGCTGGTGGTGACCCGCTCCCGCATCCGCGCCGCCCGCATGACGAGCGAGCTGGAGCGGGCGGAGGCCGCCAGCCGGGCCAAAGGTGAGTTTCTCTCCCGGATGAGCCACGAAATCCGTACCCCTATGAACGCCATCGTGGGACTGAGCGAGCTCACCTGCCGGAGAGAGGATGTCCCGGAGGGCGTGCGGGAGAATCTATTGAAGCTTCGCGCCTCTTCCCACTACTTATTGAGCCTCATCAGCGACATTCTGGACATGAGCCGTATCGACAACGGTATGATGACGGTCTCCAGCGAACCCTTCTCCCTGGGGCGGCTTCTGACCGACCTGGAGAGCATGATGACCCCGGAGGCGGGACGGCGGGAGCTCAGCTTCTCGGTGGAGCGGGACCTCACCGACGACGCCGTGCTGGGGGACGCCGTGCGCCTCAAGCAGGTTCTGAGCAACCTGGTCTCCAACGCCTTTAAGTTCACCCCCTCCGGCGGGCGGGTCCGCCTTACCGTCACCGAGACGGAGCGGGGGAACGGGCGGGGGAGCTACCGTTTCCAGATTCTTGACAGCGGCGTAGGCATTGCGCCTGAGCATCAGGAGCGGATATTCGGCGCCTTTGAGCAGGTGGGCCCCAACCTGGCCAAGAGCCAGGGGACCGGCCTGGGCCTTGCCATCAGCCGAACCCTGGTGGAGCTGATGGGCGGGGCGCTGAAGCTCAGGAGCGCGCCGGGCGAGGGCAGCGAGTTTTACTTTGAGGTATCCCTTCCTCTGGGCGGCGGAGAGTCCACGCCGGAGCCCTCCGAGCGGCCCCAGTCCCTGGAAGGGATGCGCATCCTGCTGGCTGAGGACAACGACCTGAACGCCGAGATCGCCACCGAGCTGCTGGAGCTCCAGGGCGCCAAGGTGCACCGGGCCGAGAACGGGGCGGTGGCCGTTTCCCTCTTCCGGGACAGCGCGCCCGGGGACTTTCAGGCCGTTCTGATGGATATTCAGATGCCGGAGCTGAACGGCCTGGAGGCAACCCGGGCCATCCGGGCCATGGACCGTCCGGACGCCGGGAGCGTGCCCATCATCGCCATGACGGCCAACTCCTTTCAGGAGGATGTGGATGCGGCCATGGAGGCGGGGATGAGCGGCTTTGTGGCCAAGCCGGTGGATGCCGCCTATCTCTATCAGGTGCTGCACCAGGCGGTGAACATTCCTGGGATTTGAGGGTCTAAATGTCCACGCTCCGACTTTGAATGTTACGCTTTGAAGTCCAAAGCAGGGGCAGGCCATAGAAGGATATCAGCCCTCTTCAAACCGAGCCCGCAAAGCCTTGATACAAGCGGCTTTTTTAGGTTTAAAAGCGAACAGGCCAGGCTCCGGTTTCATATGTGTTTCGTTTCCAAACGCTCCGATTTTTTAATTTGCGGGTTCAACCTTATCCCCCCGCCCTTTTCCAACCATGGAAAAGAGGGCGGCTCTGGAGGATATTTCCCCCGCCGCGCCGCCGTGTGTGGCATAGCCGGGGCCGCCCGTCATTTCCTTTGATGGCGTTTGTCCACAGTTTAAATGATTGTTGTAAATACCGCTTGCCCACTGCTCACAGACCATTGTTTTTCCTGGGTTTCTCCAAGTCCAATAATTTCACTCTGACCAAAGACCTGTACGTTTTAACGTACAGGTCTTTTTTATTTATCATTTCGGGGTAAATTTCTCCTTTATAAAGTAACATATTGTGGAGATGATCGATCATTAAAAAGCGTTAAGTTAAACGTGTGCAAATAACAATATTATATTATAATATCAAAATTGATATTGACAAAAGCAAAGTGAAGTGGTATGCTAATTACAGATTAAATACTGCGGAGGAGTAAAATATGATGGGAAATAACATGAACTATTTTGATATTCTTTTAAAGAACAGCAAAGCGCCTAAAAAGCAGATAGCGGTCTACCTGGACGACACTAAGATTGAACGTATTGACATGGTGACAAAGCAATTTTCTTCCATAAGCGATTCAAAAAGTTTTTCAAGAAACACACTAATTGAAGAAGCCATCGATAAATTTCTGACAGATTCAATGCAATACCTAAAAGAAGCACATGGAATTGATGTTGATGCGGCAATCGAAGAAGCAAACTTAGAACGGTTTGACACAGTAATATTTGCGTCTAAGGAAAGAGGGTTTGAAGAAACATTTTTAGGGGAATCTGAAATACCGTGCTGGTATCCTTGCCGCATTAGTCCTATCAGAGAACATCGCGTGAAGTATATTGCTATCTATCGCGGGCAACCAGTTTCTGCAATTACCCATTACGCAAAGATTAAAGAGTTTCGCGATGACCCAGAGAAAAATGAGAAGGTCTGTATTTTTGATGGCGCGCCCAAAAAGTTACCGCATGAAATTAAATTGGGCAGCAGAAGTGCTTGTTATTTTCAAGGTACGAAATACACTTCTCTGGAGAGCCTCTTAAATGCTGAAAAAACAGATGAATTAACATTTGGATAAAAACCTATTGCTTGCAGCCTGCGAACCGTTGATATTTCTGTGCTTCTTTAAGTCCTATAATTACACTCCAACCAACTTATGATAAATTCGAACTACATTATCCAGGTGTGTAATGTAGTTCGGATTTATCATTTCTATTGAGGATATTCTATGATGGACAAGGGTGGGGCATATTCCCGTCCTTGCTATTTTTTGTGGCTTATTACAATAGAATACAAGAGCTGTATTTATATGTAATATCTTCAATATAGCATAAATGAAGTGCAGTAGGAGTTGACTTTAGAGGAGGTACTTATGGGATTATTTAAAGTCCTACCATCGCACTCGAAAGCAAAATCGAGTGAAACAACCATGAAGCCTACTTCACCGCGATATACACGTCCATATACTCAATCCCGTTTTGGGAATACACCCGCTCAAAACAGGTGAGAACCTCTTTCTCATATTTCAGCTGAAGCCCATTCATCTGCATATAGGACATGAGCGTCTTATAGGCGTTGGGAATGACGCTGAACGGGGCTTTAAACGGGTCTTTGACGGTAAGCGCCGCGTACCTTTGTCTATTCTGAACGATAATCTCGGCGCGCTTGCCGGGCAAGTCAAAATCCGGCGGCAGAATCCACGCCGCCGCATAGCCGTGCATGTGGTACACATTGATCTGCTCCTGCGAGACATGCGGGAAATCCCAGCCGATGAGTTCGGGCTCCTCCACTCCGCAGGCTGCGGCCCAGCGCTTGATATGCTGGATGGCGTCCCCTTCCGGGTCCGCGCTGATCACCGCGTATCTGAAATACCGGAACTGCTCTACGTCTTCTATTCTCATATGGGAATACATCTCGCCGGACGCAGCCATATCCTCCCGGATCAGCTGATCCAGCGTACAGGAAAATATTTGACAAAGCTCAATCAGTTTGTCCATTTCGGGACAGGCCGTATCCAGCTCCCACTTTGAGATGGTCTGTCTGCTCACCGCCATTTTCTCCGCCAGCTCTTCCTGCGTCATTCCATCGTGCATTTTTCTGAGAAACTGTAAATTCCGGCCCAGACTCATATGCGCTCTCCTTTTGTTTGATATTTTACTATATCACGAAAGGCTATCCGTTTTCCACCAAATAAAGCGCTCCCTTTCAGCCGTGCGCGCAACCCGCAGTTGCGCCGGAGAGCTTGGGCTGAATCGTTCTTGACTTTTTATCCCCGGAACCATACAATTTAGATAGACGGCCGCCTACAGCGCCGCCGTCCAACGCATTGCGCGGCCAGGGCTGCCGACTGCGACTCTTACTATGTGAGGTTTCGCTATGAATAAGATAAAGAACATGGACCCCTTCGGTCTCCGGCTTGCCGCCGCCATTCTCATCGGTATCCAGGCCGTGCTGACAATCGCCAGCGTCACCACCGGCGGCTTCGCCCAAATGCTGGCCCGGGCGGCAAGCGAGCCGGGCGTCATCGTGGACTTCTTTTTTTTCTTCTTCATCGGGCTAATCGGCGTCGGCGCGCTGATCGCCAGCTTCTTTGTCAAGAAGAAGTAACCCCCTCCCCTGCCTTATACTATTTTGAAATTGCCGCAAAACGCACAACGCACCCGGTATCCCCCCAGGATACCGGGTGCGTTGTGCGTTTGAGAGAGAGGAAATTTATTTACAGCAAAGCTTCGATTTCAGCTCGAAGCGCCTCACTGTCGGGGATCATGGAGACGTGCTTAATCTGGCCATTGATGCACATCGTGGGCAGGTTGGTGATGCCCATCTTCTTGCAGCGGACCACGTTCTCCCGGACGGTGTACTTGTACTCGATGATGTCAATCTTATCGCCGAAGTACTCCTTGGCCGCCTTGGCGGCGGCCATCATATAGGTGCAGGCGGCACACTGGACGGAGTCCAGGGTGAAAACCTCGATGAAGGGCTTCTCCAAGTGCTCGTAGTCAGGCAGCTCAATGCGGATGCCGCTGTCGTCGGGACCGGTATAGTCCTTAATCATCTCGCGGCACTGGTCGGTGTTCTTTACCGCCTGGGAGCAGGCAACGGTGTTCTCCACGGGCACGTCATAGGGCATATCGCAGCCGGGGCTGACGATCATATTGCGGTGATCCTCCACCTTGTCCAGCAGCTCCACCACAAACTTCATGTTGTCCTTGGGTGTGCCGTGGAGCATTACGGTGGTCAGGGGGATGTTGCCGCTGATGGCGATGTTGTATTTGTCGGAGATGCTCTTGCCGTAGACAAAGTCCACGTTCTCGTCCACGGCGATGGAGTCGGGGTAGGTCTTGCACATGACCTCCAGCTGAGGCGTGGCGTTGCCGCACACAAAGAAGGAGGAGAAGGCCCCGCGGCTGCGGATGTAATCGAACACGGCCTTGAAGGACTCGGCCAGCATGGCGTCGAAGGACTCGGGGGCAATCTGGCTGACCAGGGGGTCCACCACGGCGATGATGTCCATACCCGCGTTGAGGTAGTAGTCGCACATCTTGATGGAGACCTCGGCGCAGTAGCTCACCAGGTCGCGGACATACTGCTCGTCCATGAGCATATCCAGGAAGATCTCGCTGCCGCGGAGATGGGAGGCCAGGGTGAAGGGGCCGCAGATGAGGCCGTAGAGGGCGATGTCCTCGCCCACGGAGGCCTTTAGCTTGGTCATCGCCTCCAGCATCACGGGGATGCGGCCGGACTCGGGGGTGGGCATCTTGCACTTGCAGGGAATCCCCTTGTTGTCGCCCTCGAAGGGGTGGGTGGCGACGGAGGGCGGGTTGTCCTTGGCCCACATCAGCTCGCAGCCCAGGATCTCGGCCTCCAGCTGGAGGTCGAACATGATGGGCATGCCGTCGGGTCCGTAGAGCCGGGCGACCTCCATCAGGGACTCGTAGAGCTTCTGACCGTCCTGGAGGATCTCCTCGGCGTTATAGCCCTTGAGCTTGCCCGAGTGGATGCCGGAGAAGGGCACCCAGGGCACACGCTCGGTAGGCTCGTGACGCATGGTCTTGAAAATCAGTTCTTTACCCATAACAAACACGATTCCTTTCTGTGCCGGGGCAATGGGGGGAGCCGCCTCCCCCCTGCCCCGCTGACAGTGGATTTTCTTTACTCGCCTGCCTTGGCAGCGGCCTTGGCGGACTTCTTATCCTTCACCACGTAGTAGCGCTTCATGCCGGACTCCAGCGCCTCGTAGAAGGGCGCGGCGTCGCTCTCAGGCTGCTTGGTGAAGAGGCTTACCACCACCATGGTGATGGTGGAGCCCAGCATACCGATGGCGCCGTACCAGGTGCCGCCGATATTCCAGACGAAGTAGGTCAGCAGCACCAGCACGGTGCCCACGATGGCGGAGACGATGGCCGCCTGCTTGGTGGCCTTCTTCCAGTAGAGGCCGGCCACCAGAATCGGGAACAGGGGCATGACGATGGCGATGGAGAACATGATGAGCGTAAAGATAAGGTCGGGGGGATCGATGGCCAGAAGCAGAGAGCCCAGGCCCAGGACCGCAATGATGATACGGTTGACCAGGGTCTCCTTGCTCTTGGGCACGTTGATGTGGAAGGTATTCTTGATGAGGTCGGAGGAGACGATGGCGGAGCTGACGCTCAGGAAGGCGTTGGCGGTGGAAAGACCCACGGCGGAGGCGCCCACGAAGAAGCCGACCATCAGAACCTTGGCCAGGACGGGGTTGAAGTTCAGGACGAAGTTCTTGATCATGTAGGGGATGATGAGCTCGGACTCGCTGGCGGCCAGGTTGTTCACCAGGGCCAGGCCGATGAGGCCGATCATCATGGTGCCGGTCCACACGACGGCCTGGAGCACGGGGGTCAGGAAGGACAGCTTGCGCTGGGCCTTCAGGTTGTCGCCGAAGTAGCCGGAGCGGACGAACACATGGGGCAGCATGATGGTCCAGCCGATGGCGCAGGAGAACGGGTAGCCGAAGCGTCCCGCGTAGGGCGTCCATCCGGAGGGACCGGGATAGGAGAAGAAGGACTGGGTGTGCTCCCAGAGGTTATCCAGCGCCAGGTTCAACGAGCCGCCGAAGCCCACAATGAGGCAGGCGATGACGATGACCCAGAGCATCAGGATAAACAGCAGGCCCTGGACCGTGTCGGCCATGGCGGCGGACTTGACGCCGCCGATGCAGACGAAGACGGTCATGATCAGGCCCACCACGATAACGGCCATGCGGTAATTGATGGCGCCGTCGGTGGCGTACTGCGCCGCCTGGGCGATAGCCACCAGCACGGAAGAGATGTAGGGGAAGGAGGCGGCCAGGAAGATAATGCCCAGGATGGTGCGCAGAACAGGACTCTTGAAGCGGTCATAGTAGAAGTCGGCGGGAGTGGTAAACGCGCCCTTCCTCTGCTTGTTGACGATCCACACCTTGTTCATGGTGAAGTGGGCGATGATGGGGAACAGGGCGATGTAGCTCAGCTCGGAGATCCAGTAGCCCAGGCCGCCGCGGTAGTAGGCGCCGGGGCCGGCGAAGAACACCCAGGTGCTCATCAGGGAGGCGATGTAGGTCATGACCAGGACGGGCCAGGGCACGGAGGCAGTCAGCAGGCTGCCGCCCACCTTCTGGCGCTTCTCCTTCTGGGTGACAAAAACGGCCACCCCGAGGAGGAAGACCATATATACGCCAAAGGCAATCCAAATAGTGCTGGCACTCAGCATCGGTTAACCCTCCTTTTTCTCAGACGCAGTTTCCTCGTCCGCGTCGTCCCTCAGTTTGTAGATCTTGTAGACCCTGGACAGACCGATATAGACGGCGATCCACAGGGGGAGCACGGTCAGAGCGGCGTGGATAAAGGTGGGGATGGCCTCGCCATAGGGAGGAATGCCGGGGATATTGTAGAGGATATAGAAGATGGCTACGACTGTAATCCAAATCTTTTCGGTTTTTGTCAGTTTCATGTCTGCGCCCCTTTCTTTCATTCCGGATAAACCAGGAAATATGAGTGGGTATGCGCTGCCGGCCCGCTGTCAGGATCGGGCCGTTACCCACGATGTCGCCCGCCATTGGCGGGCGACATCGTGCGGATTGGCTGCTTAATTACTTTACCAGAGCGGCATGGGCCTGCTTGAGGACCTTCTCCACCTCGGCGGCCTTGTCGGCGCTCAGGGCATAGGTATCCTCGGCTGCCATGATGGCCTCGAACTTCTCCAGCGCCTTGTCGGTGAGGGTCTTGCTCCCCTCCTGCTCCCAGCGGACCAGACCGTCGCGGTTGAACATGTCGGGGCGGTGGGGCTCGGCATAGTGGCGGAAGGTGTGCTCGCTCATCAGGAAGCTGAAGGCGGGGTCCTTGTCCATGCCGGCGATGAGCTCATCCCAGTCGAGGGTCTCGTCGTCCACGGCCAGGCCGCAGCGGATGCGCTGGGCGATGCCGAAGATCTCGTTGTCGATGATGAGCTGCAGGGGGCTGATGGTCTTGGCGGTCTCCAGCTGGCCGGCGCCGCCCAGGACGGAGGCCTCGCTCATGGCCATGGCGTCGATGAGGTTGGTGCGCTCAATGAAGTTCTGAGCGTCCATGGTCAGGCTGTCAGTGCCGGTGCCGTAGGAGTGGGCGCGGATGTTGTAGCCGCGCTCGAAGAGCTCCATGCAGATGAGCCGGGCGATGGTGATCTGGGTGTTGGACTGGAGGGTATAAGTAGTCTGCATATCCATGGAGAACAGCAGTGTGGTGGCGATGACGGGCAGGCCCGGGCACAGAAGCTCCAGCATGATGATCTGGGCGAAGACCTCGGCGCAGGCGATAAACGCGGTGCCCTGGGCGGTGACGGGGGTGTTGGCGCCGGCTGTGGGCAGGGAGCAGGGCTGCACGGGCACGCCGGCCTTGGCGCAGCGGTAGAGGACCTCGGCGTCCATGTGCTTGAAGGTCAGGCTGGGCACGCCGCAGGCGATAAAGCTGACGATGGGCTTCTCGCGGAGCTTGTCGTGCCCGCCCACGGCGGCGGCGGCCATATCGATGAGCCACTGCACGTTGTCGGACTCATAGGGCTGAATCCAGATGTGCTTGGCGGAGTGCTTCAGGGCCTTCTCCAGGGTGTACACGTCCACGGCGTCGCCGGGCACATACTCGCCGGAGGTGGAGGGCAGGGTCACGTAGTCGATATTCTCCATGGCGTTGGTGAGCTTATACCACTCGTCCACCTCTTCCAGGGTGGTGTAGTGGGTGTCGCCCTTCACGGTGCGGTAGTTGGGCGCGCCGGTGTTGGTGCGGGTGTAGAACTTGCCCTCGGGATGGGGGAAGGTCAGGTCGTTCTTGCCGCCGGGAGAATACAGGGTGAACTTCTCGGGGATGGCGGCCACAGCCTTGTCGATAAGCTCCTTGGTGAACTTGACGTCCTTGTTCTCCATGTCGACGACGCAGCCCAGCTTGGCCAGGTCGGCCAGCATCTCCTCGTGATCCAGATGGATGCCGCGCTCAATGAGCAGCTGCTCCAGACGGGACTTCATGTGCTGAAGCTCCTGGTCGTTCATGACATTGTATTTAATTCTTCCTACCATGGGGTCATGCCCTCCATTTCATTATTTCAGCAAAATTCGATTGGGGAACCGCCGTGAAAGCGACTCTTACCGGATGCTGGTGCAGTAGGTCTTGGCCCAGCGGGAGGCCTCGGCGGCGTCGGCGGTGAAGGCGTCGGCGCCAATCTTGTCGGCCCAGCCCTGGGTGACGGGGGCGCCGCCAATCATGACCTTGACCTGGTCGCGTACGCCGGCTTCCTTCAGGACCTCGATGACATGGCCCTGCTCGTTCATGGTGGTGGTCAGCAGTGCGGACAGGCCCACGATGTCGGGGTGATACTCGTTGATGGCTTCGACGAACTTCTCGGCGGACACGTTGGCGCCCAGGTCGATGACCTTCAGGTTGACGCTCTTCATCATCAGAGCGACCAGGTTCTTGCCGATGTCGTGGAGGTCGCCCTTCACGGTGGCGACCACGGCGGTGCCGATGGTGGTGTCGCCGCCGGCGGCCAGCAGGGGCTGGATGACCTCAACGCCGGTGTTCATAGCCTTCGCGGAGAGGAGAACGTTGGGCACGAAAATCTGGCCCTTGGCGAAGCGCTCACCGATCTCGTTGATGCCGGGCATCAGACCGTCGTTCAGGATGGAGGTGGCGTCGACTTTCTGGTCGACGGCCTCGGCCACCTTGGCCTTGGTTCCCATGATGTCGCCCTTGATGACAAGCTCGGAGATTTCGTTCAGAATGGACATAGTTTTCCGCTCCTTCTCAAATAGTTCTTCATTTCTTCTTGCTTCTTTTATGTAATCAAAAGCAGCTCCGCTTTTTGATTCCGAAGTTTAGTGCTTTGTGGTGCTGATCTCCACCGCCCGGCGCATGGTGTCCATCATGGTGGCGGAGAAGTCCGCGCCAATCTCCCGGGCAAAGCTGGGAGAGATGGGGCCGCCGCCCACGATGACATGCAGCGGATAGCCGAAGTCCTCCCGCTTGAGGCGCTGCACGGTGTTCTTCATGCTGTTCATGGAGGTGGTCAGCATGGCGGACATGGCCACGATGCGGGCGTTATGTGCGCGTATCTGCCGGATGAACTCCTCGGGGCTGACGTTGGAGCCCAGGTCCGCCACGTCGAAGCCGGCGCTCTGGAGCATAATTCCCACCAGGTTTTTGCCGATGGTGTGGATGTCGCCCTGAACCGTCCCGACAATCACGGTCTCCCGCGCGGTTCCGGACTCCGCCTTGTTCAGCAGCAGCGGCCGGATGATTGCAACGGCGCTCTGCATCGCCCTGGCCGAGATGAGGACCTGGGGGATGAACCGCTCCTCCCTGTTCAGCAGGACGCCCAGGCGGTCCATCGCCGGAATCATTCCCTTTTCAAGAATGTCAATCGGACGACAGCCCTTGGCGAGCATGTCTTGGCACAGCTGTACGGTCTGTTCCTCATCCCCGTCGATGATGCTCTGAAAAATAGCGTTGAACTGATTCATCAGGCATGTTCCTTTCTGTTGTCCATTTGCAGTATATCTAATTTCCCATTTAATTTCTAAGAAAAATACCATTTCTTTTTGTTCAAATCTGGCGTTTCACCCAACGCAGAGGTTACAGCCCTCAATTTTTTATTGCTTTTCTGCCAAAACCGGGTTATAGTGATGGTGAAATTACAAATTGGCAATCAGAATTTTACCAATTTACCAATTCCGACGCCGGGCTTTTTTTACAAGTTCCGCCAAAGTACGCGTTGGGTTCAGGAGGTGCGGCCTTTTGCCAACAATCAACCAAAAGCGGCTCCACGAATATCTGGAGGCCTTCAGCGAGAGCACCGGCATCCCAGTCACATTATACACCCCGGAGGGCGGAATACGGGAGGAGTTTCTGGCCGACAGGAAATTCTGCAAATTTTTTGAGGCCTACCACCAGCCGGAGAGCGAGTGCACCAAAAATCTGGTCTTTTCCGCCAAATCCTCCTACGAGCTGGGTGAGCCCTATATCTACACCTGCCCCGTAGGCCTCATCCACATCGCCGTACCGGTCATCGTGGAGGAGAAATACTGCGCCTGCGCGGTGGCGGGGCCCCTCGCCATGGGGCCTATCAACGAGGGCCATCTCGGACAGGCCATCTCTCTGAACCCCTCCGCCGTGGAGCAGCTTGCAAAAATTGCTCTTTTCATTTCCCAAATTCAGGTGTATACTCCAAATCAAATTCAAAAGTTTTCCCTCCTCCTGTACAGTGCGGTGGTCCACAGCCACAAAAACTGGGACAGCTACGACCAGCTCCGGGAGCGCTACAAGCGTCAGCTCACCGTGGGCGACCACATCCAGAAGCGCAAGCAGAACAAGCTGGACACCCCCTCCACCGCCCTCTCCGGCCCCACCTATACCGAGCTGGAGGCCCGGCTGAGCAAGGAGATTGAGAACAGGGACCGCGAGGCCGCCCTCGCCTGCCTGGATGAGCTGTTTGAGGAGCTCATCCTGGTGGAGGGCGGCAATTTCGACAGCATCAAGCTCCATATCTTTGAGCTGTACATCTCTCTGTCCAGAATGGCGACGGGACACGGGGCCATCCTGCGCGATATCTTCGGCACCAATTTCGAGCTCATCGCCTACCCCAACGCCATCAGCACCCTGGAGGAGCTGACCGCGTGGACCCGGGACGTGGTGCTCCACTTCCTGGACGACGTCTTCGCCGCCCTGCCCCAGGTCTCCTCCGCCACCACCAGAGCTGTGGCCTACATCAGCGCCCACTACATGGAAAAGCTGACGCTGCGGGACCTGGCCGCCAATCTCTATCTGAACGACACCTACCTCTCCAAGCTCTTCCGGCAGGAGCTGAACACCAGCTTTACCGACTATCTCAACAACACCCGCATTGAGCACAGCATCGAGCTTATGCGCAGCACGGACAAGAGCCTGCTGGAGATTGCGGGCCTGGTCGGCTTTGACGACCAGAGCTATTTTACCAAGATTTTTAAAAAAATAACGGGGATGACTCCCCGTCAGTACAAGAGTCAAATTGTTGAAGAAAAGAGGGGTAACGTATGATTTACCATGCCGATGTGTCCATCCAGTACGACCGTGACCGAATTTTCCGGCGGCTGAGAATCGAAGCGGGCACCAATGTCCACCACTACGCTGCGGCCTCCTTTCCCGCTCTGGCGGAAATTGCCGAGACCCGCCTGCAGATGGTCCACGCCTACACCGTTCAGAAAAATTTTCAGCCGGTGGGCATCCCGGAGGTGGACTCCTGCGCCTATCTGGTCACCTGCCTCTCCTCCTGCTCGGAGGAAATTATGTCCGCAATTGGCGGACTGCTGGAGCAGGGTGATTTTCTGGAGGGGTACATTCTCAACGACCTGGTCAACGAGATTCTCTTCAACGCCTCGGACCAGATGAACCGCCAGATTGCTGCGGCCATGAAGACCCTCGGCTGCCATCTCACCCGCCGCTTCTCTCCGGGGGAGGAGGAGCTGGGTCTGGAGTACCAGGCCCCCCTGCTGGAGTCCTTCCGGGGCGAACAGGCGCTGGCGCACGTGCGCCTGACGGAGAGCTATATGCTCTACCCGGAGAAGTCCATGCTCTACCTCTTCGGCGCGGACGGCAGCAACCCGGAAATCTCGGTGGAGCACGACTGCAGCAAGTGCCCCAACGTCACCTGCTTCTTCCGCTGTGAGGACGGCCCCGCGGCCTGCTCCTGAGGCTTTTCACTGCGTCAATTTACCACTGGAATTATGGAGGTTTCAGCCTATGTATCACATTAAGCTCGTCAACCAGGGCGTGACCCACAAGGCCGGCGGCGGGGAGACCCTTGCCCAGGCCTGCGCCGACGCGGGGTTTCCCCTGGACCTGGTGTGCGGGGGACGGGGCACCTGCGGCAAATGCGCCGTTGTGGTGGAGTCCGGGGGAACCCGGGAGACCGTCCTCGCCTGCAGGACAATCGTGGACAGAGACATGGCGGTTTATCTGGAGGAAACGCAGCTCTCCCGCGCCGCCGCCATCATCACGGAGGGCCGCACCGCCCACAAGCTCGCGCTCTCCCCCGCCGTCTCCAAGCGCTGCTTTACCAGGGGCGAACTGATGCCCGGGCACTGCGGCGCATACCTTGAAACAGGCTCCCCCGCCCTGCTGCGCAGCTTTTCCAGGCTGATTGCCGACCACTCCGTCGGTGAAATCACCTTTGTCTCCTACCGGGGCGAGGTAGTCGCGGTAGAGGCGGGGGACACCACGTCCATGCTCTACGGCGGCGCCATCGACATCGGCACCACCTCGGTGGTCCTCTACGCCTACGACCTGAACAGCGGTAAGCTGCTGCGGACCGAGTCCACGCTCAACGGACAGATCGTCCGGGGCGCCGACGTCATCAGCCGCATTCTCCACACCCAGCAGGCGGAGGACGGCCTGGACGAGCTGACCGGCCACATACGGGACACCGTCAACGGCCTGCTCGCCGCCGCCGAGTCGGATATTCCCGGCTACCGCGCCCACCTCTACCACCTGGTTCTCTGCGGCAACAGCACCATGCAGCACCTCTTCCTTGGGCTGGACCCCTCGGGGCTCGCCGCCGATCCCTTCGTCAACGTGACGGCGGGACTGGTCCGCTGCGCCGGCGCCGAGGTGGGGATGGACATGGCGGCCGGCGGCAGGGTGGATTTTCTGCCCCTGCTGGGCGGCTTCGTAGGCGCGGACACCGCCTCCGTCCTCCTCACGCTCCCCGTGGACGAGCGCCGCTGTCTGATGGTGGATCTGGGCACCAACGGCGAAATCGCCGCCGGGGGCGGCGGCTCCTACAAGGTCGCCTCCACCGCCTGCGGTCCCGCCCTGGAGGGCGGAAACATCGCCTGCGGGATGCGAGGCATGGATGGGGCCATTGAAAAGATCTCCATCGACGGAGACGCCCTCTCCTTCCGGGTCATCGGAGGCGGTGAAGCAAAGGGCCTTTGCGGCTCCGCCATTATCGACGCCGTGGCTGAGCTGCGCTCCGCCGGAGTCATCGACGAGAGCGGGCGGCTCCTCCCCGCCGACGAGTTCCGCGCCGCCCACCCAGGCAGCACTCTGGACCAGTATCTGGGCGAGGCGGGGGAGTACAATCCCGCCTTCTTCTTCACCCGCGGGGAACAGAGCGTCTACCTCGCCCAGCACGATGTGCGGCAGATTCAGCTGGCCAAGAGCTCCATCTACTCCGGCTGCGTCGCGCTTCTGGAGGCGTCCGGGCTGGCGCTGGAGGATCTGGACGCCCTCTACCTGGCCGGGGCCTTCGGCAACTATATTGACGTGGACCACGCCCTTGAGATCGGCCTCCTCCCCCCCATCCCCCGGGAGCGCATCGTCTCCATCGGCAACGGCGCGGGCCAGGGCGTTCAACTGTGTCTGCTGGATTCCGCTCAGCTGGACCGCTGCCAGGCCCTTCCCGCCTCCATCGAGCACCTGGAGCTGGCCACAAGCCCCAGGTTCATGGAGGAGTACATCATGAATATGAACTTTTGACCGGAGGAGATTGAAATGAGCAAACTGGTACTTTTGACCGGCTTTCTCGGGGCCGGCAAGACCACCTTTCTCAACCACATCCTGGAGGAATTTTCCGGCACGAAGGTGGGGCTGATCGTCAACGAGTTCAGCGGCACCGGCGTGGACGGCGCCCTGATCCGGCAGGATATCCCCGGTGCGAAGATGATTGAGCTCAACAACGGCTCCATTTTCTGCGCCTGCATCAAGGACTCCTTTGTGGACTCCCTCATCAGTCTGGCGGACCGTGACCTGGACTATGTCTTTGTGGAGGCCTCCGGTCTTGCCGACCCCTCCAGCATCTCCTCCATACTGGACCAGATACGCACCCTCTCCGGCGCCTCCTACGACTACTGCGGCGCAGTCTGCCTGGTGGACGCCCTCTACTTCCCCAAATACCTCAAGCTCCTGCTGGCCCTCCGCCGCCAGGTGGAGTACAGCCGGGCGGTGATTCTCAACAAGACCGACCTGGTGGATGAGGAGCAGCTCTCCCAGGTGGAGGCCTCCATCCGAGAGATCAACCCCAAGGCCGCAATCCACCGCAGCACCTACGCCCGGGTCTCCCTGCGGGCCATTCTGTCCGAGGGCGCGCCCGGGGAGGCCGCGGCCCGGGAGACCTCCAACACAGAGAGCTCCCGCCCCGTCACCGTCACCCTGAGCACGGCTGAGGCGGTCTCCCCCGAGGCGCTGCGGCGCTTTCTGGAGAACATTGCTCCCGCCACCTACCGGGTCAAGGGTTTTTGTAAAACCACCGTGGGGATGAAAAACATCAGCATGGTGGGTTCCGTCCTGCAGATGGAGGACTGGGGCGACGCCCTGGGTCAGACACAGCTGGTCATCATCTCCAGCGTTGGCGTGCGCATCTTCTCCGAGGTGCTCTCCGCCGCGAAGGAGTGCTACCGCGATCCGGTGGATTTGAAGTAAAGTGCCAACGGGAGTTTATGAAATTTAACGAGAAGAACGGGCCGCCGCGTCATTCTTCTGCACAGCCTCTGTCTGCCGCGCAGGTTCCGTCCGCATCGCCATTCTGCCAGTCCCGCGGGAGTTTCCGCGGGGCTTTTTTATGCTTTATCCATACATTTGTAGATTATCTTGACAACTATAGATTAGAGTGCTATAGTTCCCCATACCAACAGAACATCCGGGAAACGGAGGGGAGCACGATGCGGCACGACGGCAGCGGCGGTCCCAGGGAGGACCTGCGCCAGCGGCGGACCAAAAAATTTCTGATGACCGCCCTCATGGAACTCATGGAGGAGCGGCCTCTCAGTGAAATCTCGGTGGTGGACATCTGCGAGCGCGCCATGGTCCACCGCACCACCTTTTACGCTCATTTTGAGGACAAATACGCCCTGCTGCGGTATGCGGTCTCGGAGATCTACCGGGCCTTCCAGCCCGCGGGAGGGGCCTCGCGGGGCGGCGACCCCAGGACCTATTTCATGACCATCTTCCAGAACGCCCTCTCCTTTATGCGGGAGCACCGGGGCCTCTACCGCTCCGCCGCCTTCGCCGGGGGCGCGGATTTGCAGGCGCTGGAGAATTCTGTGGCAGAGGAGCTGACTCAGAACTTCGCGGCGGGCGGCTTTTCTCCTCCCGGTTCCCCGGACCTCCGGGCGGATATTGTCGCCCGCTTCTATGCCGGGGCCTGCCTGGCGCTCATCCGCTGGTGGCTGGACAACGATATGCCGGTTTCGGATGATGTGCTTCTATCTCACGCGGAAAGGCTGATCTTCCATGTCTGAGGGCAAAAAAACACTGAGCTTTATGGATAAGCTGGCCGGCTTCATCGTCGACAAGCGCAAAGCCTTCTATCTGGTCTTTTTGGCGGCGGTCCTCTTCTGCGGCGCGTCCATCAATAAGGTGGTGGTCAATAACGACATCACCACCTACCTCCCCGCCAATACCGAGACCCGGCGGGGCCTCACCCTGATGGACGAGGAGTTCACCACCCTCGCCAGCGCCAACGTGATGCTCACCAGCGTGACCTGGGAACAGGCCCGGGAGGTGGCCGACCGGATTGAGGCCGTCGACGGCGTGGCCTCGGTGACCTTTGACGACTCCGAGGACCACTACAAGGACGCCGCCGCCCTTATCGGCGTGGGCTACGACGGCGAGGACGGGGACGATACGGTGCTCACCGCCGCCCAGGCCGTTCAGGAGCTGGTGAAGCCCTACGACCACTACATCAGCTCCAGCGCGGGGGAGTACGACTCAGACAGCCTGATGAAGGAGATGAGCGTCATTCTCCTCATTGCCGCCGTGGTCATTGTGGCGGTGCTCCTCTTCACCTCCAAGAGCTATCTGGAGGTCATCGTCTTCCTCATCGTCTTCGTGGTGTCCGCCGTGCTGAACATGGGCACCAACTACTGGTTCGGCTCCATCTCCTTTGTCACCAACGCCATTGCCGTGGTGCTGCAATTGGCCCTGGCCATCGACTACGCCATCATCTTCTGCCACCGCTATATGGAGGAGCGGGACAACGGCCTGGACGCCCGGGACGCCGACGTGACCGCGCTCTCCAAGGCCATCGTGGAGATCTCCTCCTCCTCCCTCACCACCATCTCCGGCCTGGTGGCACTGATGCTCATGCAGCTTAAAATCGGCCTGGACATGGGCCTGGTGCTCTCCAAGGGCATCATTTGCTCCATGCTCACCGTCTTCCTCCTTATGCCCGGCCTGCTGATGCTCTTCAACCGCGGCATCGAGAAGACCCGGCACAAAAATTTCGTCCCCCGCATCACATTCTGGGGCAGAGCGGTGGTCAAGACCCGCTTTGTGCTGCCCGTCATTTTCCTCATAGTGGTGGTAGGCGGCATCTTCTGCTCCAACCAGTGCGAGTATGTCTTCTCCACCAACTCCACCAATTCGGGCAACAAGCCGGAGTACCGCATCGCCGCGGACAAAATCAACGACGCCTTCGGGTACAGCAACACCATCGCCATGCTGGTGCCCCGGGGGGACTACGACAAGGAGGGGGCCGTCCTCCGCCGGGTGGCGGAGCTGCCCGGCATCAAGGGCGCCACGGGCCTTGCCAACATTGAGGTGGAGGACGGCCGGATGCTCACCGACAAGATGAGCCCCCGCCAGTTCGCCGAGCTGGCCGGGGTGGATATTGAGCTGGCCCGGCTCCTCTACCAGGCCTACGGCCTGAGCGTGGAGGAGTACGGGGCCATCTTCCAGAACCCGGACGACTACTCCGCCCCCCTGCTGGACGTGTTCCAGTTCCTGCTGGAGCAGAAGGACAAGGGGGTCGTGAACCTGACGGGGGAACAGGCGGAGCAGGTGGAGGACCTCCAGGCCACGCTGGACGACGGCCTCCGCCAGCTCCAGGGCAGGAACTGGTCCCGCCTGGTCTTCACCGCCGACCTCCCGGAGGAGAGCGGTGAGACCTATGCCCTTCTGGACGAGATGCGCGCCGTCGCCGCCCAGTACTACGGCGGCGACGTGGTGCTGGTGGGCAACTCCACCAACGCCCGGGACCTGAGCGACTCCTTCTCCGGCGACAACCTGAAGATCAGCATCCTCACCGTCCTCTTTGTCATGGTGATTTTGCTCTTCACCTTCAAATCCGCAGGTCTCCCCATCCTGTTGGTCCTCACCATTCAGGGCTCCATCTGGATCAATTTCTCCTTCCCCTATCTCACCGGGACCAACCTCTTCTTCCTCTCCTATCTCATTGTCAGTGCCATCCAGATGGGCGCGACCATCGACTACGCCATCGTCATCACAAACCGCTATATGGAGCTGAAGACCCTCATGGACCGCAAGGATGCCGTCGTGGAGGCCCTGACCCAGAGCTTTCCCACCGTCTTCACCTCGGGTACCATTATGACGGTGGCGGGCTTCCTCATCGGCAGGCTGTCCACCGATTCCATCATCAGCTCCATCGGCGCGACCCTGGGCCGGGGCACCCTGACGTCCATCATTCTGGTCATGACGGTGCTGCCCCAACTCCTGCTTCTGGGCGACTGGCTCATCGAGCGCACCGCAATCACCCTCCGGCGGGACGGCAAGCAGCGCTTCAACAACGGCGTCATGCGGCTGGACGGCCACATCCGCGGCCATGTCTCCGGCTTTGTGGACGGCGAGATTAAGGGCGTCATTCGGGGCAGCGTGGACGCCCTCATTGAGAGCAAATACCAGGAAAAGGAGGTGGAGGACGATGAAGAGACTTAGCCGCGTCTCCGCCGCCCTTCTGGCGCTGCTGCTCCTCTGCGGGCTTCTCCCACCCGCCCCGGCCGCGGGCGGAACGCCGGCCCCGGAGACCACACTCTCCATCTCCACCGCCCGGGAGCTGGTCCAGCTCTCCAGGGACTGCACGCTGGACACCTACTCCCAGGGCCTCACGGTTGTGCTCGCCGCCGATATCGACCTGGCGGGCTCAGACTTCGCCCCCATCCCTGTCTTCTGCGGAGAATTCGACGGCGGCGGTCATACTGTAAGGGGTTTCTCCTACACAGGAAAAGGCTCCGACTACGGCTTCATCCGCTACCTCCAGGCCGGGGCGGTGGTCCATGATCTGACCGTCGAGGGCCGGGTTGCCCCCAGCGGAACCAAGTCCGGACTGGGCATTATCGCCGGGCAGAACCGGGGAACCATCCGGGACTGCGCCGTCTCCGGCGCAGTGGCCGGCGACGAGGACGTGGGCGGCATCGCCGGCGTAAACGCCGAGACCGGGTCCATCCACTCCTGTACCAGCGCGGCCGACCTCACCGGGAACCGCCGGACCGGCGGCGCGGCCGGCCGCAACGACGGCAGCATCTCCTCCTGTGTCAACCGGGGCAGCGTGAACATCGGCGAAAACGAGAACGCCATGGATACCGGCGGTATCGCAGGCCGGAACACCGGAGCGATCACCGGCAGCACCAACTACGGCGGCGTGGGCTACCAGCACACGGGCTACAACACGGGCGGCGTAGCCGGGCTGCAGAACGGCGTTGTGGAGCACTGCGTGAACTACGGCTCTATCCAGGGCCGGAAAGATATCGGCGGGATTGTGGGCCAGTTTGAGCCGGACTCCAACCTCATCTACGGTGAGGACCCCACCAAAGCCCTCTCCGAGGCTCTGGGCAGCCTCACCTCCCTCCTGTCCGACCTGACGGCGGAGCTCTCCGCCGCCGGAGCCAATACGGTAAACGATGTGTCCGCCATCAACGACGCCCTCGGCTCCATCGGCGATACCGCCCAGTCCAGCTCCGCCGATGCTGCGGACAACGCCAAAGCCGCCCTCGACCAGGTCTACGACGACGCGCAGGAGATCAACGCGTCCCTCTCCGCGCTGATTGACAGCGCGGACGCCTTCACTACCGCTGCCAATTCCGATGTGGACGCGCTGGGCGCAGCCCTCACTGATCTGCGGAAAGCGCTGGACAAGGGCCTCACCGAAACAGGCAGCGAGCTGGAGCGCGCTTATGACCTTGTCTCCTTCTACATCGACATGATCCACACCGACGAGGAGACCATCCAGAAGGCGATGGAGGATCTCTCCGCCGCACTGAAGAAGCTGGATCAGTTCCTTCAGGCCGTCAGCGGCGCGCTTACCAACGAAGCGCTGGACTTCTCCCAGAAGCTCGCCGCCGTCCAGGACGCGACCGCTTATCTGAACGGTTTCGACCTCTCCACCCCGGTGAAAAACATCAGCGGCGCAGTCAAGGATCTGACGGCCCAGCTCGGCTTCATCCGGGATGCGGTGGAGGACTCCGGCGAAATCCTCTCCAAGGTGGCGTCCGATACCCGCAACGCCATGGTCGAGGCCGCCGACCGGCTGGACGGGGCGGGCTCCGCCCTGAACGGCCACGCCGGGGACTTCTCCGGCCAGGCCGCCGGGCACCTCAAAACCGTGAACGGCGCGGTCAACAGCATTGAGGACACGCTGAAGGCCTGGGGCGAACAGACTGACACAGAGGGCCGGGCTGCCTTCGACAGCATCTACGGCCAGCTGGACCTCATCAACGCCCGGGTGGACCAGATGACCGCCAACGCCTCTTCCGCCAACGCCGACATTACCAACACCACCAACGCCATCATCCGCCAGCTGGACGCGGTGCGTCTGGCGGCCGCGGGCCTCAAGGAGACGCCGGAGAAAAAAGTGGACGACGTGTCCGACAGTGTGGAGGATGACGGCGCCAGGGGCAGGGTTTTCTCCTGCCGGAACGAGGGCGCCGTGAGCGGCGACGGCAACGTGGGCGGCGTGGTGGGCATCGTCTCCCTGGAGCTGGACCCCGACCCGGAAAATGATCTGGACATCGACGCCGACAAAATTCTGGTGGACACCACCGCCGTTATCAAGGCCACCACCCGCGCCTGCGTGAATCTCGGCGCTGTGGCCGCCAAGAACGACTGCGTGGGCGGCATCGTCGGCCGGGGCGACCTGGGCGCCGTGCTGGACTGCCAGAATTACGGCAGCGTGGAGGCCGCCGGCGGCAGCTACTGCGGCGGCGTGGCCGGGCAGGCCCGCTCCCCCATCCGCCGGTGCTATGTGCTCTGCGACCTCACCGGCAACGACAGCGTAGGCGGCGTGGCCGGGTCCGGCCGGGACATCCAGGACTGCCGCGCCATGGTGCGCATCGACAGCGACGGCGAAAGGCTGGGAGCCATCGCGGGCGGATCGGACGGCACCCTCTCAGGCAACTTCTTTCTGGCGGAGGAGCTGGCAGGGGTGGACGGCGTGAACTACGCGGGCCGGGCGATGCCGCTGAGCTACGCCGACTTCACCGCGCTGGAAGGCCTGCCCGCGCAGTTTTACACCTTTGAAGTGACTTTCCAGGCCGATGGGCAGACCTTGAAGACGATTACCGTGGACTACGGCGGCAGGCTCTCCCCCGACCAGTTCCCGCCGCTCCCCGGGCGGGAGGGCTGTTCCGCCGCCTGGGAGGTGTTTGACGCGGACGATATCACCCGCAGCATCACCGTTCACGCAGTCTATACGCCCCTCGTCTCCGCCATCTCCACCGGAGAGGCCCAGCCCCGCCTGCTGGCGGAGGGCAGCTTCTCCCCCGACGCCGCACTTCTCCTGGAGGACTGGACGCCCGACGCCTATCTCATTCCCGCGGGGTACAGCCTGCGGGCGGCATACAGCTATGAGATTTCCGGCGGGGACGCCGTGGAGGAGGTCACCCTGCGCGTCCGCTGCGGCGACGGCAGGTGCAGGGCGGGAATCCTGCAGGACGGCGCGCTGGCCTTCCCCGCCTCCACCGCGGACGGCAGCTACCTGGTCTTCCGCGCCCCCTCCTCCGGCACGCTGCTGATCCTGGAGCGGCAGATGAACTGGCTGCCCATCATCATGGCTGCTGTGGGCGCGCTCCTGCTCCTGGCGGCGTTTATCATTATGCGCAGCCACCAGAACCCGCGCAGGCGCCCGCCTGAAGTCCCCGCGGACAATTCTTCCAAGTCCCGGGGCGAACGGCCGGTGTAGAGACAAAAAAGCGGAGGTATTCGGGACCGTTCCCGAATACCTCCGCTTTTTTGTCTCTCCGTCAAACCGTCCGGAATCCCTGTGAAACGCCGGATTCTCCCGCCCGGCTTAGACCTTGCTTGAAAAATGCCAACACGTCCAATCGGCGGGCTTTTTTCCGCCTGGACGGCGCAGTTTTTCCTTGAAATCTGTAAGGCCTAACCCTGGAATCAAGCCGCTCCGGCTTTTTCAAAAATTCCTATTGACAACAGCCCGGCGCCGTGTATAATAAACATATGAACAATAGCTCATATGTAATTAGGAAGGAGGATTTCCATGGAGGATAAAAACGGAGTCGAGCGCTGTGAATTCATTCACGCCCACGAGGAGATCGTCGACAAGGTCAACGCCGCCATGCCTGACGATGAGATTCTCTACGATCTGGCCGAGCTCTTTAAAATTTTTGGCGACTCCACCCGCATCAAAATTCTGTACGTCCTGTTTGAGTCCGAGATGTGCGTATGTGACATCGCCCAGCTCCTCAACATGACCCAGTCGGCCATATCCCACCAGCTCCGGGCCCTCAAGCAGAGCAAGCTGGTCAAATACCGCCGGGAGGGCAAGACGGTCTTTTATTCCCTGGCCGACGCCCATGTGCGCACCATCATCGATCAAGGCATGGAGCACGTTGCCGAGTAGCCCCCTCCCCGGGGCGCAGCCGGGGATTCATCCCGTGCTGTCATCATAACACGATTATTGGAGGGTATTACCATGAAAAAGCGTTTTAAGCTGATGGATCTGGACTGTGCCAACTGCGCCGCCAAGATGGAGGACGCCATCAAGAAGATCGACGGCGTGAACGACGCCTCCGTCAGCTTTATGACCCAGAAGCTCAGCATCGACGCCGATGACGCCCGTTTTGACGAGATTATGGCCCAGGTCGTCGCCGTCTGCAGGAAGGTGGAGCCAGACTGCACCATCCAGCTCTGAGCTATGCCAAGGAGCTTTTGGGACCGCTGGGCCGGGTTTTATGATCTGGCGGAGAGGACCAACCGCACGGCGGTGGAGGGCATTCTCCGCGCTGTGGTCAAGCGCATCCCCGCCGGGGCCGGCGTGCTGGAGTGCGCGGCGGGCACCGGGGCGATCTCCATCGCCGCCGCGTCCAGGGCCGGGCACGTCCTGTGTACGGATATGTCCCTGCCGATGCTTGAGCGGGCCAAAACCAAGGCTGCGCGGCTGGGGCTCGCCAACATCTCCTTTGAGCGGCGCGACCTCCTGTCCCTCCCCGACCCGGACGATTGGTACGACGTAACCGTCGCGGCCAACGTCCTCCACCTCCTCCCCGCTCCGGAGGATGCGGTCCGGGAGCTCTGGCGGGTGACGAGGCCGGGCGGCCTGCTGCTGCTCCCCACCTTTCTCCAGGGCGAGGGCGGCTGGGGCTTCACCAATATTCTGATTCCCGCCTATCAGCTGGCCGGCTTCCGGCCCAAACACCGCTTTACCCGGCGCAGCTATCGGGAGATGATCGATGGCTGCGGCCTGGGAAGGGCGGACTACATTCTGGTCAAGGGGCGGCTGCCCGCGGGGCTTGCCGTGCTCCAAAAGCCATAACGGAGTGGATAAACCATGTCAATGAAGCAGAAAAAAATGCTCGCGCGGATTATCTCCAGCGCGGTTTTGCTGGTAATAGCGGTCCTCATCCCTCTGGAAGGGCTCTTCCGGCTCCCCCTCTTCCTGGTCCCCTATGCAGTCATCGGCTGGGACGTTCTGTGGCGCGCCGTACGCAACATCGCCCACGGGCAGATATTTGACGAGAATTTTCTTATGGCTCTTGCCACGGTGGGCGCGTTCTTCACCGGCGATTACCCCGAGGCCGTCTTCGTCATGCTCTTCTACCAGGTGGGCGAGCTCTTTCAGAGCTACGCCGTGGACCGCTCCCGCAAGTCCATCACCGAGCTGATGGACATCCGCCCGGACTATGCCAATATCGAGCGCGACGGCAGGCTGGAGCAGGTGGACCCGGAGGACGTGGCTCTGGGCGACATCATTGTGGTAAAGCCCGGCGAGCGCATCCCCTTGGACGGCGTGGTGCTGGAGGGGACATCCAGCGTCAACACCTCCGCCCTCACCGGCGAGTCCCTCCCCCGGGAGGCGTCGCCCGACAGCGACGTGATTTCCGGCTGTGTCAACATGACCGGCCTGCTCCGCATCCGTGTCACAAAGCCCTTTGAGGAGTCCACCGTGGCCAAAATCCTGGACCTGGTGGAAAACTCCAGCAGCAAGAAGGCCAAGGCCGAACATTTCATCACAAAGTTCGCCCGGTACTATACCCCCGTGGTGGTCCTCGTCGCCGCCCTTTTGGCAGTTTTCCTCCCCTTCTTCGCCGATGTGGGCTGGTCCGAGAGCATCCACCGCGCCCTCATCTTCCTGGTCATCTCCTGCCCCTGCGCCCTGGTCATCTCAGTGCCCCTCTCCTTCTTCGGCGGCATCGGCGGGGCTTCCAAGCAGGGCATCCTGGTCAAGGGCGGCAACTACCTGGAGGTCCTCTCCAACGCGGAGATAGTCGTTTTTGATAAGACCGGCACCCTGACCAAGGGCGTGTTCAACGTGACTGCCATCCACCCCGACCAGTGCTCTGAGTCCCGGCTTCTGGAGCTGGCCGCCCTGGCGGAGTCCTACTCCGACCACCCCATCTCCCGCTCTCTCAGGGACGCCTATAACGCGCCCCTGGACGCCGGCCGCGTCGCCGATGTGGAGGAGCTCTCCGGCCGCGGCGTCCGCGCCAGGGTGGACGGGCAGCTCATCTGCGCCGGCAACGACAAGCTCATGGAGGAGATCGGCGTCAAGTGGCACCCCTGCCACAAGGTCGGCACCACCGTCCATGTGGCCGCCGAGGGCGAGTACCTGGGCCACATCGTCATCTCCGACGAGGTGAAGAGCGATGCCGCCCGGGCCATCGCAGACCTGAAGACCCAGGGCGTGCGCAAAACCGTCATGCTCACCGGCGACGCCAGGGCCGTGGGCGAGGCGGTGGCCGGTGAGCTGGGCCTGGACGAAGTCCACACCCAGCTTCTCCCCGCGGACAAGGTGGATCGGGTGGAAGCCCTGCTGACGCAGAAGACAGGCAAGGGCGCCCTCGCCTTCGTGGGCGACGGCATCAACGACGCTCCCGTCCTCTCCCGGGCCGACATCGGCATCGCTATGGGCGGCCTGGGGTCCGACGCCGCCATCGAGGCCGCGGATATCGTCCTCATGGACGATCAGCCCTCTAAAATTGCCGCC
The DNA here is from genome assembly GCF_014287675.1 of Lawsonibacter faecis. GTDB lineage: Bacteria > Bacillota > Clostridia > Oscillospirales > Oscillospiraceae > Pseudoflavonifractor > Pseudoflavonifractor faecis. The sequence continues at coordinate 30,845 of NZ_JACOPQ010000010.1, read as the reverse complement.
GCCATCGGCATCGCCCGCAAAACCCTGCGCATCGTCAAGCAGAACATCGTCTTTGCCCTGGCCGTCAAGCTGCTGGTACTGGCACTGGGCGCGATGGGTATGGCGAATATGTGGGAGGCGGTCTTCGCAGACGTGGGCGTGTCCGTTCTGGCCATCCTGAACGCCACCCGGGCGCTGAAGGCCGGCGGGAAATCGTGATGCGCCGCTCTCTGCACGATGAAATATTCCAAAAAATATCCCTGCGGAACATCCGCAGGGATATTTTGATAGTTGTGGTTGACTAACCGCCATTCTCTCTATTATAGTAATAATTATCAATACTATATATAGAGAAAGAGAGTGATTGGAATGAACAGGCATGCTTTTGCGGATATCCGTATTCCCATTGAGGGGGACAACCCGGCGATTGTGAGGGATGAGTCCCTCTGCATCAAGTGCGGCGGCTGCCGCCGAGTCTGCGAGCGGGAGATCGCCGTCGGGCGGCTGTACGATCTGCTGAGCACCGGCGATACCGCCATCTGTATCCACTGCGGCCAGTGCGCCAACGCCTGTCCGGTGGACTCCATTACCGAGGCATACGAGTACTCTGCTGTCCGCGACGCCGTCCGCGACCCGGACAAGGTGGTCATTTTCAGCACCTCCCCCTCGGTCCGGGTAGGGCTGGGCGAGTCCTTCGGCCTCCCCGCCGGGGCCTTTGTGGAGGGACAGATGGTGGCCGCCCTCCGTGCGCTGGGCGCCGACTACGTGCTGGACACCAATTTTTCCGCCGATCTCACCATTATGGAGGAGGCCAGCGAGCTGGTGGAGCGGATTACAAAAAAGGCCGGACCCCTGCCCCAATTCACCAGCTGCTGCCCCGCCTGGGTAAAGTTCGCCGAGACCTTCTACCCCGAGATTCTTCCCCACATCTCCTCCGCCAAGAGTCCCATCGGGATGCAGGGTCCCACCGTCAAGACCTATTTCGCCGCCCGGATGGGCATTGACCCGGCAAAAATCGTTAACGTTGCCGTCACGCCCTGCACCGCCAAGAAATTTGAGATCCGCCGCCCGGAGATGGCCGGCGCCGCCCGGGAGACCGGCGTCGCGGGCCTGCGGGATATGGACCACGTAATCACCACCCGGGAGCTTGCCAAGTGGCTCAAGGAGGAGGGCGTGGACTTCGCCGCCCTCCCGGAGAGCGGTTACGACAGTCTCATGGGCGCGGCCTCCGGCGCAGGCGTCATCTTCGGCAATACCGGCGGCGTGATGGAGGCGGCCGCCCGGACCGCCTACTGGCTGGTCACCGGGAAGAATCCCCCGGCCGACTACCTGAATCTCACCCCCGTCCGGGGAATGGATGGGGTCCGCACCGCCCGCGTGGAGATTGCCGGCGTCCCCCTCACCCTGGCCGTGGTCCACGGCACCGCCAACGCGAAGCTCCTCATTGAGGAGTGGAAGGCGGGCCGGGCCGGGTATGACTTCGTGGAGGTCATGACCTGCCGGGGCGGCTGCATCGGCGGCGGCGGACAGCCCAAGACCGAAATTCCCATGAGCGACGGCGTCCGCAGTGCCCGCATCGACTCCCTCTACGCCAGGGACGGCTCCATGTCCCTGCGCTTCTCCCACGAGAATCCGGACATCAGGCGGGTCTATGAGGAGTACTACGGCGTGCCGCTCTCCCGGCGGGCTGAGGACCTGCTCCACACCGCCTATATAAACCGGGCCGGCGATCTGGGTCCCTCCGGCATGGTGGAGAAACCCCTCACGGAGTACCCCGCGCCCGGCGCGGCCCCTGCCGGCGGCAGGCGCTGGAGGTGCGCCGTCTGCGGCTGCATCCACGAGGGGGACGCGCCTCCCGCCGAGTGTCCGGTCTGCCATGTGGGTGCAAATCTGTTCGAGGAGATGCCGCCGGAGGCGCCCGCCCCCGAGGCCTCATCCGCGGCGGACAGGCGCTGGAGGTGCACCGTCTGCGGCTGCATTCACGAGGGGGACGCGCCTCCCGCCGAGTGCCCGGTCTGCCATGTGGGTGCCGTCCTGTTTTCAGAAATTGAACGGCTGATTCGCTGACAAAATTTACATCCCATAAAACACGCCCCAAACCGGCCACACTAGCAACAAAAGGGGCGTGTTTTATGATGCGAAACCACAAGCGGAGCCGTAAGGCCAAAATACTTGCCGCCAGTTTTCTGGCAGGCGCTTTCGCCGTCACGGGCGGCTTTGCCGTGCAGGGCCACAGCCGTGCCGCGGCCTATGAGAATCATCTGAATAACAACTACCAGCACGCCTTTGCCGAGCTGACCACCGCCGTCTCCGAGCTGGATACGGCCCTCCAAAAGGCCAGCTACGCCACCTCGCCCTCCCTTCTCTCCTCCCTGTGCACCGAGCTGTTTGGCCGGGCCATGTCGGCACAGATGGCCATCGGCGAGCTGCCCTACGGCAACGTGGAGCTGGAGGAGACCGCCTCCTTTGTCGCCAAGGTGGGGGATTACGCCGTGGCCCTCTCCAAAAACACGGCGGTGAACGGCGTTTGCAGCGAGGAGGAGCGCTCCAACCTCCGCTCCCTGTCCGCCGCCGCCTCCGCCCTGTCTCAGATGCTCCAGGACCTCCAGGCCGATATTCACTCCGGCACCATTACCCTGGAAGATCTAAAGTCCGCCGAGCGTCGGCTCTCCTCCGCCACCGAGGACGGAGGGCAGGCCCTCGCGGGCTCCGCCTTCCAGACTGTGGAATCCGACTTTCCCGAGGTCCCCACCCTCATCTACGACGGCCCCTTCTCGGAGCACATCGCCAGCCGCTCCCCCCGGATGCTGGAGGGCTGTGAGGAGATTTCCCAGGATGATGCCAGGGCGGCCGCCGCCGCGTTCCTGGACCTCAAGCCGGAGATCTTCTCCCTGGTCTCCGCCGGCGAGGGCAGGATCCCCACCTGGGGCTTCTCCGCGGCGGTGGACGGCGGCGAGGTCTATCTGGAGGTGACCCGGCAGGGCGGCATGGTGGCCTCTCTGATGAACTCCCGAAGCGTGGGCGAAGCCGTCCTCACCCCGGAGGAGGCCGTGGAGACAGCCGCTGCATTCCTTACGGTGCGGGGGTATGCCGGCCTCTCCCCCAGCTACCACATCAATCAGGACAACCGGCTGACCGTCAACTTCGCCGCCTGTCAGGGCGAAGTGGTCTGCTATCCCGACCTTATCAAGGTCACGGTGGCCTTGGACAACGGACGCATCGTCGGCTTTGAGTCCGAGGGCTACCTGATGAACCACACCCAGCGCACCCTGGCGGAGCCTGCGGTTGCGCTGGCTCAGGCCCAGGCCGTGCTGGACCCCTCCCTCAGGCTCCTCTCCCACCAGCTTGCCCTGATCCCCACCGGAGGCGAGAACGAAGTTCTGTGCCATGAGTTTAAATGCGAAACCGGCGATGGAAAGCACTGCATCGTCTATGTGAACGCTCAGACCGGCAACGAGGAGCGCATTCTCCTCCTTATCGAGGACGAGAGCGGAACCCTCACCATATGAGTATTTTAGACTATCAAAATGTACCAAAAGCGCGGGAATTTTTCCCGCGCTTTTTTACTAAAAATTCGCCGAAATACCATTGACAAAATTTTATCAAAGGGGTATGATAGGGTCCGGTAAGAAAAGTTGTTAAAGATTTCACAATTACATATTACTATATGGAGGTACTCATTATGTCCAGATTTACTCTGCCCCGCGATGTATATTATGGCGCCAACGCTCTGGAGAACCTGAAGACCCTGAAGGGCAAAAAGGCCGTCCTCGTGCTTGGCGGCGGCTCTATGAAGCGTTTTGGCTTTGTCGATAAGGTCGTGGACTATCTGAAAGAGGCCGGCATTGAGACCAAGCTCATTGAGAATGTCGAGCCCGACCCCTCCGTGGAGACCGTGATGAGCGGCGCGGCCGTGATGCGTGAGTATCAGCCCGACTGGATCGTCGCCATGGGCGGTGGTTCTCCCATCGACGCCGCCAAGGCCATGTGGGCCTTCTATGAGTACCCCGACACCACCTTTGAGGCCCTCTGCATCCCCTTTAACTTCCCTGAGCTGCGCCAAAAGGCCAAATTCTGCGCCATCCCCTCCACCTCCGGCACCGCCACCGAGGTTACCGCCTTCTCCGTCATCACCGACTACCACAAGGGTATCAAGTACCCCCTGGCCGACTTTAACATCACCCCCGATGTCGCCATCATCGACCCCGCTCTGGCCGAGACCATGCCCGCCAAGCTGGTTGCCCACACCGGCATGGACGCCCTGACCCACGCCATTGAGGCCTATGTGTCCACCCTGCACACCGTCTTCACCGACCCTCTGGCCCTCAAGGCCATCGACATTGTGAACAACGACCTCATCAAGTCCTTCAACGGCGATATGACCTGCCGCGAGGAGATGCACTACGGCCAGTGCCTGGCCGGCATGGCCTTCTCCAACGCGCTGCTGGGCATTGTCCACTCCATGGCCCACAAGACCGGCGCCGCCTTCTCCACCGGCCACATCATCCACGGCCTGGCCAACGCCATGTACCTGCCCTACGTCATCGCCTACAACTCCAAGGCCCCCGGCGTGGCCGAGCGCTATGCAGACATTGCCCGCACCATGGGCGTGACCGGCGCCGGCACCGACGAGCTGGTCCAGGGCCTGCGCGCCAAGATCCGCGCCATGAACGACACCATGGGCATCCCCAACACCTTGAAGGACTTCGGCATCATTGAGGATGAGTTCAAGGAGAAGATCGCCGCCATCGCCGAGAACGCCGTGGGCGACGCCTGCACCGGTTCCAACCCCCGCCCCATCGACCCCGCCACGATGGAGAAGCTCTTCACCTGCATCTACTACGGCACCGAGGTCGACTTCTAAGACGCTACATAGAAAACCATCCCGTGCGTCTCAATCAGTACTCAATGTCCGCCGTCGGTACTGTACACCGCTTTACTTTACAGGATGAAATTGAAAAAGAGCCTCCGCAGACTGCATCTGCGGAGGCTCTTTTTATCGTTTAAAGCTCTTTGACATAAAAATAATGTCCATACTGGCCGATGACGCCCTCCAGCGCGGCAAAGCGGCGGTAGCCCTGCTTCTCGTAGAAGCCCGGAGCCTGAAAGCCGAAGGTGTTCAGCTCCATCAGCCGGGCGCCCCGCGTCCGGCCTGCCTCCTCCGCAAAGCGGAGCAGCCTTGTCCCCAGGCCCTGCCCGCGAAACGCCTCCTCCACCCAGAGGACGTCCACCATGGCAAGCCCATCCGCCTGCCAGCCGACGAGCCCCGCGATACAGCGGCCCGCCTCATCCTCCATGGCGCAGGAGATATCCGACTGCGCCTGGATAAAGCACCTGTTGTACGCGCCCAGGCCCACCAGCGGGCGGAGCTCGTCTCCGTTTCTCGGCTTAACCTCGTACATATCAGTCGTCCCCCATGTCGAAGGGCGGCATCTCGCGGCTCTGGGGTACAGCGTCCCCCTCGTAGTCGAATTCCTCGGGGACCGGACCGGCGTCGGGCGCGGAGTCCACCATGCCCTGGCGGAACTGCATCTCCTGCCACTGCTCCTTGGTGATGAGGAGCTGCCGGGGCTTGGAGCCCTCGAAGGGGCCCACAACCCCCTTCTCCTCCATCTGGTCCACCAGCCGGGCGGCGCGGGAATAGCCCAGCTTCAGGCGGCGCTGGAGCATGGAGACGCTGGCCTGCCCGGTCTCCACCACCACCTCGATGGCGGCGGGGAGCAGCTCGTCAAAGGCGTCGTCCACGGCGTCGGGGGCGGAGCCGCCCACCCCCTTGCCGCCCTTCTCTTTTTCGGCGGCGTGCTGCTCAATCTCGCTGATGATCTCCTCGTCGTACTCGGCGGTGCCGCTCTGCTTGATGAAGTCCACCACCGCGGCCACCTCGCTGTCTGAGATCAGACAGCCCTGAACGCGCTGGGGTTTCCCGGTGCCCAGCGGAAAATACAGCATATCGCCCCGGCCCACCAGCTTTTCCGCGCCGGTGGTATCCAGAATGATGCGGGACTCCAGGCTGGAGGCCACCGCGAAGGCGATGCGGGAGGGGATATTGGCCTTCATCAGTCCGGTGATCACATCGGCGGAGGGCCGCTGAGTGGCGATAACCAGATGCATGCCCGAGGCCCGGCCCATCTGGGCCACCCGGCAGATGGACTCCTCCACCTCCTTGGCGGCCACCAGCATCAAATCGGCCAGCTCGTCGATGACCACCACAATCTGAGGCATCTTGCTCATGCCCTCAGTCCTGGCCGCGTGGGCGTTGTAGGACGACAGGTCCCTGACCCCCACCTCAGAGAAGGCGCGGTAGCGCTTCATCATCTCGGTGACGGCCCACTGGAGGGCGCCCGCCGCCTTTTTGGGGTCGGTCACCACGGGAATGAGCAGATGGGGAATGCCGTTATAGATGCCCAGCTCCACCATCTTCGGGTCCACCATGATGAGGCGGACCTCCTCAGGCGTGGCCTTGTAGAGGAGGGAGATAATAAGGGAGTTGGTGCACACCGACTTACCCGAGCCGGTGGTGCCGGCAATCAGCATATGGGGCAGCTTGGCGATGTTGCCCACGATACAGTTGCCTCCGATGTCCTTGCCCACGGCGAAGGACACCTTGGAGGGGTTGTCCCGAAACTCCTTGGAGTCGATTACCTCATGGATGTAGACCGGCGAGACCAGCTTGTTGGGCACCTCGATGCCCACCATGGAGATCTTGTCCGGGATGGGGGCGATGCGCACGCCGGTGGCCCCCAGGGCCAGGGCGATGTCGTCGGCCAGATTGGTCAGCTTGTTCAGCCGCACGCCCTGGTCCAGCTCCAGCTCATACCGGGTCACGGAGGGGCCCCGGGTCACGTTGACGATGTTGGCGTCGATGCCGAAGGAACGGATGGTGTCGGACAGCCGGTTCTGATTGGCCCGCAGCTCCGCCAGGGCGTCTCCGCCCACCACGCCGTCCCCCTCCTTCAGAAGCGAAACCGGCGGGTACTGGTAGGCAGGCGCGCCCTGCTCCAGACTCTTCTCCACCTCCTGCGCCACCTCCGCGGCGGCCCTGGCGGCCTCACTGGCCTTCACCTTGGGCACGGCGGGCTCCCGCTCAATCTCCGGCATGGGCGGCACGGGGACGGGCGCAGCGGGCTCCGGCGCGGGCCGGGTCACTACAACAGGCTCGGGGATGGGCGTGGGGACAGCGGGGGGCGGCGTGATAACGCTCTCCGGCGTGGGGATACTCTCCGCCACAGGCGCGGGCCGCTCCTGAGCCGCGCCCGCCAGAATCTGGTCCGGGGTAGGCACCGAGGGCTTGCGGTTGAAGAGCTTCTCCTTTTTCTCCGCAATCTGGGGCTCCGGCTCCGCACGGCCGGGCAGGGGGCCGTCGTCCACCGGGATATCAATGTTGGGCCTCCGCCTCCCCGCCGGGGCCGCCTTTTGGACGGCGGGCTCGGCGGGCGCTTTCCGCTCCCGGGGTCTTGGTTCGGGGATCTCCTGCTCCTCGTATTCGGGGCGGGGACGGTCCCGGATGTAGTCCACGATATCCACCACGGTCACATTGGCCGCGGCCATCAGCATAACGCCCGCGCCCAGAATGAACACGATGCCCGCGCCAATTTTGCTGAACACCGCGATAAACGCCACCGACATAAGACCGCTCACCGCGCCGCCGCTCTGGAGGGCCTGTCCCTCGGCCCAGAGGGTTTTAAAGAGCTCCCAGCCCCAGGTGTACTCCCCCTTCGCCATGAAAAGGTGGAGGATACAGCCGAAAATCACCGGCATCAGCATGGCGCACCACACCCGCGCCCGGACCGGGCGGCCCCGGTGGAGGGCAAGAATCACACTGGTGGCCAACAGCATGGGCGGCAGCAGCCAGAAGCCGTACCCGATGAGGCCCTTCACGATGTTCACGAAGAAATCGATGAAAAGGGCGTGGATGTTGAAGTAGCCAAAGGCGGAGAAGATGGCCAGCAGCAGGCATACCACCGCCCCCACCTCACGCCGGATGGGCTTGGGCTGGGGGGCGGTCTTCTTCCGGCTCCCCGTGGATTTGGAGGACGAGCTGCTCCGCCGGGCGCCGGAGGAGGACGCGGTCCGCTTTCCCCCTGTCGACTTCTTTTGGGCTGTTGCCAATGGAATCAATCCTTTCCTAGGAGTGGAGTATGCCCCACCCGGCCTGCGCCATGCGGGGACCCCGTCTTTTCATCTGCCCGGGCGGAGTCAATCCGCCCCGCATCAAGGTTTTGCCGCAGGCAAAACGCTTAGATCGCCGCACTCGCGGCGATGCGGCAAATTCGCCTTTTTCAATATCACAAATTTCAATATCACAAATTTCAATATCCCTGCAATCAGGCTCACCCCGCTCACGCACCAGCGGTACCAGGCGAACTTGACCCTCACCCGGCCTGCGCCGTGCGGGGACCCCGTCTTTTCATCTGCCCAGGCGGAGTCAATCCGCCCGGCATCAAGGTTTTGCTGCAGGCAAAACGCTTGGGACGCCGCACTCGCAGCGATGCGGCAAATTCGCCTATTTCAGTATCACAAACTTCAGTATTCCTGCAATCAGGCTCACCGCGCCCACGCCCCAGCAGTAGCAGGCGAACTTGAGCCCCACCCGGCCTGCGCCGTGCGGGGACCCCGTCTTTTCATCTGCCCGGGCGGAGTCAATCCGCCCGGCATCAAGGCTTTGCTGCAGGCAAAACGCTTGGGACGCCGCACTCGCGGCGATGCTGCAAATCCGCCTATTTCAGTATTACAAACTTCAGTATCCCTGCAATCAGGCTCACCGCGCCCACGCCCCAGCAGTAGTAGGCGAACTTGCCGAACTTACCCTTGTCCGCCAGGGATTTGACCAGCCGGATGGCGAAGTAACCCACAACGGCAGCCGCCAGCACGCCCACCAGGTAGACCGGCAGGAGCGGCACCACCGCCGTGGAGAAGTCCGCCGCCGTCACCGCGTCCTTCAGCTCCAGAATATTGGCCCCCACAATGGCGGGCAGGGACAGGAGGAAGGAGAACCGAACGGCGAAATTGCGGTCAAACCCCCGCATCATTCCCGCAGAGATGGTCGCGCCCGACCGGGAGATGCCGGGAATAATGGCCACCGCCTGGGCGCAGCCCACCAGCAGCGCGTCCGTCACGGTGGCGTTCTTCGCAGTTTTGCGGCCCCGGGCCAGCCGGTCGGAGAAAAAGAGGATGAAGCCGGTCAGAAGCAGCATACAGGAAACCGGTATGGAACTGACGAATAGGGCTTCGATGGCCCCCTTGAGAAACACCATCACAAAGAGGGGCAATGTACCGAGGATGATCAGCATAACAAGCCGCCGGGCCGGGGGAGGTGCGCCGCGGTCAGGCCGCTTGGAAAACAGGGCGGCAATGCCCAGGAAGAACTCCCGTATCATCTCCACAATGTCCCGCCAGTAGACGATACACACTGAGATCAGCGTGCCGAAATGGAGGAGTACTGTAAAGAACATATGCTGTTCCTCCACGTTTTCCATGCCGAAAAACGCCTGGAAGAGAGCCAGGTGTCCCGAACTGGAGATGGGCAGAAATTCAGCGACACCTTGGATGAGCCCCATCAGGATGGACATCAGATACGTCATGCGGTTCCCTCCACAGTCAGCGAATAGACATACAAGAGTATTCTACCACAATTGTGAGAGGTTTTCCATCATTTTTATTGGGATTATGTCAACGAAGCCGCTGAAAGGGCGGGCAGCCAATCAGCTGCCCGCCCCAGGCCTGACGTCAACGGCCTCCACACGTGGGAAAGCGGCAGGGCCGCGCCGTGCCGGATAAGGGGACGGCCGCCCTTCCCCTCGTCCGCCGCTTACCGTACCTTTGTCTCCTGCTTCTGTCTCCTCTCATCTATCATGGCGTGCAGGCACTCCAGCGCGTCGGCCAGCCCGCCGATGTGGTCGATGAGGCCAATTTTGACCGCCTCCTCGCCATAGATCACGCTGCCCACATCCGCCGCCAGTTCCCCGGTCTGGAGCATCATTTTTGTAAAGTCCTCCCGCTTTACTCTGCTGTTGCGGGTTACAAACTGAATGATGCGCTCCTGAATCCGCTCAAAGTAGTTGAATGTCTGGGGCACGCCGATGACCAGCCCGTTCAGCCGCACAGGATGGATGGTCATGGCCGCCGACGGCGCGACGAAGGACGTCTTGGCGGACACCGCCAGGGGCACGCCGATGGAGTGCCCTCCCCCCAGCACCAGAGAGACCGTGGGCTTGGACATGCTGGAGATAAGCTCCGCAATTCCCAGCCCCGCCTCGATATCGCCCCCCACGGTGTTGAGGAGCACCAGCAGGCCGTCCACTTCCTCGCTCTCCTCAATGGTGGCCAGCAGGGGCATCACATGCTCGTATTTGGTCGATTTCAAGGTGGGCGGCAGAATCTGGTGTCCCTCAATCTGGCCCACGATGGTCAGGGTATGGATGGTCCCCCGCTCCGTCTTGATGGTCGCCGACCCCATGTCCACAATCTGCTGCTGGCGGTCGTTCATGCTGGCGGTCTTGTCCTCATTTCCCGTCTCCAGGGTCTCTCCGGTCTCGTCGCTCATGCATCTGCCTCCCCATTGTTTCGCTTGGTGACAGTATGCGCAAATCCCCGGCAAAATAAACGAACGGCGGCGATATCTCCCAGGGCGCCGCCCCTCAAACAGCACCGGCGCGACGTTCCCGCCCCGCCTCTGCGCGGAGCAGCACAGAGGAACCGCCGCCGTGTGTCCTGCTGTTCCTCCGCCGCGCCCTCCTCCCAAGACGGAAAAGGGCCCGGGGTACACGCACTGTACCCCGGGCCTTTGGAGAGGATGACAGGATAGGCGGCAGCCGACCTGATTTATTGATAATGACAACCAGCAGAATACCGCCGCGGCGCCATTTACGCCTCGTAGACGGCCTTCATGCCCTTGTAGGTCATGTAGCAGTCCAGCTTGCCCACGGTCTCGAACGGGGCGTGCATAGACAGCACCGGCACACCGGCGTCCAGGGTGTCGATGTCCCGCTCCGCCATATAGACGGCCACGGTGCCGCCGCCGCCCTGGTCCACCTTACCCAGCTCCGCCATCTGCCAGACCACGCCGGCGGCGTCCAGGGTCCTGCGGACGTAGGCCACCACCTCGGCGGAGGCGTCCGACGCGCCGGACTTGCCCCGGGACCCGGTGTACTTGCAAAAGCTCATGCCGTAGTTCACCAGGGCGCTGTTGCGCTTCTCGAAGGCCTCGGGGAAATTGGGGTCAAAGGCGGCGCAGACGTCGGCCGAGAGGCAGAAGGAGTGCTCATAGCAGACCTTCAGCGGAAGGTGCTGGGTGTCGCACAGGTCGGACATAAAGGTGTCGAAAGCGGCGGACTTCATGCCCGACACGCCCTCGGACCCGATCTCCTCCTTGTCCGCCAGCATGCACACGGCGGTGCGGCGGGGGGTGCCCAGGGCGAAGAGGGCGGCGAGGCAGGCGTAGCCGCAGACCCGGTCGTCGTGGCCGTAGGCGCCGATGAGAGAGCGGTCGAAGCCGATATCGCTGGCCCGGAAGGCGGGCACGGCGGAGAGCTCGGCGGAGATGAAGTCCTCCTCCACGATGCCGTACTTCTGGTTGAGAATGTCCAACAGGGCCAGCTTCACGCGCTCGGAGCCCTCGTCGTCCTTGAAGGGGCGGCTGCCCACCAGCAGGTTCAGGCTCTCGCCGGGAATGGCCTCGCCCAGGGGCTTCTTGGACTGCTCAGCGGCCAGATGGGGCAGCAGGTCGTCCACGGTGAAGACGGGGTCCCCCGCCCCCGCGCCGATGGCCACCTTCACGGTGGAGCCGTCCTTGAGGACGATGACGCCGTGGAGCTCCAGGGGGATGGTCACCCACTGATACTTGCGGATGCCGCCGTAGTAGTGGGTCTTGAGGAAGCCCAGCTCGTCGGCCTCGTAGATGGGGTTCTGCTTCAAATCCAGCCGAGGGGAGTCGATGTGGGCCGCGCCGATGGCCACGCCCTCGCTCAGGGGCGCGGAGCCGACCACGGCCAGCATGACGGCCTTGCCCCGGTTCACCCGGTAGATCCTGTCCCCGGGATTCACCGCCATGCCCCGGACAAAGGGCTTGAAGCCCCGGGCCTCGGCCTGGCGCACGGTCTCGTCCACACACTCACGCTCGGTCTTGCCCGCGTCCAGGAACTTTTTGTAGTCCTCGCAGTAGGACCTCATCGCCGCCTCGTCCTCGGCGGTCAGGCGGTCATAGCCGTTCTTCCTGTTGTAGAGCAGGGTCTCCCGCAGCAGCTCGCCGGCGGTTTTTTGTTTTTCTTCCATGGGATGATTCCTCCTTTATGTTGCTTGCTGTCTGTGACCGGGGGCAGACGGCTGCACCCCATTCTCAAGAATCTGTGAAAACAGCTTCTTCGCCCTGGCCCGGAAGGTCTCGGGCGTATCGTCCGCGCCGTTTTCAAGGATATAGGTACAGTGTGCCCGGAAATAGCTCTCTTCTTTCTGCGCCTCCACCCGGGCGCGGGCATACGCTTCGGCTATGCCCTCCCGCGCCATAATCCGGCGCACGCGCACCTCGGCGGGGGCCAGGATGCCCACCACCACACCACATTTTTCACTCAGCCCGCTCTCAATGAGGGCGATGGCGTCAATGGCGGCGGCGGTCCGCCCCTCCGCCCGGGCGGAGGCCAGCAGCCGATCCACCTCTTCACCCACGTAGCGGTGGGTGATGGCGTTCAGGTCGGACAGGGCCCCGGCGTCGTGAAAGACAATCTCTCCCAGCCGTTTACGGTCCAGCCTTCCCTCCGCATCCAGAATACTCCAACCGAAACGCGCCGTCAACTCCGAACACATGGGTGCGCTGCAGTCCAGCAGGCGGTGATAGACCGCGTCGCAGTCGATAAGATAACCGCCCAACCCGCTGAGGGCGCCCAGCGCCGTGGTCTTTCCCGCCCCGGTGGGACCCGTGATGCCGATGATTTTCATTATCTGCACCCCCGCCTTATATGGTAATCCATGTCACGCGGCTGCCATGGGCCCGTATCAGCCGCGCCAGGTCCTCTACCCGCAAAAGCACGGAGGCGGTATTGTCGTTGGGGTGCACCATAATGCCGGGCAGCTCCTGCAAATCTGCGTCCAGCAGGACCTCCACGCATCGCGCCCCGTCGTTGAGCACGCCCAGCGGCGATACGGAGCCCTTTTTGAGCCCCAGAAAGCGCTCCAGCCGCTCCTCCGAGGCAAACCCCAGCCGCCCCAGCCCCATTGCGGCGGCGACGGCCTTTAAATCCGCCCGCTTCTCTTTCCGCAGGACGAGAAGGAAGTGTCGGCGGCCCTTGTCGTCCCTGAGAAAGAGGTTTTTGGCAATCAGTTCCCCGTGGGGAAGGTTCAGCCCGTCAATCTCCTCCACCGTAAAGGCCGCCGGATGCTCCGTCACCTCATAGGGGATGCCCAGCGCATTCAGCGCGTCGTACATAAATTGCTTCCTCTCCCGGGGCTCCACAGCGTCCATCTCCCCTCACCGCTCCGCGCCCAGCCGCTCCAGGGCCTCTGCCTCGGTGGGCAGAAAGCACACGGTTTTCCCCCGGTTGCTCTCGTAGAAGAAGTCGCGGAGGTTCTTGCTCGTGAAGGCCGAGAAATCCCCCACCACAGCCAGCGCCATGCCGTAATTGACGAACTTTTGCAGAATCTCCCCCGCAAGGCCGGTGGGCAGGCGGAAAAAGTCCCCGCACAGCGCCTCCCTGGGCAGAATCATCGCGCTGCAGCCGGTCTCGTACCGTACTGCGGCCAGAAGGTCCAGGGCCGACTGGGCGTCCTCAATCAGGACGCCCGGCTCGCGGACGACGGCCACTTGATGAATACACTCTAATTTCATGGTTTTATTTGCTGAATCAGCTCAGTTCTCCTATTCTATGTCTATGATATGAAATCCCGCCGCCTTGTTCAGGCGGTTGGAGACGGCCAGCCCGATTCCGGCGTCGTCGGGGCACTGGGCCCAGATCTCCTCCACCCCGGTGCCGTCGAAAAAGCGCAGCGCGTCGAAGACGTGCCGGGCCTGCTCCGCCTTGTCGCCCGCGGGACCCAGAAGCTCCACGGGATGCCCCGCAAAGCGCGGCGCGTACTCGTCGAAGCAGATAACCCCGCTTCCCGGCCGGATATGGGCCAGAATGTACGCGGCGCCCTTTTCAGGGTCCCCCCTGACCACCGTCACCGGGGCCTTGGGCGCGTAGTGGCGGTACTTCATACCGGGGGCCCGGGGCTGCTCGCCCGCCGACAACAGGCCGGTGACCGCCTTGTCCACGGCCACCTCCCCCAGTACGCTCCGCAGCTCCTCCAGCGTCACGCCGCCGGGCCGCAGGAGCCTGGGCGGGTCCGCCGTCAGATCGACAATCGTGGACTCCACCCCCACTGTGCAGGGTCCGCCGTCCACAATGCCGTCAATCTTTCCGTCCATATCCTCCAGCATATGCGCCGCCGTGGTGGGGCTGGGCCTGCCGGAGGTGTTGCCCGAGGGGGCGGCCACCGGCAGACCGGCGGCCGCGATGATTTCCCGGCACAGCGGATGGGCCGGGCAGCGCATCCCCACCGTGTCCAACCCCGCGGTCACCGCGTCGGGCACGTGTTCCCTCCGCTTCAGGATGATGGTCAGCGGCCCGGGCCAGAACCGCTCCGCCAGCGCGTAGGCCGCTGCCGGGACATCCGCGCAGTACCGCTCCAGCCAGTCTGCGGTGGGGATGTGCAGAATCAGGGGGTTGTCCTGTGGGCGGCCCTTGGCCTCAAAGATGCGGCCCACCGCCGCCGGGTCCAGACCGTTGGCGCCCAGGCCGTAGACCGTCTCCGTGGGAATGCCCAGCAGTCCGCCCCGGCGCAGAATGTCCGCGGCCTGCAACGTATCCCGGCCGGCCAGTCGTTTTGTCGTCAAAGTCACTCGCCTCGAAAGCTCAGAATCGTATTACTTCCAGTCCTCGGGCCGCTCCATGCAGGACTGGAGCAGGCCGAGAAGTCCCGCCGCAAAGAGGACCACACCGGAAATCAGAGTCAAGATGCTGGTCGCTTTTTTCATCGTCAGTTCCTCCTGTTATTTTACCCGCCGGCTTTTTGACTGCAATGCTTACTCGTATATGCCCACGGCCACGCCGGACAGCTCGATCATGGTGTCGCGGGGGTAGCCCGCGCTCTGCAGATAGTGCTTCACTGCCAGGATGCCGTGCTTGGGATTGGTCAGCTCGTCCTCCAGCTCCAGCTCCACGTACCCCTCTCCGGAGCCGGTCAGCCAGCCGTCCTCCTCCAGAAGATTGGCAAGCTCCAGCTTCAGCGTGTCGGGGGTGACCCCCTCGGGCAGGTTATGGTAACGGACATACATCTCCATCGCTCTGTTCTCCTTTTCGATTGCGTGTTGCCGGGCGGGGTCAGCGCCCCTCCCCGTTTTGCTTGAGCCGTTCCGCCTGGTCAGCCGTGACCAGGCCGTCAATAATCTCGTCCAGGTCGCCGTTCATCACAGCGTCCAGCCTGTAAAGCGTTAATCCTATCCGGTGGTCGGTGAGCCGCCCCTGGGGAAAATTGTAGGTGCGGATGCGCTCGTTGCGCATCCCGGTGCCAACCTGGCTGCGGCGCTCCTCCGTCAGCTCGCTGGAGACCCGCTCCTGCTCCATCTCATAGAGCCGGGAGCGGAGAATCTGCATGGCCCGGTCCCTGTTTTGAAACTGGCTGCGCTCCTGCTGGCACTCAACCACCAGGCCCGAGGGCTTGTGGATGAGCCGCACGGCGGAGGAGGTCTTGTTTACGTGCTGTCCGCCCGCCCCGGAGGAGCGGAAGACCTGCATCTCGATGTCCGCCGGATTGACCTCCACATCCACGTCCTCCACCTCGGGAAGGACCGCCACCGTCACGGTGGAGGTGTGAATTCGTCCGCCCGACTCGGTCTCGGGCACCCGCTGGACCCGGTGCACGCCGCTCTCGAACTTAAGACGGCTGTAGGCCCCGTCTCCCTCAACAATAAAGGATACTTCCTTTACACCGCCCAGCTCCGTCTCGTTGAGGTTGGCCACCTCCACCTTCCAGCGCTTCGCGTCCGCGTACATGGAGTACATCCGCATCAGGGAGTTGGCGAAGAGGGCGGCCTCCTCGCCGCCCACCCCGGCCCGAATCTCCACGATGACGTTTTTACTGTCGTTGGGGTCGCAGGGCAGGAGAAGAATCTTAATCTCATGCTCCAGGCGCTCGATGTCCTCCTTGGCCTGGGCGTACTCCTCCTGGGCCAGCTCCTTCATATCCGGGTCGGACATCAGCGCCTGGGCGTCCGCCAGGTCCCCCTGCCGGCGGATGTAAAGGCGGTATGCCTCCACCACCGGCGAGAGCTCCTTCTGTTCCTTATTCAGCTTTGCCACCAAAGCCGGGTCTCCGTAGGTCTCGGGGGCATTGAGACGCGCCTCCAGGTCCTGATAGTGAAGCTCCAGGCTTTTGAGCTTGTCAAGCATAGGTATTCCTCACAATATCTTTTTTGTATTCTGTCCCATCCCGTGCGGGTATTTCCCGTCTCAGTCGAACAGGAAGGATTTGACCACCGCCGGGAGCTCCCGCACGTAGCTGGAGACCTTGGCCGGCAGGTCGGTGGCCGGGGCCGCCAGGGTGGAGATCTCCAGCCCATAGCGCTCCGCCAGCATCCGCACCCGGGTGAGGTGGAAGCCGTTGGACACCACCAGCAGGTGGGTGTCATCCATTTCATACCCCTTCCCCTCCAGCAGCGCCCGGGTATTCAGCAGATTTTCGCTGGTGTTGTGGGATTCGTCCTCCATCCAGATCCGCTCCGCCTCAATGCCCCGGGCGGCCAGGTAGTCCCGCATCGCCAGGGCCTCAGTGGTGGGTTCGTCCCGCCCCTGTCCGCCGGAGACCACCACCGGAAGCTCCGGATGCTCCTTCAGATATTCTGCGGCGGTTTCCAGCCGGTCCCGCAGCAGGGCGGCAGGCCCGCTCTGCTTCACCTGGGCGCCCAGCACCACCACCACCTGGGGTTCGCCCTTCAGCTCCGTCCTGCTTCCGGCGATAATGACGCCCTCCAGTACGGCGAAAAACACCAGGGACGCAGCCAGCACGGCCACCAACACGATCCGCACGGCCCTGCCCAGCCCCGGCTCACACCGCAGGGAGAGCCCGTAGACGGCGCAGACCACCGCCAGCGCCAGCAGCGGCAGAGCGATGAAGCGGATGCCCGCGTTGACGAAGAGTTCTATCAGCAGCGCGGCCGCCGCCAGTACGGCCGCCAGGAGAAAGGGGGCGATGGTGGGCTTTTTCCCGCTGTAGCCGCGGCGGCTTCGCCTTTGCCGCCTCATCCCTGGACTTCCTCCAGCTCGGCGGCCAGCTTCTCCCACCTGGTATAGAGCGTGGCAATCTCATACTCCAGCGCGGTGCGCTGCTCGTAGAGCTCCTGGAGTCTCAGATAGTTGCTGGCGGCCGCCTCAATCTCCTGCTCCAGCTCAAACATTTTCTCCTCGGCCTTGGAGACCTCGCGCTCGGCCACGTTCACCTGCTTCTCCAGCTCCTTGGTGCCGCCGGGGCGCTTGGGCTTTTCCTTTTTGACCTGCCTGGCGGCGGAGGCCGGCGCGCCGGAGTCGTCGCGCCCTGCAGCGGCCTTCCGCTCCCTGGCGTCCTGGTATTCCTCATAGGTGCCGTCAAAGTCGGTGATGTGCCCGTCCTCCAGCATCCAGATGCGGGTGGCAAAGCGGTTGATAAAGTAGCGGTCGTGGGAGACGAAGAGCAGATTTCCCTCGTAGGTCTCCACCGCCTCCTCAATCCATTCCCGGCTGGCCACATCCAGGTGGTTGGTCGGCTCGTCCAGAATCAGGAGGTTGATCTTCTCGTCCATGAGCATGCACAGCCGCAGCCGGCTCTGCTCGCCGCCGGAGAGGGCGGAGACGCTCTTGAACACGTCCTCCCCCTGGAATTTAAAGGCCGCCAGGCGGTTGCGGGCGGTCTGGGTGGAGCAGTCAAGGTCGTAAATCATGGTGTCCACCAGATTGCGCTCCGGGTGGTCAAAGTGAATGATCTGGGGCAGATAGCCGATTTTTACCGTGGGCCCCATGCGGATTTTACCCGCCGTGGGCTCCTCCTCCCCCATGATCATCTTAATCAGGGTGGACTTGCCGGTGCCGTTGTCGCCCAGCAGGGCGATACGCTCGCCCCCCTCCACCAGCAGATTCACGTCCGAGAAGAGGGTGCGGCCCTCAAAGGACTTGCCCAGTCCCTTGACGACCATGACCTCGTCCCCTCGAAACTCCCGCTCCCCGAACTTGATGTCCATGCGGCGCTCCTTGGTGGGCCGGTCGGTGGTGCGCAGGCGCTCAATCCGCTTTTCCATGGAGAAGGCCCGCTTGTGAAGCTTGTCCGCCCCCATGAACGCCCACAGGTGCAGCTTGTCCGCAGCCTCCTGGAGCTGGTCAATCTTGGCCTGCTCCTTCTCATACTGCTTGAGCTTCTCCTCGTAGCGGCGCTCCTTCTCCACCACGTAGAAGCTATAATTGCCCTGGTAGAACTCGGCCCTGCCGTTCTCTATCTCAATGACCCGCCTGACCACCTTGTCCAGAAACCAGCGGTCATGGGAGATGGCAAGGACGGTTCCTTTATAGCGGGACAGATACTCCTCCAGCCATTCGGTGGCGTGGAGATCCAGATGGTTGGTGGGCTCGTCCAGAAGGAGGATGTCCGTATCCTCCAGAATGAGCCGGGCCAGGTTTACCCGGGTCTTTTCTCCGCCCGAGAGGGCGGAGAAGAGCTGCTCACGCATCTCCCGTGGAATCTCCAGGCCGTTGCAGACCTTGTTCAGGGCCGTGGCCGTATCGTAGCCGCCCCGCGCCTCAAAGGAGGCCGCCAGCTCACCGTACCGCTTGAGCAGGGCGGGCGCGCCGTCCAATTCCATGCGGCAGCTCAGGTCCTCCATCTCCGACTCGATGGCCTTGAGTCCGCGAAACGCCGTGTTCAGTACGTCTTCCACCGTATAGGCGGGGGGATAGACCGGGATCTGGGAGATCAGCCCCAGGGTTTTGTCCGGGGCCACCATGACCTCGCCGTCGTCGTGGTCCAGCTCGCCGGTGAGGATTTTAAAGACCGTGGTCTTCCCCGCGCCGTTCTTTCCCAGCAGGCCCACCCGCTCCCCCTGATCCACCTGAAAGGAGAGGCCGTCCAGTATTTTATTGCCTACCTCGAACTCCTTGGAGAGGTTCGAGACCGATATATCTATCATCTCTCTTATTTACTCCCGATGCACATTATGGTATCATATGGTTCACAAACGAATAGAACGGAGGCTCCGCTATGGAAGCCATTCAATGGAAAGCCAATTCCCTTTACCTGCTTGATCAGACCAAGCTGCCCGTGGAGGAAGTCTGGCTGGAATTCTCCGATTACCGGGCTGTGGCCGGGGCCATCGCAGCCATGGTGGTCCGCGGCGCGCCCGCCATCGGCGTGTCCGCCGCCTACGGCTACTGCCTCGCCGCCATGGAATACCGCAGCCTCTCCCCCGCCGCCTTTCAGTCCAATATGGCCCTGGCAAAGGGCGTCCTGGCCGCCAGCCGCCCCACAGCGGTCAACCTCTTCTGGGCCCTGGACCGGATGGAGCGCTGCCTCAGCGCCCACGGAAACTCCCCTGACGCCGTTCCGGCCCTGATTGCGCAGGCCCGGGCCATTCACGCGGAGGATGTGGAGATGAACCACGCCATCGGCGCCCACGGCGCGGCTGTGGTGCCGGAGCACGCCCGCGTTCTGACCCACTGCAATGCCGGCAGCCTCGCCACCGGCGGCTACGGGACGGTACTGGGTGTCATTCGCTCTGCCTTTGCACAGGGTAAAGTCGATATGGTTTACGCCGATGAGACCCGGCCGCTTCTCCAGGGCGCCCGGCTCACCGCCTACGAGCTGGTCCGCGACGGCATTCCGGCCACGCTGATTGCAGACAATATGGCGGCCTTCCTGATGGCCCGGGGTAAAATCGATATGGTCATCCTGGGCTGTGACCGCATGGCGGCCAACGGGGACTTCGCCAATAAGATCGGCACCTACTCGGTGGCGGTCAACGCCCACCACCACGGCATTCCCTTCTACACGGCGCTGCCGTCCTCCACCATCGACCTCAGCATCCCCGACGGCGGCGGCATCCCCATTGAGGAGCGCCCGGGCAGTGAGATAACCCATGTCTTCGGCGTACAGACCGCGCCGCTGGAGGTGGGAACCTACAATCCAGCCTTCGACGTCACCCCACACACCCTGCTGACCGGAATCGTCACGGAGAAGGGCGTGGTCTATCCGCCGTTCCAGGAGAACCTGGCCAAGCTCTTCGGGTAGAGGGACGCGCAGGCCCGCCGTCTACGCCTCTTTCGTCAGCCCCTTCAGATACTCCACCAATTCCTCAAACGCCATCCCGCGGGAGGCCTTGACCAAAATGGTCGTGTGTGGTTTCACCACCTGCGCCAGGACGGGCAGGGCCTCTTCTTTTGTGGCGCAGTAGTGGACCTCGGGCACCATGGCGTCCCTGGCGGCGTCGTAGATGTTCTTCGCCAGCTCGCCCACGGCCACCAGCGTGTCCACCCCCGCCTTCCCCAGATAGGACCCGATGCCCGCATGGAGGGCGGGGGCCAGGGCTCCCAGCTCAAACATATCGCCCAGCACGGCCACCTTCCGCTCCCCGTGGGACTTGGAGAGCACCTCCACCGCAGCCCGCATGGACTGGGGGTTGGCGTTATAGGTGTCGTTGAGAATGGTGATGTCCTCCTCCCGCTGGAGGATGTTCATGCGCATCTTGGTGGGGGCGAAGTGGAGCACGCCCCGCCGGAACTCCTCCGCGCTCACGCCGAACCGCTCCGCAGCGGCCGCCGCCATCAGTGTGGGGTAGATCATATGGCTGCCCAGCGCCGGGATGTCCACTTCGCAAGTCATGTGAGGTGTAATCACTTCACAGTGTAGATTGCTCTTTCCGTCGCTGACGAGATGGTCGGCGGTGTAGTCCAGGCCGGGCCTGCCGCCCACCCACAGGATATGACCGGCCCGGCTCCCGTCCAGCGTGTCCGCCAGGGTGCGCAGCAGCTCGTCGTCCCCGTTGAGGACGGCGGTGCAGTACGGCTTTGCATGGCTGAAGATCTCGCACTTGGCCTTAAGGATATTCTCCCGGGAGCCCAGGTGCTCGATATGGGAGTCGCCGATATTGGTGATGAGGCAGACGTCCGGCTCCGCGATGGCGGACATGACCTCAATCTCGCCGGGGTGGTTCATACCCATCTCCAGCACCGCGATCTCGTGCTCCCGGGTGAGCCGGAAGAGGGTGATGCAGGTGCCGATGTCGGTATTCAGGTTCCCCTCGGTCTTGAGGACCTTGTAGCGCTCCCCCAGGACCGCGGCCACCATGTCCTTGGTGGTGGTTTTCCCCACGCTTCCGGTGACGGCCACCACGGGGATCTCAAATTTCTTTTTATAGTACTTCGCCAGCTCCCGCAGGGCCCGCTGGGTGTGCTCCACCTTGATATAGCATTTACCGGGCAGATAGCTCTCCCGTTCGCGCTGGGTAAAGCAGGCGGCGGCGCCGCCCTCCAGGGCGCTGGCAATGTAGGCGTGGCCGTCGAAGCGCTCGCCGGACAGCGGGATAAAGAGAGAGCCCTCGTGAATGGTCCGGCTGTCGGTCTCCACCCGGCCAAGCTCCAGGTCCAGGTCGGTAAAATCGTTCAGAATGCGGCCATTGACTGCGGTCAGAATCTCCCGTATGGTCATCGGTTCCATAAAATTCTCCTTGCGTCGAATTTTTATCTCGGCGGCAGTCGGGGCGCAAAAGCCCCGCCCTGCTCGCTGAATATTCAGGCGGCCTTACCGGCCCTCTCTCCGCGCCTTCAGCGAGGCCTCCACGATGCGCTGACAGAGCTCCTCGTAGCCGATGCCCACGGCGGCGGCCTCCTGGGGAACCAGGCTGGTGGGGGTCATGCCGGGCAGAGTGTTAATCTCCAAAAACCAGGGCTCTCCGTCCGCGTCCAGAATGAAGTCGGCCCTGGAGTAGACGGACAGGCCCAGAGTCTCATAAACCTGGACGGCGGCCTCCCGGAGTCTGGCCTCCGCCTCTGGGGGAATTTCCGCCGGGCAGACCTCCGTCGCCGCGCCGGGCTGGTATTTGTTTTCGTAGTCGTAAAAACCCTGCTTGGGGATAATCTCAATGGAGGGCAGGGCCCGGTCCTCCAGAATCGCCACCTGGAGCTCCCGCCCACTGACATACTGCTCCAGCACCGTCCGCCCGCCCAGGGCCAATCCGGCCGTCAGCGCCTTGCGCAGCTCCTCCGCCGTGCGGGCGATGGATACCCCGATGGAGGAGCCGCTGGCCACCGGCTTCACCACCAGGGGCAGCCGTGCGGTGGCGACCAGGCCGTCGATGTCGGCGGCGGTGTAACTTACGGTCTTCCAGCCGGGGGTGTTCACCACATCCTCCACCAGCCGCTTGGTCATGTCCTTGTCCATGGCGATGGCGCTGCCCAGATAGCCCGCGCCCGTGTAGGGAATGCCCATCAAGTCAAAGGCCGCCTGCACCCTGCCGTCCTCTCCGCAGGAGCCGTGGAGCGCCAGAAAGACCAGGTCCGCCATGGCGCACAGCTCCAGCACGCCGGGACCGAAGAGGCTGGGGCTGGTTCCCTTCCGGCTGCTGCGGACCTCCTGCAAATCGGGGGCCTGGCGGCTGACCTTCCTGCCGGCCCGGTCGACGGGCGCGCCAAACAGCCCGGCCAGCTCCGGCCCGGCGGACTCCACGCCGAAGTACATATCCACCAGCGCAGTCTGATGCCCCAGGCTCTGCAGGGCCTCCGCCACCATGGTGCCCGTGGACAGGGATACATTCCGCTCCGGGGACAGTCCCCCGGCTAAAACCACAATTTTCAAATCAAAAAGCTCCTCTCAGGGCTCACTCTGTTCCAGTTTACGCAGTTGGAGAATATTATAGCACCTTCCAGGAAAATACTCAACCGCTTTCGCGCAATTACCGCCCGTCTCACTGCGCTCCCCTGAAGCCCCGCCCCCCCGCAGAAATGACATTTATGCGCTCAGCAAACAGGTGTTCTGCCGCCCAGGTGACCGGAGGAAACGCCCCTTTCCGGCGCCGTATGGGCGCGGGAAAGGGGCAAAATCGCGTTCTGGAGTTGAACAAAAAACTCCGGACGTTTTTCGTCCGGAGTTTTCAGCCTGTCTAAAGAAGGCCGCATGACGGCTGGAGCTCAATTTCCTGGGAAAAAGTCGCCCCATCCGTCACGAGGAGTGTCATCTCTCAGGCGTATGTCCCCGGAAATGACGGATTCTTATTTTATTCCGTCGTCTGCGGACGGTGGAATTCTGCGCGGACGGATTCAATCCGTCCGGCATCAAGATTTTTACCAGGGGAAATCGCTTGTGCGCGCCCAATGGCGCGCACCTGGACAATGCGCCTGAAACGCCTACTTCGTGCCGAAAATCCGATCACCCGCATCGCCCAGGCCCGGGACGATGTAGCCATGGTCGTTGAGCTTCTCGTCCACAGCGGCGCAGTAGATGTCCACGTCGGGATGGTCCTTGTGCACGCGCTCAATCCCCTCGGGCGCGGCAATGATATTCATCAGCTTGATGTGTTTTACACCGTAGTTCTTGATGAACTGGATGGCCGCGGAGGCGGAGCCGCCGGTGGCCAGCATGGGATCCAGGATAATGACGTCGCGGTCGGCGATATCGTTGGGCATCTTGCAGTAGTACTCCACGGGCTCCAGGGTCTGGGGGTCCCGGTAGAGGCCGATATGTCCCACCTTGGCGGAGGGGACCAGGGTCAGGATGCCGTCCACCATGCCCAGGCCGGCGCGCAGGACGGGGACAATGGCCAGCTTCTTGCCCGTAAGGGCCTTGAACTTGGCGGTCGCCACAGGCGTCTTAATCTCCACGTCCTCCAGGGGCAGATCCCGTGTGGCCTCATAGCACATAAGGGTGGCAATCTCGGAGACGACCTCGCGGAAGTCCTTTACGCCGGTATTCTCATCCCGCAGGATGCAGAGCTTATGCTGAAGCAGAGGGTGGTCCAGAACGTGTACCTTATCCATGGTTTTATTCCCCTTTATTCTTTTCTTTTTCCAGCCGTTCCCGCTCCGCCTGGGAGAGGCGGTGGTAGCTGGGAACCAGGCCGTCCGCATCGGTCAGCGCGCCCGCGCGGGCTTGCTCCAGGGCGCATCGCGCCACACCCCAGGCGCTCTGAAAACGGAGGTGCTCCGGCGCAAGGCGCAGGTCCAGCCCCCGTTCTTTTAAGGTATTATAACACAATGCCGCTCCGTCTCCAACTAAAATTTGCGGTTTTCCGGCATTTTTTAGCTCCGCCCCCAGGTCGTCCAGGCTGATGGCCCGGTCCTCCGTCAGCCGGACGGGCGCGCCGTCCACGCCGAGGAACCGTGCATTGTAGACCTGGCCGCGGCGGGCGTCCATCACAGGGCAGATCTCCATATCCATGTGCGCCGCCGTCCAGGCCATGGACTCCAGGGTGGACACCCCGGCGCAGGGCTTGCCGAGCGACCACGCCAGCCCCTTGGCCGCAGCCACGCCGATGCGCAGCCCCGTGAAGGAGCCCGGCCCCGCCGCCACGGCCACCACGTCCACGTCCGCCGGGACCGCGCCGCAGTTTTTCAGCAGGTCCCCGCACATGGGCATGAGGGTCCGGCTGTGAGTGAGGCCGTTGTTCTGAAAGGCCTGGGCCACCAGCGTCTCATCCTCGCACAGGGCCGCCGAGCAGGCCACCGCGGAGGACTCCAAAGCCAGTATTTTCATCCCCGCTTCCCCTCCTCTATGGTAATGACCCGCTGGCTGTCGTCCGCTCCCCGGCGGATATCCACCCGGATGCAGTCCGCGTCCAGCGCGTCGTCGACAATCTCGCTCCACTCCACGGCGCAAATTCCGCCCCGGGCCAGATAATCCTCCCAGCCGATGTCGAAGAGCTCGTCGGACCCGCCCAGGCGGTACATATCGAAATGGAAGAGGGGCAGCCGCCCGTCTCCGTATTCGTTGACAATGGTAAAGGTGGGGCTGGTCACCCGGTCGGCGACGCCCAATCCCCGGGCCATACCCCGGACAAAGGCGGTCTTCCCCGCCCCAAGGTCCCCGGTGAAGGCCACCACCGCGCCGGGCGCCAGCCGCTGAGCCAGCCCGGCGCCCACGTCCTCGGTCTCTTTTACGCTGCTTGAAATATACTCCATATTACACCTCTGGCACTCAATCAGGTAGACATTATAACATAAGTCTTAAGAGCGCGCAAAAAATGTTTACGCTCGCCGCAAAAGATGGTAGAATACACTGGTTGGAGTTTCCTCCGCTTTTGCCGTACGGTCTGTCCGGCTCTCTCACGCTGTGTGTCTCACGTTTCTCCCAGAAAGGAGGCGGCCCATTGTCCTGGCTGCGCGATTCTGTCCGCGAGTTCTTTCAAAAAGGCGACCTGCTCCTCCTGGGCCTGTGCGTCGCCGCGTCGGGCTATGGCCTGGTGCTTATTTTCAGCGCCACGCGCTATTTGGGCGACAACAACCGAAAGGTCCTGGTCCAGGCGGCCGCCATCCTCCTGGGCGTCCTGGTCTATATCTTCTTTTCCGCGGTGGACATTGAGCTCATCACCGAGAAGTCCTGGAAGCTCCTGCTCGTCTTCAACGTCGTCTTCGTACTGCTCACCCTCACGCCGCTGCGCGTCGAGGGGACAAACGGCAACCAGAGCTGGATTCACATCCCCGGCTTTCCCGTCAATCTCCAGCCGGCTGAGATTGTCAAGCTCACCTTTGTGCTCCTGCTGGCCTGGCAGTTCCACAAGCTCCAGGAGCGCGGCCTCTCCAAGCCCTTCTCCGTCTTTCAGACCGCCGGACACACCCTGTTCATGTGCGGCATCGTGGCGGTGGCCTCGGGGGACTTTGGCATGGTCCTCACCTATCTCTTCATTTTTGTCACCGTCGCCTGGGCCGGCGGAATTAAGAAGCGCTGGTTTCTCCTCGCCCTGGTGGCCGCCGTGGCGGCCGTCGTGCTCATCTGGCCCCACGTCAGCGGCGATTACCGCATGCGCCGCTTCACGGTGGTCATCGACCATCTCATCGGCAACCCGGACACTCTGCAGGAGCAGACCCTGGGCACCGGCTATCAGCAGAGCAGAAGCATTTTGTATATCGGCAGCGGCGGCCTCTTCGGGCAGGGCTTCCTCAAGGGCGTCCAGACCCAGAGCTACAACTCCATGCCCAAATACGTCCGCGAGACGGACGAAATTTTCGCCGTCTGCGGCGAGGAATTCGGCCTGGTGGGTTGCGCGCTCCTGCTCCTGCTCCTCTCCTGCATCATCCTGCGCTGCGTATGGGTGGCGCGGAAGGCCCGCTCCCCCCAATCCGCCCTGATTGCCATGGGGTATGCCGGAATGCTCCTGATTCAAATTGCCGTAAACGTGGGGATGTGCCTCTACATCTTCCCCGTGGTGGGTCTGACGCTCCCCTTCATCAGCTACGGCGGCTCCTCCATCGTCACCATGTTCGCCGCCATGGGCATCGTCTCCAGCATCAAAATGCGCTCCCTGCCAAGCTGGCTCAGGGACAGAAGCAAATTGTAAAAAAGAGCCCGCTGCAAAATGGACGCAACTCGTCAAGCATTCATTGCCGCGCCGGCACACATGCTGGCGCGGCAATCCGTTCCTCCACGAAAAGGGCGGATTCCCACGCAAAAATGCCGCCCAGGGACATGCGCCTGAAAACGACACTTTTCATGGCGGATGGGGCAGCTTTTCCCAAGACATCGACCCCATCCGCCATGCGGCTTTCTGTCAAAGAAGCGCTGCTGAGACCGTGCGCACAAAATTGTGCGCACGGTCTTTTTCAAAGGAATAATCTCTTTCCATTGGCAAAGACTATGCTTACATCCAATTTCCCCGTCAATTGACAGGCATCCAATTAAGGAGGTTATTCTCTTGAAACACCGTGATTTTCTGCGCCGTTCCCTCCCCCTGGTGGTCCTGACCGCCCTGGCACTGACCTTTACCCTGCCCGCCTCCGCCCTCTTCTTCGGCAGTAAGGACGAGACGGCTCCCACCGTCGCCGCTTTCTCCAAAAACGGCCTGAGCACTTCCGCCATCGCTTTCTCCGCCGACGACTTTGTGACCACGGGCAGCGCCGCTCTGGACTCCATCGTCATCGCCCAGCTTCCCGACCGGAACGCCGGAGCGCTGACTCTGGCCGGCCAGGATCTGGCTGTGGGTGACGTGGTGGCCATGAGCGCGGTCTCCGGCCTGCGCTTCCAGCCTCTGGCCGTCCCCACGGTGGCCAGCACCGCTTTCGCCTTCACCCCCGTCTTCGCCGACGGCGCCTCCGGCGAGTCCGTCAGCGTGGGCATCTACCTGCTGGCTGCCGAGAACAGCGCGCCCATTGCGGAGAACCTGGACCTGTGCACCTACAAGAATGTCGCCATCACCGCCCAGTTCGCAGCCACCGACCCTGAGGGCGACCTTCTCACCTTCCAGCTGGTCCAGAAGCCCGCCCGGGGCGCCGTAACCATGCCCGAGGACGGCTCCAACGAGTTCGTGTACACCCCCTACGAGAACAAGACCGGCAAGGACTCCTTCACCTACGTGGCCGTGGACGCGGTGGGCAACACCTCCGCCCCCGCCACCGTAAAAATCAAGATCGACAAGTCCTCCACCAAGGTCACCTATGCCGACATGGCGGGCGTCCCCTCCTACAAGGCCGCCATCCGTCTGGCGGAGGAGGGTATCTTCGTGGGCGAGTGCATGGGCGGCCAGTATTTCTTCAATCCCGACGCCCCCGTCAGCCGCAGTGAGTTCGTGGCCATGGCCATGAAGACCGTGGGGATGGACGCCCTTTCCGACGTGACCACCACCGGCTTTGCCGACGATGTGGCCATCCCCACCTGGGCCAAGCCCTATGCGGCCTCCGCCCTCAAGTCCGGTGTCATCCAGGGCGCGGCCGACGCCGACGGGCGCATCGTCTTCAACAGCGAGAACACCATCACCCGCGCGGAGGCCACCGTCCTGCTGGACCGCGCCCTCCAGATCTCCGACGTGTCCGAGACCATGTATGCCGACACCGAGCTGGCCCCCGTCTGGGCGGTCCAGTCCGCCGCCAACCTGGAGACCTGCGGCGTACTCCGTACCGACAGCACCGGCGCGCTGGGCCTCTCCGCCCAGCTCACCCGCGGCGACGCGGCCGAGATGCTCCTGGGCGCCATGGAGGTCCTGGATAACCGCACCTCCGGCGGTCTCTTTAACTGGTAATAGGAAGACCCAAAGGGCGCCCCGTCAATCAAGACGGGGCGCCCTTTGGGTCTTCCATGGAATCAAGGCTGCGCCCGGCAAATGGAAATCGCACAGGCAGGGCGGAGGCCCCCCATCCGCCCTGCGGCCCGTACCGGCCTTTCCGCGTCTCCTCTTCTCCTACAGCTCCTCCACTTGGATGGTCAGCCCCGGCGTAAAGCGCCGCTCCATCTGGTGGCGGGCCTTGCGGTTTTCCACGCTGTCGAAGAGAATGGAGAAGTCGTAATCCGGGGGATAGAGCTCACTGGCGGGGGTTTTTAATGTCAGGCGTTTGTGGTTGACAAGGCTCTTCACGCCCTGAATCTGTACGCCCACCATCCCCTTTGCGTCCGCGCCGCGGAAGACCAGTCCCAGCTTCCCCTCCGGGCCCACCGTCACGCTGTCTCCGATGGCGTAGTCCGCCGCCGCCTCCCGCTGCCGGACCGGGGCCTCCCGCCGGAGCTGCGACGGAGCGGCGGCGCGCTCGTCTTCAAAGAAGACCTCCTCCGTCAGCTGTTCTGTCTCCCAGCCGCCGTAAGCCGCCCGGGCGGCCCGCTCCAGCATCTCCTCCGGAAAGCCCAGCCGCCGGGCGATGTAGAGCGCGCAGCTCTCACCCGCTTCCCCCTGCTCCAGCCGGTACAGGGGCTTCAGGCTCTCCCGGTCGAATGCCATCCGGGCGTTCTGGAGCCCCGCAGCTTTGGCCGCGTACTCCTTCACCTCGGGATAGTGGGTGGTGGCGACGAAGAGGCAGCCCTTCCGCCGCAGCTCCTCCAGAATAGCGACGGCGATTCCCATCCCCTCCGCCGGATCGGTGCCGGAGCCCAGCTCGTCCAGCAGGACCAGACTGTCCCGGCTTGCCCGGGACAGGATATCAATGACGTTGGTGATGTGGGAGGAGAAGGTGGAGAGGTTTTCCGTAATGCTCTGCCCGTCCCCGATGTCGCAGAGCACCTGATCCCGCAGGGGGAATCTCGCCCCCTCCGCCGGGACGTGGAGCCCGCTCTGGGCCATCATGGACAGCAGTCCCACCGTCTTGAGCGCCACTGTCTTCCCGCCTGTGTTGGGGCCGGTGATGACCACGCCTCTGGTCCGCCCCCCCAGCGTAAAGTCCAGGGGTACGCACTCCTCCCGCCGCAGCAGGGGATGCCGTCCCTTTCGGATCTCAATGGTCCGGCCCGCCTCGAGCTCGGCGGGCACCGCCCCCATCCCGGCGCTGAGCCGCGCCTTGGCGAAGACCACGTCCAGGGCGGTCATGGCCTCCATATTGATTTTTATCTGCCCCATGCACTCGTCCACCAGGGCGGTAAGGGTGTAGAGGACCTTGCGGATCTCGTTGTCCTCCTCGATTTTCAGGGTGTTGATCTCATCCTGAAGGCGGGACACAGCCGAGGGCTCAATGAAATAGGTAGCGCCGCTGCCGCTGATGTCCACCACCGAACCGGAGACCTGGTGCTTGTACTCCTTCCGAACCGGCAGGACGTACCGGCCATTGCGGATGGAGACGCCGTTCTCGGAAAAGCAGCTCCTTTTCCCCCGCAGCAGCTCGTCCAGCTTCCGCTTGATCTGGCCGCTCTGATGTTCAATTTTCCGGCGGATGTCCCGCAGGGCGGGACTGGCGCTGCTGAGGACCTGGCCGCCCTGCACCGCCTGGTCGATCTCCTCCTTCAGCTCGGTCAGCTCCCAGATGGACTGTCCGTAGCCCGCCACGCCGCCCCGGTCAGCCTCCGTCTTTTTCAGATAGCTTTTCAGCTTCCGGCAGGCGTTGAGAAAACGGGCGATGTGCTCCAGCTGTTCCGCCGAAAGCATCCCCTCCTTTTCACAGAGGGAGATCGCCTCCTCCATATCCGTCATGGCGGAGAGGGGCGGGCTTCCGCATTCGTCCAGAATCCGCCGGGCCTCGGTGGTCTCCGCCAGTCTGCTCCGGCACTCCCGCTCATTGAGGCTGGGTTCCAGAGCCGCGAGCTCCCGCCTGGCCGCCGGGGAGACGGCGTATTCGCAGAGCATATCTTTGATTTGATTGTATTCAAGTGTTATTTCAATCTGATTCATAGGGATCAATGCCTCCTTGCAAGTAAAAAAACAGTCAAAAACGCCCACGGCCGCACCTGCCCTCTCCGGCTGAGAGGACAGACTGCTCCCGTGGGCGCACTGTCGCAATTCGGCTCCGATGAAACAGAAAAAGACGCGGCGGGACAAACCCGCCGCGCCCTCCGTATCTCACAGGAATGGCCGTATCAGCAGTCTGTTCAGGCAGATGCGGGTACGGCAAAACAGACGGAGTCACTCCGCCCTTTTCCCGACCCGGTACAACATTTAGTTGTGCATCGTCCGAACAGACTCAATTAACAAAAAAACCACCCTTTGTTCTAAGCTGGGCCTATCATACCATGGGTCAATTCCTGTGTCAACTGGAAAAAAACGCGGCCCGCCAGTGTCGGGCCGCGTCGTTATCGGTTTATTTTCCGGCGATGTAGGCGTGAATCTGCTCGGCGGCCTTCTTGCCCGCGCCCATGGCGAGGATCACAGTGGCCGCGCCGGTCACCGCGTCGCCGCCGGCGAACACGCCCTCGCGGGTCGTCGTCACGCCGTCGTCCTCCACCACCAGGCAGCCCTTCTTCGTCGCCTCCAGGCCCGGCGTTGTGGA
>NZ_JACOPQ010000009.1 GCF_014287675.1 Lawsonibacter faecis | reverse complement strand
TGGTACTCCGACAACTTCAATGTGGAGGTCCACGCCTTTGTGGAGAACGGAAAGTTCTGCGTGGTGAACAACACCTACGAGAGCCAGTCCACCACCGTCTACCGGGGCGACGGCTCCGCATTCACCCTCTGCCTTGAACCAAATCAGATCGTCTGGTACGGGATCTGAGCCAATATTGCGGGAGGTTACGGATTTGGAATTTATCAGAGAGCTGGGTCAGGACCTCCCCATCCTCAGGAAGGTGGATGTGCTGGTCCTGGGCGCAGGCCCCGCGGGAGCCGCCGCTGCGGCTGCGGCGGCCGCGGAGGGCGCTGAAACGCTGCTGCTGGAGCACGCCGGCGGCGCTTCCGCCCCGGACGGACCGGAATGTGCGGGCATCGCGCGCCTGCCGGACGCCGCCGTCTGTGCGCCGGTGATGCATGGCCGGCTGGTGCGGGGCGTCGTCGTCCGGCGGCAGGGGGCGCTCCAGGCGGTTCTTGCCGGGGTGACCATCGACTGCACGCCTCAGGGGACGACTGCCGCCTGCGCCGGCGCGGAGTTTATTGAGGCGCACGGGGAGTCCGCAGGGCCTGCCCCGCCATACGGCCCGCGGGAGGTCAGGCACTTCAGGGGCGCCTATACCCTGACGGAACGGGATATCCGCACAAAGCGGATATTTGAGGATTGGGCCGTGAAGGGGGACTATATGATACCGCTGGGGTGTTTTATCCCGGCGGAGATCGACGGCCTGCTGCTGGCGGGGGAGAACATCTCCGGCACCCATGAGGCCTATGCCGTCTATCGGGACCCCGCCGTCTGCGTCAAAATGGGCGTCTCCGTCGGCATTATCGCCGCGATATGCGCGCGGGAGCGTCTCCTGCCCGGTAAAATCCCGCTGGATTTGCTGCAGGACAGGCTGGAGGCGGCGGGGCTGGCGCGGTGCTCGTAAATAAAGCGGAGAAGAGGGCGGCCTATTCAGGCCGCCCTCTTCTCCTTCTGTCAAAGATGTCCCACGGGGCTTCTTTGACAGAAGGCTGCATGACGGCTGGGGCTCTATTTCATAGGAAAAAGTAGCCCTATCCGTCATGGGCAGCGGAACTCTGCGGAGGAATTGATAATGGGACCCAGCGGCACGCCGGGGATGCCGCGCCCTGCAGACGGGAGACGGACGCCCGGCACAGGGGAATGCCCCCGCTGTCCAATGCGGACAGCGGGGGCATTCTCTCTGCAGTGACCTTACAGCAGCTTCACGAAGCGCTCCAGCATGGCGGCGACTTCGTAGCGGGTAGCGGCCCCGGCGGGGTCGAGGCTCTCGCCGTTCTTCCCGGACAGAATACCGGTCCTGACCGCCCAGGCCATGGCGTCCTGGGCCCAGGCGCTGGCCTCGCCGCCGTCGGAGAAGCCGTCCAGCAGGGAGAGGTCCGCCGAGGTCTCCATGCCCAGCATTCCGGCATAGCGGTACAGCATCACCGCCAGGGTTTCCCGTGTGATGGACTGCTCAGGCCCGAAGCGGACCGCGTCCACGCCGGTCACGATGCCGGCGCTGGCGGCCCAGCTCACGGCCGGGGCGTACCAGACGCCGTCGGCCACGTCCTCAAAGTCGTGTCCGCCTCCGGGGAGCTCGCCGGAGAGGCGGTGGAGCACGCAGGCCAGCATCCCGCGGGTCATAGGCAGCAGGCCGTCGAACGCGCCGCCGGGCGTGCCGTTAAACAGCCCCATGCCCGCGACGAAGTCCACGGAGCTCTTCGCCCAGTTGTCCTCCGCCACATCGGTGAAGGAGGTTTCGGGGACGGGGACTTCGGCGGGGAGCTCCAGCCGGGCGATGTCGCCGCCGTCCGGGCCTTTTGCTGCGATGGTTTTGCCGCCCGTGCGGGTGATTACGGTCTCCACGGTCTTCCCGTCGGGCCATTTGGTGATTACGGTGACGGTTCCGGTCCGCCGGTTGGTCACGGTGGTGGTGACGGAGCCGTCCGGGTTCTTTTCCGTCCTTGTGGTTGTGGCGGGGGCCGGGCCGGAGAAGGGGAAGGTCAGGCCGTCGTAGGCGCTCTGGAGGGCGTCGCGGGCCGCGTCCACCCGCTCCTGGGTGGCGCTCTTGTCGTTCAGCACGGCGGCGGCGTCGGTCAGGGCCGCCTGGAACGCCGCCCAGCTCTCGGCGGTGTACCCCTGGTCCACTGCATTTCGGAAGGTCTCGTACAGCACCCGCAGGCCGTTTTTGTCAGGGGTATCGGCGGTGAGCGCCGCCGCCGCTTTGGCGAGGGCCTCGTAGGCGGTGAGCAGCTCGCCGTCCGCAGCGGCCCCACCCTTGTCCAGCGCCGCCTTGGCGCCTGCCAGCGCGTCCTGCAGCGCCTGCCAGCTCTCCACGGCGTAGCCCTCCTGGGGCAGGTCCCGGTACTGGTCGTACAGGCTGTCCAGCGCGCCGCGGTCAAAGCGCAGCGTCACGTCGTCCAGGGTAAGCTGGGCGCCGGAGACCACAGCCTTCACGGAATGCGCAAGATAGTTGGGCGCGGTGATGCGCAGGGTATACTCCCCGTCAGGCAGCGGCAGGGTGGTAAAGGCGCCGTCCGCCCCCGCGGCGGTGCGGGTTACGGCGTTCTCACCGGAGAGGACCGTGACCTGTGCGCCGGATACGCCTGCGCCCGAACTGTTGAGCACCTTGCCGGTAACGGCATGGGTACCGGCCCGGGGCTCATCCGCCGGGGTGATGCGGAGATTGTCGTAAATAAATTGGGTGCCGGAGTTGCGGCCCGCATTGAGGCCCACATACCCCTCGGAGGTGGGATTGCTGCGGATGGTAACCTCATCCATCAGCAGAACGCCGTCCACCCAGAGGGAGAGGGTGTTCTCATCCAACGTGACCTTGACGCGGCGGGTCACGTTGGCGTACAGGCCGGGCCCGGCGATTTCGCTGCTCCAGGCTTCCTTGCCGTTTACGAAGCAGTTCCAGCCCCAGCGGCCGGCATTGTCGAAGGGGCCGACGTAGATGCGGTTATTCAGATCCTGGCCGCGCAGGGTGATGCCAAAGCGCACGCCGCTGACCAGCGGGGTGACGTCCACCTCCACGGTACCGTTTTTCATTCGGAGGCTGTTGTCCACCACGGTGTTGCGTTCGTGGTTGTTGTAGGTCACCTTCAGCGCGCCGCTGCCGCCGTGCTCCACGGCTTCCACGGTTTCGTCCCTGCCGCCGCCGGCGTTGCCCGCCATCGGTTCCATCATGGAAGTATCGCCGGTATCAAAGGTGTTGGCATAGGCGGCGGGGGCCTGGACGGAGAGCACGGCGTCTGTGGTATTGCTCTCCCCGGCGGTCAGCGTGCCCGCGTCCGCGGTGGCGACATCGTAGCCGTCTGCGACGATTTTCACCTGGTATGCGTCGGCAGTCAGCCAGGTGAACTCGTACCGGCCATGCTCGTCCGTGACGGAGGACGCGCCGGTGGGGTTGAAGCTGCCGTCCTCCAGAATGACGCGGGCCCCGGCCACGGGGACGCCGCCGGCGCCGGTCACGGTGCCAGTGAGATTGGTCTCCA
This sequence comes from Lawsonibacter faecis, assembly GCF_014287675.1. GTDB lineage: Bacteria > Bacillota > Clostridia > Oscillospirales > Oscillospiraceae > Pseudoflavonifractor > Pseudoflavonifractor faecis. The sequence goes on along the minus strand of NZ_JACOPQ010000009.1, from coordinate 172,493 downwards.
GCCTCGTCAGGGCCAGGATGGCGGCGCTGAGGGCGCTTGCGGCCTGATCCACCTCAGCCTGGGCGGCGTCCTGATTCGCCATAACCGTCTTGGCCGCAGCCAGGGCGGACTGGAAGGCGGCCCAGTCGCCGGAGTAGTCGGCCTGCCGCATGCCGTCACCCCGCAGGATGAGCTGGTTCAGAGTGCTCTTTTGGGTTTCACTCACGGAGATGCTCAGGTTGTCCAGGATGAAATCCTTGTAGCCGCCGAAGTTTTTCTCACTCGCCCAGGGGTCCTTCTCTATGTCCGGGCCGAAGCCCTCCGGATACTGGGGTTTCCCACTGGTGGAGCGGATGCCGAACCAGGTCTGGCCGGACTCGTCGCCGATGAGGGTGAAGGTGCACTTGGCCGTTGTGCCCTGCGCCTTGCTCAGGGGGACGGCAGTCACGTCTCCGCTGTAGACGCCGCTGCCGTAGACCACGTCGTATGTACCCTCGGAGCCCATCTGGTAGTCGAAGGAGACGGTGTAGGTCACGCCGGGCTCAAAATGGAAATTCTGGGGGATGGTGTAGTAGACCACGCTGTTCAGCTGCGTCAGGCCGTTGATTTTGACGGACCAGTCGCCGCCCAGAACGTCGCTGACCTTCTTCACGTCCCAGCCGGCCTGGGTGTAGGGGGCGTGGAGCTCGGAGAGGTGGGTGCGCCCGTCGGTGTCGCCCTGGGCGGGACCCACCACGAAGGGGAAGAGACCCTGGGCCACATGCTCAAAGTCCTGGGTGAAGGAGACGAAGCTGCCGTCGGCATCGTAGGTGTAGTGGTCGGACTCGTTCTCCACCACCCGCACGTCGTCGAAATAGGTGCTGCCCTCGCCGTCCTCCCGGCTCAGGGTCAGGGTCAGATCGCCGCTCTCTGGGGCGGTAAAGAACACGTACATATTCTGGAAGTAGCTGGCGCCGTCCTCCGTGGGGTGCGCGTTGCGGTGGACGTAGCTGCCGACGTAGTTGCGGGCGATGGAGCGCAGGGTGTAATTGGAGGAGAGCACATTGCCCTCGCTGTCGGAAACCGTCATGACGGCCCTGGCTTCGCTGCGGTTGTCCACGCCCACGTATACGGCGTATCTCTGGCCGGCCTTCAGGCCGGTCATGACCTGGCTGACGGAGACCTGGCCGTCCATCTTCAGCATGGGAATCTCGTGGTTGGTATACACAACTTCAGCGGCGCCGCCGCCGTCCACGGTCCAGCTGTCGGTGAGCGCGCCGTTGAAGGACACGTCCTTCAGGTGCATACCGGTGCTCCACTCCACGGCGGGGGCGGCGGCGCCGTTCTCGCCCTTAACCACCACATAGGGTGTCTCGGCCTCGATGTTTTCCAGGGTAATCCAGCCGTCCGCCACGGCCACGGTCTGCTCCCCGGTGCGGCCCTGGTCGGTGAGCTTGTAGACCTTCACGGTGGACAGAGTATCCCAGCCCTCCGGGAGCTGCCAGGTGCTCTCGCCGCCCTTTACGTTGTAGTGGTAGAGCTTTCCGCCTTCGCCGTCCCTGGTATCGCCGGCGGTCTTCCAGTACCAGGGAAGCAGGTATTTCAGGTTGCCGGCGGGCGCGTTGCCGGTGAAGTCGCCGGGGTTGGACGCGCCTGTGAGGACGACCCGGCCGTTGAGGGTAATGTTGCGGGAGCGGTACTCCAAGCGCTCCGCGGCGGTCCCGTAGGCGTAGGTGTCGTTAATCTCTCCGTCGGACCCCCGGGTTACCACCACGGTGTCCTTCCGGTCCTGGCTCTGGAGGGTGATCTGTACCTCCGGGGTCCACTGGGAGGTGGTGGACTCACTGAACGTGCTGTGCTTAACGCCGTAGGGGATGGTCACGGCCTCGTCGTTGTCCACCCACTTCATAATGTCGTAGTGCTGGAGGAACTTGGTGGGGAGCATCTGGTTGTACAGCGTGTCGATAAAGAGATCGTACTCCACATCGCCCTGCCACCCCTCAAAGCCCTGCATCACCGGGCCGCCCAGCAGGGGGGCGTTGGCAGCGCCGCCGTAGGTGGGGAAGTCGGGCACGAAGGAGTCCTTGTGGCTGTTGAGCATGAAGCGCATGATGGCGCTGTTGAGCTGACCCTTCTGGTCGTTTTCCCCGTAGGTAAAGTCGCTGACCCAGTGCTGGAAGGTGGAATCCCAGTCGTTGGCGCTGCCCCACTCGTGGACGATGCGCCAGTCGTGGCTGATAATCTCATTGGAGAGCTTCCGGGTCTGCCAGGCGTCCTCAGCGCCGGAGGTGTAGTTGCCCCAGACATCCACGTAGACGTAGTCCAGCTCGTCGGCCACCTGCGCATAGAGCTTGTCCCAGCGCTCCATACGGTTGCCGGAGGCCAGGTCGTAGACGCCATTGATGCCGATACCCTGATCCAGCCAGTTCCAGCGGTAATCCAGGCCGCCGCTGCCGTCTCTGCTGACCATGTCCTCATTGAAGGATTTGGCCTCGGGGTAAAATTCGCTGGCGTTCACATGGATGCCGAATTCCGCGCCGTACTTCCGGCCCTCCACCAGCATGGTCATCATGTCCTCGGCCCCGCCCATGCGGCGGCCGATGTCGTAGTAGTCCGGGTGGCCGGAGTCGTGTCCCTCGTTGGCGTAGCCCTTAAGGAGGATGGACTGGCCCAGGCCGTCGGAGTGGAGGGAGACCCGCTTCACGTTATCCAGGGCGGTGAGGAAAGGGTTGGCCGCCTCACTCTGGAAGTTCATGGAGATACGGGTGCTCACCAGATCGGGGATGCTGTCGCTGTAGGCCGGGATATGGATGATCTCGTTCTCCCGGGCGGCGATGGCGCCGTCCTGCCAGTCCACGGCGCCATCGCCGTTTTCATCCCCGGTGATGACCACCTTGACATAGGGCATCTCGTCCACGCCCTCGCGGATGCCCACCACCTTCTCCTCGGCGGTGAGGTTGGCGTTGCCCGCCTCGTGGGGGTCGCTGCTGCTGATTTTGCGGTCGTAGTACCACAGGGAGCTGCCCGCGCCCACGCTCTTGTAGGCGCCGCTGTCCCGGGCGGAGAGGGTGATGCGGTGGTTGTCCTTGGCCGCGCCGCCCGTACCGATATCGGAGTTGCCGGAGATGCCGGCGCTCAGCTCGTCGTTGGAGAGGAAGACGTACATATAGCGCTGATCGTTCAGGCTGTCCACGTTCAGACTGTCATCCACCGCGCGGAAGTAGTCCCCGCTCTTGATGGTGCTGACGCCCAGGCGGGCCGCCGCCAGGTCCGCGCCCGGCTGGGTGCTGCGCACGGAGATGAGGCTGTGGTCGGGGATCTCAATGCTCTCAATAGGGTACTCCGTCCGCGCGGCGGGGTCGGCGTATTCCACATCGGTGATGTGGAACTCCAGGGTGTTGCCCGCCGCCGTAATCTCGGCGGTAATGACGGCGTCGATGCGGCTGGCCGCGTCCTTTACGGCCATGGTATAGGTGATTGCAGCTTCCGTCTCGCTTGCCTGGGCACTCACGGCGGGCTTAACGTCCACGCCGTTGATGCGCAGGGTGTCCAGCACGGCGGTCTGCCCGTAGAACACCTTGCCCGCGCTGCCGCCCTTCATGGTGTACTGGATGACCCGGGGGAACGCCGTGTCCACCAGCACGTCCATGCCGTCGGTGGAGAGGGTCGCGGTTTTGATTTCCAGCTTCGGCAGCTGAACGCTTATGCCTGTAAGGTCGTCCTCTGCCACAGTTATCTGCCTTTCGGCGCTGATATAGCCATCGGCAGAGATGGTCAGGGTGTACGTCCCAGCCGCCACGCCGGCGATGGTATATCGACCGTCCGCGCCGGTGACGGCCTGCCTGCCGCCCAGCTCGACCAAAGCGTCCTTCAAAGGCGCGCCGCCCTCGCCGGTTACGGTGCCGCTGACGGTGGGAAGCCTGGAGAGGGCCGCGTCCTGTCCCTCCAGGGCCGCGCCGTCCACGGTGATGTTGAGCTTGCCGTCGGCATAGCCCTCCTTGGAGACGGTGGCTGTATAGGCGCCGTCGGCAATTTTGTTGCCGCTGTCGAAGGAGTAGTTGCCGTCGCTGTCGGTGAATACCGTCTTTCCGGCGATGGTCACGGCGGCCCCCTCGATGGGGGCGCCGTCCTTGGCGTCGGTCACGGTGCCGCTGACGACGTAGCCCTCTATTTTCGCCTGACCGGTGTAGGTGACGCCACTGACCAAAATTTCAGTCGACTTATCGTTCCAGCGGCCGACCTTGAAGCCCACGGTGCCGGCGTTGCTGCTGTTGCCGCCGCTGGCGGAGAAGTCAAGGGGCAGCCCGGGGAAGAGGTCCTGGCCGTTGGCGGTGGCCTTGGTCAGGGAGGTCCCGGTCCACTCCAGGCGGACGGTAACCGGCTCACCCACGGCGGGCAGGGCCACCCGGCCGCCCTGGTACCAGGCGCCGTCGCCGCCTGAGAGGGTCTGCCAGAACCAGCCGCCCGCGTCGCAGCCGATAAAGAAGGCGTTGCCGGGGTCTTTATAGTTGAGGTAGACACCGAACTGGGTATAATTATTCGTATGCTCGCTGACCCGCTCCAGAGTAAACTCCAGGAAGTGGGGTGCGTTCACATCCTCCCCCGCCAGCGCGTCGGACAGGGTTTTGTCAAGGAAGACGGCGGGATAGGGATTGTTCACCGTATCGGTCTCGCCGTTCCTGTTGCCGGTTCCCGCCTTCAGGTATCGCTTGCCGTCCCGCAGCTCGTTGACCGCGCCCTCGCCCTTGACGGTGGCGGGGTCCTGTGTCCAATCGTCGTGGATGGCGCCGTCGGCAATGCCCACGTCGGGCGTCTCGGGGACTTCCGGCTCCTCCGGCTCGGTGGGGGCCTCCTCGCCGCTCACCAGGAAGTAATTAATCTCGGTCTGGTACTCATCCCTCTCGGAGGGCTTGGCGTTTTCATTAACCTCATTGGAGATGGTGAGCACCAGGGTGTGCTCACCCTTCCCAAGGCCGCTGACCTTCCAAGCCTCCTGCTCGTTGCCCAGAGCGCTGTCGCCGTAGAAATCCACGTCGGCGCTCTCGCCGTCGTCAATGACGGCCTTCAGGATGGGGCCGTTGAAGGCCTTTTTCCCGTAGACGGCGATGCCGGTCCCGGTGAAGCGGACCGTCACGGCGGAGCCCTCGGTATTGCTGTAGTGGGTGGTCTGACCCTCCGCGTCGGTGTATTCGTGCCAGCCCTCGCCCCATGTGACCGCATCGGTATCCGTGTCCTCAATTTTGGCGGGCTCCTCCGCCGGAGGGGGCTCCTCCGCTGCCGCCGCCGGCAGAAGGGAGAGCACCATGCACAGGGTGAGAAGCAGCGCCAGCGATTTTTGAAGCCTTGATTTTGGCCTGGTCATGCAAAATCCTTCCTTTCCAATTCTAGTTACAGCGTACTGTTCCAGTTGCCGTTGTCTCCATTATACCGATTCCGGGCGCCGCCCGGCTTCTCTATATGTACACTATGTCCATGCTTTTTTATATCTTTAGGCACAAATTTAGTCGCCTGTCACAATAGTAAAGCGTATTTGGGTGGAAACACTGTAATGTGACGGGCCGTATTTCGCGGACATACATGGAATTGGCGGCACGCAAAGATGGAGGCGGCGTCTTGGACGCCGCCTCCATTTTTAAATCTATATGCCTGGGGCCGGGGGCGGACGGTTTGGTCCTTCGCCTTCATCCGCCAACACCGCCGGCAGCGCAAAGCTCAGCAGCTCCGCCAGGGGGACGGCGGGGCTGTACAGATACCCCTGGAACATGGTGCATCCCAGCTCCAGCAGCGCGTCCCGGATGGCCACGCTCTCCACGAATTCCGCGATGACCTGAAACCCCAGGCTGTTTCCCAGGGCGGTGATGGAGCCGATAATCTCACGGGAGCGGCTGTTCTCCAGCACCTGGAGGACCAGGCCCCCGTCGAGCTTGACATAGCGGAAGCGGTTGTTGCGCAGATAGTTGAGGGAGGTCTGCCCCATACTGAAATCGTCGATGGCGAGCACGATGCCGCACGCGCCGAACCGCTCGATATTGGCCGTGATATTGGGCAGATTGGCGAGGGAGGTCTCCTCGGTGACCTCCAGCACCAGGTTTTGGCACACGCCCAACTCCTCCGACAGATGAATCACGCGCTCGGTGAACGTCTGATTGTCCAGCTGATCGGCCACGATGTTCATGGACACGTGAATATGGTCCCCAAACTGCCGGCGCAGTGCGGGGATATCCCGGCAGACTGTGTTGAGAATGGACCAGGTCAGATCCTGAAAGCAGCCGTCCTCCTGGGCCAGGGCCACGACCAGGGGCGGGTACAGCCGGCTGCCGCCGAATTCCCAGCGCAGCAGGGCCTCGGCGCCCACCACCCTGCCGTCGGCGTCAACCTGGGGCTGGTAGAACACCGGAATGGCGTCCGCACGCACGTCGGTGCGCAGCTGGCTGACAATCCCCTTGGCGATGATGCCCAGACTGCCGTTGCGCTCCAGATACCGCGGCCGCCCGCCGGACTGCTCCTGGTCCCGGAAGTGGGCCGTCAGCTCATGGATTAAATAGTCCTCCCGCCCCTCCTGGATGTGCTCGGACAGGCGGACGAAGGGGAGATAAATCAGCGTGCCCAGCGCCACCGTCACCAATTGCACCGCGCTTCCCTTCCAGGAGCCGGTGGCCAGATAGCCGCTGAAAAATACGGGGGTCGTCCAGTTGACCGTCGCCTGCACGGCCGGCATCCAGCCGGATATCACGGCTGCGTAGGACACCAGCATGGAGACGATGGGCGTCAGGATAAAGGGGACGGCCAGGACGGGGTTTAACACCACGGGCAGGCCGAACACCAGAATCTCGTTGATGTTGAAGAGGGCCAGGGGCGCGGCGGAGTAGGCGAGCTGGCGGCTTCCCTTCTGCCGGGAGACGATAAGCAGCGCCAGCACCAGGCAGAGGGTGGCCCCGCTTCCGCCCAGCACGGCGAAATTGTCCAAAAAGGACTTGCTGATGACGCCGGCCGAAGCGCCGTCGGCAAACACCGTCTGCGCCACCGGGTCCAGCGCGTTGCCGCCGTGGATGCCGAATACCCAGAGGAGATCCAGCAGCAGCAGAAATACCACGCCGTTTCCCGGCTCCTGCCGCAGCCCGCCGAAAGCCCGGAAGAGAAGGCCGCTGATCAGATCGTTGAGATTCCCCACGTGGAAAAGCTTCTGCAGCAGAAGATTCCCCACGGCGAACACGACGATGCAAACCGCAACCGGCAGGATGGCCGACATGCTGCTGCGGAAATGGATGTCGTTTCCCGCGCTGTAGGAGCGGTATCTGCGAAAGGCCCCCAGATCGAGGGCAAAAAACAGCCGGGTTGCCAGCACGGAACAGACCATTGCGGTAAATACGCCGGTGGTCCCGAAACAGGACAGCGTGAGCGACCCGCCCTCCCCGCCGAAGGAGGCGATAAAGCAGGCGCAGGCGGCCACCATGGATACAATCCGCAGAGTGAAATTCTCTCCGGCCAGTGCGTCCGAGTAGAAATAGCTGATGGCCAGCACGAGATAGAGGGACAAAAAGCCGGTGGTGGAGTCAATAATGAAGTTGAGAAAGGACACCAAAATACCGCCGCCGAAGGCGGCGAGAAAATCCTGATACGCCGCCGCCGGGAAATTCAGCAGCAGCAGCGCGAAGGAGCCGGTCAGCACCACGGGGATGACAAGCAGAAACCCCTTTTTAATCGCGCTGAGCACCGTATTGTTCTCTATGGCGTACAGCGCTTTGCGGATCGTCCCGATCATGCCGTCACCTCCCCAAATAATAGCCATTTTAACACATTTCTCGCCCTGAAAGAAGAGCCAAGTTCTGCGTCCGGCAGATTCATGATAAATTGCACTGGCCGGTTGGACAGGCTTAATTGCGCAGGAAGGCGGCAGGCCCCCCAAGGGTCTGCCGCCTTCCTGCATTGTAACGGAGATTCTAAGTCACCACAAACCGCTTTGATACCGAGTCCTTCGCGTAACGCTCGTAGATTTCAGGGCGCTCCTCCTTGAGCGCCTTTGTGTCGAGCCGGGTGGAGACGACGGATTTCCAGGATACACGGTAGTCCTTCGTGGTAATCTCATCCACCTCCCGGCGGGTCAGCTCCGCTTTAATCTCGTCCTCCAGCGCGGTAATGCCGTCGTGCAGTTCGTCGGCAGCGCGCTTCAATCTGCGCAGTTCCCTGAGCTTTTCATTGAGAATATCGTCGTTCACGGTACCAGCCCCCATCAGCGTTGATGGTAAACTGTATGATAAAAAAGGGAATGTATGATAGCGCCGCCCTGATTCTCCCGGGGCCTGTACCGCGCCGCGCCGCCCAAACGTTAAAACGCTGAGGACAAATATAGAGAGGAGACTCAGCGGATGAACTGCAGGTTTGAATGTTCGGCGGCAGGAGGCGGGAGAGCGAATGTAGTTTTTGCGTTCCGATATGTCGGTAAATGTTTCCGGTATAAAATCTTGAAATCCTTGCCTTGTCCCCCTATTGTTTACATGTGGGAGGTGTGGAGATGGAGCTGAGGCAGAATCTGTCCGACAATCTGAAGGTTTTGCGGCAGGCGAGGGAGGCGACGCTGGAGGGCTTTTCCCTGGATATCGGTATCAGCCGGAGCACCCTGCAGGAGATTGAGGCGGGCAAGGCCAACGCCACGCTGGACACTGTGGACACCATTGCCGCCCACCTCGGCGTTTCGCCGCTGGATTTGCTGTCGGCAGGGACGGAGACTCCGCAGCAGATTCGCACCATCCTAAACACAATGGAACAGTTCAGCAGACTGACCCCGGAGAAGCAGGAGCTTGCTATCAAGCACTTCCAGGCCCTCATGGCGATTATTGGGGGTGGGGAGCCGTGAGCGTCATCTATGACATGCTCCGGTATGTGGGCGTCGGCCCGCAGTACCGCGGATACCGGTACCTGTCCGTGGCGGTGGAGCTGGTGATACAGCACGGCGGAGGCGACGTGCAGGTGACGAAGGCAATCTACCCTGCGATTGCGCAGCGGTACAATACCACCGGGGACTGCGTGGAGCGCGACATCCGTACGGCTATCCGACGGGCTTGGGAGTCCGGCGGGCAGGAGACCTTAAGCGCCCTGGCGGGACACCCACTGGAGCAGAGGCCGACCAACAGACAGTTTATCTGCCTTCTGGCCGACCAACTGCGCAGGGCGGCACAGGAGAGTCCCGTGGGCATGCTGTGGGTGCAGCTTTTGACAGAGGAATAAAGATGGCCCCGTGGGAACCGTGAACGACGGCTTCCACGGGGTAATTTGTACGGAAACCGGCGCATCCAAAGAAGCGGATTTCTGAGCCGCCTGATGACTGCGGGCGCACCCGTCAGTCCGCTTCCTGCCGGAAAAAATCCGACGCGAGTGCGGTGTAAAAGCATTTTTGCCAGGGACAGAAATCTTGATGCCGGGCCAATTTACTTGGCCCGAGCAGATCAAATAATAGGGGTAAAGCCGCCCAATGACGGCGAAATCCACAAAAAAGGGCAGAAAAGATAAAATCTTTTCTGCCCTTTTTTATGGTGCGCGAGGCGGGAGTCGAACCCGCACGTCCTTGCGAACACTGGCACCTGAAGCCAGCGAGTCTACCAATTCCACCACTCGCGCATATTGTTTGCACTCACCGCAGGGGGCTCAGCGCAAGTGATATATTACCATGTGGACGGGCTCCTGTCAACCCTTTTTTGCGCAAAGACAAAAATATTGCCGCGAGCGCTGGACACACTAGGGACGGAAAGGAAGTGAGCGCGATGAACGGTAACACCGAACTGCTCAATTTTGTCTACCAGAACGCTCAGATGGGCACGGTGACGTTAAATCAGCTGGACGATATCATAGACAACGATGATTTCAAGCGCCATATGAACGCCCAGCTGGAGGGGTACCGCTCCATGGAGGAGCAGGCAAAAAAGCTGCTGGAAGAGAACGGATGCGATGAAAAGGGGCTGACGGCCTTTGAAAAAATCAGAACCTATCTGATGATTGACCTGCAGACCCTGGCGGACAAGTCCGCATCCCATGTGGCGGAGATGATGATGATCGGCAGCAACATGGGGGTCATCAACGCCGTTAAAAATCTGAAGAAATACGACAGGGCGGAAAAGAGCATTAAAAACCTTATGGAGCGGCTGCTGAAGTTTGAAGAGGATAATATACAGCAGCTCAAAAAGTTTCTGTAAAGAGACGGGCAAGAAGCCGCAAAGAAAGCAGCGAAGCAGGCATATGTTACGCCTGCTTCGCTGCTTTCTTGCTCAGGTCTGGTCCTTCTTGTGGATAATCATGTCTAAAATGAGTTTATCCAGCTCGTCGGAGCCCTCGTTGCCCAGAAGGGCGAAATTGTCGATGCTGTCCTCAGGCCGCAGCTCCACAATGCCCTCGTTGGAGGCCACCCGCAGGCGGCGCATGGCCAGGGTGGCGGCCAGCATGGCGGCGTTGGTGCAGGTGGAGATTTTCAGCGCACAGGAGGCCTTGGCCCCGTCGCAGAGCATCCCGGCCACATTGCCCAGCACATTGGAGATGGCACAGGCGATTTCGGGTAGACCGCCGCCCCTGAGCCACACCACGGCGCTGGCCACCCCGGTGGAGGCCACCACCGCGCCGCACAGGGCGGAGAGAACGCCGAACTTGCTCTTGATGTAGATGGTGATGAGGTTGGAGAGGGCGCAGGCCCGCAGCAGCCGCTCCTCGTCCTTGCCGTCCACACGCTCCCACACGGCCACGACGGGAAGGGTTGCGGCGATGCCCTGGTTGCCCGAGCCGGAGTTGGACATGACGGGCAGGTCCACCCCGGCCATACGTGCGTCGCTGGCGGCAGCAGCCAGACTCATGGCGTAATTGGTGGTGTCGTTGGCGCTGGCGCCGGCCGCCACGTCCTCCCGCAGGGTCCTGCCCACACGGAGACCGTAGTCCCCCGCGAGGCCCTCACGGGCGATGGCAGAGTTGAGTTCGATGGCCTGGCGGACCAGGGCGAACTCCTCCAGAGGGGCGGCGGTACAGAACTCATATACGTCGGACAGGTGGTAGGCGGGGGCGCAGCCGTGGTCCTCGCCCTCGGCCCGGCAGCTGTTCTGGTAGACGGTCTCGCCGTTTTTGACGATGGAGTCCACATGGGTGTGGGAGCCGATGACCCGGACCAGGACGGTATCGGCGTCGGTTTTAAGCTCCACCTCAATATAGAGCTTGGCCTCGCATTCCGCCCGGTCCAGCTCCACGTCCCCGGCGGCCACCAGGGCTGCGGCCCTGGCCACAAGCGCCGGGTCCAGGTTCTCCAGCAGCTCCAGCTCCCGGGCAGGGTCGCCGCAGACCGCGCCGATGGCGACGGCGTACTTGGGGCCGGTGAACTCGGTGCCGGGAATGCCCACCACAAAGGCGTTCTTGATGATGTTGGCCGAGGCCCGGAGGATGATGCGCCGGATTTCGCCGGAGGTCTGCGCGTAGGCGGTGGCCCCGGCGAAGGCGATGGCCACGGGCTCGGTGCAGCCGGTAGCCACCCTCATGCCGGAGGACATGGCGTCGCGCAGGGCCTGCATGGTCTGCTGATCCATTTTAATTCACTCCTTGGACAAAAAGAACGGCGGCCCCGAGGGGCCGCCCCACACCGAACGGAGCAGGGCGGGGAGTTCCCCGCCGTCCCTTCCTGTCGCGGTAAAAAACAGCGTCTTAGCTGTTTTTATGCGCGTCGACCCGCCGGAAGGGGTGCGCGCTTTGATTGCAGGGCAGCGAACATCAGGCCTTGTGGGCCACGCACTCAATCTCCACGAGGGCGTCCTTGGGCAGGCGGGCCACCTCGACGGCGGCGCGGGCGGGGCAGTTCTCGGTGAAGAACTCGCCGTACACGGCGTTCATCGCGGCGAAGTCGTTCATATCCTTCAGGAACACGCCCACGCGGACCACGTCGGTGAGGGTCATGCCGGCGGCGTCCACGATGGCCTTGATGTTGGTGAGGGACTGGCGGGTCTGGCTGGCGATATCGTCCCCGGCAAAGGCGCCGGTGGCCGGATCGAGGGGGAGCTGACCGGAGACATAGAGAAAGCCGCCGGCCTTCACAGCCTGGGAGTAGGGGCCGATGGCGCCGGGTGCGCCGGTGGTGCTGATGATCTCGTTCATGGGTATTTTCCTCCTACATATAAAATAAGGAATCAGGCTTGGCTATTCCCTTACAGGATAGAGGAAAAAAGCGGAAATGTCAATGTCAAGAAGAGAGAAAATAAATAGTTTTGAAGCTAAACTGAAAAAGTTTCTGAGAAAAATCTGAAATATTTTTCAGCAACCTGAAATAAACAGGCCGCGCGGCCCGTTATTGTGGTGAAAGGGCAAAACGAATCAACCGCTACCCAAACAGGCGCTGGCGCGCCGAATAAAAATGGAGGTATTGATATGAAACGCATGAGAACCGCCGTCACCGCACTGGCACTCACCGGCGCTCTGGCCGTCGGCGCAGTGGCCGCCACCACCGTGCAGAAAATTACCGCCGACTTGCGGCCGGACATGACCGTCCAGGTAGACGGCGAGGCCCGGACCATGCTGGACCAGAAGGGCAACATCGTCTACCCCATCAGCTACAACGGCACCACCTACCTGCCCGTCCGCGCCCTGGGTGAGATTCTGGGCCAGAACGTGGCGTGGGACAGCGCTACCCAGACCGTCATCCTCACGGAGAAGACCTGGGAGACCGTGGAGCAGTACGCCACCATCGGCGCGGTGGAGAAGGCCATGACCGCCGCCGAGCAGGACATCACAAGCCTGAAGGCGGCGGGCACCTACACCGAGCGGGCCAAGCAGTACGCCGCCCAGATGGTGAAGCTGGAATCTGTCCGCTCCAGCCTGGAGGCCCTGGTGGAGAAGAACCAGGAGGACTTCCGCTCCGGCGCCATCGACTACAAGGCCTTCAACGCCATGCAGGACCGGACCGGGGCTGTGGACGTGCGGCTGAAGGACGCCCAGGCCGCCCTGGAGAAGAAGACCATCGCCGACGACTCCGGCAGGCTCACCGCCTACCAGGAGTCGGACAGCGCCTTGAAGACCCTGGAGAGCCGCACCGCCGAGCTGGAGAAGGCCGTCAAGAGCCTGTCCCCCGCATCCGACTACGCCGGACGGGTGAAGCAGTACCAGGAGCTGTCCGAGAAGCTCTCCGCGCACAGCAGGGACGTGGCCGCGCGGGCCGAGATTATCAACGAGGACCTACGCCAGCAGCGGCTGAGCTACGACGATTACAACACCCTCAGCGCCCGGGCGGGCAGCCTGGACGTGCGGCTGAAGGACGCCCAGGCCGCCCTGGAGAAGAAGACCATCGCCGACGACTCCGACCGCCGCACCGCCTATGAGCAGTCCGCCGCCGCCCTCAAGGATCTGGAGCGCCGTATGAGCGCCCTCAAGACCGAGATAGCAGAGCTGAAAGCGGCCGGAGACTACGCTGGCAGGATTAAGCAGTATTTCGACATGGATGAGAAGCTCTCCGCCCTCGCCAAGGACGTGTCCGCCCGGTACGGCGTCATCAACGACGACCTGCGCCAGGGCCGCCTGACCTATTCCGAGTACAACGCACTCTCCCAGCGGGCCGGGGACGTGGACGTGAGCCTGAAGGACGCCCGCGCCAGCCTGGAGCAGAAGATTTTCCAGGGCGAGGAGGAGCAGCCCGACCCCAAGCCCGATGAGGGGAACAAGACCGTCTACGACCGATATGCGGCCAAGATCAGCGACCTGGACGGCCGGGCCGACAAGCTGTGGAAGGACGTGGAGGGATACAAGCCGGCCAACAACGGACACAGCAACAAGCAGCAGCACAAGGCCATTTTCAACAAAATAGACGCCCTGGATGACGAGACCGATGACCTGGAGGACGCCATTGAGCACTCCTACAAGAAGGGCGAGCTCTCCAAGAGCCAGTACCGCGCCCTGGAGAACAGCCTGGACAAGGTGGACGACAAGCTGGAGGATATGGAGGACTATCTCGAGCACAGGCTGGGGATTGACGACTGACAGTTGGGCGTTGAGCAATGACAAGAGAGCGGGGCAGCCTACCGGCGGCCCCGCTCTCTTGTCAAAAAAGTCCCTCCGGGCTTCCTTGACAGAAGGCTGCATGACGGACGGGGCTCTATTTTTTGAAAAATAGTCGCCCCGTCCGTCATGGGAATTGTCATTTCTGAGGCGTATATCCCCGGGAATGACGGCTCTTAACTTTATTCCGTCGCCTGCGGACGACGGAACTCTGCGAGGCTTGCTCTTCGGAGAGGGTTTTGCCAGCCTGAGCGGGACAGGAGGACGGGCGGCCGCAGGGGCGGCTCCTGCGGCGCGGGGACACGGTTTGGCGGGGCCGCTTGGACTTGTCTTCCGGCCCTGGCTATGGTAGAATAGGACAAAATGAATCGGCCGGAGGTAGACCATGAAAATACAGGAATCGGCGGAAAACTATCTGGAGACCATCCTCATGCTCAAGGAGGAGAAGGGGACTGTGCGGGCCATCGATATCGTCCACCGCATGGAGTTCTCCAAGCCCAGCGTCAGCCGCGCCATGAGCCTGCTCCGGGAGGGCGGCTACATTACCACCGACAAAGACGGCCTTATCGATCTAACCGACGCGGGCAGCGAAATTGCCAAGCGCATCTACGAGCGGCACACGCTCATGACCAAATGGCTGATTGCCCTGGGCGTCTCGCCGGAGACGGCGGCGGAGGACGCCTGCCGCATCGAGCACGACGTATCGGAGGAGACGTTCCAGAAAATCAAGGCTCATATCTCCCGGGAAATTTGAAGGGATCGGTTGCTATCAAGCGGAATATACAAAAAAAGCACGTCCCTGCGGGCAGGACCGCAGGGACGTGCTTTTTGTCGGCCGATTCTGCAACGGCCCCTTTCAGGTGGGCCTACGGCCCTCCAGACGGGCCAGGCGCTCCTTGAGTCGCTGCTTCAGCAGGAAGGTGGAGAGCACGTTGGAGACCAGGGAGAGGGAGGAGATCTGCTCCCGGGTCCAGCGGCGGCTGGCGCGGCACTCATCAAACCCCACGAAGCCGAGGAAGCGGCCGTCGTCCTGAATTGCGCACTGGAGGAGGGACTCGATCCCCTGAGCGGCGAGGCCCGCGTACAGCTCGGGGTGGAGGGCGCGGATATCCTGACAGCAGAAAACGCCGTCGGCGTCGAAATAATCCCGGTAATCGCCGAAGCCGCCGCAGTAAGGGCGGCTTTGGAGGTTGTGGATCTCCGGCGAGACCCCGTCGCCGCACCACTCAAAGGTATTGGTGCACAGGGAACCGTCCCCGCAGTTTTCAAAGATATAGACCCGGCTCACGTCGCAGGACCGGCCCACGATCTCCAGCATCTGGGGGATGGCGGTGATTACGTCCAGAGAGCTGTAGAGCATCCGGAAGGCGTACTGGGCCAGCGTGTAGTCCAGATCCCCGGAGTCGATGCGGCCGCTGACTGCGGAGAGGGACAGGTCGGGGGAGAAGGACGCGGGCCGGGGGCCGGGCTGGTAGAGGGCATAGCTGCCGCGGCCGCTGTTTTTGACGGTATAGAGCGCGTGGTCCGCGCAGCGGCAGAGGGAGAGGTAGTCGTCCCCGTCCTCCGGCCCAACGGCCACGCCCACGCTGCAGGAGAGGGTGGCGCAGCCGCCCTTCTGGACGGGGATGAGGGTGAGCACGCGCAACAGCTGCTCGGCCCTCCTGGCCGCCTCCTCCCGGCCGGAGAGGCAGGGGAGAAAGGCCAGAAATTCGTCCCCACCAATGCGGGAGAGAACGCAGCCGGGGTCGGAACGCTTCTTCAGGTGGGCGGCTACGTCGGAGAGGACGGTGTCCCCGCAGAGGTGACCGAAGTGGTCGTTGATCTGCTTGAAGTGGTCCAGGTCGATGATCATCAGAGCACAGACGCCGCCCTGCTTGAGTCGATCGTCGATGATGGACTGGGCCGCGCGCTTGTTGAGCAGGCCCGTCAGCGCATCCCGCTGCGCCATGTCCAAAAGCTGCTGTTCGTGCCGCTTCTCCGCGTCGATATCCACGATGACGCCCACGGCTTTAATGGGCCTCTCATCCCGGTCGAACTGGGTGGTGGCCCGGATACGGCACCAGCGGTAGCGGCCCTGGCCGTCCCGGATGCGGAATTGAGCCTCCGAGTAGGGAACGCCGGCGGCGGTGTCCTCCATGATGCGGACAAAGGAAGACCGGTCCTCCGGATGGATGTTCTCGGAACAGGGAATGCGGCGGCTGATGGCGCCGGTGGTGGGCTGGTAGCCGAATTTCTTGAGCCAGTTGGGGGAGTACTCCAGGGTGTCGGCATGGATGTCCCACTCGAAAATCACGTCGGTGGCCTGGTCCATGATGATGCGGTGGCGCTCCAGGGTGAGCTTCAGCGCCTCCTCCGCCTGCTTGCGCTCGTCGATATCCAGTACGATGGAGTAGAAGCGCTCCTCCCCGCCCACCACGGTCAGGCGGCAGCGGTCCAGCACCCAGACGGCGGCGCCGTCCCGCCGGAGGAGGCGGTATTCGGTCTCGGTGGTGCTGCAGCCGCCGGCAAGCTGCGCCCGGACCGAGCGGCGCAGGCCGTCCCGGTCGTCCGGGTGGACCAGGACGATGAGAAGATCGTCGGCCTCGGTGCGCAGCTCGTCCCGGGTATACCCCAGCAGGGAGAGAAAGCCGGGGCTGATGTAGGTGAGGGTATAGTCCTCGTCGTTCCGGCAGGCGTAGACGCCGCCGGGGATATTGTTGGAGAGCGACTCCAGCTCCTGGGCGGTACGGGCCTCCAGAGTGTGAAGTACCTCCTGCTCCAGCTGTCTCATTGTCCAAGCCTCCCGTTCTTGATGGGCCTTTTCCTCATTGTAGTACGAAGCGGGGAAAAACGAGAAGGGTTCTTTTGTCTCGTTTTCTGTCGGAACGTGTCAGGAGACCGCGTCCGCCGGCAGAACGGTGACCAGCGAGCGGGTGATGGAGCCGCCTGGGTTCCGCAGGACGTTGACGGCGAGGTAGCAGCGCCGGTAATCCCCCTCCGTGAGCAAGAGGCGCAGGCAGGCCCGGGAGCTGGCGGCGCCCCGCCGGACGGTCTGCGAGAGGGCCTCCGCAAGAATCCAGTCCTCGGGATGGACCAGCTCGGGGGTGAGCATATAGTGGTTTCCGTCCCGGCCCAGCCTCGGATAGAAGGCAAAGCTGTCTGCGCCGGGAGAGGCGTAGTAGACGCCGGTCTCCAGGTCGGCCTCCATCAGAAGGAGGCCGGACAGCTCCATGATGGCGCGGTAGCAGGCGCTCTCCAGCCGGCGGCCCAGATTGAGATGGCGGCGCAGCAGATCTGCATGGCCGCCGTCTTCTGGCGGAGAGGGCGGGGCGGACTTTTCGTCGGTGACGTCCAAGGCGGCGCCGTCGAGAAATTCCCCGCCGCCCGCGGGCTGCAGCCGGAGGAGTACCCAGCGCGTCAGGCCCGAGCGGTGGGCCGCCCGGAAGCTGAACTGGAAGGGGCCGCCGGCGCGCAGACCGTCCGACAGGGCGGCGCGTGCCATGGGCCAGTCGGCAGGGGTCACGGCGAAAGCCAGGGAGGTGAAGCCCGCGTCGGCGGCCTCACCAGGCGTATAGCCGAAGAGCGCGAAGAAGGACTCGTTGGCCCGGCAGAGGGCGGCGGGGCCGTCCGGGCGCAGGCGGCAAAACCCGCAGGGCAGGGCGCCCAAGTCCGTCGGCGCGGTGAAATCCGGGTGTACCGTTTCCATAGCGGCCTCCTATCCGGCCGGCGGCGCGGCCTGATTGGTGGAGAGCGAACGGGCCGCAGCCCTTGCTCATTCGATATTATCATAAAATAAATACGGTATAATTTCAATCCTTTACCAGAAATAAGTATCATTGGACTTGAAAAAAGGGGGAATCACCACTAAACTGGTGGAGAAAAGGGGGACGAGCCGATGATGATTGCCGATCTGCATATCCATTCCAAATACTCGCGGGCCACCAGCGGGGAGTGCGTGAGCGAGTACCTGGACCTGTGGGCCAGAAAGAAGGGCATCGGCCTGGTGGGGACCGGTGACTTCACCCACCCCGCCTGGCGCGCCGAGCTGGCCGGGAAGCTGGAGCGGGAGGAGGACGGGCTCTACCGCCTGCGGCGGGAGTTCGTGCTGCCCGGGGCCGGGGAGCTGGCCGGGGCGGGACCCCGCTTTGTGGTAACCGGGGAGATCAGCACCATCTACAAGAAGGACGGAAAGACCCGGAAGGTCCACTCGGTCATCATTCTGCCCTCCCTGGAGGCGGCGGACGAGCTGTCCCGGCGGCTGGAGGCCATCGGCAACATCCGGTCCGACGGGCGGCCCATTCTGGGCCTGGACTGCCGGGACCTGCTGGAGATTACGCTGGAGGCCTGCCCTGAGGCCGTTTTTATCCCTGCCCACATCTGGACGCCCCACTTCTCCCTCTTCGGGGCGTTCTCCGGCTTTGACAGGATTGAGGACTGCTTCGGGGACCTGACGGGGCATGTCCACGCCCTGGAGACCGGCCTCTCCTCCGACCCGCCCATGAACTGGCGGCTCTCCGCCCTGGACGGGTACCAGCTCGTATCCAACTCGGACGCCCACTCCCCGGCCAAGCTGGGCCGGGAGGCCAATCTGCTGGAGATCCCGCCCGAGTATGCCGCGCTGAAGACCGCCCTGGAGACCGGGAAGGGGCTGGAGGGGACGCTGGAATTTTTCCCCGAGGAGGGGAAGTACCACTTTGACGGGCACCGAAACTGCCACCAGTGCCTCACCCCGGCGGAGGCAGCCGCCAACGGCGGGAAATGCCCGGTGTGCGGAAAGCGGCTGACCATCGGCGTGCTCCACAGGGTGGAGGAACTGGCCGACCGGGCGGAGGGGTATGTTCCCGAGGGCCGTAAGCCCTTCGAGAGCTTGGTGCCCCTGCCCGAGGTGGTCGCCGCGTCCACCGGCGGCAGCGCCGCCGGGAAGAAGGTCGGGGCGATCTACGAGAAGCTGATCCGGGAACTGGGGAGCGAGTTCCACATCCTCCGGGAGGCCCCGCTGGAGGATATCCGCCACAGCGCCGGGCCCTGCGTGGAGGAGGGCATACGCCGCCTGCGTGCTGGAAAGGTGGAGCTCTCGCCGGGGTACGACGGGGAGTTCGGCGTGGTGCGGCTGCTGGACAAGGCCGAGCGGGGGGCGCTGAACGGGCAGGTGAGCATATTCGGCGCCGCCGAGGGGCCCCAGCGGGCCGCAAAGCGGGAGTCAGGCGCCGCCGCCGCGTCCGCGCCTGAGCGGGCGGAGAAGCGGGAGGCGGAGCCGGGGATCCTGGAGGGCCTGAACACCGAACAGTACGCCGCCGCCACGGCGGAGGACCGGGCGGTGGCCGTGGTGGCCGGGCCGGGCACGGGGAAGACCAAGACCCTGGTGGCGCGGGCGGCCTGGCTCATCCGGGAAAAGGGTGTGAAGCCCTCCGAGATCACCGCCGTGACCTTCACCAACCGGGCCGCGGAAGAGATGCGGGCGCGGCTGGAGCGGGAGCTGGGGGGGCGGAAGGCCGTCAGGGGCATGACCATCGGCACCTTCCACGCCATCTGCCTGGGAGAGCTGGAGGACGCCCGGGTGGCCGGGCCATGGGAGACGGCAGAGCTGGCCGGGGAGGTGCTGCGGGAGCAGGGCCTCAGGTCCGCGCCGGGGACGCTGCTGGGGGAGGTCTCCCGGCGGAAAAACGGTCTTCCGGGAGAGAACGATATCCCGGAGGAGGTCTGCGGGCGCTATGATGAGCGGCTGCACAGTGCGGGGCTGCTGGACTTTGACGACCTGCTGCTGGAGGGGCTCAGGCGGGCGCGGGGCGAAAAAAGGCAGTCCAGGCGCTTTCGCCATCTGCTGGTGGACGAATTTCAGGACGGAAACCCCATCCAGTACGAGTTGGCTCTGGCCTGGAACCGGGGCGGGGAGAGTCTCTTCGTCATCGGAGACCCGGACCAGTCCATCTACTCCTTCCGGGGGGCGGACGCGGACTGCTTCGCCCGGCTGGGGGAGGCGTTTCCGGGCCTGAGACAGGTGCGGCTGGTGAAGAACTACCGCTCCACGCCGGAGATTCTGGCCTGCGCCCTGCCGGTCATAGAGAAAAACCCGGGGGCGGACAGGGCGCTGGAGCCCGTCCGGGAGAGCGGAGCCGCCGTGCGGCTGCTGCGGACGGAGAGCCCCCTCTCTGAGGGCATTTTCGTGGCCCGGGAGATCGCCCGGCAGGTGGGCGGTGTGGATATGCGCTCCGCCGGGGAGAACCGGGGGGAGGGGACGCGGAGCTTCGACCAGTTCGCCGTACTCTGCCGCACACGGCGGCAGCTGGAGGCGCTGGAGCGCTGCCTGCGCCGGGACGGAATTCCCTGCGTGACGGCCGGGCGGGAGGACTTTTTAAACGACAGGCTGGTCCGGGGGGCGCTGGCCTTTTTCCAGAGCCTTGTCCGCCCGGCAGACGGCGCGGCGGTGGAGGCGGCTCTCAGGCTGGCCTTTTCCTGCCCGCCCGATCTGGCGGCGGGGGCGGCGGCGGTGTGGCGCGGGACTGGCGGCGGAGCGGAGGCCCGGCGGCTGGCGGCTGCGGAGGGCTATCCCCAGGTGGGGGGCCTCCTCCAATGGCTGGAGCTGACGGAGCGCTTCGCGCCCAGAGCTGCCAGGGAGAAGCCAATGCATCTGCTGCGGGAGTTTGCACAGCAGATGCATTGGGAGGGAGAGGCTCTGGAGGGCCTTCTCAATACGGCGGTCTTCCACCGGGAGATGGCGCCCTTCCTGGAGAATTTAACCCTGGGTCGGGAGGGGGACGTGCTCCGGGGCGGGGGCGGGAGCTATGAGGCGGGGTATGTGACCCTTATGACCCTCCACGCGGCCAAGGGGCTGGAGTTCCCCGTGGTGTTCCTCTGCGGAGTAAACAGGGGGCTGATCCCCTATGAGTCCGAGCGGCGGAAGGCGGATCGGGCGGAGGAGCGGCGGCTTTTCTACGTGGGTATGACCAGGGCCAGGGACGAGCTGCTCCTCCTGGCCGGTGAGGATCCGTCGGAGTTCTTGGCGGATATCCCGCCCGCACGGCTGGAGCTGGGAGAGGCTCACCGGCGGCGAGAGAGGCCCGCGGAGCAGTTGAGCTTGTTTTGAGACCGGCTGAGGAAGGGCGGATTGCGATAACGCGGAGGACGGGGAGAGAGCGTTGAGGGGATGTCCGTTCACAAATGGGGCGTTTCCTCCATATCATGCAGTGATGAAGCAAAAAATCCACTGCAAAATGGAGGGTTTCCCATGTCGAACGGATGGTATCAACTGGAGCGGGAGCGGGGCCGCAGGGGCGGGGCCGTGCAGCAGGACTGCCGGCGAAGCGCGCCGCCCATGCCCATACCCAAGCCTGTGCCGCGCCCCGCACCGGTCCCGCCCGCCCAGCCCAGGACGGAGCGCGGCTCTTTGCCGAAGGAGGAATGCGCCCCCGCGGCCGATCGCGTCCGGGCGGAGCAGGAGGTCTGCCCGCCGCCCCTGCCCGAGCCAAGGCCGGAGCCGGCCTGCGGGGAGCCGTGCACACCCGCCGCTCCCGTGCCGGCAGCCCGGACGGAGCCGGAGGGCCCCGCGCCCCGGAAAATAGAGTGGGCCCCGGTCCAGGGGGCCGGGCCGGACCCCTACGGCGACCAGCTTGGCATTCTCCACAGCCAGACCGTGGGACCGGACGGCCCGGTGGTGCTGCAGGACATGGCGCTCCACGAGACCTTAAACGGATTCGTCCACGAGAAGCTTGTGGAGCGGGCCGTCCATGTGAAGGGGTGGGGGGCCATGGGGCGCTTCATCTGCGAGCACGATATGAGCGCCTATACCATGCTCCCCTTCCTCCAAAGGCCGGGCTGCACCGTGCCCACCGCGTCCCGCTTCTCCCTGGCGGTGAGCAACAAGGGCACGCCGGACACCTCACGGAACGTCCGGGGGTTCTCCACCAAGTTCTATACCGAGCAGGGGGTGTTCGACCTTCTGTGCAACCACCTGCCTGTGTTCTCAGTGCGGGACGCGATACGGTTTCCCGAGTCCATCAAGGCGTTTCTGCCCGCGCCCACCAACAACCTGATCGACCCCCAACGGTTCTGGGACTTTGTGGCCCGGGCGCCCGAGTCCACCAACTTCGTCACCTGGCTCTACTCCGATATGGGCACCGTCAAGAGCCTGCGGCGGCTGAGGGCCTACGGCGTGAATACCTACGTGTGGAAGAACAAATGCGGCGAGCGCCGCTATGTAAAGTACCACTGGATACCCAAGCTGGGGGCGGAGTACATCACCGCCGGAGAGGCGGAGCAGCTGGCCTGCCAAAACCCGGACTGCGCCGGACAGGATTTGTACGACGCCATCCGCCGGGGGGACTGCCCCTGCTATGAGCTGAACGTCCAGCTCATGGAGCCCTGGAACGCGGAGAAGCTGCCCTACGACCCGCTGGACGACACCAAGGTGTGGAGCGAGTCGGATTACCCGCTGATACCTGTGGGGACGCTGACGCTGGACCGGAATCCGGACTGCTACCGGGAACAGGTGGAGAAGCTGGCCTTCTCCCCCTCCAATCTGCTGGAGGGGGCGGAGCTGTCGGCAGACAAGATGCTCCAGGGGCGCTCCTTTATCTACACCGACGCCCAGCGCTACCGCCTTGGGCAGGATTTCCGAAGGTCGAAGGTGAACGGGCAGGCCGACTGGCGGGCGGACTGCCAGGCGCCCTCGGGCATCGGTGTGGAGGCCTGCGGGGTCCAGGAGCGGACGGATATCTGCAGGCAGGACGACTTTACCCAGGCGGGGGAGTTCTTCCGCTCCCTCTGCCCGGAGGAGCGGGAGCGTCTGACGGAAAATCTGGCCGGGAGCCTCGCGGCGGCCTGCGGGGAGGTCCGACGGACCGTGCTGGGCTACCTGTGGCAGGCGGATGAGGAGTACGGCAGAGCCGTGGCGGAGAAGCTGAGGTAAATGCAAACGCCCCTGCCCGTGGAGTGTCCGCGGGCAGGGGCGTTACAGTTTGTCAAAAAAGCTCCGAGGGTGCGCGGGGCGGCCCGACGGTATCAGACCCTACGCCCGGTGGTCCTCCTTCACGAGGCCGGTCTTATAGGCCCGGAGAAGCTCCTTCAGGTCGTCCACCTGGCGCTGGAGGGTGGTGCCGATATCGGTCTCGGAGATTTTAATCTTGTTGTCCATCCGCTCGAAGACCTCGGAGCTGGAGGCGATGTCCCGGTTCTCCCGGACGGCGTTTTCCTTGCCGTCGAAGGGCTTGTGGGACACCAGGCGCAGGCACTCGGAGTTGAAAATCAGCGTATAGCCCGCGATACCGGTGGTGGGCTGGTAGGCCTTGCACAGGCCGCCGTCAATGACGATGAGCCTGCCGCCGCCCTTGATGGGGCTCTCGCCCTTTTTGGACTTCACGGGCATATGGCCGTTGATGATGTGGCAGTGGGGCCCCTCCAGATCGAATTCCTTCAGCAGCGCGTCGCAGACGGCGGGGTCGTTGTAGAGGGTATAGTAGGCGTTCTTGGGTTCGGTCCAGGCGCCCTCGTCCTTGATGAGCCGCCGCTCGAAGGTGGTCATCCGGTCCCGTCCGAAGGTGGGGGAGTTGCGCCCCGCCCAGAGAAACCAGAGAAAGTCCATGCCGAACTGCCGCTCGTCGCTGCCGGGCTTGGCGTAGTACCCCTGGCGGGCCACCGCCTCGGCGTAGTCCAGGAAGGCCCGGCCGGAGCGCTTCTTCCCGCCCAGGGAGAAGGAGAGCTGGGTGCCGTCGGACGCCATGGGGATGCAGCCGTGGAGGAGAAGGTTGCCGTTGTAGACCTTATAGAGCCCGCCCTTGGAGTAGAGGAAGCGGATGTGCTTCTGGAGCTTCTCGCTGCGCTGGAAGGATGCGGTGAGCTGGTTAATCACCTCGTCCTCCTCGGGGGAGAGGTCGTAGGGGTGGTCCCGGTCCACGGTGGGGAAGTCGGCGTCCGCCAGCTGGTACTCAACACCGCCGATGCTGATGCACCTGCGCTCGTAGTCGATCTTGTCCAGCAGGAGCCGGTCCTCCATGCCGAATTCCGGGTTGCGGAGGATCTTCTGCCCCTCCAGCTTGAAGAGGATGACGGTGATCGCCTTGTGCATCTTGGCGGAGAGCATCATGTCCTTCTCGTTGTACTTGGCGGCGTCCCCGGTGAGCTTTACATTGAAGCAGGAGCAGTCGGTGTCCTTATAGACGTCGTGGGCGAAGATGGCCAGGGGGCGCAGGGAGATGCCGTAGCCGGTCTCAATGACCTCCAGGTTATTGTAGTGGATGGAGTTGGAGAGGACGGTGGCTACCAGGGTGCGGCTGCCGGTGGCGGCGCCCATCCACAGAACGTCGTGGTTTCCCCACTGAATGTCCACGGAGTGGTGGTCGATGAGGTAGTCCATGATAACGTCCGCCCGGGGGCCGCGGTCGAACACGTCGCCCACGATGTGGAGATGGTCCACCACCATGCGCTTGATAAGCTGGCAGACGGCCACCACAAAATCCCCGGCCCGGTCGATGTCGATGATGGTGGAGATGATGTTCTCGTAGTACTCCCGCTTGTTGTGAAACTCGTAGTTGGAATTCAAGAGCTCGTCGATGATATAGGAGTACTCCCTGGGGAGGGCCTTGCGGACCTTGGAGCGGGTATACTTGGAGGTGACCAGGCGGCACACGTCGATGAGGCGGTGAAGGCTGATGCGGTACCACTCCTCCATCTCCTCCTGCGTCTTGTCCCGGGAGACCAGGGAGAGCTTCTCCTCGGGGTAGTAGATGAGGGTGGACAGCTCGTCCCGGTCGTACTTGGAGAGGCTGGCGGCAAAGAGCTCATCCACCTTCTCGCGGACCACGCCGGAGGCGCTGTTCATGATGTGGACAAAGGCCTCGTACTCGCCGTGGAGGTCGGAGATGAAGTGCTCGGTGCCCTTCGGGAGGTTCAGGATGGCCCGGAGGTTGATGATCTCGCTGCTGGCCGCCTGGACGGTGGGGTACTGGCGGGAGAGCATCTGGAGGTAACGCAGGTCGGGAGCGGGGGAGACGGCTTCTCTCTTCATGGCGGTAACCATTCCTTTCAGAGCTTTGATGTGTCTGAGGAGCGTCAGACGAAAATTCCTGAAAATGGGGATGTATTGGTTCCATTGTACCATCAAAATAAAAAAATAGAAGCCCGAATTTGTAAAAATTGTGAAAACAGGGAGCGGAGGCTCCGATGGAGGGAGCATTGGATACAAATGGGAGTGGGGCGGTCAAAAAATCCTCCGCAGAGCAAGCCTCGCAGAGTTCCGCCGTCTGTGGACGGCGGAATCAAGTGAATATCCGTCATTTCTGAGGACATGCGCCTCAGTAATGACACTTCTCATGACGGATGGGGCGACTTTTTCCCAAGAAATCGAGCCCTGTCCGTCATGCAGCCTTCTGTCGAAGAAGCCCCTCGGGGCTTCTTCGACAAACTGAAAGGGAGTGGGGGCAGCCGATAGGCTGCCCCCACTCCCTTGAGAGAATACTGATTTCATTATTCGCCTGCGAAAGCCGCGGCGGCGTTGGCGCCGGCCAGGCGACCGGAGGTGATGACCCAGCCCTGGGCCGCGCCGCCGTAGGTCACGTAGGGGACCTGATTGGAGAAGAGCACGCCCATGGAGTCCTGGCCCACGGCGTAGAGGTTTTCAAAGGCGGTGCCGTCGGTCTTGAGGACCTGCATGTCGGCGTTGATGTCCAGCCCGCCGCAGGTGCCGTAGTAGTAGCCCGCGCCGGCCACGGCGTAGTAGGAGCCCTCGGCCAGAGAGGACATGAGGGATGCGTCCTTGCCGAAGGAATCCTCCGCCTCGCCGTTGGCGGCGGAGGTGTACTCCGCGGCGGCGGTGGTCAGGTTGGTCACGTCCACGCCCAGCTTGGAGGCCAGCTCCTCCAGGGTGTCGGCCTTGGTGACGATGTTGTACTGCTCGCCCACGGCGAGGATGGCGTCCAGGTCGGCGATGGGGGTATTGGCCTCCACCTTGCCGCCCTGGTTCAGGAACATGGGCGCGGCGGGGGAGAGCATGCCGTTCTCCCTGAAGGAGTCCATCTGGGCCTGGGAGTAGATGGCGTAGTAGGTGTCGCCGCCCTTCCAGTTATCGAAGGCGATGTTGCCCGCCTCGCTCATGAAGCGGGAGCCGTCGGTCCCCACAATCATGGACTCGGGGGTGAGGACCAGGGCGGAGAGGACGGCCTTCTGGTCGGCGGTCAGCTCGTCGGACTTGATGATGGTCTTGGTCTGGGCGATGTGGACCATGCCGGGCATATCGATGCTGTAGGTCCCGGCGCCCAGAGCCATCGCCATCTGAACGCCTGCGCCCTTGTTCTGGAGCATGGCCTCGGCGCTGAAGGTGCCGCCCAGATACTCCTCGGTCATCTCGGCGTTGCCGAGGAAGCCGCCGGTGGCGAGGATGACGCTGTCGCCGTAAATTTCATAGGTGGTGCCGTCGTGGTAGACGGCCTTCACGCCGACCACCTTGCCGCCGTCGGTCATAAGGTCGGTGGCGGTGAGCTCCAGCATGTAGTCGTTCTTCTCGTTCATGGCCTTGGCCTTGTCCACCGCACTCGTGAACATGGTGGTCTTGTCACCCTCATAGACGGCCCACACAGGCCACATCTTGGGGTGGAAGAAGGCCTTGATCTCGGCGAAGGCGAAGCCGTAGTCGCTGATGAGCCAGTCCATGGTCTCGCCGGATTCGTTGACGAACTCGCGGACGATATCCTCCTTGGCGTCGCCCTTGCAGTACTCCAGCCAGTCGGCAATGAGGTCCTCCTCCTCCACGAACTTCTCGCCGCCGTTCTGGGCGTCCATCTTACTCTGGGGGTTGATGGCCATGGGGCCGGAGACGTTGGTGGAGGTGCCGCCGATCTTGGCGGCGGTGTCCAGTCCGAAGACGGCTGCGCCGTTTTCTGCGGCGCTGATATAGGAGGTCATGCCGGAGCCGCCCAGGCCCACGACGATGACGTCGTAGCCCTCCAGGGTGACGGTGTCGGTCTTCTTCTCCACGGGGGTGTACCACTGGGCGGAGTCGCCGCCGTTGGCGTCAATGGCCTGGGCCACGGCGTTCTTCACGGCGCCCGAGGAGACGGTGGCGCCGGCGATGGAGTCCACCGCCAGAGACTGGCTCTCAAGGATGCGGGGGATGAGGTTGTCGATGACGGTCTGGAGGATGGAGGCGGTCTCGCCATTCTCTCCCACGGTGATGGAGGAGATGGCGTTGTCCTTCAGGGCCACCTCCACGGACACGGGGGTGGTGACGCTGTTGCCGGAGGCCTGATAGGTGGCGGTGGAGTCGGAGACGGGGGCCCTGCCGCTCTCCTCAATGCCGTTGGCCTGGTTGACCACGTCCCTGAGGGCGGACTTCACGGCGGTGGAGGTCATGGTGGCACCGGAGACGGCGTCCAGGTCGGCGGTCAGGGAGGAGACCTCCTTGCCGCTGAGGGCGGCGAAGGCCTCGTTGAAGGTGACGATGGCCGCGCCGCCGATGTTCTCGGTCTCATTGGGACCCTCGGCGGTGAGGGCGTCCACGGTGGTCCCGGCGACGGTGAGCTTCACCGTCACGTCGCCGCCGTAGCCCTTGGCGGAGGCGGTGTAGGAGGCCGTCTGGGCGGGAGTGGCGCTGGGGGTGGGGGTCGCGCCGGGGGTGGGCTTCTCGTCGCCGCTGCCGCAGGCGGCCAGGGAGAGCGCCATGGCCCCGGTGAGCGCCAGAGCGGCGAACCGTTTCATCTGTTTCATTTCTTCCTCCTAAAATCTATCTATTGCGGTTTTTCAGCAGATTCATTATAATTGTTAAAAAGTTTACAATCAAACAACCCTTTGTTGCGGCCCTGCAACTAAAAGTTGAGGGGTGCGGGGGCGGCCCCGGAAATAAACAGGAGTATCGCATCCAGGGGCGTTTTTCATTCTTCACTTCCACAACAGGAGGCGCTATATGGAACTTCGGCAGATGCAGTATCTCATCGCCATCTATGAGCACGGCGGCCTGTCGGCGGCCGCGGAGAAGCTCTTCCTCACGCCCCAGGCGCTGAGCAAGTCCATCCGCAAGCTGGAGGAGGAGCTGGACGCGCCTCTCTTCTACCGGGAGAAGAACAGCCTCATCCTCACCCCCTTCGGAAAAAAGGTGCTGCCCGAGGTGCAGCGGCTGGTGGCCGACTACGAGGACATGATGCGCCGTCTGGAGCAAATCAGCGCCCAGGAGCGGGGCAGGGTGCGCCTGGCCTTCAGCCACGGTGTGCCCAACGCCCTCTCGCTGGACAGCCTGCGGTCCTTCGAGGAGGCCCACCCGGAGGCGGTGGTCGACATGGTGGAGCTGCCCGATCTGCTGGCCGAGGACGCGGTGCGCCGGGAGACGGCAGACATCGGCTTCTCCATCGGCGTGCCCCAGCCTGCCGAGCAGTTTGAGTATCTACGCCTGCGGCACTACCAGCTGTGCGCCGTGGTCCACCCGGACCACCCCCTGGCGGGGCGGGAGAGTCTCAGCATCCGGGACCTGAAGGGCCAGCCCCTGGTAACTAAGAACCCCTATTTTAAGGTGTTCCAGATGGTGGAGGACTGCGCGGAGCGGGCGGGGGTGGAGCTTATCTACGCGCTCCGCTCCCCGGACGAGATCTTGTGGCTGCGGATGCTGGAGGACAACAGGGGCGTGGGCATCGGCGTTTCCTTTCTCCGCAATCCCAAAAAGTCCAGCGGGTCCAGGCTGGTCCACATCCCTTTTGACGATGAGCTGTCGTGGGATATCTATGTGATTGTCAAGAGGGGCCACTACCTCTCCAGGACGGCGGGGGAGCTGCTGGATCATATGAAGGGGCTGGCGGAGGAATAAGCAGCAGGCGGGGCACCGGGGCAGGCCGATTTTTCTCCGTGGGCGGGGCGGGCCAGACATTGACAGAAAGCGCCGCCACTGGTAGAGTAAAGAGGTGCACATGCCTCTTGACAGGACCCGTATTTGGAAGAGGCTGTACCTGGCGCCGGAAGCGGGCGGATTTTATACGGTATCTGCGTCAGGCAGGGCGAAAATTGCCGTTCCTCCGGACGGAATGCGGGATTTGACAACGCAGCATGACGGAACATGGGCCAAAGGACGACCTTGAACGGCGATTGGCACAGGTTCCCTCATTGAGATAGATAATAAAGGCGGGATTAAAATGGATTCTGATAACAGGAAGAATAATGAAATCTACGGCCCCGGCGACGTGGTCTTTGTGGATACGACCCTCATCCAGAAGGCGGCGGAGGGGCTCCAGAAATCCAAGGAGGAGTTCCAGGCCATGCTGGAGCAGGCCGAATTGGGGGACAGTGCGGTCTACCACGACCTGGGCGTGCGGTACGCCGAGGGGGACGGCACACCCAAGGACATGGAGCGGGCCGCCCACTGGTTCGCCCAGTCTGCCGAACTGGGAGATATCCGCTCCATGGAGTCCCTGGGCCGATGCTATCAGCTGGGCGCCGGGGTGGAGGCCGATATGGCCCGTGCGCTGGAGCTCTACCAGTCCGCCGCCGACGAGGGCCACGCCCCCGCCATGACGGATTTGGGCCTCTGCTACGAGAACGGCAACGGCGTGGAGAAGGACTGGGAAAAGGCCTCCGACTACTACCTCCAGGCCGCCGAGCAGGGCTTTGCCCCCGCCCAGACCAATCTGGCGGTGTGTTATCTCAACGGCATCGGCGTGGAGAAGGACGCAAAGCAGGCCATCGAGTGGCTGGAGAAGGCAATCGAGCAGAAGTTCGGCCGGGCCTACAGCATCATGGGGTGCCTCTACCGGGACGGCAACGGCGTGGAGGAGGACCCGGAGGAGGCAGTGCGCTATTTCCGCCTGGCCATGGAGGAGAAGTACGCCCCCGCCGTGTGCGATCTGGGCCTCTGCTACGAGGTGGGCACCGGCGTGGAGAAGGACGAGTCCCAGGCCCTGATCTACTACCGCCAGGCGGCGGAGATGGACTACGCCCCCGCCATGTGCAACCTGGGCTACTGCTACCTGACCGGCATCGGCACCGCGGAGGACCCCAACCAGGCCGCCCGCTGGTTTGAGCGCTCTGCGGAGCAGGACTACCCCCGGGCCCTGCGGCTGCTGGGCTGCCTCTACCAGGACGGCAACGGCGTGGAGAAGGACGAGCCCAAGTCCGTGGAGTATTTCCGCCGGGCGGCGGAGCAGGACTACCCCCCTGCCCAGTGCGATCTGGGCCTTTGCTATGAGTCGGGCACCGGGGTGGAGGTGGACAACGTCCTGGCGGCGGAGTGGTACCGCAGGGCCGCCGAGGCGGACTACGCCCCGGCCCAGTGCAATCTGGCGGTGTGCTACCTCTCCGCCATCGGCGTGGAGCGGGACACGGCGGAGGCGGTGAAGTGGCTGAACAAGGCCGCAGAGCAGGACTACGCCCGGGCGGTGAGCATCCTGGGCGACTGCTACCGGGACGGCAACGGCGTGGAGGAGGACCCGGTCAAGGCCGTGGAGTTCTACCGGAAGGCCTCCGACCGGAACTATCCCCCCGCCCAGTGCAGCCTGGGCCTGTGCTACGAGATGGGCAACGGCGTGGAGACCGACGAGAAGAAGGCAACCGAGTACTATCTGCTGGCCGCCGAGCGGGATTACCCCCCGGCCCAGACCAATCTGGCGGTGTGCTACCTCAACGGCATCGGCGTGGAGAAGGATTTGGAGGCCGCCGCCGCATGGCTGGAGAAGGCCGCGGCCCGGGACTTTCCCCGGGCGCTGAGCATCCTGGGCGAGTGCTACCGGGACGGCGACGGCGTGGAGCGGGACGAGGCCAGGGGCGTGGAGCTCTTCGAGCGGGCCGCCGACCAGGGTTATCCCCCGGCCATGTGCAACCTGGGGCTGTGCTACGAGCTGGGCGAGGGCAAGGAGAAGGACCCCCTGGCCGCCACCGAGTGGTACCGCAGGGCGGGCGAGCGGGGCTACCCCGGCGCCCAGTGCAACCTGGGCTACTGCTACCTGACCGGCATCGGTGTGGAGCGGGACAGCGCCCAGGCCGCACAGTGGCTCACCCGGGCGGCGGACCAGGATTTTCCCCGGGCGCTGAGCCTGCTGGGCAACTGCTACCGGGACGGAGAGGGCGTGGAGCTGGACGAGGCCAAGGCTGTGGAGCTCTACCAGCGCTCCGCCAGGCAGAGCTATCCCCCGGCGATGTGCAGTCTGGGACTCGCCTACGAGATGGGGACCGGAGTGGACCAGGACGGCGCCAAGGCCGTGGAGTGGTATACCCGCGCCGCCGAGCGGGGCTATGCCCCCGCCCAGGCCAATCTGGCGGTGTGTCGACTCAACGGCATCGGCTGCGAGGTGGACGCCAAGGAGGCTGTGAAGTGGCTGGAGCGGGCCGCCGACCAGAACTTCGGCCGGGCGGTGAGCATTCTGGGCTCCTGCTACCGGGACGGCGACGGCGTGGAGCGGGATGAGGCCAGGGCCGTGGAGCTCTATCTCCGGGCCAGGGAGCTGGGGTATATCTCAGCCATATGCAGCCTGGGCCTGTGCTACGAATTGGGTACCGGCGTGCCCGAGGACAAGAAGAAGGCCGTGGAACTCTACACTGAGGCCGCCGAGGCCGGGGATGAGACGGCCCAGTGCAACCTGGGCTTCTGCTATCTCATCGGCATCGGCGTGGAGGCCGACCCGGCCAAGGCCGTGCCCTGGTTCAAGGAGTCGGCGGCCCAGGGCTCCGCCCGCGCCCAGTGCCTGCTGGCCAACTGCTACCGGGACGGCAAGGGCATCGCCCAGAACAAGAGCCTGGCCATCAGCTACTACCGCAAATCCGTGGACCAGGGGTACGCCCCGGCCATGTGCAATCTGGGGCTGTGCTACGAGCAGGGCGACGGCGTGAAGGAGGATAAGCCCCGGGCGCTGGAGCTCTACATCCAGTCGGGCGAGCGGGGCAACACCGCAGCTCAGTGCAACGCGGGGTACTGCTACCTCACCGGCATCGGCTGCGAGGCGGACCCGGAAAAGGCCATCCCCTGGTTCGAGCGGGCGGCCTCGGGCGGCTCCGTCCGGGCCCTGGACCTGCTGGGCGACTGCTACCGGGACGGCAAGGGCGTGGCCCAGGACAAGCGCAGGGCCATGGAGCTCTACCGGAAGGCCGCGGCGGATGGCAACGAGGACTCCGCCGAGAGCCTGAAGAAGCTGGAGGCCGAGCTGGGGTCCGGAGCCGCCCATACCGCCTCTGCGCCCAGGAAGGAGCCGGATCAGAAGCCCAAGGAGAAGAAGGGCTTCTTCGGGAAGCTCTTCGGTAAATAAGTATACATAAGAGAGTGGGACGGCCCGAAGGGGCCGTCCCACTCTCTTTGAGAGCTGTAAGGCGGACGCGGCAGCGTGGCCGCCGAAGGCGCCGGCCTAAAAAATCTGCACCGGCCGCCCGGGAAGGACGGATTTTGAGTGAATCCTGTCTGAAGGGCGATTGGGGCGGGCTTTTAATATTCCGGCTGGGTGGCCAGCGCACCGTGGGAGAGGTAGCTCTGAGAGTAGAAGGCGATGATCTGGGAGAGGGCCTCGTTGGCGGTTTTAAGCTCCGCCTCCTCAAGACCCAGGTGCTGGGAGGCCCAGCGGGCGTGGGCGGCGTCCCGGTCGATATGGCTGGCGTGAACCTGGCGGCCCCGGTCCGTGAGGGTGAGCAGATAGCGCCGCTGGTCCCCGTCCACCCGCTGGCGGTGCACGAGGCCCTTCTCCACCAGCTTGTCCACCATGACGGAGGTGGCGCCCTTGGTGCGGTACATCTGCTCGGAGAGCTCGGTCTGGCTGATGCCCTCGTTGAGCGCGATCATCTTGAGGGTGTGGGCCTCGTTGGCGTGGAGGGAAACTCCGCCGTAGTCGATGGGGCGCTTCTGGATGGCGGTAATGATGCGTTCCATGGTGTAGAGATGCTCGATCATCTGGGAGATTTCGTCGATAGAAGACATAACTGTGCACTTCCCCGTCTAATGGTTTATTGGTTGAAGTATACCACAAATAAATACCCCTGACGAGGAAAAAAGGGAACTGACGCAAAAGTGCGGCCGGAAATTTTCCGGCCGCACTTTTGCCGCTGGCTTAGTCGCAGTCCTCGTAGCTGACCTCCATCTTCACGCGCTTATTGGCGGCGAGCGCGTATACGACGGAAGCGGCCAGTATCACCAGATTGCCCACCAGCTCCAGGGGGGCGGAGGTGGCCAGCATCAACAGGACCTGGAGGGTGGCCACCAGGCCGCCCACGATGCAGACGGTGTTCAGAAGACCTTTGCCCACATGGAATTTGGACTTGCTCCACAGCTCCGGCATGACCTTGGGCAGACGGATGGCGGTGAAGCAGAGGATGACCTTTACCGCGCTGGTGAGGATGACGGTGGAGCTGGACACGATGCTGATGTCCAGGCCCGCCAGGATGGGCACCAGGCCGATGACGTAGAAGAGGAGCAGCACGTTCACGGGGGTGCCGAACCTGGCGTTGAGCCTGCCGAAGACCTTGGGGAGCCAGCCGTCCTTGGCGGCCTGTACGATGGGGCGGCACATCCAGCCGATGGAGGCGTTGAGGGTGGTCAGCAGGGCGAACATGGCGCCGCCCACGATGAAGAAGACGTAGAGGGGCTTGGGCAGAATCGCCTCGGCCACCAGGGCCAGGCTTTTGTTGGCCACGTCCGCCACGGGGAGCACGCCGGCGGCGATGGTGCCCATGACGGCGTACACCACGGAGATGGCGATGGTGGGGACGATGATGGCGAAGGGGATGTCCTTCTTGGGGTTCTTGGCCTCGCCGGAGAAGTTGATGACGTACTGCGCGCCGCCGGCGGCGAAGGAGAGGTAGGCGGAGGCCATGAGCACGCCGGTGAGGCCCTTGGTCATAAAGTCGGGAGGCGCGAAATATCCGGGCTGGAGATTGGGAACGCCGAAGGCGATGAAGGCGGCGATGGCCACCGCCATGATGACGCACATCACCGTCTGGAGGACGGCGGCCTGCTTGGCGCCCAGGATGTTCATCAGGAACAGGATGGTGAGCACCGCCACGGAGATGAGCTTGGCGGGAGCGCCCGGCACCAGGGCCAGCAGATACTCCGTGAACGAGATGACGTACATGGCGATGCCCAGGCCGGTGAAGACGTTGATCAGAGTAAAGATGCCCGCCAGGCGCTGACCGCCGAAGGCGGCCACCTGGGTGTACTGCCCGCCCTTGAACCGGGCGGTGCCGCCCACCATGATCTGGGGGATGGCGGTGAGGACGCAGAGAATGCCCGCGATAACGAAGGCCAGGTTGACGCTGCGGCCCGTCATGCCGATGGCGGTGCCGGTCATGGCCATGATGCCCGCGCCGATGATTTGGCCCACGGCCACGGACACCAGGTCCATCCGGCCCAAGTTGCGCTTGAGCTCGCCTGTGGCTGCGCTTTGGTTGCTCATAATAATTCCTCCCAATCTTTCATTCTGCGGATTCAGGGGGTTGGAGTCTGTCGTTCAGTCGATGGGCTGCGTCTCGACGATTGGAGGACAGGCTCTAGTGCGCAAGAAAAACCTCGGGCTGCTTGGGGGCGGAGAACATGGCCTCCATGACGGCGATCTTCTCCAGCAGGGGGGGAACGCCGATGTACCTGGCGCCGTTGGGACAGGACTGGATGCATTTGGCGCAGAGCAGACAGCGCCAGCCGTCGGTCTCGGACACGTCCAGGGGGTTGATGGCCTGGACGGGGCAGCTTTTCTGACAGGCCATACAGCCGCCGCACTTGCCGGTGTCCGTGGACGGGGCCACGGGCAGATCGGCAGCGGGGGTGTAGGGGAAATTGCCGGGCACGTCCAGGGTGAGCGCGGCGGCGTCCCGCTCTACCAGGAGGGCGGCGGCGTCCCGGCCCAGGGCCCCGGCAGCGGAGAGGTCGTCCCCGTCGGGCCGGCCGCTCCCCAGCTTGTCGGTGAAGCTGTGGCGGCCGATAAAGGCTCCGGCTGCCACGGGGAGGAAGCCGTGCTTCCTGCTCTCGTCCCTCAGCTCCAAAAGCGCGTCCTCATAGGCCCGGTTGCCGTAGACCGCCACCAGGACGGCGGGCACGCCGCCGGCCTCGATATAGCGGAAGAACTCGGCCATTATCCGGGGCACCCGGCCGTAGTAGACGGGTACGCCGATGACGGCCACATCCCCCTCCCGGAGCTGCGCGCCGGTCCAGCGGCTCTCAAAGGAGGTGCGGTCCAGCTCCAGGGAGTCGGGGGCGTTCAGACCCTGTGACACGGCGCGCACGACCCTCCGGGTGCCGTCGGTGGGGCTGAAATAGATGCTCACTGTGCGTTTGATCTCCATCTTACTTGCTCTCCTTTCCACTCAGCCAGGCGGCCATCTCGTCCACAGTGGGCAGGTCGCCGGGATTGGCCCCGTAGTGGGTCCTGCGCACGGTCAGCCCGGCGTCCAGCATCAGCACGGCGGGGAGCTGGAGCTCGTTGCCCTCGTAGGCCCCGTGGGTGAACCCGGCGGCGCGGGCCGCACCGATCTTCTTCAATACAGCGGCGCTTGCCATCTTCTCCATGGAGAGTGCGGGGGCGACGCCGAAGCGGCGGTAGAGGGCCTGGTCCGGGTCGCAGATGAGCTCAAAGGGGAAGTGGTCGGGGCCGATCTGGGCGGTGATGCCCGCTCCGTCGCTCTGGAGGACCACCAGCGCACGGCCGCCCGCCGCGGTAATCTCACCGTACCGGGCCTTTAGGTTGGCCAAATCCAACTGGCAGATGGTGCAGCCGTAGTACCGCAGGAAAATCAGAAGGGTGGGCCTGCCGCCGTTGTCGGACAGACTCCCGGTTCCCCAGGGGGTGGCGTAGTCAAAGTCGACCAGCTTGTCGCCGGGGAATACCCGGTCCAGGGCCGTGCACATCCGGCGCAGACCCTCCTCCAGCATGGAGCGGGGGCAGGCGGTGTTGATGCGCAGGCGGTTTTCGCCGCCGGGGCCGAAGGTGGGCGCGCCCTCCACGCCGCTCTCGATGAGGATGTCGGCGGTCTTCACCAGATAGCTGTCCAGGTCGGCGCGGGCCGCGCCACGGAGGTAAGGGCCCACGTCCACCCAGGCGAAGTAGGTCCCCTCGGGGACGGTCATCCGGGCCTTGGGCAGATGCTCCGCCAGATAGCCCTGCGCGAAGACCAAATTGTCGTGGAGGTAGCCGTTGAGCTGGTCCAGCCAGGGTTCGCCGGTGGCGTAGGCCGCCTGGATGGCGGTGATGGACATGGGGTTGGGGTACATTACGCCGCAGTCCTCCTGGGCCCTCTTGGCCCAGAGTGCCTGGAGATGGGGGTCGTGGATGATGATGTTGGAGTAGGCCATGCCAGCCAGGTTGAAGGTCTTGGAGACCGAGGCGCAGGTGACGATCTCGTCCTTGTGGTCGGGGAAGAGCTTCTCAATGGGGGTGTGCTTCACGCCGGGGGCGACGATATCGTGGTGAATCTCGTCGGCCACGATGCGCACGCCGTTGCGGAAGCAGAGCTCGCCCATCCTGCGCAGCTCCTCCTCGGTCCACACCCGGCCGGTGGGGTTGTGGGGAGAGCAGAGAAGGAAGAGGGTGGTCTTGGGGTCCTTCACCTTTTCCTCAAAGTCCGCGAAGTCGATCCCGAACGTTCCGTCCCGCTCCACCAGCCGGTTGTCCACCGCCGTGCGGTGGTTGCAGGCAATTTTTTTATAGAAGGGGCGGTAGACCGGGGGCTGAACCAGAACCTGGTCCCCCTCGTGGGTCATGATCTGGATGAGATAGCTGAGGGCGGGGACGATGCCGTTGCAGTAGAACACATCCTTCGAGTCCACATACCAGCCGAAGCGGTGCTGGAACCAGCCGCAGACGCTGCGGAAGAACTCGCCGGTGAAATTGGCGCTATACCCGAAGATTCTGCGGTCCACCCGCTCGTGCAGCGCCTCAATCACTCCGTCGGGGCAGGGAAAATCCATATCCGCCACCCAGAAGGGGAGGGTGGATAGTCCGGCGTTGGGATTCTGTACCGGCATGAACTCCCACTTGCCGCAGTTCGTGCCGTGCCGGTCAATCAGCTTGTCGAAATCGTAGGCCATGGAACGCTCCTCCTTTAAAAGTTTAAGTACAAAACCATTTAAGATATAAACAGTTTAGCACGTATCATAAATTTGTCAATCACAGACTTGTATTCCAAGGAGATTTTGGAGGGATGCATAAAAAAACGGATAGTTTTTTGTCGGGGGCGGCGGGGGACAGAGTAAATACAACCTGAGCGGGGGAGCGCATCCGGCCGGCCGCCGCCGATAGCTCCCCGGCAAGGGGGCGGGAAGGGCGCACAGTCTGCCGTCTTGCGGATGGCAGGTCAGCCGGTTGACACGCGTTTGGCTGTTGATTCCTATTTCTGAAATGTGGTATACTCATACTCACATTTGAGTTTGGGGGATACCATGAGCATACTGACCGTAGAAAATGTGACCCACGGCTTCGGGTCGCGCTGTATATTGGAAAACGCCTCCTTCCGGCTCCTCAAGGGGGAGCACGTCGGGCTTGTCGGCGCCAACGGAGAGGGGAAGTCCACCTTCCTGAGCATCGTCACCGGAAAGACCCAGCCCGACGAGGGCACGGTGACCTGGTGCAACCACATCACCACCGGCTATCTGGATCAGTACAGCTCCCTCCCCGCCGGGTCCACCATCCGGGAGGTTCTCCGCGGGGCCTTCGCCCACCTCTTCGACCTGGAGCAGGAGATTCTGGCCGACTATGACAAGATGGCCGACTGCGGTGAGGAGGAGATGACCCGCCTCATGGAGGACGTGGGGGAGATGCAGGAGATTCTGGAGCAGTCCGGCTTCTACGTCATCGACGCCCGCATCGAGGAGTACGCCAACGGCCTGGGCCTGGGCGAGGTGGGGCTGGACCGGAGCGTGGACGACCTGTCCGGCGGCCAGCGGGCCAAGGTGCTGCTGACCAAGCTGCTGCTGCAAAACCCCATGATTCTGATTCTGGACGAGCCCACCAACTTCCTGGATGAAAACCATGTCCGCTGGCTGGGGCAGTTTTTGCAGAATTACGAGAACGCCTTTATCCTGGTCTCCCACGACATCCTCTTCCTCAACGATGTGGTCAACGTGATCTACCATGTGGAGAACGCCACCCTCACCCGCTACAGCGGCGATTACCGCTATTTTGAGGAGATGCACGCCCTCAAGAAGCGGCAGCTGGAGCAGGCCTACGAGAAGCAGCGCAGGGAGATCGCCGGGCTGGAGGACTTTGTCGCCCGGAACAAGGCCCGGGCGGCCACCGCCAATATGGCCCGGAGCCGCCAGAAGAAGCTGGACCGGATGGACGTCATCGAGCTGCCCAGGGAGCGGCTGAAGTCCGAGTTCTCCTTCCGCCCGGCCCGAACCACGGGCCGGGTGGTCATGGAGGCCAGAGGGCTGGTGCTGGGGTACGACGCGCCCCTCACCCGGCCGATGGACCTGCTTCTGGAGCGCAACCAAAAGATCGCCGTAAAGGGTGTCAACGGGCTGGGCAAGTCCACTCTTTTAAAGACCCTGCTGGGCGTTATTCCGCCCATTGCCGGCCAGGTGGAGCTGGACCAATTTGTGGAGCCGGGATACTTTGAGCAGGAGGAGTCCGCCTCCGCCCGGACGGCCCTGGAGGAGTTCTGGGCCGAGTACCCCGGCTACACCAACGGGGAGGTCCGGGCCGCCCTGGCCAAGTGCGGCCTCACTGCCGAGCATATCGGCACCCAGATGCGGGTGCTCTCCGGCGGCGAAAACGCCAAGGTCCGCCTCGCCAAGCTGATGCACAGGGAAATCAACCTTCTGGTGCTGGACGAGCCCACCAGCCATCTGGACGTGGACGCCAAGGAGGAGCTGGCCCGGGCCATCGCCGCCTTCAAGGGTACCGTGCTGCTGGTCAGCCACGAGCCGGAGTTTTACCAGGGAATCGTCAGCGGTGTGTGGGACTTGACCGAGTGGACCACCAAAGTGGTGTGAGCGCGTCTGAGCAAGGATGCCGCGCCCTGCGGGGGTGGGGCGATTTGTGCTTCGGCCCTGCGGGTGCGTCGTTTGTGCTGAGCCAGCGGCGGACTTAAAACGCATAAAAGGCCGTTTTCCGCAGGGAGGGCGTTTATAGGCAGAAAAAAAGCCCGCAAGCAGCGCTTGCGGGCTCTTTTTCTGAGATTTGACTTGCCTTGCGGCCCGGCCGCCGGATGGCAGGGTCCAAACATGCCGGGCGGGAGACTCCCCACAGCACGATTCGTCTCAAATGCCGTAGCGCTCCGCCCAGTAGGACTTCACATCCGAGCCGATCCGGATGAGGTCCCGGGTGAGAGGCTGCCTGGGGGCGGTCATAATTTGTTCCGCGGGGCCTTCCTCAATGATCCTCCCGTGGTCCATGACGCAGATGCGGCCGCAGATGCGCCCGGCCAGCAGAATGTCATGGGTCACCATGAGAAAGGCCGCGCCCCGCCGGGCGGAGGCATCCCGGATGAGGTCGGCGACGCTGTCCTTGACCTCCTGATCCAGCATGGAGGTGGGCTCGTCGAGGACCAGCAGCCCAGGGGAGCAGATGAGCGCCCGGGCCAGAGCCACCCGCTGGCGCTCGCCGCCGCTGAGCTGGGAGGGGAGGCGCGGAGCGTAAGTCCCGGGGTCCAGCCGGACCAGGGCGAGCGCCTCCTCCACCTGGGGCGCACAGTCCCGGAGCCGCCGCGCAAGCCCTGAGAATAGAAGCGGCTCGGCCACGATGCGCCCCACCGGCATGGCAGGGCACAGCCCGGCGTAGGGGTCCTGCCCCACGAACCCGGAGCGCCCCTGCCGCGTCACCGTACCGCTGTCCGGCCTCAGAAGGCCCAGGAGCAGACGGACCAGAGTGGTCTTGCCGCAGCCGCTGGTGCCGATGACGCCCAGTGACTCGCCGGGGGCCAGGGAGAGGGAAATATCATCCACGGCCTGGACGAAGGAGCCGCTCCGCCCGTCCCGGACGGGGAAGCGCTTGCTCAGATGGGAGGCGGCGAGGCAGTCTATGGTAATTCCACCCTTCTGTCACAGAATTGGTCGCCCAGCTCCCGGTCGTGGCTGATGAAGAGGATGGTCATGTCCTCCCGCCGCTTGAGCTGGAGGATGGTCCCCAGCACATCGGCCTGAATTTTGATATCCAGCCCGGTGGTGGCCTCGTCCAGGATGAGGAGCCGGGGGTGGTAGATCACCGCCAGGGCGATGGCGGCGCGCTGCTTCATGCCGCCGCTGAGCTCGTGGGGATACTGGTCCAGAAGGCGGCGGTCCAGGTGCACCAGATCCGCCAGCTCCTCCTCCCGGAGGCGGCACGCGGCGTCGGAGATGCGCCGGTCCCGGAGCCGCAGCATCTCCCGCAGGGTGCGGCGGAGGGTGTAGACCGGATTGAAGGAGTTCATGGAGGACTGGGGCACGAGGGCGATCTCGCTCCAGCGGACGGCGCTCAGCTCCCGCGGGGAGCAGGAGAGCAGATCGGTGTCCCGGTAGAAAATCTGCC
Source organism: Lawsonibacter faecis (assembly GCF_014287675.1). Classification (GTDB taxonomy): domain Bacteria; phylum Bacillota; class Clostridia; order Oscillospirales; family Oscillospiraceae; genus Pseudoflavonifractor; species Pseudoflavonifractor faecis. The sequence goes on along the minus strand of NZ_JACOPQ010000009.1, from coordinate 132,180 downwards.
CCCAGGCCCGGGCGCCCAGGGCGGGCAGCAGACCCATGATGGCGTTGACCACCGTGCTCTTGCCCGCGCCGGACCGGCCCCGCAGGCACAGTATCTCCGAGGGGAAGAGGGAGAAGCTCAGGCGGTCCACCGGTCTGCCGCCGCACCGGTACTCCACGGACAGGTTCCGGACCTCCAGCAGCGGTGCGTCCGTCATGCCGACCCCTCCTCTCCTCCGCCCTCCAGTGAGTAGCTTATCATCATCAGGGCCAGGCACACCAGGCAGATGCACAGCCCCGGCGGGATGACCCACCAGACCCACGCGCCGGTGATGAGGGCGTTGCGGGACTGGGCGTAGAATATCATGGAACCCCAGCTCTTCACCAGGGGGGTTCCCAGGCCGAGAAAGCTCATGGAGGACTCCATGAGGATGCCCGACTTCACCCGGAGAACGGCCTGATACAGCACCAGGGGCAGCAGCTCCCGCAGGACGTGGCGGGTGAGGATATACCAGTCCCCCGCCCCCATGGCCCGGATGGACTGGAGATAGTCCCGCGCACGGATCTGGATCGTCTGTGCCCGCAGGACCCGCGCCGTCTCCGGCCAGGAGAGGACGCCCAGAATGACCGCCATGCCCGCCGTGCCCGCGCCGGAGAAGGCGGCCAGGACGATGACGGCGGGGATGAAGGGGAGGGTGAGGAAGAAGGCGGTGAGCTTCATGAGCAGCCGGTCCAGCCAGGTCCCGGCGAACCAGCCCGAGAGCATCCCCACCGCCAGGGCCAGCGTCAGGGAGATGGCGGCGGACAGCCCGCCCACCAGCAGGGAGGAGCGGGCTCCGTGGAGCAGCTCGCTGAAAATGTCCTGACCGATATCGTTGGTGCCCAAGAGGTGCCCGCCGCCCGGCGGCAGCAGGGGGGCTGCGGAGACCGCCGAGGGGTCAAACGGGGCGAGGACGGGGGCGAAAACAGCGGTGAGGACAACGAGCAGCAGCAGCCCGGCCCCGATGCCGCCCACCAGCTTGTTACGCATGGTCCACCTCCATTGCCGGGTCCACCCGCCTGTAGAGCAGATCCGCCAGGAAGAGGGCGGCAATGGTCAGCAGGGAGGAGAGGAGGAAGGAGTACTGGATCAGCGGATAGTCCCGGGCGGAGACGGCGTTTGCCATCAGGGTGCCAAGGCCGGGGTAGGAGAAGACCGCCTCGATGAGCACCGACCCGCTGAGGAGGTACCCCACATCCATCATCACCATGGTGAATACCGGGATGAGGGCGTTGCGCAGCACATAAAAGAGCGTGACCCGGCCCTGGGGCACCCCCCGCAGCCGGGCCATGCGCACGTAGTCGGCGCACATTGTGCTCAGCACGGAGTAGCGGGCGGTGGTGAAGTACCGCAGCACCGAGGTGACGACCATCGCCAGCACCGGGAGGGCCAGGTGGCGGCATACGTCCAGCGCCCGCGCCAGGCCGTGGTAATCCTGCCACATGGAGTATGCGCCGTAGGTGGGCAGCCACCCCAGCTGGGCGCCGAACACAGCCAGCAGGAGCAGAGCGATCCAGAACGGCGGGATGGACCCGGCCAGGGTGGTCCCCAGCACCAGAGGGAGGTCCCGCCCCCTGCGCCGCCGCAGGGCGGAGAGGGCGCCCAGCAGGGTGCCGATGAGGGTGTAGAGCACCAGGCTGACGCAGGTGAAGAGGAGCGTCCACCCCGCCGCCGAGGAGATGAGCTGGGTGATGGGCAGCCGCCTGGAGAAGGACACTCCCCAGTTGAGCGTGAAGAGGTCCCGGAGGTAGTAGGCGAACTGGAGGGGGAGCGGGTCGTTCAGGTGGTAGGCGTCCAGCACGCCCATCTTCTCCGCGGCGGTCATGTCCTGGGCGTTCTCCCCCACCAGGGTGCCGATGGGGGAGCCGGGGAGCAGGCGGGGGATGAAAAAGTTGACCACGACGACGAGAGCGACCAGGATGAGGTAGTGCAGCGCCCGCTTTTTCAATATGTCCGCACCCCCTCTGTCAAGATGGTAAGCTGTGTGGGCTGTGTCGATTGGGAACTTGGTCCGGGCGGTGCCTGCGATGCCCGGTCTGGTCGCCGCCAGCCCTCAGACGAATGATGAATCTCCTGCTCAGGGGCTTTAAGGCCGCAGGACGGAGCTTCTTCCCCTGTGCGCGGCTCCGAATGGCGGCGCGCCGCGTTTAACGCCCGTCACTCGGGCAAAAATGAAAAGACATTGACCACGTTGCCGCCCTTCATGCTCTTCCAGCCGCCGTAGAGGGCGGTATTGCAGACCTGGAGGCTGTCGGGGTAGCCCAGGTTGATGAGGGGCGGGTCCTCCGCTACGATCTCCTGGAGCTGACGGAGGACGTCCTCCATCTGGTCCATATTCCGCACCTCCCGGAGGGCGCCGTCCACCACCGCGTCGAAGGCGTCGCTGCGGTAGCCGCATACGTTGTCGCCCCCGGACTCATAGTCGCCGGCGCAGAGGTTCACCAGGTAATCCGGGGAGATGCTGCTCCCCCAGCCCCACATGGCAAAGTCGTAGTCCCGGCCCTTGGAGACCTCGAAGTCGGGCCAGACGTAGGCGTCCACCGTGTCCATCTCCATGGCCTTGACCCGGAGATCCAGCCCCACCTGCCGCAGCTGCTGGGAGATGAGCTCCGCCATGCGCAGGCGCAGGGGGTTGTTGGCGTAGACCAGGATTTCGAAGGAGAGGGGCGCGCCGCTTTCGTCCAGGCGGACGCCAACCGCGTTCTTCTCCGTATACCCCAGGGTGTCCAGGAGCGTGTCCGCCCGGCCGGGGTCGTATGTGTAGTCGAGCCCCTCCGCCGCGTAGGGCAGGTCGCTGCGCACCAGCCCCCGCGTGCCCACGCTGCAGTAATCTCCGTACAGGGTGTGCATGATGCCGCTCACGTCGACGGCGCAGGCCAAGGCCTCCCGGAAAGCGGATTGGTCCATGGGCGCGCGGCCGCAGTTGATGTTCATCATCACGGGGGAGTACCCCGCGCTGGCAAAGACCGTCATGCCCGGCTTGCTCCGGAAGGCGTCAAGCACCTCCGTGCCCACCGTGGAGGTGGCGGCGGCCAGCTCGCCGGAGAGCAGGCTCTGCTGGACGGCGCTGGGGTCCTCAATGATGGGCATCTGGAGGACACGCACCCGGGGCGCGCCCCTGAAGTAGTCTCCCACCGCCTCCAGGCGGTAGTACTGGCCGGGCTTGTACTCCGCCAGCCGGTACATGCCGCTGCCGACGGATTCGGTTACGAGCGTGCCGTCGGGCTCGTTTTCATAAATCGCCTTGGAGATGATGCGCATGGTGCACAGGCCGTCCCGCAGAAAATTGATGTTGGACTCCTTCAGGGTGAAACGGAGGGTATCCCCCTCCAAAATTTCAATGTCCTCGATCTGATTGGCAATCTTGCGCAGCTGGGCCACATTTTGGCCGGCGCAGTACCGGAAGGAGAAGGCCACGTCCTCGGCGGTAAGGGGTGTGCCGTCGTGAAATTTCTGGCCCGGCAGCAGCGAGAACGTGTAGACCCTGGAGTCGGCGTCCACCTGGTAGTCGTCAGATACCATCCAGGGGATGACGTTGTTGTCCGTGTCGGTGGTGAAAAGGGTGTCGTAGACAAGGCGGTTCACCGTCAGGCCGGTGGAGCTGACGTAGGTGAAGGGGGCCAGGGTGTTCTCGTCCTTGGTGACGGCGATGGTCAGCGTTTCCGGGCCGTCGGCCCCGGCGGACTGGGATTGGCCGGGGTCAGCGTTCCCCTGGGGGGCGCAGGCGGACAGAGAGAGGCCCAGCAGCCCGGCCAGCAGGAGGCAGGAGAGCCTTTGCTTCATAAAAATCCTCCTAAGTTGTGTTTGGTCATACCGGGAGCCGGTCCAGCTCGAAGCAGCCCTCCCGGCGGTACTGCTCCGCCAGGGTGGTGCGGTGGTGGCCGGTGGCGCCGGGGTACAGGTAGTAGGCCAGATCCATGGCCCGCTTCCAGGCCCGGCCCCGCTCCAGAGGTGTGGACAGCTCCGCCCAGCCCGGCACCAGCCGGGCACGGAGGGCCTCCTCCTCCGGAGAGCAGGGGCCGCCGAAGTGGATGAGCTGGGTCTCCAGCGCATCCATGGCGGCGCATTTCTCAACCCAGACGTCTTGGATGTCCACCAGGCAGTTGGGGTGGTCGGGGGTGATGTAGTAGATGGCGGGGCAGGGGCAGGGCTCCAGGCCGGACAGCTCGTCCAGGGCGTAGGGGCGGCCTGCGAGGGCCACGGCCTCCAGCACCAGGGACATCACCGGCCTGCGGCCCGGGTCCAGGTCGCCCGCACAGTGGTCGGGGTCCTGGGTGAGTATGATGTCCGGGCGGAACCGGCGAATGGTTTCAACCAGCCTGAGCTTTTCCTCCCGGGTGGGGAGGACCGTCCCGGCATCCATGTCCAGAAACTCCAGGCTCACGCCCAGAATATCCGCGCAACGGCTCAAGTCCCGGCGCATCTGCTCTCCGGCAAATAGAATGGCGGCGTGGGAGACGCCGCCGGCCCTGGCGTTTTTGCACAGCACCCCGCCGCACTCCACGACCTCCATGCTGTAGGCTCCCAGCAGTAAAATCCGTTTTCCGTCCATAAGATCGTCCCTCCTGCATGTCATAAAAAAAGAAGGCGTACCCCATACGGCACACCTTCAGGTATGATGCGCAGCCTTTGCTGCGCGGCTAACCGGGAAATGGACTGCACTCCGGCCCTTCTGGGCCGCCGGAAGCCGCTTGGCTCCTCATTGAAACCAGTATAGCAGAAGGCGGTGAAGCCCGTCAACCGTATTTCGTAAGACCGCATGGACTCGAAGCGGAAGGGGCGCGGCTCCCCTGAGCCGCGCCCCTTCCGTGTAAATTACGTCTCGCCGAGCAGCCACCGGCGGAGGACCCTGTGGACCACGCCCAGGTCGATGGGTTTTGAGATGTGTCCGTTCATCCCGGAGCGCCGCGCGGCTTCGATATCCTCGGAGAAGGCGTTGGCGGTCATGGCGATGATGGGGAGAGTCAGGACGCCGGGCCGGTCCAGCCGGCGGATCTGCCGGGTGGCCTCGTAGCCGTCCATGACGGGCATCTGCACGTCCATCAGCACCAGATCGTAGTGCCCCGGAGGGGCGTCCGCCACTGTGCGGACGCCCTCCGCGCCGTCCCGGGCCTCGTCGATTTCAATGCCTGTCAGGCCGATCAGCTCCCGGGCGATCTCCAGGTTGAGGGCGTTGTCCTCCACCAACAGGAGCCGCTTCCCATGCAGGTCCGGCGTCTCGTCCGGCCGGGTCGCCGCTGCCGCGGCGGGGGCCGCGCTCTCCTGTGCGGCTGCGGGGGGCTGGAGCCTGAGCGGCAGCGTGACGGTAAAAGTGGAGCCGACCCCCGGCGCGCTCTCCACCCGTATGGTCCCGCCCATCATGTCCAGGATGTTCTTGGTAATCGCCATCCCCAGCCCGGTGCCGGTGATTTTGCTGGCGGTGGAGCTCTGGCTGCGCTCGAAGGGGAGGAAGAGCTTATCCAGAAATTCCGGCTCCATGCCGATGCCCGTGTCGGCGCAGCGGAAGCGGTAGCTGCCGTACCCCTCGCGGAGGGACTGCGCCTGCGTGAGTTCCAGGCGGACCGTGCCGCCCTGGGGCGTATACTTGACCGCGTTGCTGATGACGTTGAGCAGAACCTGCCGGATGCGCAGCGGGTCGCCCATCACGCGCTCGTCCTTCAGAAGGACCGGAGCCGTCTCCAGCGTCAGTCCGCCGTCCCTGGCCTGAGGCGCGACAAGCTCCACAACGTCGGCAAAAAGCGCGGAGAGCCGGAGAGGCTCCTCGCTCAGAGAGAGTTTGCCGCTCTCGATTTTGGACATATCCAGCACGTCGTTGACGAGGCTGAGCAGATGGGTGCCGGAGAGCTCGATTTTCCGCAGGCAGTCCGCCAGCCGCTTCGGTTCGGTCAGGTGGTTTTCGGCAATGGCGGTCATGCCGAGAATGGCGTTGAGGGGGGTGCGGATATCGTGGGACATATTGGAGAGAAACTGCCCCTTGGCCTGGCTGGCGGCGTTGGCCGCGTCCAGGGCGGTCTGGAGCGCCTGGCGGCGCTGAGCCTCGTCGTGCTTCTGCTCATCCACGCACCGGGCCAGGAGAATGGCGGTGCAGTCCTCCGAAAAGGGGTTTTCCACCGAGAGAATCTGTACCGAGACCCAGTGATACGCGCCGTCGCTGAGCCGCGCCCGGGCTTCCAGGAAGATCTCACCGGGCTCGGTCCGGAGCCTCTGCAGCATCCGCTGGGGCGAAAAGCGCTCCTGGTACTCCGGCAGGGCGTCCGGGTGGAGCACCGCCTCATAGGAGCGGAAAGCGTCCGTGCAGGTATGTACGTCCAGCCGGTCCATGCGTGTGGCCGGGGAGGAGTAGAGGATGTTCAGCTCGTCCTGGGTGAGGTTCAGGCTCATAATCATGGGATAGGCGCTGGAGATGGCGCTGATGAGGGAGCGGCGCTCCATCAGCTTTTCCCGCTCCCGCTCCTCCTCGGCCAGCTTTTCCAGAGTGACGTCCTGGAAGGTGGCGATGAGGATGGGCGCGCCGTCCATGTCGGTAATGCGCTCCACAATGCCGGAGACCCAGAAGCAGCTCCCGTCCGCCCGGAGGACCCTGTTGACGATGGAGTGCTTGCCGCCGTCGGCCGCGGCGGCACGAAACTGCGCCCAGGCATCCTCCCGCTCCGCGGGGTCCAGGGAGATGCCCTCCGGGATCTGCGGCGCGCCTGTCTCGTCGGCTCCGGGGCTGCCCAGCAGCCGGAGGCCCTCACGGTTGAGCTGCACAATGCGGTAGGGCTCCTCCACGGTGATGAGCGCAATACCCTCGGGGACGGAGTTATAGAGATGGGTGATGAAGGCGGCCTGATTTTCCAGCTTCCTGCGGTTTTTGCGGACGCTTCGGAGGTAAACGGTCAGAATCATCCCAATTCCGAGCAGGACCGTGCCCAGCAGCAGCAGGGCCTGAAGCAGAATGTGCCGGGTCTGGGCGGTGATAACCGATTCCGGCACGATGGAGACCAGATACCAGTCCGACTCCGCCATCAGCGGCGTGTAGCAGAAGACGGTGGGCTCCCCGCTGTACTGGAAGCGGGCCCAGCCGGTTCTGGAGTCCCGGAGGGACTGCCGGAACTGCTCCAACACCGCCGGGTCGTTCTCCGCCAGGGGGAGCATCTCGAAGAGGTTTTGAAGGGTCTTGTTGCTGTTCACATGGGACGAGCGGACGAGTATCTCCCCGGCCGCGTCCACCAGATAGGAAAAGCCGGTGTTGTTGTAGAAGGAGAGGGTGAACTGGTCGGCTGTCTCATCCACGCCGTACTCCTTCACCACGTAGCAGTCCACGCCGTCGGCAAAGGATGCCTTCACATAGCTGTTGAAGACGTTTTTCCCCGTCACGCTGCTGATATGCGGGGCCAGCAGGCCCTCCCCGCCGGGGGACGCACGCAGCGCCTCAGCGACGCACTGATCGTGCTCCGCCATGCCGCTGAGTACCCCGCCGGAGGCCGGGTACACCGACATGCTGGGCTCAATGGTGCCGTAGAGCTGCAGCGTGTCCTCCATCTGCCCCACCTGGGCTGTGGAGACGGTGCCGATACGCCCGCCGATACGGCGCAGAATTTCAAAATCGCCCCGCAGCTGCATCCGCAGGGCGTTTGCCCCCTGCTGGGTGCTCTCGGTGATGGTGCTGACCGAGTTCTGCCAGAGCTGGGTGCTGACGTCGCTGATGAAGCGCCAGGAGCCCAGGCAGACCAGCACTGCAAGCGCCGCGGCCGCCAGGACGAGACCGTATTTGTTCCGTTTCATCCGACCGCCTCCCTAACCTGTTCGTCCAGCCAGCCCATCACCGCGTCCAGCTCCTCCCCGGCCAGGATGCGCCGGGAGGCCTCCGCCGTCAGATCCCAGACGGGGAAGTCCAGCAGGCTGTCCGCGCCGATGACCGCCGTCTCGGTCCGGTAGCTCTCCGCCAGAGGCAAAATTTCCCGGCAGGCGGGGGCGGCGGCGTCCGCCAGGGGGCTGAAGGAGCACTGGTTGTCGGCAAATTTACGGATGTGGTCCTCCTGCAGGAAGCAGGCGACAAACTCCAGCGCCGCCCCGGCGTGGGGGCTGTCCGCGCTCACGCTCAGCCGGGTGTCGGGGTTCACCACCAGCACAGCGCCGTCCTCCAGCACGGGGTAGGGCGTCACCTCAAAGGCGAAGTCCGGCTCCAGCGCGGCCACTCTGTCCGCCGCCCAGGCCCCGGTCAGCATAAAGGGGGACTCCCCCAGGGCGAACTGGGCCAAGTCGTCAGAGGTCTTTTGTGTGGCGAGGGCCTTTTCCCCATCGATGTAGCCCAGTGTGCAAAACTCCTCCGCCAGGGCAAAGCCGGAGGACAGGTAGCCGCTGAGGGCCTCCTCGCCGCGGTTGATGCGCTCGAAGGCCTCCTGCTGGGCGCCGTCCCGGTAGAGGGCGTAAAAGCCCTTGGCGATGGACAGGGTCTTGAGGGAAATGTCGTTGTTGGCAATGATGGGCGTAATGCCCCGGGCGACGAAGTAGTCGCAGGTCTCCCGCCACTCCGCCAGATTTGCGGGGACCTCCCGCCCGTGGGCCTTGAGCAGATCCAAATTGCAGTAGAGGCCGAAGGCCGAGATGGTGGTGGGCACCCAGCAGATGCTCCCGTCCGGCTCAGTCATCTGGCTCAGCATCAGGTCGGAGAAGCTACCGATGGCCTCCAGGCCGGACAAATCCGCCAGTCGTCCCGCCTGGGAGAAGGACAGCGCCGTGTCGTGGTTGACCATAAATACGTCGTCAATCTGGCCGGAGGCCATCCGCTTCTCCAGCGCCTCGTAGTAGGCGGCGCCCTTGAGGCTCTCGTAAGATATGCGGGTGTCGGGGTGCTCCAACATAAAGGCGGTCAGAATCTCCTCAATCACCGTGACGTTTTCACTCTCGTACTTGTTGCCGAAAAAGGAGAGCGTTTGGGCAGGCTCGCGCTGCCCCTCGTAGTTAAATACCTCATTTTTGCTGCCGCATCCGCTCAGAACCAGTAAAAACGACAGAATAACCGCGCAAACACCCCTCTTTACGCCCAAACCCATGCAAAACGCCTCCCAAGGCAGCAAACTCTCTATTTGAGATATTATATCAGACGATGCGGCGCAATGGTAGGGGCAATATCCGAAAAGAGCGGCGGATCGGCTTTAAAAAGACGATCCGCCGCTCTTTTCGGTTTCCAGATCGTCCGCCTGCTTCTGGCGGAGCATCCGGTAACCCACCCCAATGTGGGTCTGGATATACTGGGGGCGGGCCGTGTCCGGTTCCAGCTTCTTGCGGAGCGTCGCCATGAAGACCCGCAGGGAGGGGGTGTCGGAGGAGGCGGGACTGCCCCAGATCTCGTTGAGAATATAGTTGTGGGTGAGCACCTTGCCCGTGTTCTTGGCCAGCAGGCAGAGGAGCTTGTACTCGATGGGGGTCAGGTGGATCTCCTCGCCGTCCCGGTAGGCGCAGCCCGCGGCGTAGTCCACGCGCAGGCCGCCGTTTTCGTAGACGCTGCACTCCCCGCTGGTCTTCCGGCTGTCGTACCGCACCCGGCGCAGGGCCACCCGCAGGCGGGCCAGCAGCTCGTCCACGGAGAAGGGCTTGGTCAGATAGTCGTCCGCTCCGGCGTCCAGAGCGGCTACCTTGTCGCTGTCCTCACTCCGGGCTGAGACCACGATGATGGGCAGATTGCTCCAGGCCCGGACCTTTTTGATGATATCCACGCCGTCCATATCCGGCAGGCCCAAATCCAGCAGCATCACATCCGGGCGGTAGGAGAGGGCGTCCATCACGGCCCCCGCGCCGGTGTTGGCCCGGTGGAACTGGTAGTTCTGGGTCTCCAGGGTGGTGGCGATCAGGTTGCCGATGGCCGCGTCGTCCTCCACAACCAGAATCTGCGGTTTATTCATAGGGCATTACCTCCGAGGCGCGCAGGGTGAAGCGGAAAATGGACCCCCGCGGCCGATTGTCCTCCACGGAGATGACGCCTCCGTGGGCCGTGATGATGGATTTGCACAGGGAGAGCCCCAGGCCCAGCCCGCGCCTGCCGTCCCCGCGGAGATTGTCCGCGGTATAGAACATGTCGAAGAGCTTCGCCTTTGCCTCGTCCGGGATGCCGGGGCCGTCGTCGGCGATCTCCACATGGACGAAGTCCCCGTGCCGGGCGGCGGAGAGGCTGATGCGGGAGCCGGAGGGCGTATATTTGACGGCGTTGTTGACGATGTTGATGACCACCTGGACGATGAGCCGGGCGTCCATGTCCGCCATGAGCAAATCGTCCTCCAGTGAGAGGGAAATCCGGTGGTCGGCGGCGTGGCGGTCCAGATGGGAGAGGGCCTCGTTGAAGACCTCCTCCAGCAGCTCCGGCTGGAGGCTCAGCCCCACCGCGCCGTTCTCAATGCGGGTGATGGAGAGCAGGTTTTCCACAAGGTCGATAAGCCACATGGCGTCGTCATAGATGGAGCGGTAGAGACTGCCGCGCTTCTCCGCGTCCAGCGCGCCGCCGCTCTCCAGCAGGATGCCGGCGTTGCCGGAGATGCTGGTGAGGGGGGTGCGCAGATCGTGGGAGATGGCCCGCAGCAGATTGGCCCGCAGGGCCTCCTGCCGGGCGGCCTCCTCCACCTTCTGCTTGGCCCGGGCCATGGTCTCCTTCTCCAGGGCCAGGCCGCACTCGTCCAGAATGGCGACCATCAGGGTCTTCTCAAAGGCGTCGGGGGGCCGCTGCCCGTCCTCCAGGGAGATGGCCGCCACGGCCAGGACCCGGCTGGTGCCCCGCACGGCCATATAGAGGCACCGGGCGCTGGGCAGGGTGTTGGTGGTGGCGCCGGCGTGCTTGTTGTTGGCGAGGACCCACTCTGCCACCGCCCGCTCCTGGGGGACGAGGCAGGCGGACATGTCGTCCCCCGGGGCGGCGGGAAAGGCGAGGGGGGACTGGAGCGCGCCGTCCTCACCGACAGGGTAGAGGAGAAGATCCCGTTCCAGCAGCTTGCCCAGCTGGGCGGCAGTGACGGCCAGGATGGCCCGGAGGCCCTCGGCCTTCTGCAGCTTCCGGCTGGTCTCCAGCAGGACCTCGGTGCGGTAGGCCTTGTTGGCGCTCTGGATGGCCTGGCGCTTGATTCGGGTGGTCAGGGAGCTGCTGAGCAGGGCAACCAGGAACATGACGCCGAAGGTGGCGATGTAGCTGGGGTCGCTCATCAGGGTAAAGTATGGGAAGGTGAAGAAGAAATTGAAGATTAAAACCGACAGGAGGGAGGCCGCCAGGCTGTAGCTGCGGCCCGAGGTGACCATGGAGACCCCCAGTACGCCCAGAATATAGATCATAATCACGTTTGCGGTGGTGAAGCCCAGCCACATGAAGAGGTAGCCCACGGCGGTGCAGAGGGCCAGAATGCCCAGCATCCGCAGCAGATCCGGCCAGGAGAAGCGCTCCCGGACGGGCCGGAGCGGCCTGGGGCCGCCGCCCTGCCGGGGCTGGTCGGGGATGATGTAGATATCCAGCTCCGGGGCCAGCGCGCCCAGGCGGTCGATCAGGGCCTTGGGGGCGGGAAGCAGGCCCTTCTTCTGGGGGCTGCGCCCCAGGACGATTTTGGAGATGCCGCTGACCTTGGCGTACTCCGCAATCTGGACGGCGGGGTCATCCCCATACGCGGTGGCGATGCGGGCGCCCAGTTCCTCCGCAAGGCGGAGGTTGGCACGCAGCCGCCGGCGGTCCTCCTCCCGGAGGGCGGGAAAGCCCGGCGTCTCCACGAAGAGGGCGGTGAAGGCCCCGTGAAAGGCCTCCGCCATGCGGGCGGCAGTGCGGATCACCTTGGCGTTGGAGGGCGAGGCGGACAGGCAGATGAGAATGTGCTCCCCGGCCTTGGGCCGGGGGCCGTCCCCGGCGCCCGGGGCGCGCTCCAGCCGGTCCGCCGTGCGGCGCAGGGCGATCTCCCGCAGGGCGGCCAGATTCTTCCCGGTAAAAAAGTGGTCCATGGCCTGGGCGGCCTGCCGGGCCCGGTAGATCTTCCCCAAGCGCAGCCGCTCCAGCAGGTCCGCGGGCTCCAGGTCCACCACCTCCACCTGGTCGGCGGAGTCGAAGACATGGTCGGGGATGCGCTCCGACACCGTGACGCCGGTGATGGAGGCCACCACGTCGTTGAGACTCTCCAGGTGCTGAACGTTGACGGTGGTATAGACGCTGATCCCCGAGCGCAGCAGCTCCTGCACGTCCTGGTAGCGCTTCACGTGGCGGCTGCCCTCAGCGTTGGTGTGGGCCAGCTCATCCACCAGTATGAGCTGGGGGCGGCGGACCAGGGCGGCGTCCAGATCGAACTCACGCAGTTCCATGCCCTTATAGGGGACGCGCCTGGGAGGGAGCTGCTCCAGTCCGTCCAGCAGGGCCAGGGTCTCGGGCCGGGTGTGAGGCTCGATATACCCGCAGACCACGTCGGTCCCGGCGGCCAGAGCCCGGTGGGCCGCCTCCAGCATGGCGTAGGTCTTGCCCACCCCGGCGGCGTACCCGAAGAATATTTTCAATTTCCCGGCAGGGCGGCTCTCCGCCTGCCGGATGCTCCGCAGCAGCCGGTCGGAGTCCGGCCGTTCCTCCTCCACTGGGCACACCTCCCGCTTTTTGATACCCCATAGTATAGCACAGGCGCCGTCAGTGCGGTATTGACATTTTTTCGGCGGTGTTAAGATTGCGTTAAGACCCGGCGGGCGGCGGGGCGGAATTTCCGGCATAAAAGGCACTGTTCTTTATGCGGCGTTAACACCGGGTCCATTCTCTTAACGGAATCCTCACCCGTCCGATGATATAATAGCCGCTGTACGGATGCGATACCTGTTTTCCGTGCGCCCGCCGCCCGCCCTGTGGGCGAAACAGGCGGAGGCGCCGGATATCGTGAGGACTTTTGGCTTTGCAGAATCGCAGGGAAATGCAGAGCGGAGATTGTGGGGGAGAGCCGTGCCTTTCTGGAAAAATGAGCGCGTCACGCCGGCGCAGATCATCATCCTGGGATTTTTTCTGATGATTCTCACCGGGGCGGCGCTGCTGATGCTCCCCTGGTCCACCAGCGAGTGGGGCGGGGCCGCCCCGCTGGACGCCCTCTTCACCGCCGCCTCCGCCACCTGTGTGACAGGACTGGTGGTCCACGACACGGCCCTCTACTGGACCCCCTTCGGACAGGGGGTCATCCTGGCGCTAATCCAGGTGGGGGGCATGGGCGTGGTGACGGTGGCGGTGGCGGTATCCATGCTGGCGGGCAAGAAAATCGGCCTGAAGCAGCGCTGGATCATGCAGGAGTCCATCTCGGCGCCCCAGGTGGGCGGGATTGTGCGACAGACCCGGTTTATCCTGAAGACCGCCCTCCTCATCGAGACGGTCGGCGCGATGCTGCTGGCACTGCGCCTTTGTCCCCGCTTCGGGCTTGGGAAGGGGCTGTGGTACGCGGTGTTCCACTCGGTCTCCGCCGTGTGCAACGCGGGCTTCGACCTGATGGGGACGGCGGCGGCGCCCTGCGCCTCCCTCACGGGCTATGTGGGCGACCCGCTGGTCAGCGGCACGGTGGCGCTGCTGATTGTACTGGGGGGCGTGGGCTTTCTGACCTGGCACGACGTTAGGCAGCACGGCGTCCATCTGCGGCGCTACCGGCTGCAGAGCAAGCTGATTTTATCCACCACTCTGGCCCTGCTCCTGGGGGCGTTTCTCTTCTTCTGGCTGTACGAGTTCCGGCAGCCCCAGTGGCGGGGGCTGAGCGCCGGGGAGCGGGGGCTGGCGGCCATGTTTCAGGCGGTCACCCCCCGCACGGCGGGCTTCAATACCGTGGATTTGAAGGACCTGAGCCAGCCGGGGCAGCTCTTCACCATCGCGCTGATGCTGGCGGGCGGCTCGCCGGGCTCCACGGCGGGCGGCTTCAAGACCACCACCCTGGCGGTGATGCTGCTGGGGGTGGGAGCCATTTTCCGCCGCCGGGACAGCGCCTGCTGCTTTGGCCGCCGGGTACCGGACGAGGCCCTGCGCAGCGCCTCCGCCATTTTCCTGCTCTATATCCTCCTGTTCCTCACCGGGGGGATGCTCATCAGCGGTCTGGACGGCGTGCCCATTCTTTCGGCGCTCTTCGAGTCGGCGTCGGCCATCGGTACGGTGGGGCTGTCCCTGGGAATTACGGCGGAGCTGTCCGCCGCCTCGCGCCTGATCCTCATTTTCCTGATGTACTTCGGCCGCGTGGGCGGCCTCACCATGATCTACGCCGTCGCCTCCGGCGCCGCGCCCGGCATCGCCCAGCTGCCCCGGGAGCGCGTCACCGTCGGGTGATGGGAAAGGATGAGTGAATATGAAATCGGTACTTTTAATAGGTCTGGGACGGTTCGGGCGGCACATGGCCCAGAAGCTCCGGGACCTGCACCACGAGGTGCTGGCGGTGGACAGGGATGAGCGGCGGATCAACGACGCGCTGCCCTACGTGACCAACGCCCAGATTGGCGACAGCACCAACGAGCAATTTATCGCCTCCCTGGGGGTGCGGAATTTTGATTTGTGCGTGGTGGCCATCGGGGACGACTTCCAGAGCTCACTGGAGACCACCGCGCTTCTGAAGGAGCAGGGCGCGCCCTTTGTCCTCTCCAGGGCCACCCGGGATGTGCACGCCAAGTTCCTGCTGCGCAACGGGGCGGACGACGTGATCTACCCGGAGAAGCAGATGGCCTCCTGGGCGGCGGTGCGGTACAGCGGGGACCATATTTTCGACTATGTGGAGCTGACCGACGAGTACGCCATCTACGAGACCTCCGTGCCGGGGGCGTGGATAGGGAAGACGGTGGTGGAGCTGGCCGTCCGGCAGCGGTACCGGATCAATATTCTGGCAATCAAACGCGCCGGCACGCTGGAGCCCATGCCGGGGCCCAACCACTGCTTCCGGGCGGACGAGACCCTCTTTATCCTGGGCTGCAACCGGGATACGCAGAAATTTCTTCAGCTTTGATGGGAGAACAGGCATCGCAGCAGCCCGGCCGCTCTGCTCTGGAGCGGCCGGGCTGTTTTTCCGTCCCGCCGCACCGGCGGGGGCGGCGGTCCTACCTGCCGTCCAGGGGGAACAGCAGCTTGAGAAAGAGCTTTTCCGCCGGGGCGCCTCTGGCGAAGTCGAAGCGCCGGTCCCGGCCCTTCTCGTCCAGCACCCGAAAGCTGGCGGGGCCCCGGTCCACGCGGTAGCCCAAATCCTCCAACACCTCCCCCAGGGCCAGCTCCCACTCCAGCAGGAAGATGGCCTCTCCCGTGTAGTAGTGCGTCCAAAGCCAGTCAAATTCCAGGAGCTGGAGGCCGTCCTGCAGGAAGGCCCGCCACAGCGCGGCCTTGTGGGCACAGGTGAGCGCCAGGAGGAGCTGCTCCTGGGGGACGGGCTCCCAGGTCAGGTACGCGAAGAGGCTGCCATCCGTGGGGGCCAGCAGGCCGCAGCCGTGCAGGAGGCCTTCAAACCTGCGGGAAAACACGCCGCAGGGGGCGCGGCAAGGGAGGGCGGCGGCCACTTCCGCCAGCAGGGCGGCGGTGGACGCATCCCCCGTCTCCAGGCGGACGCCCAGGCCCTGGAGACGGTCGAAGGGCCGCCCGGAGACGGACCGGAGGCGGACTGCCGCCTGCCCGGGGGGACCGGGGCGGACGGTCAGCTCGGCGGTCTCCCTGGCGGGGGTGGTGCCGAAGAACCGCGGGGGAGCTTTCAGTCCCGCCGCCAGGGGGCCGGCGCTGTCGAAGACGTCCCGCCAGTGGTAGGACACATCCCGGTAGAGCAGTGTCAGCGAAGAGGCGCCGGGGAGGTACAGGACGGCGGGCGTCTCGTCGAAGAGGCCGCTGAGGGTCCGCGCCAGAGCCAGAAAGCCCGCGGCGGCCGAGGGCGGCGGGGGGACCGGCGGCAGGGGGAGAAGGGTCTCGGAGACCAACTGAAAGGGGTAGAGCATGCTTATCCCTCCAGAATGCCGTCCAGAATCAGGTTGACCTTGAGCACGTTGACCCGGGGTTCGCCGAAGACGCCCAGCAGGCGGCCGGAGGTGGCCGCGTCAATGGCGGCGCGCACCTCGGTCTCGGTGATCCCCCTGGCGGCGGCGATCCGGGCCGCCTGATACTCCGCTGCGGCGGGGGAGATGTCCGGATCCAGTCCGCTGCCGGAGCAGGTGACCAGATCCACGGGAATGGGCGCGCCGCCCATGGCGGGATTGGCGGCCCGGAGGGCGGCCACGCGCTCAGCCACCAGGGCCCCGTACTCCGGGCTGGCCGGACTGAGGTTGGAGGGCCAGGCGTACATGACACGTTCGCCGTTCCCGTCGGTAAAGGAGTCGACGTCAATATTCATAATGCGGCCCCAGAGGTACTCCGGGCCGGTGAACTCCTGGCCCAGAAGCTCGGAGCCATAGGTCCTGCCGTCCACCTCAATGACGCTGCCGTTGGCCTGGCGGGGGAACAGAAGCTGCCCCACGCCGGTGATGAGCAGCGTATAGGCAAAGCCGCACAGGACCATCATGAGCACCAGCATACCGCCGGCGTGCAGAAGCGTTTTTTTCATGGAATACTGCCTCCCTTACACAAGCGCCAGAATGGGCGCGACGATGAGGTCGATGAGCTTGATGGCGAGGAAGGGCACCGCAATGCCGCCCAGACCATAGACCAGAAGATTGTGGCGCAGCAGTCTGCCCGCCGGGACCTCCCGGTATTTGACCCCCTTCAGGGCCAGGGGAATGAGGGCCACGATGATGAGTGCGTTGTAGATGAGGGCGGAGAGGATGGCGCTCTGGGGGCTGTGCAGCCCCATGATGTTCAGCACACCCAGGCCGGGATAGAGGCCCATGAAGAGGGCGGGGATGATGGCGAAGTATTTGGCGATGTCGTTGGCGATGGAGAAGGTGGTCAGGCTGCCCCGGGTCATCAGAAGCTGCTTGCCGATGCGGACGATCTCAATGAGCTTGGTGGGCGAGGAGTCCAGGTCCACCATATTGCCCGCCTCCTTGGCCGCCTGGGTGCCCGAGTTCATGGCTACGGCCACGTCGGCCTGGGCCAGGGCGGGGGCGTCGTTGGTGCCGTCGCCGGTCATGGCGACCAGGTGGCCCTCGGCCTGGTATTTGCGGATCATCTCCAGCTTTGCCTCGGGAGTGGCCTCGGCCAGGAAATCGTCCACCCCTGCCTCGGCGGCGATGGCGGCGGCGGTGACCGGGTTGTCGCCGGTGATCATGATGGTGCGGATGCCCATGGTGCGCAGGTCGGCGAAGCGCTCCTTCACGCCGTCCTTCACGATATCCTTAAGGTGGATGACGCCCAGAATTTTGTGGTCCCTGGCAACCACCAGGGGGGTGCCCCCCTGGCGGGCCACCTCATCCACCAGGGCGGCGCACTGTCGGCTGTAGGGATTCCCGGCGGCCTCCACATAGGCCCGCACCGCGTCCGCCGCGCCCTTGCGGATCTCCGTACCGTTGAAGTCCACGCCGGACATGCGGGTCTGGGCGGTAAAGGGGAGGAAGGTCATGTGCCGGTCAGTAAGCTCCCGGCCCCGGATGCCGAATTTTTCCTTGGCCAGCACCACGATGGAGCGGCCCTCGGGGGTCTCGTCCGGGAGGGAGGAGAGCTGGGCCGCGTCGGCCAGGGCCTCCTCGGTGCAGCCGTCCACGGGCAGGAAGGCGGCGGCCTGGCGGTTACCGAGGGTGATGGTGCCCGTCTTGTCCAGAAGGAGAACGTCGGTGTCACCTGCGGCCTCAATGGCCCGGCCGCTCATGGCCAGCACGTTGGCCTGGTTCAGGCGGCTCATGCCGGCGATGCCGATGGCGGAGAGGAGCGCGCCGATGGTGGTGGGGGCCAGGCAGATGAGCAGGGCCACCAGCGAGACCACCGAGGTGGGGTTTCTGATGCCGGCCTGATTGGCGGAGAACAGGGAGTAGGCGTAGAGCGAGGCGGTGACCAGTACGAAGATGATGCTGAGGGCCACCAGCAGAATCTGGAGGGCGATCTCGTTGGGGGTCTTCTTGCGGTTGGCGCCCTCCACCATGGCGATCATCTTGTCGAGAAAGCTCTGCCCGGCCTCCTGGGTCACCCGGACCACCAGGCAGTCGGAGAGCACAGTGGTGCCGCCGGTAACGGCGGAGCGGTCGCCCCCCGCCTCCCGGATAACGGGGGCGGACTCACCGGTGACGGCGGACTCGTCCACGCTGGCCGCGCCCTCCACCACCTCGCCGTCGGCGGGGATCTGCTCCCCGGCGGAGACCAGGAAGAAGTCGCCCCGCCTCAGCGCCGCGCCGGGCACGTCGGCAACGGCCTCGCGCCGGGCGGGATCGCTGAGCTTGTGGGCGGTCACGTCCCGCCTGGAGGAGCGCAGGGAATCGGCCTGGGCCTTGCCCCGGCCCTCGGCAATGGCCTCGGCAAAATTGGAGAAGAGGCTGGTCAGCCACAGAATAACCGCGATGGCCAGGGTGAACCCGCTGGACACCAGATTTTCGGAGACACCGAAGAGGGAGAGTGCAAAGAGCGCGGTGGTCAGAAGCGCGGAGAGATAGACCAGGAACATGACGGGGTTTTTGAGCTGGTCCCTGGGGGAGAGCTTTTTAAACGCGTCCTTCACCGCCCGGCCCAGAATGGACCTGTGGGCAAAGGGAGATAGATTGTTAGCCATTATTTACACCTGCCTTAACCTAACCCAGCCATCTGGGTGAACTCTGCGATGGGGCCCAGGGAGAGCGCGGGGAAAAAGCTCAGCGCGCCGACGATGAGCACGATGAGGATGAGCAGAAATACGAACATGGCGTTGCACGTGGAGAGGGTGCCCGCGCCTGCGGCAACCCTCTTCTTCGCGGCCATGCTCCCGCCGATGACCAGGGCGGCCACCATGGGGACGAACCGGACGAAGAGCATCGCCAGGCCCAGGCTTGTATTGAGGAAGGGCGTGTCGCAGCCCATGCCGGCAAAGGCCGAGCCGTTGTTGCCGCCGGCCGAGGCGTAGTTGTAGAGGATCTCCGAAAGACCGTGGGCCCCGGCGTTGTTCAGCGCGTCCGCCGTGGAGGGGAGCAGGGCCGCTGCGCCGCTGCCGACGAGGATGGCGATGGGTGTGGCGAGGCAGAGCAGGACCGCCATGCGCATCTCCCGGGGTTCAATCTTCTTGCCCAGGTACTCCGGCGTGCGGCCCACCATCAGCCCGGCGATGAAGACCGTCAGCAATATGAAGCCTATCATGCCGTACAGCCCGCAGCCCACGCCGCCGAAGACTACCTCGCCCAGCATCATCAGGAGCATGGGGACCATGCCGCCCAGAGGGGTATAGCTGTCGTGCATGGAGTTGACCGACCCGTTGGAGGCCGCTGTGGTAAAGGCCGCCCAGGTGGAGGAGGTGGCGATGCCGAAACGGGTCTCCTTGCCCTCCATATTGCCGCCGGGCATCCCGTCGCCCGCGATGACGTCCACCGCGCCGTTCTGGGCGAGCTGAGGGGTGGCCGCGTGCTCCTGGGAGGCCGCCACGCCCAGGAAGCCCACCAGCAGTATGAACATGGCCAGGAAGACGGCAATGCCCTGGCGCTTATCCTTGATGCTGAAGCCGAAGGAGAAGCAGAGCGCCACGGGGATGAGCAGCAGCAAAATCATCTCAATGAGGTTGGTGAGAGGGCTGGGGTTTTCAAAGGGGTGGGCGGAGTTGGTGCCCAGTATGCCGCCGCCGTTGGTGCCCGCCTGCTTGGGGGCCACCTGGCTGGCCTGGGGATAGAGTGGGAGGGCCTGCTTGGTGATAATCTGGGCGTCGGCCACCACCGCGCCGTCCAGCGTAACTGTGTTGTGCTCCAGGTCAATCTCCGCGCCGACAATCCGGCTGCCGCCTGCATCCACCGCGAAGGGCTCCAGCAGGTCTACAGTCCTGCTGCCGCCCAGGCTCTGGGGTACGCCCAGGCCCACCAGGGCGATGGAGACCACAAGGCACAGGGGGAGCATCACGTAGACGACGGCGCGGACCAAGTCGGTCCAGAAGCTGCCGATGCCCTTGGACTTCACCCGCATGAGGCCCCGTATCACGGCGAAGAGCACCGCGATGCCGCAGGCGGCGGAGACGAAATTCTGAACTGTAAGACCCATGGCCTGGGAGAGGTTGGACAGGGCGACCTCTCCGGAGTAGGTCTGCCAGTTGGTGTTGGTGACGAAGCTGACCGCGGTGTTGAAGGCCAGGTGCCAGCTCAGGCCGCCGAAGCCCTGGGGGTTCCACGGCAGCACGCCCTGGAGCATCAGGATGAGGAAGAGCACCACAAAGCCGAAGAGATTGAAGAGCAGCGCGCAGGCCGCGTATTTCTTCCAGCCCATGTCCTCTTCCGGCGAGATGTGCAGAGCCCTGTAGAAGCACCGCTCGAGGGGTCGCAGCAGCGGGGAGAGAAATACCGTTTCCCCGCCCATCGCCCTGCTGATGTATCTGCCCAGGGGGATGGCCAGGGCCACGAGAATCACAAGATAGAGACCATACTGCAAATAAGCGTTCACGTTTCTTACTCCTCCTTCATGAGCGTCCAGCCCAGATAGATTAAAACGGCGATTGTCGCGATGCCGATGCCGGCCAAAACGAATTGCATGGCGAGACCTCCTTTCCCGTGTGCCCAATCCTAGCGCAAAAAAAATAAGGGTGCCATTTGAGAAAGGGGCGGGGGCGTTAAGGTTTGATAAAGGCCGGGGCGGCTTAACGCGCTCTTAATGCGCCGGGCGGAACATGAACCCCAACTATACGCCAGGCGCGGTAAAATGGTAGAAAGGAAGTGAGTGTATGGAAGCGGCTGTTCTGCTGGGCGGTTTTTTGCTTGTGGCGGCGGCCGGATTCCCGCTGATGGGCCGGATAGACCGGTTTCTGGAACGGGGCGGGATTTCCCGGTATTGGAACGCGGAGGGCGAGCGGGCGGCGGCGTTGGGAAGGAAGGACGGCGGGAAGCGGCGCTTTGAGCGGATGCACTGCGCGGCAGGGGAGCCGATACGGCACGAAAAGGGACGGCGGCATTAACCATGCCGCCGTCCCTTTTCATGTATGTGTATGAATATGAAAATTGTAATGAAAACGCCGTTTATAGGGGACAGAGCTCCGCGGAGTGCGGGAGCTGGGATGATGTCAGAGGGGGACGGCGATTTAAATCGCCGTCCCCCTCTGAATGATATGGCCGGGAACCCCGGCAGCGGACACTGCGTCAAAGCGTCTCTCCCGCCCCTCCGACGGCAAAGCCCGACGGGACCGGGCAGCGCTTTCTGCGGGTCTGGGGATAGGGCAGCAGGGTCCCGTCGTAGAGGAGAATGCCGTTGGCCTGAATCATCTTGACAAAGCGCAGATTGACGACGACAGAGCGTTCGCAGTGGAGGAAAAACCCGGTCTCCAGCAGCGGCGCCACGGATGTGGGGAAGGAGCAGCGGGTGGTGCGGCTGGAGACCACGGTACCGTCGGCCAGATAAATCTGGAAGCTGTGCTGGCCCGAGCGGCAGTACACAATGTCGGAGATGGGGATGCTGCTGCGCCCCATCCGGGTCGTGACGGTAAAAAAGGACTCCTGCTCCGCCGCGCGCTGTCTGCCCGCCCTGCCCAGGACCTCGGACAGCTCCTGCTCCGTTTTGCAGGCGGAAACACAAATCTCCCCGTCTGAAAACCGGTCCCGGTACCGCTTGAGAACCGGTATCGGGTCAACCTGATCTGAACAGAGAATGATATGAATCATCGGCTTTTCTCCCTTGCAGCGTGGTATTGCGGTAACTGAATACAGTACTATTTTACTTCTTTTTTCCACGATGCCGTGCAGCGGGATTCGTGCAGGGGAACTCTTTTTTCGCGCAGATATGCAGAATAATTTGCATTAACGGCATATATTTCCTGTTTTGAGAAAATACACGTTTTACCGCCCATAGTACACCTGAGTTTTTTTGCCGTCCGCCCGTTTTCTGGTATAATAGTGGAGAATAAACGGGAGAGGTGATTTCCTTGCGCATCGCGCTGTGCGACGATCATAGGGAGACGCTTGAGGGGCTGCGGTCGCTGGTGGCGGAGTATGCGGCGGAGCATCCGGACCTGCCGGTGGAGACGGCGGCCTTTTCCGGCGGGTGGGAGCTGCTGGAGGCGGTGGGCGGTCAGGGCCGGTTCGACCTGTATCTGCTGGATATCATCATGCCGGGCCTGTCCGGAATCGAACTGGCGGAGCGGCTGGGCGCCATGGGCCCCCGTCCCTATGTCATTTTTCTCACCACCAGCGCCGACTATACGCTGGACGCCTTCTCCGTCCGGGCGCAGAACTACCTGCTCAAGCCGCTGGAGCGGAAGTCGCTTTTTAAGGCGCTGGATACCGCGCGGTCAGAGCTGGCCGGGCCGCCGGACAGGCCGGTGACGATCTTCAGCGCCCAGGGGAGCGCCGTGGTGGTGCCGCTGAGCGCCATAGTCTACGCGGAGAGCCGGAATCACACTGTCAGCTACCACATGAAGGACGGGCGCGTCATTAAAAGCCGCACCGTCCGGGAGCCCTTCGCACGGGTCGTGGGAGCGCTGCTGGAGAGCGGCTGCTTTCTCCAGCCCCACCAGTCCTTTGCCGTCAATATGAACGAGATTTTCCGCCTGTCCAGCCAGAGCGTCGACCTCTCCGGCGGCGTGCGGGTCCCGGTCGCCCGCTCACGGCTGGCCGCCGTTCGGGCCGCGTACATTGCGTTCCTGTCCCGCCGGGGGGGAGCCTATGCTTGACGCCGTTTTGGATCTGCTCTCCTCGGCGGTGATCTCGCCGCTCTTTTTCTGCTATGCCTACCTGCTCAACGACCAATGGCGCATACCCCGATGGAGTCTGGCGGCGCTGGCGGCCGCCTCCGGACTCAGCGCCCAGATTATCGCGGGCTTCACGGCCGTCCCCGTGGCGGCGCGGATCGGCTTCATTATGCTGTGCAACGTGGCGGCCCTCCTCCTGTGCAGCAGGGTGCGGGACGCCCGGTTTCTCTTTGTGCTCTGTACGGCGGGTATGCTTATGTTCATGATGACGGCGGACTGCGGTATCTTCGCCTATCCGCTGGGAATCCACAGGTTTTATGTCCGGCTGGTTATGGACGGCCTGGTTCTGGGCGTGAGCGCCGTGTTCTTCCGAAAGGGCTTTCTGGAGGTGTTCCGGTCGGTCGGGAGGGGGTGGGCGTTTCTCAGCCTGTTCCCCGTCACGCTGGGCGGCGTCTTCGCGGTCCTCCTGATTCAGCCCGGCTATCTCATTCGTTATGCCCAGCCGGAGACCCGGCTCATCGCCGGGGCGTTTTCCCTGCTGGCCGTCGTCGTCTACGGGACCTTTTTCCGCTTCTTCCAGCTTCTCAACGCCCAGCAGCAGACCGAGCTGGACCGCCAGCTGCTCCAGACGCAGCTGGAGACGCTGGAGCGGGAGCTGGGCGAGCGGCAGGCGGAAGAGGAGCGGGAGCGCATCCTCCGCCACGACCTGCGCCACCACCTCCACATGCTGGCGGCCTGCCTGGAGCAGGGCGACCTGGATGCGGCGGGGCGGGTGGCGGAGAACCTTGCGGAGACGGAGGGGCTGAGCCGCCTTTCGTCGAGGGAGACGGCTGCTCCTGAGGGAGAGGGGGCGGGGCGATAATGGCGGCGGAGAGCTTCTGGAGCGCCGTCAGCTCCCTGACCACCACACCCATCAGCTTTCTCTACATCCTGGTGCTGACCGACCGGTGGCGCTATCCGCCCCGGCGGCGCAGAATCCTGCTGGCGGCGCTGCTGACAGCGGCCATGGCGCTCCAGTGCCTCTGCCTCCTTCTGATGGAGGACACGATGGCGGCCAAGTATGCGGCCAATTTCGTCAGCGTGGTCTTCTGCCCGCTGGCGCTGCTGCTGGCCAGCCCCTGGCGGCACGGGCGGGTGCTGTTCATCCTCGCCACCGGGGCGTGCCTGTCCAACGTCTGCACCATGCTGCTCTCCTTTTTTGGACTGCCCTACAGCCCGGAGCGGGTGGCATTAAAGCTGCTGCTCAACGGCGGGGTCCTGCTGCTGTTCTATTTCCTGTTCCGGCCCCGTTTTTTCGATGTGCTCCAGACCCAGGCGGGATCGTGGTACTGGCTGAGCCTCCTGCCGGCGGCCTTCTGCACCTGCTTCGCCACCATGCTCCCCCATCAGTATGACCGCGGGGCGTACCGGTATCTCATCCCTCTGCTGGTCCTGCTGGGACTGCTGGTGATGTGGACCTATACCGGAATCACCTCGTTTTTCAGCATCATGACCGCCCAGCACCGCAGCCGCCGGGACAACGCCCTGCTGGCCACCCGGATGGCGGCGGCCCGCCGTCAGAATGAGGCCCGCCGGCGGGAGTCGGCCCGGGACCGGGACGAGCGGGAGGATATGCTCCGGTTTCTTGCCCGGCTGTCCAGGCTTCTGGAGGCGGGGCGGCCGGACGAGGCGCTTGGCCTGGTGGAGGGGATGAACGATCGCCTGACGGCCCGGCGGCCGGAGACCCGGCGCTTTACCGCCGATCCCCTGCTCAACGCGGTGCTGGACTACTACTGGGAGTGGGCGGGAGAGGCTGGGGTGTCCCTGTCGATTCAATTCCAGCTGCCGCCCCATTTCCCGCTGGACTGCTCCGGCCTGGCGGTGGTATTGTCCAACGCGCTGGAAAACGCCATGCACGCCTGCCAGGAGCTGCCGCGGGAGGCGCGGCGGATAGAACTCATCGGGCGGAGCACGCCAGGGCAGTTTTTTCTATCCATTACCAATACCTGCCGCGGTCCCGTGGAGCTGGACCCGGCGACAGGACGCCCAATCTCCCGCCGGGAGGGCCACGGCTACGGCACCAAAAGCATCGCCGCTTTCGCCGCCGCCCACGACGCGGCGCTTCAGTACAGCGCCGATAGCGGCAGCTTCAGCCTGCGGATGCTGCTTTGAGCATGGATGGTACGCAGCGCTCCGGCCCGGCTTGCCGAAACGAGGCCGTTATGATACAATAAGCGCCATCAAATGAGAGAAACGGCGGGGCGCGGATGGAAGAGAGATATTGCTGCATTGTGGGCGCGGGGGAGCGGACGGCGGCGCTGCCCCGGACCGGACCGGGCGACCTGCTCGTCGCCGCCGACGGCGGCTTCGCCTGGCTGGAGGCATTGGGCCTGCGGCCCGACCTGGTGGTGGGAGATTTCGACTCCATGGAGCCGCCCAGTTCCCGGCCCGACGCGGTGCGCCTGCCCAAGGAGAAGGATGAGACCGACACCATGGCCGCCCTCCGCCTGGGGCGGGAGCGGGGATACCGGAATTTCCGCATCTACGGCGGCACCGGCGGCCGCTTCGACCACACCCTGGCCAACCTCCAGATCCTGGCCTGGCTGGCCCGGCGGGGAGAGCGGGGCTGGCTCTACGGGGCGGGGTGGACCGCAACCGCGATTATGGACGGTATGCTGGACTTCGGCGCGGAGCATAGGGGAATGATATCGGTCTTTGCCCACAGCGATGAGGCCCTGGGGGTGGATTTGGAGGGGCTGAAGTACCCGCTCAGAAACGCGGCGCTGGAGAATACCTTCGCCCTGGGCGTGAGCAATGAGTTCACCGGCGTGCCGGCCCGGGTGTCCGTGCGGCGGGGGACGCTGCTGGTAATCTGGCAGAACTGAAAAAACGGGGCGCCTTCGCGCCCCGTTTTTTCAGTCTGTTAAAGAAGCCCCGGGGCTTCTTTAACAGAAGGCTGCATGACGGCTGAGGCTCGATTTCTTTGGAAAAAGCCGCCCCATCCGTCATGAGAAGTGTCATTTCTCAGGCGCAAGTCCCCAAAAATCGCGGATTCTAACCTGATTCCGTCGTCTGCGGACGGCGGAACTCTGCGAGGCATTCTCTGCGGAGGGTTTTATATATTGACATATGTCAGAAAAGGATCTACAATTATAAATGACATATGTCGGAAACAGAGGTGGGGCCATGCCGAGACCACAAAAGTGCAGACGGGTCTGCCAGCTGCCCCGGTGCGCTGGCTTTACGCCCGCCGGTCAGGCCGGAACAGCGGAGCGGGTGATTCTGACGGTGGACGAGTATGAGGTCATCCGCCTGGTGGACCTGGAGGGCTTGACCCAGGAGGCCTGCGCGGCGCAGATGGAAATTGCCCGCACCACAGTGACGGGCATTTACGACAGCGCCCGCCGGAAGCTGGCCCAGGCGCTGGTGCATGGGAAATCCCTGGTGATCCAGGGGGGAAACTACCGCCTGTGCGAGGGCGGACAGGGGCGGGGCTGCTGCCAGAAACGGGGCTGCCGCCGCAAAATTCAGACGACGGAGGAGAATTGACATGAAAATTGCAGTGACCTATGAGGACGGACAGATTTTTCAGCACTTCGGACACACCGAGCACTTCAAGGTGTACGAGGTGGAGGACGGCAAAATTCTGAGCGCCGGGGTGGTGGACACCAACGGCAGCGGCCACGGGGCCCTGGCGGGCTTTTTGAACGGCGTGGGGGCCAAGGCCCTCATCTGCGGCGGTATCGGCGGCGGGGCCCGCAATGCTCTGGCCGAGGCCGGAGTGGAGCTCTATGCGGGGGTGTCCGGCGACGCGGACGCGGCGGTCCGGGCCCTGCTGGAGGGGCGGCTGGCCTACAGCAGCGAGGCCAACTGCGACCACCACGGCCATGAGCACCACGGCGACTGCGGCAGTCACGGCCATACCTGCGGCGGGCACTGCGGCGGCTGAACACGAGTACCCGGACCGGATCTGATGCCGGTCCGGGTACTTTGATCGGGAGGAGAAGGGCATGGTTTTGCTGATCGCCGGCGCATCTCACACGGGAAAGACCCTGCTGGCCCAGCGGCTGCTGGAACGATACCGCTGCCCCTATCTGTCCATTGACCACCTGAAGATGGGGCTCATCCGCAGCGGCAAGACGGCGCTGACGGCCGAGGACGACGGGGCGCTGACGGCCGAGCTCTGGCCCATTCTGCGTGAAATGGTGAAAACAGCGGTGGAAAACGGCCAAAATCTGATGGTCGAGGGCTGCTACATTCCATTTGACTGGAGAAGCAGCTTTGAGGCGCAGTATTTGGCGCATATCAGGTACGTCTGCCTCATTATGACGGAACGCTACATAGAGTCGCACTTTGGTGAGATAAAGGCCCACGCGGACGATGTGGAACACCGCCTGGACGACTCCGGCTGTACAAAAGAGGGGCTGATTGCGGATAATACGGCGAATCTGGCACAGTGCCGCGCCCATGGGTGCGATTACATCCTGATTGACGGGGACTATGCCGTGGACATAACGCTGTAAGGCGCGCCGGTATTAGCCGGCGCGCCTTACAGTTCAGCTTGCCAAAGAAGCCCCCCGGGGCTTCTTTGGCAAGCTGCATGACGGATATTCATTTGGTTCCGCCGTCTGCGGACAGCGGAACTCTGTGTGGCTTTCTCTGCGGAGTTTTTTATCAAAGCCGGCGCTCCCCCACACCTACCCGCCCTGTCGGCGCAGCAGTGCGATGCCGCCGCTTGTCAGACCGATTCCCAGCAGGCTCAGGCCCGTATTCGGGTCCAGCCTGTTTAAAACCGACAGGACCACCACCGCCACGCCCATCGCGAGCGTGACGGCCTTTAAAACCAGGGTGACGATTGAACCGGACATTTTGCATTCCCCCATAAGCGTATTCCATGACTTCTAAAGCATATTGTCACGGGACAGGGCCTATGATAGAATCTTTTCAACAGCAGAAAATTTCGGCGGCGGCGCAATAAACGCGTCCGGGCCGCCGTTATTGTAGTGAGAGGGGACCGCGCCATGCTACTGTTTGGACTGGCCGCAATCGAACAGCAGGTCTTCCCGGGGGCGGCCCCCGCCCTGGAGGACAGCCTTATCCTGGACGTCGCCAAAGGCGACACCCGGGCGTTTTCCGAACTCTATATCCGTACCCACAAATCAATCTACGGCTTCGCGCTGTCCATCGTTAAAAACCAGCAGGACGCGGAGGACGTAATGCAGGACACCTACCTGAAGGTGGACCGGGCGGCGGGGAGCTACCAGCCCCGGGGCAAGCCCATGGCCTGGCTGCTGACCATTGCCCGGAACCTGGCGCTGGAGCGGCTGCGCTCCCGGCGGGACGTGCCTCTGGAGCAGGAGGACTGGCACCTCTGGTCCGCAGAGGACCCCACTCAGGCGCAGGAGGACGCTCTGGTGCTGGAGGCCGCCATGGAGCTGCTGGGCGATGAGGAGCGGCAGGTGGTGACCCTACACGCGCTGAGCGGGCTCAAGCACCGGGAGATTGCGGCGCTGCTGGGGCTGCCCCTTGCCACGGTGCTCTCCAAGTACCGCAGGGCGCTTATGAAGCTGAAACATTATCTGGAGGAGGTGGAACAGGCATGACGGACCGCGAATTGGAAGCCCGGCTGGCGCGGGCCATGGCTGACGCCGCCCCCGACCGCCTGGACGACCTCCTGAGAGTCAGGGAGGGCCGCCGTGCCCCGGAGGGCGGCGGAGACAATGTGACCGACATCGGCGAGGCCCAGGGAAGGAAGCGGCGGTCCTGGCGGACGCTCGCGGCGGCTACCGCCGCCGCGCTGGTTCTGGTGCTGGGAGGCGGCGGCATTTTTGGCTGGCGGTACGCCAACGCGCCCGACTCCCTGGTGGCCATCGACGTAAACCCCAGCGTCCAGCTTACGGTGAGCCGGAACGAGAAGGTGCTGGAGGCCGAGGCCCTCAACGCCGACGGAGCGGAGATTATCGACGATATGGACCTGCGGGGGTCCGGGCTCAATGTGGCCGTCAACGCCCTCATCGGCTCCATGGTCCAGCACGGGTATATCGACGAGCTGCGCAACAGCGTCCTGATCACGGTGGAGAACTCCGACGAGGGGAAGGCCCGGGCGCTCCAGGACAGCCTGATGGCCGACGTGGAGGGCCTGCTGGCCGGAAACGCGGTGGACGCGGCGGTGGTGGGGCAGACCATCACCACCAAGGACCAGGAGCTTGAGACCCTGGCGGCAGAGAATAATATCTCCGAGGGCAAGGCGGCGCTGATCCAGCGGATTATGGCAGTGGACCCCACACTGAAATTTGAGACCCTGGCCGGGCTGTCCATCACCGACCTCAACCTGCTGGCAGAGTCCAAGCGGGCCGACGTGACCGACATGGCGGTGACGGGCAAGGCCAGCGACAAGGCCTATATCGGCCTGGAGCGGGCCGGGGAGATCGCCCGGGCGCAGCTCCCGGGCGCCACCCTCAAGAAGGTGGAATTTGACTATGACGACGGCATGGTGTACGAGGCGGAGCTCCTGCTGGACGGATACGAGTATGAGCTGGAGATCGACGCAGTGACCGGGGCCGTGCTGAAATGGGACTGGGAGCTGGACGACGATGCGCCGCCGCCTGTCAGCCCCTCGCCGTCCCCGAAACCCGTGCCGGGCGAGACGGCCGGTCCCGCGCCAAGTACGCCGCCCAGCGTCGCGCCGCAGCCCCTGCCAAGTCCTTCGACGCCCACGGAGACGCCCATGCCCAGTCCCTCCGAGCGTCAATACATCACCGAGGAGGCGGCCAGGGCCCTGGTACTGGCGGAAATTCCCGGCGCAGAGTTTACGGAGTTCAAATTCGAGCGGAACGACGGCAGGCGGATTTACAAGGGCGAGGCCGTGCTGGAGCGCACCGAATACGAGTTTAAAATCGACGCCGCCACCGGGGAGTTTATCAAGTGGGAGTCGGAGCGGATGGACGAGGACGACTGGCGGGAGCACCAGGAGAAACAGGGCGGCGGCCCCAAGGACCCCAGCCCCTCAGAGTACGTCGGGAAGAAGGGGGCGGAGGACATTGTCCTGGCGCAGCTCCCTGGCGCGCAGGTGGGGAAAATCAAGCTGGACAAGGACGACGGCAGGGCGGTCTATGAGGGCAAGGCCTGGCTGAACGGTTGGGAATACGAGTTTGAGATCGACGCGGTGAGCGGAGAGATTTTGGACTGGGACTCAGAGCCGATGGACGATTGAGAAAAAGAAAAGAAGGCCGTCCCCGCTGCCTGCGGGGACGGCCTTCCTCTGTGGCGGGAGGAGCGGAGGGGAAGGAAGGGGAAAGGCGCAGAGCGGGCGTTGAGCCGACCCCGCGGCGTGCAGGGCGGGAATTATTTGCCAAAGAGCGCGGCGGCGCGGGCCATGCGAGCGGACACGCTTACGTGGAAGGGACAGCGCTCCTCGCACTGACCGCAGGCAACGCAGTCGGAGCCGTGGGCGTCCAGGGCGTCGTAGTGGGCGCGGACGGTGGGAGGGACCTCGCCGCCGCCCGCCAGGGCCAGGTCCAGGCAGCGGTTCACGGCGGCCACGTCGATGCGGGCGGGGCAGGGATGGCAGTGGTTGCAGTACATACAGCGGCCCTGGGCCCCGGCGTA
Organism: Lawsonibacter faecis; assembly: GCF_014287675.1. Classification (GTDB taxonomy): domain Bacteria; phylum Bacillota; class Clostridia; order Oscillospirales; family Oscillospiraceae; genus Pseudoflavonifractor; species Pseudoflavonifractor faecis. Next base: position 101,908 of record NZ_JACOPQ010000009.1, on the reverse strand, counting down.
GAGGCCCGCCCCGGCCAGAACCTCGGAGTAGTCCCGCTGGGCGTCGGTGGCGGTCTCATAGGCCGCGGCGGCGCGGACCTCCTCCGGCGTGCGGCAGCCGATGAGGACCGAGGAGACCGCAGGACGGGTGAGGGCGTAGTGCATACACTGTGCGGGGGTGAGGGCCGCGCCGAAGGGGGAGGCCTCCGCCGAGAGGAGCGTGCCCGCCCCCAGGGCCTTCATGACGGTGATGCCCACGCCGAGAGACTCGCAGGTGCGGTAGAGCTGCTCCCGGGCGGGGTCGGCGCTGGAGAGGCCGCCGCCACGGAAGGTCTCGGGGGAGAGCAGGCCCTCGATGCTGACCCCCTCGGGCACCAGATCGAAGGCAGGGTTGATGCTGAACATGAGCACATCCACAAAGCCGGCCTCCACCGCCCGGCGGGCGGCGAGGGGCTCGTGGGAGCTGAGGCCCACGGCCTTGACGACCCCCTGGTCCTTGAGGGACTGGGCGTACTCCACCAGGCCGCTTTCCATCAGCGCGTCGTAGTCGCCCTGGGTGTCCACAAAGTGGAGCATACCGATGTCCACATAGTCTGTGTCCAGGCGCTTGAGAAAATCCTCAAAGGCGTGCTTGGCCTCGTCCAGCCTGCGGGTGCGGCAGTACTGGCCGTCCAGCCAGGCGGAGCCGATGTGGCCCTGGAGGACCGCCCGCTCCCTGCGGCCCTTCAGGGCAGCGCCCAGGTCGGTGCGGACCTGTGGCTCGGACATGAAAACGTCCAGGATGTTGATGTCCTGGCGCAGGGCTTCGTCCACCACGGCGCAGACCGCTTCGGCGTCCTGGCCCTGGAGATGCTCACAGCCCAGACCCACCTCGCTGACGGTGAGGCCGGATTTTCCCAGCGTACGGAATCTCATACGGTATTCCCCCTTTTTCTACATCATACCCTGAACGGCGGGGGCTTTCAAGAGAAAAGGGAGAGAAAACACTTTGCGGTGAAAAAGCCGATGAGGCCGCAGCCGGGAAAGGTAAATATCCAGGTGAGGAGGATGGAGCGGACCACCCCCCGGTCCGCCCTGCCGCCCACACCCAGGATGGCGGCGGTCTTGGCGTGGGTGGTGGAGACGGGCAGGCCCAGCGCTGTGCAGAGAAGCAGGCAGACCCCGCCCCCCAGATCGGCGGCGAAGCCCAGCCGGGGGGTGAGGGAGACCATGTCCCGGCCCACGGTGTCGATGATGCGGCGGCCTCCCATGGCGGTGCCCAGGGCCATCACCAGGGCGCAGAGGACCATGAGCCAGAGGGGGATGAGAAAGGTCTCGGTGTCCCGCCGGCCCGCGGCCAGAGCGGTGCCCAGGAGGAAGACCCCCATGAATTTCTGCCCGTCCTGGGCGCCGTGGAGAAAGGCCATGGCCGCCGCGCCGCCGATCTGACATTTGCGGAAAGCGCGGGAACTGCCCCGGCGGGGGAGAAGGCGCACGGCGAGCCTGCCCAGGAGGAAGCCCAGCGCTACCGACAGAACGAGGCCCAGCAGGACCTTGCCCCAGGCGGCGGCGCGGACGTTGGAGAGCCCGCCCCGCAGGGCGATTGCCGCGCCGGTGACTCCCGCCACAAGGGCGTGGCTCTCGCTGGTGGGGATGCCGAACCGCCAGGCCAGGACCGCCCAGGCCACGATGGACACCAGGGCGGCGCAGAGGGCGGTGAGGGCGGAGGAGGGGTCGCCGGAGAAATCGGCGATGTCGTAGATGGTCTCGGCCACCGAGGAGTTGACCGCCGTCATGCAGACCACGCCCAGGAGATTGCAGATTGCGGCCAGCACCACCGCCGGGCGGAAGGGGAGGGCGTCCGTGACCACGGCGGTGGCGATGGCGTTGGGGGCGTCGGTCCAGCCGTTGACCAGGATGACGGCCAGGACCAGCGCCGTGGTGACGGCGAGAACAGGGTCCTGGGCGAGATGGGACACGAACGTGGTGAAGGAGATCGGCATAGCATTACACCCCCATTGGGCCTTGTTTGATAACTGGCAATATGCCCGACGATTGGGCGTGTTGACATTTTTGAAACAAGGCTTAAGCGCGGCGGACGTTTCCTGCGGGAACTGCAGATATGACCGCCGCGCCTTCCGGGGGCGCCGGTTCCCCCTGCGCCCCCCTCCGCGCGCGGAGGGGGCTGTCTGGAGGCTTACGGAAAAAACCCCCGTACACAGAGTGTACGGGGGCGGAGCGGGAGATATGAGAGAAATGAAAGGGCCTCCTGCGTCAGGGCGGGGAGGAGGACTGCCGCACCCCGAGAAGGACTGTGTGTCTGCCTGCCGCGGATACGCATACTGCCGGCTCCGCGATTGATTGGTACTGCGAGGGACGGCGGGGAAGGCGGACGGTGCTCAGGACTGCACGTCCAGGGTCACGATGTCCAGGCCGTGCTTCATGGCGTAGGAGAGGGTATACATGGTGCCGCCCAGCATTCCGCCGTAGACGGCGATGAGCATGGAGGAGCGGTCCACCATGTAGCGGTCCCGGCGGAGCATACAGCCCCGGTCATAGTGGTGCTGAACCATGGTCTCGAAGTCGCAGCGGCGGATGAGGCCAAAGTATCGGTCCCGGTCCCGCTCCCGCCAGCGGGCGGCCTGTTCCTCGCAGGGGAGGGCGGCCTCCACCGTCACCCCGGGGCGGTTCTCCCGCAGGGCGAGGGCGGCCTCGCAGAAGTAGAAGTCCGCGCCCTGGGCCATGCCGCAGATAAAATGCCGCTTGCCCTTGCCGTAAGCATCCCCAAGGGCGGCGGCCAGACGGCCCTTCAGCTCCACGCAGCGCGGGTCCGACTCGTCATAACGCCAGGGCAGCTTTTCCGGCCTGTGGCCGGTAAAACAGCAGGTCTGTTCTCTGTCCATTCCAATCCTCCGCACATGATATCTTATTTCTGCATTGTATTATATCCAGCCGCGCAAGTCAATGACAACATCGAACGTTTGTGCGAAAACGGCTTTTTTCATATAGGGGGTTGCATTTTTCCGGCCATTGAGTATAATATGCTCAGGACAACTGAACAAGGAATGTCTTCAGGGCAGGGTGAAAATCCCGATCGGCGGTAAAGTCCGCGAGCGTTCTCCGTGAGAGCGCAGACCCGGTGCAACTCCGGGACCGACAGTGACGTATCCGTAAGCCGGGTGCGAAGTCTGGATGGAAGAAGATGTGTTAAAACACCTCCTTTGTATGCTTTTAACACCTGAAAGGCATTGGCTTTTCAGGTGTTACTATGCCATAGGGAGTGTTTTTTATGCCCGTTCTCTCCGACACCCGCAGCGCCCAAGCCAGCCGGATCAACGTCCGCACCATCGCCTGCACGGGAATGCTCTGTGCCATCGCCTACGTGGTCATGTTCCTCTCCAAGACCATCTTCGCGCCCCTGGCGGTGGCGGGCTTCCTCACCTTCGACCTGAAGGACGTGGTCATCGCCATCGGCGGCTTTATCTTCGGGCCCCTCAATGCCCTCGCCATCTCCCTGGTGGTCTCCCTCATCGAGATGGTCACCGTCAGCGGCACCGGCCCCGTGGGTCTGCTCATGAATGTCCTGGCCACCATCTCCTTCGTCTGCCCCGCCGCCTTTCTCTACAAGCGCCGCCACCAGGTAAGCTCCGCCGTCTTCGGGCTGGTTCTGGGCGGGCTGCTCATGACCGGCGTCATGCTGCTGTGGAACTACCTTATTACTCCGCTGTACCTGAACCTGCCCCGGGAAAAGGTTGCGGAGATGCTGATTCCCGCGTTCCTGCCCTTCAACCTCATCAAGGCGCTGATGAACGGCGCGCTGACCATGCTGCTCTACAAGCCGGTGGTCATGGCCCTGCGAAAAGCCAGGCTGGTGCCGGAGGAGGACCGCTCCGCGGGCGCGCACAGGAAGGGCAGGCTCAGTGTGACCATCATCGCGGTCATTGCCCTCGCCACCGCCGTCCTGCTTGGGCTGGTGCTGGCGGGCGTTATCTGAATCATGCGGCCAGGCAGCCCGTGGAAAAGCCCTTTAGGGCTTTTCCACGGGCTGCTCATTTCTGAGGCCTATGTCCCCAGAAATGACGAAGATACATTTGATTCCGCCGACTGCGGACGAGGGAACTCTGCAAGGCTTTTTCTGCGGAGGGCTTTTCCACGGGCTACTGCACTTTTAAAACGCTGTAATCAGCCTGAAGTTCCCCTGTCTTTTAATAGGGGAACTCTGGAACGGATGTTTGACTTCGCGAATGGAATGACCTATAATATGGGCAGGGAAAGGAGGCGCTCCAACATGGACAGGACCATACTGCACTGCGATTTGAACAGCTTTTACTGCTCGGTGGAGCTCCTCTCGCTGCCGGAGCTCCGGGAGAGCGGCAGGCCCGTTGCGGTCTGCGGAGATCCGGAGAGCCGGCATGGAATTATCCTGGCCAAGAACGAGGCGGCCAAGGCCAAGGGGGTCAAAACGGCCGAACCAATCTGGCAGGCCCAGCGCAAGTGCCCGGGGCTGGTGCTCCTGGGGGCCCACCGGGACCGCTACCAGTACTGGTCCGCGAGGGTCAACGAGATCTACGAGCATTTCACGGACCTGGTGGAGCCCTTCTCCATCGACGAGAGCTGGCTGGACGTGACAGGCTCCATGCACCTGTGGGGCGGGGACGGAGAGAAGGTGGCCAACCTGGTGCGGGAGACGGTGAAGGGTGAGACCGGCGGTCTCACCGTGTCGGTGGGGGTGTCCTTCAATAAGGTTTTCGCCAAGATGGGGAGCGACTACAAAAAGCCCGACGCCACCACTGTGATTACCCGGGAGAATTACCGGCAGCTCCTCTGGCCCCTGCCGGTGACAGATCTGCTCTTTGTGGGCGGCGCGGCGGCGAAGATTCTGGCCGGGTACGGCGTGCACACCATCGGGGATCTGGCCCGCTTTGACCGGGAGGCGCTGACGGGTATTCTGGGCAAGCAGGGGGCCACTCTCCACGATTACGCCGCCGGCGCGGAGCACGAGGCGGTCAGTCCGGCGGGAACCTATGCGCCGCCCAAGAGCGTGGGCAACGGCATCACCTTCAAGCGCAATCTGCTGGGGCTGGAGGACGTGCGCACCGGCGTGGCCGTCCTGGCCGACGAGGTGGCGGCCCGCCTGCGGCGGCACAATCTCAAGTGCACCACCGTCCAGGTGACCATCCGGGACCCCGGCTTCAAGGATATCTGCCGCCAGAAGCGGCTCTCCGCGCCGACCTACGTCTCGCGGGACCTCTCGGAGGCGGTCATGGAGCTGATCTTGTCGTCCTGGAGGCTGGAGTCCCCCATCCGCGCCCTCACCGTCACCGCTCAAAACCTGGTGGACGAGGACGAGGCCGCCGAGCAGTTGGACCTCTTCGCCGCAAATGCCGCCCCCAGGCGGGACAAGCTGGAAAAACTGGAGCATACGGTGGACCGCATCCGGGACAAGTTTGGCGGCGGGGCCATCACCTTCGCCTCGGCGGTGAAGGGGGAGATCGGCGTGGAGGAGGAGCGGAAGGACAACGTGCCGCCGGTGGAGTAAGAAGAAAGCGGATAAGGCCGGGTGGGTTTCGTACAAATAAGAGTTGTTTGAGCAGCGGATTACCGCCGACAGCTCCGCCGAAGGGTGGGGCGCGGCCGCCGGGAACCTGACCGTCCATAACATTTAACTCCTGTCTGTGGAAAACCAACCCGGTTCATTTTATTTAAACTTCTGCAAATGCAAACAATTAGTTGACAGATGACTTCTGCAATTGTAGAATAGGGATGGAAGAAGTTCTGCATTTGCAGAAAAGGAGTGAACGGCGATGAGAGAGTACAGACGTCTGCCGGAGTCGGAGCTGGACATTATGCTGGCGGTATGGGGGGAGCGGGGAGAGGTCACCGCGCCCCGGATTCTGGAGCGGCTGGAGCGGCCCCTCACGGCCAGCGCCCTGCACAGCTATTTCAAGCGGCTGGAGGAGAAGGGCTTCCTCGCCTGCCGGAAGGAGGGGAAGACCAACCTCTACACACCCCTGGTCTCCTGTGAGGAGTACCAGGAGACGGAGGGAAAGTCCATTCTGGGGAAGCTCTATGCCGGCTCCCTCAAGCGCTTCACCGCCGCCCTCTACGACGGGGGAAACCTGGGGCGGGAGGACGTGGAGGAGCTGCGGGCGTTCCTGGACGAACTGGAACAGGAGGGCATGTGATGGAGGCGCTGTTTCTGCGAATGCTCACCCTCTCGGCGGCCTGCGGCGCCGTACTGCTGCCGCTGCTGGTACTGGGGCGGCGCATCCGCCACCGGTATGCCGCCCGCACCATGTATGTGCTGTGGCTGCTGATGGCGGTGCGGCTCATTCTGCCGTTCCAATTCCAGCTCCCCGCCCCGGTCGTCACGGTGGAGGCGCCCGGCTATACCTTCGAGCTGCCGGCGGCCCCGGCCGCTCCGGCCGCCCCCGCCGGGCAGGGAGGGGCGCCGGGGGCGCCTCCCGCTGCGTCCGTCGGGGGCGCTCCGGCCATAACGCCGAATGTTCCCCAGACACCTGCGCCCACCGTCAGTCTGACGGAGCTTCTGTGCATGGTCTGGCTGGCGGGCATGGCGGTATTTCTGGGGTATCAGCTCATCAGCTACGCCCTGGCCCGCCGGGCACTGCTGCGTGCCTCCGCCCCGGCGAAAGCGGAGGCAAGGGGAGCGCTGGACAGTCTGCGCGGGGAGCTGGGCATCCGCAGGATGGTGGACCTGCACGTCACGGAAAGGGTGACATCCCCGGTGATGCTGGGACTCTTCCGGCCCGTGGTGCTCCTACCGGCGGGGGAGGAGGTCCCTGCGCTGGTACTGCGGCATGAGCTGTGCCACCTCAAACGGCTGGACGTGGCCTACAAGGGGCTGATGCTCCTGGCAAACGCCGTCCACTGGTTCAACCCCCTGGTATGGTGGATGGCCCGGGAGGCGGGCCGGAACCTGGAGCTTTGCTGTGATGAGGCCGCCCTCCGGGGCGCACCGGCAGACGAGCGCAGGGCCTATGGGGAGATCCTGCTCCGGACCGCCGCGGGCGGCGCGTCCCCCGCCTTCTCCACCCGCTTCGGCAGCGGAAAAAAGCAGCTCAGGGAGCGGCTATCAAACCTCTTCCAGAAAAAACGCACCGGTGCGGTCCTGGTTTGCTCGGCGCTGGTCCTGGCGCTGGCCCTGGGGTCACTGGTGGCCTGCGAGAGCGGGGGTGAGGCGGCCGCGCCGCTGTCCCCCTTCGACGCCCTGGTGGAGCTGGAGGACAGCGCAGCCTTCGACCCGGAGACGGGCAACCTGACCTTCGTCCTTCCTGCGGGGTACGCCCCCGCATCCGACTGGAATATTCATGTTGCGGGCCGGCAGTTCATGGGGGACGGCGGCGATGGCATGAGCCTGCACTACTTTGAAGGCGAGACCTGGGAGCCGGGGGATACCGCTATAATCAATCTTACTGAGGGGCAGGTTAAAAATCTCACGGAACTGACCCTGGACGCCGCCCTTCCCGACCCGGGAGCGGAGCACCTGGGCGGGGAGCGGAGCATCAGCGTGGATCTGCTGGCCGTTGTCCGGGCGGCCACGACGCTCTACACCGACACGGAGTACGGCTTTACGTTGCGGCTGCCGGAGAGCTGGCAGGGGAAGTATGTGACGCAGCCGGACAGCAGCGGCAGCGGGACGGTGTTCCGCCAGAAGAGCCGCGGGGCCAACAGCGGAAATATCTTCACCCTCTATACGGAGGAGACCGCCGCGTTCCGGGCCAGCTGGGGGGATGGGAGCTACGAGGAGATTGAATCGCACTTCAACGGCGGCGGGATGATCATCTTCGGCAAGACCGGGGACTACACCGTCTACGCCGTTTTTGTCTCCGACATGAACTATGACGCCACCCGGGAGGACGTGGCGGCGGAGTACGACGTGATGCTGCGGGACGCCGGGGCAATGGACCGGACCAATTTTGCCGCCGCGCCCACGGCGCAGGGAAACTCGGCGGCCGTGGACCGCACGGATCTGGAGGCCTGCATCGGAGACGCCATCCTCCAGGCCCAGAGCTGGCACGCCAATGACGAACTGCATACGCAGGCCCATGTGACGCTGAAGACCGAGGAGAGCGGAACACGGACCATAGCCTATGTCATGGCGTATTATCTGGGCTTCCTGGACGTACCAAACGGCTTTGAGACGTTTCAGGGCGGCAGTATGCCGGTGGCGATCACCTTTGAGAAAAACAGCGAGGGAGAGTATCGGCTCGTGGAGTACTGGCAGCCCAGTGACGGCGAAGGGTACTGGAGCTCCATCCGGGAGAGGTTCCCCAGCGACATACCGGACGGGCGTCTGGATACTCAGACCTATGTGGAGAAGCTGACGCAGGAGTGCTACGCCCAGGCCGTCGCCTACTGGGATGTGGATGTGCAACCCATTATTGAAGGGCTGCTGGAGACCATATGCGCATCTTCCGGCGTGACCGCCGACCCGGACACCTACCCGGACGGGGCCCGGCGGGAGCTGCGCTGCTACGGCCAATCGACTCTGGATTACTGCATGGAGGAGTTTGAAAAGGGCGGTCAAACCGGGCTGAAGGGGACTGTGATGGCGGCCATTTGTCAAGAAATTTTAGGCTCGCAGCCCGACGTTCTGCCCAGTCCCGGCGAGACGGGCCAGAGCTGGTACGAGGCGTACAGAATTGCGGCGGCGGAACAGGCCCTTCTGGCGCAGCGCCCGGACTATACGCTGCTGCGCATGGTGCGCCATGGAGCGTACTTCGTGGCCGCGGCCCGAAAGAACCCGGACGACATCGTCGGCTACTATGCCCCCACGGCGTTTATTCTGGCCCGGCGGGATGGGATTTGGAGCATTGCTGCGGAGCAGGGCTGCGATCCCGCGCTGACGCCCGGGTTTTCCGCATCGGTCCTCCATGCTGAGGGGATGACCGTGGTGGTGGGGGATCTGGGAGACAGGCTGCTGCTGCCGGGACCGCTGGACGAGGAGGGGATGGGGTTTCGCGCCTTTGAGGAGACCGATGTGGTCCTGGTGACCGATGGGGGAAAATGGGGCGCAACCTTCCGGAAGGACGGGGACATTCTCTTTGCCGTGGACGGCACCCTGGAGGTGAGCGACCTGCTTTTCTCCGTGGACGGAGAGCAGGTCACCGGTTATCAGCAGATTTTCGGTGAATCGCCGCAGGCGCTTGATTAAGGATGACAATAACGAAGTAATCGCGTAAAAGGAATCGCCCGCTGCCGTCACTACGGCAGCGGGCGATTCCTTATGCTTAAGTAGATGGAACCCAAGTATTATTTGCGCTCCAGTTTTTTTATCCAACTGTCCCAGGTTTCTGTTTCAATATGAAAGTACAGCGACTGATCGGCTTGGTGACGTTTTTGACTTTCCTTTAAATCATCAACGGTATGCCCGCCGATAAAGATGAAATGAAGATGAATATCCTTATCAGAGTCGACCTGAAGCTTTGGCCTGGGGCCGGGAAAGGCGTGGTAGGGCCGTTTGCCGTCTACTACGGACTGACGGACCTGGTGAACAAAGCGCCTGAACTGTTCGTAGTTCGAGCGTACCCATGCTTCCCGGGAGAGCAGCTGTCCGCGCCCCTCCTGAATGGGGGCAGTAAACTCCTGATAATGGTTTTTACGAAGAAGATGGTGCTGGGCGGCCTTAATTTCTATCAGATAGACACTCATACGGGAACGCCCTGTAAAGACGGCAAAATCAACCCTTCCTGAACTGCCCACAGGAAATTCGGAGAAACAGATATACTCATCTTTTGGAGATGCATATATCTCCGAAAAAAAGGAGAGATCCTCTTTCAGAAATGCAGATATTGTCTGCTCATTGGCACTGGAATGAACCAATTCGTCTAATTCTGCCCGGCTGTGCATTTTTGCTGCGATCTCCAGCCGACGCTCTGAGATTTCCGGCGGTTCTATATATTGGAAAACTTTAATTGGTGGAATACCATCCAGCGCCTTTCGTATCTCCGCCTGAAGCCATGGGTCCTTGTCAGTCGACAGATCGAATTCGGTCGGGCTGCACTCCAAAAGCGCCTCTATACGTGTGCGAGAGAGCCCGCGCCATTCAGGGTGTCCGTCCGGAGTAAACGTAACTAAGTCAAATTTATGGGTAAAGAAGGCAGGACCCTCAAAGTGATCAACAATCTGGGAGACCTCCGGTATTTTCTTGTTGGCAATTAACTGACGCCGAATATTTTCAATTGCATTTGTTACTGAGACGGATGGATTCTCATCCAGTTCAGTCAATACGGCATAGAAATCCCCTCCCCGGCCGGAGAATAGGCGCACACGGCAGATTCCGGCAGGAGTAATACACCAGGAAGGGGCCTTAAAGCGAAAGATAAAGTCACAAAGCTTCAAAAAGGCATCGTCTCCATCAGTATTATAGTCAAAAGTCTAGATGCGGAGAAACCGCTCAAAATCCGCACGAAGCTGATACTTCAAAGAGTAGTACTCCTCCGGCTGCATCGACATATTAGACATAATTTCTACATCGCTCTCTTTATTCGCCATTTGACGGAGAATGGCATACTTACATTCCCCCAGCCGCCAGGCATAGTCCCACAAATCAACGCCGCGGGTAAAGTCGCCCTGATGATGAAAAAAGAGTGTGCCCGGCGTCTCGTTGGAGTCCCCCAATGGCTGATCCAGAGAAAGCGGACTTTCCAGAGAAATATTCCGGTTATGTACTCTGCGGTACTCGTCTATGGCCTCCTGAACTCGGTAATAGAGATAAGAGTTCCACTCGCAGCAGCCCTCGTATCTGTGATAGGTAATTTTCGCATCCCAATAGGCCAGCCAGGCCTCGCCTCGGCACTCCTCCTGATCCATATTTCCCCCAAAAAGCCGGCATGTATCATAAATAAATGACCTAATGGAGGCGTATTGCCGTATATCAAAGAAGTGTGTGCTCATTGCTTCCTACCTCTCCTTGAAGCAGCGGGGGGAGGTGTGAGACTCTGGGAGAGCGCTGTTTTTCCAGGGGCCGGCGCAGATTCAACCAGGAGGCCAACCCAGGCATTGGCATCCTGATTCCAAGCGACCTCATATCGGGCAGGAAGAGGGATGCCCTGCTCGACCAGAGCACGGGTAAAAGCGGGATCCTTAATGCGGCCGCCTTTTGGAAATTTATAGTTTGGTTGTTCGGAGGAGCGTATAGTGAGCAGCGTGCGATCAGAATGGATACGAAACTCAAGAGCTAAAGAGGGAATCTCCGTTATGAGCTTATCGTAAAATTTTTGATTAAGGGCGATGTGTCCGCTTGCAGAGACATTGACGGCGTAGGTATTGATGAGAGAATGCGGGTGGGGGACCAGGAGCATTTCTGAAAAGTCAATAACAATGGTTGCAGGATTCATAAGGGTTCATTCCTTCCGCTATAGAATATAAGCTTTTAGCTGGTCTAGTGCAAATTATAGGCTTTTTTTATCAAAAACTCCAGTGACGTACTATACAAAGAAAAATATGAATACCTATACAATATTGATATAAAAAATGTATAAATATTCATAATGCTCAAGAATATACAAATATTTATCAATAATATACATGTGCGGCCCGATGGAAACTTTGTACGATTAAAGGATTGGGACACAATAAAAGGCTCTGGGGGACCATGCGGTCCCCCAGAGCCTTTTATTGTATTTTACAGTGTCTCCACATGGACGGTCTCGCCGTCGGAAGAGGCATTGATCTGGGTAATCGGGTTTTGGTAGCTGTCAATAATCTTGTTGGCGATGGGGTCCTCGAGATCCTTCTGTATCTGACGGCGGAGGTTTCGTGCGCCATAGGTCATGGAGTAGGACCTCCTCACCAGATGGTCCAGCAGGGACTCGTCGTAGTGGAAGGCAATGCCCTTCTCCTGCAGCGCGTCGGTCAGCTCGCCCAACATAATTTTGGCGATTTGTTTGAAGTTGTCCTCACTGAGCTTATTGAAGTAGACGATCTCGTCCACGCGGTTGATAAACTCCGGACGGAGGAAGCCCTCCAGAGCCTTCATGGTCCGCTCCCGGCCCTGGTCGTTGGCCGTGCCGCCAAAGCCCACGCTGCCGGAGGACTTGGTGTCGCTGCCGGCGTTGGAGGTCATGACGATGACGGTGTTCTCAAAGTTCACGTTCCGGCCCTGGGCGTCGGTGATATGGCCGTCGTCCAGAATCTGGAGGAGGATGTTCAGAACATCGGGATGGGCCTTCTCAATCTCGTCAAAGAGCACCACGCAGTAGGGCTTGCGGCGTACCTTCTCTGTGAGCTGCCCGGCCTCGTCATACCCCACATAGCCCGGGGGCGAGCCGATGATCCGGCTGACGGCAAACTTCTCCATAAACTCGGACATATCCAGCCGGATGAGAGACTCGGGGGAGTGGAACATATCCATGGCAAGGCGGCGCACCAGCTCGGTCTTGCCCACGCCGGTGGAGCCCACGAAGATGAAGGACACGGGCTTGCGCTTGGAGGCGATGCCAACCCGGTTGCGCCGCACGGCGGCGGCAACGGCCCTGACGGCGTCATCCTGGCCGATGATGTGCTCCTTAAGGCGGTTCTCCAGCTGGGCAAGGCGGGCGTACTCAGCCTCCTGAATGGAGGAGGCGGGAATTTTGGTCCACAGCTCAATGACCCGGGCGAGATGCTCCAGCGTCAGCGGCGGGGCGCTCTGTGCGTCCAGCTTAGCCTGCTCCTCCATGAGCTGGAGCTCCCTGCTCTTGAGGACGGCGAGGCGCTCGTACTCGTTCTCGGAGGGCTCGGCCTGGAGGGACTGGCGCGCGTCGGTCAGGGCCTGGAGCTCCTGGCGGAGCTTGGTCTGCTCGCGCTCGTTGTCCTTGAGCCCGGCCTCCTGTCCCACAGCGGCGGCGAGGGCGGTGTGCTCGCCGGCCAGCTTCTGGAGCTCCCGGCGCAGCTCGGCCTGGCGGCTCTCGTTCTGCTTCAGGTCGGCCTGACGCTTCACGTCACGGCTGCTCTGCTCGGCCATGATGGCGTCCCGCTCACGGGCGACGGCGTCCAGCTCCTTGGTGACCTCAGAGAGGCGGGCCAGGGTCAGGTTGTGGAGGTTGACGTCGGAGCAGGCCTCGTCAATCAGGTCGATGGCCTTGTCCGGGAGATACCGGTCGGTGATGTAACGCTCGCTCATGGTGACGGCGAGACGGGCCATCTCCGGGGAGATGGAGACGAAGTGGTACTTCTCGTAGTAGGGCTTGATGCCCATAAGAATTTTCACGCTGTCCTCGATGGAGGGCTCGTCTACAATGACGGGCTGGAAGCGGCGCTCCAGCGCGGAGTCCTTCTCGATATACTTGCGGTACTCGGTGAGAGTGGTGGCGCCGATGACCTGGATCTCGCCCCGGCTCAGGGCCGGCTTGAGAATATTGGCGGCGTTCATGCTGCCCTCGGCGTCGCCCGCGCCCACAATATTGTGGACCTCGTCAATCACCAGAATAATATTGCCCAGCTTCTTGACCTCGTCAATAAGGCCCTTCATGCGGCTCTCGAACTGGCCGCGGAACTGGGTGCCCGCCACCAGGGCGGTGAGGTCCAGGAGATAGACCTCCTTGTCCTTGAGCTTATAGGGCACGTTGCCCTCAAAGATCCGCAGAGCGAGGCCCTCGGCAATGGCGGTCTTGCCCACGCCGGGCTCACCGATGAGGCAGGGGTTGTTCTTCTGCCGGCGGTTGAGGATCTGGATGGTCCGCTCGATCTCCTGATCGCGGCCCACGATTTTGTCCAGCTTTCCGTCCGCGGCCTTCTGCGTCAGAGAGATGCAGTAGTTCTCGAGAAATTTCCGCTTCGGCGCACGCTCGCCCTTGCCGCTCTTCTCCTCGCGGGGTGATTCCTTTTCCTTGCCGCGCTCGGGAGGCGTGGGAGCGTCGCCCTGCGCGCCGCCGAAGAGCTTGTTGAGGAAGGGGAAGGTGGCGGTGCGGCCCTCGTCGTCCTCGTCCTCGTCGCCGTCCTCGTCCTGAGGGGCGAGGCCCTCCATGCCCTCGGCGCCGCCGAAGGCAGAGAGCATCTCGTTGGTGAGGCCGTCCAGGTCCTCGTCGCTGATGCCCATCTTCTGCATCATATCTTCCACGGGCTTGATGCCCAGTTCCTTGGCGCACTTGAGGCAGAGACCCTCGCTCTTGGTCTCGCTGCCCTCGATCTTCTGGATGAAGATAACGGCTACATTTTTGTGACATCTGGAACAGAGTGTCGGCTGCATATGTGTCAACTCCTTTGGGACGGACATGCTGTCTGCACGCCCGGCGGGACATACTTGCCCCGGAAAATTAATTTTAGTGCGAAATTATGAACTGCGTATGAATTTCGCTGAAATTCTGGTAGGTTACTTGGTTTTTTTCTTTCCGAGCACGCTGAGGTAGATCCACAGGTAATAGAGAAACGCGGCCACAGTGAGGGCAAGGGCCACGGAGATCATGACGGTGGCCCAGGTCTTGGGGATGGAGGGGAAGAGGACCAGGGCGGCGCAGACGATGAAAAACACCCCCGTGGAGGTCTTGCCCAGCCAGTTGGCGGGCATCACGTCGTCGATCTTGTGGAACATGGACAGCGCGCCGACGCCCATGGCGGCCTCCTTGAGGAAGAAGATTACCACCGCCCACACGGGGATGATGCCCGCGGCGGTGATGCTGACGATTACCGTGAAGGTCATCAGCTTATCCGCCAGAGGGTCCAGGATCCGGCCCAGGCGGGTGACCTGGTTGAAGTGCCGGGCGATGTACCCGTCTGCGATGTCGGTGGCGAAGGCCAGCGCATAGATGCCGGCCGCCCAGTAGCGGGCCTCCGGGAAGGGCTGGAAGAAGACCACCGCAAAAATGGGCACCATGGCCAGCCGGAGGAGGGAGAGGGCATTGGGGACGTTCATAGGAACACCTTCTTCTAGAGTGAAAAGTGATATGTCATAAGTGAAAAGCGAATCGGTGCAGCGTCATAGGAAAACGTCCGCAGCTTGGTGAAATGAAGTGAAAAAGGCGCGGCTCTTTTCAAAAGAGAAGTTTGGCCGCCTTTTCCGTTTGCACATTTCTTAGATGCCCGTAATGAGCGTCATGGGATTGGTTGTCATAAAGAATTTGAGCAGATGGGTCTGTTCCACAGCCTCCTCGGGGATCAGGCTGCCCGAACAGCGCAGAAGCCAGGCGGCGATGAAGAGGATGATAACCGCCTTCACAAGCCCGATCAGCGCGCCGCCGGTCTTGTTGAGGGCGTTGAGCCCGGGCAGCCTGGTCACCAGATCCAGGGCGTGGGCCAGAAGGGTCCAGGCGATCATGATGAGCACGAAGCAGACCAGGAAGACCACCATATATGCCACCGACTGGGCGATGGCTGCCGCAACAGCCGCCGCGGCGCTGGCCGCCACGTCCAGCATGCCCTCGTTGACGGCCTTGTCGATGGAGCTGATCAGATCCTCATAGAGCCCCATGCCCTTGAGCACGTCCAACACGTCCTGGAGGGGAAAATCCTCGGGGGCGGCGGGAGCGGTCTCGCCGGGCTTCGGGGTGGAGTTGGCTATCTGCTCGTCCAGCTGGGCCTCGATGGCGGCGGCAAATCTGGGCTCCAGCGCCGCGCCGATTTTCGGAGCCAGGGAAGAGGCCAGGAAACTGGACCCCACGAAGGCCACCACCACGGCCAGCAGACCGCACAGGGAGAGGACGAAGCCCTTGGAGGCGCCGCGCCAGAGGAAGAGGAGCAGGACGGCCAGTATGACGATGTCGTAAACAAGATAGGACATAAGACCTCCAAGAAAGTAAAGTGTGAAAATAGTACGGCGCCTGGAAATCGGGCGCTGATCTGCCGCCGTCAGAACAATCAGCCGCCGGCAGGCGGCCATACCGCGCACAGATCAGCCGCTGCGCCTCCCGTTTGCTCTAATTCGGAACGTACAATCTCGCCGTGTCGCTGGCAATCAGCAGCGCAGTGCCGTCGCTGCGCATAAGAACCTTTCGGGCGCCCTGGATGCCCGCCACACTGCTGTAAAGAGTCATATCCGAGGTGTAGATGTCCAGCCGGTCGGCGGTGAGAACGGCGATATACCGCCCGGCGGCGGAGAGGGAGAGCACCTGCTCGTTCATGGGCATAGAGACGCCGGCCGTCCCCGTGTCGTCTATCACCACCAGATCGGACAGGGTGCCGGCCCGGTACTTGCCCAGAAGGGCCACGGCAAAATCGTCTCCGCCCAATGAAAATTCCTTTAAGTAGCGTCCGCCGAAATCATAGGATCCGGTCAGAGCGCCGTCCTTGCCTGCCAGTGCCACACCGCTGTCGCCCAGGGCCCAGAAGCCCGCGCTGCTCTCCTGGAAATCCAGGACCACCATGCTGCCCAGCAGGCAGGAGGCGTCGGCCTCGGTCTGCTCCTCGGTGCGGTCCAGGGCATAGAGGGAAAAACGGCTCTGGAAGCCGGCGTCCCCCTGACCGATGGTGATGGTGGCGAGGGATTTGTTGTCCGCCGTCACCACCGCGTCCATGATGAAGCTGCTGGAGAGGTTGAGCCGGAGGACGGGGGCGTAGTCGGCGTTATACACCGTTACGGAGCCCTTGTAGCCGGTGGCCTGGGTGGTCACCGCCAGCCAGCCTGAGGGATTGACCCGGGCGGAGAGCAGGGTTTTGCCCGCGTCCAGCGTCAGGGAGAAAATCTCCTCCTTGTTCTTGAAGACGAAGAGGGAGCGGCCGCCCGCGTCGTAGACCAGTCCGTAATTCCCGGCGGAGGAGACCACAGGATTCTCCAGCGCGGCCTGCTCGTCCACGTACTTGACGCCGCTGCCCGAGAAGAGGCGGTAACTGGTGGAGGAGGCGGTGAGCAGATTTTCCCCGACTGCGGCAAAGCGGTCGTAGACCTCGCCCCCGTGCACGAAGGACTGGGCCTGGCCGCTGTCGTTGCGCTCCAGGCTGCGGTAGGTAAACCACCGGCGGAACACGTCGAAATTCAGCTTGTCCCGGTAGACCACAAGGGTCACCGCGCCGAACATCAGCGCAAGGGTCACCAGAAAAGCCAGCAGCCGTACAAAAATATTCGGTTTTTTCCTGACCGGCTTATCGTCCGCCGGCGGCTGCTTGTCTCTCATATGTATGCACCTTTCGGAAAATGAAGAATGAAAAATAAAAGAGGCTCGCCCCGAAAAATACATCGGATGGGAGGACCGGCTTCAAAGCTGTTTTTGATTGACGCTTTCTTCTCCCGTTTATAAAACGGCTTCCTCGTACCACAGCTTCGTCATGTAGAGTCCCCCGGGGGGAGAGGTCGGACCCGCGGCGGTGCGGTTTTTGCCCGCCAGAATGTCGGAGACGGCCTCGGGTGGAAATTTGCCCTCGGCGGCGTAGACGCAGGTGCCCACCATAGCCCGCACCATGTTGTAGAGAAAGCCGTTGGCACAGACCCGGCACTCGATCATATCGCCCGTGCGGGAGATGTCAAAGTAGTGGACCGTGCGTACCGTGGAGCGCACGTCGGTGCCCACGGTCTGGACGGCGGCGAAATCGTGGGTGCCTACAAAGCGGTCCGCCGCCGACTGCATCACTTTTTCGTCCAGATACTTGGGGTAGAACCACACCCGGTTTACAAAAAAGGCGTTGCGGATGCGGGAGTTGTAGATGCGGTAGGTGTACTCCTTCTTCAGGCACGAGCCGATGGCGTTGAAGTCCCCGCCCACTTCGGTGGCCCTGGTCACGACAATGTCGTCGGGCAGGCGGGTATTGAGCGCCAGAGGCAGGCGGTCGCAGGGGATGGTGGAACTGGTGTGGAAATTGGCGATATACACCTCGGCATGGACGCCTGCGTCGGTTCTGCCCGCACCCACGCATTTGACGCCGTGGCCCACCACCGTGGCGATGGCCTTCTCCAGCGTCTCCTCCACGGACACGGCGTTCTTCTGGATCTGCCAGCCGTGATACGCCGTTCCGACATACATCAGCTTTAACGCTATATTTCTCATAGAACCTCGCAGCACTTATTCTAGCGCAATATTTGTGATAAAGAATGAAACTTTCATTAGAGTTTTCTTAAATTGTAAAACAGCGTTATGAAAGTCTCAGGGTCTTACAGCCCAAAATGCCCCAGCACGCCCACGCCCGCGCAGAGGAGCAGGCCGCCCGCGATGCCCACGATATCCGGGGTCTTGTACTTGAGCTGGCGCAGGCGTGTGCGGCCCTCGCCGCCGTGGTAGCAGCGGCACTCCATGGCGATGGCCAGCTCGTCCGCCCGGCGGAAGGCCGAGATAAAGAGGGGCACCAGCAGGGGTATCAGAGCCTTGGCCTTGTCCAGCAGATTGCCGGTATCGAAGTCCGCGCCCCGGGCTTTCTGAGCGGACATGATTTTGTCGGTCTCCTCAATCAGGGTGGGGATGAACCGCAGGGCGATGGACATCATCATCGCCAGCTCATGGACAGGGACGTGGAGTTTTTTGAGGGGCCCGAGAAGGTTCTCCAGCCCGTCGGTGAGCAGGATGGGGGAGGTGGTGTAGGTCAGCAGGAAGGTGCAGATGATGAGCATGGAGATGCGCAGCACCATGAAGACCGCCGCCCAGATGCCCTGGACGGTGAGCTTGAGGAAGCCCCACTGCCAAAGAATGTCGCCGGGCGTCCAGAAGAGGTTCAGAATGCCGGTGATGATAATGATGAACAGGATGGGCTTGAGCCCCTTGAGAATGACCTTGAGCTTTACCCTGGAGACGGCGATGGCGGCGGCCAGCACCAGCAGCAGAATTCCGTACCCCGCCAGCTGTTTGGCGAGGAAGAGGGCCACGATATAGATGACGGTAAGCAGAATCTTTGTCCGGGGGTCCAGGCGGTGGAGAATGGAATTGCCGGGGAAGTACTGGCCCAGGGTGATGTCCTTCAGCGCCACTTACACCGCCCCCTTTCTCTTCAAAACGTCCAGGAAGGCGGCCTTGGCCTGCTCCATGGTGTAGACCGTGTCGTCCACATCCACACCCAGCCGGCGCAGCCGGTGGAAGACCCGGGTCACCTGGGGCACGCCCAGGCCCATGGCGACCAGCTCCTCCTCGTGGGCGAAGACCTCCCGGGGGGTGCCGGAGAAGGGGATGCGGGCGTCGTCCACCACCACGAGGCGGTCCACCGTGCGGGCCACCTCCTCCATGGAGTGGGAGACGATAATGATGGTGGCGTTTTTGGCCACATGGTAGTCGTGGATATTGCGCAGGATATCGCTCACACCCACGGGGTCCAGCCCGGCGGTGGGCTCATCCAGAATGAGGACGGAGGGCTCCATGGCGATAACCCCCGCGATGGCCACACGGCGCTTCTGGCCGCCGGAGAGCTCAAAGGGGGACTGCTCCAGAATTTCGGGCCCGAGGCCCACGAATTCGGCGGACTGGCGGACCCGGCGGTCAATCTCCCCATCGTCCAGCTTCATGTTTTTGGGTCCGAATGCGATGTCCTTATACACCGTCTCCTCAAAGAGCTGATACTCCGGGTACTGGAATACCAGGCCCACCTGGAAGCGGGTCTGGCGGGTGCGCTCCTTGCTCTCCCAGATATCCTGCCCCTCAAAGAGAACCCTGCCGGAGGTGGGCTTCAAAAGGCCGTTCAGATGCTGGATCAGGGTGGATTTCCCCGACCCGGTGTGACCGATAATGCCCAGGTACTCCCCCCGGTAGGCGGTGAAGTCCACGTCGACCAGGGCGAAGCGCTCGAAGGGAGTGCCCGCCGAATAGGTGTGACAGAGTTTTTCCGTTTGGATGATAGGCTCCATAGTTCACGTATCCTTTATGATTGATGGTGCATCCCCGCAGGTGACGCCCGAAGGACGGCGGCCCGACGGCCCGCTATAAGGCCCGACCATATCGGGCCGGACAAGTCACTTTAATATTTGGTAGAGCGCCTGTGCGCACTCCTCGTCCGAGATGGCGTCCAGCGGGACGTCCAGCCCCTCCCGGCGCAGCTCCCAGCACAGCTCCACCGTCTCCGGGACGGTGAGGCCCACGGCGCGCAGCTCCTCCACCCGCTGGAAGACCTGCCTGGGGCTGCCGTCGGCGATGACCTTGCCCTTGGCCATGACCACCAGCCGGTCGGCCTGGGCGGCCTCGTCCATATGGTGGGTGATGAGGACCACGGTCATGCCGTACTCCCTGTTGAGCAGGCGGATGGTCTTCAAAACCTCGTCCCGGCCGATGGGGTCCAGCATGGCGGTGGGCTCGTCCAGCACCACGCATCGGGGCCGCATTGCGATGACGCCCGCGATGGCGATGCGCTGCTTCTGCCCGCCGGAGAGGAGGTGGGGCGCATGGGCGGCGTACTCGCTCATGCCCACCATGGCGAGGGCGTCGTCCACCCGCTTACGGATTTCCGCCGGGGGCACGCCCAGATTCTCGGGGGCGAAGGCCACGTCCTCCTCCACCACGTTGGCGACAATCTGGTTGTCCGGATTCTGGAAGACCATGCCCACGGTGCGGCGGATGTCCAGCAGATCGGCATCCTCACAGGTGTCCATACCGTCCACATACACCTTGCCCCCGGTGGGGAGCAGAATGGCGTTCATGTGCTTGGCGAGCGTGGATTTGCCCGACCCGTTGTGGCCCAGGACGGCCACGAAGGAGCCCTCTTCGATCTCCAGATCCACCCCGTCCAGCACCACCGGGGAAAGCCCTCCCTCGGCGGCGTAGGCAAAGCGGAGATGTTCGGTTTTAATGATGGCGTCAGACATATCGTTACCTCTTCATATAGATAAAACAGAAGAACAGAAGAAAGAGTAAAAAAGCGCTGGGGCTGCGGAGCGCCGCAGTGAGAGACGCCGTTTCCGGCGGCACAGCTTTTTCGCCCTGAGTGTTCTCGTTACCTGTCCGCCCTCCACCGTCCAGTGGCGCCGCAGGGGAGAACCAGCCCGGTATCAGTGACGGGAAGGCCCAGCTCGCCGCTCTCGGTGCGGCCGCCGTGGCGCTTTGTGACGATGCTCTCCAGAAGATAGGTGAGCACCGACGGGGCGAGCCCCGTGGTGTAGGAGTTGATGATGAAGAAGAGCGGCGCGTCGGAGAGCACCCCCGCCACCAGCTCCACGAAGGGGTAGAGGTTCTCCTCCAGCTTCCAGATCTCGCCGGAGGGGCCGCGTCCGTAGGAGGGGGGGTCCATAATCACCCCGTCGTACCGGCGGCCCCGGCGGATTTCACGCTCCACGAACTTGCCGCAGTCGTCGATGATCCATCGGATGGGCGCGTCCTCCAGACCGGAGGATTTGGCGTTCTCCTTGGCCCAGGCCACCATGCCCTTGGCCGCGTCCACATGGCAGACGCTTGCCCCCGCCGCGGCACAGGCCACGCTGGCCCCGCCGGTGTAGGCGAAGAGGTTCAGCACCGAAACGGGCCGCCCGGCTTTCCGGATCTGCTCGCCGGCCCAGTCCCAGTTGGCGGCCTGCTCGGGGAAGAGGCCGGTGTGTTTGAAGTTCATGGGCTTGATGTTGAAGGTGAGGTTCCCGTAACCCACGGTCCAGCGCTCGGGGAGTTCTTTTTTCTCCCACGCCCCGCCGCCGGTGGACGAGCGGGCGTACCGCGCGTCGTGCCGCCGCCAGAGCGGATTCTCCCGGGGCGTATTCCAAATGGCCTGGGGATCGGGCCGCACCAGGGTGTATTTCCCCCAGCGCTCCAGCTTTTCGCCCCGGCCGCAGTCAATCAGTTCATAGTCGCGCCACTTGTCAGAAGTCCACATATCCACTTCTCCATCTTATCCAATGTCAATCGTAGTATTATATCATTTGGGGTTTTGCGCGTCAATTATAATAAAGCAGTATGGCGTGGGGGAAAAAACAGAAAACATTGTGTTATTTGCGGCGTTATGATAAAATGCAATCGAATCATCAGCGGGGGCATACGCCCCAGACATGAGAGACGAGGTGTTCCGTATGAGCGTACAGCAGTTCCGAAGCGCCGCCTTCGGCGGGTTTAACAAGCAGGATGTGCTGAACTATATTGAGACCACGAACCGGGAGCATGCCGCCGCAGTGGAGAGCCTGAAAAAGGATCTGGAGGAGGCGAGGACCGGGACCGCCGGACTGGAGGAGCGGGCCGCCGCCGCCGAAAAGCGCGCGGATGAGGCCGCCGCCCGGGCCGAGCAGCTCTCCGGGAACCTGAGGGCCTGTGCCGCCAGCCTGGAGCTGGCCAGGGCCGAGGTGGAGGAGAAGGCCGCGCGTCTGGAGGAGGCCGAGGCCCGCACCACCCATCTGTCTGAGCGGCTGGACCGGCTTGTGCCCGCCGCCGAGGCCTACGAGGACCTGAAGGACCGCACGGCGGGCATTGAGCTCAACGCCCACCACCGGGCCCAGAGCATCGTCACCGAGGCGGAGCAGCAGGCCCGGCAGATCCGCGCCGCTCTGGAGCAGTGGATCGGGCGCGTCCAGGCCGGGTATGACCGCCTGCGCACCGATGTGGACGCCACCATCGCCCACGCCGACGGGGAGCTGGAGCGGGTGCGCAAGAGTTTGACGGCCATCTCCGCAGAGTTTGCCGAGCACGACACGACACTGGAGGAGCTTCTGCGCACCTACCGGGAGGAGGGCCCCAAGGCCCCCAAGCCCCTGCCGCTGGACGGTGAGTGAGCGGTGGAGACCGCGCGGAGGCTGAACACGGCGGAGCTGCCCGCCGCGATCCCCCGGCTGAGGGCGGGGGACAGGGTGCTGCTGTCGGGGACCGTCTATACCGCCAGGGACGCGGCGCATAAGCGCATGCTCGCCCTTCTGGATGAGGGGAAAGCGCCACCCTTCCCCCTGGCCGGGGCGGTAGTTTACTACGCCGGTCCCACGCCGGGGCAGCAGGGCATGGCGGTTGGGGCCTGTGGGCCCACCACGTCCAGCCGGATGGACAGCTTCACCCCCCGGCTGCTGGATTTGGGGCTGGCCGCCATGATTGGCAAGGGGCAGCGCTCGGCAGAGGTCATGGAGGCCATCGTCCGCAGCGGCGCGGTATACTTCGCAGCCGTTGGCGGCGCGGGCGCGCTGATTGCCAGGTGCATCGAGTCGGCGGAGGTCGTTGCCTTCGGGGACCTGGGCTGCGAGTCGGTCAAGCGGATGACCGTGCGGGATTTCCCGCTGACGGTGGCGGTCGACTGCCGCGGCGGGAACCTCTATGAGACCGGCCGGGCGGCATACGCGCGGTAGCGCGCGTTCAGGCAGCCGCGCCCTGTGGGGTTTGCAGCCCTTACATACAAAATGCTAAAAAAGGAGTGCGGGGCCGCATGGCCCCGCACTCCTTTAGACCGTGAAAAAAACCCTGCGCAGAGAAGCCTCGCAGAGTTCCGCCGTCCGCGGACGGCGGAATATAGTTAGAATCCGTCATTTCTGGGGACATGCGCCTCAGAAATGACACTTCTCATGACGGATAGGGCGACTTTTTCCAAAGAAATCGAGACCTATCCGTCATGCAGCTTGCTGTCAAAGAAGCGCCGAGGGGCTTCTTTGACAAGCTGAAAGGAGTGCGGGGCCGCATGGCCCCGCACTCCTTCTGCAATTCTCAATTAGTATTCAAATACCGTACGATGCCCTCGCAGATGCCCTTGACCAGCTTGTCCTGATAATCGCTGTCGTTGAGCTGCATCAGTTCGTTGTGGTTGGTCATGAAGCCGGTCTCCACCAGCACGGCGCACATGTCGGTCTCCCGCAGGACCACGAAGTCCGCGTCCCGCACGCCCTTGTCCTTGGCTCCGGCGGCCTGGCACATGGGGGCCTGGATGGCCTGGGCCAGCCGCTTGCCCCGCCCGCTGGAGGGGTGGTAGTAGGTCATGGCCCCGTAAATCTCCGGGTCTTCGTAGGCGTTGGCGTGGATGGAGACGAAAATGTCGGCCCCCACGTCATTGGCGATGTCGGCCCGGTCGTAGAGGTCCATATACACGTCGGTGGTGCGGGTCATCACCACGTTGTAGCCCTGCGCCAGCAGCAGGGCCTCCAGCTTTTTGGACATGGCCAGGGTCAGGTCCTTCTCCTTGATGCCCTCGTACACCGCGCCGTCCCGGCTGCCGCCGTGACCCGCGTCGACGACCACCGTCTTCTTGGTGGGGTCGATGGGGGTGGAGGGGACGAAAACCTCGTCGTCCTCCCGGTCGGCGTCGGTGAGGAAGGTGGTGAGGAGCAGCCCCTCGTCGGTGGCCTCAATGGTCACGTTCTTGGAGAAGGTGATGCCCTCTTTGAGGTCCAGCACCACCCGGACGGTCTTCTCATACTCCGGGAAGAGGTCGTCGTCGTGCTGGGCGTACCGGACGGTGGTGATGAGGTCGTTGTCCACCGAGATGGTGCCGGGGAAGCCGGAGGAGAGCTCCGCGCCCAGCAGGTCTACCACCACCCGATCCTCCATGTCCAGCACCTGGTACTCCGGCGTGCGGTCGGTGGCGATGAGGACGGTCTGGCGGTCCGAGTCGGCCACCACGCGGGTGATGAAGGTGTTCTCACTCGCGCTCTTGGTGATGGAGGCGGTGTAGGTCTCCTGGTCCCATTCCACCGTGCAGCCCAGCTGTTCGGAGACGAAGCGGATGGGCACCATGGTACGCTCCACGGCCTTGCCGCCCACCATGCGCTTCACCACGTAGGCGCTCACACCGTCAGGCAAGGCAACCTCCTTGCCGTTCACCAGGGCGGTGGGGGAACCCAAGGTGAGGACCACCGTGTTCAGCCCCTTGCGCAGAATTACCTGATTGGTGCCCTGGGGCCACAGAACGGTGGCCCCCAGCGGCTCTCCCACCGAGCGGACGGGCACCATGGTCCGGCCGTATCCGTCGATAACCCAGGCCAGTGCCGGCACGTCGGCCGAGAGATCCAGGGGCTTGCCGTCGAAGACAAGATTGACCACCTCGGCGGTTCTGGACTCGTACTTTCCCAGGGACTCGTTATGTACCTGGATGTCGATGACGCCGTTGGGCCCCGCAGCCCGGGCGGGCAGGAGGGAGGCCAGCAGCGCGAGCAGCAATAGGAAGGATGATACCTTTTTTCGGGCGTTTTTCATAGGCGGCGCTCCTTTTGTCACATTCCTTTCTATTCTAGCGAATCGGAGGGGATCCGTCAATGGAGCGGCGCAAAAAAGGTTGACATAAATTTTGGATTTCTTTCCGTCATCTTCCCCAAGCCTGAGAGGGTGGAGGGGCCGGAGACTGATTCCGGCACGTATGCCTGCGGCCTGGTCAGAGCTGCTGAAGCAGGCGGAAGATATGGGGGTTGGCCCAAAGGCCGAACGCGAGGCTGACGGCGTTTGCGCACAGGGCGTAGGAAACCCGGCGGCCCCTGGTATGCCCTTTGAGCTTCATGGCGCAGACCACCGCCTCGGCGATGAAGATGGGGACTTCGGCGAGAATCATCATGAGAAAGGGGTAGCCCCGGTCGCCGCTGCCGATATACTGTCCGGCCATGCACCAGGTGAGGAACGCCTGGGTGACCAGATTGAGGAGCAGAAAGACCTTCCGGTTTTTCCGCCAGTCAAAGCGGAAAAGGAGCAGGATAACGCCCTCGATGAGTAGTGTGGGGATGCAGGTACATAGAAACTGAATCAGGTACGCCAGCCACACCGGGGTTGCGTAGGCAATGCGGTTGGCGGCATAATCGTAAATAATCGTGGTGTAGTAGGCGTCGCGGTGGAAAATTTGATCGGTTGCCCGGAGGCCCGAGGCCGAGGACACAGCAATGCGGAACTCCCTGGGGAGACTGTAGACAGAGAAGGCGTGGACCATCATCTCCCCGGAGGGCGTACCCGCCAGATCGCCTTGCCAATAGCCATGGCTGCTCCACGCCACTGAGGGCCACCAGTCCTCCGTGTGCAGGGAGAAAAGCCCCTCCAGCAGTGCGGGGTCGTACTCATAAAAGCCGTCTGGGAAACTGTTCCATGGGCGCTCGTGAATGAGCAGATCCAGATAATACTCTCCGTCCGGGGCGTTTTTTACCTTGACGGTTAGGATGGGGTCCGGCATGGCCGAGTTGGCCGAGGCGGCGGTGGGGAGCGCGATTATCGCCAGAAGAAACACACAGGCGAACAGGGAGGATAGACGCTTTTTCATCAGTAACTCCTTTCAGGCAGGGGAAAACAGGACGCGGCTATCCGCTTCCCCCTGCCTCTGCTGTGTAAGCTTCCTGTAAGTGATTCAGTCCTGCAGCGATATGGCTTCAGCCTTAAAAAACGTGACATATGCCAGGATTGCCGCGCCAATGCGGCGCGGCAATCCTGGCTCCATCATTTTGCGTAATAGTTGATTAAGCACCCGGCCAGCACAATATCCCGCTCTTCTCTGGTCATGGAGGGAAGCCGGAGCTTGACGGGGCGCGCCTGACCATCCTGGATGAGGACGGCCTCCACGATCTCGGACATGGAATCCAGGGCCTTGCGGACGCCGGGAATCCAGAGGCGGTCGCCGCTCTGGATGTTCCAGGCGGCCACGTCCTCCGCGATGAAGGGCAGCATCCCCCAGTTGACCACGTTGGAGCGGTACCGTTTGGTGGCGTACTCGGCGGCCAGGTTGGCGCAGCCGCCCAGCACCCGCTGGCAGGACGCGGCCTGCTCCCGGGCGGAGCCGTCGCCGGGCTTGAGGGCCATGATGAAGGACCCCAGGCCCGTGGAAGCGCCGTCATGGCCCAGAAGGGCCTCCTGGACCTCGGGGTCGGCGGGGTTCTCCCGGCGCTTCCGCTCCAGGGCCAGCACCGCCTTGGCCCGGGGCACGTACTGGGGGTCCTTCCGGGAGAGGGCGAATTCGCTGAGGCGCAGGGGGTTGGAGCGGTAGGAGGAGGTCTCGCCGGAGGGAATGAGCTCGTCGGTGGTGGTGACGGCGTCGTAGATGGCGGCGCAGGCGGTGAGAAGCAGATTCTCCGGCAGGGCCACCTGCTCGGGCCAGTCGGCGATATTGGGGCCGAAGACCAGCTCGGCGTCGGGCCGGGGCTTGCCCACGCCGAAGTAGACCCGGGCGCGGTAGGCGCTGTCGTCGTAGTGGTAGGGCTCGCGGGCGGCGTCGACGGGCACGTCGGGAAGCTCAGTGGCGGCGGTCAGTACGCCGCCGTTGAGGGCGGTGGCGGCGATGCTGCGGGCGTCCATCAGGGCCACGTAGCTCACCTGGCCGTCGCTGGGCTTGGAGCCCTCCCGGTTGGGGAAGTTCCGGGTGGAGTGGCGGATGGAGAAGGCCCCGTTGGCGGGCACGTCGCCCGCGCCGAAGCAGGGGCCGCAGAAGCAGGAGCGGATGGAGGCCCCCGCCGCCATGAGGGAGGCGATATAGCCGTTCTTCGTGAGCTCCAGGTTGATGGGCATGGAGCCGGGGTAACAGGACAGCCAGAAAGCGTCGGAGCCGATGGGCTGGCCCTTGAGAATTTCCGCCGCCCGGACCAGGTTCTGATAGGTACCGCCGGAGCACCCGGCAATGACGCCCTGGTCGGTGTGGAATTGGCCGTTGACAATTTTCCCCGTCAGGGAGGGGGCGCCGTTTTTGAGCTCCAGCTGGCGCACCGCGTCCTCCTCCACCTGGCGCAGCATATCGGCCATGTTGGCCTTGAAGTCCCGGATGGTGAAGGCGTTGGAGGGGTGGAAGGGCAGGGCGATCATGGGCTCCACAGCGGAGAGATCCACCTCGATGAGGCCGTCATAGTAGGCCCCGTCGGCGGGGGCCTGCGCCCGGAACTGATCGCCCCGGCCCAGAACGTCCAGGTGCTCCTTCACGATGCCGTCGGTGGACCAGATGGAGGAGAGGCAGGCGGTCTCGGTGGTCATCACGTCGATGCCGGAGCGGTAGTCCATGGAGAGGCTTTCAACGCCGGGGCCGAAGAACTCCATGACGGAGTTCTTCACGGCGCCGATTTGAAAGGTGGCGCCGATGAGGGCCAGGGCCACGTCCTGGGGGCCCACGCCGGGGCGGGGGGCGCCGGTGAGGTGGATGGCGATCACCCTGGGATATGCGATGTCGTAGGTCTTGGACAGGAGCTGGCGGGCCAGCTCGGGGCCGCCCTCGCCGATGGCCATGCAGCCGTATGCGCCGTACCGGGTATGGGAGTCGGAACCCAGGACCATCCGGCCCGGCGCGGCGTACCGCTCCCGCATATAGGAGTGGATGACGGCCTGATGGGCGGGGACGAACTCCCCGCCGTACTTCTTGGCGGCGGAGAGGCCGAAGACATGATCGTCCTCGTTGATGGTGCCGCCCACCGCGCAGAGGGAGTTGTGGCAGTTGGTCAGCACGTAGGGCAGGGGAAACTCCGTGAGGCCCGAGGCCCTGGCGGTCTGGATGATGCCCACGTAGGTGATGTCGTGGGAGGCCATGGCGTCGAACTTGATTTTCAGGTCCGCCATGTTGTCATAGGTGTTGTGGGCTTTGAGAATGCCGTAGGCCATGGTGCCCGACTTGGCTGCCTGGGGGGCGGGAAGCCCGGCGGCCGGGCCGTCCTGTTCGGGGACGAATGCGCCGTTTTTATAGTACACGCCCGACTGGGTCAGTTTGATGCTCATGGACGTACCTCCGTTTTCTTTGGATTTACTAGATATCATACCAAATCGGGGGGAAAAGTGCAATACACCGATCTATCTATTTTACAAACTGCCGGAGATGGGATATAATAACTTCATCTGTCCACAGCAAACAGCTTTTGAGCAACTCCGAGGTGCAATGTGAAAAGAACTCTTGCCGCCGGCCTGATGGCCGGACTTCTCCTTCTCTCAGCCTGCGCGGGCCCCGCGGGGAGCGGGGAGGAGGACCACACCTTTACCGTGGCCGCCATGACCTACCCCGTCTACCTCTTCGCCTCCCGCGTGATGGAGGGGGCGGAAAACGCCGTGGCGGAGGCGGTGGTGAACCAGCCTATGAGCTGCCTCCACGACTATACCATGACCGTTACCGATATGAAGAATCTCCAGGGGGCGGACATCCTCCTCCTGAACGGGGTGGGACTGGAGGACTTTATGTCCGCCGCCATCGACGCCAGCGGACTTCAAACGGTGGACTGCTCCGTAAACGTGCCCCTCCTTCACTACGGGGAGGACAGCGGAGAGCATGAGGAGCATGACCACGACGGCCACGACCACGGCGAGTACGACCCCCACATCTGGATGGACCCGGACCGGGCAGCCGTGATGGTGGGCAACATCGCCGCGGCCCTCTCCGCCGCCGACCCGGGCAACGCGCGGCTGTACGAAGCCAACGCGCAGGCGTATCAGGAGGAACTGACCGCCCTGGCCGCGGAGCTGCGCCAGCAGCTCGCTGGCCTCGGACGGCGGGAGCTCATCACCTTCCACGAGGGCTTCGGCTACTTTGCCGACTCCATGGGCCTGACGGTTTTAAAGGCCATCGAGGAGGAGGCGGGGAGCGAGGCCAGCGCCAGGGAGATTGTGGAGATTGTGGACCTCATCAGGGAACACGATCTGCCCGCCATCTTTACCGAGCAGGGCGGCTCCGACGCCACCGCCCAGGCTGTCCGGCGGGAAACCGGGACGGAGGTCCGCCAGCTCACCATGCTGATGAGCGCCGACGGCGTACCCGAGGGGGCGGACGACCCCTACCGGGCGGCGCTGGAGTGGAATGTGAACACAATTTTGGAGGCGCTGGGTGAATGAGAAAACCAAAGCATGACAGTAAGGCCCCCGGCTGCAGCGGCGCGTGCTGCCTCCGGGTGGAGGACATGGGGGTGGATATCGGCGGGGCCGACATCCTGCAGCACGTGAATTTCCACCTCCACTGCGGTCGGATTGTGGCCCTCATCGGGCCCAACGGCGCGGGGAAGAGCTCCCTCTTCAAGGCCATTTTGGGACAGATACCCCACACCGGGACCATCGACTTCCAGCGGGCGGGGGGAAAGCGCACCCGCCCCCTCATCGGCTACGTCCCCCAGTCCCCCGCCTTTGACCGGGGAGACCCGGTAAGCGTCTTCGACTTCTTCTCCGCCGCCGTCTCGGACTGGCCGGTCTTCCTGCCCACGCCGAAGAAGCTCCGGGCGCGGGTGGCCGATTGCCTGGAGCGTGTTCACGGCGGCGACCTCATCGACAAGCGGATGGGGGCACTCTCGGGCGGCGAGCTCCAGCGGGTGCTCATGGCCCTGGCCCTGGAGCCCCTGCCCCATATCCTGATTCTGGACGAGCCCCTCTCCGGCGTGGACATTGACGGCGAACGGCAGCTGCTGGACATGCTGGACGAGATCTGCTCTCAGTACGATCTGTCCATCCTCCTCTCCACCCACGACTTCGCCACTCTGGAGGAGTACGCCGACCAGGTGATTCTGCTTAAAAACACTGTGCTCCGAGTGGGGGCGCCCGCCGAGGTGCTGGCCTGCGACGAATTTAAGGAGGTCTTCCACCTGGACCTCAAGAGGGGGGTGGGCTGATGGATTTCTGGTATTGGCTGGTGGGCCTGCTCCCGTTTGAATGGGCCGTCCCCGGCGGGATGTACTTTATGAAGAACGCCCTGCTGGCGGTGCTGGTCATCTCGCCCCTCTTCGGGCTGCTGTCTACCATGGTGGTGCAGAGCCGAATGTCCTTCTTTTCCGACGCCCTGGGCCACTCCGCCTTCACAGGCATGGCCATCGGGGCCATTGTGGGCTTTATCGATCCCATGTGGTGCGCGGTGCTCTTCGCCATTCTCTTCGCGCTCCTCTTCACCTTGGTGCGGCGCAGGACCAATATGGCCAGCGACACGGTCATCGGCGTTTTCTCGTCCACCGCCGTGGCTCTGGGCATCTTCCTGGCGACACTGGGAGGGAAGAGCTTCACCAAGTTCAACAATCTCCTCATCGGCGACATCCTCAGCGTGGAGCCCGCCAAGATTGCCCTCCTGGCCATGATTCTGCTGGTGGTGGCGGTCCTCTGGGTCTGCTCGTTTAACGGCCTGATGCTCTCCGCCGTCCATCCCGCCCTGGCGGACAGCCGGGGGGTAAAGGTCTTTTGGCAGGAGGCGGTCTTCTCCGCCGCCATCGCCGTGGTGGTGACGGTCTCCATGACCTGGGTGGGCCTGCTGGTTATCAACTCCCTGCTGGTGCTCCCCGCCGCCGCGGCCCGGAATCTGGCCCGGAACCAGCGGCAGTACCACCTGTTTTCCGTGCTGGGGGCGGTGGCCGCCGGCGTGGCGGGGCTGATGACCTCCTACTACGTCGGCACCTCCGCCGGCGCATCCATCACGCTGTATCTGGCCCTCTTCTTTGCTGTGACCTTTCTTTTCCGCAGAAAGCGGCAGTAGGGGGCGGACTTTAGCCCGCCCCCACTGCGGCTGCGCGGCGTCCTGGCGGACGGGGACCTGTCCGCAGCCGATCCCCCGCGACTGATTCGCTCTTACTTGATTTGGGAGGTGGTTCCATGGAGAAG
This sequence comes from Lawsonibacter faecis, assembly GCF_014287675.1. Taxonomy (GTDB): domain Bacteria; phylum Bacillota; class Clostridia; order Oscillospirales; family Oscillospiraceae; genus Pseudoflavonifractor; species Pseudoflavonifractor faecis. The sequence goes on along the minus strand of NZ_JACOPQ010000009.1, from coordinate 70,730 downwards.
AAGCCCCGCGCCGCCAAGCCGCGCAAGGTCCATCTGTGGAGCTCCCTCCAGACCAAGTTCGCCCTGACTTATATCGTGGTCATTGCGGCGGTGCTGGTGCTGCTGAATACATACCCCCTCCTGGTCTCCCGGGATCTGGTCATCAAATCCAAGCAGACCGCCCTCCAGAGCCAGGCGTCGGTGGTTGCCTCCAACCTGGCGGGCCTTGAAAACCTGGGCCTGGATAATCGGGACAAGGTGGATCAGATCATAGGCGACCTGCCCGACATGGGCCTGGGCCGCATCGTGATCACCGACGCGGCGGGCCTTATTCTCTACGACAACGGGGAGGTGGGGGACAACGTGAGCCGCTACGCCCTCTTCGGCGAGGTCACGCAGGCCCTCCGGGGCGAGGGGTACGACGTGTTCCGCTGCGAATACCGGGACGGGGCCTTCCGCAGCCGCGCCGCCGCACCTGTGGTCTACCGGAATGTGATCATCGGCGCGGTTTACTTCTACGAGTACGACAACGAGCAGGGCGGGCTGCTGGTGGGCATCCAAAACAATCTGCGCAATATCTCCATCGTCATCTGCGTGGCGGCCCTGCTGCTGAGCCTGGTCTTCTCCGGGGTGCTGACCAGCCGCCTCGCCACCCTGCTGCGGGCCATCCGCATCGTCCGGGAGGGGGAGTACAGCCACCGGGTCCAGCTGGGGGGCCACGACGAGCTGGCCCTCCTGGCGGACGAGTTCGACCAGCTCACAGGCCGCCTCCAGACAACGGAGGAGGTGCGCCGGCGCTTTGTCTCCGACGCGTCCCACGAGCTCAAGACACCTCTGGCCTCCATCCGCCTGCTCACCGACTCCATCCTCCAGAACGAGCAGATGGACGCGGAGACCGCCAAGGAGTTTGTGGCTGACATCGGGGAGGAGGCCGAGCGCCTCACCCGCATCACGGAGAAGCTCCTCACCCTCACACGTATGGACACCGCCCCCCCGGTGGAGACCGAGCCGGTGGACGTGAAGTATGTGGTGGAGAAGGTGGAGCATATGCTCTCCCCTCTGGCCCAGGCGGTGGACGTGCGCCTGCGGTGCAGACTGGAGGAGGGCTGCCTCGTCCGGGCCACCCAGGACGATCTCTATCAGATCGCCTTTAATCTGATGGAAAATGCCATCAAGTATAACCTCCCCCAGGGCGAGGTGCTGGTGACTCTGGAGGGGACGGGGGAGACCGTCTTCCTCCGTGTGGAGGATACCGGCGTGGGCATCCCCGAGGAGGACCTGCCCAAGATATTCGACCGCTTCTACCGGGTGGACAAGGCCCGCAGCCGCGCAGCGGGCGGCACGGGGCTGGGCCTCTCCATCGTCCGGGACACCGCGCGCCAGCACGGCGGCACGGTGACCGCCCGCCACAGGGAGGGGACCCAGGGCACCTGCTTTGAGGTGACCTTCCCCCGCTGCCGTGCAAAGGGGGTGTGCAGGGTATGAATAAGCGCCTGATGGCGATCCTCTGCGCCCTTGCCCTGCCACTGAGCGGCTGCGGTGTGTCCGGCGGGGAGACCCTGCCCCCCGAGGGGGCATATAAGGTCTACTATGCCGTCACCGGCAAGCAGGCCACGGTCCGGAGCGTGGACTATGAGTACCGCATTCCCGACGCGGATGCGGAGACCGCCTCCGCCCTGGCCAGGATGGTGATGACCGCCCCGGAGACCTATGGGCTGTCCTCGCCCGTCCGGCCGGAGGTCCACTTCCGCTCCGCGGAGCTGGAGGAGGACGGACGCCTCCACCTGGACCTCTCGGAGCAGTACGGCGGACTCTCCGGCATTGACCTGACCATCGCCAACGCCTGCTTCACCCTCACCCTCTGCCAGCTGGAGGATGTGGATTCGGTCTACATCACCGTGGAGGGGGAGCCCATCCCCTACCAGACCCTTCAGCTCCTGCGGGAGAGCGATCTGGTTCTGTCCGGCGCGGAGGAGGAGACTGTAACCATCTCCGCCACGCTCTACTTCCCCTGGGCCGGGGGCTACGGTCTGGCGGCGGAGCAGCGGGACGTGGTGAAGACCGAGAGCGAGGGCGTGGCGGCCGCCCTGGTGAGCGCGCTTCTGGCGGGCTCCCAGAGTGGGGACGGCGTGCGCCGCCTGATGCCCGAGGGGACTCAGCTCCGCTCCGTCACGGTGGAAAACGGCGTGTGCACCGTGGACCTCTCCGGGGAGTTCCTCAGCGGAATGCCCGAGGTGGCGGCGGATGCCCGGCTGCTGATCTACTCGCTGGTGAACACCGTCTGCGCAATGGAGTCGCTGGAGGTCCAGTCCGTCCAGCTTCTGGTGGAGGGTCAGCGAGTGCCCGATTACGGCGGTGTAAACGCCGCCGTGCCCCTGGAGCCGGACTTTACCCTGGCGCAGTAGAAGATCACCGATTGATATAGAGGAAAGCCTTATTCGTGAGATGAGCTGAATTATACCGCTTATCAAATCCGAAATAGGGCGTATATGTCCCATAAACCCACCAAAACCGGTCGGGGAAGATTCCGGATTCTTTTTGAAAAGTCAGAGCTGTTCTCGGGTATGAGAAAGCGACATTGGCCTGGCGACTTGAAGCCGGTACGTTTCTTCCGGACGAGTGGAGGCATTACAGGGTTTTCGCACAGGGCTATATTGCGGATGTGATTTTTCAGTGGCTACCCGGTATCACTGTGTACTGCGGCGCCGGGGCAAATATCGGTTAGCCTTGACATATCCCGAGCAGTTGCTTAGCACGCACGTTCTTGATGGTTTTGTTATGTAATGAGTTGAAGTGCTCGGCCCATTAAACTGTTTTGTTGGATGTGTTTAGAACTTGCACACGGTTTACACGCTGAAAAGTTCTGGAGATGCGCTGAACATGGTGAAATTAGCTCCTATCGGTTGTGGTAGGAGCTAATTATGTGTTTATACTTCTTGCAACTGAAACTGGCTATTAGCACTACGTGTATAAATAAATCAGTAGAGCGTAAAGCAATAGAGAATTGCAGACAAGACGCTTCTGCTTCTACTATTATAAATGATGAAAGACAGAGAAGCGAGATCTTATCATCTTGACGGGAAGGCACCCGTAAATAAAAAACAGAGAGACGGCCAGAGGCCCATCTCTCTGTGCAAAAATACGATGTCATCCCTGCATGTACAATTGCAGTCAGGCTTTCAGCTCCATGAGTGCTTTGGCGTATCGGAAGGTCTCGGAGAGCACATCGTACCTGGCATCTCGCAGTGTAGGCATGAATGCCCGCTCGGCATAGAGCGGCGTCGATTCCAGAGTGGCTCGAACCACTGCGGGTCCTTCCAATAGCTCATTCAAAACCTTTCCGCTGGGGTCCACTGCCATACTGTTCCCGGCAAAATATGCCTCCCCGTGATAACCACAGCGATTCACACCGATGGAGTAAAACCGGTTCTCAATAGCGCGGCATCCCACCAGCGTATAAAGGACCTTTGGTGGCGTTACATAGTCTGGCGCGTTCCAGATATTAACCATAATCTCACAGCCCTTGTATGCTTGCAGGCGGGAAACTTCTGGGTACCATGTGTCATAGCAGATTTGCATTCCAATATTGCCGAGCTCAGTCTTAAAAACGTGAATAGCATCCCCTTCGCGGAAATAGTGCTTTTCCTCGCCTGGTATATGGATCTTGCTCTGCTGTCCTATGAGTTCACCGTCCGGCCCGAAAAACGCGGCAGTATTATAAATCAACCCGGGAATTTCATGGTGTGCCTCGCATAGACCTATGATGCAGTAAACGCCGTAATTCCGGCACAGCTTGCTGACGAGCCGAGATGTTGCCCCTTCTGGGATTAACTCTGCCACGCGCATGTAGTCATTTCCAAAGTCTCTGGACCGCTGAAACACATACCCAGAGTTGGATAGCTCGGGGAAAATAACGAGGTCTGGTTTTTCTTCGGGTGCCACCTCGCAGGCGTTGCGGAAAGATTCTTCTATGTTTTTGCGGTTGGTTTGCACGTCTAGGGAGACTATGTTAATTTGACACATCGCTATCTTTAACGCATCTTTCATGACAGCCTCCATTTCATAATATATAGACGAAGCCCTCAGACAATCAGCCTTTTTCTACCTCAATTACCATGCCGTCAGTATAGAAAGGCTCAATCACTTCTTCCTGTGAATGCTTTGTCAGTTTACTGACGACTATAGTCACTAGCGTCCCCAAAATCAGCCCCCAACCAATTACGTGGAACCCGAGGGGGTTCGTCCAGGCAGGGTTGAGGTGCCCAACCAGCACAATTCCCGCACCCAAGATACCGCCGGATAGTGCCCCTGCTTTTGTCGTCCCGGGGAAATAGGCCATTCCTAAAAACATTGGTGTAAAAGCACATCCCATGGAACCGGTAGCCAGTGTGGAGAGGGTCATCAGCAACTCAGGCGGGTCAATAGCCATGAGAACACCGCCGAGCGAGACTACCAGCGTACTGACGATGAGTAAGATTTTAATGCCACGGGGTGACATACGCCTGACCGCACCGCTGGCAATGTCGTTGGTAATAGACGCCGATGCTGTAAGGACGAGTGCGGTCGCCGTGGACATTGTGGCCCCCAATACGCCGGCTAGACATACACCAGCCAACAAGGGATGAAGCTGAGTCAGTGCCAATTGTGGGAACGCGAGATCTGGAGAATTCAGATTGGGCAGCAGGCATTTGGCAGCGGCGCCTGCGACATACATACATGGGTACCAGATTAAAATTGCTATTGAGCCAAAGATGATTGCTGGCTTGAATGAGGTACCGGGCTTCGTAGCTAGGAACCGGGACTGCGCCGAAGGCTGGCCAATACCGACCACCGCCATCAGGCAAAGGCCATAGGAGATAAAGCGTGGGATAGACAAATAGTTATCCACGCCCGGCATCCGAACCAATTCTGGATCGATAGAGTCCATTGTCGTTATCATGTTTACCAAGCCAAGCTTGCTCAACACTACGACGGCTATCAGTACCAAACCGAAGGTCATAAATCCCGCTTGTAACACATTGGTCCATGACTGTGCTTTTGCACCTCCAAAGGAGATGTAGAGGGTCATAATAACACCTATCAGAATAATACAAGCGGCGTAGCTCCAGCCGGAGACACTCTCAATCACGCGGGCAGACCCAGAAAACTGTGTGGATATGTTGGCAAATAAAATAACGACGATCATAATACCGGTAATTCGTCTGGCACTTTGACCAAAGCGAATTCCAAGCAACTCTGGTATAGAGGAGACCTTAAAGCGGTTTCCCAGGGTAGTAAAGCGCTTACCTAGAACCGCAGTGCCCAGTACGCCATACCATAGGCCGTTATTCTGCCACGCTGCCCCGACCAATCCCTTGGCATAAATCAGACTGGGAGTTGCAATCAGGGATCCACCGCTAATAATTGTGGCGGCGACTGTAAGCCCCATAATCCAAGTGCTGATTGTGCGGCCAGCAGTATAGTAATCCGAGATTACGCCCTCCGCGTTCTGACCAGTCTTATGCTTCTCAGCCAGCCGTACCGCCTTCGGCCGATAGAGTCCCACACCCAAGTTGAGGGCAAGGAACAGAATAACGACGGCAAATGCCATACTCATGGTTCTGTCCCCCTTCAGTCCTTATAAATTTTTGTAAGATATACAATCAGATAGACGATTAATGCAACTGTTGGCACAAAGATTCCGAGGATAATCCAGAGGGGAATGCCCCATACATAGGAAATATCGCCATATCCGAAAATCCCACATGAGGCAATCGTAAAGACCGCAAAGACCAGATAGGCAATGATGGTAATAAAGGCCTCTTTTTTGCACTGGTGATAGCTGCAGCCAGAGGTGGCACGCATATCCAGTTTATCAGCTGTGTATTTACCTGTCTGTGCATTCTCTTGAGTCTTATTCATTTAAGATAACCTCCTCCTTTTTACTTCCTTCAAGTAGCCGCCCTGCACAAGTTCTCTGCATATCCGTCTGTCTGACCGCCACCCTTCTGTATTTTTTTGCTTATGATGTACCAGATCGCCTCCTTCTGGAAATTTTTATCTAATACTGGGTCGGCCTAGTAGCGTAAATGATTAATAAACATACAGAATTTTATAGATAAAGTTTACCATCGCAATGATGATAATACAGTTGAGTATAATCTCACAACGGACCTCTCTGCGTGTGAGCGGGCTATTCGTAAGCACATAAATGAAAGAGAGGATCAGCGCCAGCGCAGCGCCCACAGTCATCAGATACATTCTGGCCAAATCCTCCTTTACAACGATGCCATAGAGGAAAAAGACAAGCAATGTGCCAATTACAAGGACCTCATCTCGTACCAGCGCAGACAATACAAAACGCCTTCTCTTCAAGATTATCTCCCCCTCTGACTTAAAGTAGCTGAAATATGCTCAGTAAATACAGTGCAAGCGTTACGGTAAATACCGACAGGATTGTGGACAGCACCACTGCTGCCGCCGCTAAATCGCTGTTGCCGCCCATAGATTCCGTCATGACATAGCAGGCCGACGGGTTTGCAGAGGTAAACAGGATTGCGATAGCCGCCAGCTCGATACCCCGAAATCCGCAGAATACCGCCACCGGGACCACCAGTACCGCCTGAAACAGTGTCTTAACCAGGGCCGATAATATTGTATTTTTCCAGCAGCACCGAAGGCGTTCCATGTCCAGTGAAGCCCCAACACACAGCAGAGACAGCGGGACCGCTACATTGCCCAGGCTCTCAACGGGGCTGCGCAGCAGCGGCGGCAGCCTCCAGCCCAGAAGTTCCGACAACACGGCCGCTGCAACCGCTAAAATAAGGGGGTTCTTAGCGATCTGTACGAGGGTATGCTTGATGGTCTCCCACCTGCCCGCAGACTTTGGACCGCCGCCCACGAAGCAGAAAACTGCAAGTATGTTATAGAGAATGACAACGGTGGTAAGCAATCCGGTACACTGGGCGACGCCCGCCTCTCCCGCGATGCTGCGGATCATCGACAGCCCCAGCACCGTGAAGCTGCTTCGAAAACCTACATGCACGAATGTCCCCTCGTCCTCCCGCGGTCTTACAAAGCGTTTCGCGAAAAGCCACAGCAGCGCATAGACGGCCAGGGTCGCCAGCAGCGCAAAGCCCGGCAGACGAACGTTTTTTAATGATGTAAGGCCCGTTTCGCTGATATCGAGAAATATTCGTACCGAGAGGAAATAGGTAAAGCAAATGCGGCTGAGTTTCGCTGTGAATGCGCGATTTACCACCCCCCTACGCATAGCGATATGCCCTAGAAACACCAAAGCAAAGGTCGGAAATACAGCGCTTATAGAAAAACTCAAATTTTGAAGTGCATTTTCCACCAGAACCACCCTTTCACGGTTCAGTAGAACGGGCCTATTTGATGCCTGTATCTTATACCGATAATTTCGACATATCAATAGCTTATTTTATGAATTTCGACAAAATTCAACAAAATATTGTCTGAGTTTTAGTTCCCGCAAGAGCGGATAGTCAATCCTGTTTATAATAAATGAAATGAGACAAATGCTCCGATTTAACAGTTTATTTGCACTATAATCGACAAAATTCTGAAAGCATTGCAGACGGGGAAATACTGAAATTGACATTCTCGTCAAAAGGTTTTAAAGTCAGTTGATAATAATAATCCTCTGCAGCTATCGAAACATGGCGATATCATGCGAACTTTTAGGCGAAAACCTAAGACGAAAGGATTTATATTGAATGCAATCAGGAAACTGAGCATTGATGTATGAAAGGGGATGAGAACGGAGTACAGATTGTAATTATTCTTGAATATAAGAGAAATATCAAAATAATAAGACATATAGATAAAAAAAGTTTAAAAGTGAAAAATCTTGTAAGTATTCTTGACATATCCATACCAAGCGTGTAGGATATACGTTAACGTGTAAAAGCAAGCGCCCCATGGGGAAACCAAAGCGGTGCCGAACGATTCATTTTCTAGAGAGAGGGAGAACACCACTATGAGCGATTACCGCATGAACACCAACTGCATTCACGCCGGCTACCGGCCGGGCAACGGGGAGCCCCGGAACATCCCCATCGTCCAGTCCACCACCTTCCGCTACGCCACCAGCGAGGCCATGGGCGCGCTCTTCGATCTGGAGGCCAGCGGCTACTTCTATACCCGCCTCCAAAACCCCACCAACGACGCGGTGGCAGCCAAAATCTGCACTCTGGAGGGCGGCAGCGCCGCCATGCTCACCTCCTCCGGCCAGGCGGCCTCCTTCTACTCCGTCTTCAACATCTGCTCCTGCGGGGACCATGTGGTCTCCTCCTCCACCATCTACGGCGGCACCTATAACCTCTTCGCCGTCACCATGAAGCGCATGGGCATCGAATTCACCTTCGTGGACCCCGACTGTACCGCGGAGGAGCTCTCCGCCGCCTTCCGGCCCAACACCAGGGCCGTCTTCGGCGAGACCATCGCCAACCCCGCCCTGGCTGTGCTGGACATTGAAAAGTTTGCCAAGGCCGCCCACGACCACGGCGTGCCCCTCATCATCGACAACACCTTCGCCACCCCCATCAACTGCCGCCCCTTCGAGTGGGGGGCCGACATCGTCATCCACTCCACCACCAAGTACATGGACGGCCACGCCAACGCCGTGGGCGGCGCCATCGTAGACAGCGGCAGATTCGACTGGACGAAGTATCCCGATAAGTTCCCCGGCCTATGCACCCCCGACGAGAGCTACCACGGCGTGACCTATACCGAGCGCTTCGGCCTGGAGGGGGCCTACATCACCAAGGCCACCGTCCAGCTCATGCGGGACTTCGGCGCAATCCCCTCGCCCCAGAACTGCTACTACCTCAACATTGGCCTGGAGACCCTCCACCTGCGGGTCGCCCGCCACTGTGAGAACGCCATGAAGGTGGCGAAATACCTCCAGAGCCATGAGAAGGTGGCCTGGGTCAAGTACGCGGGCCTCCCCGGCGACAAGTACTACGAGCTGGGGCGGAAGTACCTTCCCAATGGCTCCTGCGGCGTGGTGTCCTTCGGCGTGAAGGGCGGGCGCAAGGCCGCCGAGCGGTTTATGGCGGGCCTGGAGCTGGCCTCCATCGCCACCCACGTGGCCGACGCCAAGACCTGTGTGCTTCATCCCGCCTCCGCCACCCACCGCCAGATGAACGACGCGGAGCTGGCCGCCGCCGGCGTCGCCCCCGATCTGGTCCGCTTCTCCGTGGGCATCGAGGATGCCGCCGATATCATCGCCGATATTGAAAAGGCGCTGGCAGACGTATAAGGACAGGCTGAAAATGCCCACGGAGACCGGCGCTTTTGCGCCGCGCAAGCGTTTTGCAGAGCAAAACCTTGGCGCAGGGGTGATTTACTCACCCCGAGCATAATAAAAATGGGCTCCCATAAAATGCTTGCATTTTATGGGAGGGGTATTGAGGATGCCGCCGATATCATCGCCGATATTGAAAAGGCTCTGGCAGGCGTGTAAACTCTAAATACAAACCGGCCCGCCTCCATTTGGAGGCGGGCCGGTTTTTTGCAGCTTTCAATATCACGCAGGGTCCGGCGGGCCGTATGCTGCGGTCCCCGCATCACTCCCACCGGAAAAACCTGACGGATACGCCGGCGCAGGCGAGAGCCAGCGCCGCCATGACGATGATTGGGACCAGCACGTCGGACGCCGGGTCCCCCAGGGCGGCGGCTTTCAGCAGCTTGATACCCTGGGTCAGGGGGAGAAGGTCGGAGACGCGCTGCAGGGCGCGCGGCATCATCTCGTAGGGCAGGGTTGCGCCGGAGAGAATCAGCATGGGGAAGTAGAGTGCGCTGGCGATGATGCCCGCTATTTTCGTGTTCGGCGCCACGCCGCCCACCATCATGCCGATGCTGAACATGGACAGCATCACCAGAAAATACCCGCCCAGGAACTGTCCCCAGGACCCCCTGAGCCGGAGCCCGAAGAAGAGCGCGCCCACGGCGTACAGCAGCAGAAGGGAGGCCAGGGCGTAGATTGCGTAGATGCACACCTGTACCGCCAGCAGCAGCCCCGGGCTGACAGGCGTCACCTGGAAGCGCTTGAGAATCTTTTTGTGCCGGTAGTCGGAGATCACCAGCGGCAGCCCCATCACGCCTCCGGCGCAGATGGCGATGGTGGAAACCGCGCCGAAGGACTGTTCCAGGAAGGTGTATCCCGCCCCCTCGAAGGCAGGGCTTCCGCCGTAGAGGACGCCCAGCAGCACCAGCACCGCCAGCGGCGCGCAGATGGCGAAGATGACCATATCCATCCCACGCAGGGAGAGCTTCATCTCGTTTTTCAGCATGGCTTTAAAGGCTCTCATCATCCGTTCCCTCCTCACCGCTCAACCACAGATATGCGTCCTCCAGCGTCCCGCCGGGGCCGGCCGCCACGGTCTGGGCCACGGTCCCGCAGAAGACCTGCCGTCCGCCCTTCAGAATACAGACCCGGTCGCACAGGGCCTCTACCTCGTCCATGAAGTGGGAGGTCAAAAAGACGGTCAGGCCCTCGGCCTTCAGACCGGCCAGATACTTCCATACCCCCCGGCGGGCCTTGGCGTCAAGCCCGGTGGTCAGCTCATCCAGGAAGACCACCTCCGGCCGGGGGAGGAGGGCCAGTACGATAAACAGGCGCTGCCGCTGTCCGCCGGACAGCTCGCTGACCGGGCGCTTCTCCTTCCCGGACAGGCCGAACCGGGCCAGCAGTGCCGCGCCGTCGGCGGCCTCCCGGTAGAGGGAGCGGGTGGTCTCGCACAGCTCCTCCACCGTGATTTTGTCCTGGAAATGGGCCTCTTGAAACTGGACCCCCACCCGTTCAAAAAGCGTCTTCCGCTGTGCACGGGGGTCCAGCCCCAGGATGCGCACCGATCCGCTGTCGGCCTTCCTGGTGCCCAGCGCACACTCGATGGCGGTGCTCTTTCCCGCGCCGTTGGCTCCCAGCAGCCCGAAAACCTCGCCCCGGCCCACCGTGAGGGACAGGTCGCTAACTGCCGGAACGTCGCCGTAGGACTTACTGAGATGCCGGATTTCAATGGTATTTTCCACGCATAAAAACCTCCTTTTTTCTGCCGTGGGCAGAATCATACCACCGGACCGAGGTCTGGTGGTAAAGTGGAGGGTTTTAAAAAAGATGCTCCATTTTTTCCAGCCGTGCGTACATCATCCGGGCGTTCTCCCCGGCGCGGGCCAGGGAGGTGAGGAGCTTGTCGCAGACGGCGATGATGTCGTCCCCCTGGTCCGGCGTGTCGATTGCTGTCCGTATGTCTGCATTTGGGTCGAGAGACAGCGCGCCCAGCAGGCGCAGGATGGCGGACAGGGAGTAGTTGGCGCAGCGCAGGGAGCGGATGATCTTCAGCCGAAGCAGATCTTCAGCGGTGTAGACCCGGTAGCCGTTTTGACGCCGCTTGACTGATAGCAGGCCGTTCAGCTCCCAGCTGCGCAGGGTGTCCATGGAGATGCCCAGATACTCTGCGGCCTCCCTGCGGCGCAGGGGGGCGTGGTCCGTCGGCTGCGCGCCGGACAGGAGTTCCCGTACGCTTTTAATAGCCTCCTCGGCGTTGTTCTGCTCCCGGCAAATCGCCTGGAGATACGCCTTTGTCAGGGCCTTGGCTTTGACCAGATCCCCGGCCGCGGCGGTCTTGATGATCTCAACGGCCTGCTTGCGCAGCCCGTTTTGCAGGACCTCCACCTGAAGGGCCGTCCGGGCCAGACGCAGCTGCTCCAGGTGGAGGTCCGTAAAGACCCGGTAGCCGTTTGCCCTGCGCTTCGGCGGGGAAATCAACTTCAAATCCTCGTACAGGCGGACCGTATTCGGATGCACGCCTATGAGCCGGGCCGCCTCCGATGTGCGGTAAGTCTTCTGCTCCATTTCAGCACCTCCCTCTTGATGATACCATCCGCAAAAACCCTGGTGTATTAATGGAAGGTTAAAATAAATTGTAGCACGCGGCGGACGGAGGGACAAGTTTTGCCCGGCGTGTAACTTTTACCGCGCCTGGAACGATATAAAAATCAGAGCGGATAATTGATTCAGCGCTTGACAAATATATACTTCAATTGTAGTATGTGTCTATCAAGTACGGAGAGAGGTGCCCGTTATGAAGTCAATGGGGAAAAAGATACTTGCTCTGGTGCTGGCCTCCTGCCTGGGGCTGCTGTGCGCGGCGGCCGCCCGGGCGGCGGAGAGCGCCCAGCCCTGGTCCAAGGCCCTGGGCGACGGAAGCTACGTCCTCAAGCGCATTGAGTATACCATACCGGAGGATATGTCGTACGGCGACTCCGAGCGCCTGCTCGCCGTCTACTCCGCCACCGGTGAGACCGTCGCCATATCCGGCTATGCCGAGGATGCCCTCTACGCCGTGGTCCCCGCCGGGCGGGCGGACGAGGCGCTGGAGGCAAGGGTCGTGGAGAAGCCCGCGCCTTTTACCGATCAGGTTCAGACCTGGAACGGCAGTGAATACGATCAGACTCCGCTCAGCGCCAAGAATTTGGCGCTCCGGGGCGTCCTCCGGGGGAACGACAGGGGCGAGCTCCTTCCCGACAACACCATCACCCGTGCAGAGGCATTTACCCTCGTCACCCGCGTCCTGGGTGTTAAGAGCGCCGCCGACCCCGGCTATGCCGACGCAAAGCCCGGCGACTGGTACTATGAGACCGCCGCCGCCGCCCGGGCCTGCGGCATCGCCGCGGCGGACGCGAACTTCAATCCCTACCGCACGGTGACACGGGGGGAGATCATGACCATGGTCTACCGGGCCTTTGCCGCCGCCGGGATGGTGGAGGTCCCCGCCGGGGACGAGGCTCTGGACCTGGCCGACGCCGCCGCTGTCCCCGACTGGGCCCTGGAGGCCTATCAGGCCCTGCGGGGTAATTACGGCCTGTGCATCACCACCGCCACGGAGACGGAGGAGCTGGACAGCGAGGGCTTCCCCATCTCCGTCTACAGCGCCGAGGCCCTCAGGGGGGCCACCCGGGGTGAGGTGGCGGAGCTGCTCTATTCCGCCATTCGCTTCCTGCCTGTCTACCCGTCCAAGGCCGCCATTGAGTACGGCTTTACCGACAAAATGCCGGTCATAGACGGCTCCACCTCCACCTACCCCTATACCCGGGCCCTCTACGCCGCCCTTTTCCGCAATTACGATAACCATTCCCAGTTTCCCGCGTCCCACAGCAAGAGCCACGAGTCCTACCAGCGGCTTATCAGCGGGGAGGTGGACGTGCTCTTCGCCGCCACCGAGCCCTCTGAGGAGCTGAAGGCCCAGGCTAGGGCCGCCGGGGTGGAGCTGGAGCTCATCCCCATCGCCTACGACGCAATGGTCTTCTTTACCAACGAGGAGAACTCCGCCGCCGGCCTGACCCAAAAGCAGATTCAGGATATCTATGTGAACAACGCCTACGCCAACTGGAACCGGGTGGGTGGCCCGGACGCCGCTCTGCTGCCCTACTGCCGCAATACCGACAGCGGCTCTCACGCCCTGATGGAGCGGTACTTCCTGAACGGCGGCAAGCTGTCCCTGAACCCCGCCATCCTCCAGGGCAACGTCTCCCAGGCCATGAGCTCCGCCCTTACCGACGTGGCCGCCGCTCTGGAGACCAACCCGACTGCCTACGCCATCGGGTACAGCGTCTATTACTACTACCTCAACGCCCAGACTATGATGGGGGACGTGACGGACAACCAGCTCAAGCTCCTGGCCGTGGACGGCGTCGCCCCCTCGGACAAGACCATCGCCGACGGCACCTACCCTCTGGCGGGCTATAACTACGTCGTCCTCCGCTCCGACGAGCCCAAGGGCTCTCCCGCCCGGAAGCTGGCGGAGTTCATGCTCTCCGAGCGGGGCCAGGAGTGCGTCCAAAGCGCCGGCTTCGGCCAGTTGAAGCAGTAGAATACGCTCAAAAAAGCCTCGCCGCAGGAACCACTTCCTGCGGCGAGGCTTTTTAATACTTGACAGCACGGAGATTATATAATATATTACATATAAAACGTAAGATATTATATATCGGGAGGGAAGACCATGCAGATGCCCGACATGGAGCCCAGTTATCTCCTTTTTGGCACCGTTTTCGCCCTGGAAAACCGTTTACAGGTGCTTGGGGACCGTTTGCTCGAGGAAATTACCGCAAAACAGTGGTTTGTGCTCGTAGTTTTGGGCCTTTTTGGCGAAAAAGCACCCACTTTGGGCGAATTGGCGGAGGAGGTGGGCAGCTCGTACCAAAATGTGAAGCAAATCGCCCTTAAATTGGAGAAAAAAGGTTATGTGACCCTGGAGAGCGATAAGAGCGACCGCCGGAAATGCCTGGTCCGGCCCACCCGGCAGTGGTTCGAGCTGGGCGAAAAATACAACGCGCCCTCGACGCGGTTCATGGAGCAACTTTTTGCAGGTATTCCCCAGGAGGAGATCCGGCGCGCCGTTTGGGTGCTGCAAGGGCTGCAGCGCAACAGCAAGACCATGGGAAAGGATTGAGAAGCAATGAAAACGTTGGTGGTCTATGCGTCTAAATACGGCGCGACGGAGCGGTACGCCCGCTGGCTGGGCGAGGAGACCGGCGGAAAAGTGCTGGAGCTGAGAGAGGCGCTCCGCGCGGATTTGACCGGGTACGACACCGTGGCGGTGGGCGGAGGGCTCTACGCCGGCGGCTTCGCGGCCGCCGACTTTTTGAAAAAGCGGGCGGCGGAGCTGAAGCAAGTCCGTACGGCGCTTTTTACGGTGGGGCTTTCGGACCCGGAGGACCCGGCGAATGTGTCCCATATCCGCTCGGAGCTTGAGCGCGCATTTCCGGCGGGAGTGCTGTCCGGCATAAGGCAGTTCCATCTGCGGGGCGGTATGGATTACGGAAAGCTGGGCCCCCTCCATCGCGTCATGATGGCCATGTTCAAAAAAATGATGGAGAAAAAGGAGCGGGACGAGGGACCCACCGCCGAGGGCCGGGGCGTTTTGGAAAGCTACGGCAAATGTGTGGACTTTACGGATAGAAGCGCGCTGAAGCCTCTGGCCGCCTATTGCCGCGGAGAATAGGAAAAGGCCCGGAACTCCCCACGGAGAGTTCCGGGCCTTTTCGGCTCAGCAGCGGTCCAGTCCGGCCCGGACCGCCTCGTTGACCGCCTTGGGGTCGGCCCTGCCGTGCAGCTCCCGCATGACCTGTCCCACCAGGAAGCCGAAAGCCTTCTCCTTGCCGGCTTTGTAGTCCAGGATGGATTTGGGATTGGCGCCAAAGGCCTTTTCCACCGCCGTCGCCACGGCGCCCGGGTCGCTGATCTGCTCCAGGCCGTGCTCTTTTACATAGGCGTCCACGTCGCCGTTTTGGTCAAACACCGCGTCGAAGACCTTCACCGCCGTGTTCCGGTTGAGCCTGCCGCCCTGCACCAGGGCGATGAGCCGGGACAGGGTGCCGGGGGTGAGGGCCATGTCCCCGGGCTCCATGCCCCGCTCGGAGAGGGCGCGCAGCACCTCGCCCATGATCCAGTTGGCGCACTGCTTGGGGTCGGTACCCAGCGCCACCGCCGCCTCGAAGAAGTCCGCCAGGGCCTTCTGAGCGGTAATCATCTCGGTGTCGTAGGCGCTCAGGGCGTAGTCCCTCTGATAGCGCTCCGCCTTCTCCCAGGCCATCTCGGGCTGCTCCGCCCTGAGTCGCTCCAGGTACGACTGCGGGAGCTCCAGCGGAGGGATGTCCGGATCGGGGAAATAGCGGTAATCCTGGGCGTTCTCCTTGGAGCGCATGGCGTAGGTTGCGTCCTTGTTCTCGTCCCAGCGACGGGTCTCCTGGACCACCCGCCCGCCCTCCTCAATCAGTTCTATCTGCCGCCTGGCCTCGTACACAATGGCCCGGGAGATGGCCTTGAAGGAGCTGAGGTTTTTCATCTCGGTCCGGGTGCCCAGCCCCACGCTCCCGGCGGGCCGGACGGAGAGGTTTACGTCACAGCGCAGGGAGCCCTCCTGCATTTTGCAGTCGGACACGCCCAGGTATTGAAGGGTGGACCTGAGCTTTTCCAGATATGCAATGACCTCGTTCCCGGTGCGGAAGTCCGGCTCGGTGACGATCTCAATGAGAGGCACGCCGCAGCGGTTATAGTCCGCCCGGGTCTGGTCGCGCCAGGGATCGTGCACCAGCTTGCCCGCGTCCTCCTCCATGTGCAGCTCGTGGATGCGGATGGTCCTGCCGCCCGGAATGGGCACCGCTCCGTTTCGGGCGATGGGCAGATAGAGCTGGGACACCTGGTAGGCCTTGGGGAGGTCCGGGTAGAAGTAGTTCTTCCGGTCAAACCTGCAGTACCGGGTGATCTCGCAGCCCAGGGCAAGCCCTGCCCTGGCGGCGAACTCCACCACCTTCCCGTTGAGGACGGGGAGGGTCCCCGGCATCCCGGTGCACACTGGGCAGCAGTGGGTGTTGGGGTCGCCGCCGAACGCGGTGGTGCAGGCGCAGAAGATCTTGGTTTTGGTGGCCAGCTCCACGTGGGTCTCCAGGCCGATTACGGTCTCCCAAATCATAACGTCACCTCCGGCATGCGCCTGTGGTAATCGGTGTCCAATTGAAAGGCATGGGCCCCGTCCAGCACGGCCTGCTCACCCAGCGCCGGGCCGATGAGCTGCGCCCCGATGGGCAGCCCCTGCGCATCGAACCCGCAGGGCATAGACGCCGCGGGCAGCCCTGCCAGGTTGACGGACACGGTGTAGACGTCGCCAAGGTACATCTTCAGCGGGTCGCTCAGGCTCTCCCCCAGCCGGGGCGCGGTGGCGGGCGTCACGGGGGTGAGGAGCAGGTCGTACTTCTCGAAGGCCTCGTCGAAAGCCCGCTTGATGACCGCCTTTACCTGGAGGGCCTTTTTGTAGTAGGCGTCGTAGTATCCGGCGGAGAGGACGAAGGTCCCCAAAAGGATACGCCGCTTCACCTCGCGCCCGAAGCCGCCGGTCCGGGTAGCGCAGTAGAGGTCGTTCAGGTCCCCATATCCCTCGGCCCGCCAGCCGTACTTTACCCCGTCGAACCGGGAGAGGTTGGAGCTGGCCTCGGCGCAGGCGATGATGTAGTACGCGGGGACCGCGTACCGTACCGCGGGGAGGGCAAAAGTCTCCACCTGGGCGCCCCGCCCTTTCAGCACTTCCGCCGCAGCCAGCACGGCCCTGGAGACCTCCCCGTCCAGCCCGTCCCCGAAGCAGTCCGCCGGGATGCCCACCCGCCTGCCCCGCAGATCCCCGGAGAGGGAGGCGAGGAGCTTTCCGGCGGGGATGTCCAGGCTGGTGCCGTCCCGGGGGTCTCCGCCCATCATCACGTCCAGCACCGCCGCGCAGTCGGCGGCGGACCGGGCGATGGGGCCCAGCTGATCCAGGGAGGAGGCGTAGGCGATAAGGCCGTACCGGCTCACCGCGCCGTAGGTGGGCTTCATACCGGTAACGCCGCAGTGGGCGGCGGGCTGGCGGATACTCCCTCCGGTGTCGGAGGCGATGGCGTACCACACCTGCCCGGCGGCCACCGCCGCCGCCGCTCCGCCGGAGGACCCGCCGGCCGCCCGGCCCGTGTCCCAGGGGTTGCGCACGCTGCCGTACCAGGAGGTCTCGGAGGTGGAGCCCATGGCAAACTCGTCCATGTTCAGCTTGCCCATGCTCACCGCTCCGGCGGCGGAGAGCCGCTCCACGGCGGTTGCATCATAGGGGGGCTGAAAGTCCCCCAGAATTTTGGACGCGCAGGTGGTCTTCACGCCCCTGGTGGAGATATTGTCCTTGTAGGCCATGGGCACGCCCGCAAGGGGAGAGGCGGACAGGTCTGCGGCTGGGAACGCCGGTCCATCCGGCGTGATAAAGGTGTTCAGCGTCCCCTGGGTGGCCGCAATGCGCGCCGAGGCGGCCTCCACGGCCTCCCGCTGCGTCACCTCTCCGGCACACAGCTTCCCGGCAAGCTCCAGGGCGGTCAGCCTGCATAAGCTCATCATCGTCATCTCAATCCACCGCCTTGGGGACCAGGAACGCCTCGCCGTCGGGGACGGGGGCGCCTGAGAGCAGGACCGCCCGGTCCATTGACGGCGCCGCCACGTCCGCGCGCAGGACGTTCCTGACGGGGAAGATGTGGCTCATCGGCGCGATATCGTGGGTATCCAGGCCGCCGAGCATCTCCATATACTCCAAAATGTGCTCCAGCTCCGCCGCCATAGCGGAGCGCTCTTCGTCGGCCAGCTTCAGTCGGGCCAGGGCGGACACATAGTCCACCATTTCCTCGGTAATTTTCATGTTGACAGTTCCTTTCTGTCCCCCCGCAGAGCGGAGGGGGTATCGAGCCGGTGTCCGGCCCGTCGTCTTACGGGTCGAGCCTGTTCAAGTCCCTGGGGAACAGGCAGGCGTATCTCACGTTCTCCAGGGCGCAGAGCTTCATGGTCAGCCGCTCCAGGCCCAGCCCCAGGCCTCCGTGGGGCGGCAGGCCGTATTTGTGGGCCATCAGGCAGCTCTCAAACTCCTCCGGGCGCATCCCCAGCCGCTCCATCTTCTCCACCTGGGCGGCGTAGTCGTGGATGCGCGCCCCGCCGGTGGTGACCTCGAGCCCCTTGTAGAGCAGGTCGAAGGAGAGGGTGTATCTGGGGTCCTCAGGGTCGTCCATGGCGTAAAAGGGGCGCTTTTTGCCGGGGTAGTGGGTGACGAATACAAAGTCGCTGTCCCACGCCTCTTTGGCGTACAGCCCGATGTGGTGCTCCTCCTCCGGCTCCAAATCGTAGGGGTCCCGAATCTGATAGCCGTACCGCTCCGCCGCGCGCCGTTTGGCCTCGTCGAAGCGGACGCAGGGGATTTCCTCCAGCTCCGGCAGTGCAACCCCCAGACGCCCCAGGTCGGCGGCGTATTCGGTGCGGAGCAGGCGGAAGCAGTGCTTCAGAAAGCCGGTCTCCATATCCATAATATCATAAAACGAGTCGATATACCCCATCTCCAAGTCCAGGGACGTGTACTCATTCAGATGGCGGGCGGTGCTGTGCTTCTCCGCGCGGAAGACGGGGGCCGCCTCGAAGACCCGCTCGTAGACCCCCACCATCATCTGCTTGTAGAACTGGGGGGACTGGGCCAAAAAGGCCTTGCGGCCGAAGTAGTCCAGCCGGAAGATGTTGCTGCCCCCCTCGGCCCCCGCGCGGACGATTTTCGGGGTGTGGATTTCGGTAAACCCCTGGCCGTGGAGATAGTCCCGGAAGGCCCGGATAATCCCCTCCTGAACGCGGAAAACCGACCGCGCCCGGAGATTCCGCAGCGTCAAGGGCCGGAGGGCAAGCTCGGTGTCCAGGTTCAGGCCGAGCTTCCACCTGGAGACCGGCACCGGCAGGGGGGCGGCGGGCCGGGAGAGGACCTGCGCCGCCGCCGCGGCGATTTCAAATCCGCCGGGGGCGCGCTCCTCTGCCCGGACCACGCCGGAAACGACCGCCGTACACTCCTCGCTGACGCCCTTCAAGTCCACCTCGGGGGGACAGACGCACTGGACCACGCCGTCGCGCCCACGGAGGGTCAGGAAGGTAATTCCACCCATGTCCCGCAGGGAGTGGACCGCTCCGTGGATGGAGACGGCCTGATTTACACAGGCACCCCCGATAATGTCGCTGATTTCAAGCCTCTTTTTTGCCGCGCCGGTGATTGTTGTCATGACCGTTCACATCCTTTCAGAAAATAAAAAACGCCCCGAAACTGTAATAACAGTCTCGGGGCGTAAGTAACGAATACTCCGCGGTACCACCCGAGTTGCCATGCTCCGCACATGACCTCTCGACCCCTTAACGCGGGGGAGACGGGCGGCCCTACCCCTCCTGCGGAGGCTCGGAACGCCGGCTCAAAAGTGTTGCGCAACCTCTTCTCTCCGGGGCGGGCTCTCAGTCGGTGACCCGCGTTCTCTGTCGGATGCCCAAGGGGCGGTCTTTCTCATTGCCTTTTTGATATTGGACGCATTATACGCCCCTGAGGGCAGTCCTGTCAACCGTCAATTTCAACATGATTCATCTTTTGCAATTTTCGCGGTTTTATGTTATGATATGAAAACCAATCGAGAGGTGAAAGCATGAAAAATTGGGACGAGCTCTATCAGGAATGCATGAACTGCCAAAAATGCGCCCTGGCCGACACCCGGACCCATGTGGTCTTCGGGGACGGGAACCCCAATGCCGAGGTGATGTTCATCGGGGAGGGCCCCGGTGAGAACGAGGACCTGCAGGGCCTGCCCTTTGTGGGCCGGGGCGGCAAGCTGCTGGATGATATGCTGGAGATCATCGACCTGGACCGCACCAAGGTCTACATAGCCAATATGGTCAAGTGCCGCCCGCCCCAGAACCGGGACCCGCAGAACATCGAGCAGGAGGCCTGCATCGGCTATCTGCGCAATCAGGTGGCCCTGATCCGGCCGAAAATCATCGTCTGTCTGGGCCGTATCTCCGCCATGAAGCTGATCCGCGAGGATTTTAAAATTACCAAGGAACACGGGCAGTGGGTGGAGAAGGCGGGCACCCAGATGACCGCCATGTACCACCCTGCGGCCCTCCTGCGCAACCCCGGCTGGCGGCCCGCGGCGTTTGAGGACTTGAAGTCCCTCCAGGCGAAAATCCGGGAAATCTGCACCAGGACCTACCAGACCTGAACCGGCCTTGTCAGCGCCGCGCGCTTTCCCGCACCGGGCAGCCAATAGGAAGAAGGGCTCTGCAAAACATCCGTTTTGCAGAGCCTTTTTATGCAGTTTGTTACCCGGCCTGGACCTTCTTCTTGTTTTGAAACTGCTTGATGACCTTGAGGCGGACAAACTCCTCCCGCTCCTTCTCCTCCAGCGCCTCGGTGATGAAGCGGATGGTGGAGTCGAAGCTGGGGATGACGATGTTCTGGAGGGCGTTGGCCCGCTTCTGGGTCTTCTTGATGGCGGTGGCCAGACGGTAGATGGAGGTCTCCACCTCGGCCAGCTGCCGGGTCAGGTCTTTCACCTTGTGAAACTTGAGATAGCACTCGTCCAGCTCGGAGCTGGTGTAGGCAAAGCCGTATTCCGGCTTCACGTCGCTGGCGCGGTCTGGGATATGGGGCAGCTCCACGCCCATGACGGAGCGGTACTGCAGCTCCACCGAGTCATCCAGCTCCACCGCCTCGGAGATGCGGTCCACCAGGCCCAGCTTGATGTTGGCCACCTGGAGGGAGGCGTAGGCCTCGGTAAAGACGGTGTCGATCTGATCCTGAACGGATTTGGCAGTGTCCATCAGGGACATCATTTCCCGGATCAGAATGTTCCGCTTCCGGTCCATGAGCTCATAGCCCGTCCGGGCCAGGGACCGGGAACGCTTGGTAGCCATCAGATTGCCCTTGGTTGGCAGGACAGCGGCCATGCGGCCACCTCCTTTCAAAAGAATAGAGAAGAGGGAAAACGGAGAGGCAGCCCTCACAGGGCTTTTTTCATTCTTCTCTTTTGCTTTTTTAGCTCAGCTTCCCGTCCCCGCTGACCTCGCCGCTGAGGATGGTCTTATAGGCCCCCTCCACATAGTGGGCGTCGATCATGGCGCTGCTGATGCGGTCCAGCTCGCCCTTGGGCAGGATGGAGAGGAGCTTCCAGCCCAGGTCCAGGGTCTGGTCGATGGTTCGGTTTTGCATCATGTCCTGGTTGACGAAGAGGGCCTCGAAGGCCTTGCCGAACTCCAGGTACTGTTTGTCCACGTCGCTGAGTTCATCCTCGCCGATGACGCTGGCCAGGCTCCGGGCGTCCTGTACCTTGGAGTAGGAGGCGAAGAGCTGATTGGAGAGGTCGGGGTGGTCGTCCCTGGTGAAGCCCTTTCCGATGCCGTCCTTCATCAGACGGGACAGGGAGGGCAGGATGGCGATGGGGGGATAGATACCCTTTTGATCCATGTCCCGGTCCAGCACAATCTGTCCCTCGGTGATATAGCCGGTGAGGTCGGGAATGGGGTGGGTGATGTCGTCGTTGGGCATGGTGAGGACGGGCACCTGGGTCACCGACCCGGCCTTGCCGTGGATCATGCCGGCGCGCTCGTAGAGGGACGCCAGATCGGAGTAGAGGTAGGAGGGGAAGCCCTTCCGGGAGGGAATCTCGCCCTTGGAGGAGGAGAACTCACGCACGGCCTCGCAGTAGGAGGTCATGTCGGTCATGATGACCAGAACATGGTACCCCAGGTCAAAGGCCAGATACTCCGCGGCGGTGAGGGCGCAGCGGGGGGTGAGGATGCGCTCAATGATGGGGTCGGAGGCCAGATTGACGAACATGGTCACCCGCTGGAGGGCGCCCGCCTCCTCGAAGTTGCGGCGGAAGAACTCGGCGGTGTCGTTCTTGACGCCCATGGCGGCAAAGACGATGGCGAACTCGCCGTCCTGGTCGGCCACACGGGCCTGCCGGACGATCTGGGCCGCCAGCTCGTTGTGCTTCATGCCCGAGCCGGAGAAGATGGGCAGCTTCTGCCCCCGGATTAGGGTGGAGGTGCCGTCGATGGCGGAGATGCCCGTGTAGATACAGGAGCGGGGGTACTGCCGGGAGACGGGGTTGATGGCGGAGCCGTTGATGTTCCGCCGCTCCTCGGGGTAGATTTCACCCAGCCCGTCGATGGGGCGGCCCGCGCCGTCGAAGACCCGGCCCAGCATCTCACGGGAGAGGGCGATATCCATGGGCTTGCCGGTGAAGTGGGTGCGGGCGTTCTCAAGGGAGATGCCCTTGGTGCCCTCGAAGACCTGAAGCACCACGCGGTCGCCGTCGATGAGGATGACGCGGCCATAGCGCCGCTCGCCGCTGTCGAGGGTAATCTCAGCCACCTCGTCGAAGGCCACGTCCTCCACGCCCTGGAGGGCGATGAGGGAGCCGGACAGCTCGCTCAGACCGATATATTCCATTCGCATATAAAAAATCACTCCTTGCAGGGCCTCCCCTTGTAAGGGAGGTGCCCAGGTGCGCGCACTGGGGCGGAGGGTTTGATCCCCCGGTCAGCTCCGCAGGCGGCGGAGCCGCCGCCTTGCGGGTACGGCGTACCCCATTCACAAGAGGCACGAACCTCGCGCTTACCGGTTGGCCAGCTCCACCTTGTCCAGGGCCTCGTCCACCACACGCTCGTAGTCGCTGAACTTCTCCAGCTGGTCGTTGGCAATCTCGTACTTCATTTTGGTGAGGGTGTCGAAGATGCCGGTGGCCTTGAGCTGGGAGAGGGGGATGGCCCGGCCGATGAGGTGCTTCGCCCCGTCGTAGAGCCGGAGAATGAGCTGCATCATTTTCAGCTGCTTGCCCATGGGCACGTAGGTGTCGATCTCATGGTAGGCGTTCTGCTGGAGGAAGCCCACGCGGATCAGCTTGGCGGTCTCGATGACCAGCTTCTGGTCCTCGGGCAGGATGTCCGCGCCGATAAGCTTGACGATCTCCATCAGGGAGGCCTCCTCCTGGAGGAGATTGGAGATGCGGATGCGGCAGGGCACAAAGTCCAGACCCACGTTGGCGTCGTACCAGGGCTTCAGATCGGCGGCGTACTCCGAGTAGGAGGTGAGCCAGTTGATGGAGGGGAAGTGCCGTGCGTAGGCCAGGGCGCGGTCCAGGCCCCAGAAGGTGCGCACGTACCGCTTGGTGTTCTGGGTGACCGGTTCGGAGAAGTCGCCGCCCTGGGGGGAGACCGCGCCGATGACGGTGACGCTGCCCTCTTTCCCCTCCAGCGTGCGCACATAGCCCGCGCGCTCGTAGAACTCCGCCAGGCGGGAGGCCAGGTACGCGGGGAAGCCCTCCTCGGCGGGCATCTCCTCCAGTCGGCCGGAGATCTCCCGCAGAGCCTCGGCCCAGCGGGAGGTGGAGTCGGCCATCAGGGCCACATGGTAGCCCATATCCCGGTAGTACTCTGCGATGGTCATGCCGGTGTAGACAGACGCCTCACGGGCGGCCACGGGCATATTGGAGGTGTTGGCGATGAGAATGGTGCGGTTCATCAGCGGCTGGTGGCTCTTGGGGTCGAGAAGCTCGGAGAACTCCTCCAGGGCCTGAGTCATCTCGTTGCCGCGCTCGCCGCAGCCTAAGTAGACGATGATGTCCGCGTCCGACCACTTGGCCAGCTGGTGCTGGGTCATGGTCTTGCCAGCGCCGAAGGGGCCGGGGATGGCCGCCGCGCCGCCCTTGCCGATGGGGAAGAGGGTGTCGATGATGCGCTGGCCGGTGATAAGGGGCCGGTCGATGGGCAGGCGCTCGGCCATGGGCCGGGGGGTGCGGATGCGGCATTCCTGGGAGAGCTTCAGCCCGCTCATGCGGCCGTACTCGTCGGTGACCTCCACCAGGACCTTGTTGACGTTATACGCGCCGTCGGGCATCACCCGGGTGACCTTGCCGGTCACGCCGATGGGAGCCAGACAGCGGTGGGTGATGAGGGTGGTCTCCCGGCAGGTGGCATAGAGGGTGCCGGGCTTCACCTCGTCGCCCACCTTGAGAGCAATCTCGGTGTCCCAGAGCTTCTCCTCGTCCAGCGCGGAGATGTTGATGCCCCGGGTAATAAAGGGTCCGGCCTTCTCCTCAATGACCCGCAGGGGCCGGGCGATGCCGTCGAAGATATTGCTCAGAAGCCCAGGCCCCAGCTTGACGGACATGGGCGCTCCGGTGCTCTCCACCCTCTGGCCGGGGGCCAGGCCGGCGGTGTCCTCGTAGACCTGGACGGTGGTCACGCCGCCGTTGACGCCCACAACCTCGCCGATAAGCCCCTCCTCGCCCACGTGGACCATGTCCATCATGGCGAGGCCGTGGCCGCCCACGACAGTGACGACAGGGCCGTTGACGCCCTTGATAACATATTGACTCATAACTCGTCGCCCTCCTGCCCTTCCTTCTGCACGTTGGCCAGCGAGAGGCCGAAAAGCTCGGCGAAGTGGCCGTTCAGCTCCGCAAGGGCGCTGTCGAAGGTGGAATCCACCCGGCGGCCCAGAGAGGGGGACTCGGCGACCAGCCCGCCCAGGAGGAACGTGCCCTCCCGGAATGTAAAGGTCATGCCGGGCAGCGCGGCGGCCAGGGCGTCCGCCTGGGCCATGTCGGCCCTGCGCAGATACACCCGGATGTCGTCGCCCTCCTTGAGACTCTCGACAGCCGCCAGAAAGAGATCCTTGAGTCGCAGCGGATAGGCGCCGCCGCCGGTGTAGGCGACGATCTTCTGCCGGACCAGCTCGAAGACCTCGTCGGCAATCTGGCCCCGGCGGAGGAAGAGCTCCCGCTTGGCGTCCAGCATCCGGCGGGAGACCTGTCGGCCGGCCTCGCTCTTGACGCGGGCCACCTCGGTGCGGATATAGTGATAGGTCTCGGCCAGAATCTGATCCTCGGCGGCGGAGAAGGCTTCGCTGCGCTTCTCCTTGAGGTCCGCCAGGGTGCGCTCGGTCTCGGCGGTGGCCTCGGCCAGGATGGTGGCCGTGAAGTGGTCTAATTTTTGATTCAGTTCGGACATGAGTGGACCCCCTTGACAAGGTAATAGGGAATAGGTGATAGGGAATAAGCGATGGGGTAACGGAGATGGAGCGGACTTGATGCCGGCCTGTTCCCTATTCCTTGCTGCCTATTCACTAGGGTGTAACTGAAAAGTCTGTGCATCGCGCCTTTCGGCGGGAAAAGTGCGCTGCTGCGCCGTCTTCCCTTGCAATCCATCCAGGATTCCCGCGAAAAAACGGCTTGCATGGCGCCTTTCCCGCTCGAAATCCGCACCACCCCGACTTACTCAGATACACCCTAAATCTTGACGCCGATGGCCTCGCGGATATACCGTGTGATGGAGTCGGGCGCGCGGCCCTTGCTGTGCCGGTCGGGGATCTCCACAACCAGGGGTGTGTGCCCGGTCATCTTGATGGGCTCCAGCAGGTCGGCGCACATAATAGCCAGGTTCTCCGTGACCAGAAGAACGGCGATCTCACGGTCAGCCACCGCCTTGCGGATGGCCTCCCGGACCTCCGGCTCCTCCCGGACCACGACGCCCTCAATGCCCGCCAGCCGCAGGCCCACCTGAGTGTCGGTGCTGTCGGTGATGACAAAGTATTTCATAATCAGAGATAACTCCTTTACCCCCCACGGAATGCGGAGGGGGTATCGCACTGGCATATCCGCCAGTGCGTATCCCGGGGGAACGGGGGTTCCCCCGGAAGGCGCGGCCGTAGTGCCACAATTTCCGCAGAAAATGTCCGCGCCCAGATTAGGTGAACAGCAGCAGCAGGGCGACGATCAGGCCGTACAGGGCGACGCCCTCGGCCAGGCCGACGAAGATCAGGGCCTTACCGAAGGCCTTGTCGTTCTCGCTGATGGCGCCCAGTGCCGCGGAGGCGGAGGAGGCCACGGCGATGCCGCCGCCAATGCCGGAGAGACCCACGGCCAGGGCGGCGCCGATGTACTTCAGGCCGGCGGAGAGGCCGGCTGCGGAGGCGGTGGCGGCCTCAACGGACACGTCGGCCGCCATGGCGCTGCCGCCGAAGCCCAGCACGGTGGCGATGACGAAGAGGGCGCAGAAGGAGGCGATGTTGGTCACCAGGGCGCGCTTGGCCTTTTTGCCGGTGTACTTGCGGAAACCGGCCAGGAACAGGGGAGAGAAGACCACGAGGGTGGCCAGAAACAGAACGAGAAATTTCATACGATTGACCTCCATAAAATCACTTCAGAACTTCATCGTTGGCTCCTTCTGAGGGGAGCTGCACCTACAAGGGTACGCTGTCCGCGTCGGCGGACTGAGAGACGCCGTTCGGGGAAGATGCCTTTTCGCCGGCCGGACACGGGTTCCGGAACCCTGCACGGCCCGGCAATCTATATCAGCCTGCAGTGCGGGCAGAATAGTCGATGACCTTGGGGACAAAGGCGATGCCGCCGTCGTCGTAAAACCGGCCGAACAGCTCGTAAAACTCCAGACGGAGCACCTGAATGCCCACCAGCAGGCCCTCGAAGCCCATCACGAAGATGTTGCCCAGCACCATGACGATGACGCCGCCCACGGTAACGTCTGGGTGGATACCGCCGGCCATATTGGCCAGCATCTCCACCACCAGCATCAATCCAACGTGGGTGATGGCGTAGGCGCCGATACGCATGAAGGAGAGGGTGTTGGTGAGGAAGGAGAGGCAGGTCTCGAAGAGCTCGAAGAAGCCGGTGACCAGCAGGCCGCCGATCTTAATCTCCTTCCACTCCGGGTTCCCCTCCAGCATGAGGGAGAGGGGCTCCTTGAGGAGGATGAGCGCCAGGGGCACGATCAGGACGGGGATGATATAGGCGGGGACGAAGAGGTTCACCCCCAGCAGCAGGGTGCACACGGCGGCGATGATGAGGCCGAGGTAGAACACCATGCCCGCCAGACCGTTGGGGCCGAAGAAAATTTTCTCGTAATTGTGCTGCCGCACGCCGTTGACGACGTTCATCACCATGACGAAGGCCAGCATGAGCACGCCCAGGGCAACCGACATGACCAGCAGCAGCATGACGTTGCTCACGCCGGGCACCAGGGATTCCTCTATGGGCGCCAGGGCCTTGAAGCCGAAGCCCTCCAGCTCAATGCCGAAGACGCTGCCGTAGACGCACCCGAAGACCGCGCCGCTGAGGCCGCAGCAGGTGATAATGTTGCCAAGCCACATCTTCTTCCACTTTGCCAGCACGAAGCCCGCCAGGGCGAGGCAGAGGCCCTGTCCCAGGTCCCCGAACATGATGCCGAAGAAGAGGCAGTAGGTGATGGACATAAAGATGGAGGGGTCGATCTCATTGTAGGCGGGCAGGCCGTACATCTCCAGGAAGGGCTGGAAGGCCCGGCCCAGGAAGGAGTTTTTGAGCTTGGTGGGGGGCTTCACATCGGGCATATCCCCCGCGCTGTCCACCACGCAGGAGAGGTTGGGGAAGCGGTCCAGCTTCTCATGGATGCCCTCCACCGCGTCCCGGGGCACCCAGCCCATGAGGTAAAAGGTCTCCCGGGAGTGGGCGGCAAAGCGCCGCAGGTCGTGGGAGTCGTTCATATACCGCAGGTAGGAGTAGTCGGCCATGAGCTTGTCGTGCTCACTGACCTTGATGGCCTCCAGCTGCCCCGTCACGGCCTGGGCCTCCGCCTCGGCGGCTGCGGCCTGGGCGGTCAGGTCGGACATGGCCTCGTCCGCCGAGCCGTGGGCCTGGGCGTCGATGTGGATGCGCACGAAGTGGAGGGAGTTGAAGAGGGAGTCCACCTTCTCGTGGGAGGATTTGGTGGTGAAGTAGACGCCGTAGACAATCTTCTGCTCAATGCTGGTGGGGAAGAACAGGATGTCATCCTCCTCGTTGAGGGTCTGGAGGAAGCTGTCGTAGGTGTCCCGGGGGAGGTAGCCGTAGCGGAAGCGGGTGTAATCCAGGGCCCACAGCTCCTCCAGATTGGACGTGACGCCCTTCAGATGCTCCAGCTGGGTGACGATGTTCCGGTCGTCGGAGGCGCTCTGCAGCAGCGCCTCCCGCCTGTCCGTCAGTTCGTTCACCCGGCGCTCCAGATCGTCGAAGTAGGCCGTGAGGACCGCCGGGTCCCCGCAGCCGTCGTCGAAGGAGGAGTACTCCAGGGGGATGCCCACCTCGTCCGCCACCTGCTCCGCCCGGCGGAGCAGGGCGGTATAGGGGTTGGTGAGGTCGAAGGGCCGCAGACCGCGCACGCCCTTCATGAATTGCAGGGTGTTTTCGGGGTGGAACTCCTGATTGATAACGCATTCACGCACCACGGAGTCGAACTGCCCTATCGGCCCCGCAATGGTCAGAAGTTTCATTGGGATGACTGCCAACCAGATCATCTCCTCTTTGGTCTTATTTGTATTTTGCCAAAGGCAAATCAGTGATATAACAATTGTCCGGAAAAACACCCCGACCCGCGCCGCAGGCGCGAAACCGGGGGGCCTACTCGCCAATCAGCCGTGCAAAGCTCTCGTCGTAGGGCGCGCCGTACTTCACCGACTCGATGACGTTGACCAGCATCTTGAACTCCATCTCCTTGAGGGTGAGATAGCTCATTGCGGTGTAGAGGGAGGGCTCGCCGGTGACCAGCTGCCGCTTGTTGAAGAGATAGAACTCCCTGCGGTACCAGTCCTCCACGCCGGACGCGCCCTGGGCCTGCGCGGCCGCCGCATAGGGGGTGTCCTGGAGGAGCGCCAGCACGGCGGCGCTGTCGCCGGCGTCGCACAGGGCCTTGACTTTCTCCGGCCGCAGGCGGTAGTTGAAGGGGAAGAGGGCCGAATAGTACTGGCCGTCGCCGGGGAAGTAGGTCTTCAGGCGCAGGATATGGATGACGTTGAGCAGGTCCACCTGCTCGCCGAAGGCGCGCAGCAGCACCTTTTTCGTCTCACCGGCGCAGCTCTTGTGGATCAGCCGGTACATATGGGAAAAATAAGTGGAGCGGAGCAGGGCCTCGGTGGTGGTGTAGTCGGGCAGCTCCCCGGCGGTATTGGACCGGACGTGGAGGAGCGCCTCGTGGTAGATGCTCCCAACCGTGGCGGCCAGGAGGCCGTCGTAGTCGGCGCAGGCGGCGAGGGCCTTGCGGTCCACCTTGCTCTCCAGCTGTTCATACCGGGAGGCGGGGAGGGGCTTGGCGTGGCCGGCGGCCTTGAGCCGCCGCAGGGCGGTCATGATGTCCTCCAGCTCGGCCAGCCGGACGGGGAACGCCACCAGGAGCTTGTCGCCCTTGGGGACGAAGTGGCTGAGTCCTCGGTACTCCTTCCAGAGCTGCTGGCGCAGCGCCTCCTCCAGCTCCACCCGGCCCACGTAGCCGGTGGTGTCCAAGGCGCTGACCGCCGCCGTCCAGCCGGGCTGACCCCGCAGGTACTCCAGCACGCTCTGCTCGCTGGGCATGGCCGCCATGTGCTCGAAATCGGAAAAGCGCAGGCGCTTGCCGTACATGGCGCGCACTTTGGCGCTCAGCGCGCCGTAGCGCATATAGCTGCTCATCACGGCAGCGACCACCTCTTTCATCTAGAATTAAAGGAAGGGAAAAGGCGGCATAGGCGCGGCGGCCCTGGAGACCAGTCCGCCGCTCAGCAGCCCCGGCGTTATTATTTATACTTCCGCCCTCTCCGTCTCCCCGACAATCCGGGAGAAGAGGAGCTCCACCCACTGGTCCTTGTGCTCTGCATAGGCGCGCTCCACCTCGGCCAGAGCCTGATCCCGCTTTTTGTCCCAGCGGGCCATGTCCTCCTCGGCGGCTGCGGCCTCGGTCTTCTCCACCTCGTCGATGCGGTGTTTGGCCCGGGCGAAGTAGTCCTCCCGCAGCTTGCCGACCTCCAGCTTCAGGTCGGCGTCCAGAGAATCCTGTTTCTCCTTGACCTCCCGGGCAATCTCCTGGGCGCTGTGCTCGGCAGCCACAATTTTGTTGACCAGGTCCACGTACTCCATATGGTCTCGCCTCCGCATCAATTAGCTATACATCTATTTTGGGCGTATCCCATCATAGCACTTTAGTATTCGGATTTCCACTGAAAAGTGCACAAAATTTCACAACCGGAAGAATTGTCTCTTTTCCGAATCTATGCAAAATGACCCCCGCCCTCTTTCGTATTGCATTTTTCGGTAGAAACGTCTGGGCGGTCAGGAAAAATTGGAGAAAACAAGTTGCCATTTGGGGCGGAAGTCATTATAATATTGTCCAACGCGCAGCCGTTTTGACACAGCCGCCGCCGTCTCCCATGTTATCATGGTGAATATTATGAAAGTTTAAAGGAGGAGATTTGCATGACCAAGCTGCTCCAATTATTGGAGGAGGACTGCACCCGCACGAGCGAGCAATTGGCCGCCATGGCCAATATGCCGGTGGAGGAGGTGAAGGCCGCCGTCAAGCAATATGAGGCCGAAAAGGTCATCCTGGGCTATCAGGCCATCGTGGACTGGAACACCACCGACCGGGACGCGGTCACCGCCCTCATTGAGGTCAAGGTGACTCCCCAGCGGGAGGAGGGCTTCGACCGCATCGCCGAGCGCATCTACCAGTACGACGAGGTTGAGGCCCTGTATCTCATGTCCGGCGCCTTCGATTTCACCGTCATTATCTCCGGCCGCACCCTGCGGGAAGTGGCCGGCTTCGTCAGCGACCGCCTGGCCCCGCTGGAGGGCGTCACCGGTACCGCCACCCACTTTATCCTCAAAAAATACAAAGAAAAGCACCTGATTTTTGAAAAGCAGGCGCCGGGCGAAAGGGAGTTCATTTTCGTATGAATTACGACAAGATTCTGTCCCAGCGGATTCAGGAGGTCCAGCCCTCGGGCATCCGCCGGTTTTTTGATATCTTGGAGGAGATGAAGGACGCCATCTCCCTGGGCGTGGGCGAGCCCGACTTCGTCACCCCCTGGCACATCCGGGACGCGGGCATCTACTCCCTGGAGAAGGGCCGCACCCGCTATACCTCCAACGCAGGACTGGCCGAGCTGCGCCGTGAGATCGCCTCCTACCTGGAGCGCCGCTTCAGCCTGAGGTATGATTTCGCCAGCCAGATAGTGGTCACCGTGGGCGGCAGCGAGGGCATCGACCTGGCCATCCGCTGCCTGGTGAACCCCGGCGACGAGGTCATCGTGCCCGTGCCGTCCTTCGTGTGCTACGGGCCCCTGGTCTCCATGGCGGGGGGCACCCCCGTTCTGGTGGAGACCCGCGCCGAGGACGAGTTCCGCCTCACGCCGGAGCTGCTCAAAAACGCCATCACCCCCAGAACCAAGGCGGTGGTGCTGCCCTTCCCCAACAACCCCACCGGCGCGGTCATGAGCCATGAGGATCTGGAGGCCGTCGCCCAGGTGCTCCGGGGCACCGACATCATGGTCCTCTCCGACGAGATCTACGCGGAGCTGACCTATGATATGCACCACACCTCCATCGCCAATATCCCCGATATGTATGAGCGCACCGTCCTCATCAACGGCTTCTCCAAGAGCCACGCCATGACGGGCTGGCGCATGGGCTACGTCTGCGGGCCCCAGCCCATCATCCAGCAGATTCTCAAGCTGCACCAGTTCGGCATCATGTCCGCCCCCACCATGAGCCAGTACGCCGCTGTGGAGGCCATGCGCAACGGCGACCGGGACATCGAGAAGATGCGCGACGAGTACGACGGCCGCCGCCGCTACCTGCTGGAGGGCCTGCGCCGCATCGGCCTTCAGTGCTTCGAGCCCAGGGGTGCGTTCTACCTCTTCCCGGACATCCGCTCCACCGGCCTCAGCTCCGACGAGTTCTGCGAGCGCTTCCTGATGGAGGAGAAGGTGGCGGTCATCTCCGGCTCCGCCTTCGGGCCCGGCGGCGAGGGCTTCATCCGCTGCTGCTACGCCACCAGCATGAAGGACATCGCCGAGGCCCTGACCCGGATGGATAATTTCCTGACCAACCTGAAAAAGAAGCAGGACAGAGAAAAGGAATCAAGTAATAGGGAATAGGCAGGTGTCAGTATGAAATACGTTCTCGTCATCGGCGACGGCATGGCCGACAATCCCGTTCCCGAGCTGGGGGGCAAAACGCCGCTGGAATACGCGAAGATTCCCAACCTGGACGCCCTGGCGGGCCGGGGCGAGGTAGGAGCGGTGACCAACTGCCCCAAGGGCCTGCCCCCCGGCAGCGACACCGCCATCCTCTCCATCTTCGGCAATGACCCCTGGAAGTGCTACACCGGACGCTCCCCGCTGGAGGCGGCCGCCACCGGCATCAAGCTGAATGCGGGAGACGTGTCCTATCGGTGCAATATGGTGGCCCTGGAGGACGGCGACAAGCCTTACGCAGAGAAAAAAATCCTCTCCCACTCCGGCGGATCCATAGACGGGCGGGAATCCATCTCCCTCATCGAGGCGCTCTTTTTCCACCCCGCGTTCATGGCCGCGGCCCGGGCGGCGGGCATGAGCGTGAACCCCGCGCCCTCCTTCCGGCATATCGCCGTCCAGACCGGCGCGGACATCACGGGCATCAAGCTCATCCCGCCCCACGACCACCTGGGCGAGGTCATCGGCCCCATCCTGCCCTCCGGCTGTCCCAACGCCGACGTGCTGCGCGGCCTGATGGAGCTCTCCAACCGCATATTGGACCACCACCCCATCAACGAGGAGCGCCGGTCCGAGGGCAAGCTCCCCGCCAACGGCGTGTGGTTCTGGGCGGAGGGAACCGGCGTGGAGCTGGAGTCCTTCCAGAGCAAGTACCACAAGAAGGGCGTGGTCATCTCCGCCGTGCCCCTCTGCCATGGCATCGCCCGGCTCTCCGGGCTGGACGTGGAGCTGGTGGAGGGCGCCACCGGCGAGCTGGATACCAACTACGAGGGCAAGGTGGAGCACGCCGTCCGCGCGCTGGAGCGGGGCGCGGACTTCGCCGCCATCCATGTGGAGGCCCCAGACGAGTGCACCCACAACGGCGACCTGAAGGGCAAGCTCCAGGCCATCGAGTGGCTGGACAGCCGGGTCGTGGGCCCCCTGACCGAGGCGCTGAGCAGCAGGGGCTTCGATTACCGGCTTCTGGTCCTCTCCGACCATAAGACTCTCACCGCCACCCGCGGCCACGACGGAGACCCGGTCCCCTTCCTTTTATATGACAGCAGGGTAGACGCGCAGAGCGGTTTGCCCTATAATGAGAAGAGCGGGGCGTCGGGCCGCTATCTCCCAGACGGCGCCGCAGCGTTGATGCCCATGCTCTTTGAGCAGGATAAAACGTAAGAAGTAAAAGGTAAAAAGCAAACCGGCGCGCGGTAGATGCGCGCCTGAGCCGGCCGCCTCTGTGAGCGGCGGCTGGCCGCGGCTATGCAGAACCGGGCTTTTACTTCTTCCATTTCTCTTTCACTTATCTGGAGGTGTTCCCATGTCCGCCGACTTTACCGCACTGCCCTTCTCGCCCGCCGATATTCTCCTGCCGGTCAACTGCGAATACGCCAAGTGGTCCGTGGTGGCCTGCGACCAGTATACCTCCCAGCCGGAGTACTGGCAGCGGGTGGAGGACTACGTTGGGAGCGCCCCGTCGTCCCTGCGGCTCATCCTGCCCGAGAGCTGTCTGGAGGGCCCCGATGTGGAGACCGACATCATGGACGTGAACAACACCATGACCCGGTATCTCCGCGAGGGCCGCTTTAAGGAACTGCCCCACGCCCTGGTGTACGTGGAGCGGACGCTCTCAGGCGGCAGGGTCCGCCGGGGAATCGTGGGCATGGTGGACCTGGAGCAGTACGACTATGAGCCCGGATCTTCCGCCCCCATCCGCGCCACCGAGGGCACCGTCATGTCCCGCATCCCGCCCCGCGTGGCCGTGCGGAAGAATGCCCCCATCGAGCTGCCCCACGCCATGCTTCTTGCCGACGACCGGGAGCGGACCGTGGTGGAGCCCCTGGCCGCCGCCACGGGGCATATGGACGTCCTGTACGATTTCGACCTCATGGAGGGGGGCGGCCATATCAAGGGCTGGCTCCTGGGGGAGGCCGAGCAGACCGGAGTGGCCGCCGCCCTTCACGCCCTGGCTGAAAGCTCAGCCTTCAACGCCCGGTACGGACTCGACGGCGCGGACGTCATGCTCTTCGCGGTGGGCGACGGCAACCACTCCCTGGCCACCGCCAAGGAGTGCTACGAGCGGCAGAAGCGCCTTACCGCGCCCGAGAAGTGGGACGCCCTCCCAGCCCGATACGCCCTGTGCGAGGTGGTGAACCTCCACGACGAGTCCCTTGAGTTCGAGCCCATCCACCGTGTCCTCTTCGGCGTGGATCCGGAGGCGCTTCTGAAGGAGCTGATGCTGGCCTACCCCGGCGCGCATCTGGGCCCCGGCGAGGGACACCAGATTTCTTTCCTGCACCGGGACGGTACGGGGGTGGTCACGGTGCCAAACCCCAAGGCGCAGCTTCCGGTGGGCACACTCCAGGCCTTCCTGGACGCCTACGTCATCAAGCACAAGTGCCGTATCGACTACATACACGGCGAGGACGTGACCCGGGATCTGGCCTCCCGGCCCGGCAACCTGGGCTTCCTGCTGGGGGCCATGGGCAAGGCGGAGCTGTTCCCCACCGTCCTCCACGACGGCGTGCTCCCCCGCAAGACCTTCTCCATGGGCGAGGCCAGCGACAAGCGGTTCTACCTGGAAGCCAGAAAAATCCGATAAGCGAAAAAGGAAAAATGAAAAGTGAAAAAGCCGACGTGAGCGGGCCTATCATTCCCGGGCGCGGGGCGCCCCGGCAATCCGCCCTTTCACGTCCATGCTTTTTCACTTTTTATTTTTTACGTTTCACTCCGCCCGGAGGTGTATATCGTGCCCACCATCGAAGTGAAAGCCTATGCAAAACTGAATCTCACCCTGGACGTTCTGGGCAGGCGGGAGGACGGGTACCACGAGCTGCGCATGGTGATGCAGTCGGTGGCCCTGTCGGACACCCTGCGGGTGACCACGCATACCGGGGGCGGGCTGGCCGTCTCGACGGACAAGTCCTTTCTGCCCTGCGACGAGCGGAATCTGGCGGCGGCCGCCGCCCTCCGCTTTCAGGAGGCCGCGGGCGTGGACCTGGGGGGCGCCGCCATCGGGATTGAAAAGCGGATTCCCGTCTGTGCGGGTATGGCGGGAGGCAGCAGCGACGCCGCCGCAGTCCTCCGCGCCCTGGACGAGCTGGCGCAGACCAATCTGACCGCCGCCGCCCTGGCGAAGATCGGCGAGGCTGTGGGCTCCGACGTGCCCTACTGCGTCCACGGCGGCACGGCCCTGGCCGAGGGCAGGGGGGAGCTTATCACCCCGCTCCCGCCCCTGCCGTCCTGCCATATCGTGCTGTGCAAGCCCTACTTCTCCAGTTCCACCCCGGAGCTCTTCCGCCAGCTGGACAGCGTGAGGCTCCGCCGCCGTCCCGATACCGCCGGTATCATCTCCGCGCTGGAGGCGGGGGACCTGGAGGGGGTGGCCCGGCGGCTCTACAACGTGTTTGAGGATGTATTTCCCTCCCGCCGCGCCGTCGAGATCACGGGGATTAAAAACACCCTCATCCAGCACGGGGCCCTGGGCGCCTGCATGAGCGGCACCGGCCCCACCGTTTTCGGCCTCTTCCCGGAGGGCGACTGCGCCCGCCGGGCCTACGAGGACCTGGGCCAGACCTACCGCGAGACCTTCCTGACCAAAAGCATCTGAACCGGCATGGGGCGGGGAGCTGCCCCGCCGGTTTTTTTATTTCTGCGTATATTTTCCCGCCGGCCTGTCAACAATGTAGCCATTACATAGTTGAAGGTGAATTTTATGACGCATACCGACAGGAACCGTCCTCAAAACAAGCTGAAGCGCTGGGAGCTGGCACTCCTCCTGGGCGTGGCCCTTGCAGCGCTCCTGGGCGTGTGGCTCGGCGGCCAGCAGACCGCCCTGGCGGACAAGGTCATCCGCCTGCACGTCATCGCCAATTCCGACTCGGAGGCGGATCAGGCCCTGAAGCTCCTGGTCCGGGACCGGATTCTGGCCGAGGCGGGGGACCTCTTCGCCCAGGGCCTGAGCCGGGAGGAGGCCGAGGCCGCCATCATCGCCCGGCTCCCCGAGCTGGCCGCCGCCGGGGCAGACGTGGTGGGGGAGGAGGGGTATGCCTACGGCGTCACCGCCTCCCTGGAGCAGAAGGTCTGGTTTCCCACCAAGACCTACACCGACTTCGCCCTCCCCGCGGGCGACTACACCGCACTGCGGGTGGTCATCGGCGACGGCGCGGGGCAGAACTGGTGGTGCGTGGTGTTCCCGCCCCTCTGCCTGGGCTCCGTCACCGAGACCGTGGCTGAGACCGCCGCCGCCGGGGGCTTTGACGAGGATGAAATCTCCCTGATTACCGGCGAAAACGAGGGCTACGTGGTCAAATTCAAGGCCATGGAGCTGTGGGACCAGTTTCAGGACTGGCTGAAGCAGCTTTGATAAAAAAGCGTCTGAACATCTGTTCGGGCGCTTTTTCGCGCCCATTTTCCCCTTGCGGAGGCAGAAAGGCAGGCGTATACTGATTAAAACACCGTATCTAACTGCAAAAGGAGAAATATATGAGGGAATACAAGCTGTATATCGGCGGTGCGTGGCAGGACAACACGGACGGCGAAGTGATGGACGATTTCAACCCCGCCACCGGGGAGCTGATGGCCCGGGTACATATGGCGGGAGCGGCGGACGCGGAGAAGGCCCTCGCCGCCGCCCATGCGGCCCGTGCCGTCTGGGGGAGCGCCCAGCCCGACGTGCGGGAGCGGCTTCTGCTCCGCGCTGCGGATGTGATGGAGGCGCGGGCGGAGGAACTGACGGAGCTGATGATCGCGGAGAGCGGATCGGCCCGGTACAAGGCCCGGGGCGAGGTCCTGGGCAGCGCCGGAGTCCTGCGGGTGGCGGCGGGCGAGTGCCGCCGGGTTCACGGCGAGGTGCTCCAGCCCACCGCGGCCGGACAGGTGTCCATGGCGGTCCGCGCACCCCTGGGCGTGGTGCTGGGCATTACCCCCTTCAACTACCCGCTGATTCTCGCCGTCAAAAAGCTGGCCTACGCCATCGGCGCGGGGGACCCCTTCATCCTCAAGCCCTCGCCCCTCACCCCGGCCATCGGCCTGGCCATCGCCGAGGTCTTCGAGGCGGCGGGCCTCCCCGCCGGTGTGCTCAATGTGGTCCCCGGACGGAGCGAGGTCATCGGCGATCTGCTGGTGGACGATCCCCGGGTGAAGATGGTCACGTTCACCGGCTCCAGCGCGGTGGGACGCTCCATTGCCGTCCGGGCGGCACGGGATCTGAAGAAGGTGGCCATGGAGCTGGGAGGCAAAAATCCCATGATCGTCTTGGCGGACTACGGGGCAGAAAAGGCCGCCGATATCGCCGCATACGGGGCCTTCTGCCACCAGGGCCAGGTGTGCATGGCCACCTCCCGCATCATCGTGGAGGAGCCGGTTTACGAGACATTCTGCGCCGCGCTGGTCCGCCGGGCCGAGGGCCTCAAGGTGGGGGACCCCCGGGAGGAGGACACCATTATCGGGCCGCTGATTCAGCCCAATAAGTGGGAATTTATCGACGGCCAGATCGCCGACGCGGTGGGAAAGGGGGCCGGGCTCCTCACCGGCGGCAGGCACGAGGGGCCGTGGTACTGGCCCACGGTCCTGTCCGGCGTAACGCCGGAGATGCGGATCTTCCACGAGGAGACCTTCGGCCCCGTGACCTCCGTGGTCCGGGCCCGGGACGCGGAGCACGCCCTGGCGCTCTGCAACGACAATGAGTACGGCCTCTCCGCCGCTCTGCTGACCCACGATCTGGAGAAGGCCTGGTCCCTCTCCCTGCGCATGGAGGCTGGGATGGTCCACGTCAACGACACCACCTTCCTCAGCGGCACCACCGCTCCCTCCGGAGGCGTGAAGTTCAGCGGCTTCGGCCGGGAGGGCGGCAGATACTCCATGGAGGACTTCACCGAGCTCAAGTGGCTGACCATGCAGGTGGAGGACAAGAAAATGCCCTTCTGAGGGGTGCAGAGCAAAATGCGGCGCGCCCTTCGGCCCCTCCCATGGAGGGCCGAACAACGAAAACCGGCGGACAGCCCAGGGCTGTCCGCCGGTTTTCGTTTATTTATCCTATCCCGCCGTAGGCGATGCCGAGAATCACCACAATCGCCGAGATGGGCACGTAGATATATTTGGAGAGGAAGTCGAAGGCTCTGCCGATGGGCTTGTCCCGGCCCAGCATCAGCTCCTTCCTGATGGGGTCCAGACCCAGCACCCAGTAGATGAACACAGCCGCCAGGACCGCGCCGAAGGGGGCGACATAGATGGTGATGAGGTCCATCCAGCTCCCCATGCCCGCCAGGGACTCCAGGAAGACCGACACGCCGAAGACCACCGCGCCCACGATGAGGATAGAGGTCCAGCGGGGAAGGCGCGCGTTCTTCTCCAGGGCTGCGGAGCAGGCCTCCAGCATGTTCATCAAAGAGGTAATGCCCGCGAAGAACACGGACACGAAGAAGAGAATGGCGAAAATCCGCCCGCCGGGCATCTGCTGAAAGACCTGGGGCAGGGTGACGAACATGAGGGAGGGCCCGCGGTCCAGGGAGATGCCAAAGGCGAAGACCGCCGGGATGATGGCGAAGGAGGCCAGCAGGGCGGCCAGGGAATCCAGCAGGGCGGTGATGACCGAGTGGTGGATGATGTCCTCGCTCTTCTTCATGTAGCTGCCGTAAATCAGCATTCCCGCACCGTTGATGGACAGGGAGAAGAAGGCCTGTCCCATGGCGTAGACCCATGTCATGGGCTCCAGAAGCTTGGAGAAGTCGGGCAGAAGGAGGAACTTATACCCCTCCGACGCGCCGGGCAGAAAGGCCACCCGCACGGCGATGATGAGGAAGAGAATGAAGAACGCGGGCATCATGAACTTGCTGATCTTTTCAATTCCGGCTGAGATGCCGAAGACCAGGATGACCACCGTCAGACCGATGGCGATGAGGTGCCAGGGGATGGAGCCAAAGGAAACAGCCAGGCCGTCGAAGAAGCTCTGGGCGTTCCCCGCCAGAATCGAGCCGGAAATTGCCCCCGCCGTGTACCGCAGGCCCCAGCCCACCACCACCGAGTATCCGATGGCAATGCCCAGCACGCCCAGGAGGGGCATGACGCCGATGAGCTTCCCGCCGCGCTTTCCGCGGGACTTGAGGGCGTAGTCGAAGGAGCCCATGGTGCCTGTCCCTGTGAGGCGGCCCAGGGCGAACTCGCCTGAGAGGCCGCAGTAGCTGAACAGGGCCACAAAGATGAAGTAGGGAATGAGGAACGCCCCGCCGCCGCACTGGGTCATGCGGTAGGGGAAGAGCCAGATGTTGCCCATGCCCACGGCGGATCCGACGGCGGCCAGGATAAAGCCGATGGAGCTGTTGAATTTACCGCTGCGGGCCGGGCAGGAGTGGTCTTGCGCCATTGCAGATACCTCCGAAGACGTTGGATTTGAAAAAAGACGGGAACGCCGCTCGCCTATTTAAAGTGTAAAAGTCAGCTTGAGTAGTATACATGGTTTTCGGTGAAAAGGCAAGGAAAAGCGCGGACGACGCAGCTCTGCCAGGCTTGCCCTGCGGAGATTTTTAGAAAACCTGGATGCGAGTTACCTTTGTGCCTCGATAAGGTAGCGGTGGATCGTGCCGTCCACTGAGCCGCGGGTCTCCAGAAGCCGCTGCGCGTACAGCAGACGGTCCAGACATGCGTCCACGGAAAAGCCGGGAAACTCCCAGGGGATGACCCGGGCAAACCAGACCAGCGCGCCCACATCGAAGAAGCTGATGGGGCGGAAGGCCTCCTCACCGCGGAGGATGGTGAAGCCCTGGGCGGCAAAGCATGCGCGCTGTTCAGCGAGATTCATGCCGGGGAAGGGCTTCGCCGTTCCGGGCAGCAGCAGCTCCACCAGTTCACGGTCGTTGTCCTCACCCACCTGCTGGGTCAAAAAGAGCCCGCCGGGCTTCAGTATGCGGTACAGCTCTGAAATACAGTAGCGCCCATGCCGGTTGAGGACGATGTCAAAGGATGCGTCGGCAAAGGGAAGCGGTCCGGCGGCGTCCGTCTCCCGGAAATCAATACCAAGGGGCGTCAGAACCGTCCGGCAAAGGGCAGCATTGGGCGGATACGCCTCAGTCGCGCTGGTCAGGGCATAGGGGTGGCGGAGCTCCAGCAAAAATTCGCCGCCGCCCGTATCCAAGTCAAGCAGCCGGTCGGTCGGCCTCAGGCGGGAGCGGGCGAGCGAGCCATAGTCCCAGGGCAAGTCGGTCTCCTCCGTAAAGCGGCCGGCAAGATGGGAGAAATCCCAGCCATGGATATGGGCGGTTTTTTCCTCGGAGCGCCAGAGGTCCTGTAATTTAAAAGCGTTCATTTTAACTACTCCCTTCAAAATTCGGTCCTTTTGAACGGTGCAGTTAACCGGCAGCAGCTATCGGACGTCATCCCAGTGCAATCTGCCGCTACTGCACCGGGCAATTACCTCGTATCAGTCTCATGGCAGAGCTCACCGCCTCCTATACAGGATGCTCTATTCTACCACGGGGCCGGGCGTGTTTCAATGAGACCAGTGAGACCTGGAGGAGGGGGTGGAACAACGGGCAGATGAGTGGTTGACCTATTCACGGGAATGAGATACAATAAAAAGTACTGCGAATAGAGAAAAGGACATGGTGAACTCATGCTGGAACACGAACTGGAACTGAGATTCTGCAAGGCCCGGCGCGCCGCCATTGAGCTGGACTATCAAAACCTGAACCCGGAGCAGCGCAGGGCCGTCCTGGCCACCGAGGGTCCGCTGCTGCTGCTGGCGGGCGCTGGAAGCGGCAAGACCACGGTGCTGATCCACCGCATCGCCAACCTGATGAAGTACGGCCGCGGCTCCGACGCGGACGACGTGCCCGAGTGGGTCACCGAGGACGATCTCGCCTTTCTTGAGGACTACATAAAAGACCCCGCGCCCGAAAAGAAGGAGCGTCAGGAGCGGCTTTGCAAGCTGGACAGCGCGGTGCCCTGGTCCATCATCGCCATCACCTTCACCAACAAGGCCGCCGGGGAGCTGAAGGAGCGGCTGGAGCGGATGCTGGGTCCTGAGGCGAACGACATCTGGGCCAGCACCTTCCACTCCGCCTGCGTGCGTATCCTCCGGCGGGATATCGACCGCCTGGGGTACAACAAATCCTTCACCATCTACGACAGCGCCGACTCCGAGCGGGTGGTGAAAGACATTATCAAGGACTTTAACCTGGACGACAAGGCGTTTCCCGCCAAGAGCATCCTGGGGTACATTTCCCGGGCAAAGGACGCCATGAAGTCGGGGGCCGACTATGTGCAGGAGTGCGACAAGGCCGGAGACTTCCGCCTGCAGAAAATCGCCAAGGTTTACGCCGAGTACGAGCGTCGTCTCCGGGAGGCCAGTGCCCTGGACTTTGACGATATCATCCTCCTCACCGTGCGCCTTCTCCAGGGCTTCGAGGACGTGCGGGAGTACTACCAGCGCAAGTTCCGCTACGTCCTCATCGACGAGTATCAGGACACCAACAACCTCCAGTACCTCCTGGCCTCCACCCTGGCCGGGCGGTATGAGAACATCTGCGTGGTGGGGGACGACGACCAGTCCATCTACCGGTTCCGGGGCGCCACCATTGAGAATATCCTCTCCTTCGAGCAGCAGTACAAGGGCTCCCGGGTCATCCGCCTGGAGCAGAACTACCGCTCCACCAGGAATATTCTGGAGGCGTCCAACGCCGTTATCAAGAACAACCAGGGCCGCAAGGGCAAGGAGCTGTGGACCCGGCACGACGAGGGCGACAAGGTGAACTGCTACACGGCCATGAACGAGCACGACGAGGCCCAGTTCGTCTCCGCCCAAATTCTCTCCGGCTACTCCGCCGGCCGCAAGTGGAAGGACCACGCCATCCTCTACCGGATGAACGCCCAGTCCAACCAGATCGAAACCGCCTTCAAGCGCAACGGCATCCCCTACCGCATCATCGGGGGCATCCGCTTCTTCGACCGGGCCGAGGTCAAGGATATGCTGGCCTACCTCTGCGTGGTCAACAACCCCGGAGACGACCTGCGCCTGCAGCGCATCATCAACAATCCCCCCCGGGGCATCGGCGCCACCACCATTGAGCGGGCTCAGAACATCGCCGCCCAGGAGGGCCGCTCCCTCTGGGAGGTGGTGCGCCGCGCCCGGGCTTACCCCGAGCTCCAGAAGTCCGCCGCCAAGCTGGCCGCCTTTACCGACATGGTGGAGGAGCTGCGCAGACTCTCCGGAGAGCTGGAGCTCCCGGCCTTCTATGAGGAGCTGGTCCAGCGCACCGGCTATGCCGTCATGCTGGAGCAGAAAAACACCGTGGAGGACCGCACCCGCCTGGAAAACGTACAGGAGCTGCTTACCTCCATCAACGGCTACCTGGAAAACGCCGAGGAGCCCAGCCTCTCCGGCTTCCTGGATGAGATCGCCCTCTATACGGA
Source organism: Lawsonibacter faecis (assembly GCF_014287675.1). Lineage (GTDB taxonomy): Bacteria > Bacillota > Clostridia > Oscillospirales > Oscillospiraceae > Pseudoflavonifractor > Pseudoflavonifractor faecis. The sequence goes on along the minus strand of NZ_JACOPQ010000009.1, from coordinate 27,969 downwards.
CCTTGACAACCACGACCCCAACGAGGACTGCGTGGTGATGATGACCATGCACTCCGCCAAGGGCCTGGAGTTCCCCGTGGTATTCGTGGTGGGCGTGGAGGAGGGCATCTTCCCCGGCATCCGCGCCATCGGCGAGATGGAGGAGATGGAGGAGGAGCGCCGTCTCTGCTACGTGGCCATGACCCGCGCCAAGGAGAAGCTCTATATGACCTGCGCGGCCCAGCGGATGCTCTTCGGCCGCACCAGCGCCAACCGGCCCTCCCGCTTCGTGGGAGAGATTCCCGAGACGTTTGTGGAGAAGTCGGGCAGGAATTTCCTCTCAGAGAACGACGGCGAGGGCCAGCGGGTCCTGCCCACCGCCGCCGAGCGGCGGAAGGCCGCCGCGATTTTCCAGGGGGACCGGGGCTACTCCGTTGGCAGCAGCACCACCCACGGCTATGCCGCCGGGGCCAAGCCCACCGCCAGCCGCCCCACCGGCGGACCGGGCAAGGTGGGAGGGGCCCTGCCCTCTTTCCAGAAGGGGGACATGGTGACCCACAAGGCCTTCGGCCGCGGCATGGTGACTGCCCTCACCCCCATGGGGGGCGACGCCCTTGTGGAGATCGCCTTCGATAATGTGGGCACCAAGCGGCTGATGCTCAAGTCGGCGGCGGCCCATATGGAGAAGTGCGGAGGATAGGCGCTCGGGAGGCGCGTACCCCGGCGCTCCGGCCATATATCCGAAGCGCAGCATGACACGGATAATGTTTGAGGAGAGAACGCCATGAAAACCATCGGCCTGCTCGGCGGTATGAGCTGGGAGAGCACCGTCACCTACTATCAGATCATCAATACCGTGGTGAGGGAGCGGCTGGGGGGCCTCCACTCGGCCAAGTGCGTCCTCTACAGCGTGGATTTCGACGAGATTGAGGCCTGTCAGTCCAGCGGGGACTGGGCGAGGAGCGCCGAAATTTTGTCGGCCGCCGCCCGGGCGCTGGAGCGGGCGGGCGCCGACTTTATCGTCCTCTGCACCAACACCATGCACAAGGTGGCGCCCGAGATCTCCGCCCGCTGCGGCGTGCCCGTCCTGCACATCGCCGAGGTCACCGCCCGGGCGCTGAAAGCCCGGGGCGTGGAGACCGCGGCCCTGCTGGGCACCCGGTACACCATGGAGCAGGACTTTTATCAAAAAGTGCTGACCGATGCCGGCGTCCGGGTGCTGATTCCCGGAGAGGCGGACCGGGTCCTGGTAAACGACGTGATTTTCCGCGAGCTCTGCCTGGGCGTCGTCTCGCCCGCGTCCAGGGCGAAGTTTCTGCGCATCATTGATTCCCTGGGCGCCGCCGGCGCCCAGGGCGTCATTCTGGGCTGTACCGAGATCGGCCTTCTGGTCGGCCAGGAGAATACCACGGTTCCGCTCTTCGACACCACCCTGCTCCACGCCCGTCAGGCGGCGCTGGACGCCATTTCTCAATAAAAAAGCGGACCGCCCGGCGGGCGGTCCGCAGCTCTGTTATGATAGCGGTTCATCCATCAATTCCCCAAAGTTCATGATGTACCTGTCGCTGACGGCGCGGATCTCCCCCTCGCTTCCGGCGAAAAAATCGTCGTGAACGCCCACGACCCGGATGCCCGCGGCCTTGGCCGCGGCGCAGTTGTCCGGCGCGTCCTCGTACAGGGTGCAGTCGGACGCGGTCACGCCGAGACGCGCGATCACGCTGTCAAAAAACCGGGGGTCCCGCTTCTCCATGCCGATGTCATGGGCGAAGACAATCTCCCTGAAAAGTCCCGTCAGGCCGTGGTGGGCCAGCACCGCCCGGCAGAGGTCGGGCACGCAGGCGGTGACGATGGCAAGGGGTTCCCCCTTCTGAAATTCCTGCTCCAGGTACTCCCTTGCAAAGGGCTTGAGGGGGATCTCGCCGGCGTAGGCCTGGCGGGCCATCTCCAGCCACTCGGCCATAATGTCCTCCGGGCTGTCCGGGAGCTGAAAATACTCCCTGGTGAATTTCGCCGCCGTGGGGAAAATGGCGTGGGCGACCCCGGCGCTGTACTCCGGAGTGTAGGAGAGCCCACGCTTCTCCAGAAAGGCCACGTCGATATCGATCCAGACCCCGTTGGAGTCGATGAGCGTGCCGTCCAAATCAAATAGCTTCAAATCCAAAACCTCCATGGAAAATCTGCGGCTTCCTCCGCGTAGTCGATGCCGATGCGCCTGCCCGTCCGGATGGAAAAGGGCGCGCCGTCTCCGGGGCAGGGGGGAAGCCCCAGGTCGGTGAGGCGCTCCACCACATAGAGCTCCCCGCCGGTCAGATCCAGGCCGTTTTCCTTTCTGGTGAGCGACATCCCCCTGCAGAGCTTTCCCGGCCCGTTGAGAAAGTTCTTCCGCTGGTAGGCGCTCATCTCCGCCATGCCGCACCCGTACCGGTTGCGGGCGATGCGCTCGCCGTGATGCCGGGCCTCCAGCGCCCGGATGAGCACCGCGCAGGGCTCGCCCTCGGGCTCCACCACGAAGTTCAGGCAGTCGTACATGCCGTAGATGAGGTAGATGTACGCCGTGCCCGGCGGGGCGAAGAGGGTCTCGGTCCGCTTGGTGCGCTTGTAGCCATAAGCATGACAGGCCTTATCAATACGCCCGATATACCCCTCGGTCTCCGTGATGCGGCAGACCAGCTTTTCGCCCTCCTGCACCCGCACCAGATATTTTCCCAGCAGATCCCGGGCCACCTCCAGCGTGGGCCGGTCATAAAAATCACGCAGTAATTTCGCCATACGTCCACCTCAACTGTACTGATGTTCTATCTTAACATACTTAAGGAGCCGAAACAACCCATGAGTGAGACCGTTATGCGCCGCATGGCAAAGCCCATGCTCTTCATCGCAGCCTTTATCTGGGGGTCCTCCTTCTTCATCATGAAGGGGGCCGTGGATAGTATCCCCGTTTTTTTCCTGCTCGCCATCCGGTTTACCGGCGGCGCGGCCCTGTTGGCCCTGCTCTGCTGGAAAAAGTGGAAGAACCTCACAGGGGACTACGTCTGGCGGGGCGCCGTGATGGGGGCGCTCCTCTTCCTGGCCTACTCCGTTCAGACCTTCGGACTGGCGGGGACCACCCCCTCCAAAAACGCCTTTCTGACGGCGGTGTACTGCGTCATCGTGCCCTTCCTCTACTGGCTGGTGGCGAAGAAGCGGCCCGATAAGTTCAATATTATGGCCGCCGTCCTCTGCGTGGCGGGGGTGGGCTTCGTCTCCCTCAACGGGGACTTCTCCATTACCTGGGGGGATGCGCTGACCCTCTGCTGCGCGATTTTCTACGCCAGCCACATCGTGGCGGTGGCCAAGGTCTCGCCGGGAAAGGACATCTACCTCCTCACCGTCTTCCAGTTTGCCTTTGCCGCGCTTTTCGCCTGGATTCTGGGCTTTCTCTTCCAAGAGCCGCCCCCGCTGAGCATCTTCAACACGGATATGGTGGTCCAGCTTCTCTACCTCACCGTCATGGCAACCACTGTGGCGCTCCTGTTCCAGAACGTGGGCCAATTCTGGTCCGAGCCCTCCTCCGCGGCGGTGATTCTCTCCCTGGAGTCGGTTTTCGGCGTGCTCTGCTCGGTGATTTTCTACGGCGACCCTGTGTCCCTCCAGCTGGTCGCCGGCTTTGTTCTGATTTTTGTGGCGGTCATCTGCTCGGAGACCAAATTCTCCTTCCTGCGGAAGAAGCCGGTCCCCGAGCCCAGCGAGGGCTGAAGCAGACCGCGCGGAGAGGCGGACTCAGTCCCGCCTCTCGGGCTGAACGCTTCCCGCAGGGTTCGGATAAGTCCGCAGGGAGCGGCCTTTGGGCCGCCCCTGCGGGGAGCGCCTTGAAATTTGTGGTTGACAAATGGAGGCGGCATACGTATAATGCATTACAACAAAGCAATACTTGAAACCGATGACGGAGAGAAGTAGCGGCCATAAGCGGATGCAAAGCGAGCCCCGGAGAGTGTGAGCGGGGTCTGAGGCGGGCGGTGAATGGACTTCGGAGGGCGGCTTGAACGGTCCCAGGACCCAGTAGATGCCGACGGGTTCCCACCCGTTATCCACCGGGCACGTATGATGGTACGTGAAGCGAGTGGGCGCGCAGGCGCCAATTTGGGTGGTATCGCAGAAGCGCAGTGCTTTTGTCCCAGGAATGGGATGAGGGCGCTTTTTTTGTTGCATTGGACCGCTTCCAAGCAAGGCCGCCGGCACCGGCCCCTCCATCCGCCGCCCAAAAATCAAACTAATGGAGGAAAACACCATGAAAAAGCTGAATCTCAAGAAAATCCTGTCCCTCTCCGCCGCAATGGCCCTGACCCTCTCCCTGGCCGCCTGTTCCGCCGCCCCTTCCGGCGGGGACGCCGCCAGCCCCAGCCCCTCCCAGAATGGGGGCGCGCAGGGCCAGGACGGCGGCGCGGGCTATAAAATCGCCGTGGTCCAGCAGCTGGACCACGCCTCCATGGACGAGATCCGCGAGGCTGTCGAGGCCGAGCTGGACGCCAAGGCGGCCGAGCTGGGCGTGAGCGTCACCTACCAGGATTTCAGCGGCCAGAACGACCCCACGCTCCTGAGCCAGATCGGCGCCCAGGTGGTGGCAGACGGCTATGACGCCATCATCCCCATCGGCACCCTGGCCGCCCAGCAGATGGTGGTGGCCGCCGAGAAGACCAAGACCCCCGTCGTTTACGCCGCCGTCAGCGACCCCGAGACCGGCGGCCTCACCGGCATCGACTACGTCACCGGCACCAGCGACGCGCTGAACACCCCCTTCATCCTGGACATGATGCTGGCGCTGAACCCGGACGTGAAGACCGTGGGCCTGCTCTACTCCAACTCTCAGGACAACAGCGTGGTGCCCATCGCCGACGCCAAGGAGTATCTGGACAGCAAGAACATCAGCTACGTGGAGAAGACCGGCAACACCAACGATGAGGTCATCGCCGCCGTCAACTCCATGCTGGACCAGGTGGACGCCGTCTTCACTCCGACCGACAATGTGGTCATGGCCGCCGAGCTGGCCATCGCCCCCATCCTGGCCGGCGCAGGCGTCCCCCACTACACCGGGGCCGACTCCTTCGTACGCAACGGCGCCTTCGCCACCAGCGGCGTGAACTACGGCGACCTGGGCGCCTATACCGCCGACATGACCCTGGACATCCTCCAGACCGGCGCCGTTCCCGAGTACCATGTGATGGACGGCGGCATCATCACCGTCAACACCGAGACCGCCGCCGCCCTGGGCGCGGACTACTCGGTCTTCTCCACCCTGGCTGGGCAGGTTGTTGAGGTGCAGACCACCGAGGAGTAATGAAACGAGGGTGAAAACGGAAAAAGCCGGCCTCAAAGCAGATAAGCGGCTGCGTGCTTTTACCTGCCGTTATTCACGTTAACTCCCGCATCTCCCGCCCCTGACTTTTGTCAGGGGCGGGAGATGCGTCTATGAAAGGAGCATCACCCCTATGCTTTACATCGTCCAGACCGCCCTGGAGGCCGGAGCGCTCTATGCCCCGGTGGCCCTGGCGCTCTTCCTGAGCTACTCCATTCTGGACATTGCCGACCTTACCACCGACGGCTCCTTTACCCTGGGCTGCGCCGTGTCAGCCATGGTCTGTCTGGCGGGGCACCCCATCCTGGCCATCCCCGCGGCCATGGCCGCCGCCGCCGCCGCGGGCTTCATCACCGCGTTCCTCCAGACCAAGCTGGCCGTGCCCTCCATACTGGCGGGCATCGTCACCAATATCGGCCTCTACACCGTCAACCTGATGGTTATGGGCTCCAGCAACCGCTCCATTTTCCGCAGGGAGACCATCTTCTCACTGGCGGAGGGCCTGGGCCTGGGCAGCGCCACCAAGCTGGTGGTCTGCGCCGTGGTGGTGCTGGCCATGTGCGCCGCCCTGGTGTGGTTCCTGGGCACCCGGCTGGGCCTCTCCATCCGGGCCACGGGGGACAATAAGGACATGGTCCGGGCCTCCTCCATCAATCCCAACTTCACCATCACCGTGGGCCTCTGCCTCGCCAACGCCATGACCGGCCTCTCCGGGGCGCTGGTGGTTCAGTCCACCTCCAGCGCCGACGTGAATATGGGCACCGGCATGGTAGTCATCGGTCTGGCCGCCCTGGTCATCGGCGAGACCCTCATCGGCAAGGGCTCCATGGTCCGCCGGGTGCTGGGCGTGCTGGCGGGCAGCATCATCTACCGCATCATCTATGCCGCCGCCCTCCGGGCCAACCTCCCCGCCGAGTACATGAAGCTGGTCTCCGCCATCATTGTGGGCGCGGCCATCGCCGCCCCCGCCATCAAGCGCTGGATCGGCTTTGAGAAGCAAAAGCACGCCGCCCTGGCCGAGAGGAGGGACCACCGTGCTTGACATCGTCAATATCTCCAAGACCTTCAACCCCGGCACCGTCAACGAGAAGAAGGCCCTCAGCGGCGTGAGCCTCCACATGGAGCGGGGGGACTTCGCAACCATCGTGGGCTCCAACGGCGCGGGCAAGTCCACCCTATTCAATGCCATCGCCGGTGGCTTCATCACCGACCAGGGCAGCATCTCCCTGGCCGGGCGGGACATCACCTACGAGGCGGAGTATCGCCGCAGCCGCCAGATGGGGCACCTCTTCCAGGACCCCATGCGGGGCACCGCGCCCCACATGACCATTGAGGAGAACATGGCCCTGGCCTACCTCCGTGCGGGCAAGAGCCAGCGGGCCTATTTCAGCCGGGTCAGCAAGGCGGACAAGGCCGCCTTCCGGGAGCAGCTCGCCCGGCTGGGCATGGGCCTGGAGGACCGGATGCGCCAGAGCGTGGGCCTGCTCTCCGGCGGACAGCGGCAGGCCCTGGCCCTGCTGATGGCCACCATGGTCCCCCCGGATCTCCTCCTCCTGGACGAGCACACCGCCGCCCTGGACCCGGAGACTGCCGACAAGGTGCTCACCCTCACCCGGGAGATTGTGGCGGGCGGAAACATCACCTGCCTCATGGTTACCCACAACATGAAAAACGCCCTGGAGCTGGGCAACCGCACCCTCATGATGGACTCCGGCCGCATCGTTCTGGACGTGGGCGGCGAGGCGCGGAAAAACATGACCGTGGAAGAACTGCTGGTTCAATTTAAGGAAAATGTGGGAAAAGGGCTGGATAACGACCGCATTTTGCTCTCATAACCCCCAAAAGCCCCCCAATATTGGTTCAATGTCATTTACTCAAGGGTTTCAGCGCGCCGTGTTTGAATGACAGATGAACGGGAAAGCACTGAATTGAATGACATTGAATATCAGCTTGGAGGGCTTTTTTATGTGGGTTTCATGGTAGGACTACAAAACTGCGCAGTATTGGACCCAAAGGGGCAGTCGGCGCTGCCAATATGGCGGGGCTGAACGCGGCGGCGGACCTGCATCCGCGTCGCCGCCGTCAGGTCTCCCGGCGATATTTCTCTGGTTCTGAAGAAGTCCGGGGGCAGCCTGGATGACTCAGCATAAAAAGAGGAGGCGTTCCCATGGAGTTGGAGACGCGCAGGCTCTTGCTGCGGCCCTTCCGGGCGGCAGACCTCCGGGACCTGCATGAGTACAGCAGCCAGCCCGGCGTGGGCGAGATGGCCGGGTGGCGGCACCACGGGTCGGTGGACGAATCCCGGCGGGTGCTGGAGAGATATCTGAGAAACCCGGACATCTTCGCCGTCGAGCACCGGGAGAGCGGGAAGGTGATCGGCCATATCGCCGCCCACCCGGACTCGGAAAACGGCAGGGCGGACACCAGGGAGCTGGGGTTTGTGCTGCACCGGGACTACCAGCGCCGGGGCCTGATGGCGGAGGCGGTGGGGAAGCTGCTTGAATACCTCCCCACCCGGGGCGTCAGACATATCTACGCCTGCTGCTTTCAGGAGAACGAGCCGTCCAGACGGCTGATTGAGAAATGCGGCTTTGTGCTGGAGGGGGAGGGGACGTACGACTCCAAATCGCTGGACCGGACCTTTCCGTCCTACGAATATGTCTACGAAGCACGGACGTAAAAAGAAGCCTCTGAACCAAGGTTCAGAGGCTTCTTTCATGAGCTGTGATCATATGTGGAGTACCATGCGGGAACTGTGGTTCGCATCCCGTCATACCAGGACAGCACCTCCCGGGCCTGCCGCAGCATGACCTCCACCTGCTCCTTTCCGAAGGACATGGCCCAGGGTACGGAGGATAGCGTGTTGCTGGCGATGTAGAAGGCCAGCAATGCGAAAAACGACTCCGGCGGCCTGCCGCCGAAATACCCCTCCAACTGTCCCACGGCGAAGGGCGGACAGGTCTGAGCGCACCACACGATGCGGTTGAACTCTTCCCAGGGGTCCCCGAAATCGAAGCGGTCAAAGTCTATAACCACCAGTGCGCCGCGTTCCAGCATCATATTTCCAATGTGATAGTCGCCGTGCTGAAAGCACTGGGGCCGGTTTCGCAGCAGCTCACGGTTGGACTCCAGGTAGGAGATCAGCTTTTCTCCCCCCTCGTATTTCACCGGGCAATCGCGGTACATGCGTATCTTGGCTGTATACTTGCGGCAGAAGCGGGTATACCAATTCTCCTGCCCGGCGGGGGCGGGGATGGAGTGGATATTCTTTAAAATCTTTCCCGACACCGCCCCTAAGGCGTACTGTTCGGCCCTGGGCAGATGCAAAACCGCGTCTTCCGCGTCCACGCCGTCTATCCAGTGATACAGGGAATAGACCCCCTCCCGGCAGACGCCGAACTCCACCGGGCGGCATATGGGAATCCCCAGCGCATCCGCCTGCCTCAGCATGGTAAACAGGGAGTTTATGGACTCATACCGCTCCGGCGCTGAAATGCGGAGCAGATACTTTACCCCGTCCTCTTTCGTGACACAGTATTTCCGGTCCTTAGACCAACCTCTGGTAATCGGGACCCTGGCGGCAAAGTGCAGTTGCGTCATAAGCCGTCCTTACCTCCTGCGTTCAGCCGTATTTCCGCCCGCCGCGTTACATGAGATGCGCCAGGAGGTACTTGTAAAAGACCACCGCGTCGGCCAGGGCCTTGACGTCCAGATTCTCGTTTCTTCCGTGGACGCTGGCGAACTGATCCGGCGTCAGATCGATGGGTGCAAAGCGGAGGACCGAGCGGCACAGGGCGGAGAAGTGCCGGGCGTCGGTACCCGCCGGGAGGAGGAAGGGCGCGCAGGCGCACTGGGGGAAGACGGCCGCTGCGCACTCCTTTACGTATGCCAGTGCGGGACTGCTCAAATCGGCGGGGGCGTGGTACTCGTACTCGCCGCCCCGCTCCACCGTTACGCCGTATCTCCCGGCGGCGGCCTCGAAGGCCGCTAGATCGGCCTTCAAGTCCTCCTCCCGCACACAGCGGAGGAAGGCCTCGGCGCTGCAGGCTTGTGCCTTCGCCGAGCCCTCCACGCTGTTGAACGCGCAGAGGGTGCCCACCATGGCGCCGGCCTGGGGATTCAGCCTGGGCATGAGCTTGAGAAGCAGGGGGGAGAAGCACCAGAGGTTGGCGAAAACGAGCCGCAGCGGGAAGCACATATAGGGGCAGAGCTGGGTAAACATGGCCCGCACCTCGGGGTAGAGCCTGCGCCGGAAGGGAGGCCGGGCAGACATCTCGATCATAAACTTCGCCATTCGCATAACGGGGGTGTCGCTCCTGCCCGCCAGTCCGCCGTGGGACGCGGACTCCTCCGCCCTGCAGCCGAGGGAGCAGCGGCCCTTCTCGTGGACGGCGATCATGGCGCATTTTTGGGAGATACCCGGCATGGGCGGGGCGATGACCGCGCCCCCCTCGTCCAGAATGAAGTCGAAGGTCACGCCCTTTTCCTGAAAATATTTTACGGCCAGGGGGATGCCGTCCCCGGCGATCTCCTCGTTGTGAGAGGAGGCCAGGTAAAAATCACAGGGGGGCGTCCATCCCTCCGCGAGCAGCTCCTCCACGGCCTGGAGCTCGGCGTACAGCGGCCCCTTGGTGTCCACCGCGCCCCGGCCCCAAACCGCCCCGTCCGCCACCTCGCCGGAGAAGGGGGGATGGTCCCACGCCCCGGCGTCGCCTGCCTCGGCCACATCGTGGTGGCTCATGAGCATCACCGCCCGGGCGCCGTCCGCGCCGGGAATGCGGTACACCCAGCAGTCCTCCCCGAATACCCGATACTCCGCGCGGGCGTGGAACCGGGGGAAGAGTGCGCGCACCGTGTCCCGGAGTTTGGCAAATTCCGTGTCGTCATACTCCCCCCTGTGGGAGACGGTGGCGCAGGCGATCATCCGTCCCAGCCCATGGGCGTACCCGTCCCGGATGTTCTCCGGGACGGGGGGCTGTCCGCTTCCCGGCCTGGGGCGGCGAAGCCCCGCCCGCAGAGCGTTGAAGACAAGCGTCAGCAGGAAGAGGGCGGCCAGGGCCAAAACGGTCCATATTGCGATCACGGCTTAATTCCCCTCCTTCCTCCCGGCGCGGTGGGCGCGGATGACGCCCAGCACCTCCCGCTCGTTATAGCGGAGAAACGCGATGATGGCCCCCAGGCAGAATAGTCCGCCCGCCACGGCGGTGAGCTTGAGACCCAGACGGCCGATGTTCTCCCCCGCAGCCGCCCCGATGACCGTGAGGGAGGGGACGATCATAATGGCCAGGGAGGTGCCCAGCTTGGTGATAAAGCTCTTGGCGGCGCTGAAAATGCCCTCCTGGTTCACGCCGGTGGTGATGGTGTCGTACTGGATGACGTCGGCCATCATGGAGTGGGGCAGGATGTTGAGCACCGCGAAGGGGAAGGAGACGAAGACCGCGAAGATGAGGGCCATCACCATGGGGCTGCCGGGGAGCGCGTCGCTGAAGCAGATGGCGAACTCCGCCAGCGTGAAGACGGCGCAGCCCAGCAGGATGGGCAGCCGCTTACCCCTGCGCTTGGCCCAGCGGTTGATCAGGGGGTAGAGCAGGAGGGACCCGGCGATGGAGACGGCCAGAATGGCCACCGAGGCCTCCTCCGGCAGACCCATGAGGCTGGTGACGTAGTACATAATACAGGCCTGGAAGAAGGACATCCCCGTCCCCTCCAGGAGCTGCCCCAGGGTCACGGCCCGGAAGTGCCTGTTGGCAAAGGCGTGCCTGATGGATTCCTTGAGGGAGACGGTGGGCTGGACCGAGCGGACGTAATCCTTCTCCTTTATCGTGAAGACGGGCACCAGCAGCAGGATAATCCCCACCGCCGTGAAGAGGGCGAAGGTGCACCGCCAGGCCCACACCGGGGGCAGCCCGGCCTTCTTGAGGCCGCTGACAATGAGGGGGGTGACGTATCCCACCGCGCTGCCGGTGACGAAGAAGAAGGAGCGCATGGTGTAGGCGTTGACCCGCTGGCCCTCGGCGGGGATCATCTCGGGGAGAAGGGCCTCCTGGGGGACCATGTAAAGGGTGTAGAAGAGGTAGTAGGCCCAGAGGAACACGGCCAGCCAGAGGTTGTTGACCATCCCGGGCGCACTCTGGGGCACACAAAAAATGAGCAGGGCCGAGAGGCCGAAGGGCACCGCAGCCCATTTCATAAAGGGGATGCGGCGGCCGTCGGGGCTGCGGCTCTTGTCGCTGAGGGAGGCCACCAGCGGATCGGTGACGGCGTCGAAGACATGGCCGATGGCCTTCACGAAGCCCACCACCGTCAGGACGCCCAGAATCACCGTGCCCTGGGTGATGAGGGTGGGCAAGCCCGATTCTCTGGAGGGCTGATAGAAATAGATGAGGTAGTTGTTCAGCATGGCGGTAAAGAGGCCCACGGCAAACTGGGGCAGGCAGTAGGCGGCGATGGTCCGGTTGGTCACGGTTTTCAAGGCGTATGTACTCCTTCTGTTTAGCTTTGGTCCGGGTGCGGAGGGAGAGAGCCTGGGTCAATCAAACAAAGTCTCCCAACGGGGGCTTTCAAATGCATCGAAGCACATCCGGATTTGCGCCCTTGTGCATTTCTCTTCGGCGAGAAGGGGGAGATCATCCATGGAGAAGTAACCGGTTTCAGTGGTCTCGATGTTTTTGGTAAAGCGCCCGCCCAAGGTGTCGCAGAGGACGAATACCTTGCACACCCCGTAGGCGTAGGGCGGCGTATTGTGCTTGTTTCTGTCCTGAACGGCAATGAGTTTCACCGGCTTTACCTCCAGGCCGGACTCTTCCCTGACCTCCTTCACCGTGTTGGAGCCGACCGACTCCAGCACGTCCACCCAACCCCCGGGCAGGGACCATGTGCCGTTGTTCTCGTGGACAAGTAAAATTCTTCCCTCCTGAAAGACGGCGGCCCTTGTATCCAGCTTCGGTGTTTGATACCCGCTCTCACTGCAGAAGATTTCCTTGACCTTATCGGTGGGAATACCCGTTTTATAGCTCAGCATTTCCGACGAGATGTTCCTGAGCTGCTTATACCGCTCGGCGTCATACGGGTCCTTCGTATAAGTAAGCCCACATTGCGCAAGACTCTGAATTTCGATGGCCCACCTCAGCCAGGGCTCCTGCAGCAGAATTTCATTGTCCATTTTATCCTCCGGAATCGTCTATTTCTTGTGGTAGCGCAGATGGCAGATGTCGTCGCCGTTTGCAATGGTCTTGGGCAGGTCCAGCTCGCAGCCGTAAGCCTCGCCGATGCCCCGGTCGCCGCACATGGCGATGTCGCAGAGCATACTAATCTCCTCGTCGGAGCAGCCGGCCTTCTGCCAGGCCTTCACCAGGGGGCAGTAGTGGAAGTGGAGCTCCAGCTCGTCGTCGGTGGAATGGATGACCTTCATCTCGAACATCCACTGGGCGGGCTTGGTGAAGAGGGTTTTGCGCAGGCCCTTGAGACTGTCGGTGCCCCCCTCCCTGACCAGGTGCCTCCCCTGGCCCAGGCCGCAGCGCCTGATGGCGGCGGAGCCGAAGTCCCTGGGGTTCAGCCCCCGCTTTCGGCCCTCGTCGCAGAGAAGGTAGAGCCACGCGGCCCGCTGCTCCAGCTGGCCCCGGACGGCGGTGACCAGGGGGAATTGATTCCTGGCCTCGTTTTTGATCTTCGACATATGTTCCCGCTCCTTTCAACATATCGCTTCCATTGTAACAGATTGGGCGGAGGTTGTCACCCGGGCAGAATAGCCGCGCTGCCCGGGCGTCATTGGGCCGTCCTGTGCCCGGCGTTCACCGCATGGAGGGTCTTGCGATAAAAATAGGGTCCATTTTGTCTTTCCCTTGACAATTGGCGTACAAGTGGATATACTAAGTAGCACTATCAAGCGAAAAGCGACGATGGGAAGGAGTACACGCCCCGCAAGGCGCAGAGAGGAGCCGGTTGGTGAAAGGCTTCCCGAGGGGGTGCGTGGAAGGTGGTCCCGGAGCTTCGGTCCCGAATGGGAGTAAGGACCGGCGGCAAGCCCCCGTTATGGGCGTTGAGCGCGGGCAGTCTCTGCCCGAACCCAGGTGGTACCACGGACTTTTGTTCGCCCTGAGCCGAGAGGCTCAGGGCGTTTTTTGTCGGGAGGAGTGCACTGTGGAGCTGTTTCTATTTGAAGGCACCCAGTCGCAGTTTGAGCGCGCTGAGGAGCAATCCGCGCTGATTCCCTACGTGCGGGACTTCAAGGCGGAATGTGTCGGCTATACGGTTTTTTTCTGCTTGAGTCTTACGGGCCTGTTGGTCGGGCTTATGGTGGGTGATATGAGACTGACCGTGGTCACCGCCATTTTGGCGGCAGTATGTGTCTGCTCCATGTGGTATGTATGGAGCGGCCTTTCCGTGAGGAACAGGCTGAAGTGGCTGCGCTACAGCGGCCTGACACCGTCGGAGCAGCGGCACAGGCAGATTCAGACGATGGTCTTTGAAGGAGACCTCTGCCACTTAAAAATAGACGGAACTGAACTCGGTACCTGGGACTGTCGGAAACTGTGCAAGGTGGAGGAGAGCGAGCGGATATTCCTGCTCCACAGCAGGATGGAGATTGGGTTTTCCGCTCCTAAGGGGCAGGCGGGGCTGGTATTGCCAAAGGCCTGCCTCACGGATGGACGGGAGGCGGAATTCAGAGCTTATCTGCTGAATTACTGCAGGAAAAAGAAGATCAGATTTTATAAACTGGAGAGCAGGCGTCTGCAAAGTATGCTGAAACAGGAGTGATACCAATGAACAGAGAACTTTCCAAAACATACGAACCCCAGGAGGTCGAAAGCCGCATCTACGGGATGTGGGAGAGAAACGGCTGCTTTGAGGGCCGCCGGGACCCGGACAAGAAGCCCTTTACCATCGTGATGCCGCCGCCCAACGTCACCGGCCAGCTCCACATGGGCCACGCCATGGACTGCACCATGCAGGACATCCTCATCCGCTTCAAGCGGATGGAGGGCTACGCCGCGCTGTGGGTCCCCGGCACCGACCACGCGGGCATCGCCACCCAGATTAAGGTGGAGGAGGCCCTGCGCACCGAGGAGGGCCTCACCCGCCACGACCTGGGCCGGGACAAGTTCCTGGAGCGGGTCTGGGACTGGAAGGCCAAGTACGGCGGGAGAATCGTGGAGCAGCAGAAGAAGCTGGGCGCGTCCTGCGACTGGTCCCGGGCGCGCTTCACCATGGACGAGGGCCTCTCCGCCGCGGTCCGCCACGTCTTTGTGGAGATGTACAATAAGGGCCTCATCTACAAGGGCAGCCGCATCATCAACTGGTGCCCCCACTGCACCACCGCCCTCTCCGACGCGGAGGTGGAGTATAAGGAGAAGCCCGGCCACTTCTGGCATCTCAAATACCCCATCAAGGGCGAGCCGGGCCGCTATGTCATCGTGGCCACCACCCGGCCCGAGACCATGCTGGGCGACACCGGCGTGGCCGTGAATCCCAATGACGACCGCTACAGGGACCTGGTGGGCAAGACCTGCATACTGCCCCTGATGGACAAGGAGATCCCCATCGTGGCCGACGAGTACGTGGACATGGAGTTCGGCACCGGCTGCGTGAAGATGACCCCCGCCCACGACCCCAACGACTTCGAGGTGGGAGTGCGCCACAACCTGGAATCCATCCGCGTCCTGGACGACAGCGGCAAAATCAACGAGAACGGCGGCAAATATCAGGGCATGGACCGCTATGAGGCCCGCAAGGCCATCGTGGCCGATCTGGATGCCTTGGGCCTCCTGGAAAAAATCACCGAGCATACCCACAACGTGGGCACCTGCTACCGCTGCGGAACCGATGTGGAGCCCCTCATCTCCGCCCAGTGGTTCGTCAAGATGGAGCCCCTGGCGAAGGAAGCGCTCCGGGTGGTCAACGACGGGGAGGTCAAGTTCGTCCCCGACCGCTTCTCCAAGATCTACACAAACTGGATGGAGAACGTCCATGATTGGTGCATCTCCCGCCAGCTCTGGTGGGGCCACCGCATCCCCGCCTGGACCTGCGACGATTGCGGGCGCATGACGGTCTCTGAGACCGATCCCACTGAGTGCGATCACTGCCGCAGCACGCATATCCACCAGGAGGAGGACGTGCTGGACACTTGGTTCTCCTCCGCCCTCTGGCCCTTCTCCACCCTGGGCTGGCCCGATGAGAACGCCGAGGACTACCAGTATTTCTACCCCACCGACGTCCTCGTCACCGCCTACGACATCATCTTCTTCTGGGTGGCCCGGATGATTTTCTCCGGCTGCGAGCACACCAAGAAGCCCCCCTTCCACACTGTCTTCATCCACGGCATCATCCGGGATGAGAAGGGCCGCAAGATGAGTAAATCCCTGGGCAACGGCATCGATCCCCTGGTGATCGCCGAGCAGTACGGCGCGGACGCCCTGCGCTTCAACCTGGTCACCGGCAACTCTCCCGGAAATGACATGCGCTTCCTTCCCGAGAAGTGCGAGGCCATGCGCAATTTCGCCAACAAGATTTGGAACGCCTCCCGCTTTCTGATGATGAACCTGACCATCGACAAGTGCGAGCTTCCTTCTGCCCTGGAGCTGGAGGACAAGTGGATTCTCTCCAAGCTCAACAGCGTGATTCCAGAGATCACCGAGAACATGGACAAGTACGAGCTGGGCGTGGCCGCCCAGAAGGTCTACGACTTTATCTGGGACTCCTACTGCGACTGGTATATTGAGCTGTGTAAGTCACGCCTCCAGGGCGGGGATGAGGCGGCCAAGGTCCAGGCCCAGCAGGTCCTGTGCTACGTCCTCACCGAGATGCTCAAGCTCCTCCACCCCTTCATGCCCTTTATCACCGAGGAGATCTGGCAGGCCCTCCCCCACGAGGGGGAGTACCTCATGCTCCAAAAGTGGCCTGAGTACCGCGCGGAGCTCAGCTTCCCCGAGGAGAAGCGGGCTATGGAGCTGGTTATGGAGGCCATCTCCGCCGTCCGCACAAGGAGGGCGGAGATGAACGTGCCCCCCTCCAAGAAGGCCCGCCTCACCGTGGTTACCGACCAGACGGCCGTCTTCGAGCTTGGGATTCCCTTCCTGAAGCGCCTGGCCTATGCCGACGCGGTGGAGATTGTGACCGAGGCCCCTTCGGATGCGGGCGCCATGGTCTCCGCCGTGACTCACGAGGCCCGGATGTTCATGCCCATGAGCGACCTGGTGGACATGGAGAAGGAGAAGGCCCGTATGGAGAAGGAACTGGGCAAAAACAAGGCCGAGCTGGAAAAGCTGGAGACCAAGCTGCAAAACCCCGGCTTTATCAATAAGGCCCCTGCCAATGTGGTGGCGGCGGAGCAGGAGCGCGCGGAGAAGCTCAAGAGCCTGATTGCGAAGCTGGAGGAACAGCTCAGCGTATTGGCCTGAGTCCGCCGCCACCTCGCGGCGGGTGCCGCGGTCCAAGCGTTTTGGACTCCGAGAGGCCAAAACCTTGATGCCGGGCGGATTTACTCCGCCCGTGCAGATTAGATTAATTGGGGTCCCCGCGAAATGATGATTTCGCGGGGAGGCGGAGCAGGAGCGCGCGGAGAAGCTCAAGAGCCTGATTGCGAAGCTGGAGGAACAGCTGAGCGCCATGTAATCAATGGATAATCAACACGAAGAGAGGCCGCCGGATATCCGGCGGCCTCTCTTCGTGTGCGCCGGGCGCACACGGGACAGCCAATGGCGCACCCGCGTATCCTTTCCTTTTCCCCAAATGGGGCGGACATCGCTCCGCTCCATAAGACTGTTATTATTTGTCACCTCCATGGGGTGGTTTTGTAGCCGCTTGAGCGTTTATCATAAAAAGACGGGGACGCCGGCTGGAACTGGAATACGGATTGAACAAAAGTTCACAAAATATGCTTGCTCTTTTAACAGTATGCGTATATGATAGCACACTGTACGATCGCGTCAAGCGAGAAGTTGAGCCCTTCATACTGCGCTTATTGTCCGGCTTACTGATGAAAACCGGCAAGGATGGGTACAATTGCGCATAGGGTGTATCTGATAAGTCCGAGCGACCCGCCGCTCTGCGATAAAACGGCGTATATGACGCTCCGCTTGAGATTCGAATCACCCCGGTTTTTCAGACAACTCCGGGATTGGAAAAAGCTCTGCCCAGATGGAGGTGGCGGCGATGAAAAAACGAACCGCTTTCCTGTTGATACTGCTTCTGCTGACCCTCTCCGGCTGCCGGGTGCAGCCCGGCGGCGCGGACAATACCGCGGTGCCCTCCGTGTCCTCCCTGCCCACGCCGGTCTCCACCGGGCCGACAGCGGCCCAAACCGCCTCGCCCGGCCCGGTGGAGACCAATTCCGCCGTTTCCCCGTCCCCCACCGGAACGGCGGGCGGGGAAGCACCTCCCGCCGAGCCGTCTCCCACGCCCTCACCATCCGACGCCGGGAGCGATACGGAGCGGTACGAGGCCGCGCTGGCCTGGTGCGAGGCGAACCGGGGCGGATTTTCCAACTATGACCTGTATGCCTTGGACCGCAGCTACTGGTTCGCGGACTATGCCCCCGGTGTGACGGCGGTGGCCTATGAGGGCGGGAACGCCTGGTTTTATGAGGACCCCTCCGGCGCCGTGACCCCCGCCGAGGCGGCGGATATCCTCTTCCAGTACGCCGGGGCCTGCTTCCCCTCCCAGGAGCCGGAGGACTGGGCCGCCCAGAAGGAGCGCATCGCCCGCCGGGCTGCCGCGCAGACGGAGGGGGGCGGCGAGGCCGCGGAGCGGTATCTGGCGGAGGAGCTCTCCGCCGACCCCGGCTATTTTGTGGGCTTGGGGGAGGATATGTGGCTGTGCGGCGTGGCCCCCCAGGACGATCTGAGCGTGGGCTGGTACGTGCTGATGAAGCAGGGAAACGTCTACCGCCTCCAGCACGACCGCGCGTTCACGGCCTACGCCCAGTCCCCCGAGGCCCGGATCCGGATTCAGCTCGACCGCGCGCTGGAGGCGTGGAACTGGTTCGCGGGCATGACCCTTCCCAGCGTGTTTGAGGACGAGATCCACCCGGAGGACAGCCAGTGGACATATTACCGGGTGGAGTACCCCGGCATCTCCACGATGCTGGAGCTGCGCACCTATCTGAAAACCCTCTTCTCCGACGAAATTGTGGATAATCTGCTCGCCGAAGACAGCCTCTACCGGGAGTTTGACGGCGTGCTCTATGTGACTCCGCTGGACGCGGGGTATCCCGCTTTCTACGGTACGGAGCAGGTGCAGCGGCTGAGCGATACCAAGCTAAACTACCATATGGAGGGTTCCCTCGTCTATGGCGATCCCTCCACAGCCCCGGTTCCCGTTGTTCTGGACTTCCCCTACGAGCTTGTGGGGGATAAGTGGGTCTTTACGGAATTTTCGTGGCCGGGTTAGCGCATTCGACAAAAACTGAATCGGAAATGGGCTATAATCGCCGTATACCAGAAAATGGTATACGGCGATTTTTTATCATCCTGCGCGTCCCCGGAAAAGGGCGATGCGCGCGAAAAACGGTGCGGAGCACTGTTTTTCAGTTTCATAGGGGGGACAAGCTATGGCAGTGACCTGTACCGGCGCGGACCGGGAAATGGTTTTGACAATATCCGGTGAGGTGGATCACCACGGCGCGGGGGAGATTATGCGGGAGATGGACCGTCAGGTGGACGCCCAGCTTCCCAGGCGTCTGGCGCTGGATCTCTCCGGCGTCACCTTCATGGACAGCTCCGGCATCGCGGTGATACTGCGGGCCTTCCGCCGCGTGGGAGAGCTGGGCGGCCAGATGACCGTGCGCAACGTGCCGGCCCAGGCGGGCAAGGTGCTTCGGGCCGCTGGCCTGGAGCGCATCGTGAAATTTGAGTCGTAGCGCGGCCGTCCGGGGCGGACGCCGCGCCGCAGTCAGAGCGCAGGGCAGGGGCGCCGCCCCTGCCGCCATATAAGGAGGACTACATATGAAACCCGTCAATGAAGCCGCCATTACCTTTCTCAGCCGCTCGGCCAACGAGGGCTTCGCCCGGACGGCGGCCGCCTGCTTCGCCGCCCAGCTGGACCCCACCCTGGATGAGGTGAACGACGTAAAGACCGCCGTCAGCGAGGCGGTGACCAACGCCATTGTCCACGCCTACCCGGACACCCTGGGCAAGGTGTCCATGAAGCTGCGGATTTTTGCGGACAATGTACTGGAGATCGTCATCCGCGATTGGGGCGTGGGCATTGAGGACGTGGACCGCGCCAGGGAGCCACTCTTCACCACCGGAGACGAGCAGCGCTCCGGCATGGGCTTCACCATTATGGAGAGCTTTATGGACAACCTGCGGGTCCGCTCCGTACCCGGAAAGGGGACCACCGTTACCATGCGCCGGCGCATCTCCCGCCGCCTGAGCGGCGGGGCGGTGTAACCATGCCGGATACCCTGTCCCTGCTGGACGCGGCCCGGCAGGGGGACAACGACGCCTGTGAGCGGATGATGGAGGAGAACGCGGGCCTCATCTGGAGCATTGTGCGCCGGTACTACGGCCGGGGCGTGGACCCCGACGACCTCTATCAGCTCGGCTGCATGGGCTTTCTCAAGGCGGTCCGGGGCTTCGACCCCGCTTTCGGCTGTCAGTTTTCCACCTATGCCGTGCCCAAAATAGCCGGCGAAATCCGCCGCTTCCTCCGGGATGACGGCGCGGTGAAGGTGAGCCGGGGCCTTAAGGAGCGGGCGGGCAGCATCCGCACCGCCCGGGACCGGCTCCAGGCGGAGCTGGGGCGGGAGCCGTCCCTCTCAGAGCTCTCGGAGGAGACCGGTCTGGAGGTGGAGGAGATCGCCGCCGCAGAGGAGGCCAACGCCCCGGTGGCCTCCCTCCAGATGGAGACCGGGGACGGCTTCACCCTTGAGAGCGTCCTGGGCACCGAGGGCATGGAGGATGGCATTGTGGAGCGGGTGGCCCTCCGGGCCGCCATCGACGACCTGCCCGAGCGGGAGCGGAGCGTGGTGCTCCTGCGGTATTTCAAAAACCTGACCCAGGACAGGACCGCCCGTGTTCTGGGAGTCAGCCAGGTCCAGGTCTCCCGCATTGAGAAAAAGGCCATGGAGCACCTGCGGCGAAAGCTGGAGGAGTAGCGCCGCCGCAGGCCGCCCCGGCAGTGTTCTGCGCTCCGCCCCTTCGCCCTGCCGCAGCGCCGCTGTGACCCGTCCGTGTGCGGCGAGCCATCCAATCGTTTCCCAGGCCGCCCTGTGGGCGGCCTTTTTTATTCCCGGGGGAATTCGTCCAGCGCGCCCACAAGTCCCCGCACTCCTTTTCCAGGCGGCGGTACTCCTCGTCGGCGCCGAGGATTTCCCCGCACAGGCAAAAGCAGATAGCTAAAAGCTATTGATGAAAAGGGTATTGCTATCAGCTATAATAGCGGTAAGAGGTGAAACATATGACCGACTATAAGACATTAATCCGGGAAACACGGGTAAAAAAGGGGATTAGCCAGGGGACGCTGGCGAAGCTGGTGGAGGTCTCCCAGCCCTTTATTGCAGAGATCGAAAGCGGACGTAAAAAACCCTCCCTCGATGTGCTGATACGCATCTGCGGGGCGTTGGAAATCCCGATGTTTGGAGGAAAATCAAAGGATGAATGACATACTCTATATCGTCGTCCCGTGCTACAACGAGGAGGAGGTCCTGCCCGAGACCTCCAAGCGCCTGAAGGCCAAGATGGAGAGCCTGGTGGGCGCGGGCAAAATCTCCAGGGACAGCAGAATCATGTTCGTCAACGACGGCTCCAGGGACCGCACCTGGGAGCTGATTGCCCAACTTCACGCCGCCGACCATATCTTTTCCGGCGTGAACCTGACCCGCAACCGGGGCCACCAGAACGCCCTGCTGGCGGGGCTGATGACGGCGAAGGACCTGTGCGACATGGCTATCTCCATGGATGCCGACCTTCAGGACGACGTGGATGCGGTGGACGCCATGGTGGACAAGTTCCATGCCGGGTGCGACATTGTCTACGGCGTGCGCTCCTCCCGTGAGAAGGACACCTTTTTCAAGCGCTTCACCGCAGAGGGCTTTTACCGGGTGATGAACTTTCTGGGTGCGGAGACCGTCTTCAACCACGCGGACTACCGCCTTCTGTCCCGCCGGGCCCTGGAGGGTCTCAGCGAGTTCAGGGAGGTCAATCTCTTCCTCCGGGGCATCGTACCCATGATCGGCTATACCACCACCACCGTGGAGTATGAGCGGGGAGAGCGCTTCGCCGGGGAGAGCAAGTACCCCCTCAAAAAGATGCTCTCCTTCGCCATGGAGGGCATCACGAGCCTCTCCACCAAGCCCATCCGGTATATCACCATGCTGGGCTTCCTGATTTTTATCATCGCCATCGCCATGCTGGTCTACTCCATCGTCCGCTGGGCCATGGGGCATACCATCCTGGGCTGGGCCAGCGTCATGTGCTCGGTCTGGGCCATCGGCGGGCTGATACTCCTCTCCCTGGGGGTCATCGGCGAGTATATCGGCAAGATCTATCTGGAGACCAAGGGCCGCCCCCGCTTCCTTATTGAGGACGTGCTGGACGAAAAATAGTGTAACGTTTCCCGGCTCAGAACCGATACTACCATGTAGGGCGCGCCGCCGCCCGCTCCACCCGGCCCGGCCTTTCAGGCCGGGCCTCCCGCTTTTCTGCGGAAGTTCCGCTGTACAGGCGCATTGCCGCTGCCGCTTCACAACCCGTCATGTGCACCACGCCGCAGGGCAGGGCTCCGCCCCTGCCGCCGTCCCCTCTGTCCGTTCCCGCTGTGTGCCAAATGGGAGGTAATTAATATGTATAAACGGATTTTCCCGCTGCTCCTGACCCTCGCCCTGCTTCTCTGTGCCTCTCCCGCCCTGGCGGCGGAGGGTGATGTGAATATCCTGACCAAAGACGGCCCTGTCTGGGTGGGAACACAGCGGGAGGCGGACACCCTGCGGCTGCTCTGGTCCAGCGACCGGGGAAAATCCTGGTACCTGGCCGACGGTTATGTTTACGACACCGGCCTCACGGATATTCAGGACGTTCAGTACACCGGCCGGGACTACTTTCTCACCGGCTACCAGTGCAAGTTCGCCTATACCTCCGATGACGGAAAGCTCTGGACGCAGATGAAAATCATTAATCAGCCGTGGTTTGAGGAGAACGCCGGCTATATCACCAACGGACTGTGCGGCGGAAGCTATCAGCTCCTCTGGACCGGGACCGAGTACCTGATGCGCCAGAGCATCCAGGGCGATCCCCGGCAGACCCACAATATGAGACCGCCCAACCCCCGCAACAGGCTGGTCACGGTTTTGGACGAGAATTATACGATCCTCAGCTCCGTGGCCTTTGACGGCGAGGTGCAGTCCATCCGCTATGAGAACGGTACGGGCTACGCCGCCGTGGACGGCGTGGAGCACAGCTTTACCCGTGCAGACTGGGAGAACAATTTCGAGGGGCCGGGTATTGTCTATCGGAGGTTCTACAGCGACGGGACTGTCATTCTTCAGCAGGAGGTCAACAGCCGCGGGATGGGACGGGGGCGCTGCTCCTATGACGGAGTCAACTGGACGCAGGTGCCCGACGGCGAGGAGGTGAGCTTCTCGGAGGGAACAACCGGCATGAGGGCCCATCCTTATTTTGCCTCCACCGGGCGGGGCTTCGTCCGGATAGGCGCATACCAGCGTGACAGCCTTGCCACGGTGGACGGCCTCCACTGGTTCAGCGTGGGCGACAGGGACTGGCTGCTGGAGAGCGCGGACTGCTGGACGAGCGTCTCGCTGGAGGGGAGGCGGGAGCTACAATTCGTCTGGACCGGCACGGAATATCTGGTCTGTCAGGATGTGGCGCACTTCGGCCCGGACCTGTACGCCGAGAGCGCTGCCAACACCAAGGTCTTCTTCCTGGATGAGAACTACGACCAGGTGAGGCAGTACGATTTTGGCAGCAAGGTCCTGCGGGTCGGGTGCCACGGCGGGATCTGCTACGCCCAGGTGCAGGCCACGGACCCGGACAGCGGCTTGTCCGCCCCGGCCGTCTTTGCCTCCGAGGACGGGGAGCGTTGGGAGGAGACCGATTTGGAGTCCATCCCGGTCGAGGCCGGCAGCCTCAAAAAACCGCCTCTGGAGGGCGGCGTGTATGCGGGCGGATACGTCCTGCGGCTGGAGGGCGGCAGTCTCCTGGTGAGCGACGACGGCGTTTACTTTACGCCGCTGGACACGATTCCCCCGTATCAGGATATTATTCCGGTGCCCTACGGCCGGATGGAAGCCTACCCTGGCCGGGACGGTATGCAGCTGCGTCTTATGGCCGTAGGCGGCGACGGTTCCAGCGTGTTGAATGAGAAGGAGGTTTCCTATATAAACGCCGATATAGACGCCGCCATTGCGGCGGCGTTCCCGGGGGACAGATGCTATGCCACCCTGGACGGGGCGTATATCTCCTTCGACGACCCGCCCTACGCCAAAAACCAGCGGGTGATGGTCCCTTTGCGCAATATCTCCGAGGCCCTGGGCTTCACGGTGGAGTGGGTGAATGAGGACGGCCGGGACCTTGCCGTATGCACTCGGGACGGCGTGACCGTCCGCGTGGAGATAGGCTCAGCAAGGGCCGAAGTGAACGGCGAGGCCTGCGCCCTGGAGGCCCCCAGCGAGGTGCTCCGCGGCCGCACCTACGTCCCCATCCGCTTCTTCTCCGAGCAATTCGGACTGGATGTGGACTGGGACCAGGACTCCTGTACCGTTTTGCTGAAACAGTAAAACCGACGGAATCAAATGAAAGCCCGCGTCAGAAGACGCGGGCTTTCATTTGATATTTAAATAAAGATAGGCCGCAGGATAAAAATGACCGCGCTGACGGCGGACGCGGTCCCAGGCCGATTGTTTTCACGCTGCAAACCGGATGCTGCGCCTCCTGTGGCTCAGCCCTCCATAACGTCGGCGATGACCCGGGTATCGGTGAACTGCTCGAAATTGACAATTTTACCGTCCTTCAACTTCCACACATGGGCCACACGGCAGCGAAACTCCTTCTGGGTCTTGCGGTTCTTGCCAAAGTACCAGCCGGTCATGAGCACGGTGTCCCCGCACTCCGCAAATTCCTCGGGCTGGCAGGCGAAGGGGTCCCAGGCCCGGCCCATGGGGTCGAAAACCTGCTCCAGCACCTCTCTGGGGCCGATGTAGGTGCCGCCGTAGGGCGCGCCCTCCATCTCGGTCCAGGAGCCGAACTCCGCCAGATCCGCCACCAGGCCGGGCATATCCCCGGCCTTCCCGCGCGCGTAGGATTTCTGCACGATCTCAAGATTTTTTCCCATATTGATGCTCCCTTCCTGTTTCCCCGGTGGACGGGGATGGTCTTTCTATTTATAAATGTGAGGCCCGCCGGGCAAAACAGATAGGAAAAAACGGAAGCGGAGAGAAGTGGCCGCCGAAAAAGTTTACGCCGGCCCGTCGATATGGTATCATAGAGTCATTGAATCAACCGCAGGGAGGGACGGCTGTGGAGTACATCCCCGCAAAGCATCTGGTCCTGCGCAATCAGTCCACCGCGTGGTTCGGGACCGACCACACCATGAATATCTATAAGGGGTGCTGCCACGGCTGCATCTATTGCGACAGCCGCAGCGAATGCTACGGCGTGGAGGAGTTCGACCGGGTGCGGGCCAAGGAGAACGCCCTGGCCATCATCCGGGACGACCTCCAGCGCAAGGTGAAGCCGGGCATCATCGGCACCGGCTCCATGTCCGACCCCTACAACCCCTTTGAAGAGGAGCTGAAGCTGACCCGGCATGCCCTGGAGCTAATCGATGCGTACCAGTTCGGCGTGGCCATCGCCACCAAGAGCGACCTCATCGTACGGGATATCGACTTACTGCAGTTTATCCGGGCCCACTCGCCGGTGATCTGCAAAATCACCGTTACCACCACGGACGACGCCCTGGCCGCGAAAATCGAGCCCCGGGCTCCGTCCCCCACCCGGCGGCTGGCGGCCGTCGGGGCGCTCTCCGACGCGGGCATTTTCGCGGGGGTCCTCCTCATGCCGGTGCTCCCCTTCCTGGAGGACAGCGTGGGCAGCGTCCTCGCAGTGGCGGAGGCGGCGGCGGAGGCGGGGGCAAAATTCGTCTACCCCGCCTTTGGCATGACCATGCGGGGCGGCCAGAGGAGTCACTTTCTGGCCCAGCTGGACCGGCTCTTTCCGGGGGAAAACCTGTCCGCCCGGTATCTCCGGCAGTACGGCGACCGCTACCGCTGTGCCAGTCCCAACGCCCGGCGCCTCTGGGAGCGCTTTTCCGCAAGGTGCGGGGAGCTGGGGCTGCTGTGCGAGATGAAGCACATCGTCTCCGCCTACCAGAAGGGCTACGGCGACAGGCAGCTGACGTTTTTCTGACGGCGGAGACGGCCGGATACTCCCGCCGTGCTGCGTATGCAAATTCATTTTTTTCACTGAAGGAGGAAACCATATGAAATTTTCCGAGATGCAGTATATCCGCCCGGATTTTGAGGCGGTCAGGGCCACGATTACGGCGTATACGGCGCAGCTGAAAGGCGCGGCGGATTTTGCCGCCGCCGACGCGGCGTTCCTGGGAATGCAGGCGGTGGAGAGCGCCCTGCTGACCGCCGACGCCATCTCCTATGTCCGCCACACCATCGACACCAGGGACGAGTTCTACGATGGGGAGGTCCGGCTGCTTGCCGAGCAGACGCCCCTGCTGAAGGAGGCGGAACAGGGCTGGCAGAAGGCGCTGCTCGCCTCCCCCTACCGGGGTGAGTTCGAGGCCAGGTACGGCGCGCTGATGTTCCTGGACCTGGAGATCGCGCTCAAGACCTTCGACCCCGCCATTGTGGCCGAGCTGCAGGAGGAGAACGCCCTGGTCATTGAGTACAACAACCTCATCGCCTCGGCCCAAATTCCCTTTGAGGGCGGTGTGTATACCCTCTCCCAGCTCACCCCCTTCAAGCAGGACCCCGACGATTCACGCCGCCGCGCGGCCTGGGAGGCCGAGGGCCGCTTCTATCAGGAGAAGGGGGAGGAGCTGGACGCCCTCTACGACCGGCTTGTGAAGGTCCGCACCGCCCAGGCGCGGAAGATGGGCTATGAGAACTATATTGAGCTGGGCTACTACCGCATGGGCCGAAACTGCTATACGCAGGGGGATGTGGAGAAGTTCCGCTCGGCGGTGGTGAAGTATCTGGTGCCCGTGGCGGACCGGGTGGTGCGCCTCCAGGCCGGGCGGCTGGGGAAGGAGTACCCTCTGAACTTCGCGGACAACGCCCTCTTCTACCGGGGCGGCAACGCCGCGCCCCGGGGAGACGCCGGGGATATCCTGGAGATGGGCCGGAAGTTCTACCATGAGCTGTCCCCCGAGACGGCGGAGTTTATCGACTTTATGCTGGAAAACGAGTTGATGGACGTGCTCTCCCGTACGGGCAAGTCCGGAGGCGGGTACTGCACCGAGATTCCCGACTACCAAAGTCCCTTTATCTTCGCCAACTTCAACGGCACTCAGGGGGACGTGGAGGTCATCACCCACGAGGCGGGCCACGCCTTCGCGGCTTACACTGCCCGGGATATGGTGCCCCTGGAGAACCGCAGCCCCACCCTGGAGTCCTGCGAGATCCACTCCATGTCCATGGAGTTTTTCGCCTGGCCCTGGGCGGAGGGCTTCTTCGGCCCCGACGCGGACAAATTCCGCTATAAGCACCTCTCCGACGCGCTGACCTTCATCCCCTACGGCACCATGGTGGACCACTTCCAGCACATCGTCTTTGAAAATCCCGACATGACTCCCGCCCGGCGGCACGGAATCTGGAAGGAACTGCTGGGAACTTACATGCCATGGATGAAGCTGGGTGAGATCCCCTTCTACGGCGACGCCCACGGCTGGCAGCGGCAGATGCATATCTACGAGCGGCCCTTCTACTATATCGACTACTGCCTGGCTCAGACGGCGGCGCTGGAGTTCTGGGCCGCCATGCAGGCCGACCGGGATTCAGCCTGGCGGCGCTACCTCGCCCTGGTGCGGCTGGCGGGTACCGAGACCTTCAACGGCCTGATGGCCTCCGCCGGACTGGACACACCCTTCGGCGACAATGCGCTGCGCACCGTGTCCGCCGCCGCGGTGGCCTGGCTGGAGTCGGTGGACCCGGCGAAATTAGTGTAAACAGTTTTGCCATCAAACGGCATGCCAAAAATTTTGCGCTCACAGAAAAATCGGCCGGACGCGTTTTTTCGCGTCCGGCCGTGCCTTTATGGGGCGGGAACTTGTGGCCAAAAGACGGGCCGCGGCTGCGTTAAGGGGTGGAAATGCCGCGTTCCGGGTGGAGTGTCCAAAAACCGGAAACGGTTGAAATACAATGGGTTCACGAAATTAAGCACAAAAATGAACGCTCAGAAACGAATTATATGTATAAATTACACAAGTAATTCTTGACATTACCCTAAGGGGAGGGTTTATGCTATGATTAGAAGGAACAGAGGACGGCAACCGATACCGGGCGGGGCCGGATGCGGGAAGCGCGGCGCCTGTCCGCGGAGGGAGCGGGCCGACTGACTGAACGGAGGAAAAGGCATGAAAGGCTTTGCAGAACATTTTGTGGACGACGGCAAGAACTTTGAGGTAAAGGACGCGGCGCTGGTCATAGTGGATATGCTCAACGACTTCTGCAAGGAGGGCGGGGCGATGGTCCT